>NZ_JAHLDM010000109.1:0-507 GCF_018861295.1 Clostridium estertheticum | reverse complement strand
AATTGAAGACAAAGGAGATTACTTTTTGTTTAAGCCATCTTATAAACTATTTAAAGATGAAAGTCAAATTAATTATTCTAAGGCAAATGGAGTTGTAGGCTATGATATAAACTATGACCATATTGCATGGAGTGAAACTGATTGCATCGGCAACCTATTAGACTTTGGCACTATACATTTTAATATAGCAAATAAAACTTCAGGGCAAATTTCAAAAAATTTAGAAAAGAGTGCCTTAGGGCTTGTTCAAATAGCCAGGGATAAAAATAAACCACTTGCTGGTGAGGATATTAAAAACATCAGTAAATCTAAACTAACTTATGGGAATACTAAACGAAATATGAAAATCAGTATGTTCGCTCATAAAAAAATCATTGAAGCAATCAGTTCCAGGGCTTTTAAAGAAAATTTAGCCTTATTTTATGTAAATCCAGCATACACTAGCCAAATGGGTAAAATAAAATATATGAAAGCTAAAGGAATATCTATTCATGTATCCGCGGCATT
>NZ_JAHLDM010000108.1:0-515 GCF_018861295.1 Clostridium estertheticum | reverse complement strand
ATCTGCGAGTATTTGAAACTCTATATGCCTTGGTTCTTCTATAAATTTTTCCATATACATTGTTCCATCACCAAAATTAGTTTCCGCCTCGGTTTTTGCAGTATTAAATGCAGTTGCTAGATCTTCTACTTTGCTAACAACTCTTATACCTCGTCCCCCGCCTCCTGCTGAAGCCTTGATCATTACAGGGTATCCTATTTCCTCAGCTGATGCTAAAGCATCTGTTTCAGAGGCAATTTCTCCATCTGATCCAGGAACAACAGGTACTCCGGCTTTTATCATAATTTCTCTTGCCTTTAATTTGTTGCCCATATTATCAATATTTTGTGAATTAGGGCCTATATATTTTATATTACATTCCTCACACATTTGTGCGAACTTACTATTTTCAGATAAAAATCCATAACCAGGATGGATTGCCTCTGCACCTGTAAGAACTGTAGCACTTAATATATTTTGCATATTTAGATAACTATCCTTAGATTTAGCAGGTCCAATACATATAGCCTCATCTG
>NZ_JAHLDM010000107.1:0-529 GCF_018861295.1 Clostridium estertheticum | reverse complement strand
TTGTAACATAGAGCTTGTTTAGTATTCTAAACAAGCTAATTTTTTATAATAAGCTACAAGTATAATTATTTCATGAGTAGCTCATAATTAATGCACCCCTATTACGTAAGTGCCTTCACTGCGTAGCAACCTTAGATTCTAGGGTAACTATAAGCTATAAAGCAATTTTTTATTTTTATATTAAAGCAATTTATCTAAATAATTTAATTAAAACTAAACTTTACAATAGGCTTTTCTTTGAAGATAACATAATTGCTTGCTATAGTATCTTTTACAAAAGCTTTTAAATTCGAGTATCCGAAGGTGCTTGAAATTTTATATAAATACTGTATTTTAAGTGTCTTTAACTCTTTGGACAGTACCCTCCAATTGTTTGTAAATGTTCTATATATCAAAGGTATTTTCTCTTTGTACCCAAGAGCTTTACGAGCTATACAGAATGCCGCGGATACATGAATAGATATTCCTTTAGCTTTCATATATTTTATTTTACCCATTTGGCTAGTGTATGCTGGATTTACATAAAATA
>NZ_JAHLDM010000106.1:0-546 GCF_018861295.1 Clostridium estertheticum | reverse complement strand
AATATTATTTCATTTCTTTACCTATTTCTCTGTTTAATTTTCAAAGACCAATTTACTTTGTCATCATGTGACGACTTCTACTATAATACTAAACATTTCTTGTTTTGTCAACTGCTTTTAAAAAATATTTTAATATATTTTTTAAATTTTGAGACGTTAACTATTCAATATATTATAAGATAAAAATAACAGTTTCAATTGAACTGTTATTTGGTGGACCTTCAGGGACTCGAACCCCAGACCGACCGGTTATGAGCCGGTAGCTCTAACCAACTGAGCTAAAGATCCATGGTTACCTGGCGACAACCTACTCTTCCACAAAGTCACCCCTGCAGTACCATCGGCGCATTGAAGCTTAACCTTCGTGTTCGGTATGGAAACGGGTGTTACCTTCATGCCATAATCACCAGATGAGAATATAAATATTCTCTGAAAATTGCACAGTATTATCGCATTATTAATATTAATTGTTACTTGTTTTATCTTGGTCAAGCCCTCGACTTATTAGTATTAGTCAGCTGAACATGTTACCATGCTTACACCTCT
>NZ_JAHLDM010000105.1:0-563 GCF_018861295.1 Clostridium estertheticum | reverse complement strand
CCATAAGTTAGTAACTTCTTTAAATCAGATACAAATGATTTTGTTGATTGTAAGCCTATAAACCCTGAACCATTAATAAGTTTTTGAAATTCTTCATTACCTCCAATAATTTCACCATTTTTATCAAGCTTTAAATCATTTATGTCCACTCCAGATTTATTCTTTACTTGATCATAAAGAATATATTTTACTTCTTCTAGTGGATCTTCAAGTCCATTAAATCTTTTTGCACCATTTACTTGTTCCAATAATGCCCAAGCATACTTTCTGCCTGAAACACTGTGGTTATTTAAAGTATCTTCAATTGATTTTTCTTTTTGACTATCATTAAGCCCTGAAACCGATATGTTTAAATCCCTATCTACACTTATAGATATTTTTTCATCATGAGAAAGGTTTATATTATTGTCTTTTAATACCTTGCTTAGTCTATCATTTTCATGATTTCTCCATTTATATACATGATAAGCCTCATCTTGTATCCCATTACTCCAGGAATATCCACCTTCAGAAGTTATACATGGTTTATCACCATAACCAACGTTATACTTTGTATTGCCAGC
>NZ_JAHLDM010000104.1:0-564 GCF_018861295.1 Clostridium estertheticum | reverse complement strand
CCTAATCCACAATATGCCCCTGGAGTATCAACAAAACAAATAACAGGTCTTTTAAATTTTTCTGCCTGTTTCATAAGTCTTAAAGCTTTTCTATATCCTTCAGGATTTGGCATCCCAAAATTTCTCTTTATATTTTCTTTTGTGTTATTTCCTTTTTGCTGCGCTATAACAGTTACAGGTATACCATTAAACTCTGCGATTCCACCAACAATTGAAGCATCGTCTCCATAATATCTATCGCCATGTAACTCAATAAATGAATCAAAAATTTTGTTTATATAATCAAGAGCAGTCGGACGTTCCACTAGCCTTGCAATACTTACTTTATCCCAAGCAGTTAAATTTTTATAGGCTTCCTTTTGCATATTATAGAGCTTTATTTCCATCTGTCTTATCTCTTTATCTAAATCCATATTTTGATCTTTTGCTAAATTTTTTAGCTCATCTATTTTACTTTTAAGTTCATACATGTTCTTTTCAAAAGGTAAAGTTACCATAAAATTTCACTCCTTATGTATTACTTTTGTCTTTCTGTCGGTGCTATAAATGAAGTTTCAATATCTG
>NZ_JAHLDM010000103.1:0-566 GCF_018861295.1 Clostridium estertheticum | reverse complement strand
TATCCACCTCTATTCTTATATTTAATTATACATAGAAAAACCCTATAGCGTAGGTTTTTTTAAATCGTCTACTCTATAGGGTACATTTTATTATACAAAGAGGTATTGTTTTTTTAAAATAATATCTAAAGATTCAGAAAAATCACACTATAATTCCTCTTTACAGATTATAGGATAAAAATACCTAACATATATGTAATTTGTTAACGTTTTAATGTCATCATGTTACATTTATTGTATTTTTTAGTATTTTTAGCTAAATTGGTGATACTATTCTATTTATAGAATATAAAAAATCTTATTCATTCTAACATGTTTATCATAAAATGAATTACGTTTTTAATTTTAATTAAATTTTATAATAAGAGGAGGAAAAGTATGAGCAAAGATGTATTAGTATCAGCAAAAACAGAAGATTTAAATGTAATATCAAATGTTGAGGGTACCAAATGTAAGCAAGCTAACAATGATAATTTATATTTAGGAGTGTTCGAAGACGTTGAAATTGCTATTTCAAAAGCAATTCATGCACAAAAGGTGTTAACTATTGATTATAAAGAAGAAGA
>NZ_JAHLDM010000102.1:0-610 GCF_018861295.1 Clostridium estertheticum | reverse complement strand
TGGAGTGGAGCAATATTTGGTTTAATAGTTGCTATAGTTTTAATATTTAGAAAGGTAAGTCCTGTATACGCACTTTTTGGAGGTGCTATTATAGGCGGATTAGTTGGCGGTGCTAGTTTAGCTCAAACCACACAAATTGTTATTGATGGTACCAGCAGTGTAATGGGGGCAGTGGTTAGGGTGCTCGCAGCAGGAATACTCGCAGGTATTCTAATTGAGTCTGGTGCAGCAGAGAGAATTGCAGAAACTATAGTGGAAAAGCTGGGTGAAAAAAAGGCTCTTTTAGCAATAGCCATTGCAACTATGGTTATAACTGCTGTAGGTGTATTTATTGCAGTTTCAGTTATTATAGTTGCTCCAATAGCATTGTCCGTAGGTAAAAAAGTTGGACTTACTAAATCTTCAATACTTTTAGCGATGGTAGGTGGAGGTAAGGCTGGAAACATAATTTCTCCTAATCCCAATACTATAGCAGTAGCAAAGGGTTTTAATTTAGATCTAGCACAAGTAATGATTAATGGTTTTATACCTGCAATAGTAGGATTAATAGTAACATATTTCGTTGCTACAATGTTAAGTAAGAAAGGTGAATTAATTAAAGAATCAGAAG
>NZ_JAHLDM010000101.1:0-697 GCF_018861295.1 Clostridium estertheticum | reverse complement strand
ATTACCTTCAAATGATTTTACTAAATTCTCCTTAATCATAGTTATAGCTTGCATTGCAAGTGGATCTGAGAAATAAGAATGAAGTCCTGCAACATAAGCCTCAAGTGCATGAGTTAATGCATCCATACCTGTGTGTGCTGTTAATTTTGCTGGCATTGTTTGAGCCAGTGATGGATCAATTATAGCTACATCAGGAGTTAAGTTGAAATCTGCTAAAGGATATTTTATTTTCGCTTTATAGTCAGTAATTACTGAAAATGCTGTAACTTCTGATGCTGTTCCACTAGTTGATGGTATAGCTATAAATTTAGCCTTTTGTCTTAAGTCTGGAATACCAAATGGTATAACAGCTTGCTTAAAAGTGAATTCTGGATATTCATAGAAAATCCACATAGCTTTTGCTGCATCAATTGGTGAACCCCCACCGATTGAAATTATTAAGTCTGGCTCAAATTCTCTCATAACTGCTGCGCCGTTCATAACTGTATCTACTGAAGGATCTGGTTCCACTCCAGTAATATGTTTAACTTCAATTCCAGCTTCATTTAAATAAGCTTCAACCTTATCTAAAAATCCAAATTTTTTCATAGAACTTCCACCAGTAACTATTACTGCTTTTTTACCTTTTATGGTTTTTAACACCTCTAAAGAATTTTCTCCAAAATAAATATCTCTTGGTAAAGTAAATCTATTCATT
>NZ_JAHLDM010000100.1:0-725 GCF_018861295.1 Clostridium estertheticum | reverse complement strand
GTTTAATTTTCAAAGACCAATTTGCTTTGTCATCATGTGACGACTTCTACTATAATACTAGGTTTTTCTTGTTTTGTCAACTACTTCTTTAAAATAAATTTTCATCCCAACTTATTAAATTGTAATTGTTAGTTAGTTTAGTGTGTCACTCGTATGTGACGACAAGGAGTATTCTATCATATAAAACACATTACAATTTTACCATAAATACAGTCTAAGAAGATTAACTCCATATTTCTACATATATATCTATATAATTCAATGTTTAGCGTTATGATACACATGGATAAGTATATACAATATTACAGTATTGTAGTATTAATAATAGCAATATATTTTCTTAAATTTATACTCTGATAGGTGCCAGAATGTTCAAAATACTTCAGATATGATGGTAATTATCATATTTTTGTTTTATTTTATTCAGTAATTTTCTCAAATTTCAATCAACAACTTACTAATTTGGACTAATACATAAGTGACGGATGATTAATTGATACAGTAGGTACTATAATTGTTTAAGATTTTGATTTTTAATATATCCCTCAAATTAATATTAACGGCGTTGAGGTAGTTTCAATAACAAGTTATATTAACGCAAAATAAAACTACTAAGTATAACTTAGTAGTTTTTTGTAACCTGGCGACAACCTACTCTTCCACAAGGTCACCCCTGCAGTACCATCGGCGCATTGAAGCTTAACCTTCGTGTTCGGTATGGGAAC
>NZ_JAHLDM010000099.1:0-751 GCF_018861295.1 Clostridium estertheticum | reverse complement strand
TAAAGCATTCCTTTTGGTTGATTAAATGATAATTCTTTGACACCTAAGTATCTAAATAAATTGTACATTGCTTTTCCATAATGGCCAAATGCAACTGCGCCATGATGTGGATATCTCTTTTCGATTAACACATTGCGATAGAATCTTGCCATCTCAGGGATTGCAAAAACACCAATAGATCCAAATGAGCGAGTTGAAACTGGTAGTACTTCACCTTCTGCTACATATGCTGTTAATTCTGCTTCTGCATTGCTTTGTAAACGGAAGAATGTTATTTCGCCTGGAACAATATCTCCTTCAAGTGTTCCGCGAGTTATGTTTGGTTCTACATTAGGTTCTAGGGATCTTGCCATAATTTTTTGGAATTTCATAGTACCACTTGTTAATTTACAGGCTGCTGTGTTACCACAATGGAATCCCATAAATGTGTCCTTTAATGTATAATCAAATTTTCCTTTAATTTCTGATTCATACATATCATTTGGTACTGTATTATTAATATCAAGTAATGTTACAACATCTTGGCTTATGCAAGTTCCTATATATTCACTTAATGCACCATAAATATCAACTTCACATGATACAGGGATTCCCATTGCAGTTAACCTACTATTTACATAACAAGGTACAAATCCAAATTGTGTTTGGAATGATGGCCAACATTTATTTGCAAAAACAACATATTTTCTTGAACCTTTATGTTCTTCCATCCAATCAAGTAATGTTATTTCATATTGAGCAAGCTTTGGCA
>NZ_JAHLDM010000098.1:0-753 GCF_018861295.1 Clostridium estertheticum | reverse complement strand
TATTTCAAAGGAGTTGTTCACTTTAGTTAATATACTATTTTATTAAACTTGCACCTAGTTCAAATGCTTTTTGACAATCTAAAGGAAATTGTGTTCTTCTATGTTCTGCTTTTTCTTTTTCAGAAAAGGCATTGGATTTATATTTTGAGTAATCATCAAATTGGTAAGTATTATTTGAATACATAACTAGTGGTTTTGTAAGTATACGTTCAAGGCTAGATTCAATTTTATTAAAAGTTGACGGATATCCAATTTTATCCATGAGTTCCTCTTGAGCATTCATTGTATAGATGAATGCTGTTGGCATCTTCTTTTGTGCAATTGTAGAATAGTTCTCATCATAAACTAAATAGGGAAATAATAGTCTTTCTAAAAATGACTGTAATTGACCTGTTATATTGCTTAAATATATTGGAGAACCAAAGATAATCCCATCAGCTTGAGATAGTTTTTCTAAAACTTCATAAATATCATCTTTTATGGCGCATTTTCCATAACTTGCACCGCCAAGTCTTTTACAGGCAAAACAGCTTTTACATCCAGTATAGTTTAAATCATATAAATTAATGATTTCAGTTTCAATTTCCTTATCTTTTGCAGCTTCTTTTACCCCATCTAAAGCTTTTTGAAGCAATGTAGCCGTATTATTATTTTTTCTTGGACTTCCGTTAATAGCATAAACTTTCATAGTAACACTCCTTGTATTTCTTTATATTTTTTTCACTTATTTTGTATGCTATAATTATATATCAT
>NZ_JAHLDM010000097.1:0-753 GCF_018861295.1 Clostridium estertheticum | reverse complement strand
ATGATATATAATTATAGCATACAAAATAAGTGAAAAAAATATAAAGAAATACAAGGAGTGTTACTATGAAAGTTTATGCTATTAACGGAAGCCCAAGAAAAAATAAAAATACGGCTACATTACTTCAAAAAGCTTTAGATGGAGTAAAAGAAGCTGCAAAAGATAAGGAAATTGAAACTGAAATAATTAATTTATATGATTTAAACTATACTGGGTGTAAAAGTTGCTTTGCTTGCAAAAGACTTGGAGGTAAAAGTTATGGGAAATGTGCTATAAAAGACGATATTTACGAAGTTTTAGAAAAGATATCTCAAGCTGATGGGCTTATTTTTGGTTCTCCAATATATTTGGGTACTATAACAGGTCAATTACAATCATTTTTAGAAAGACTAATATTTCCTTATTTGGTTTATGATGAGAACTATTCTACAATTTCGCCAAGGAATATGCCAACAGCATTCATTTATACAATGAATGCTCCAGAAGAAATAATGAATAAACTTGGTTATTTAAAAACCTTCGATCTCATTGAATCTACTATTGAGCATATATTTACAAAACCATTAGTTATGTATTCAAATAATACTTACCAATTTGATGATTACTCAAAATATAAATCTAATGCCTTTTCTGAAGAAGCAAAAGCAGCACATAGAAAAATTCAATTTCCTTTAGATTGTCAAAAAGCATTTGAACTAGGTGCAAGTTTAATAAAATAGTATATTAACTAAAGTGAACAACTCCTTTGAAATA
>NZ_JAHLDM010000096.1:0-773 GCF_018861295.1 Clostridium estertheticum | reverse complement strand
ATCTACAGATGATGGCTTAGGAACAACCTATGTTTACAACCTAAAAGGTCAAGTAATCCAGGTTAAAAATGCCCTTGGAGAAACAGTAACGAGAAATACCTATGATCCAAAGGGAAATATGGAAACCTCGATAGATGGTGAAAACAATAAGGTTGAATATACCTACACCTTGCTTGGTCAAATTAAGGATATAGTAACTCCAAACTCCAGAAAAGAAAATAAAAAAGCTCAAAGTTATAAATACGACGCTAGGGGAAACATAACTGGAATCACTGAGGGTAACGGAAACCAAACAAGCTACATGTTAGATGATTGGGGAAGAATAACTCAAATAGTAACTCCAGAAGGTGGAACTGAAAAATACACCTACGATTATGCAGGGAATATTATAACAACTACTGATGCAAATGGTGGAACAATAACTTACAGTTACAATAGTTTAGGACAAGTATCAGAGATAAAAGATCAAGAAGGAAATAGTGAATATTTCTATTACGATGAAGAAGGAAATTTAAGTAAGCAGCTAGATAGAAGCGGAAATATTGTTGATAGAGTTTATAATATTGATAAAAATATAGTTTCTGTAAAAGCTTATAAAAACCATAAAAAGACAATAGAAGAAATTTCAAAAGAGCAAAAAATCTTAAACATTATAGATCAAAGATATAACTATAATGAAGACGGAACACTAAAAAATGCATACACAGGAAACATGTTATATGAGTATAGTTTTAATGATGAAGGAATGCTGGAAAGCAAAAGTGCATCAGGAA
>NZ_JAHLDM010000095.1:0-778 GCF_018861295.1 Clostridium estertheticum | reverse complement strand
CAATTTCCTTTAGATTGTCAAAAAGCATTTGAACTAGGTGCAAGTTTAATAAAATAGTATATTAACTAAAGTGAACAACTCCTTTGAAATATTCTGATTAAATTGAATATTTCAGTGGAGTTTTATGTTTAGTTAAAGCAGGTATTCGTACTATCTATAAGACGCAGTTTTCTACTGAGACGACATAAATTATTTATTTAATTATACATTTTACCGGATAAAATAAATTGTTTCTGTTCTTCTAAATTCATAAGATAACCTCCAAAGTTAATGGTATATTTTTTTAGTCATAGGAGTTGTAAATACCTTCTTCTCTTTTTCTTTTAGCATTATCACTTATGAAAGAACCATCAACAACATTTTTATAACCTTTCTTTGTAACTATACCCTTGATGTAGTCTAAGTGAGGACACCTATCGTAGTGATAATTGTCAGTTACCATGCAAGATGATAAGTGAACTACAACTTCATCTTTGCTAATATTATTTTTTTTATATAACTTCTTAGAGAAATGTTCTAATTTTGAAGCAACTCCCTTTCCACAACATCCCCCACAAGTAAAAGAAATATATCTTGTAGCATCATCATAATCTTTAAAAACTCCATCCTTATTGTAAAAATCATTTGTGCAGGCAAATCCACTGCATCTTCTTTGTGCAATATCGCATTGAATGATAACAATATACTTAATATTCATACTTACCCCCTGTATTAGTTCATTTTATATTCTATAAAAGAAGTATAAATGATTACGCTACGTAAGGTACAAGTATTTTAC
>NZ_JAHLDM010000094.1:0-789 GCF_018861295.1 Clostridium estertheticum | reverse complement strand
AATTGTTCACATAATTCTTATAATAGGTGCGATTGCAATGCTAATTCCATTTATATGGATGATACTAACTTCGTTAAAAACACTTACAGAGTCAACGTCATTACCAGTTACTATTATGCCTAAAAGTTTTAAATGGGGAAATTATGTTGACGTATGGAATCAATTGCCATTTGCGAAATTTTACATAAATACAATGCTAATGATATTTTTTAGAGTCATAGGTTCAGTTTTCTTTAGTGCCATGGCAGCCTATGCTTTAGCCAGAATTGAATTTCCAGGAAAAAATTTTTTCTTTATGTTAATACTTATTCAAATGATGATACCAGGACAAATATTTATTATCCCACAGTATGCTATAATTTCAAAACTTGGATTATTAAATACTGTTACAGCTCTAGTAATACCCGGGATTATAAGCGCTTTTGGTACTTTTCTACTTAGACAATTTTTCATTGGAATTCCGAAGGAACTAGAGGAAGCAGCAATATTAGATGGATGTAACAGATGGCAAGTATTTTGGAAAGTTATGTTACCTTTAACTAGATCAGGTCTAGTAGCACTTGGAATATTCACTTCAGTGTTTGCTTACAAGGATTTGATGTGGCCTTTAATAGTAAATATGTCATTAGATAAGATGCCGCTAGCGGCTGGAATGGCATCATTACAAGGTCAATATTCAACAAATTTTCCTCAACTTATGGCAGGCTCAATGATAGCTATATGGCCAATGCTTATAATATTTATTATATTTCAGAAGCAATTTATTGAAGGTGTTGCAAGTACAGGTTC
>NZ_JAHLDM010000093.1:0-798 GCF_018861295.1 Clostridium estertheticum | reverse complement strand
CCAATAGATTTTGTTTGTAAAGCATTAATAAGAGCATCTGTATCAACTATACCAGCACGTGCAGTATTTATTAAATACGCAGTAGATTTCATTTGAGAAAATTCTTTTTCCCCAATAAACTTAGTGGTCTTTTCTGAAAGACGTATGTGTACTGTGACAAAATCAGATTGTGCTAATAGTTCTTCAAATGTTACAGGTGTACATCCAGCTTCTTCAATAACCTTAGGATCCATAAACGGATCATATATAATAACCTTAGAACCAAAACCACTTAATCTTTTAACTACTTGGCGACCAATATAACCAAATCCAATTATCCCTACAGTACAAGTACGCATATCATGAATATACTCTTGGTTTACATAATTTTTGCACCATTTTCTATCATGAATTAACTTATGGCTACGAGCGATATTCTTATTTTCAGCAATCATCATACCAACAGTAAAATCAGCAACAGCATGTGCACTACGCCATGGTGCATTTATTAGCTTAATTCCACGTTTTGTTAAAGCTTCTACATCAGCGTTTTCATAACCACCACGTAATACAGCAGCAACCTTTAAATTCTCAGAAGCATTAATAATTTCTTTATTTATAGAAGCAACATGTACCACTATAATATCTTTATCCTTGCAAGCATCTAGTAAAGGCTTATAAGTAGGTGCAGCGGCAACACCACCTAATTCGATTTGAAGCATACGGTCAGTGATAGGTCCCATAGCATACATATCTTTGTCTTCTATCATAGATACTTCAGCACCATATTTCTCAAGCTCAAACATTTTTTCCATTAGT
>NZ_JAHLDM010000092.1:0-884 GCF_018861295.1 Clostridium estertheticum | reverse complement strand
AGGAAATCATTAATCCATCTATTAGCTACATACTTTTCATAAAATTCTGCTAAGAGTTCCTCTTTATTTTCTTGTATTATCACGCTTGCTTGTACACCTCCTCATTTGACATGTACCTATTCAATCTTAACCTTTCCACCACTCATAGTTACATTATCTTGTATGTTAATTTTTGCTCCACCTTGAGTTAAATCTACCCCATTACCACCTTGAATCGATATCTTACCGCCACCGGTTATTTCTATATCTTCTTTAGCATCCAAAACTATTTTTTTATCACTATTAATTTCTATTCCACCATCATCTGTTAATCTCATCAGTAAATTTCCATTTCCTATAATTTCTACAGCACCTGGTTTCATTACCACTTGTTTTCCGTACTTTGTTCCTATACTTTTCACTGCTGGATCACTACGCTTCTCACTATCACTTGATTTAAGATTTGCTGAGCTTATTGCATATGCATTTTTTTCTTCATTGTCTGGAAAATATAGTCTTATTACATCTCCAACCTCTGGCATACAATACCATCCTGTACCATCTGGTGATGAATAAACCGTTGAATATGAAAACCATCTTGCTTTACCTATATCTTGATTTCCATCTATTTCTAAATTAATTTTAACCGTGTCATTTTTTGTATCTAAAACATTTCCTTTAAGAGAAATTCCTACTACCTTGTTATTGTAATCTCTACGTACTTTTATACCCTTATTATCCCTTAATATATATTTGTTAGAAATCATACCATCTAGAAGTTCCATTTCTGAACTGTATATATATAAATTTTTACCTTTAAAGTTTACTAAATTGTATAAATACATTACTTTATACGTTATTACCTCATAACTTATTAAATTGATCTCGTTTAAACCATTAATTCC
>NZ_JAHLDM010000091.1:0-948 GCF_018861295.1 Clostridium estertheticum | reverse complement strand
TTTTAGAAAGGGGTAGTTATATGTTTGAGTTTAAACGTATATTTAAAAAGAGTAAATATATTGAGGTTAAAAATTTAGAAAATGAAGATGGTGAGAAAAAACCTAATATCCCTTCAGGAATGTGGTTTAAATGTGAAACCTGTGGTAAAATTCTTTATAAAAAGGATTTGGAGAGTAGCATAATGACCTGTGACAATTGTAGAACTCATTTCAGAATAGGGTGTCGAGAAAGAATAGATTATACTATAGATAAAGGTACTTTTAAAGAATACGATGAATTTATGATATCAGATAACCCTATAGATTTTAAGGGATATACGGAGAAACTTCAAACTATACGTGATAAAACTTTATTAAATGAAGCGGTAATAATCGGAGAAGGAAAGATAAACGGGCAAGATACGCTAATTGCGGTGATGGATAGTAATTTTATGATGGGAAGTATGGGATCTGTAGTTGGAGAGAAAATTACGAGAATCATTGAAAAAGCAACAGCGAGTAAAAAACCAATTATTATATTTACAGCCTCAGGGGGAGCTAGGATGCAGGAGGGTATATTTTCTCTAATGCAAATGGCTAAAACAAGTGCTGCTATTGCAAGACATAATGAAAGCGGTAACCTTTATATAACTGTTCTTACAGACCCAACCACAGGTGGAGTTACAGCAAGTTTCGCAACTCTTGGAGATATAATCCTCGCAGAGCCTAATGCACTAATAGGTTTCGCAGGTAAAAGAGTTATAGAGCAGACATTAAAGCAACAGTTGCCTGAGGGGTTCCAAAGGGCCGAATTTTTGCTTAAGAAGGGTTTTATAGACAAGATAGTGGATAGAAAAGTTATGAAGGAAACTTTAGCGCAGATATTGAAACTTCATTTATAGCACCGACAGAAAGACAAAAGTAATACATAAGGAGTGAAATTTTATGGTAACTTTACCTTTTGAAAAG
>NZ_JAHLDM010000090.1:0-968 GCF_018861295.1 Clostridium estertheticum | reverse complement strand
TGCAGGACTTCATTCTTATTTCTCAGATCCACTTGCAATGCAAGCTATAACTATGATTAAGGAGAATTTAGTAAAATCATTTGAAGGTAATTTAGAAGCAAGAAATGAGATGCATATGGCACAATGCCTTGCTGGAATGGCATTTTCAAATGCATTACTAGGAATATCTCATAGTATGGCGCATAAAATAGGTGGTGTATTTCATGTTGAACATGGTTTAGCAAATGCAATACTTCTTCCACATGTTATAGATTTTAATAAGAAATCTTGTGGAGATAGATATGCTACAATCGCTAGAACATTAGAGTTACCCGGGAATACAGATGATGAATTAATAAATTCATTAACTGATATGATAAGGGACTTAAATAAGGATCTAAATATACCATTATCTTTTTCTGAAAATGGTATGACTAAAGAAGAGTTTGATGCTAATTTAGACTTTATAGCTGAGAATGCTTTAAAAGATGCATGTACAGGATCAAATCCAAGACCAATAAATGTAATAGAAATGAAAAAAATATTAATCTGTGCATTTACAAACGAAAAAGTTAATTTTTAACATATGATAAATCATGAAAATTCAATAATGATTGTAGAATTTTTATAAATGTGTATTAATTAAATAACTAGTAAAAAGACAGGTAGTGAATAGCATTAGTCTTTTATGCTCTTTACTATCTGTCTATTTTAATGTTTTAATATGAATATATAATAGACTAAAATCATAGAAAAATGTGGAGGCAGAAAAATGTATAAAATAGTTGAAAAAAAAGCATTAGCACCACAAATATTTTTAATGGATATTGAAGCACCAAGAGTAGCAAGATCAGCACAACCTGGTCAGTTTATAATAATAAAAATGGATGAAAAAGGTGAGAGGATACCGTTAACAATAAGTGACTTTGATGCTGAAAGAGGTACAGTTACTATAGTTGTTCAAACTATAGGTTGTTCAACAAAAGAAA
>NZ_JAHLDM010000089.1:0-1045 GCF_018861295.1 Clostridium estertheticum | reverse complement strand
TTTCTTTTGTTGAACAACCTATAGTTTGAACAACTATAGTAACTGTACCTCTTTCAGCATCAAAGTCACTTATTGTTAACGGTATCCTCTCGCCTTTTTCATCCATTTTTATTATTATAAACTGACCAGGTTGTGCTGATTTAGCGACTCTTGGCGCCGCTATATCCATTAAAAATATTTGTGGTGCTAATGCTTTCTTTCCAACTATTTTATACATTTTTTTACCTCCACATCTTTCTATTATTTTATTCTACTTATGTACCCACATTAAATTTTAATTATGCTAATATATTTGTGCTATCTTTATTTTACCACAAAAATCTAAAGTATATTAAAACGTTAAAATTAATTTCAAATAAAATTTTGTATTAAAATAGACAGATAGTAAAGAGCATAACTTACCAATGCTATTACTATCTGTCCATTATTAATTATTAACTAATGTACATTTACAAAATTTTACAATAATTATTTAATTTCATATTAGAAATTAACTTTTTCACCGGTAAATGAACATGTTAATACTTTTTTCATCTCATCTAAATTTATTGGTCTTGGATTTGATCCTGTACATGCATCTTTTAAAGCATTCTCAGCTATAAAATCTAAATTAGCATCAAATTCTTCTTTAGTCATACCATTTTCAGAAAAAGATAATGGTATATTTAGAGTCTTATTTAAATCTCTTATCATATCAGTTAATGAATTTATTAATTCATCATCTGTATTCCCAGCAAGTTTTAATGTTCTAGCGATTGTAGCATATCTATCTCCACAAGATTTCTTATTAAAATCTATAACATGTGGAAGTAATATTGCATTTGCAAGACCATGTGCAACGTGGAATACACCACCTATTTTATGCGCCATACTATGAGATATTCCTAGTAATGCATTTGAAAATGCCATTCCAGCAAGACATTGTGCCATATGCATCTCATTTCTTGCTTCTACATTACCTTCAAATGATTTTACTAAATTCTCCTTAATCATAGTTATAGCTTGCATTGCAAGTGGATCTGAGAAATAAGAATGAAGTCCTGCA
>NZ_JAHLDM010000088.1:0-1141 GCF_018861295.1 Clostridium estertheticum | reverse complement strand
CCTATTCATACCATTTCAGAAGATATTAGGTGTATGATTATAGATCTATATAAAACTAAATATCACGAAGCAAATTTTACCCATTATGCTGAACTTCTCGATACTCATGAGGGCATTTCCGTCTCTCCTAGTACCGTTAACACAATTCTTATGGCTGAACATATTTTATCTCCTAAAGCCAGTCGTGTTACAAAAAAAAGGGTAAAAAAAGAATTGTTAGAGCAGCTCAAAACTTCGTCTCTATCAACTCATAAAAAAGATTACATTGAAAAAAGTATCATAGCAATTGAAGACGCTCATCCAAGAAGGTCTCGTTGTGCTTATTTCGGAGAAATGCTTCAGATGGATGCGTCGCTACATCTATGGTTTGGAGATACAAAATCTCAACTACACATAGCTATTGATGATTCAACCGGAGTTATTGTTGGTGCCTACTTTGATCACCAAGAAACTTTAAAAGGCTACTATAATATATTTCATCAGATTCTTTTAGAATATGGTATTCCATATATGTTTTTTACAGATCGTAGAACTGTATTTGAGTATAAACAAAAAAAAGCTCCAACCACAGAGGAGGATACCTTCACACAATTTGGCTACGCCTGTAAGCAGTTAGGTGTTGAAATTAGAACTAGTAGTGTTCCTCAAGCAAAAGGTCGTGTAGAGCGTCTTTTTCAAACATTACAATCACGCCTGCCTCTAGAACTTAGAATAGCAGGCGTAACAACCATAGAGAAAGCAAATGTATTCTTAAACCACTACGTAAAAAAATTCAATGCTAAGTTTGCTCTTAATATCAATAGTACCAAATCTGTATTTGAAACACAACCTACGGTTGAAAAAATTAATTTAACTCTTGCTGTTTTAGCAGACCGAAAGGTCGATTGTGGACATTGTGTACGCTTTGAATCAAAATACTATAAGCCTATTGATACTGATAGCAATCCTACTTATTTTAGAAAAGGTACATCCGCTTTAGTTATTAAAGCTTTTGATGATAAATATTACGTTAGTATAGAAAATAAAATATATGGATTGGAAGTAATACCAGATCACAAAACTGCTTCAAAAAACTTTGATTTTCCAAAAGATAATCCAGTAAAACGCAAAAGTTACGTGCCACCTATGAGTCATCCTTGGA
>NZ_JAHLDM010000087.1:0-1210 GCF_018861295.1 Clostridium estertheticum | reverse complement strand
GATTTAGCATTCTTTACAAAAATAGTTGTATCTATTTCTGTTTCAAATCTATCTAAATTATCGATATTTTTTGAATATATATATGCACTATGTCTTTTGTGTTGTTCAGCTATTTTTGCGCACTCTATAGCTTCATCAATGTCTTTAACTCTTACAATTGAGAGTATTGGCATCATAAGCTCTGTCATTACAAAAGGGTGATTTATATCTACCTCACATATTATACATTTAACGTTAGTAGGTGCTTCTACATCTATTTGCTCTAAAAATAATTTTGCATCTTTTCCTACCCATTTTTTATTTATATTATATTCTGGTTTTTTGTTGTGATTATAACTTTTTTCATCTTTCTTTATTAGTATTAAATCTAATAACCTTGATACTTGCTCTTTGTTTATAAGTACAGAATTGTTTTGAAGCATATCATTTATTAAATCATCTGCTACATTTTCAAAAACAAACACTTCTTTTTCTGCAATACAAGGTAAATTGTTATCAAAACAACAACCGTCTATTATACTTTTTGCAGCTTTCCTTATATCTGCAGTATCATCTACTATAACTGGAGGATTTCCTGAACCTGCACCTATTGCTTTTTTACCTGAATTTAAAAGCGTTTTTATTAATCCTGGACCTCCAGTCCCACATAAAAGTTTTATAGAGGGGTGTTTCATAATTACATCTAAAGATTCCATAGTTGGATTTTTCACAGTAGTTACTAAATTTGCTGGTCCACCAGCTGAGACTATTGCTCTATTTATCATATCCACGGCAAAAGCAACACATTTTTTTGCCCCTGGATGACCATTAAACACGACAGAGTTTCCGGCAGCTATCATACCTATACTATTGCATATAACAGTTTCAGTTGGATTTGTAGAGGGTGTTATTGCACCTATGACACCGTAAGGAGACATCTTTACTACTGTAAGTCCTTGATCTCCAGACCAAGCTGTAGTAGTTAAATCTTCTGTACCAGGAGTATATTTAGCTGCTAATTCATGTTTTAATATTTTATCTTCATATCGTCCCATTTTTGTTTCTTCTATAATCATTTTTGCAAGCGTTTCTTTATTTTCTAATGTAGCCTTTCTTATACTGTTTATAAGCCGTTCTCTATCTTCTTCTTTATAATCAATAGTTAACACCTTTTGTGCATGAATTGCTTTTGAAATAGCAATTTCAACGTCTTCGAACACTCCTAAATATA
>NZ_JAHLDM010000086.1:0-1224 GCF_018861295.1 Clostridium estertheticum | reverse complement strand
TGACTGGTTAAAATAAAATATTATTTCATTTCTTTACCTATTTCTCTGTTTAATTTTCAAAGACCAATTTGCTTTGTCATCATGTGACGACAAGTAATATTCTATCATAACAGAATTATTGTATATTAACGTTATAGTTCATATATCTAAATTATTCTCATTTTTCTCCACTATTCACTATTAATCCTCCAATACCTCATGTTGATACACTAGGATAAGTATATAGTTTCTTGTCCTATATTAATTAATATTGAACCATACTATTATATTTAATTTAACAACTACTAATCATTTAACTGTTATAATATATATAAGGGGTTGATGTTATGTGTTACAAATCATTAGAAACAATTGTAAAAAATAGTACTAATATAGTTTTTTTTGGAGGTGCAGGTGTATCAACAGAAAGTTCCATTCCTGATTTCCGTTCCGCAAAAGGTTTATATAATGTGAAAAATGAATTAAAATTTTCTCCTGAAGTTATTTTGAGTCATTCTTTTTTTATAAATCATACCGAGGACTTTTTTAAGTTTTATAAAACTAATATGATTTTTACTGATGCAGTACCGAACGCTGCCCATATTGCATTATCAAAGCTTGAAAATAGAAATAAATTAAAAGCTATAATCACTCAAAATATTGATGGATTACACCAAATGGCAGGTTCAAAAAATGTTTATGAGCTTCATGGATCTATACATAGAAATTCTTGTATGAAATGCAACAAATCTTTTAATTTAAATTATATATTAGCTAGCAAATCTATAGTTCCAATATGTGATAGTTGTGGTGGTATTGTCAAACCCAATGTAGTCCTTTATGAAGAAGGGTTAGATATGGATATCTTAGAAAGTTCCATTAAGGCAATAAGTAACGCTGATACATTGATTGTAGGTGGTACCTCTCTTGTAGTATATCCAGCAGCAAACCTAATTAAATATTTCAATGGAAATAACTTAATTCTCATCAACAAATCTCCAACCCAGTATGACAATCAAGCCAATTTAGTAATTAACGACAGTATAGGCAAGGTTTTGAGTACTGTTTGTGCTTCCTTTATTTAAGATGAGAATATAAACATTCTGTAAAATCGAGTTTTATTTAAATTTGGACAAAACAAAAACACTAAGTAAACTTAGTGTTTTTTTATTACCTGGCGACAACCTACTCTTCCACAAGGTCACCCCTGCAGTACCATCGGCGCATTGAAGCTTAACCTTCGTG
>NZ_JAHLDM010000085.1:0-1233 GCF_018861295.1 Clostridium estertheticum | reverse complement strand
ATGAAGGTAACACCCGTTCCCATACCGAACACGAAGGTTAAGCTTCAATGCGCCGATGGTACTGCAGGGGTGACCTTGTGGAAGAGTAGGTCGTCGCTAGGTAATGTTCCGCGATAGCTCAACGGTGGAGCGCTCGGCTGTTAACCGATAGGTTGAAGGTTCAAATCCTTTTCGCGGAGCCATTTTTTATAATACAATAACATATTTGGTAGATATCAATAAATCTGGTGATTATGGCATGAAGGTAACACCCGTTCCCATACCGAACACGAAGGTTAAGCTTCAATGCGCCGATGGTACTGCAGGGGTAACCTTGTGGAAGAGTAGGTCGTCGCCAGATAAATATGGATCTTTAGCTCAGCTGGTTAGAGCTACCGGCTCATAACCGGTCGGTCCGGGGTTCGAGTCCCTGAAGGTCCACCATATGGGGATATAGCTCAGCTGGGAGAGCACCTGCCTTGCACGCAGGGGGTCAAGGGTTCGATTCCCTTTATCTCCACCAAGAACAGTCTATATTAGATTGTTCTTTTTATTTGTAAAATAATAATCCAAAGATAAAAAATAGAATAAGGTAGTGATTTTATTACTATAATATTAAAGACTTCATAAGAGAGTTAAACTCTAGTGAAGTCTTGTTTTGTTGTGACAGGTATACTTATTTAAGAAAGCGTTTAAAACATTTTTTATATGGAGGAGAAATTTAAAATTTCGTCTTTAATATGAACATCTTAATGATTTTTATAATAGACAAAGAATAAAATAGATATGGTTTCTATTAATGGAAATTTGAATTATTAGCTAAAGTATAGTGGTTTATGAATATTTGTAAAACCGTTAAAATAGTATATATAATTATTAATAGTTTTTATAAATAAATGAATTAAGTGTTGAAATATGGATATATCATTATATACTTAACCATGTGTGTCAATATAATTAAAAGAAAGCATTGAAGAGTAATATCTAGTAAATAAGGATTAATAACCGTATATAATGAATGAATAAAATATATAGTATTACGTTTATGATAGAATATTTCTTGTCGTCACAAATGAGTGGCACACAAGTTAAATGTTGATTATGATTTAAAAAGTTTTCTTTTGAAAATTTATTTAAAAAAACACTTGACAAAACATGAAAAGCCTAGTATTATAGTAGAAGTCGTCACATGATGACAAAGCAAATTGGTCTTTGAAAATTAAACAGAGAAATAGGTAAAGAAATGAAATAATA
>NZ_JAHLDM010000084.1:0-1296 GCF_018861295.1 Clostridium estertheticum | reverse complement strand
ATGGTCCATTAATTGTAACGTTGCCGGTGTTTATTATTGTGTAAGTGTAGGTTATTACCTCCCCTATCTGACTGTAGGTTGATGGACCCGCGTTCTTAACAAGTGTAATCTTTGGTTGCTGAGTTGATGTTACCATTGAGGTAGCTTCATTAGATAAAATAGTGCCATTGTCTGCTGTAGCTGTAGCTGTATTTGTAACATTACCCTCATCCAAATCCAATTGAGTAATTGTATAAGTGGCAGTTGCTGTTGTAGATTCACCGGGTGTTAAATTATTATTTAGTGACGGAGTTACAATTGCCTTGTTGTCAGTTACATTGAATGGTCCATTAATTATAACGTTGCCGGTGTTGGTTATTGTGTAAGAATAAGTTATTACCTCCCCTATCTGACTGTAGGTTGATGGACCCGCGTTCTTAACAAGTGTAATCTTTGGTTGCTGAGTTGATGTTACCGTTGAGGTAGCTTCATTAGATAAAATAGTGCCATTGTCTGCTGTAGCTGTAGCTGTATTTGTAACATTACCCTCATCCAAATCCAATTGAGTAATTGTATAGGTGGCAGTTGCTGTTGTAGATTCACCAGGTGTTAAATTACTATTTAGTGGCGGAGTTACAATTGCCTTGTTGTCAGTTACATTGAATGGTCCATTGATTGTAACATTACCGGTGTTGGTAATTGTGTAAGTGTAAGTTATTACATCATCAACCTGACTATATGTTGATGGACCTGCTGCCTTTGTAAGTGTAAGCTTTGGCTGCTGGGTTGATGTTACCGTTGAGCTAGCTTCATTAGATAAAATAGTGCCATTGTCTGCTGTAGCTGTAGCTGTATTTGTAACATTACCAGCATCCAAATCCAATTGAGTAATTGTATAGGTGGCAGTTGCTGTTGTAGATTCACCAGGTGTTAAATTACTATTTAATGGCGGAGTTACAATTGCCTTGTTGTCAGTTACATTGAATGGTCCATTAATTATAACGTTGCCGGTGTTGGTTATTGTGTAAGAATAAGTTATTACCTGACCAACCTGATTATATGTTGATGGGCCTGCCACCTTTGTAAGGGTAAGTGACACCGTTGGTTGCTGAGAGAATGTTACCGTTGAGCTAGCTTCATTAGATAAAATAGTGCCATTGTCTGCTGTAGCTGTAGCTGTATTTGTAACATGGCCTATATCCAAATCCAATTGAGTAATTGTATAGGTGGCAGTTGCTGTTGTAGATTCACCAGGTGTTAAATTACTATTTAGTGGCGGAGTTACAATTGCCTTGTTGTCAGTTACATTGAATGGTC
>NZ_JAHLDM010000082.1:0-1367 GCF_018861295.1 Clostridium estertheticum | reverse complement strand
CAGACGAGTATGACGCTACCATCTGGTATTAGTTATTATTATCATGGCCAAAAGCAAGATTATGCTAAACTTAATAGTATATTAGTACCTAATATGTCTATAATAATTGACAATAGTGATAAGGTTTTAAATAACTACGCTGTTATAACAGACCCTATATACAGCAAACCAGAGCTTGCTAAAGATTTTAATACGAAGTCAGATACATTAGGAGATATAACTTTTGATCCTGATACTAAGATTATGAAGAATGGTAAGTTTATAACAAAAGAAGAAATTGGGGATAGGGATGTAGTATACAGCGTCACTGATATAAATGGTAATAATAGATATATACTTGTTACTTCAAATTATATAGAGGGAAATATTACAGAGTTCATTGCGAGCAATGATGCAACAAATACTATTGAAGTAGATAAAAAGAGCTACACTTACAGTGAAAATATGGATACTACCAACCTTTCTTCTTTTAAAACAGGAGATTTGGTATCTGTAATGCTAGGACATGATGGCAAGGTAGTTGGTATAAAAAGCATAGAACAGAAAATTGGTAGTATGGGAGAATATCTAATACTTGGAAATCTTAAGACTTCAGACAAGTTAGCTGATAATCAAGTTATTACGGATAAAGGGACTTTAACTGTAAAGGATGGACTAACTCCTCTAGAAATCGGTGTTAAATACCAATTATATGTTAGTGATACTATGATTACTAAAATTGATAGAAAAGAAAATTCCACAGAAAAATATTCTGTAACTAGTGTAGCAAGCTCATTAATAGCTTACACGGATGATGCGGGCAAAGCTAAAACTATGACACTTCCAAAAGCTTCTTTATATTATTATCATGGAGTGTCTGTGGATTATGAAGTTGCAGCTAAAGCTGTGAGAGCTTATTCTTCAATTATTTTAACAAAGAAAAGCGATAATGTAGGATATGATTATGCTGTTATAGTTGATGCAAATTTTGGCGAACCTCAGGTCTATAAAGCTGACAACGTTAAACTTATAAATCAGTTTAAGAATATAAAGTATAATTATATTTATAGAAATGCAAATATACAAGAAACTGATTTAAATGCTTATGATGTAGTTTATTTTGTATCAGATATATGGAATAAAAATACCTTCGTTTATGTATATGATAAAGTTAAAATTGGAACGATTAAAGCTGTTACACCAGATATTCTTAATCCGACAGGAGTAACTATTGATAGCGTAAACTATACATTTAGTAAGTATTTCAATAAAGCGAGACTTAACAATTATGATGGTAGTATAGACGGATTTTTAACTGAGGTTAAAGTAGATGAATTTAAAACATTAGTTTTGGGTATTGATGGTACTATAGTTGATATTTATTAAAA
>NZ_JAHLDM010000081.1:0-1465 GCF_018861295.1 Clostridium estertheticum | reverse complement strand
TAATCTGTACCCTTTGTCAAGGACAATTAGAAAAAAACTATGCTAAATTACTAAGATGGTTTCTGTATTGAACAGGAGTCATCTTTTTCAAATCCCATTGATATCTATATCTATTATAATAGATCATATATTTTTTAATTTCTTTCTTTAACTCTACTAAATTTTGACACTCTTTTATGTTTGCCTCATCTTTGAAATGACCGAAGAATGATTCCTGTGGAGCGTTATCCCAACAGTTTCCTCGTCTCGACATAGATTGTCCTAGTCCACAACTTTTAACAAGCTTTTGAAAAATTGGGCTTGTATAATGGCAGCCTTGATCTGAGTGAATAAATGCATCTTTAGATATTTTAATATTCCTATTCTTTTTTAGCTTTAGTATAGTGTCAGTAGCTATATCCATCTTAATATTAGCTGACACATTATATGCCAGTATTTCATTTGTAGAGGCATCTTTAATCGTAGATAAATATGCCCTATTACCCTTTCCATAAAACAAATAAGTTATATCTGTAAGCAATACCTTGCCAGGTATATTTTGCTTAAAGTTTCTATTTAATAAATTTGGTAAAACAGCATGTTCGAGCGTAGCTTTCATCATCCTTCTATAAGGATTCGCTTTTCTAATAGGACATACTATTTGGTATTTTTTCATTATCCTACGGATACGTTTTAAGTTGTATACGATTCCAAATTCGCCTTCTAATGTCATTTTGATCTGCCTAGCTCCTTTTTTGCGACCTTTAAAGTTATATGCCTTTAAGATAGTAGCTCCCACTACTTGATCATACTTGTCACGTTGATCCCTAAATCCCTGTGAATTAACCGAAAAATAGTTATAATAGCCTGAACGAGACACCCCTGACACTTTGCATAAATAGCTAAGCATATTTCTAAGTTTATATTTTTTGATTTGTGAATTGATAAGAATATATTTTTCTTCTGCTGCTAATATTATTTCTTCTTTAGCAGCCTTCTTTCTAGGATGTCGATTTTTTTTAATAATTCATTCTCAGCTTTAAGCAAATTAACTTGTACCTTAAGACGGCTATATTTTTCTTCTATGGAAAGATCTTTCTGGCTTGATCTTCCGCACTTTAATTTTCTTGTATCATTCAGTCCTAATATACCTTCTTTTCTATATGCGGTCTGCCATCTATAAGCTGATGATGCAATTCTCTCCGTTCCAAGAACGTCTATATCAAAACCATATTCTTTAAATATTGCTTTCGGAAATTTTCCATTTTCGTTCTCAGCAATAAAGATACGTTTAAATTCATCGGTATAAGTTATACCTTTAAGACTAACATTTGTTACATATTTGTTTTTGGACAATATTTTCATTTCTTTTTCTGTGAAAATCTTAATGCTCATTTATCCACCTCTATTCTTATATTTAATTATACATAGAAAAACCCTATAGCGTAGGTTTTTTTAAATCGTCTACTCTATAGGGTACATTTTA
>NZ_JAHLDM010000080.1:0-1492 GCF_018861295.1 Clostridium estertheticum | reverse complement strand
CTTTTCAAAAGGTAAAGTTACCATAAAATTTCACTCCTTATGTATTACTTTTGTCTTTCTGTCGGTGCTATAAATGAAGTTTCAATATCTGTGCTAAAGTTTCCTTCATAACTTTTCTATCCACTATCTTGTCTATAAAACCCTTCTCAAGCAAAAATTCGGCCCTTTGGAATCCCTCAGGCAACTGCTGCTTTAATGTCTGCTCTATAACTCTTTTACCTGCAAAACCTATTAGTGCATTAGGCTCTGAGAGGATTATATCTCCAAGAGTTGCGAAACTTGCTGTAACTCCACCTGTGGTTGGGTCTGTAAGAACAGTTATATAAAGGTTGCCGCTTTCATTATGTCTTGCAATAGCGGCACTAGTTTTAGCCATTTGCATTAGAGAAAATATGCCCTCCTGCATCCTAGCTCCCCCTGAGGCTGTAAATATAATAATTGGCTTTTTACTCTCTGTTGCTTTTTCAATGACCCTCGTAATTTTCTCTCCAACTACAGATCCCATACTTCCCATCATAAAATTACTATCCATCACCGCAATTAGCGTATCTTGCCCGTTTATCTTTCCTTCTCCGGTTATTACTGCTTCGTTTAATAAAGTTTTATCCCGTATATTTTGAAGTTTCTCCGTATATCCCTTAAAATCTATAGGGTTACCTGATATCATAAATTCATCGTATTCTTTAAAAGTACCTTTATCTATAGTATAATCTATTCTTTCGCGACACCCTATTCTGAAATGGGTTCTACAATTATCACAGGTCATTATGCTACTTTCCAAATCCTTTTTATAAAGAATTTTACCACAGGTTTCGCATTTAACCCACATTCCTGAAGGGATATTAGGTTTTTTATCGCCATCTTCATTTTCTAAATTTTTAACCTCAATATATTTACTCTTTTTAAATATACGTTTAAACTCAAACATATAACTACCCCTTTCTAAAAATATACCCACTTCAATTTATAGCATATATAATAAATACTACTCTCATAGTATAAAACTTTTAAGTAATAATTTCCAGTATACATTCAGCTACTTTAAATATTTTTAAATTGTTTACCAATAAAACCAGTATCAAATTTACCTTTTATAAAATCTTTATTATTTACTATCTTAAATTGGAAGTCTATATTAGTATCGACTCCTTCTATTATAAATTCACCAAGCGCTCTTCTCATTTTACATATTGCTTCATCTCTATCTTTTCCATGAACAATAAGCTTTCCTATCATAGAGTCATAAGTGGGTGGAATTTTATAACCTTGATACGCTGCACTGTCTACCCTTACTCCATATCCACCAGGAATATGGAGCGATTTAATGACCCCTGGACAAGGCATAAAGTTTTTATTAGGATTTTCTGCATTTATTCTACATTCAATAGCATGACCAATAACTTTTATATCATCTTGTTTGTATGGAAGCACTTGACCTGCTGCAATTCTTATTTGTGCTTTAACCAAATCTATCCCAGTAATCATTTCTGTT
>NZ_JAHLDM010000079.1:0-1495 GCF_018861295.1 Clostridium estertheticum | reverse complement strand
TATTACTGCTTTTTTACCTTTTATGGTTTTTAACACCTCTAAAGAATTTTCTCCAAAATAAATATCTCTTGGTAAAGTAAATCTATTCATTATATATCCCTCCATTTTTAAATGTAATCGTATGTATCCTTACACATTATATTTAGCAATGCTTGTACCACTTTTTTATATTTATACGTTATATTGTTAATAATATATCACTTACAGTATAAAGTCAATAACCTATTTGTTAACTTTAGAAATCATTTACATATTGTTTATATTTCTCTATATTATATATATAAACAATAAAGAAGGCATTATATCCATTTTTGGGTTATAATGCCTTCTTTATTATTTGTTTAAAATCAATATCTTATTTTGAATAATCAAAGATACCTTTTTTAGTTTTTCTTCCAAGTAATCCGCCTCTAACATATTTTCTTAGAAGGCTATGAGCTCTGTACTTAGTATCTCCAGTCTCAGTATATAAAACATCCATGATAGCAAGACATACATCAAGACCTATAAGATCTCCGAGTGCTAGAGGTCCCATTGGATGATTAGCGCCAAGTTTCATTGCTTTATCTATGTCTTCTGCTGATGCTATACCTTCTGCCATAATTCCTACAGCTTCGTTGATCATTGGAATTAATATTCTATTTACAACAAAACCAGGAGCTTCAGCAACTTCTACTGGATCCTTACCTATAGCAATTGCAATTTCTTTAACTGCATCAAAAGTTTCAGTTGATGTGGCCATTCCTTTGATTATCTCTACAAGTTTCATCATTGGAGCTGGATTAAAGAAATGCATTCCTATAACTTTATCAGGTCTCTTTGTAGCAGCTCCTACTTCAGTTATAGAAAGTGATGATGTGTTTGATGCTAAAATAGCTTCTGGTTTACAGATTGAATCAAGTTCTGCAAAAATTTCTTTCTTTATTTTCATAATTTCTACAGCTGCTTCAACTACTAAATCACAGTCTGCTGCTAATTTCATATCAGTAGTTCCTGTAACTCTTGAAAGTATTTCTTCCATTTGAGCTTCAGTTATTTTTTCTTTTTTAACTGATCTTTCTAAATTCTTTTTAATTGTTGCAAGTCCTCTATCAACGAATTCATCTTTAATATCTCTCATTATTACTTCGCATCCATTAGCTGCAAATGTTTGAACAATACCTGCTCCCATAGTTCCAGCGCCAAGTACAAAAATCTTTTTCATAAAAACACACCCCTTAAATTTTATTATTTTAAAAATCTTATTTTAGTTACAACAAGACGTAGTATACTTTTTTAAAACTTACTTTAATACTATTTTTTAAGCATTAAAGCAAGTTTTCTTAAATTACTATTATAAAATAAACCTATTTATTTTTTAATGTATTAATTTGAGCTATCATTTCTGGAATTACTTTAAGGAAATCTCCAGCTATTGCTACATCAGCAGCTTTCATGATAGGTGCAGTTGCATCTTTATTTATAGCTATTATGAAATCAGAATCTTGCATACCAG
>NZ_JAHLDM010000078.1:0-1511 GCF_018861295.1 Clostridium estertheticum | reverse complement strand
AGTTTACACTTTTTAGTTGAAATAATTAATCTGCGACAACTGTTAAGTTGTTACGCAAGCTCATTACATACTTTTTAGTCTTACGACTAAATATTACTTTTACTAAAGTAATTGACTGGTTAAAATAAAATATTATTTTATTTCTTTACCTATTTCTCTGTTTAATTTTCAAAGACCAATTTATTTTGTCATCATGTGACGACTTCTACAAGTTTACTAGGTATTTCTTGTTTTGTCAATACTTTTTATACGCTAATTTATATTTTTCTTTTAAATTTTTAAATCCACATGTTTTTTATTAGGACTTTATGTCAATATACGCATTTATTATATTAAATAACTATAGAATCCGCCTATATATATATATCAATATCTAAATTAAATTCTAAGATTAGTTATATTAAATATTTTAATTACATAAGAAAAAACCAATATTATCGGCTCTTTCTTATGTAATAATTACAACTTATTTATATGTTTTACTTTATTTCAACTTTATATTTGTCTTTTAATTCTGTTACAGTGCTTATATATTTTTCATTTTGTTTTTGATGTGATATATTTTCAGCAATCATAGGCCTAGATTCTTCCAAAGTTTTCACGTTCCCTGCGCTTTTCTCATCCAATTGTATTAAATGATATCCAAATTGAGTCTTAACAGGTTCACTTATTTCTCCAACTTTTAATTCAAAAGCCAC
Source organism: Clostridium estertheticum (assembly GCF_018861295.1). Lineage (GTDB taxonomy): Bacteria > Bacillota > Clostridia > Clostridiales > Clostridiaceae > Clostridium_AD > Clostridium_AD estertheticum_D. The sequence goes on along the minus strand of NZ_JAHLDM010000078.1, from coordinate 813 downwards.
TTTTTCAAATTCTGGAACCATTCTGCCTCTAGTAAAACTACCTAAACTACCACCTTGAGCCGCTGATGGACATTTAGAATATTTCTTAGCTGCTTCTTCAAAAGACATTCCATTAGTTATTTCTAATTTAATCTCCTTCATTTGCTCCAAAGTATCAACTAATATATGTTTAGCCGATGCAGTCTCCTCACTTTTAAACATCTGAATATTTTCTTTATAATAATTTTCAAGCTCTTCTTCAGTTATATTTATATCTGACATTATATTTTTTACACCTGTTTGTATTAAAATGTCTTTTTCAATTAGATGCATTTGCTCTATATAATCTGCATCATTCTTCATATCACCGTCAAGTGCATAGTTATATATTAATTCAAAATTTATCATTTGATCTAAAAACTCTTTTTTACCTTCTTCTGTTTTATAGTGGTCTTGTGTCTCCTGTGGGAATCTCAACAATGACCTTTCTATATCTTTTTCAGTTATTTTACTTCCATTTACTATAGCTAAAACTTTATTTTCCATAATTAATCTCCTTAAAATTTATTATAAGCATTTTTTTTTATGGTTTCATGATAACATAAAACCATAAAAAAACAAAATCTATACCATGTTATTTATTTGAATATAACTACATTTCTTTTCATCATAATATCTTAATTAAAAGCTTCTAAAATCTTGTTTAAATCTGCAAAACAAAAAAAACACTTTATATAAAAGTGCTTTTTTTGGTGGCTTACCGGAGAATCGAACTCCGGACACCATGATTAAAAGTCATGTGCTCTACCAACTGAGCTAGTAAACCATGTTTAC
>NZ_JAHLDM010000077.1:0-1517 GCF_018861295.1 Clostridium estertheticum | reverse complement strand
TATTACTGCTTTTTTACCTTTTATGGTTTTTAACACCTCTAAAGAATTTTCTCCAAAATAAATATCTCTTGGTAAAGTAAATCTATTCATTCTATTTCCCCTCCATTTTTAAATATTACAATATTTATTACTCACACTTTTACACCCGATATTTTTATTTTGCTCTATTATTAGATCCTAATAATATCATTTTATCTCTAACAACATCTTTCATTGCTTCTAATGGCTTAGCGTAAGCTGTAATTGGCCAAATAGACATCTGCTGCTTACTATTTAGCACTTCCTTTAGTGATGTAAAGAACCCTGATAGCATTTCTGAAAATATATTCAATTTACATATTCCAAGTTCAACAGATTTTTTTATTGCTTCATCCGGTGTTCCCGATCCACCATGCATTACCAATGGCAATGTCGAAATTTTATTTAAATCATCTAGTCTATCAAAGTGTAGTTTAGGCTCGTTTACATATACCCCATGCGCAGTTCCAACTGCAACAGCTAATGCATCAATACCTGTACTTTTAATGAAATATTCCATTTCTTTTGGATTTGTTAAAAAATCATCTGGATTATCATATTCATCTTTATCATCTTTCACTGCCCCTGTTTCTGAATTTCCAACAATTCCATCACCAACATGGCCTAATTCTGCTTCTACAGACACATTAAATTTATGTGCATATTCTACAACTTCTTTAGTATTTTTTATATTTTCTTCTAATGGTAGTACAGATCCATCAAACATAACAGATGTAAATCCACTGTCTATTGCTTTTTTAATAAAATCCACATCTGTTGCATGGTCTAAATGTAAACAAACTGGCACACTAGCCTTCTGAGCCATTGTTCTTAGCGCAGTTGTCCAATATTGTAGCCTATCTCCTTTTAGATCAACCACTAATCCCATTAAAATTACTGGTGATTTTAGTTCTTCTGCTACCTCAATAACTGCCATAGCCATATCATTATTGCTTACATCAAATGCACCTACTGCATACTTGTTTTTTCTTGCATCACCTAATATACTTTCTAAATTTACTAATCCCATTTTAAATTCCTCCCATACTCTTTATTTTTACCTCATTGCCATTCCATAAGTTACAATATCTATTTTTTCTTTAAGTTCTAATTAATAATTTTATATGAATTTCATTTCTATTTATTTCTAAAATATAAGTAGAAATGAATTTACCTAATATGATTTACCGATAATAAATTTAACTCACTTATACTTTAGTTACGTACGTTTTGCATAGGCGATCCTTGTAGATAGTTTTTAATATCATCAAAACCTATTTCAACTGAATTACGCATAGTATCACATGAAGTACCAGCTAAGTGTGATGTAAGTGTAATATTATCTAATTTTAAGAATGGGCTATCAGATGGTAATGGTTCTTCATCAAATACATCAATAGCTGCACCACCAATAGATTTTGTTTGTAAAGCATTAATAAGAGCATCTGTATCAACTATACCAGCACGTGCAGTATTTATTAAATACGCAGTAGATTTCA
>NZ_JAHLDM010000076.1:0-1612 GCF_018861295.1 Clostridium estertheticum | reverse complement strand
GCAAGCATAAAAATTATGCCAACATCTATTTCACTTTTATCATCTTCCATTTTACAAAATTTAATTGTTTTTTTAGAAATCCCCATTATGACAGATGGCTGCATTACATTTTCAGACTCCGAATGTGGAACAGCAATTGCTATTGGTTTAGTTGCTAATCCAGTTGGAAATATATGTTCTCTTCTAATCGTAGCATCAACATATTCTTTATTAATATAATCTTTTTTTTGAAGATAATCTGACATGTAAGTTATTGCTTCTTCTTTCGTATTAATGTCTTCTAACATTAATACATCATAATATATTCCATTAATGATGTTGTGCATATTATTACCACCTTTAGTATGTAAATTACTTTAGTCAAATAATTTACATACATTTTATTTAACTTAGTAGTGCTTAAATGTATGTTTTATAAATTTTAGAATCTAAATATAAAACTAAATAGTTTGTAAACAATTACAACTAATGGCGTGCCTGAAGCGTCCCATGATGAAACAAGTCCACTTGAAGTATGTCCCATAGAAGTTGCTAATGCGGTCATTGGACCTGCCATAGCCGAAGCTCCCCAACAGAACAAACAGATTATAATTGATTCTATAATTATATTATGAAATATATTTCCTTCTGTAATTGTATTTACTGCAGCACTTTGCCACAATACTATAATAAGACTTACAGAAGCTATCATGTGATTTCCAGGAAGTATAAGAGAAATAATCAATGCTATAGGGTACATTATTAAAGTTGTAGGAATAACCGCAGGATGTCCTATAACAGTTGAACAATCAAGAGCAATACGAACATCATCTCTATGCAACTTACTTGTAAGTAATTTTCTTGAAGCCTTAATAATTGGGAACCAACCTTCTACAAGTATAGAAGCCATTTTTGGAAGGAGAAGGAATGCAGCAGCCATTTTTGTTCCTAGTACTAATGAAGGCATAATACCTACTTGGCTAACTAAACCTATAATAACTCCAACTAATCCACCCATAACGGTAGTTTCACCAAATATACCAAATTTCTCTTCTACTGTTTCAGCATTTATATTTATGTCCTTTATAATAGGAGTTCTTCTTAAAACCCATTCAAATGGCATAGCGATAAATGCTTGAAATGAAAAATGACTTCCATGTGGCCATGAACCTCCTGGTGGGAAATTATTTATTTTTTCTATGTGTGGTGCAATTACATCTGCAACTTTTACATCAATAATTAGGAATATAATTACTGACAATGTAGCTATCCAAAAACTATGTGAAGCTACTCCTACCATTCCAGCGAGTAACATAGCTCGCCATGTATTAAATACATCCACATACAGAGTTTGAGTAAACTTTATATATACTAAAAAAACATTCAATATCAAAAATAGTAGCACTCCAAAGTATCCATATGTGTTGCCAAATGCATAGGTTAAAGATCCCCACCCAATATCCACAACACTTTTTTTGAAACCGTATACTTTAACCATATTTCCTATAGGACTTAACATTGCTGTTTGTATTAAGCCTACAATAAGCATTATTCCTTGAAGTCCTATCGATACCTTTAAAGCACCCAATATAGCTTTTTTGACTGGCACTCTTACTATTATTGAAATTAATAG
>NZ_JAHLDM010000075.1:0-1648 GCF_018861295.1 Clostridium estertheticum | reverse complement strand
TAACTTCAACTGGTGAAGTGTTAGTAGATTACAATTATGCTTATGACTTAAATGGTAATAGAATAGAAAAAGTAAGCAGTAAACATAAAAACAACTACACCTATGACAGCATGAATAGAGTAAAAGATTCAAGCTATGATGGAAGACAAGAGAGATTCACCTATGATAAGGTCGGCAACAGATTAACAAAAACAACAAATGATATAACTGACAAGTATGTTTATAATGTAAAGAACCAGCTAAAGGAACTACATAGAGATTCTGGAACAAATTTCTTTGCTTATGATAAACAAGGCAATACAATAAGGGAAGAAAGTAACTTAGGTGCTAACACCTTCGAGTACAATACCTTAAACCAACAAGTAGTTTTATGAAATTATTACAGTAACTTGTATATCAAAAGAACCCACAAAAGTGAGTTCTTAATAATTATCATTTAGTTAAATAAACCTAATAAATAAAAACCACCAAAAACAAAAATTATAGCTAACACTACACCTAATAGTCTACGCCCGATACTTATTTTCTTAACATCACTAAGTTCACCATCGGCTGCTTCTAAATCTTCTTTTCCAGATAATACATATTCAGCATATTCAGAATTTTTATTCATGTACCAATCTTTATTCTGTGGATTCTTTTTCACCATTTTTTTAGCGAATATAAAATCATGTATTACTTTATTTTCAAAATCAAATGCACTTATTTTTTCAGCCTTTTTTTGTGCTAATCCACCCATAATAGATAAAATGATGCCTACTACTACAACCACTGGGATAGCAAATTGAATGTCTTGTTTATAATTTGGATTTACTGCGGTTGAGATACCTACTAACAACATAATAATTGAAAATGCACAAATCCAACAAAACGCTTTTAAAATTGCTCCTAATACATTTAAAATGGTTGCATGTTTACTCCACTCGTAAATTTTATAACGTACGCTAATAAAATACATAAAATACCCCCTAATAATATAATTACTTAAATATTATAACATCTTTATTATATTTATAATAGTTATCCATATTGACTACTAATTAACATTTAACCCATTTTATATTAATGATAAATGGATTAAAAAATATAACGATTTAAAGAACTTTGAAAGTCAATAAATGACAGTTGATATTATGAGGTGAACCCTGAAGACTTTAAGGGTGGTGTTCCGAGGAAGTAGTTCAAATGTACCCGGATGTAATTACGCAGCAAGATACAGACAATATTGAAAATGATGATATGATCTACATGCTAAAAGAAGAGTGTATTATTCCATATAACAACTCAAATAAAACGGTAATATTAAAAATTAAGTTTTTAGATGAGAGAAGGGATAAAGATTTTATTAAGTGGGAAGCTCAAATATATATAGATGACAATTTAGATAATCAGTGTGATGAAATTGAATTATGCAGATTTACAGCAAAAACAGGAGCTATTCTTAGAACTGATTATGTCAGTTAAGGAAATTCAGGATGTTGCACAACATATGAAGTTGATAAATACAATTATTCAATAAAAAAAGCATTACAAGAATATAGGATTAAATCAGAAAATGGAATTAATGGTTTAAACGAGATCAATTTAATAAGTTATGAGGTAATAACGTATAAAGTAATGTATTTATACAATTTAGTAAACTTTAAAG
>NZ_JAHLDM010000074.1:0-1717 GCF_018861295.1 Clostridium estertheticum | reverse complement strand
AGTGATAGGTCCCATAGCATACATATCTTTGTCTTCTATCATAGATACTTCAGCACCATATTTCTCAAGCTCAAACATTTTTTCCATTAGTTTAGAAGTAACTCCACCGTCAGATACAAGTAAAATTTTTGTCTTTTTCATAATAATTCAGTCTCCTTTTTTTTATGATTTGCAAGTAATTTAGTGCATTAGAATAACATATATCCAGTTTTCAAAATTATATTTTATGACCTATTACTTAAGCAAATCAAAATGTATTTCAGGTTTTCTTTTATACACTCCATGTGAAGTACCAACTGCTTAATTTCTCATATTGTTGACGCCTATAACGTGTACATTTAAATGTTTATTAGTCTTTTTAAAATTGAGGTTGCACTCCATTAACTATTGGTAGTTTAGTATCTTTCTTAATTGTTCTTATTAAAATATCTTTCATAAGTTTAGGACTGTTTTTAAATGCATCTATTGTTGAACCAGCCATATGCGGAGTAATTGTTATATTATCAAGTTTTAAAATCATATCTGATTCTTGTATAGGCTCAACATCAAAAACATCAAGTGCTGCTCCTGCTATTTTACCTTTACTTAGTGCTTTTTCGACACTCTTCTGATCTACTAATCCTGAACGTGCTGTGTTTACAAGTATAGAATTAGGTTTCATTAGTTTAATTTCATTTTCACCAATCATATGATACGTTTCATTTGTAAGTCTTGCATGAATAGACACTATATCTGCATTTTTAAGCAGGTATTCTAATTCAACTAGTTTTACACCTTCTATGTTCTCTTTAACAAATGGATCATAGGCTATTATATTACATCCAAAAGCTCTTAGGTATCCACCAACAAGATGCCCTATATATCCATAGCCTACTAATCCAATAGTTTTATTATATAATTCTGGGACTGAATCACTATTGGGGAAGTTTTTTCTCCATATGCCATCCTTTAGAGCAGCATGAGATCTCGCTATATTTCTAATTTCAGATAACATCATTCCAATTGTAAATTCAGCAACTGCTCTAGAATTACGTCCTGGAGTGTTAAAAACTGATATTCCTTTTGAAGATGCATATTCAAATGCAATATTTTCAAATCCACCTCTTAATACACATATAAGTTTAAGATTTTTTGCTTTATCTATTAATCTTTTAGACACTGGTGTAAATTGCACTACTAATATGTCATAATCTTCGATATTTTCAATTAGTTCTTCAGGTAATGTTATAACATCTGGACCATTTTGTTCAACAAAAAGATTATCTTTCTGAAGCATTTCCAAGTTATCATGACTCCATTCTCTAGTCAAAACGTCAATCCCGTATTCCTGTAATCCATCTAACCCTTCAGCCATAACTTGTTTAGAAATAAATTTGTCTCCAATTGCTAGTAATTTCATTTTTACCTTCACCTAACCCCCATTTTCTGACATAAGCCTTTTAAGTTAATACCTTTTATCTAATATATTAAAATTATTTTTCATCAATTTCTAATATTTCAGAACTAAATATTTTATAAGCCTCTTCTGTTGAAGTCGCAGTGTACAATCTTTCTGTTTTATCCTCATATTTACAAAAATTAACTATATCCCTTAAATAATTAATATGGTTGTTTTCTCCTTTAAGTGCAAGCATAAAAATTATGCCAACATCTATTTCACTTTTATCATCTTCCATTTTACAAAATTTAATTGTTTTTTTAGAAATCCCCATTATGA
>NZ_JAHLDM010000073.1:0-2016 GCF_018861295.1 Clostridium estertheticum | reverse complement strand
ATTGTCCGAGGTTGAACTTATTGCAGACCATATCGGTATTATAAGCAATGGGGTAGTCGGATATAACGGCAAAATCAACCCCGGTGAAGATCTGGAAGTACTTTTCACAGAGGTTGTGAAAAAGAATAGGAAGGAAGGGTTATAATGCTTAAATATTTACAGGCTGAAAATTTAAAAAACAAAAGAACATTTATAAAAAAACTAATTTTTCTTGCACCTATGGTTACCTTCATCATTGCACTTTCATCTGTTATGTGGTTTCAAGCCAATAGCTTTAATTGGTGGTATATGATGATCCTGCCGGGATATATTTCACTAATGGCAGTGATGACTAATGAAAAAGAGGAAAAAAAATTACGCTATAGGGCTGTATTTGGTCTGCCGATTTCTTTAAAAAAAGTATGGATTTCAAAAGTTTTGGCAAACGGGATTTATATGACTCTCTCATGCATGATTTTGTCAGTTGGAATTATTTTAGGTGGCTACTATTTCTCCATTATCATCCCATTTTCTCGAGTAATTGTCGCAGTAGCTTTGATCGCAGTTACATCTTTATGGCAAATTCCACTTTGTATGTTCTTAGCGAAGAAACTGGGAATGCTAGGGGCTATTTTGATAAATGTTGGTGGAGGTAGTGTATTAGGTGCTTTGACTGCAGTAAGATCAATATGGTGGATTTGTCCATATAGTTGGACAGCTCGTATTATGTGTCCTATTCTTGGATATCTTCCAAATGGACTTAAAGCAGAAATTGGCTCTTCAATACTAAGTCCAGTTGTGATTCCAATTGGACTTATTCTGTCCCTTATTTTATTTGCTTTGCTACTGATTGTTACCACTAATTGGTTTGAAAAACAGGAGGTTAACTAATATGTTTGCTTTAATTAGATGTATAAAATCAGATTTCTATAAATTAAGACACACTTCTATTTTATGGATTCATTTGCTGATTCCACTAGCAGGAGCGTTCATATTTTTATTATATTATCACACAACATCAAAAAATTCAATCATGGATATAAAAACGTATCTGGAGGCGCTGGCCATCGCTTTTCCTTTGCTTATAGGCGTTATAAGTGGGATAGTCGTTGAGCAAGAGGAACAAGCTGGAAATTCTCAAGTACTGCTAGCTACTTCAAAATCAAAAACCACTACGTATTTAAGTAAGACAATTCTTTTAATTCTATTGGGAAGTTTTTCCATTATGCTTGCTGTAGGAATATTTGCACTTGGATTTCACGTAGTGCCCTACTTATTTTACTTAAAAGCAGCGGGAGCATTAGTTTTAGGAAATATATTCATCTATATCTTACATGTGTTCATTAGTCTACAATTTGGAAAGGGAGCCTCTACAGGGCTTGGAGTTGCAGGAAGTTTGATTTCAGCTCTGATGATTACCGGTCTTGGATATAAGATATGGTACTTTGTTCCATGGGCATGGAGCGTGAGGTTTTGCGATAGTATGTTTGACAAGTTAGACTATCCTGCTTTCAATGCTCAAATAGCACTTGATATGCAAAAGGGATCAGTTGTAATGTTATTTGCAATAGTGATTGCCTTTATTGCTAGTTTATTTTGGTTCAAAAAGTGGGAAGGAAGAAAGTCATATAATTAAAAAAAAGTTGTTATTATGAAAACAAAAAAAACATTGATCTCTTTGCTTGCAGTTTTGTACACTAGTAATAGGATATTTTGCAAAAGATACTATAATTAAAAAAGTAATGCATTATCAAATTAAAGATAAAATTGTTTGCAAGGTCAATTCTAATAGGATTATCCTTCGAAACTTTTTTCAAAATTTTCCCCCTCACTTACAATTAAATTTATTTACATAACACCAGTTGACATGTTGTTATGTTGTATATACCAATTATATTTCAAATCTAACATTAATGGAAATATAAAACGGAATAATTATTATGGTGTTACAAAAATGTAAGGTGAAAGATCAAAATGTAAGCCGAAGCAATGGCGGTGTATTTTGATTCTTTGTATACTAAGAGTATAAAATACATT
>NZ_JAHLDM010000072.1:0-2083 GCF_018861295.1 Clostridium estertheticum | reverse complement strand
GAGAGGATACCGTTAACAATAAGTGACTTTGATGCTGAAAGAGGTACAGTTACTATAGTTGTTCAAACTATAGGTTGTTCAACAAAAGAAATGGAAAACTATGAAATAGGGGATTCATTTTCAGATTTCGTAGGACCGCTTGGACAAGCATCAGAATTAATGAGTGAAAGTATTGAAGAGTTAAAGAAAAAGAAAATTGTATTTGTAGCAGGAGGTCTTGGAACCGCTCCAGTTTATCCTCAGGTTAAATGGCTTAACTCTCAAGGCGTAAAGGCAGATGTAATAATAGGCGCTAAAGCTAAAGAATATGTAATTATGGAAGAGGAAATGAAGAAAGTAGCGGGGAATGTATATCCATGTACAGATGACGGTTCTTATGGATATAAGGGACTTGTTACAAATAAATTAAAAGAATTAGTCCAAAATGAAGGTAAGAAATATGATTTAGTTGTTGCTATTGGACCAATGATAATGATGAAATTCGTTTGTAAATTAACTGAAGAGCTTGGTATATCAACTATTGTAAGTATGAATCCTATTATGGTAGATGGAACAGGAATGTGTGGAGCCTGCAGGATTACTGTAGATGGCAAAACTAAGTTCGCCTGTGTTGATGGACCAGAATTTGATGGTCATAAGGTTAATTTTGAAGAAGCAATGAGAAGACAAGCAATGTACAAAACACAAGAAGTTTCTAAAAATGAAGGCATTAAAGCCGGATGTGGTTTAGGAGGTACTAAATAATGGATAAAATGAAGAGAGTCCCAATAGAAGAGCAAGATCCGAAAATAAGAGCAACTAATTTTGCAGAGGTATGTTTAGGATATACAGAGGATGAAGCGGTTACGGAAGCTACAAGATGTTTAAACTGTAAAAAACCAATGTGTGTTAGTAAATGTCCCGTTGCAATAGATATTCCGGGTTTTATTAAGCATGTTAAGAATAAAGAATTTGTAGAGGCAGTTAAGGTGATAGCTAAATATAGTTCACTTCCTGCGGTTTGTGGTAGGGTTTGTCCACAAGAAACTCAATGTGAGAGCAAGTGTATCCTAGGAATAAAAGGAGACGCAATAGCTATAGGTAAACTTGAAAGATTTGTAGGGGACTACTCAAGGGTACATAATGTCGATCTTTCAGAAACTAAACCTAAAAATGGTATTAAGGTTGCAGTGGTAGGAAGTGGTCCATCAGGACTTACTTGTGCAGGAGATTTAGCAAAAGCTGGATACGATGTAACTATTTTCGAGGCACTTCATGAAGCTGGTGGAGTTTTGGTATATGGTATACCAGAATTTAGGCTTCCAAAAGAAACAGTAGTAAAACATGAAGTTGAAAATGTTAAAAAATTAGGTGTCAAATTAGAAACAAATGTTATTGTGGGACGAACTGTAACAATAGACCAATTGATGGAAGATGAAGATTTTAAAGCTGTATTTATTGGTTCGGGTGCAGGACTCCCAATGTTTATGGGAATACCAGGAGAAAATTTAAATGGAGTATTTTCTGCTAATGAGTATTTAACTAGAAATAATTTAATGAAAGCATATAAAGAAGGATATCAGACACCTATAAGAACTGGCGAAAAGGTTGCTGTTGTAGGTGGAGGAAATGTTGCTATGGACTCTGTGCGTACAGCAGTGAGACTTGGAGCAGAGGGACACATAGTATACAGAAGATCAGAATCAGAACTTCCTGCAAGAGTTGAGGAAGTACACCATGCAAAAGAAGAAGGGGTTATAATGGATCTACTTGTTAACCCAATTGAAATCCTAGGTGATGAAAAAGGTAATGTTATAGGAATGAAGTGCATAAGAATGCAGCTAGGGGAGCCTGATGCATCAGGAAGAAGAAGACCTATAGCTATTGAGGGTTCAGAATTTATAATGGATGTTAATACAGTTATAATGTCTCTAGGGACATCACCAAATCCATTAATACCTTTGACAACAGAAGGGTTAGATATTAATAAACGTAAGTGTATAATAGCTGAAGATGAAACTGGATTAACATCTAAAAAGAATGTATATGCTGGTGGAGATGCAGTTTCAGGAGCAGCTACAGTTATACTAGCTATGGAAGCAGG
>NZ_JAHLDM010000071.1:0-2123 GCF_018861295.1 Clostridium estertheticum | reverse complement strand
AAGCTCTTATTTGTTTAAGGTATGCCTGAAACTCTTTTTCATTTAATTTTGACATTATAATTCCTCCTTAAATTTTATTTAATTTATGTTTGAATTGCTTGTTAAATTATTATCTAAACTTGATAACAAAACAAGTATAGCAAAATCTTTCTGAATATTCTAATAGTTATTTAATGAAATCAATAGATTATCTGCATGTATTTATTATATAATCACAAATATTATTTAAAATAAAAATAATATTAATTTTGTTGTTATTAGTTTTTGGGGAAGAATGGCAATAGCTCAATTTATAATCCTTAAGCAGTACTGCCGTTTCTACCATGTCTTAATTGTTTTCTAATTCTTCTTTATGTTGTACTGGAATAATTTTTGCCGCTAAAGCTAAAATAGAACCTACAATACATATGCCTCCACATATCCATAATGCATAACCATACGCAGTTGCGTTGCTTGCGCCAGCTTTAAGACCAGCATCAACTACAATACCAGTTATTGTTGGTGCAAGGACTCCAGCAATAGCACCAAGAACTCCTGCGAGACCAGCGTAAACACCAGCAAGTGTTGAACAGATAGCAGGTGCTACAGAAAAATACCCACCCATAGTAAGACAAAGAAATCCATAAGATGCGGATACAGCTACAATTACAAGGGTTGGATCAGTTGCATTGGCCCCTAAGAAAATAAGAACACCAGCACCGATCATTCCAACTACCTGCACAAGTTTTCGTCCAATTTTGTTTCCAAATTTATTAGAAGCTGCATCTGCTACAAATCCACCTATAAAGTAAGTAAAGAAACCTACAATATAAGGAGTTGCTCCAGCGCTAATCTTCATGCCACGGCCTATAATAAAATAATTTGGAAGCCATGTAGTACAAAAGAAATACATATAAGTTGCACATGCATAAGACAAACACATTAACCATACAGCAGGAGTTCTCATAACATCCACTTTTGTAATGTTTGAATTTGTTACCTCTGCCTTAACCTCTTGCTTCTGAATATATGCAAGTTCTGCTTGATTAACTTTTTTGTGTTTAGATGGATCAGATTTGCCAATAAATGCCCAGATAATACACCATAGTGGGAAGAAAATTGCGTATACGTAAAATAATTTATGCCAACCAATAATTGGGAGTAAAGCTGCTGCCAAATACATATTAATAGCAGAACCTAATGGGCATCCTGCCTGTACCAAACCACATGCAATACCAGATTCTTTCTTTGCAGCCCATTTACCCAGATTAGACATTGCACCAGGAACAATACCGCCCTGTGAGAAACCTTCAAATGCACGAATTACAATCATAAGTCCAATAGAAGTTCCAATGATAGGTGTTAAGAAAGTAAATAATCCAGCCAATAACAAACTGACAATTAGTACCTTTGAAGCTCCGTACTTATCCGAAATAGCACCCGATGGTATCATAGAAATCATATATCCAATAAAAAATGCAGTGGAAGCATATCCAAACTGTGTAGATGTCCAACCAAACTCCTTCATAATAGCAGGTCCAGATACTGAAAATACAGTTCTACCCAGGAACATTACCATAAAAGAAAGTGACAGTCCAGATGCTACTATCCACCGTACGTTCGTTTTTTTCTCACTGATCATATTTGTATTAATCATAAAAAAATCCCCCTAAATTATTTATTATATAAATTATAATAAAATATTAATAAAATTTAGCATACATATTATCAATAGGATTTGTTTTTTTACTTCTTAGAAAACGAACCTGTTCTTGAATTTATTTCAAGTCTTCCTCAAGAGCCGGCTCTTTTGTAAACAGTTACATTTTACATTAAAAATTAATTTATCTGGAATACAATCATAACTATTCTAAAATTATCTACCACAAGAATCATTTAAAAATATTACTAAATTACGCCACCGCTTGCAATAAGCTTTCTAGAAATTGTTAATCTTTGAACTGTTCTAGGTCCTTCTTCTAACCACATTGCACGACAGTCACGGTACATTCTTTCAAGTGGTCCATAAGGATTGTCCTCAAAGTATCCAATCCCAGCAAATATCTCAAGGCAAAAGTCAGATACTAATTTAACAGTGTTGATACTGTGAAGTTTACACATAGCTGCTTTCATTTCAATATCTT
>NZ_JAHLDM010000070.1:0-2180 GCF_018861295.1 Clostridium estertheticum | reverse complement strand
TTAGCTTATTTGAAGTAGCATACTCTTTCAAGGCTTCATGTTGACGATCTGTATTTTGCTCTTTGGTGCTAACCCTAATATAAGCATATACACTATTCACGCTTACAACTCCCCACAAATTATTTGTTGTTTAATTTATTACTAATTGTATCATAAAACCTACGAAATCGTATGATACACTTTTGCAACCAATTGAGTGGGTTTATAGAGGATATTATCTGCCTTTTTCAGCGTCTCATTTAATTATAGTTTGTTGATACACTTATTTAGGGGTATCGTCAGCGAAAATGATATTTCGTACTTTAAGGGAAATGTAATTGCAAAAATGTAATTATTTCACTTTATAAACTTGTAGATTTAACTATTTTTATGGATTCTAATTTTAAAATATTTATATTCGAATGTAATCTTTTAAGTAAAACCTTACATTCGTAAAAACAGCATAAAGCTTTGATATATAAAGACTTATAGTAGATTAAACTAGACACTTTACAACCTAGATTGTTACATTGTAAATTAATGCTTTTTTCAAAGATTTACATTAGCTAATATATATTTTTTATTACCAAGAGGGAAAGTTATTTACACACGAAGTGAAAAGGCAGATATTGAATTATTGTATATATGAAATTTTGTCTGCCGAAGCTTGGCAATACTGGAGATTGGGAGCACACTTGCCACCCTACTTCTTCACTAAATCTAAAGATAAAAATATTATTTGAGCTTTAAAGGAACTGAGTCATGTGAAATACGATTTTGTACTATTTAAATGTTTATATATATCCTTATTTTACAACATTTTATTTATTTAATAAATTATTGGTCTAAAGTAATTAAATGTAATTACGATAATACAATTAGAACATATTAGAAAGGGGTTAGAATAATTATGAATTTAAAGAAAAAATTAACAAGCTTTTTAACTATCATTTTTTTAGTAGCTAATTCGTCTGTATTAGCTTTTGCAGGAACAACAGATGATTCAAGTTATGCTGAAACTCATCATTCATTTGAAACAGCATATAATGTTGGACCATGGAATTATAAAAGTGTAATTGGTATTATGGGTTCTGATTCAGATGCTGATTACTACAGCTTTAATGCATATTCAGGTGATAGGTTAGCAATTGAACTTAAAGAAATTCCCTCTACTTGTGACTATAACTTAGAATTATATGATCAATATAATACAAAAATATCCACATCTACAATAGGAAATAATTCGAATAGAGTTATTCGGGATAATATACGTAATAGTGGGGTTTATTATGTAAAAGTAAGTTTTAACTCTGGAACCTTACCTAGTAATATTACAAATACTTATAGTATTAATTTTATTGATAGATATAAAACAACTAATTCAAGTTTTAACTTTACACCAAGTTCAATTTCATGTTTAGGTAAGGGATCATATTCTTCAACAGCTACACTAAATTTGAAAAATGATTCATCAGTTCCAGCTTCCGCAATAGTAAAAAGTGCTAAAATAACAGGTGCAATGTCAAAGAGTCTTGGTAATACTTCAATAGAATTACTAAACTCTAGTGAAGGAATATGGTATTCAAGTAAAATAGCTACTAGTAGCGTGAATTCTTATTTTAGAGAAATAACTGTTGATAAACAAATGGCACTAAAAACTAATTGGAATACAAGATATACAACTAAGGCATATTCATCATCAAATATAAGCCAATTAAAATTGGTTGTTACTTATGAATATGATTCAACAGCTAATCTATAAATTACTTAACTAAACAAAGAGGCATTTTAACTAATAGCCTACTATTAGTTAAAATGCCTCTTTGTATGATAGAAAATATCCATCGCATTTTTGGCTTATTATTTTATGTGTCTAAATATAAAAATTGAATATTGTTATAACTTTAAAATACACAGAAGTGGGGGGAGAACAATGTCTATTTCATTTAGCATTTTAAGAGCACACACCTATAAAAATGTCCAAACATTTAATAATCTTTTTAACCATCATCCAAATGATGTTATAGATCCTAAAAGAGCTAGTGGCGAAGGTTTTTCAGTAGAAAAAATGATTTCGCTACAAGAAGTAGTGACAAAATTAGAACATGATGCTGGCAATACAAAGTATAACGTTGGTTATGGTGATAAACCATGTATAACTTCTGAAGGTGGATATTCCTGGAGTAATGGGATACAAGATG
>NZ_JAHLDM010000069.1:0-2238 GCF_018861295.1 Clostridium estertheticum | reverse complement strand
TAATGGAAAGAAGGTATATGATGCAATTTACTTCAATAAAATTTTTAATGTTTTTTCTGATTGTTTCTGTTTTATATTATGTAATCCCGCATAAACTTCGATGGGTTTGGCTGCTAATATGCAGTTATTTCTTTTATATGTTTTTAAATCCTAAATATGCAATATTAATAGCTACATCGACTATCATCACATATTTAAGTGGTTTACTAATTGAAAAAGCAAATAAGATAAGCAACGAAAAAAAATCTACTCAATTAAAAAAAATATGGGTTTTTGCAAGTTTTTCTAGTAATTTGGGTATCTTATTTTTGTTCAAATATTATAATTTTTTCAATGAGGGTTTATCGCGTTTATTACATGCATTTAGCCTCTCAAATCATGCACCATCTTTTGAATATTTACTGCCACTTGGGATATCATTCTATACCCTCCAAGCCCTTAGCTATACTGTAGATGTTTATAGAAAAGATGTTCCCGCACAGAAAAACATAGGGAAATATGCTCTGTTTGTATCATTCTTCCCTCAAGTAGTTGCAGGTCCTATTGAAAAATCGAAAAATATGTTACATCAATTTGATGAGAAGCATAATTTTAATTATGATAGAGTTAAAAACGGTCTATTACTAATGTTATGGGGTGTCTTCGTAAAAATAGTAGTATCAGATAGATTAGCAGTACTTGTTAATACTGTATACAACAACCCTAATCACTATAAAGGTTTTACAACTTTTATAGCTACATTGTTTTTCAGTTTTCAAATTTATTGCGATTTTATGTCGTATTCAGATATAGCAAGAGGAGCTTCAGAGGTCTTGGGCTTTAAGGTGACTAATAATTTTCACCAACCTTATTTGTCAAGATCAATAAAAGAATTTTGGAGCCGCTGGCACGTATCACTCACTAGTTGGTTTAAAGACTATTTATATTTTCCACTAGGCGGAAATAGACGTGGAAATTTTAGAGCTAATTATAATATTATGATTGTGTTCATAGTAAGTGGTTTATGGCATGGAGCTACCTTTAATTTTATTATTTGGGGCGGACTTCACGGACTTTATCAGATAGTAGAGAATTTTACTAAACCCTTTAGAAAAAGGATAGTAAAAACTTTTAAAATTAAAACAGACGTATTTAGTTTCAAGTTTTTTCAAGTATTTATAACCTTTATGCTTGTAAATTTTGCTTGGATATTTTTTAAGGCTAGTTCATTATCAACTGCTATAACAATAATTAAAAATATTTTTTATTTTAATCCTTGGGTACTTATTAATGGTTCTATTTTTAAACTTGGATTAGATTCAAAAGATTTTTTTATTGCACTTGTTGGTATAATTTTAGTTCTAACAGTAGATATATTACGAAGAACAAAAGATTTACGAACTAGTTTAGCAAAACAAAACATAATGTTTAGATGGGCAACGTATGTAGGTGCCGCTGTGGTCATTCTAATATTTGGATTGTATGGTCCTGGATATAGTATGCAGCAGTTTATCTATTCACAATTCTAGGAGGATTTTTCATGCTTAAAAAGTCATTTTTAAAAGGAATTAGTTTTGTAATTATATTATTGATCTTTATTATAACGCTTAATTCTATTTTTATTATAAAAACAAATCATCGGGCTAAGCTCACGCAAGGATTGTATGATAATACAGGAGATTCATTTGATGTTGTATTATTAGGTTCAAGCCATATGGATGCTTTAATAAATCCTAACGTTTTATGGAAACAGTTTGGAATAACAAGCTTTGACTATTCTACGGGAGGTCAACCAATAGATGTAACCTACTATTTATTAAAAGAAGTTTTGAAAAAACATAAGGATCCAATTGTAGTAGTAGATTTATATTATTTGGGTTCAACTGATGAATTTGGTGATGAGGGTTATATAAGAACTGCTTTAGATAACGTTAAGTTTTCTGTAAATAAAGTGCAAGCTATTCTTAACACTACACCAATGGATCAGTGGCTCAATTATTTTTTTCCGATTTTCAAATATCATGATCGTTGGAAAGAACTAACAGATACAGATTTTAACTTTGATGTGGATGAGACTTATTATAGAAAAGGATTTAACGCTAGTCACGATGTGTATGGTAAAGAAAATGCTTCAAATTCTGAAACTACAGAAACCGCAGATCTTCCACCTAAAACAGAAGAATATCTGAATAAAATGATAGCTTTATCTAAAAAGGAAAATTTCAAATTGATTTTCACAAATGCACCACATGATTATAG
>NZ_JAHLDM010000068.1:0-2557 GCF_018861295.1 Clostridium estertheticum | reverse complement strand
CAATCTTTACATGTTTTGCATTAACTGAAGCAGCAGGCGGTTCAGGTGCAGATTTGCATACAATGGCTGTAAAAGACGGCGATGATTATATCATGAATGGTGAAAAAACATTGATTTCACATACAGATTGCTGTGAATTTGCATATGTAATTTGTGTTACAAATCCTGATGCTCCAAAAGATAAAAGATTGTCAGCATTCTTTGTACCTGTAAACACTCCAGGTTATGAAGTTCTTCCAATGCCTCATATGATGGGTTGTCGTGGTGCTGGACATGCAGAACTAAAATTCACTAATATGAGACTTAACAAGAAATATTTACTTGGTGAAGAGGGTGACGGTCTTAAAATTGCAATGCATTCATTATCCGTATCTAGAGCACATATTGCAGTAAGTAACCTTGGT
Organism: Clostridium estertheticum; assembly: GCF_018861295.1. Taxonomy (GTDB): domain Bacteria; phylum Bacillota; class Clostridia; order Clostridiales; family Clostridiaceae; genus Clostridium_AD; species Clostridium_AD estertheticum_D. Next base: position 2,153 of record NZ_JAHLDM010000068.1, on the reverse strand, counting down.
ATGGCTCAAAGAATGCTTGAAATGGCAATTAAAAGAGCAAAGGATAGAGTTACATTTGGTAAACCATTAGTTAAGAGACAAGCAATTCAGCAGATGATTGCTGATATGGGAACTGAAATATACGCATTAAGAAATATTGTATACGATTTTGCAAAAGATTATGAAGATGGTAAAGATATTGAAATGAAAGCAGCTATGTGTAAACTTCACAGTATCAACACTGTTAAATTAGTATCTGACTTTTGCCTTGAGATATTTGCTGGTATTGGATACTTTGAGGACAATCCTTATGGACCGCTTGAAAGAATGTACCGTGACTGTCGTGCAATGTGGTTAGAAGAAGGACCTAGAACCGTTCAAAGATTAACAATTTCTAGAAAACTTATTGCAAGTGATGGTGTAATTTAGTAGGGGAAACTATAAATAATTTTATATAAATTGAAGAAGAATACTCTTTCTTGACAATAATTGAGATAAATCAATCTGAAAATATTGTAAGGAAGAGCATTTTTTATGCGCAAAGATTCAAATGAAAATCCATATCATTATATTTTTTATTTATTATAAAATTTATGGAGGGAATGATTATGAATTTGAAAATTGGTAAAAAACGGTGGAAAACTATATTTCTGCTGACTGTATGTTATATGGTCTTGTATATGGATAGATCATGCATGTCAATGGCAGGGCCTACTATGATGGAACACTTTGGATGGAGTGCAACTCAGTTTGGTTTAGTTTCTACAGCATTTTTCATTGGTTATGCTTGTACCCAAATACCAGGTGGATGGTTAGCAGATCGATTTGGTGGAAGTAAGGTTGTAATGTTTGGAGCATTATGGTGGTCGATATTTGTTTTTATTACCCCTTTTGGAGCAACATTAGGTCTTATGATAGTAATACGTATTGTAATGGGATGTGGTGAAGGGGTTGCTTTACCTGCCATGTCTACAATAATTGCACAGTGGATACCTAAAAAAGAATCAGGGTTAGCTTGGGGACTAAGCATAATGGGGGTCTCTATAGGTATTGCGTTGGCAATGCCTATCTCTGCATGGATTATTAAGTTTTTTAATTGGCAGATGGTATTTCATTCATTTGCTTTTCTTGCACCTATTTGGGTTATTGTTTGGTGGAAGTTTGGCAAAAATAAGCCAGAAGATCATCCTACAATAAGCAAGAAAGAAATAGAATATATTAGATCTGATCAGGGTGCTTGGAAAAACGATTTAGGTCAGGTTGTTAATTTAACTTCTAAAGATATATTTTCAACTCCATCTGTATGGACCGGTGCAATATCATTTTTTTGCACCAACTATTTATTCTACTTATTTATGACTTGGTTGCCAACATATTTCGTAAAGGGTCGAGGGTTCTCGATGGGTACAAGTGCTATTTATACAATGATGCCTTATATTGTTGCAACATTCACATATCCGTTTGGTGGTTGGTTAGCAGACAAAGCAGCTGAAAAATTCGGACATAATATGGGGCGAAAGTTATTTCCTATGATTGGTATGGTAGGAGCAGGTGTCTTATTAATATTAGGATCTCAGGCTACTAGCGCTATGTCTGCGGTAGCGTTCATATCAGCATCAAATGGGGTATTATGTTTAACAATGGGTGGATATTATTCCATGCCAATAATCTTTTCTCCCAAAAATGCAGGTGTAATTACGGGTCTTTATGCGACATGCGCTACAATTGGAGGGATATTATCCCCATTAGTGACAGGGATTGTTGTTGATAATTATGGATATTCATATGCATTATATTTAGGAGCAGGAATATCTATATTGGGTGCGGTTATTTTATTGACAAGTCAAGTTCGGCCTATAGTGCCAATCTCGGAAAGAATTGCTGAGAATAAAACAATTACAAGTTTATAATTTTGTTTTTAGAGAAAATAAAAACATTTTTATGTATATTATAAATACATGCAGACAGTCTATTGATTTCATTAAATAACTATTAGAATATTTTGAATAATATTGCTATACTTATTTTGTTATCAAGTTTAGATAAGAATTTAACAAACAAATTAAACATAAAATTCAATTTAAAATAAAATTTAAGGAGGAATTATAATGTCAAAATTAAATGAAAAAGAGTTTCAGGCATACCTTAAACAAATAAGAGCTTTAGCAGAGGGT
>NZ_JAHLDM010000067.1:0-2717 GCF_018861295.1 Clostridium estertheticum | reverse complement strand
AAATAAAATATTATTTCATTTCTTTACCTATTTCTCTGTTTAATTTTCAAAGACCAATTTGCTTTGTCATCATGTGACGACTTCTACTATTATATCTGTTATTGCTTAAGTTGTCAACAGTTTTTTTAAATCACTTTATCCGTTGTTTCCTTATGCTTTTGTACTTTACTGCCACTCAATCTCAGCGACAAGTAATATAATATCATCTTTGACCATAATCAGTTTTGGTCTTTTTCTTTAATACGACAATTATATGTATTAATCTCTGTAATACTCTTGTATCATAGACTTTCTTTATACTGACACACTAGGAATAGTATACCTATCAAAATTAATTAATACTGTCTATATTATATTCTATTTATTACTACCAAGTAAAATATATGCCCCTACATTAATTAGAGAAGTTAATGAAGAGGACTTAACCCTTTTATATTAGAAAGTTGGGAGATTATCTAAATTATCTTGTGTAGTACTATTAGGTGATGACTTTATAACATCATTGCCATTTCTATTTTTACCAACGATCACTGACTCTACTGTCCCTACCTTTGCTAAAGCTACCGCTTTGCTCACATCTAATTCTTCACCAGCACTAGTTAATACATTTGTAATATCCCCATCTGCATTTTTTCTAACCTTAACTATCTTCATAAAACACATCTCCTCATCAATTAGTATAGGTATAGTTCAAGTGTTAAATTTTTTTTACTACGCTATTACTCCACACATTAACTTTTACACTACAGGTTTAGTATTTCCCTTATTTCTAATATTTTATTACTATAAATTATATTAATTATTATTTATATTTTTCTACTCCTAATTTATTGGACTTTTAAATCCATTACCCTGAACCTCAGCTATATCTATTATAGAAATAAAAGCTCCTTGATCTATTGATTTTATTACTCTTTTAATTTGTGGTAATTGTCCTAAAGAAACAACACAATACATTATATTTTTCTTATGACTAGTGTATGCACCTTCTCCGTATAATAGAGTTACTCCTCTATGGCAATTATCCATTATCGCATCACTTACTTCTTTTTCTTTTTCTGATACAATTAGAAGCATTTTCCGACGATTCAACCCATTAACAACTTTTTCCATGACAGTAGAATTAATATACATAGAAATTAAAGTATATAATCCAACTCTAAAATTAAATATTACAGATCCAACAGCCACAATCAAAACATTTATCGCAAAAATTACTGTGCCTACTTCTATCCCATATTTCTTTTTAGCATATACAGCTACAATATCCAGGCCCCCTGTAGATCCTTCATTAGAAAAAATAATTCCAAGACCTATCCCTGAAAGCGCTCCCCCATATATACAATATAGTAGCCTATAAGACTCCTCAACCGGGGCGAGAACATTATTTAAGTGCACTGTAATAGTCAAAAAAACTGATAATGATATCGTTCCTAATATTGTAAATACAGTGAATTTCTTATTTATTTTTAAAATACTTAATATAAGCAGTGGGATATTTAATACTAATATCGTAGCACCCATAGGAAGATTAAATGTATACTGCAGCATTAACCCTATTCCCGAAATTCCTCCACTAAGAAGTTTATTTGGAACTACAAATAAATTTATTGCAATAGCTAAAATTAAACTTCCTAAAATAATAAGAAATATTTTTTTAATTAAATCCTTTAAATCATTACTAGCTATCTTTTGCATAGCTTATCCTCCTTATCTTATACTTGACTAGCATACAATTATTGATTGTTTTATGCCCTGTTTTTTATATTCGATATAATTATATACCATTCAATGATTAAAATATTAAATACAATTGTTTTATACTTTAACACCTTATTAATTTAAATAAACCACTTATTTTAGCAAAATAAAAATATTTATGATACACTTAAGTGAGGTGATTTTATGAATAATTTAGTAAATAATTGGAATGAACTTTTATTAGATGAAGTTAATAAAGATTATTATTTAAAATTGAAACACTTTTTAAAAGAAGAATATAAAAGTTCTTTAATATATCCTGAATTAAAGGATGTATTTAATGCACTTAAATATACTTCGTATACTGACGTAAATGTTGTTATACTTGGTCAAGACCCTTACCATGGTCCTAGTCAAGCTCATGGCTTAAGCTTTTCTGTAAATCCAGGCGTAAGGATTCCCCCTTCATTATTAAATATATATAAAGAATTAAATAACGATTTAGGTTGTTATATACCAAACACCGGTTATTTAAAAAAATGGGCTGATCAAGGCGTTTTATTATTAAATACAGTCCTTACCGTTAGGTCCGGAGAAGCTAATTCTCATAGAAACAAAGGTTGGGAAAATTTCACTGATAGAATTATCACTTTGTTAAATGAAAAAACAAAACCTATAGTTTTTATTTTATGGGGTAATAATGCTCAATCAAAACAATCTCTTTTAACAAATCCAATACATTACATAATAAAGTCTGCTCACCCAAGCCCATTATCTGCATACAGAGGTTTTTTTAACAGTAAACCTTTTTCTAAAACTAATAGTTTTTTGTTATCAGTAGGTGAAAAGGCAATTGACTGGCAAATTAATAATTATTCTGATAAAAAACACTAAAAAAAACGTCTTAGAATTATCTAAGACGTTTTTGGTGGCTAAACCCGGAATCGAACCAGGGACACGAGGATTTTCAGTCCTCTGCTCTACCGACTGAGCTATTTAGCCATGTAACCTGGCGA
>NZ_JAHLDM010000066.1:0-2825 GCF_018861295.1 Clostridium estertheticum | reverse complement strand
TCTCCAGCTATTGCTACATCAGCAGCTTTCATGATAGGTGCAGTTGCATCTTTATTTATAGCTATTATGAAATCAGAATCTTGCATACCAGCTAAATGCTGAATTGCTCCTGAAATACCGCAAGCTATATATACAGTTGGTCTTACAGTTTTTCCTGTTTGACCTACTTGTACTGCTTTATCTATCCAACCATTCTCAACTGCTGCTCTTGATGCTCCTACTACACCATCTAAAGTAGCTGCAAGTTTTTCAAGTAAAGCAAAGTTCTCTTTACTTCCAACTCCACGACCACCAGATACTATAATATTAGCTTCTCCGATATCAGCTAAAACTGAAGCAACTTTTACAATATCAACAGTCTTAGTTCTGATATCTGATTCTTTTAAATTTACAGTAACTTTTTCAACTGGGCAAGTTCTAGAAGCATCTTTAGCCAATTTTTCGAAAACTCCTGGTCTAATAGTAGCCATTTGTGGTCTATGATCTGCACAAACTATAGTAGCCATTAGGTTTCCACCAAATGCTGGTCTTGTCATCATTAAATTATTGTTTTCTGTATCTATATCTAATGAAGTACAATCAGCAGTTAAACCTGTTGAAAGCCTTGCTGATATTCTTGGTCCTAAATCTCTTCCTAAATAAGTTGCTCCAACAAATATTACTCCTGGTTTTCTTTCATTTGCTAAATCACATATAACTTTTGCATATGCATCAGTTGTAAAATGACCAAGCAATGGAGAACTCGCAACTATTACCTTATCAGCTCCAAATGCTACAAGCTCTTTGACCATATCATCTGTTTTATCGCCAAGTAGTACAGCTGTTAATTCTTCTCCTAATTTATCTGCAATTTCTCTTCCCTTACCTAAAAGTTCGAAAGAAATTTTTTGAAGTTCTCCGTCTCTTTGTTCAGCGAAGACCCATACGCCTTTGTAATCTGCTATATTCATTGATTGCTCCCTCCTACATTTTAGATAAAGTGATTTTCTTTTAATTTAGAAACTGCATATAAAGCAGCTTCAGCTGCTGGTAATTGTATTAATTCGCCTTTTCCCTTAGGTTCTTTAGTCATTGACTTTTTAACCTTTGTTGGTGAACCTTTAAGTCCGAGAACAGCTATGTCTGCTCCGATATCTGCTGCATTCCAAACTTTTACTTCTTTAGTTTGGAACATTTCAAAAATGTTCTTTATGTTCATATATCTTGGTTCATTTAATTCTTTTATAGCTGTTAAAAGAACAGGAGTTTTAACTTCGATATCTTCATATCCATCTTCCCAAGCTCTTCTAACTTTTAATCCACCTTTAATTACGTCAACTTTTTCAACGTATGTTATTTGTGCAAGATTTAAATGCTCTGCAATTTCTGGTCCAACTTGCGCTGTATCTCCATCAATTGCTTGTCTTCCAGCAAATACTACATCGTAGTCTAATTTCTTTAAAGTTGCAGCAAGTGCATGTGATGTAGCTAAAGTATCTGCTCCTGCAAATGCACGATCTGATACAAGTATTGCTTCATCAGCGCCCATAGCTAAAGCTTCTCTTAATGCTTTTTCTGCCTGAGGTGGTCCCATGCTAATTACAGTCACGTGCGCACCATGTTCATCTTTTAATCTTAATGATTCTTCTAATGCATTTTTATCATCTGGATTTATTATTGATGGAACTCCTTCTCTTATAAGGGTTCCTGTTTTAGGATCTATTTTAACTTCGTTTGTATCTGGAACTTGTTTTAAACATACAACTATATTCATTTAATTTCCTCCTACTTTAATAGATTTCCAGCTATAACCATTCTTTGAACTTCTGAAGTTCCTTCATATATTTCAGTTATTTTAGCATCTCTCATCATTCTTTCTAATGGATATTCTTTAGTATATCCATATCCTCCGAAGATTTGAACAGCTTTTGTTGTAACTTCCATAGCAGTTTCTGATGCAAACAATTTTGCTCTTGCAGCTTCTACTGTATATGATAAACCAGCATCTTTATTAAACGCTGCTTTATATACTAAAAGTTTAGCAGCTTCAATTTTAACATCAAGTTCTGCAACCATCCATTGAAGTCCCTGGAATGCTGCAAGTGGTTTTCCAAATTGTTTTCTTTCTTTCATATATTTAGTAGCTTCGTCTAATGCTCCTTCAGCAATTCCTAGAGCTTGAGCAGCTACACCAATTCTTCCACCATCAAGAGTTTTCATTGCAATACCGAAACCTCTTCCTTCTTTTCCAAGCATGTTTTCTTTTGGAACTATACAGTTCTCAAATACAAGTTCAGTTGTTGATGATGCTCTTATTCCTAATTTATCTTCATGTTTACCTATTGAGAATCCAGGGAAATCTTTTTCAACTATAAAAGCTGTAATTCCTCTTGTTCCCTTAGTTTTATCAGTCATAGCAAAAACTACAAATGTATCTGCTACTCCACCATTTGTGATAAATATTTTTGAACCATTTAATATATAGTTATCACCATCTAAAGTTGCTGTAGTCTGTTGTCCTGAAGCATCTGTACCAGCATTAGGCTCAGTTAATCCAAAAGCTCCTAATTTTTCGCCAGTTGCAAGTGGTACTAAATATTTCATTTTTTGATCTTCTGTTCCAAAAGCATCTATTGGACCAGCACATAATGATGTATGAGCTGATAAGATAACTCCTGTTGTTGCACATGCTTTTGATAATTCTTCAACAGCAATAATATATGATAAATTATTTCCACCAGCGCCACCATATTTAGTTGCTATTGGAATACCCATCATATGGTATCTAGCCATTTTTTCTACAGTTTCGCTAGGAAATCTTTCTGTAACATCTATTTCCGCAGCTA
>NZ_JAHLDM010000065.1:0-2954 GCF_018861295.1 Clostridium estertheticum | reverse complement strand
TATCTTGGTCAAGCCCTCGACTTATTAGTATTAGTCAGCTGAACATGTTACCATGCTTACACCTCTAACCTATCAACCTGGTGGTCTTCCAGGAGTCTTACTTGCACCACACTTACGTGTGGACAATGGGAAATCTCATCTTAGGGTGGGCTTCACGCTTAGATGCTTTCAGCGTTTATCCCTTCCAAACATAGCTACCCAGCGATGCCACTGGCGTGACAACTGGTGCACCAGAGGTTTGTCCATCCCGGTCCTCTCGTACTAAGGACAGCTCCCTTCAAATTTCCTACGCCCGCGACGGATAGGGACCGAACTGTCTCACGACGTTCTGAACCCAGCTCGCGTGCCGCTTTAATGGGCGAACAGCCCAACCCTTGGGACCTACTTCAGCCCCAGGATGCGACGAGCCGACATCGAGGTGCCAAACCTCCCCGTCGATGTGGACTCTTGGGGGAGATCAGCCTGTTATCCCCGAGGTAGCTTTTATCCGTTGAGCGATGGCCCTCCCACGAGGTACCACCGGATCACTAAGCCCGACTTTCGTCCCTGCTCCACTTGTAAGTGTCGCAGTCAGGCTCCCTTCTGCCTTTGCACTCTTCGCGCGATTTCCAACCGCGCTGAGGGAACCTTTGGGCGCCTCCGTTACTCTTTCGGAGGCGACCGCCCCAGTCAAACTGCCCACCTAACAATGTCCTGTGACCAGATTCATGGCCTCCAGTTAGAACCTCAGTACTGTCAGGGTGGTATCCCAAGGATGACTCCACACAGGCTGACGCCCATGTATCGTAGTCTCCCACCTATCCTGTACAGACAATACCGAAATTCAATGCTAAGCTACAGTAAAGCTCTACGGGGTCTTTCCGTCCAATCGCGGGTATCCAGCATCTTCACTGGAACTACAATTTCGCCGGATGTACTGTTGAGACAGTGCCCAAATCATTACGCCATTCGTGCGGGTCGGAACTTACCCGACAAGGAATTTCGCTACCTTAGGACCGTTATAGTTACGGCCGCCGTTTACTGGGGCTTAAGTTCATAGCCTCGCCAAGAGCAAGCTCTCAGCTAACTAATCCCCTTAACCTTCCAGCACCGGGCAGGCGTCAGCCCCTATACATCAGCTTTCGCTTTAGCAGAGACCTGTGTTTTTGCTAAACAGTTGCTTGGGCCTATTCTCTGCGACCTACTTACGTAGGCACCCCTTCTCCCGAAGTTACGGGGTCAATTTGCCGAGTTCCTTAACAGTAATTCTTCCGATGGTCTTAGGATTCTCTCCTCACCTACCTGTGTCGGTTTGCGGTACGGGCACCAATATCCTCGATAGAGACTTTTCTTGGCAGCGTGGAATCAGATACTTCAGCAATAAATTGCCTTCCCCATTACATCTCAGCGTTAAGAGCAAACGGATTTGCCTGCTTGCTCCGCCTAAATGCTTAGACACACATCCAATAGTGTGCACATCTTATCCTCCTGCGTCATCCCATTTCTAATAACGTCCATTGGTGGTATCGGAATATCAACCGATTGTCCATCACCTACGCCTTTCGGCCTCGGCTTAGGTCCCGACTAACCCTGAGAGGACGAGCCTTCCTCAGGAAACCTTAGGTTTTCGACCGTTAAGATTCTCACTTAACTCTCGCTACTCATGCCAACATTCTCACTTCTGTACCGTCCACCACTCCTTACGGTATGACTTCAGCCAGTACAGAAAGCTCCTCTACCGCTTACACAATTGTGTAAACCCATAGCTTCGGTGGTAAGTTTTAGCCCCGGACATCTTCGGCGCAGGATCTCTTGACTAGTGAGCTATTACGCACTCTTTGAATGAGTGGCTGCTTCTGAGCCAACATCCTAGTTGTCTTAGAAATCCCACATCCTTTTCCACTTAACTTACACTTTGGGACCTTAGCTGATGGTCTGGGCTGTTTCCCTTTTGACTACGGATCTTATCATTCGCAGTCTGACTGCCGAAATAAAAGTATATGGCATTCGGAGTTTGATAGGGTTCAGTAACTGTTGTCAGCCCCTAGCCCATTCAGTGCTCTACCTCCATTACTCAATTAATCGACGCTAGCCCTAAAGCTATTTCGAGGAGAACCAGCTATCTCCGAGTTCGATTGGAATTTCTCCGCTATCCACAGCTCATCCCATGGTTTTTCAACACCAACGTGGTTCGGACCTCCACGGAATTTTACTTCCGCTTCATCCTGGCCATGGATAGGTCACCCGGTTTCGGGTCTACGACATGCAACTAGAACGCCCTATTCAGACTCGGTTTCCCTTCGGCTCCGTACCTTAAGTACTTAACCTTGCTACATATCGTAACTCGTTGGCTCGTTCTACAAAAAGCACGCCGTCACACATAAAAAGTGCTTCGACCGGTTGTAGGCACACGGTTTCAGGTTCTATTTCACTCCCCTTCCGGGGTTCTTTTCACCTTTCCCTCACGGTACTTCTTCACTATCGGTCACTAGGTAGTATTTAGCCTTGGGAGGTGGTCCTCCCAGCTTCCCACAAGGTTTCACGTGTCTCGTGGTACTCTGGATTAGATCTGACTGTTCTTCCTTTTCATTTACAGGCCTATTACCTTCTGCGGAGCAGCTTTCCAGCTATCTTCAATTAAAGAATTGCAGTATTTATGATCTATCCTCAACCCCTAAGTCAAAGACTTAGGTTTGGGCTCATTCCCTTTCGCTCGCCGCTACTTAGGAAATCGATATTTCTTTCTCTTCCTCCGGGTACTTAGATGTTTCAGTTCCCCGGGTGTACCTCTGCATACCTATTTATTCAGTATGCAGTACATAGTTGTTACTATGTGGGTTCCCCCATTCGGAAATCTTTGGATCACAGGCTATTTGCGCCTACCCAAAGCTTATCGCAGCTTAACGCGTCCTTCTTCGGCTCCTAGTGCCAAGGCATTCGCCATGCGCCCTTTGTAGCTTGACCTTTGATTCTGT
>NZ_JAHLDM010000064.1:0-3386 GCF_018861295.1 Clostridium estertheticum | reverse complement strand
GATGTTGCAGCAATTTACCCTATAACACCATCATCAACGATGGCAGAATATTGTGATGAACTTGCAGCTAAAGGAACAAAAAATGTATTTGGTCAAAAAGTTAAAATTATGGAAATGCAATCAGAAGCAGGAGCTGCAGGAGCAGTACATGGTTCACTTCAAACAGGAGCTTTAACTTCAACTTTTACATGTTCTCAAGGATTATTATTAATGATTCCAAACATGTACAAAATTGCAGGAGAATTACTACCAGGAGTATTCCATGTAGCTGCTAGAGCATTAACTACTCATGCACTTAATATTTTTGGAGATCATCAAGATGTAATGGCAACAAGACAGACAGGTTTTGCTTTACTTGCATCGAATAGTGTACAAGAAGTAATGGATCTTTCACCAGTTGCTCATTTAACAGCACTAGAGGGAAAAATTCCATTTGTAAACTTCTTTGATGGATTTAGAACATCTCATGAAATACAAAAAATAGAAGCATGGGATTATGAGACTTTAGGAAGCCTTTTAGATAAAGAAGCATTAGAGACTTTTAGAAATAAAGCATTAAACCCAGAACATCCAGTAACTCGTGGAACAGCACAAAATCCAGATGTTTATTTCCAAGGAAGAGAAGCTTCAAACACATATTATGATGCTCTTCCAGAAAAAGTTGAAACATGTATGGGAAAAATAAATTCATTAATCGGAACTGACTATCACTTATTTAACTATTATGGTGCACCTGATGCAGATAGAATAATAATAGCAATTGGATCAGTTTGTGAAACAATTGAAGAAACTATTGATTATTTAACTGCAAAAGGAGAAAAGGTTGGAGTACTTAAAGTACATTTATTTAGACCTTTCTCAGTAGATCATTTCTTTAAATACATACCAAAAACAGTTAAAAAAATATCAGTACTTGATAGAACTAAAGAACCAGGATCAATTGGAGAACCTTTATATCAAGATGTTAGAAGCGCATATTTTGATCAAGCAACTAGACCAGTTATAGTTGGCGGAAGATATGGACTTGGATCAAAAGATACTACTCCAGCTCAAATCGTTGCTGTATATGATGCTTTAAAAGCAAAAACTCCAGTAAACGGATTTACTGTAGGAATAGTTGATGATGTTACTAATAAATCACTCAAAGTTGGTGATGCTATTACAACAACACCAGAAGGAACTAAAGAATGTAAATTCTGGGGACTTGGATCAGATGGTACTGTTGGAGCTAACAAGAGTGCAATCAAAATCATAGGAAATCATACAGATATGTTTGCACAAGCTTATTTTGCTTATGATTCTAAAAAATCAGGTGGAGTAACAATCTCTCATCTAAGATTTGGTAAGAAAGCTATAAAATCAACATATTTAATTAGTTCTGCAAACTACGTTGCCTGTGGTAACCAAGCTTATGTAACTAAATATGATGTTTTAAAAGGAATTAAAGATGGTGGTACATTCTTATTGAATTGTATATGGACTCCAGAAGAATTAGAACAACATTTACCAGCTACAATGAAGAACTATATTGCTAATCACAATATTAATTTCAATACGCTTGATGCTGTTGGAATAGCAGGTAAAATAGGTCTTGGTGGAAGAGTTAACATGATTATGCAAGCAGCTTTCTTCCAACTTGCAGACATAATACCAGTAGAAGATGCAGTTAAGTATCTTAAAGCTGCTGTTATTACATCTTATGGTAAAAAAGGCGAAAAAGTTATCAACATGAATAACGCTGCAATTGATGAAGGTGTTCAATCTGTTGTTAAAATTAATGTACCTGCAAGCTGGAAAACAGTTAAAGATGCAACTGTAGCACAAGATGCTAGACCAGATTTCGTTAAAAACATTGCTGATGTAATGAACAGACAAGAAGGAGATTCTTTACCTGTAAGTGCATTTGTTGGAATAGAAGATGGAACATTAATGCCAGGAACAGCTGCATTTGAAAAGAGAGGAATTGCTGTTAACGTACCAGAATGGCAAGTAGATAAATGTATACAATGTAATCAATGTGCATTTGTATGTCCTCATGCTGTAATAAGACCTTTCTTAACTAATGATGAAGATCTTAAAAATGCTCCAAAGACTTACGAAAGTAAGAAAGCTATTGGAAAAGGATTTGAAGGTCAACACTTTTCTATAGGTATAAGTTTAGAAGATTGTAGTGGTTGTGGTAATTGTGCTGAAGTTTGCCCTGCTAAAGAAAAAGCTTTAATCATGAAACCATATGCTTCTCAAGAAGCTAAAATACAAAACTGGAAGTTTAACATAAACTTACCTAAGAAAGAAAATCCAATGGGAACAGCAACTGTTAAGGGAAGCCAATTTGAGCAACCATTAATGGAATTCAGCGGAGCTTGTGCTGGATGTGGAGAAACTCCATATGCTAGACTTATAACTCAATTATTCGGAGATAGAATGTTAATAGCTAATGCTACAGGATGTTCATCTATTTGGGGAGCAAGTTCACCAGCTTCACCATATACAGTTAACAAACGTGGTCAAGGACCAGCTTGGGCTAACTCATTATTTGAAGATAATGCTGAATTCGGATTTGGTATGTTCCTTGCAACTAGCCAATTAAGAGATAAGGTTGAAATGTCAGCTAAAGATGCATTAACAATGAAAACAAGCGATGCATTAAAAGCAGTTATTAATGAATGGATAGAAAACAAAGAAGATGCAGAAGGTTCAAAAGCTGCAACTGATAAAATGTTACCATTATTAAATGCTGAAAAAGATAATAACGAAGCATTAAAAGATATATTTGCAAAGAGAGATCATTTAGTTAAGAAATCTCAATGGATATTTGGTGGAGATGGCTGGGCTTATGATATCGGATATGGCGGAGTTGATCATGTACTTGCATCTGGAGAAGATGTAAATATATTTGTATTTGATACTGAAGTATATTCAAATACTGGTGGTCAAGCTTCAAAATCTACACCAACTGCAGCAGTTGCAAAATTTGCCGCTACTGGTAAGAGAACTAAGAAAAAAGATTTAGGTATGATGGCAATGACTTACGGATATGTTTATGTTGCTCAAATAGCAATGGGTGCTGATAAAGCACAGACATTAAAAGCTATAAAAGAAGCAGAAGCATATAAAGGACCATCACTTATAATCGCTTATGCACCATGTATTAATCATGGTCTTAGAGTTGGAATGGGATGTACACAACTTGAGACTAAGAGAGCTGTTGAATCAGGATACTGGGCTATGTATAGATTTAATCCAGATCTTAAAGATGCAGGAAAGAACCCATTCGTATTAGACTCTAAAGAACCAACTACTTCATTTAGAGATTACCTAATGGGCGAAGTAAGATATTCTTCACTTGCAAAAAGTTTCCCAGAAGTTGCAGAAGAATTATTTGT
>NZ_JAHLDM010000063.1:0-3551 GCF_018861295.1 Clostridium estertheticum | reverse complement strand
ATGAAACTGGATTAACATCTAAAAAGAATGTATATGCTGGTGGAGATGCAGTTTCAGGAGCAGCTACAGTTATACTAGCTATGGAAGCAGGTAAAAAAGCTGCTAAAGCTATAGATGAAATGTTAACGAAATAAATAATAAATTATAACTTAAACAAACTCCATATTCAGAAAATAAACATATAAGTGTAGATAAATTTATTTTTAAACAAGTTATGGCTGAAGGGTTAGCAAAGCAAAATGTGAGTAACTAAGTATTAGGAGAATTAAATTTTTCTGATTTATTGTTGACAATTAAGTGATACATATATAATGTAAAAGGGAAGCAATATAGGTGAAATTTGAATGAATTGGAGAATGAAATAATGGAAATTAAAGCAAATGAATTTTTAATAATTCCCTCGGTAAGGATGATTAAAGACCTAGCATATGCGCTTACACTTGATAATCAATACATACTATTAAGTGAAGCTCATATAGGCAATTTAAGATCGCTTACAGATATGTGTCATAAAGCTAATAAAAAGGTAATAGTTAATTTGGAATTGATAGGAGGTTTAAATCTAGATAAAATAGGAATCCTTTTTTTAAAACAGTTGTATAAGGTGGATGTTGTAATTGGTGCTAGTACAGCTAAAATAAATATGGTGAGCAATATTGGATTAGATACAATTCAAAGGATTACATTAATGGATTCTAAATCTTTTGATACTTCGTTAAAAGCTATTGTAGGTTCTAAATGTTCTGCAATAGAAATAAGACCATGTATATATGGTCTTAAATTTATCGAGAAAATAAGAAAAGTAAAAAATGTGCCATTGTTATTGGGTGGGTTCATTGATGATGGAGATATGATTCATAAGGCGAAAGAAGCTGGATTTGTAGGAGCTACTACAAGTTGTAAAGCTTTGTGGAACATGAAAGCTAACCAAAGTAAATTATGATTTTGAAAAGAATAGGAAGGAGATTTTATTATGATTTTGGGTACGGGAGCTTCACCAGGAATTGCTATGGGAAAAGTTTTGATTTTACAAAATGAAGAATTTATAATAAAAGATAACATAATTAATGATGTTGAAGCAGAAAAATTTAGATTTTTTAAAGCTTTAGAAGATTCAAAAAATGAACTGTTACAGATTAAAGATAAAGCTTTAATAGAATTTGGTGAAGAAAAGGCTGCTATTTTTGAAGCTCATTTAATGGTGCTAGAAGATCCTGAACTGATATCAAGTACAGTGGACAAAATAGAAGGTGAAAAATTCAGTGCTGATTATTGTTTTAAGGTAGTGACGACAGATTTTATAAAATTGTTTGAAGGTATGGATAACGAATACATGAGAGAAAGGGTTTCTGACATCAGAGATGTGTCCCAAAGAGTGTTAGGACATATGCTTGGAATTAAATCAGTAGATTTATCTATACTTAAGGAAAGTGTATTATTAGTTTCTAATGATTTAACCCCTTCTGAAACAGCTAATATGGATAAAGAAAAAGTACTTGGGTTTTTAACTAATATTGGAGGGAGAACTTCACATACTGCAATCATGGCTAGAAGTCTTGAGATCCCAGCGGTTGTTGGCTTGGGGAATATAACAACAGTAGTTAAACAGGGTGATTACGTTATTATTGATGGTGATAGAGGTAAAGTTTTAATTAATCCAGATGCAGAGAATATTACTTTTTACAATAAGCTTAAGGAAGAGTGTGAAAAAACAAAACAGGGTCTACAGTCATTTAAAGAAAAAGAAAGTGTAACCATTGATGGGAAAAAAGTAGAACTAGCCGGAAATATTGGGACTCCAGGAGATATTACTGGGCTTATAAACAACGGTGCAGAGGGGGTAGGATTGTTTAGAACTGAGTTTATATATATGAATAAAGATTGTTTACCAACTGAAGAAGAACAATTTGATTCATACAAAATCGTTTTGGAAGCATTAAGTCCAAAGCCCGTTGTTATTAGAACTTTAGATGCAGGTGGAGATAAGAAACTTAGTTATCTAAATATTGACAAAGAAATGAATCCTTTTTTAGGATATAGAGCTATTCGAATTTGTTTAAAAGAAACAGATTTATTTAAGACTCAATTAAGAGCACTACTAAGAGCAAGTGTGTATGGTAATCTTAAAATCATGTTTCCTATGATTTCTAGTTTAGAGGAACTTCTTTTAGCAAAAAATATATTGAATGAGGTTAAAGCAGAAATGGATACAGATAAAATTGCCTATGATAGTAAAGTAGAAGTAGGCATGATGATAGAAGTGCCGTCAGCCGCAATCATAAGTGATATATTAGCTAAAAATGTAGATTTTCTTAGTATAGGTACAAATGACTTAATTCAATATACTTGTGCAGTAGATAGAATGAATGAAAAAATTCATCACCTCTATAGCCCATTTAACCCAGCTGTTTTAAGACTTATTAAGATGGTTATTGATAATGGCCATAAAGAAGGTATTTGGGTTGGAATGTGTGGAGAAATGGCTGGAGACAAAAAAATAATTCCTATTTTATTAGGAATGGGATTAGATGAATTTAGTATGAGTCCAATATCTATTTTACCTGCTAGAAAACTCATTCACTCATTAAGTTACGAAAACATGAAAAAATTTACAGATGTAATACTAACAATGACCACTTCAGAGGATATAGAGAGGTATATCGAAAAAGTATTTTAATAGCTGAAGTTATTAGATAAACAGCTAGAATATATCCAGGGGGGAATATGGAACGTGGATAAGGAGTATTATAAAAGAATAGAAGCTATGGAATTTGCTATACAATATGATGATAGCAGAGATTACAATGGATTGAAATATGCAGATGTAGTGATTATAGGTGTTTCAAGAACTTCCAAAACTCCAGTATGTATTTATTTAGCTACTAAAGGCATTAAAGCAATAAATATACCATTGGTTCCTGAAGTTCCCGTTCCAGTAGAATTGTATAATATTAATGGAAAGAAAATCATAGGGCTTACAATAGATCCTTTTGAGCTTAGTGAAATAAGAAAAAATAGAATGGGTGAATTCAATGGACTTAATTCTAACTTTCAATATGCTAATGATTCAAGAATATTAGAGGAGTTAGATTATGCAGAAAAAATAATGAAAAGAACAAGATGTTTAACAATTAATGTTACTAAAAGGGCTATAGAGGATACGGTTTTAATTATTATAAAAAGTATAGGGTATAATCAATAACAAAAGGGTAGAATAGTTATATATTATTATAAGATTTTAAAAAATTTTACCACATAAAAATGCTTAAAACAATTGATTTTTCAATGTTTTAAGCATTTTTATGTTGATTACAGAGCTGGCTTTAGGAGTTGAATTAAATTTATATAATAAATACAAAAAACAAAAATTATTGTAATATTTTTTTATTGAGATCACTTTTTGTAATTACAAAACAGTAGAGCAAATTTTAAACCCAGTGTTTAAGCCAATTATAATAATGATAATTTGTTGGCATAGATATTGCTTATATAAATACTATAAAGGAAATAATAAAAAGGGGAGTTGTTAATATGAAAGAGAAAACTTCGAT
>NZ_JAHLDM010000062.1:0-3932 GCF_018861295.1 Clostridium estertheticum | reverse complement strand
CATCTGGTGATTATGGCCTGAAGGTAACACCCGTTCCCATACCGAACACGAAGGTTAAGCTTCAATGCGCCGATGGTACTGCAGGGGTGACTTTGTGGAAGAGTAGGTTGTCGCCAGGTAATAAAAAAACACTAAGTTTACTTAGTGTTTTTATTTTGTCCAAATTTAAATGAATCTCAATTTTCAGAGAATATTTATATTCTCATCTGGTGATTATGGTCTGAAGGTAACTCCCGTACCCATACCGAACAGGTCGGTTAAGCTTCAATGCAACCATGGTACTGCAGGGGTAACCTTGTGGAAGAGTAGGTTGTCGCCAGGTAATAAAAAAACACTAAGTTATAACTTAGTGTTTTTTGTTTTGCGTAAATAAAATGTACCTCATAGAGTGACTTTATTAATTATCTACTCTACGGGGTACATTTTAAATTTCATAGCCACTTTTAATTATTTTACTAGTGGTTCAATACTATCAAATAACTCTTTATTAGCTTCTATTGTTTTGCTATTACCAATAGTTGTGATTTTATTTTCTTTTAATCCATCTTGAAATATTTCAGAATAAGATTTGAGGTCACCAGAAGTTGTATTTAGAATTTCATCTATACAATTTTGACGATAATCATCGCTTACCCCACTAAAATATAACATATCAGATTTAGAAGCTTTTTCATATATTGAGTTTGGTATATAGTAACTTTTTAAAGCATCTAGTTTATATTGATTTAATTGCATTGGTGATATTTTATCAGCATTTTCTAAAAATTCAGGTATCGTTTTTATATCTTGGAAAGATTCCTTAATTCTAGGGTCTCTATAAGTAAATATAGTCATTTCTCCAGTTTCATCAGCTGATAGATAAGCACCATATGCTCCACCTTTAACTCTTAAAGTATCCCATAAGAATGAATTTACAAGAGGAGACAATACTTGGAGACTTCCTTTAACATTGTACCCTAAATCTTTGTAGTTAAAAGATTGAATGTTATAATTAATAGGAGATTCAATTGTATATGCTTCTTTTTTGTCGCTAAATTTAAATTTATAATTCTGAGTAGTTAATTTATCAGAAGGAATATTACTAATAATGTTTGTCAAATTAGTTTGGAACTTGCTAAATTCCTTATCTTCAACAGTAACACTTAAAGTTAAATTATTTTTATTGAAAATAGTTTTTGAAACCTCTGTAAGATTTTTAACTAGTTCATCATATTTTTTATCAAAATTTTTACTAAGATCACTAATGAAATTATAGTATTCTATACCTGCTAAATTATTCATGTATGCAGAATATGCACTATTATTACTTGAATTCTTATTAAGTGCTAATTGTAGAGGAGCATTTGCAATTGAAGAATCTAAGTTGGTCTTAATACTATTTACTATTAATTTTAATTTTTCTTTGTCATTTATTTTAGTATCCTTAATGACTTCCAACATTAATTTTGTTACATTTGGTGTATTTTCGTTTAAAGAAGTTGCACTCACTTGTAAGGTCGGAGTATAAGTGTTTTTATGATTAATTGAAGGAGCCGCATATGCTGAAGTACTAAGTCCATTTGTATATTTTGCACTTAATTTTGTTAATTCATCTTGAGTGTGAGTTTTTGTATCCATACTACCAAGTAGTGAGGATAATAATTTTATATAAGGAATTTGATTCTGCTTAACTGATGTTGTATCAAAGTATAATGATAAATTGTTTGTTCCGTTAGTAGACATCGGATGAAAAAGCATTTTAACTCCATTTACACGTTTTATTTCAAGTGGTGTTTTAGTGACTTTAGGAGTTAGTGTATCAACGTTAATCAGTGGAAGCTTTGCTAATACTTCAGGTGATTCTGGTGTTGATTGCCACTCTTTTAATTCAACGTTTGATTTAATTAATGCATTTAAAGCTTCTTTACTCAAAGATGATTTATAATCAGCTAATTTTTTCACTTCTGCTTCTTTTTCTTTATCATTTAAACCAGGTACAGCTTTAAATGTTACTAAAGAGCTGAATTTATTGTTTACAAATTTATCCTCAATAAGTTTTTCAAAATAATGAGTTTTTGAAGCGTTTTTAAATTTTTCCATGAATGCATCATTAGATTTAAAAGGGGCTAACATATTTGTATCATAAGCAAAACCCATACTAGCAAGATCATATAATGATTTTCCAGTATCTTTGGTGTAGGATTTGCCAAGTTTCTCAGATAAGTCAAAGCTACTTAAGGTAGAAGCTAATAAATCTTTATCTATACCTTGTTTTGATATTTCTTTTAATGAATTCATAACTGTTTTTTCGAATAATTCTTTTTGTTTCCTATTTGTGTTAGATGCCAGGATTGTTGTAATAGATTGTGCTTGTCCAGGAAGTGAAAAGGCACTTATATTTTTAAAACCAGCATCCCTTAGGTTTTTATGCAAAATTGAGTTTTCATTATTTAAAACTAACGATGTGAATAAAGTAGTACCTGCTAATTGTTCAAGATCAGAAGAATTATCAGTAACAAAGTTTAATGCAAGATAGTCTTTATTATCTGCTGGTTGTTCTTTTGGAATTCCGTATTCAGTTTCACTATATTTCCTTTCGGTAAATGAATTTTGTTTAACTATTTTTGAGTCAATAGGCTTTTTAGTAGATTTGCTTAGAAAGCTTTCATCAATATGTTTTAATTTATCATCTAAAGGTGTATCACCATATATGAATATAAAACTGTTTGATGGATTATAATATTTTTTATAATAATCAACAAGCTCTTTATATGACAAGTCAGTTATATGCTTTGGATCTCCACCAGAATTAAAATTGTAAGTTGTATTAGGCAGTAAACTCCTATTAATTGCTGTAATTAGTTGTTGCTCAGGTGAACTCGATGCACCTTTCATTTCATTAAGTACAACACCTGTATCTTCAATTGGACTTTTCGAATCAGTTATTTCATGGTGCCAAGCTTCTTCTTTAAAAATGTTTTCTAAGGATTGAACCCTTGGATTATAAACCATATCAAGATAAACATCCATTAGGTTATTAAACTCCTGTTCATTTACTGTAGCAAATGGATAGAAGGTTCTATCAGCTTGTGTATATCCATTCATTTCGTTGGCAAGAGAACCATTTAAAAAATACGTAAGCAATTGTTTAATAGGATATTTATTAGAACCACCCATTAAAAGTGAATGCTCTAATATGTGAGGTTTACCAGTATTATCGTCAGTAGGTGTTCTGAAAGTTACTGCAAAGTATTTATTTGGGTCAGCGTTTTTAAACTGAACAAGTCTAGCACCACTTTTTACATGCTCAAATATTCTGCCTACAGCATTATAATCTTTTAATTGACCATCTTCAATAAGCTTAAAGCCATGATAAATCT
This sequence comes from Clostridium estertheticum, assembly GCF_018861295.1. GTDB lineage: Bacteria > Bacillota > Clostridia > Clostridiales > Clostridiaceae > Clostridium_AD > Clostridium_AD estertheticum_D. The sequence continues at coordinate 573 of NZ_JAHLDM010000062.1, read as the reverse complement.
GACCGACATTATAGTTTTCTCCAATTTGTTTAGTAACAGTTTTAGCTGGTGCTACTTTTGTAACAGTTGTTTTTGCACTTACAGAAATAATAGGATTAGCTAATGTTCCAATAAAGCACATAACAGTAAGTGCGCTACAAAAAATTCTTAATCTCTTCATGTTGTTTCCCCCTAGTAATTAAAATTTTATTATTTTTATTATTTCACACAGTGTTATTCATGATACTACTAATTTTGGAAAATTTCAACAAACTATGAAGTAATAGATGTAGTAAGAAAACTATGATATTAAACAAAGCATGCATTCTAGCAATAATGCCAATATTAGAATTACTTATCCATGCGTATCGTAATGCGCAATATTGAACTATATAGATATATATGTAGAAATATGAAGATAATATAACTAGAACATCTATTTTATAAAAATGTGGATCTATAAATATGATAGAATACTCCTTGTCGTCACATACGAGTGGCACATTGGTCTTTGAAAATTAAACAGAGAAATAGGTAAAGAAATGAAATAATATTTTATTTTAACCAGTCAATTACTTTAGTAAAAGTAATATT
>NZ_JAHLDM010000061.1:0-4327 GCF_018861295.1 Clostridium estertheticum | reverse complement strand
AGTGATAGGTCCCATAGCATACATATCTTTGTCTTCTATCATAGATACTTCAGCACCATATTTCTCAAGCTCAAACATTTTTTCCATTAGTATAGAAGTAACTCCACCGTCAGATACAAGTAAAATTTTTGTCTTTTTCATAATAATTCAGTCTCCTTTTTTTTATGATTTGCGTTGCAAGAAACAAAATAAATCAATATAATATTTTGCAACAAAAAAATTCGACTAAAAGCTATCATAAATACAATAGCTTTTAGTCGAATTCAATTTCACTATTCAACTAGTTATTTTGTTTTCTGAAAGACTTACAAAGTATATATTAATATATTAAGTAAGTTTATAATATGATTGTATACGATTTCTTTTTATTTGTCAATGCTTATATTTACCTAAATTAATTTCTGTAAATTGTAATGTAAAATATTCAAATTACCTCATATTTATCTTTACTCGTAAGTTCTGGAAACCAAATTCTAATTTCACGTTCTACGCTATCTATACTATCAGAGGCATGAACTAAATTTTGAGTTTTATCTATTGTGAACTTCCCTCTTATACTTCCAAGTTCTGCTTTTACAGGGTCCTTATTTCCATTGAGTTTTCGTACTAAGTCAATAGCTTTTTCACCCATTAAGATTATTGCGCATATTCTACCTTCAGTGATATAATTTATTAATTCTTCAAAATATTCTTTTCCTTCATGTTCACCGTAATGGTTTTTAGCGGTGTCTTTTGTAGCAGTAAGCATTTTTAATGCTACAATTTCTAATGATTTATCCTCATAATAATCAAGGATTTTTCCAATTAATCCACGTTTAACTCCATCAGGTTTAATTAAAACCAAAGTTCTTTCCATTTAAATTCACCTCCCTGCTTATTTTATGAAAACAAATATAATTGATTATATACAATTTCTTTTTATTTGCCAATACTTATATTTAACTATTCATTTTAGATAGACGAGTGTAATTATATTCTATAAATTTGTATTTTGAATAATATTTATAAATTCACTTTGGCTTTTAGCTGCCAGTAAACCAGAAACTATTTCAGGTTGCTTAAGCATTTTAAATAAATCAGTTACTGCATCACTATCATTATTATTAATTGCAGGTATACATATAAATTTAACTTTTCTTCCATCTTCATCCCAAACGATTTCATCTTTCATTGTGGCAAATACCAAACAAGAAGTATTTAAATAAACCGCTAACCCATGTGGTATTCCAATATTACCCTTAAAATACGTGCTATTTAAGTTCTCGCGTTCTAAAACAGAATTAAGGTATTCTTTTTTTACATAACCTTTGTTGAAAAGGAGCATACAAATCTTTTTTATAACTTCCTGTTTTGACTTGCATTTTAGATCAAGCATAATTAAATCCTCATTAAGCAAATTTTTAAGATTATAATAATGTTTTTGCTTTAATATGCAATCAAAGTAATTTTTATTATCTTTAATAAAGTTACCATCAAATGGTATAAATTTTATTCCATCTATTCCTGGATTAATAGTGCCTACAATTGCAACAATATTATACTTTTTCTTTAGATTGTCTATGTTTTGATTTAAGTCATCATCTAAGAGCCCTAAATTAATTATTGAAACATCTTCATATTTAGCAGCCAATTCATCTCGTATTTTAATTGCTATACCTCTGCCTGTAAGACACATAGCTATTAAAGCTGAAGGCTTTTTAGAATCATTAAAAGAAACCATGGGTACCTTATATTTAGAATTAATTAACGAATAATAAATATCATCTAAACTTTCTTCAGCAATATATACCTTTCGTACAGCATCCAACACCGTGAGAAGATCAACTCTATCAATAGTGCGCGTTTCTATACCAGTTCTTTTATTAACTATATCTCCAACATTTATCAATGAACCCATATCTGAAAGAAATAGTATTCCACCACCATTATTTAATATTTTTGAAATTTCTATAGTTTTTTCAAATATCTTTGAAGGACTAACATCAAGAGGCATATCTATTGCTATAGGAAAGTCCACATCCATTAATTTATTTACTACGTTTACCATTTCTGTAGCTACTTTCCCATGGCATAATATAATAAGCCCTATTTTATCTTTTTTATGTTTTGTTTTAAGAAGTTCTTTTATATACATTGCAATAAAACAAGTTTCATCCTCAGGTATTTTGACTTTTTCTTCTTTTTCAAGTTCAATTACAAGCTCACACGCAAGATTAAACTCTACTTTTATTTTTTCCTTTATATAGATAATATTAGGATTATATATTTCTGAATTAAATCGTATCCTCTTTATAGCTTCATTTATATGCATCCCAAGATTTAAAATTAATCTTTTATTAATTGTTTTATTAGGGTATTTAAGTTTTAAATTCTTTAGGAAGTTTTCAAGGATAACTATAATTTTATCACTAATAATATATTTGAAATTATCAAGGTCATTAAAATCACTACTTTCCTTTGAATCTGACCCTATCTTATTAAAATTATCAAGAATAAATATCCACAATATTTTGTTCATTTCATCTAAAGACATATGTAATTTTTTAAGCTCATTATACTTTTCCTCAATTTTTACATAAATATCTTCTGGTAAAGAATATTTGGTATCTTTTATAATATTATTATCGTTTATTTTAGGTATAAATACGTTATCATTTAAAGAAATATTAATTTCTGACAAACTATTATTATTTGAATTAGTTTCATCACCAAAAAAATTATTATACAATATTTCATTAAATCCAATGTTCATTTCGCCTTTTATATTGTTAATATTCTCTACATAGGCATTAGCACATACAACTTGAATTTCACTTCTAAGTTGACCTACATTTCCTCTATAGTTTTTTAATGCAAACGTTTTAATTATTTTCCCATCTATAAAAATTTTACAATTAATTCTGTTACATTCTTCCTGAAAAAAACTATTTATAAGTTGAATTCTTTCTCTAATTGGCCTAACATTTAATGAAGGAACAGAAATAAGCATTGGTATTCTTCTTCTAAAACTGACTAGTAAAGAAGAGTCTATATTTTCAGTTGTAGCTCCTATAAAAAAAATATTAACTTTTCTTTCATTAGATGTTTCACCAAGTCTTCTAAATTGTCCCCTATCAAGAAGAGAAAATAACATCTCTTGACCTTTAGGTGGCAATCTATGTATCTCATCTAAAAAAAGCACTCCATTATTAGCATTTTCAACTAGACCTACCGTATCATTATCTGCACCGGTAAATGATCCTTTTTTATGACCATAAAGAATTGAAAGTAAAAGTTGAGGATTATCTCCATAATCAGCACAATTTAATACTTTAAAAGGGGCATTTTCCTTTACTATTTTTTGTTGTAGCGCATATCTATACATAAATTCAGCAAAAAGAGTTTTACCTGTACCACTTTCTCCAATTATCAAAGTTGGAAGACCAAAAGGAGGATATGATATAGAGGCTATAGCGCGTGTAATACATTTTTTAAGACTTCCATCAAAACCTACTAATTTGCTAAAAGAATTATTACTATTATATTCTTGTAAATCTTCATTAGTTTCTGGTGAGTTGTTGTTATTATCACAATCATTTAGTATTTTAGATACATAATTTTTGGAAACATCAAAACCAAGCCTATTAAGGTTAAAAGTGAGCAGTTTTAGATTTATATCAACATCCTTAGTTTTAATTGATTTTATAGCCTCAATTATAGCAGGCTTTCTTCTTTCTCTAGAATTTAAAATTTTAAGTTCACATCTACAATTGCTAACCGTCTCTCTTAAAATAGAAAGCCTTTGTGCGATTTCGTTATCACTTAAAGGATTTCTACTGTCCTCATTTCCAATTATTTCTTTAACTTTATTCATGTTATCATTTGTCATTGATTTACACCTCATATCTAAAATAAAATTAACTTTAATAATACAAATTGTTATTCGTTTAAATAAAGTGATATAAATTAAATAACAACTTGCATCTAATATTATTCTACAATATACAAACAAAATACTCTACTTTTTTATTTTTTTATTATACTTTTAACCTTTATACAAATATCAATAATATTTTAATAGTTTAAAAGTTTAATATTAAAAATTATTTTTCATCAATTTCTAATATTTCAGAAATAAATATTTTATAAGCCTCTTCTGTTGATGAAGTAGTGTACAATCTTTCTGTTTTATCCTCATGTTTACAAAAATTAACTATATCTCTTAAATAATTAATATGGTTGTTTTCTCCTTTAAGAGCAAGCATAAAAATTATGCCAACATCTATTTCACTTTTATCATCTTCCATTTTACAAAATTTAATTGTTTTTTTAGAAATCCCCATTATGA
>NZ_JAHLDM010000060.1:0-4727 GCF_018861295.1 Clostridium estertheticum | reverse complement strand
ATGAATCATCATGACATTTTAATGTATAGACAGTTGCTCCACCTTTATCATTAATAAAGATTCCATCTACTTCAGTAAAGGTTTCAACATGACCATCTGTGCAAAGTACATTTACAAGCTCATTCTCTAAATACAGATAACTTTCAAAGTTTGTTGTCCATCCCATTCCAAGGGACCCAGTTCTAGTGTTTACAGATTCATATTTTCTTTCAATTTTAAACTCTTCGTGGATATCTGGAAGTACAATGTCTGTTGCTGGTATATATAAACTTCCTGTAGCTCCATCAACTGGATCTGAAAAACATAGTTTATTACCAACATATTTTTTTATAAACGTAGCTGTTAAATTTGCATCTCCCGTGGTAGCTATTTCTCCAGCTACACCATTTGCCGTATCTAAACCCGTTCTAATTTTGCCAAGTGCTTTACATCTCTCCTCTGCTGTTTTACCTAATTTCATTAACTTCCCAGCTTCTTCGAGTTTATTTAGTTTATTCATGGCACCCATAGTTACGCAAGATAATCCCCCTGAGGTTATAGCTGAGTCTAGATAACTAGTTATGCTGTTATTAAGTACGCCGTCTTGTGCATAGTCCATTATTGCATTAATAGCAACATCGCCACCCATATCAAATGCAAGCTTTTTGGCTAAAATGGCTGCTGAGCCTCCTGATAAAATTACAATCGCTACTCCTGATATTATAACTGAGCCGTATTTTACTATGTTATACAGAGTTTCATTTCCTCCACAAACTGTATCCAGCAGGAAGTTACCGGTTTTTGAGAAGTCTCCACTCTGGGCCTTGCTATAACTTGTCCGGCCTTCCGCCATTTCGGATGCACCTGCGACCACTGCTATACTCCCCGCCGCTAATGTTAATATAGGACCAAGTGCTAATCCCCCTGTTCCTACTATAATTACCACTGCAACTGCTATTGCTACTACTCCAATCACTGCCGCCACTAGTCCAAATCCCATCTTACTTTTAGCTTCTTGAATTTTTTGCTCTGTTGCATCTTTAGCTTGTGCATTAATCTGGCCTATTAAAGCTGCATCATCTTTACCTCTATTGGCTATTCCCTCTGGTAATGCTATTGCATCTTTAATGCTCCCATCATTCTTAATCATTGGTCCTTGCAAGAAAATTTGATCAGCTATTTGAAGTCCAAGGGTTCCTCCTTTTGACAATTCTATTTTGCTTTTAGCAGAAATCTCAATAGTTTCAGGTCTAAGAGAAGGAGTATCTCCATCTGCATTTCTCATTCCCAGCTCCAAATTTTCAGTTGCTGTAAAGTTTATGTTTTTTCCAGTAAGAGACACATCTCCAGACTGTGCTAAATTCAAAGCTACGCTTCCACTATCATCCGCTTTAAAATTCATATCACTTGGAGTTAGCTTCATTTCACTTCCAATTGGATTTGAAAATGATTTAATATCTGGGTCTTGTATTTTGCTGGCATATTGTGCATTTTTATCCTTAATTCTTATTGCATGGATTGCTATTGCTTCCTTTTCATCATTTGTTGGGAAGTATATGTGAACCTTGCTTTCTTTTTCTGGCATGCAATACCAGCTACTACTTTCAATAGCATAAGTAAAATACTTTTCATTTGAAAATTCCTCATATACAGGGTCTATTTGAAAATGTACCTTTACATTGTTTCCTTTTACTTCTTTTATAGTAGCTGGTATACTCATTCCAAAAATTTTGTGGTTAGTTTTATAGATAGTTCTAACTCCTCTTTCAAGTACCATGGTGTAAATACCTTTTATCTCTTCTTTATATACCTCTGTATGAATTTTTGCCACCCTGCATGTAACATTGTTTAATACTACTTGTTCACCTAACTCAAAGTCTTTATCGCTTATAATATCCCAGGCTATATATTCTTGTAGAAAATTCTCCTTAAGACCCAATGCGTCTCGTTTATTATAAGTGTCAATATCTACAGTTGCCATACAATTTGCAAAACAAAAGACTAACACAAGAATTTCTCCTCATATTAGTCTTTATTTCATGTTTTAAACTTTTTGTTCACGGATTTTTCTATACCTAATGTACAATCAAATCTCTCAACCATTCTTTTAAAATACGTTTTCATATGGTTGCCATTGTTGTCAGACAATTAATCAATTTTTTTCTAAAAAGTGTTAACATATTACATAGGTTTTATACTATTATAAATGTGAGCTTAAAAAGATGACTCCTGTACATAAATCATCTTTCATGTATTTTTTTAGAATACTTCTATTCTCAAGTATAATAATCTAAATCATCTACTACTCTTTTTAGTAAATTGTATCAAGATTTCCTATGCTATAAGAACCATCTTTCAATAAATTTATACCAAATTCATCATTTAAATACCATTTACTTTTGCCAATAATTCTAACCCTATTTTTCATCATTGTTATTTTATCTAAACTAACTAAATTCCAGATATCATTAGATATATCATTACAACCTGTTTTACCTATCAATTTGAATATATCGTCATTTGACATATCCTTCATGTTTTCTCTAAAATCTTTTTCTAATATTTCGCCAATCATCTGTATAGTACTTTCAAAGTTGCAAATATATTTTTTATATAAGAACACAACTTCTTTTTTATATTCTTCATGTTTTTCTAACTCTTCTTCTTCAAAATCATCTTCTTGCCAATCATTTATTCCCAACTCAAACTCTGTTACTTCACCGTTAAATATATCTATTTCTAGACCAATTTTATATGGTGTATTATTTATAATATATTTAATTAATTCTATTTTACGCCATACCTCTGGTTCGTAGGATAACTTCCCCATAACTTTATCCTCTATTATAATGTTATTCATAAAAATCACTCCTCTACTTATTACAATACTATCCACATTTATTATTTTTTATTACACTTTGCTCTTGTAATTTCAATTCTGATACTCCACCTAAATGACCAAAAGTTCCATTAATATCTGTAGGTATCCATTGAGTTCTTTTTCCATTATTTAATTCATGCACTGTTAGTTGATTAGTTTTACGCACAGTATTTAATCTACTACTAATCCTGTTAGATTTTTCATCATATGTTAATTTAGAGTTATTCATTATTTTATTTATTTTCTTATCCCCTAATATTGTATTAGCTAATTCTTGTGATTTAACATTACTTCCTATTATCTTGGAAGTATCACCATTCAATATACTTTCCGCAATTTTATCACTTGTTCTCGCATAATTTGTAGGCCTATCTGTAGACATATCTATGTCTACTTGAAATATAGTGAACTCATCAAAATCAGAAATTCCATTTTTATAATCAACTCCGGTTTTATTGTATTTTTCTAAAATATTTCCAGCATTTTTATGCTGTTCACTCATATCTTCGTATTGATATAGGTTAAATTTTGATTCTCCTCTTTCTCCTGTCCATTTACCGTATATGGCATCTTTTTTCGGAGTATACTTCACTCTATTTCTATAAGCTTCTTTTGTATCATTCAATGGAACTACTCCCTCATACCCACTAGGATCACAATACCCCACCGGATTACTCCCACAATACCCATAAAGATTTAACCCATCACCTCTATAAACATCCTCCTGAGTAAACCTTCCAATAACAGGATTATAGAACCTTGCTCTTAAGTAGTATTGATTCGTTATTCCATCAAACTGTTGACCTGTATAAGTTATCCTATTCTGAACATCTTCGGTGCTTTCTAAAACATTACCAAAAGCATCATAACAATATTCATTTCTAATTTCTTGCTCATTATTAGTAATAAAAACAGTACTTCCCTGCTCATCATGAGTATAATAATACCTATTTTCTTCTGTATTATCATTAATATCAGCAGCAACAACTTCATATCCTCTAGTGAATCTAGAAACTGGATTATACTCCTCATCAGTTTCGACTAAAACATTTTCCTTATGGAAAATAAACTTAGTTAGTTTTTCATTCTCTTCAATCTCAGCTCTTAACCCTTCAGTATCATATCTACTAACCAAAGTGTTTCCTTCCTTAGTTATAGCCTTAACCTGTTGGTTTAAATTGTTATATTCATATGAATTGTTCCCTACTTGAGTTTCTTCTTTTATTGTATTGCCTTGCTTATCATAAGTAAAGTGATTTGTGCCAGAATTTTGTTGTAATTCCTTTAGCTGATTCTTTACATTATAAACATATTTATCTGTTATATCATTTGTTGTTTTACTTAATCTATTCCCTGCTTTATCGTAGGTAAAACTTTCTTGTCTTCCATCATAGCTAGAATCCTTTAATCTATTCATGCTGTCATAGGTGTAGTGATTTTTATGTTTACTGCTTACTTTTTCTATTCTATTACCATTTAAGTCATAAGCATAATTGTAATCTACTAACACTTCACCAGTTGAAGTTACTGTAACTAAACTCTCAACATTGCCATCACCATCATAGCTATAATTCGACTTTAAGCCATTTCCATAGTTTATGCTTTTTATATTATCATTTTTAAAGTAAGCATAATTTACTAGGTTGTCTTCATTGTTATCTTTTATTTCTTTTACTCTATTTGCATCATCATAAGAGTAAATGCTACTCTTACCTGTGATATCTTTTATAGTTTTAGTGTTATTATTCTTATCATAATCATAACTTAGAAGTTTTTTTCCTGATGCACTTTTGCTTTCCAGCATTCCTTCATCATTAAAACTATACTCATATAACATGTTTCCTGTGTATGCATTTTTTAGTGTTCC
>NZ_JAHLDM010000059.1:0-4737 GCF_018861295.1 Clostridium estertheticum | reverse complement strand
TGTTAGGCACGCCGCCAGCGTTCGTCCTGAGCCAGGATCAAACTCTCAATTTAAAAGTTTACACTTTTTTAGTTGAAATAATTAATCTGCGCCAACTGTTAAGTTGGTTAGCAAGCTCATTACATACTTTTTAGTCTTACGACTAAATATTACTTTTACTAAAGTAATTGACTGGTTGAAATAAAATATTATTTTATTTCTTTACCTATTTCTCTGTTCAATTTTCAAAGACCAATGTGCCACTCCTATGTGACTACAAGAAATATTCTATCATATCCATAGATACACATTTTTATAAAATAGGTGTTCTAGTTATATTACCCTCATATTTCTACATATATATCTATATAATTCAATATTACTCATTACGATACGCAAGGATAAGTATTCTTATAATTAAATATAATGGTAAAGATTTTTTTCCTAACAATAATTATGGATTACCTATTCCTATAAATTTAATAATGTCAGAAACATCATTCATGGAATTATTACTCCATTAAAATAAAAATAGTCCACAGAATTATTACTGTGAGCTATTTTTATTTGCTTTTATTCTATACTTTTTTTGAAATTACAATTCCTATAACCACTATTAACCTAGACTAGCAAAGAATACACTGATTCTCTTAGAATCTCTAGTTTTAAAACTAGATGTAATTTCTTCATCTACATTAACAATTCCTCCATCCACAATAGTTTGTACATTTTTAATAGATTTATCATCTTTAATAGACCCTCGTTTTCAATAGGCTCTTTCTCGTCAATTGTTCCGTCGTTTGGAATCGGATTAGTTATCTTTGAAATATCTGATAGGTATGCTCCACTTTTTATTGTTGAATCTACAAGCAACGACATATATTTACTTGCAAATATTGTACCATCTTCATTTCTATTATAACTATTTGGTTGCACCACACTTGTAAAATCTGATTTTAAAAGTACTTTACCCTTTTTATTTATAGATTCTTTCCCATTGTAGAAATAATTACTATCGCTTTCAATGGAAGCTGGTACATTATCTGCCGCACCTGCTGTTGTTCTAAAAGATATATTGTTTTTTGCTGAAAATTGTTGCTTTGCAGCAGTGTAGAATGCAAAGCTAAAATTAATCCCTTTATTATCTACTGATGTAGTATTCTCAACTATAATAGCAGGATTACTATTGCTTGTAACACCATCACTATTGTTATTAAAGGATAAACAGTTTCTAAGAACATGTTTAACAGCTATACCTTCTCCACCCATTTTAAAACCATTACCATCACCATTAGTTTTTCTACCATTTGTAAGTGTACCATTACCATAAGCAATAGAATTTTCTATAACTACAGCACCGATAGCACCAGTTTCTAGTTTTGAATACAAATCCCACCCATCATCACAGTTGTTATGTGAAATACATCCTCTAAATACATTTCCTTCGCCGGAAGTTAACTTAGCAGCGAACCCATCTGCATTATTTTCTGAAACATCAACATTATCATAAGCTGTACAATTTAATACTAGGTTATTCGATGGCCATTTGTCTTTGCTTTCAGTAGACGATCCACTAATTTGAATTCCAGTCTCTAAAGTATTATATACATTTACCAACTCTACTATATTATTACTGCCAGAAATATTCATACCTTTTAAATTTGCTTTCGTTATGTTAATACCATATATTTTCCAACCACTACCTGCAAGACTTAGTCCTTGTGACTCAAACCCAAAGTCAAAAATAGGTTTTTCATTTGGATATGCAGATAGCATTTTGGGATTATTACTTTTACTATCATTGCCTCTTTCTATAATTATTGGACTCTTTAAATTATATACACCACCACGTACATATATTGTTTGACCCTCTCCTATAAATTTAACAGCAGAATATATGTCCGTAGGGTCCATTTTTGTACCGGCTGATTTTGATGAACCTGTTTGAGAAACATAAATAGCTCCAGAAAGAGTTCCATATTGTTTTAATGTTACGGTATATTTTATTGAAATCGGATCATACTTTGTGACATTTTCAGTTGCCTCAGGAATTAATGTTATATCAAAATTGTTATCTCCATTTATGAGGGTTGTAGTCTTTCCCAATAGGTCATTAGCTTTAATTGGCCCTTTATATATTTCTACTCCGTTTTGTTTAACTTCTACGTTACCTTTAACATTTGCTAAAAGATCAAGTTTATAACTTGAAGTAGAGGCTGCCATTAGTGATACTACATTTATTGCAGCATCTACAGGTTTTTGTGATTCTTTTACCGCTGCAGGGTCTGTAACAACATCCGAGGTTTTCATACTTATATTAGAGCTAGTTATTGAAGCAACTCGTGCAGCAAAGAAACCAACATATATTTTCCCTGAATTTAATACTTCCATTTGTTTGGGTTTATAATATATCTTCTCTACGCCATTATTTACAGATACTTGATAACCTGTATTGGTTTTCTTAAGTGTCATCTTATATGTTGATGTTCCATCGTTTAACGGACGATCTCCAAATTTAAAGACATCATCCATTGTTGCTCCAGTACCGGATTTATCATTAACATTATTTCTAAACACTGATTGAACTAATCCTCTATATCCACCAACTAATACCATATTTGATGAAAATACTGTGGGGTCTAAACTCTTCCCTATATCATCTCTTGCCATTATTCCAAATGCTTCTTGATTATCTGGGGTTCCTTTAGCAAAATAATTTACTTTAATATCAGCCGAAAGTTCAAAGTTTTTAGATGGGTCCACTTCCGTATAGTAATAGGCTATTCCATCATGAGAACCGGTAACCTTCCCACCAGTGGTGCTTCCTTCCTTATTTCCTGCCGTAACCGTCACAGCACCCTTTACACTATCTACATCTATAGTATTATATAAGCTAGAAATAGATTGTCCAAATATTATAGATTTCCATTCAGCAGTTTCACCTAATACTTCCTTTGATTTCGCCGACACAGTAGTTGCTGAATTCTGGCCATCTTTAATAACCGTTAATTTAAAATTATAGACTCCTTCTATTTGAAGATTATTAACTGTGTATGCCAAGTCTTTAGTAGACTCTATCGCTGTAGTCCACTGACTATCTGCCTCTTTCTTATATTTGAGATTATATTCTTGTGCTTCTTTTACCTGATCCCATTTAACTTTAATAGACCCTGTAGCGGTAGCACTTGCGCTGACCACTGGACTTGTAAGTGGTAACTTAAAAGTAATATTTTTTGTATTTGATAGTTTCACATCCTCCTGTGCAGTTCTTAAAGCTTTAGCGGTAAATGTATATGTCCCACTTTCTTTAGGACTAAAAGTAACTTCACCATCTGTTGCCCCTAAAAGTGTATCTGCTTCTACAACGGATTTTGTATCTACTATAATATTATCTTTTCTCATTTCAACATCTAGTTTTAAAGTGCCCAAAGCACCCATTACATTATTATAACTAACCTTTACTTCTTTACCATCTTCCGATAAAACCACACCAGTAATTAATGGACTAGCTATTGATGACCATCTAAACCCTGGAACTGCAATCGCCAATGCAGAAGTTAACCCATTTGATTCTCCACCACTTGCCTTTACTCTAAATTCATAAGCCTTCATTGCAGTGAGATTAGTTACAGTATGACTTTTGCCCGTTATCTTATCAGGATCTGTTGTCCAACTTGATGTACCCATTTCCCTATATTGAACAATATAGTTTTGTGCTCCTTGTGTTCCTGTCCAATTAATATCAACATTATCGCCCTTAGCTTTAGCAGTTAAGGTTGGTCTTGGTAATGATTTTTTTGATAAATTGTAGATAACGTTTTCATTTTGTTTGATAATAAACTTATCCACTTCTGCATTAGCACCACAGATAACAAAACCTAAATACATTGGTCCATTAGTTGTTTCATGCAGATCTGCAAGTTCTTGTACTTCCCCATTTATAGTAGACGTATAAGTGTTATTTGTTCTCTGAATTTTTAATAATACAGTACTTCCTATTTCTGATGTTTTAGAAGTATTAGGACCACCTGCACCATATCCAGTAGTTTTTTTGTAATAACTTCTAGAACCATTATCCCCTCTAGCTACTGAAGTTACCATTGCGTCTCCCTCTTGTGTACCAGAGAATGCACCTACACCTACTATTCCACCAGTGCCATTTATGGTACGATTTGTCACCTTTAATGTTGCCTCAACAGAAAAATCTCCTGAAATTTTATTAGGTGTTAGTAAGAAACTACTGTTTTTCGTTCCTTTACTTGAAAATCCTCCAATAGTTGAATCATTTGATATAATCATTTTATTATTAGAATCTTTTAATGCTGAGAATTTAACAATCGGAACCTGGTTAACGTTTTCAAGATCTAAAATTGCTTCTCCACCTGTAGTTGCAACCTTCGTAACTCCTTTTACGTTAAAAGGTAATAATGTGAATATCATAATTGTTGCGATAAAAAGTGATAAATTGCGGTTTCTCATTTTAAAATGTCTTATGATTTTCCCCCTTTAGTTTTATATTACTTATTATACATCATTAACCATCTGGGTTCAAATAATAAATTTTTTCAATAATTTAATTGATACTATTTTGTTAAATCAAATTATACAATGAAAATACTTTTTTATTTAACGCAAAAAAACACTAAGTTATACTTAGTGTTTTTTTATTACCTGGCGACAACCTACTCTTCCACAAGGTCACCCCTGCAGTACCATCGGCGCATTGAAGCTTAACCTTCGTGTTCGGTATGGGAACGG
>NZ_JAHLDM010000058.1:0-4878 GCF_018861295.1 Clostridium estertheticum | reverse complement strand
TTATCCACCTCTATTCTTATATTTAATTATACATAGAAAAACCCTATAGCGTAGGTTTTTTTAAATCGTCTACTCTATAGGGTACATTTTATATAGATCTTATCGTTTTTTAATATAATTTTTCAGATTATATGTAATATTTGTATTTGATGTTTCATTTAAAAAAATCGATTATGTGAAAATATTATCAATATTCTTACTTTTTATAAATTATAATATATTATTTTTCTAAGTATATATTATTTTAAAAATATGGTTACAGTTATTTATAGAAATGTTGATAATTTTGAACGTGATTTGCTGAAGTATTAAACTGTAACAATTATGTTATAATATATAGAATGCATGAATCTGGGATGTTAAAGGGGGAATCACATAATGGATAAAATTGATAAGACTACATTAAAACCTTTGGAGCAATATCTAGGTGTGAATAAAATGTTTAGTCCAATAAAGAGTACAAAAGTTTACGAACAAGTAATTGACCAAATAAAAAATATGATTGATCAAGGTACTCTTAAAAAAGGTGATAAACTACCTTCAGAGAGAAGTTTAGTTCAACAATTAGAAGTGAGTAGGGCTTCGATTCGAGAGGCGCTTCGAGCATTAGAAGTCATTGGACTTATAGAGTGCAGACAAGGGGAAGGAAGTTATATAAAGACAAGTTTTCAGGATAATTTATTTGAACCACTATCAATTATGTTTATGTTAGAGGGAAGTAATCAAGAAGAGATATGGGAGCTCAGAAAAATTATGGAGGTTGAGGCGGCAGGCCTTGCTGCGAAGAGAATAACGGGTGGACAATTAAATGAATTAAGTGAGATTACTAAAAGGTTCATGAAGTCTGAAGGAGAAGCGGAGGCTGTTACTGCTGAAATTGACAAAGAATTTCATTATAAAATTGCAGAATGTTCAGGTAATGTTTTAATATTTGATATACTTAAAACAGTTGCGACACTTGTAGATCATTTTATAAAGGATGCAAGAAAATTAATAATAGTTCATGAAGGCAATAAGGAAATACTTTTTTCTCAACACAATGAAATATACTTGTCTATAGAAAGACATAGTTCTGTAGAGGCTCGAAAAGCAATGCGAATTCATTTAGATTTTGCAAATAAGTATAAGAGTGAAAGGACAATATAATATTATTATAAAATCATGGGTGAGGGCAATAACAAATATTGCTCTCACCTTTAATTTTATAGTAAAAAAAAATAAACACTGTTAATTAAATAACAATAGTAGAAATGTTTTGAATAGTGTGTTATTATAAATTAAAAGGTGGTCAGACCATCTAGCCAATAATGAGTTTTTAGAATTCTATACAAAATGTAGGAGGAATAAATATATGGAAATTTTAGTTTGTATAAAACAAGTTCCAGGTACTTCAAATGTTGAAGTGGATCCAGTTACAGGAGTTTTAAAAAGAGATGGTGTAGATTCTAAAATGAATCCTTTCGATTTGTTTGCATTAGAAACAGCTCTTAAAATTAAGGAAGAAAAGGGTGGACTAATTAAAGTTATAACTATGGGACCTCCTCAAGCAAAGGATGTTATTCGCGAAGCATATATGATGGGAGCAGACGAAGGTGCACTAATTTCTGATAGAAAATTTGCAGGAGCAGATGTTCTAGCTACATCTTATACAATTTCCCAAGGGGTAAGAAAAATGGGTGAATTTGATCTTATATTATGTGGAAAGCAAACAACAGATGGTGATACCGCTCAAGTAGGACCAGAAATGGCTGAATACCTAAATATTCCGCATATTGCAAACGTCTTAAAAATAATAGAATTGAAGGAAAAATCAATTGTTGTAGAGATGGATATGGCAAATACTATAGAAGTCGCTGAGATTCAATTCCCATGTCTTCTAACCGTAGACAAAGATATATATCAACCAAGGCTTCCGTCTTATAGGAAAAAAATAGCTACAAAAGATAGAGAAATAAAAATGATAACATTAAATGATTTTGAAGATAAGGATGAAAAGAAATATGGACTTAATGGTTCACCAACACAAGTTGAACGAATATTCCCACCAGATGTGAATAATGATCGTGAAACATGGACAGGTAGCGGTTCAGAACTTAGTTTAAAAATGGCAACAAAACTTAAAGAATTAAAATTCGTATAATGAATTAAATTATATAAGAAGGGTGGAGTTCTAATGAGTAAGTTAATTTGTCACCAAGAGAAGGTAAATGAATCAGTTGCTAAAGAATTAGTAAAGGTTTGTCCCTTTGGTGCTATTGAATATAACGATGGAAAAATAGAAGTTAATGCAGGCTGTAAAATGTGTAAGATTTGTGTTAAAAAAGGTCCAACGGGAGTAATGGAATTTCTTGAAACGAAGGTAGTTCAAGTTGATAAGAGTTTATGGAAGGGTATAGGGGTATATGTTGATCATGTAGAAGGAGTTATACATCCTGTAACAATGGAACTTATCGGAAAAGCGAGAGAACTTGCATCAGTTGTTAATTTTCCAGTATATTGTGTTTTTATTGGCCACAACATAAAAGAGAAAGCAAAAGAATTATTACATTATGGTGTTGATGAAGTATTTGTATACGATTGCGAAGAACTTAAGGATTTTAGGATAGAACCTTATACTGCAGCATTCGAAGATTTTGTAAATAAGGTAAAGCCATCATCATTACTTGTTGGTGCAACAACTATTGGTAGATCACTTGCTCCGAGAGTTGCAGCAAGATTTAGAACAGGACTTACTGCTGACTGTACAATACTCAATATGAAAGAAAATACAGACCTTGTACAGATAAGACCAGCTTTTGGTGGTAATATCATGGCTCAAATTATATGTCCAAATACAAGACCACAAATGTCTACAGTAAGGTATAAAGTTATGAATGCTCCTGAAAAAAATTGTGACGAGAAAGGTAAAATTACAATTTGTGAAATAGATAGGGCAAAATTAAGATCTAACATTGAGGTATTAAAGGTTACTAAAAAAGAAGTTGAAGAAAATATTTCAGATGCAGAGGTAATTATTGCAGTTGGCAGAGCATTAAAGTCAGAAAAAGATCTTGTTATGATACAGGAACTTGCAGATTTACTTAATGCCCAAGTAGCTGGAACAAGACCTACAATTGAAGCGGGTTGGATTGATGCTAAAAAACAAATTGGTTTATCTGGAAGAACAGTTAAACCTAAATTAATAATAGCTCTTGGAATTTCTGGTGCAGTTCAGTTTACAGCTGGAATGAACAGTTCAGAGCGTATATTTGCAATAAATAAAGATCCTAATGCATCGATATTTAATGTAGCTCATTATGGAATAGTGGGAGACATATATGAAATAGTTCCTCAATTGATCCAAAACATTAAAAATTCAGGAGCTGAGTACTGTATTCGCTAACGTATAGATTTAAGTCAACTTTTAGTCTTAACTTAAGTAATAAATCATTTAGCGGTTTTACTAAATGAGACCATTTAGCGGTTTTACTAAATGAATAATCGGGGAGGTAATCTTATGAGTTACAAAAAACTTGATGCAAAGGATATAGAATTTCTAGTGTCTATATTAGGAAAAGATAGAGTGTTTACTGGTGAGGATATAAATGATGATTTCAGCCATGATGAGATGGGTGGAATAAGTAAAATGCCAGAAGTATTAGTTGAGGTTCTTACAACTGATGAAGTGTCAAAAATCATGAAATATGCATCTGATAATGTTATTCCTGTTGTAGCAAGAGGTTCAGGAACAGGACTAGTTGGAGCATCAGTTCCAATATTCGGTGGAATTATGATAAATATGTCTAGGATGAATAAAATACTTGAAATTGATGAAGAAAACTTAATGTTAACACTCGAGCCAGGTGTACTTCTAATGGAGATAAGTAAATATGTTGAAGAGTTTGATCTGTTTTATCCACCAGATCCAGGAGAAAAATCAGCAACAATTGCGGGAAATATAAATACTAATGCAGGTGGAATGAGAGCTGTTAAATACGGAGTTACAAGAGATTATATAAGAGGACTTGAAGTAGTACTTCCAAGTGGAGAAATACTTGAAGTGGGTGGAAAGGTAGTTAAAAATTCTACTGGGTACAGTATAAAAGATTTAATATGTGGTTCTGAGGGAACACTTGGAATAGTTACGAAAATAATATTAAGACTATTACCACTACCAAAGAAGGCGATATCATTATTAATACCTTTTCCTAATCTTGATATGGCAATAAACACAGTTCCTTTAATAGTTAAATCAAAAGCAGCCCCAACTGCTATAGAATTTATGCAAAGAGAAGTTATTCTTGCTGCTGAAGAATTTCTTGGTAAAAAGTTCCCAGATAATTCTTCAGATGCTTATCTCTTATTAACTTTTGATGGTAATACTATAGAAGAAATAGAAAAAGCTTATGAAGGTGTAGCTAATATTTGCCTAGAGCAAGGTGCTCTTGATGTATTTATAACGGATACAGATGAGAGAAAAGAAGCTGTTTGGTCTGCAAGAGGGGCTTTTCTTGAAGCAGTTAAAGCAACAACAACTTATATGGATGAATGTGACGTTGTTGTTCCAAGGAACATGGTTGCCAAGTTCATTAATTACACTAATGAACTTCAAAAGGAATTTAATATAAGGATAAGAAGTTTTGGTCATGCAGGTGATGGTAACTTACATGTATATGTGTTAAAAGATGACCTTACGGATGAAGTATGGGACACGAAAATTGCAGAAGTATTTGAAGCGATGTACAGTAAATCAAGAGAACTCAAAGGTTTAGTATCTGGAGAACATGGTATTGGGTTTGCAAAAAAAACATATATGTTAGAACAATTAGGACCTGTGTATGTAGGACTTATGAAAAATATAAAATTGGCATTTGATCCTAAAAATATATTAAACCCAGG
>NZ_JAHLDM010000057.1:0-4927 GCF_018861295.1 Clostridium estertheticum | reverse complement strand
CTCTGTAAGTGTTTTTAACGAAGTTAGTATCATCCATATAAATGGAATTAGCATTGCAATCGCACCTATTATAAGAATTATGTGAACAATTAAATTGCTTGATTTTAATTTTCCTTTCATAAGTTATACCTCCCCTTGAAGTTATTCATAATGAACCCATTTTTTCTGTAATTTAAGTTGAACTGCAGTTATCACTAAAATTATTGCTAATAACAGTACTACTATAGTTGAACCATAACCTTTGTCATTCATTACGAATGAATAATTATAGAATAAGTACACTAAAGATTGAGTAGACTCCATAACTGCATTTGATTTACTAATCATCATAAATATTAAATCAAATACTTGTAATCCGGTTATCATAGAAGTAATGACAACAAAAAACATTGTTGGTGATATTAATGGAAATGTAATAGCGAAAAACTGCCTAATAGGACCTGCTCCATCAATTTTAGCTGCTTCATAAAAACTTTTTGGTATTTCCTGAAGCCCTGCAAGTAAAATAATCATATTGTAACCTAAATAACTCCATATTCCTACTACTATTATAGATAAAAGCGCAAGTTTTGGATTTGTAAGCCAATTGGGTCCTTTTACACCAACGAAAGAAAGCAAGTAGTTAAACAAACCGAAATCCGAACTATAAAGCCATCTCCAAACCATAGCTATAGCTGCTGGTGCTGAAACCATAGGTAGAAAATAGATTGTACGATATATAGTTTTACCTTTTATCTTAGAATTAAGTAGTACTGCAATACCTAAAGAAAGAATAACGCCGATAGGAACTGAAATTACAGTATATTTTAATGTATTCAAAGTTGCTTGCCATACAGCAGGGTCTGAAAACATCTGTTTATAATTATCAAACCCGACCCACTGATTAAGACCAAAATCAGTAGTTTTATTAAAACTTAAATAAATAGTTTGAATTAAAGGCCATATATTTAATATAATAAGTCCTATTATTGTAGGTGCTATCATAATATAAGCCCAATAATAATCATGTAAATCTTTCTTGCTAGTTTTTACCTTTTTATGTAAACTTTTCGATGTGTTCTTTTGTTTAATCATCGCTTTCAAAACTTCCCCTCCTTATATAAAATCATAATTAAATTTAGTTAATTATGATGACAGTTAACTATAATCATTAACTGTCATCAATTAATTATTTTTCAGTGGCTAAAAGAGCATTCATTTGTTTATCAATTATACTACAGCCTTGATCTACTGTAAGTTGACCA
Source organism: Clostridium estertheticum (assembly GCF_018861295.1). Lineage (GTDB taxonomy): Bacteria > Bacillota > Clostridia > Clostridiales > Clostridiaceae > Clostridium_AD > Clostridium_AD estertheticum_D. The sequence goes on along the minus strand of NZ_JAHLDM010000057.1, from coordinate 3,683 downwards.
GTATATACCTTTGTCATTGTGTTATTTTGAATTTCATACCATTTCGCTTTCGTTGCTGAATTTGGGAATAAAACAGCATAGTTTAACATTTCTGGATATACTTTTAAGTTAAATTGTTTAGTATTGTCTATAAATGGTTGTGCAGTTCCTGCATATGCTGGAATTGCAGCACCTTTTTCTGATTGAATAGTATTAGCTGCTTTTGTTCCTAAGAAATTTTCGAATTTCAAAGCTTCTACTGAATGTTTAGTTTTTGCTGAAACAACATTTGCTAAACCATTAATTATGGTTGCCTTTGTTTTTCCATGAGGAATAACAGCTACATTACAATTTTTTGACACATAATCATTTGCCTTAAATTCACTTACCATCCATGATCCAAATAGTCCCATTGCAGCTTTTCCTGATTCAAAATATGTCGCAAAGCTAGTATCTGCAAATTGTTGTTGCGTTGGAGAAACCTTATATTTTTGGCTTAGATCAACATCCCACTGTATAGCTTCTTTTGTTGCTGCTAAACTAAAACCTGATTTTTTATTGTCAGGTGAAAGTATATATCCTTTATTTTGGTAAACATAGTTATAATAACCTTGTTGATCATCTGAAGGAGCAATACAACCGAACACTCCTTTTGAAGAATCAGTTAATTTTTTAGCAACTTCTAAATACTTATTCCAATCCCAAGTTCCATCTGGATAAGCGATCCCTTTTTTATCAAACATAGTCTTGTTGTACCATAATGCTATTGTATCGTAATCCTTAGGCATAGCATAAACTTTGTCTTTTAATGTATATAAACTTACAAGATCCTTAGGAAAATTACTCATTTTTACGTCTTTACTATTTTTTATAGTATCAGTTAAATCCATCAATACACCGCCAGTAGCATACTTTGTGAAATTATTTGAATGCATCCAGAATACATCTGGAAGTGTTCCACTCGTAGCACCTGCATCCATTTTTGTCCAATAACTATCCCAAGGTGTAACTTCCACTTTTACTGTTATATTTGGATTTAACTTGTGAAAAGAATCTGCGATAGCTTGCATACCCGGTTGTTGATTTTTATCCCAAATCGCATAAGTAAGAGTTACAGGTTTACCACTTGTATCAGTTGTAGTCTTAGAACTACCACAGCCCGCTAAAGTGGACATCATAACCATAGAAGTAAGTGCAACTGCGATAATCTTGTGTAAACTTTTTTTCATTTATTTATCCCCCTCGAATTATATATATATATTGAAACCAAAAGGTTTCATTTATAAAAAGATTATTATAATCTCTTTAAAAATTCAGCTAAAGTAAACTTTGTATATTCTAACTTCGTACTAGCATAAATGGTATTTCGAGCATAATTAACCACACCTATTTTTTAAGTTTAATAAAAATAGCTAATTATTATTAAACTTGTTAATCACTGAAAACATAACGATTAATTGTGTGTCTTTCTGTTGATTGTATCTTTATTATGAACTCTAAACATTTTTAAGTAAATGATTACATGTCTTCAAAATATGTTATAATGTCCACAAGTAAACTAAAAGGATGTGATGCAATGGAAGTATGGTGTGTTGAAAATGATAATTTTACTAACACCGATTTAAACTTTTATGATTGTGGAGAAGAAGTATGTTCGAGTGGATACTTTTTTGGACCTGTAGCTAGAAATCATTTTATTATACACTTTATACTTAGTGGAAAAGGTACTTTTAGATGTGGTAAAAAGTTATATGCTTTAGAAGCTGGAGATGCGTTTGTTATTTGTCCAGATCATATTGCCTATTATGAAGCAGATATGGATGATCCTTGGCATTATCTTTGGGTTGGTTTTAACGGTGTAAAAGCACCAAAATTTATACATAGTGCAGGTCTTAGCTATGACAATCCAATATTTCATTATGATACTGACAATTTTTTTAAAGATGCGATACAAAAAATGGCTAGCTTCACTAAATTGTCTTTAGAAACTGACTTATCCAGATTGTCTTATTTATATTTGTTTCTTTCTAAATTAATTAAAATAGCCCCAAAATCAAATACGGTCAGCCTTTATGAGTCAAACATAGAACGATATGTAATAAGTGCCGTAGATTACATTGAAGTGAATTTTTATGGTAATATTAGTGTAAACAGTTTAGCCGACTACATTGGTATAAGTCGTAAATATTTATGTACTATTTTTAAAAACGCTTTGGGACAAACACCTATTGAATACATTATAAAAACACGAATGGAAAACGCATGTCACTTTTTAACAAACCATGATTTATCCATAGCGGAAGTTGCTACTTCTGTAGGATACTCCGATCAATTTGTTTTTTCAAAACAATTTAAAAAAATCATAGGCCAGTGCCCTTCAGATTATAGAAGTAACAATCATTAAACATGTTATAATTAAAATCATCTCCTTGGTTGCTGTTTCAGCGACCAAGGAGGTGATTTAACTTCTGTATACTTATACTACTGTTTAATCTCATTATCTTTCTTATATTCTAAGCCATCAAGTGCTTTCTCCATTGCAACGCCTACATCCCCTACAACTTCATCACCAAACTCTTCCAATGTATGTTTAATCTCATCTCTATTAATATTTATATCTTCATCACTATTATTAGGCGTAGGAATAGGGATATTCTTTTTCTCTTCTAAATGACTTCGATCTAACCATTTTTTAGCGACCCCTCCTATTGCAATACTTATAATTGTGAAGACTGCAAAGCCTTTTACCAAATTCACCTTTTGCTTTTTTTGTTTATATTTAACATTCTTTGATAATTTGCTTAAATAATTCATAATAAGCCTCCTAAATATAATTAATATTTTTTCAACATTTATAATATTGTTTCCCAATATTATAAAAAAATTCTTTTTAAACTAAATATCTTTATTTAACTTAATCTGAATAAATAAGATGATATATACACAAGCTACATAAAAATGAGGTGTTATAATGGATAAAAAGCTAAGCCTTATAATGTTTAGTGGAGAATATGACAAAGCCTTAGCTGGATTAATATTGGCAAATTCAGCTAAGGAATTAGGAATGGAAGTATCTATGTTTTTTGCTTTTTGGGGTCTACTTTTGTTAAGGGACCCTGATAAAATTATAAACGATGGTAAGTCTTCATTAGAGAAACTTATGGGTGCAATGACTCCAAAAGGGCCAGAAGAATTACCACTATCTAACATGAACTTCAGTGGTTTCGGGAAAAAAATGCTTGAGGCTATGATGAAAGAAGATAACACACCAACCCTTTCAAAATTTTTAGAAGGTGCTGTAAAAAAAGGTGTTAAGTTCTATGGATGTAAACTATCAATGGAAGTCATGGGATTAAAAAAAGAAGAACTCATTCCTGAACTTGAAGTTATTGAAGCTAAAGATTATTTAAAGGATGCTCTTGAGTCAGATATACAATTATTTATATAAAAAAAGTGTAGATATTCTGCACTTTTTTTTATCTATAATTAACTATCATTCTTTTCTTTCTATTATTATTTGTTATTATAATACACTTGTAGTTATAATACATATTCTGTTATAATACATTTAGTAGGTATAATTTGTAGAATTTTGTCTATAATTATCGTTATATAATGGAAAGAAGGTATATGATGCAATTTACTTCAATAAAATTTTTAATGTTTTTTCTGATTGTTTCTGTTTTATATTATGTAATCCCGCA
>NZ_JAHLDM010000056.1:0-6817 GCF_018861295.1 Clostridium estertheticum | reverse complement strand
ATGGAAAAGAGAATATTTACGTTCATGATAATGAAGGTAATTTAATAGAAGAGAAAACAAAGATTTCAGTTGGGCAGTGGAAAATTGAGGGGTACACTTATGACTCATATGGAAGAATATTAACTAAAACTGATGGAAATAAAAACACTTCAAAATATGAATATGATGTAGAAAGCGAAGATCAAGACAAACAAGGAAAAGACCCAGTAATAGTTACTACAAATAGTAATTATGTATACAGATACGAATATGATGAAGTTGGTCGCAATACCTCAATTGAAACGGACTATGGAACTATAGAATTTGGTTATAATAATTTAAATTACGTCTCAGAAATTAAAGATGGTAATGGAAATAAAACAACAAAATCTTATGATAAGATGGGTAATTTAATAAGGGTTGAAACGCCAAATGGAGGCAATTATAGCTATAAATATGACCATATGGATAGGTTGTTAGCCATAAAAAATCCAATGGGATCCATTGAGAAAAATATAAGAGACAGCGAAGGAAACATAATAAAAGAGGTAAATCCAAATTACTTTGATGAGGATTTACAAAATGGTTTAGGCATAGAATATGTCTATGACAAAGATAATAGAAAAATAAAAACACTATATCCAGATGGTGGAGTAGAAAGATTTGTTTTAGACGCAAATGGAAATGTCATAAAACACATAAGTCCAGAATACTACAATGCAAAAACAGATGATGGACTGGGGTATAGCTATATCTATGATTCAATGAATAGATTAGCTTCTATTATAAACGAAGAAGGAATTATAGACAAAACCTTTGAATATGACCTTCATGGGAATATAATTAAGGAAATAGACAGTGAAGGAAACGCTACTTTATTTAAATATGACTTGCTTGGAAACTTAATTGAAAAGCGAGTTCCAGTGGAAAAAGAAAAATATAATGTAACTTGCTACCAGTACGATGAAAATAGCAATAAAATATTAGAAAGACATGGAACAGACCTAGTTAATAAAGAGGAATATTGCAATTACTATCATGAAATCTATTTTGAGTATGATAAAGAAAATAGACTTATCGAAGTTAAAGATAAACATGGGGCAAAAGCGAGATACAAATATGACTCATTAAATAATAAAACCTACGAAAGCTTTAAAATAAATGATACTACAGAAAAAATTGTTCATTATATTTATGATAAAGCAGGGAATTTAATAGAAAAGAAAGAAGAAATAGATGGTAAGTTTATTTCACCAGAAAGTAAGGACAAAAATATTTGGTCTATTACTAAATATGAATATGACAAAAATGGCAATGCCATTAAAATTACAACTCCAAAAGGTTTTGAAATTGGAAGAGTATATGATGAAATAGATAGAGTTATAGAGCAATATGAAAAAGATGAAATAAATAATATCTTTAGAAGCCATGTATATAAATATGATAAATCCAGCAATATCATAGCTTTAAGTGAATATAGTGGGAAAGATGCAAGACTTATAAATAAAAAATATTCAAGTGAAAATGACTATAACATAAAAGCTCTTGACAGATATGAAAAGGCTAAGGAAAATAAGAAGTTATTTGAAGAATTACAGTTTGAAGAAGATAAAAAGAGTAAAGGGTACACTTATGATTCTCAAGATAGACTTACTCACTTTAAGAATATTTCAGGAAATATAACAAGATTACTTTACGATAAAAATGATAGAATAATAAAACAAATACTACCACAGCAATATGATGAATCTACAGATGATGGCTTAGGAACAACCTATGTTTACAACCTAAAAGGTCAAGTAATCCAGGTTAAAAATGCCCTTGGAGAAACAGTAACGCGAAATACTTATGATCCAAAGGGAAATATGGAAACCTCAATTGATGGTGAAAACAACAAGGTTGAGTATACCTACACACTACTTGGTCAAATTAAGGATATAGTTACTCCAAACTCCAGAAAAGAAAATAAAAAAGCTCAAAGTTATAAATACGACGCTAGAGGAAACATAACTGGAATTACTGAGGGTAATGGAAACCAAACAAGCTACATGTTAGATGATTGGGGAAGAATAACTCAAATAGTAACTCCAGAAGGTGGAGCTGAAAAGTACACCTATGACTATGCGGGTAATATTATAACAACAACTGATGCAAATGGTGGAACAATAACTTATAGTTATAATAGTTTAGGACAAGTATCAGAGATAAAAGATCAAGAAGGAAATATTGAATTTTTCTATTATGATGAAGAAGGAAATTTAAGTAAGCAGTTAGATAGAAACGAAAATATTGTAGATAGAGTTTATAATATTGATAAAAATATAGTTTCTGTAAAAGCTTATAAAAACCATAAAAAAACAATAGAAGAAATCTCAAAAGAGCAAAAAATCTTAAACATTATAGATCAAAGATATAACTATAATGAAGATGGAACACTAAAAAATGCATACACAGGAAACATGTTATATGAGTATAGTTTTAATGATGAAGGAATGTTGGAAAGCAAGAGTGCATCGGGAAGAAAACTTCTAAGTTATGATTATGATAAGAATAAGAATATTAAAACTATAAAAGATATCACAGGTAAAAGTAGTATTTACAGTTATGATGATGCAAATAGAGTAAAGGGAATAAAAGACAACAAGGAAAACACCCTAGTAGATTATGTTTACTTTAAAAATGACAATATAAAAAGTATAAACTATGGAAATGGGTTAAAGACGGATTATGGATATGATGGTGATGGAAATGTTGAGAGTTTAGTTACAGTAACTTCAACTGGTGAGGTATTAGTAGATTATAGTTATGCTTATGACTTAAATGGTAATAGAATAGAAAAAACAAGCAGTAAACATAAAAACAACTACACCTATGACAGCATGAATAGAGTAAAAGACTCTAGCTATGATGGAAGACAAGAAAGCTTTACCTACGATAAAGTAGGGAATAGACTAACAAAAACAACAAATGGTATAACTGATAGATATGTTTATAATGTAAAGAACCAGCTAAAAGAATTACACCAAGATTCTGGCACAAATCACTTTACTTATGATAAGCAAGGCAATACAATAAGGGAAGAAAGTGACCTAGGCGCAAGCACTTTTGAGTACAATAATTTAAACCAGCAGGTTAAAACTTTAACTAAGGAAGGAAATACTTTAGTTAGTAGATATGATACTGAAGGTTTAAGAGCTGAGATTGAAGAGAATGAAAAACTAACTAAGTTTATTTTCCATAAGGAAAATGTATTAGTTGAAACAGATAAGAATTATAATCCAGTTTCTAGATTTACTAGAGGGCATGAAGTTGTTGCTGCTGATATTACAAGTAATACAGAAGAAAATAGGTATTATTATGCGCAAGATGAACAAGGCAGTACAGTCCATATTACAGATAAAGAGCAACAAATAAAAAATGAGTATTGTTATGATGCTTTTGGTAATGTTTTAGAAAGTACTGAGGATATTCATAATAGGATAACTTATACTGGACAGCAGTTTGATGTGATAACAAATCAATATTACTTAAGGGCTAGATTCTATAATCCTGTTATTGGAAGATTTACGCAGGAGGATGTTTATAGAGGTGATGGGTTAAATCTTTATGCCTATTGTGGGAGTAATCCTGTGGTTTATTGTGATCCTAGTGGATATGCTGATTGCAAGAGTAAAACTAGTGCTCATAATGAGGCAATCAATAATACTGATTATAGTAGTATTAGTGCTTATAGAGGAATTGATGTAGAAAAAATTCCGATTGAGTATAGAGCTGATCCAAGATTAACTACTCAAATGAATTTTAAAGGTAAAGATAAAAGCGGAATAAATGCTGCTGGATGGGAAAGAAATGCCAGTAAACATTTTAATGAATTATTAGATGAACATCCTAAATATTGGAGCGAAACAAATGTGACAAGGATAGATAGTGGATTAGTTCCAATAGTAGATAAAGATTTTATTCAGCATTTCCCACAATATAATGACACAGTAGGTGATAAATTAATTCATCATCATATAGGTGGTGGAGGGCAAGCAACTGCAGTGCCTGAAACATTGCACAAAGGATTTGGTGGAATTCACAATGTGGAAAAAGAAATTGGAATTAGGGGAAACGATAAACTAACTGATATGGCGGAAACATTGTCAAAAGACTATAAACACTGATTTAAAGGGAGGGATTTTTAATGATAAGTCCAATTGAATTTAAAGAAAAGTGGAATAAAGAAGTGTACCCATTAATTAAGTATGATATAGATAAAGTTAATAAACTGAGTATACCGATAGAAAGTAAGCAGTTATTAACTGAGGCTGGATTGCCAGACTCAGCAGCTCCATTTTTAAATTTTGAATCAATTGACTCAGGTGCACTATTAACTTTAAAAGAAAAATATAATGTTGATAAATATGAAGAGTATATTTATATTGGATTTAACGGAAATGGAGATATTTTAGCAATTGAAAATAAAACAGGAATAGTTGTATCTATCAATCATGAAACATTTGAAAAAGTATATGTTAATAAGTCAATACCTCAATTAGCTGAAAGTTTACTAGAATATGCAGACTTTATAAAAACAATCAAAGAAATTAATGGCAGAAAAGCATATTTAAATAGAGAATGTCCGAAAGAACAATTAGAAGTAATTAAAAACAAATTAAATAATATTGATAACAAAAGTATTGGTAATAATACTTTTTGGGCGGAAGAGATAAGTCTTTTTGAATAAAACAATAAAAAAAGAATTCGTGTTCAACGTAAGCCTCAAATAGCCACCACCTTAACTTAAAATGGTTAAAAATAAACTGTTTCTAGTTTCTTCAATGCGGTCGGGGGTCAAGCAAACAATTGTAAATTTAAAAAAATACAGTATCCCATCATAAGTAAATTATGATGGGATTTTGTCTGCAAAGCGAAAGCAAAAACGGCAGCAGTTTGGGGCATGAAATAAAAATAAAAACCATTACACCTATGACAGTATGAATAGATTAGGATTCAAGTTATGATGGAGATTTAGAGGCAGAGGAAAACAGGTATTACTACACTCATGATGAACAAGGCAGTACTATTTTTATTACAGATAAAGAGCAACAAATAAAAATGAATATTGTTATGATGCTTTTGGTAATGTTTTAGAAAGCACCGAAGATATTCAGAATAGGATATACAGGGCAGCAATTTGATTCTATAACTCAGCAGTATTATTTGAGGGCTAGGTTTATAATTCTGTTATTGGGAGATTTACTCAGGAGGATGTTTATAGGGGCGATGGGTTAAATCTTTATAGTTATTGTGGGAGTAATCCGGTTGGGTATTGTGATCCTAGTGGATATAAGGCAAAATGCGAAGGAAAAAGTAGGAGTTCTGCTGAGGAGATTGCTGATGCCGGGACAGGAGATTATTCAGATGTGGGTGGTCGTCACGTGCATGCTAAAGCAGGATTCAGAGGTGATGTTAATTATGACCCTAAGAAAGGATTTTCTATTAGTCAGGATTATATGATTAATAATGGATTAAATCATTCTGATATGACAAATAAACAAAGAGAGTTGTTTAAAGAACTCCATATGAGTGGTAGACCCAATACACTTGAAGAACACACACGAATAGCTAAAGAAGCACTAAAAGCAGGTGGAGCAACTGATGCTCAAGTAAATGAATTAACAAGAAAGTCTATTGAAAATCTTACAGTGCAGGGAGTGACACAGCCAATAAGAATACCTTGGTATTCAAAATAAATTAAAGAGAGGAAATGATTATAGTGAATGAAAACATTTTAGATTATTTTGGAAATAAATTAATAAAAGAAGTTAGAGATGTAACAATAGCAAGCTGGGATATGATGCTAAATGGTAAAATGAAAGGGATTACTGCACAACAGTTTAGTGATAAAATATCTGCATTTAATGATGAACAATTGGAGGTTTTAAAGTGGCTAATACCTAAAATTACTGATTTAAGTTTGCATAGTTTACTTGTTATGATTGAGCAAAATGATGAAATAAAAGTAGCAGTGTATGATGGTCAGAAAGATAATGATATTAAAGAAAATAGTGATGGTTTAGAAGGTGAACTTTATACTGAAGATGGTTGGATTAATAAATTTAGTAAAGAAAGATATTAGAAGAAGAAACTGTTTCTAGTTTTTGCTATGATGTCAGGCATCAAACCAATAATTGTAAATTATAAAAACTCATCATGAGTAAATTATGATGGGGTTTTGTTTGTAACGCGACAGAAAGTTTTGTTAGTGGAATAATATAGTAGCAAAAAATTACTATCACGAAATCTATTTCGAATATGATAAAGCAGGAAATTTAATAGAAAAGAAAGAAAAAATAGATGGTAAGTTTATTTCACCAGAAAATAAGGATAAAAATATCTGGGCAATCACAAAATATGAATATGACAAAAATGGCAATGCCACCAAAATTATAACTCCAAAAGGCTTTGAAATTGGAAGAGTATATGATGTTATCGATAGAGTTATTGAGCAATACGAAAAAGATGAGATAAATAATATCTTTAGAAGCCATGTATATAAATATGATAAAGCCAGCAATATCATAGTTTTAAGTGAATATAGTGGGAAAGATGCAAGACTTATAAACAAAAAATATTCAAGTGAAAATGACTATAACATAAAAGCTCTTGATAGATACGAAAAAGCTAAGGAAAATAAGAAGTTATTAAAAGACTTAAAGTTTGAAGAAGATAAAAAAAGTAAGGGATACACTTATGATTCTCAAAATAGACTTACTCACTTTAAAAATATTTCAGGAAACACAACAAGATTACTTTACGATAAAAATGATAGAATAATAAAACAAATACTACC
>NZ_JAHLDM010000055.1:0-7010 GCF_018861295.1 Clostridium estertheticum | reverse complement strand
ACCCGTTCCCATACCGAACACGAAGGTTAAGCTTCAATGCGCCGATGGTACTGCAGGGGTGACCTTGTGGAAGAGTAGGTTGTCGCCAGGTAAACATGGTTTACTAGCTCAGTTGGTAGAGCACATGACTTTTAATCATGGTGTCCGGAGTTCGATTCTCCGGTAAGCCACCAAAAAAAGACACTTCATATGAAGTGTCTTTTTTTGTGTGATTTATATATTAATAAAAATGATTCTTCATATATAATCTATTGAGTAAATAACATTATTAGTTTAAAATGATTATATACTTAAACATAGGATAAAAGGGAGTGTGATTGTTTGTATAAATGGATAGTAGATTTTTTTGCAAAAGATGAAATACAAAGATTTTTTAGTGGATTCACATATGTTAAACTTAGATATGTTGGAATAGCTATTGGAGTATTCGTACTATTTTTATTATTAAAAAAGATATTTGCGAAATATGTATTTAAAATAATATTAAAGCTTGTTAATAAAACAAAATTTAATGCAGATACAAAAATAGTAGCTGCTTTTGAAAGACCATTGATTAATTTTTTTGAAGTGCTAGGGATATATTTTGCCTTTGATATTTTAATACTGGCATTACCAATTAGGCTAGATTTTGTAAACAGAGTTTTTAGTTCTGCCATAATAGTATTAATTTCATGGGGACTCTACAATCTTACAGGGGAATCTTCTCTTTTATTTGAGAGAATGCATAAAGCCTATGATGTAAAAGTCGATAAAATATTATTCCCATTTATATCAAAAACATTAAGACTAATACTAGTAGCATTAGCTATTACAATAATAGCTGAAAAATGGGGATATAATATTCAAGGGTTTATTGCGGGACTTGGACTAGGTGGATTGGCATTTGCATTGGCAGCTAAAGATGCAGCTGCCAATATTATCGCGGGTATGTCTATAATATTAGATAAACCTTTTACTATTGGAGATTGGGTTAAAAGTGATGTGTTAGAAGGTAGTATAGAAAATATTTCTTTTAGAACTACTAAAATAAGAACTATCGATGAAGCATTAATAATAGTGCCTAATTCGAAATTAACTAATGAAGCAGTAACAAATTTTAGTAGAAGAGGTAAACGAAGAGTTAGTTTTAGTTTAGAACTAAATTATATAACATCTAGGCAAAAATTAGAGAATTGTGTCTCAAGAGTTAGGAGTATGTTAGATAATCATCCTCAGGTTAATAAGGAGGGGATTCTTGTTAGGTTTGATAAATTGAGTGCAGCTAGTTTGGATATTATAGTTTGTTATTTCGCTGATACACCAGATTTTGATGAATACTTTAGAGTAAAAGAAGATATAAATTTTGAAATAGCGGATATACTGCATCAAGAAGACATTTCAATGGCATTTCCAAGAAGTGGTATTTGTGTGGATAGTTTGCCTGATGAAGGTAAAAAAGACTATATAAAATCACTAGATATGCTTCAAAATAAGAATATCTCAACAGAGAATATCTCAACAGAGAATATTAATGAAGATAATGATAAGTAAGAAGGGTCTAAAGTTTTAGGTTAGAGCAATTATAAATTAAAAGATATAGCCATAACTAATGAAGTTATGGCTATATCTTTTTTATGTTTTGTGGATTTATGGTAGGAAGCTTAGTAATAGCATTATATTAAGCCCGGTTACTATAAGTCCAATAATCCAAAGAGTTATTTTACTTAGGGTACTGTTAGCATATTTGCCCATAACTTTCTTAGAAGAAGTCAAATATATCTGTAGGAATATAGTTATTGGAAGCTGTATACTTAAGAGCATTTGCGAGTAGATAAGACCTTTAAAAGGATTTGTTATAAAAAATATAGATATTGTAGCACCAATTAAAGTAATTCCTATTCCAAGTTTAGTGTATACATTATTAATATCATAATCTTTACCGAATATTCCTGCAAAAATACTTCCGCCTGCCATGCCTGCGGTGACTGAGGAAGAAATTCCGGCAAAAAGTAGGGCAGTAGCGAAAACAATTGATGCTGTATTTCCAAGTAGAGGTGTAAGCATTTGTTGAGCTTGGCTAAGCTCTGTAACTTGAACCTTTTGTGCAAAAAAAGTAGTTGCTGCGATAAGGATCATAGCGCTATTTATAGCCCAACCTACTATCATTGAAAAAAAAGTATCCATAAATTCATATTTAAGTTGTTTCTTTATTATACTCTCATCTTCTAGATTCCACTGACGACTTTGTATTACTTGGGAATGCAAAAATAAATTATGAGGCATTACTACAGCACCGAGGACACTCATTATTATTGGAAGGGATCCACTGGGGAAAGAGGGTTTGATCCACCCCACCATAGCTTTACCCCATTCTACATGCACAAGACTCAATTCGAATAAGAATGATATTCCTATAAGTGAGACAAAGCCAATAATCCACTTTTCTAGTTTTTTATAAGAATTTGTATATAATATCCATAATATAAAGCATAAAACTAATATTGTTCCAAGTTTTAAAGGGATACCAAATAGCATATTTAAAGCAATAGCGCCACCTAGAAGCTCTGCAAGGGCAGTAGAAACTGCGGCTAATACAGCGGAACCAAGCACCATGCGATTAAGCTTTGGGTTTAATGTGGCAGTAGATGCTTCCGATAGACAATTGCCGGTTACAATTCCAAGGTGGGCAGCATTATGTTGAAGAAGAATAAGCATGATTGTTGAAAGGGTTACCATCCAAAGTAGAGCATATCCATATTCGCCACCGGCAGAAATATTTGAAGCCCAGTTTCCTGGATCGATAAATCCTACTGTTACTAAAAGGCCTGGGCCTATATATCTTATAAAATTTAATGCTTTAAGGTTAGGTTCATGCTTTTTTTTTAAGCGATTCTTAATAGATGATAAGTTCAATATAACACATCCGTTCTATATTATTCCTACAATATATAGTATGTGCTAACTACTATTTGGATCAACAAAAGTGCATAAATAAAGAAAATAAAAATAATTTATGAAATGAGTTTAATAATGTTAAATAAATTAGAAATAGCTAAAAAAATTAAAAGTAGGCATTAAAAGTAGATATTGGAGCTATACAATAAACAATAAATTATAATAAGGGGAGTATGAAAGAGAAATAAACAAATACTATAAATATATTATAATAGAAAGGGAGTTATAAATTGAAAATAAACGAATCTCTAATATGTCCCAAATGTAATGGTAAAAACTTTGAAATAAAACATGAGGCCACTTTTCTTTATACATATAAAATAGACATAGTAAATGCAAGTATAGACAATGAAGAATCAGAAAACCTTCCTTTTTTATTTGATAATAGGGAACAGACTTGTTTTAAGGAATTTATAGAGTGTGATAATTGTGGTACAAAATACCCCTGCTCTTTTGACAAATATAATCAAACCATAGATCTTACTATAATGAAAAAAGCAATAAGAGCAGATAATGTGAAAGACCCTGATTTCTTGGGATAAAATAACCATCCTTTTATAATGTATATATGATATTAAATATACATTTGTCTCAATTTCAAAATAGGATATTGACAAACTTATTCAATTAAACCATAATTGAATTCTTAAGCAAAAGGTAAATTGAACAGTTAAGGGGCGAATGTATGCGAAAAAAGTATTTGAATTGGATTTTAGTTATAGGGTGGATGATAATAATATTCATATTTTCTAGTCAAGTAGGACAGGTGTCAAATGAAAACAATAAATTTGTCATTTATGTATTCAACTTACTTGGTCTAAATTTGAATAATATATTTGGAACTTTGAGTGATTTTATAGTTAGAAAAGCATCTCATTTTACTGAGTATTTTATTTTATATATGCTAATATATAGAGCAATGAACAAAAGTAAAAAGATAGATATGAAAATTTTTATTGCTTCAATATTAATAGTATTTCTATATGCATGCTCAGATGAATTTCATCAATCATTTGTTCCGGGAAGAGGACCCGCATTTAGGGATGTGATGGTAGATACATGTGGAGGACTTACAGCATTTTTATTTATTTATATTCGTGTTACATTAAAAAAAAGACCTGCTTCTTCTAATAAAGTTCTGACTAAATTAAAATAAAGTTTTACTACAAAAGCTAATCGAAACAGTACTCGATTAGCTTTTTATGTTTTTCTTATTATACATATTAAAGTCTTTTGCAATATCAAGCAATGTAGAAATAAACACATGAATTATTTCATTTTTAATAAATAATTAAAAACAAATATAGTTATTAACGTAGTTATACACAGTAGAACAATAATATAGAGAGTGACTGTGGATAACTATCAGTTTATTGTTAGTATATAGTGTGTTATTAACAATCATTTTTGATATTTTTAGATTCTTTGGTATAATAATGTTTAAGTTAAATGGCTACACCAATGAATAATTTAAGGACAAAGATAAAATATTATTTTATGTTAGTTATTGGAGCTTAGAATAGAACTTTAGCAAAAATGGAAAGGGTGATTATATGAATACTTTAATAGACTTAATAATAAAGACGTGTCTAGATACAATATACATGACGGGAATGATAATTTTGGTGGGATTCATACTTGGATTTTTAAGGAACCATTCAATAGAAAATTTTCAAAGGAGCTTTGGGTGGAAGGCAGTAGCGATTACCGCGATTATAGGAGTTCCTATTCACGAACTTTCGCATGCTATCTTATGTCTTGTTTTTAGACATAAAATATCAAAATTGGTACTTTTACAAAGAAAAGATGAAAACGGAGTACTGGGTTATGTAAATCATGCATATAATCCTAATAGTATATACCAACAAACGGGTAACTTTTTTATAGGTATAGCGCCTATATTTGGGGGTATATCGGCGATAATTGCTTTAATGTATACCATAATTCCTAAGACATACAATCAATTTATAAGTATATCTATGGTTAATATAAATATAACTAAAATAAATTCCGTTTCTTTAAATGGAATATTAAATTCTTATATTGATTTAATAAAGATAATTTTTTCAGTAACTAATTTTTCAAATCCATATTTTATATTGTTCTTATTCTTAGCTATCTGTATTTCATCTCATATATCATTAAGCTCTGCAGATATTAAAGGGGCTTCTAAGGGGTTAATTGTAATATTTTTCATAGTACTTGCTCTTAATACATTTGGATTTTCAAAGTTCGTTATGGCCCAAGGTTTATTAAAGTATAATATTATACTAATAGGATTTCTTATAGTATCATTAATTTTTTCTGGGATAACTTATCTTGTAAGTTTATTGTTACTATTAATAAAGCATTAATATATTATAAAGCACATGGAATTTTTCATGTGCTTTATCGTAGTTAAAACATAATCGCATTACGGAATCTATATAGATAATTTGTTGTATGAGAATTAAATATTTAATAATTAAGAAGAGCGTATGGATACATTTTTTCAAATTAGCTATTAGTGATATAATTTTATTATTGAAATATAAAGAATAGTATGAAGGAGTGAAAATGATGAAGGTATCTCAAATAATGACTCCAGGGCCTACACAAGTAAGACAAAACGTAAGAATGGCTAGAGCTTTAGCTACTACAAATCCGGATTTAGATTTGCAGTTTTATGAATTTTATAAAGAAACTTGTGAGGAAATAGGAGAGTTTTTAAAGACAAGTAATGAAGTTAGAATATTAAGCGGTGAGGGGATTTTAGGCCTTGAGGCTGCGTGTGCATCACTTACTGAAAATGGTGACAGGGTATTAGTGATTGATAATGGAATATTTGGAGAAGGGTTTGCTGATTTTGTTAAGATGTATGGTGGTGAGGTTATTGTTTTTAAAG
This sequence comes from Clostridium estertheticum, assembly GCF_018861295.1. Taxonomy (GTDB): domain Bacteria; phylum Bacillota; class Clostridia; order Clostridiales; family Clostridiaceae; genus Clostridium_AD; species Clostridium_AD estertheticum_D. Next base: position 1,192 of record NZ_JAHLDM010000055.1, on the reverse strand, counting down.
AGGATAGGAAGCACGCAATAGATACGCAAAAATTAGAAGAATTCCTTGAAAAAGATCATGATTTCAAATACGCTACTGTAGTACATTGTGATACACCATCAGGGGTATTAAATGATATAGATAAGATATGTCATTTACTAAAAAGGATGAAGATACTTACGGTTGTGGACAGTGTAGCTGGTATGGGTGGAGAAGATGTAAGAGTAGATGAATGGAAAATAGATATAGTAATAGGCGCTTCGCAAAAATGTGTTTCAGCACCAGTAGGGCTTACATTTTTGAGTATAAGTGAAGATGCATTTGAATCAATGGATCAAAGAAAGAAGCCTATAGCTTCCTATTATTGCAATTTACTTATATGGAAAGATTATTATAAGAATAAGTGGTTCCCATATACGCCACCAATAAGTGATATTGTTGGTCTAAGACAAGCTTTTGATAATATTAAAGAAGACACGGGAATAATTGAAAGACATAATTCTATTGCTAAAGCCACAAGGAAGGCTGTAAAGCAAGCGGGTCTTAGTTTATATATTGAAGAGGGATATTCTAATACTGTAACAGTTATAGAATTGCCTAAGGATATAAATGATAAAGTATTATTAAAAAATATGGTTGATGAATTTAATGTATTTATAGCTGGTTCATTTGGGTATTTACAGGGGAAAGTAATAAGGATAGGACATATGGGGGAAAATGCTAAAAGAGATAAAATGGCTTATACGCTATTGGCATTACAATCATCGTTAAAGGAGCTTGGATTTGATTGTAAAACTAATATGGTCGAAGTTTTTCTAAGTGAGGTATAGAATTGTACTTGAATATATTGTGATAAGATGAATAATAGTTTTTTATAAAAGTTTATTTAATATTTTTAAATAGGTAGTACAGCTAATAAAATATTAAAGAATGTGAAATTCAGGTATGTTATTAATAGAAATATAGTATACCAGTCCTAGTGTATCAGTGTGAAAGAAATGCAAAAAACAATAGCATTGTGAAGAATATTGCATATAATTAGCATATTTCAAGGATTATTGAGAGTGTGTCATATCTGTATATGATAGAATATTCCTTGTCGTCACATACGAGTGGCACGCTAACTAACTGTTAATTACAATTTATTAGATTTTAATTATAAATTTATTATAAAGAAGTAGTTGACAAAACAAGAAAAACCTAGTATTATAGT
>NZ_JAHLDM010000054.1:0-7278 GCF_018861295.1 Clostridium estertheticum | reverse complement strand
AAGGTCCACCATATGGGGATATAGCTCAGCTGGGAGAGCACCTGCCTTGCACGCAGGGGGTCAAGGGTTCGATTCCCTTTATCTCCACCAAAAAACAGTCTAATATGGACTGTTTTTTATTTCGTTAAAAATTAATAAACATACTAAAATAAAATGTGTAAATGAATAAAAAAGTTTAAATATGAAGGGAGAACTACATTGTCACTATATAGAATAAAGCAGTTTTACAGATCAATTGTTGCTAAAATTAATGATAAAGATGTAGATTTCCTAAAAACTTATTTAAAAACTTATGAATTGTTGTTATTTAATAAACTACCTACATATGAACAAAAGCATTGCATAAATGTAGCTAGAGATGTAGAAATAAATTGTAACAAAAGAAAATTACAATCATTTAATTTGATAAAAGTTGCATTGTTACATGATATAGGTAAGATATATAGTAAAATGAATCCAATAGATAAATCTATAATGGTTATATTGCATAAAATAACAAATGGAAAAATTAAAGCATTTAACAAATTTAAAAATGTTAATATGTATTATAACCATGGAGAGATAGGATGTAATTTATTGAAACAATATGGATATGATGATAGATTTTTATTTTTAATAAAAAATCATCATAACAATAGTATAATAGATGATATAGAATTGAATATATTAAAAGAATGTGATAATAAAAATTAAGAAGCTAATAATAGTTTCTTTTTTTATAACCATTTATAATAAATTAAGAAAAATATATATAAATGGAATAATTTATATATTATAAAATATTTTTAATAACTAGTGAATAGTGCTAGAATATAATTAAATACATATACTAGGAGGATGAAATGAATTCAAAGGAAAGAAGAGAATATATTAGAAATCTACTAGTTACAAAGGATAATACATATAAAGGTCAGTTTCTAGCAGAGAAATTAGGAGTCACAAGGCAGGTTATTGTAAAGGATATAGCAATTATAAGAGCAGAAGGAGTAAACATAATTGCAACTCCAGAAGGTTATTTGATTCCTAGTGAACAAAATAATTTTGTACGCAGAGTAATAGCAGTTTCACATGGGCGTAATGACATATATAATGAGCTTGAATGTATTGTTAAGTTCGGTGGGGTAGTAGAAGATGTAACAGTAGAACACCCTTTATATGGCGAAATAAGAGCAATGATTATGATAAAATCGCTTATGGATATCGAAGTATTTACAAAAAATTTTAAAGAAGCAAGTCTTCAGCCATTATCATATTTAACTAAAGGTATACATTTGCATACTATAAAGGCGGATAATGAGAAAATTATAGAAGCTATTATAAAAGAATTAAAAGAGAAAAATTATTTGATTTCTGATTAGTTTATTTTTGTAATATTGCAGATCAGCAGGAGATGATTTATTTAATAAGGGGAGATTATTATGGAAAATGTTGCACTCTTAAAATGCGAACACTATGATGTTGATTTAATAGAAAAAAAGTTACGAGAAGGATTTGAATTATTGGGTGGAGATGATTTTTTAAGAAAATTAATACCTAAAGATAGTAAAGTACTTTTGAAACCTAATATGTTAAGTGTTGAAAGCAAAGAATCACCAGTAGTAACTCATTATGCTGTTTTCGAGGCAGTAATTAGAATTGTTAAGGAATATTCAAATTATGTTAGCTTTGGTGATTCACCAGGTTTTGGTGATTCAAGGAAGGCAGCAGAGAAATCTGGTCTTATGGAAGTTGCAGATAGATATGGGGTTAAATTTGAGGATTTTAAAGAATCAGTGCATGTTAGATTAGATAATTCTATTCTATGCAAATCATGGAATGTTGCTAAAGCAGCGTATGAAGCAGATGTTGTTATAACGCTTCCAAAGCTTAAAACACATGCTATGGCTTATTATACAGGGGCTGTAAAAAATCAATTTGGATGCATACCGGGAACGCAAAAGGCAACATGGCATACAAGAATGCCCGATGCAAATAATTTTTGTAAGATGCTTCTGGATTTGAATACAGCTGTAGGGACTAACTTTGCTATCGTAGACGGTATAATTGCGATGGAAGGTAATGGTCCTAAAAGTGGTCAGGCGTATAATTTGAACACTTTAATTATGGGACAAAGCTTAACGGCTGTAGATTCCACTGCGGTTAGGCTTATAGGTTATGACAATCCATTAGATACACCAGTATTAAAAGAGGCACACGATAGCAAGTGGGGAGTAGTGCTTCCAAAGGATATAAACATACTTGGAGAAAAATTAGAGGATATGAAAGCGAAAAACTTTAAACTATGTCGTAAGGGTGGTAATTTTTATTTTATAAACCCAGCTGTAACTAATTTTTTAAGGGGAATGATAGCGCCAAATCCAACACTTATTCAAGAAAAATGTATAGGGTGTGGTAGGTGCGCAGAGGTATGTCCAGAAAAGCCAGTGGTGATTACAATGGTGAAAAATGGGGATAAATTAAACCCTAAATGGAATATGAATGAATGCATTAGATGTTTTTGTTGTCAAGAATTATGTCCAGTTGGTGCAATTGAAACAAAATATTCAACTCTAGGAAGATTACTAAAACTAAATAAGAGGTGAATCTTGTGAAAGGGAAAAAAACAATAGCAACTATTATCTTGATAATAGTATTTATTATAATTTTCTTAGGTAACATAGTTAAGCTAGCCATAAATATTCAATGGTTTAAAGAAGTTGGCTATTTATCTGTATATTTTACTAAGATAACATCAATTTTAAAGTTAATGATACCAGTATTTATAGTAAGTTATATATCAATATGGACATATTATAAAATAATTAAAGGAATTATTATAAGAAGCAAAAGGGTCGAAGAGTGTAATAAAAATAAAGAAAAGATAAAACGTAGTATTAGTATTCTAATTAATACTATAATTTCTTTTATAATATCTTTTAGTTTTGCATCTAAATATTGGTATACAATATTACAATTTGCGAGTACAACAAAATTTAATTCTGTAGATCCATTATTCAAAAAAGATATTTCATTTTTTATATTTAAACTTCCATTGATTGAATCACTATATAAGATGTTTATAACGCTTATTGCGGGCTTAATGATAATTACCATAATAACGTATATTATATTAAGGTCAAAGGATTATATAATGTATCCAAGAAAAAGGAATAATTTTTCTGTACTTAAAAAATTTAAGAATATTAGAAACGTAAGAGGTGAATTAACTAAATTTGCAGGAAGGCAGCTTGCCGCTTTATCTTCAATTGTAATACTTTTAGTGTCTTTAGGATATTTAATTAAGTCTTGGGATTTAGTATATTCACAAAAAGGAATAGTATTTGGAGCAAGTTATACGGATGTACATGTAACATTAAGGTTTTATGAGGTAATAGCGGTAGTATCTTTAATATCTGCCATTATAACATTTATAAGCATTTTAACATATAAAATAAAACCTATAGTTATATCTATTATTGTGATAACTATTTTAATTATTGGGGAAAATATAACATCAATTTCAGTTCAAAAATTTGAAGTTCAATCAAACGAAAAAACTCTAGAAAAACCTTATATTCAGTACAATATAGATAGTACAAGAAAAGCTTTTAATATAAATAATATAGATGAAATACCATTTGAGATAAAAAATGATTTAACAAAAGAGGATATTAAAGAAAATAAAGATACCGTTAATAATATAAAAGTAAATTCTTATAAGCCAGCGTTAGAATTTTATAACCAATTCCAATATTTAAGGTATTATTATGGATTTAATGATATAGATATTGATAGATATAATATTAATGGAAAATACAATCAAGTATTTATAGCACCAAGAGAAGTTAATTTAGGGTCGTTAAAAGGTAATTCAAACACTTGGCAGAATAGACATTTAGTTTATACACATGGGTATGGCGTAGTTGTAAGCAAGGTAAATTCTGTAACTAGTGAAGGACAACCAGATTTCATAATTAACAATATACCACTAGAAAATAAAACAAATATAAAGTTAGCTAATCCTAGAATATATTTTGGTGAAAAAACCAATGATTATAGCATTGTTAATACTAAAATTGGAGAGCTTGATTACCCTAAGGGTGGGGAAAACCAAATGAATAGTTATGAAGGCATGGCTGGCATAAAAATGAATATTTTAAATAGAATTCTATTTGCAATTGATCAAAAAAGTGCTAAATTTTTATTGTCTGATGATATTACGTCTAATAGTAAAATATTAATTGATAGGAATATACTTGAAAGAGTAAAAAAGATTGCTCCGTTTTTAACATATGATGATGATCCATACATTGTAATAAATGGTGGAAGGTTATATTGGATTATAGATGCATATACAACTTCAAATAGATATCCATATTCACAGCCACAAGATGGCAAAAATTATATAAGGAATTCAGTTAAAGTGGTTATTGATGCATTAGATGGAACTCCTGACTTTTATATAGTTGATAAAAATGATCCTATAGTAAATAGCTATTCAAAAATATTTCCACAATTATTTAAAAATTTAGAGTCAATTCCAAGTGGTATAAAAGAACACTTTAAATACCCAGAGAGCCTATTTAGTTTACAATCAAATCTTCTAGAAAAATATCATATAACAGATCCAGAAGTATTTTATAACGGAGATGATGTATGGTCTATAGCAACAAATCAAGACAAAATTGAAGGTAACCAAGAGAAGATTGACGCTTCTTACTTAATAATGAAATTACCAAAGGAAAAAAAGCAAGAAATGGTTTTACTTGAATATTTCAATACTAAAGGGCGAGATAACATGGTATCGTTGTTTGGAGCAAGAATGGATGGAGATAATTATGGTAAAATGGTCTTATATATATTGCCACCAAAACAAACGGTGTATAGCCCAGTATTATTTAAGCAACAGATAAATCAAGATACTGTAATATCAAAGGAATTATCACTTTGGAATACGCAAGGGTCTCAGGTTCAATTCGGAGAAACAGTAATTGTACCAATTAAAAATTCTCTGCTTTACGTAGAACCTATGTATTTAAGGGCTAAGGGGAAAACAAGTATACCAGAGATGAAAAAAGTTATAGTATCTTATGGTGGTAAAATAGTTTTAGATGACAATATAGAGTCAGCATTAGAACAAATATTTAATAGTTCTGATAGAACTAATATATCTAAATCTGTATATAATTCAGATTTAGATTCTAAAACATCGGATAATATAAAAATTGCTAAAGATCTATATAATAAGGCAATGGAAGCTAAAAAAAATGGTAAAATAGATGAATATGGAACATATATAAAACTATTAGGTGATGTTCTTAATAAGGTAATTAAATAGAATATATTTAATATAATCTAAAAAGTTTTTATATACTGCGCCGTATGTTTAAAAAAAGGATATAATAACAATGTAAAGAAAAAGTTTGGGTATGCTGGAGGGTTATAATGGATTATGATGTACTTATTTTAGGCGGAGGAATAATTGGATGTGCAGTAGCTTATGAAATTTCAAAATATAATCTTAATATAGCTGTTATTGAAAAGGACTATGATATAGCAGATGATGTAGCATTAATAAATACTGCTATGGTATATAATGGCGTTGAGAGTGAAGACACTTTAACTGCAAAGCTTGAACGTATGGGAAATAAAATGATGGATACTATAAGTGCTAAATTTAATATTCCATTCAAAAGATGTGGTTCCCTAATACTTGCTCAAACTGATGAAGAAGTAGATATAATACAAGGAATATATAATAGAGCAATAGATAGAGGAACAAAGGATGTGCTTATTTTAGACTCTGAATATATACATGAGATGGAACCAAATCTAAATGTAGATATAAAAAAAGCACTATATTCTAAAAATACAGGTGTAATTTGTCCATTTGATTTAGCATTATCCTATGGCGAAGTAGCATTTGATAATGGTGTTAAATTTAAACTAGAAGAAGAAGTAATAGACATTCAAGAGCTAACAAAAGGTTTTAAAGTTATTACCAATAAAAACAAATTAACTTGTAAAATGGTAATAAATACAACGCCATCGGAAAATTACAGCATAGTAAATGAAAAAAAAGTTAATGAAAATAAAAAGAAATCTACCATGAATGGAAAAGATATAGATAATAATGAGGGAGTATCGAAATATATACTTTTAGATAATAATGAAAAAACAAAATATTCTCATGCATTATTTATGATGAATTCTAAGGGCGAGAGGATTTATACACTTCCAACTATGGAAGGAGATACGGTAGCTGCTATTAGTACAAGAGAGAATGTTAGTTATGATGAAGTAGTAAAAAGGGTGTCTAAGATAACAAGTGTCGTGGATGATATGAATGTTAAAATGTTTTTGGATTGGCCTTTTTTCGAAGATCCTATGGTAATTGATGATAGCAGTATAGACGAAGGACTTATTCAAATCAAAGGAAAACACTATGGCCAAGTTACTATGACACCGGCTATTGCAAGTATTGTATGTGAGAGTGTAGTGAGTAATATGAAGTGCAAACTTAAAAAAGATTTTAATGATAAAAGAAGAGAAAATTATAAATTCCGCGATTTGTGTGATGAAGAGAGAAAAAGAGTTATAGAGCTTGATGAAAAATATGGTAGAATCATATGTGGATGCCAAAAGGTAACTGAAGGTGAAATAGTTGATGCTATACGTAGACCTCTTGGTGCACGAACAGTAGAAGGTGTTAAAAGAAGAACTGGCGCTGCATTTGGAAATTGCCAAGGGGCACATTGCCTAAATAAAGTCGTTTCTATTTTGGCGAGAGAGACTAGTAAAAAAATGACAGAAATAACTAAGGACTCAAAAGACTCTAATATTTTGTTATGTAGAATAAAAGAATTTAATAGTATGTAGGGGATGAGTATACTTGAAAAAAGAAACTAGTTATGACATTAATGAAAATGAGGATGTATTAACAACTTTAGTTAGGATAAAAGGTTCGGATTTGTGTAATGTGGTTTCAGTAAAAACAAGTAAACCTATTAATAAGAAGTTATGGATAGAGTGCTCTAAGGCATTGAGTAGAATACATGTGGGACCACCTATAAAAATAGGAGATGTAGTATGTAAAAATTTACTTAATACTGGAATTGATATTATCTGTACTAAAAATGTGGAGAGAAATAGCTAGTACATATAATTAGAAAATATAGGGGCTTATTAATTTGACATTAAAAGTTTTTATGTCAAGCATTTTTGAAAATGTCCCGATATAAGTGAAACATTAGCACCAACAAATTGTTGGTGCTTTACTTTTTTAAAATCATGATTTTG
>NZ_JAHLDM010000053.1:0-8083 GCF_018861295.1 Clostridium estertheticum | reverse complement strand
GTATAGACGGATTTTTAACTGAGGTTAAAGTAGATGAATTTAAAACATTAGTTTTGGGTATTGATGGTACTATAGTTGATATTTATTAAAATTTTAAGAAGGAAACCTTTTAAAGAAGGGTTTCCTTCTTTGTTATATATATTAAATTTGACACTTGCTAATAAATACTGCAAGTTCAGTCCTACTGTTAAGTTCAAGTTTCTCAAGTATTCTTGTGACATAATTTTTTACGGTCCCCAGTCTTAAAAAGAGGACCTCACAAATATATTTGTTATTCTTACCTTGGGCAATCAGCTTTGCAACATCTATCTCTCTCGGCGTAAGTGCATCTAATTTATATTTTTGATTATAAACTTTATGAGAAGAGTGATTTTCACTAGTTAATGAATTAAAAGCTGTAACTATTTTTAGGGCTACCCCTGGATCAAGGAACATAGTACCGTCATAAGCTGTTTTTATTGCTTTTATTATATAGTCTGAACCGGCATCCTTTAATATGTAACCATCCGCCCCATTTTTTATTGCTTTAAATATATACTCATCTTCACTAAAGGTTGTAAGGATTATTACCTTTACATCTGCATATTTTTCTTTAATGATTTTAGTAGCGACCACACCGTCCATTATTGGCATTCTAACATCCATAAGAATTACATCTGGAAGCACCTTATTTAAAAGAATAAGCAACTCTCTACCATTTTCAGCCTCTCCAAGTATGTTAATGCCCTCGTCCAAGCTTAATATCATCTTTATTCCTTCTCTTACTATTTTCTGATCATCAGCTAATATAACATTTATCATATTTTACAATTCCTCCATTGGTATTGGAATACATATATCTATGCTAAAGCCTAGGTTATTACTACTAGAGTAATTCACAAATCCATTAAGTAACCTTACTCTATCATCAATCCCATTTAATCCATTTGATTTTATAATTTTATCACATCTAATTCCATTATTTTTTATAATAAGATTTATATTTTCATTTTTATTAAAGATTTTTATATTAATTTCTGATGATTTTCCATGTTTTATGCTATTAGTTATAGCCTCCTGAATAGTTTTATAAATGGAACTTTTTATAATAGGACTTAAGTTATCTAGGTTTTTATCTGCATTAAAATTAATATTTATATCAGTAATTAGATGAAAATTATTAATGAGTTTCCTAATGGAACCATAGAAATCCACTATTTCACGTTCTTCTTTCAGCAAATCAACAATTTCTCTAAGGCTACTAATACTAGATTTTGAAATGTCTTCACACTTAACTATTATCTCTTTTACTTTTTCAGGTTTTGTTGCACATATCTTTTTTGCAAATTCCAGATGCATAGCTAGAGCCATTAGATAATGGCCTAATGAATCATGAAGTTCTTGGGATACCCGCGCTCTCTCTTTAGCAGTTGTTAACTCTTCCACTTCTAAGTTATATTGTTTAAGTTTTATATTTGCGAGTTGTAGTTTTTTATTTAGCTTATCTACTTCATTTTTCTCTATTTGAAGATTTTTTACAAAATGAGCTATGCTAATTACAGCAACATAAAATAATATGGTACGACATAATATGGTAAGTTTGTCCCAGTTGGCAGGTATGCCTATTTCAGAAAATGACACTATATAAAGTGAAAATGAATGCACTATAAATAGAAACCTTTTCTTCAATCCTTTTAACTCGTAGATCTCTATTAAAGGCAATAATATATAAACAATAATTCCAGAGTCAGAGTCACTTATAAAAAATTTTATTACAGTTGCACCGCAAATAGTGAAAAGTAATGAAAAACACATGTGCCTGGAATTTATCTTTAACTTGGTACTTCTTATATAATCATTTACAAGTAGTATAAACATAAGAATGAATAAGGCTAACATAGAAGAGGTGTTATTATTATGAAAACGATATATAGCAATAAATATCGAGAATGATAAAACATATTTTGAGATTAGTAGGTACTTTTTAAACACATTCATTTTGATAACCTCGCTTTATATTAAACGTTTATTTATATAAAATGTTTATTTATATTATATCATTGTCAATATATCAATGGATACATTACTTAAGTAACTATAATTATTCACGATAATATATTAAAATACTATTAGTATTAAACAATTTTGTAATAATAATGTTATTTAGGTATTTTATTTATAAGATTTAAGGAGGATTCAAGAATGAAAATTACAGAACTTTGTGTTAAAAAGCCTCTTGCCGTTCTTATGGTAGTATTGCTTACGGTAGGACTCGGGGTGATGGGATATTCAAGTCTAGGTGCAGATTTAATGCCGGCAGTTGATGTTCCTGTAATAACAATAACAACTACATACCCAGGTGCTGGTACAGCGGAAATAGAAACTGATGTAGTTAAACCAGTAGAGGATGCAGTTTCAGGTATAAGTGGTATTGATACTATAAGTTCAGGATCCTCTGAAGGATATGGTTATACTACAATTATGTTCAAAATGGGAAATGATATGAATACTGCATTTTTAGATGTTCAACAGGCCCTTGGCGATATATCAAACAAACTTCCTACAGATGCAACAAAACCTGTAATAAAAAAGCTAGATATAAATGCAACACCTATAATGATGCTTTCTGTTTCAAGTTCACTACCATACAGTAAATTGTATGACAGTGCAGATAAAATACAAAAGTCACTCGAGAAAACTGATGGTGTTGGTAATGTATCTCTCGAGGGTGCTGTTAAAAAGCAACTAATTATTAAAGTAAATAAAACGCTTTTAGAACAGTATGGTATAGCTGTTAATACCATAACTTCTAAACTTCAAAGCGATAACCTAAATATACCAGCAGGTCAATTTAAGCAAGAAGATTCTAATCAAACAATAAAAGTACTTGGTCAATTTGAAAGCATAAAAGATGTACAAAACCTTCAAATTCCGATGACAAACGGTGGATCTATAAAACTTAGCGAAATTGCAGATGTAAAACTAGACTATCCAGATGCAACTGAACTCGTAAGGTTAAATGGAAAAAATTCTATAGGCATATTTGTTCAAAAACAAAGTGACTCTAATATAGTTATAACTGCTAAAGCTGTACAAAAACAGCTAGATAGTTTGAAAAAAACTCTTCCAGCTGGAATAAAAGTAGCGATAACATCCGATTCATCAACCTTTATAAATTCATCACTTAAAGAGGTTAAATACGGTCTTATTGAGGGTATAATTTCAACAATTTTAGTAATGTTTCTTTTCCTTAGAAGCATAAAAGCTTCGTCAATAATACTTGTTGCTATACCAACATCTCTTATTGCAACATTTTTCATGATGTATGTTTTCCACTTTACTCTTAATATGTTATCACTACTGGCATTATCCTTATCAATAGGTATTCTTGTAGATGACTCCATAGTAGTGCTTGAAAATATTCAAAGGCACTTGAGCATGGGAAAAACAGTCTTTAGATCAGTTGTAGATGGACGAGAAGAAATAGCAATGGCGGCTATTTCTATAACCTTATGTGACATTGTTGTATTTGGACCAATAGCGTTTATGTCAGGTATGATCGGGCAGTTTTTTAAACAGTTTGGACTTACAGTAGTTTTTGCTGCTTTATTTTCCTTAATTGTTTCATTTACAGTTACCCCAATGCTTGCTTCAAAATTATTAAAGGAAAAGAAGAATGATGACGATAATAAGAATATGAAGCTCAAGAAAAAAGGATTTTTTGATAAATTTATTATTTTTTATAAAAAATTTCTTTTGTTTTCGCTGGATCATAGATGGAAGATGGTAGCATTAGTAAGCTCATTATTGATAATTAGCGTGGCATTAATTCCACTTAAACTAATTAATACTGAACTTACACCTAAAACAGATCAGAGTCAATTTACAATTAATATGTCATTATCACCAAGTAGTGACGTTAAACTTACAGATGTAAAAGTTAAAGAAGTAGAAGCTCATTTAAAGAGCCTAAAAGAAGTTGACAATTACTTTACTATTGTTGGCATTAATAATAAACAGTCTTCTGCGCAAATTAATGTTAATTTATATCCTAAAAAACAAAGAGAAAAAAGTCAAGACCAGATTTCGTCTGAGATGCGCGCATGGACTAAAACACTTACTGGAGTTGATATATCTATAGGTGAAGCAAGTTCTTCTGGTAGTAGCAAGCCTATCGCAATAAGTATAACTGGACCTAATTTAGATGTATTAAAACAATTAGGTAGTGAGGTTCAGAGCTCAGTACAAGCAGTCTCTGGAACTACAGATGTAAGCAACAGTAATCAAGCAAATGAGAGCCAAATCGCTGTTAAAATTGACAAAATTGCTGCAGCGCAATATGGAATAAAGCCAAGTGATATATCAAGTGCTCTTAAAGCCACTACGGAGCAAGGAGTGTCTGGTGGAGTATTTAGGGAAAATAATGAGGAGTATGATGTTATTGTAAAACTTGATAAGGGTCAAATTGTTACAAAATCGGATATATCCACAATAAAAGTAGCTAATTCAAGTGGACAGCAAATTCCAATTGATTTGCTAGCAAAGGTTTATATGTCAGACAGTCCACAACAGATATTAAGAAAGAACCGTGACGAAATGGTTACCATTTATGCTAATAACCAGGGAAGACCTCTTGGTAGTGTTACTACGGATATCAAAGAAAAAATAAATAAAATTACAATCCCAGATGGATACGAGCTATCTTACGGTGGTGATCAAAAGAGTATGGCAGATTCCTTTACTTCACTTATTGAAGCAATTGTTGCATCAATTATACTCGTATATATGATCTTAGTTGTTTTATATGAATCATTCTTAACTCCGGCTTTAAGAATGTTATCACTACCTTGTGGATTAATTGGGGCACTTATAGCACTCGCCATTACAGGAAATAGTTTAAATATTATGTCAATGATTGGATTAATAATGCTTGATGGTCTGGCCGCCAAAAATGGAACACTATTAATAGATTATACGCTTACTCTTATGAAAACAGGTTTGCCTCTTCGCGAGGCATTAGTAGAGGCTGGACTTACAAGACTAAGACCAATACTCATGACGACCATAACTATGGTAGTTGGGATGTTACCCTCAGCGCTTGCTACTGCTGAAGGTAGTGAATATAGAGTAGGAATGTCAGTTGCAATAATAGGAGGAATGATTACATCTACGATTTTGTCACCAATAATAATTCCAGTGGTATATACGTTGATTGACGATATGAAAGGGTTCTTTGGTAAAAGGAAAAGGAAATCTGATAAAATAGATAAAGGAGTTACATTATGATGAAGCTTAAAGGGATTAAAGGATTTTTATTAATAAGTTTAACATTGAGTATAACTTTAATAGGAGTGGGTTGCGGAAATAAAGAGGTAAGTGTTACCTCGAATGATATTTCAAAAAATGTTAAAGCGTCTCCGGTTAGTATATCTTCAATAACAACAACTACAAAATATGGAAGCAAGTTAGCAACGTCTAGTCAAACTGTGGTTACATCTAAAATAGCTGGTAAAGTTAGTGGTGTAAATGTAGATGTCGGTCAGAGTGTAAATAAAGGTGATATTTTATTCACTCTTGATAGATCTGAACTTACGGCGCAATATAATGTAGCAAAAGCGGCCTTGGACACTGCTAATGCAAATCTTGATAAAACTAGTGGTTCAGGTTACGAGCAGCAATTAATACCTGCAAATTCAACATTAAATATTGCAAAAACAACATATAATGATGCGAAAAATAATTATAATACAGTTCATCAGCAATATAATATAGGAGACTCTGCCAAGAGCGAACTTGATGCTGCAAAATCGAAGATGGACAGTGCATCGCTTCAGGTTAGCGCCGCGAGTGATTCTTTAGCGCTATTAAAATCAAAAACAGGACCACAAACGGATGCTGCAGCTGCAGGTCAAGTTCAGCAAGCTAAGGCATCACTTGATTTAGCACAAATACAAATGGATAATGCTTCTATTACATCGCCTATAAATGGTGTTATATCTGAGCGAAATGTTGAAGTCGGCGAAGTAGTATCAAGTGCAGTTAGTGCATTTACTATAATTGATGCAAGTAGCCTGCGCTCTGAAGTATCTATGACAGACAAAGATGTTATAAAGGTAAAAGTAAATCAGAAAATACCTGTTCAAATATCATCTATGAATAATAAAATTGTACAAGGAATAGTAGACACCATAAGTCCTTCAGCAGATGCTAAAACACAATTGTATACAGTAAAGGTTAAGATAGAGAATCCTTCTAATTTATTAAAACCAGGAATGATAGTAAGAGTTGAGTTTCCAGATGTGGTAAAAACAGATATATCAGTTGTACCAAATGGAGCAATATTTACAGAAAATAGTGTGCAATATGTATATATAGTGGATGCTACAAGGCTCAAAAAGAAACAAGTAGTTGTGGGAATATCAAATACGCTACAAACTGAGATTGTCAGTGGTATAAAACTTGGTGATCAAGTAATAACTGAGGGTCAGAGTTTCTTAAATGAGGGGCAGAAAGTCAGTATTGTGAAATAAATGTATATTACTACAACTGCAATTCACTGCGCTTAATATCTTCTCCGGCGTGCTTTGCAAACGAACTTTAAACAAGAAATTTGATTAAGAAATTCTAATGTTTTGCTCATGTAAAATTCTCTATCGCTCACATTGGTTGCCCTGCCGTTCGCTTAGCTTGCCTTCCTGGCAAGCTTACGAGAATTTTACAATCGCAAAACAAGAATTTCTAAATCAAATTTCAATAGTTTATTCGTCTCGTATTGCAATTCACTTCGGAGAAGCTATTAATATATATTATTACAACTGCATTTTACGTAATATACATTTATTTACCGTGTTAGAGGTAAAGGGAAGAAATTATAAATTCAGAAAGTATATATTACTACAATTGCAATTCACTACGCTGAGGAATTCTAAACTGATTTTACTTAAAGATACTAAAAAGTACAAACTCGCTATCGCTCAAACATGTACTTTTCTTACGTATCTTACGTAAAATAAGTCAAGAATTACTAACGCTTGTTCATATGCATTTTACGTAATATACATTTTCTTATCGTGTTAAGGGCAAAGGAAAGAAATTACAGAAAACACTATAATTTCTAAATAATTCTAAATGAAATAATCTATAAAAAAGGATGGTAGAAAAATGAAAATAAAAAAATCGTTTTTGGGTATTGTATTAATGTTTTCGATGTTAATAAATGTTATGGTTCCTGATTTAACTTTTGCAACTACTTTAGATTATAAAACTTCTGTTACAAAGATGAAACAGCTTGGAATTATAGACAGTACAGTTACGAATGTTAACAAAAAAATGACAAATGGTGAGTTAATAAAGGCGATGGCTATAGCTGATGGGTTGGGTGATAGCGCAGCGAGTCTTCGCGGTAAAACAATATTTCCAGATGTAGCTAGTGGTAGTGTCCTTAGTGGGTACGTTAATGCTATTGTTGGAGAGGGACTTTTATATGGCACAAATGATGGTTATTTTCATCCAGCAAGTAGTGCTACTTATCAAGATATTTGTGTTAATATGGTACACCTTTTAGGTTATTCAAAATCGGATTTAACAGGAAGTTTCCCTATTAATTATATAAAAAAAGCATCTGATTTAGAGCTAACAGATAAACTTAATTTAAGAACTAATGGTGCGATTTCTATTAATGCTGCAGCTGTAATGTTTGATAGGCTACTTAGCACGCAGATGAAGGGTGCTACTAAAGAAAATTTTTCACAGGCGAGTAATTTATATACAGATTGTATTATACAAGATGATTCGGATTCTTATGATAATCTAGCAGATAATGAAATACTAACAGATAAAGGTATTATGACTATTTCAGCTAGTAATAAGAAAAAGATTCAGGTTGGACCAACATTTAGGGTCAAAATAGAGGACAGACAAATTACAAAGGTTTATGGTGAGCTTAGAACAACGGTAAGCGTTACTGTGAACACAGTACTCGGTAATGTTGTATATTATGAGAAAGATGGCGCTCAGACGAGTATGACGCTACCATCTGGTATTAGTTATTATTATCATGGCCAAAAGCAAGATTATGCTAAACTTAATAGTATATTAGTACCTA
>NZ_JAHLDM010000052.1:0-8110 GCF_018861295.1 Clostridium estertheticum | reverse complement strand
GGTAGTATTTGTTTTATTATTCTATCATTTTTATCGTAAAGTAATCTTGTTGTGTTTCCTGAAATATTTTTAAAGTGAGTAAGTCTATTTTAAAAATCATAAGTATATCCTTTACTCTTTTTATCTTCCTCAAACTTTAAGTCTTTTAATAACTTCTTATTTTCCTTAGCTTTTTCGTATCTATCAAGAGCTTTTATGTTATAGTCATTTTCACCTGAATATTTCTTATTTATAAGTCTTGCATCTTTTCCACTATATTCACTTAAAGCTATTATATTGCTGGCTTTATCATATTTATATACATGACTTCTAAAGATGCTATTTAATTCATCTTTTTCATATTGCTCAATAACTCTATCTATTTCATCATATACTCTTCCAATTTCAAAGCCTTTTGGAGTTATAATTTTGGTGGCATTGCCATTTTTATCATATTCATATTTTGTGATTGCCCAGATATTTTTATCCTTATTTTCTGGTGAAATAAACTTACCATCTATTTCTTCTTTCTTTTCAACTAAATTTCCTGCTTTATCATAAATATAATGAACAATTTTTTCTGTAGTATCATTTATTTTAAAGCTTTCATAGGTTTTATTGTTTAATGAGTCATATTTGTATCTCGCTTTTGCTCCATATTTATCTTTAACTTCGATAAGTCTATTTTCTTTATCATATTCAAAGTAGATTTCATGATAGTAATTGCAATATTGCTCTTTATTAACTAGGTCTGTTCCATGTTTTTCTAAGATTTTGTTGCTATTTTCATCATACTGGTAGCAAGTTACGTTATATTTTTCTTTTTCAACTGGCACCCTTTTTTCAATTAGATTGCTAAGTAAGTCATATTTAAATAAAGTAGAGTTTCCTTCACTATCTATTTCCTTAATTATATTCCCATGAAGGTCATATTCAAAGGTTTTATCTATAATTCCATCTTCATTTATTATAGAAGCTAATCTATTCATTGAATCATAGATATAGCTATACCCCAGTCCATCATCTGTTTTTGCATTGTAGTATTCTGGACTTATGTGTTTTATGACATTTTCATTAGGGTCTAAAACAAATCTTTCTACTCCACCATCTGGATATAGTGTTTTTATTTTTCTATTATCTTTGTCATAGACATATTCTATACCTAACCCATTTTGTAAATCCTCATCAAAGTAATTTGGATTTACCTCTTTTATTATGTTTCCTTCGCTGTCTCTTATACTTTTCTCAATGGATCCCATTGGATTTTTTATGGCTAACAGCCTATCCATATGGTCATATTTATAGCTATAATTCCCACCATTTGGCGTCTCAACCCTTATTAAATTACCCATCTTATCATAAGATTTTGTTGTTTTATTTCCATTACCATCTTTAATTTCTGATACGTAATTTAAATTATTATAACCAAATTCAATAGTTCCATAGTCCGTTTCAATTGAAGTGTTTCTGCCAACTTCATCATATTCATATCTGTATACATAATTATTATTCGTAGTAACTATTACTGGATCTTTTCCTTGTTTATCTTGATCTTCGCTTTCTACATCATATTCATATTTCGAAGTGTTTTTATTTCCATCTGTTTTAGTTAATATTCTTCCATATGAATCATAAGTGTACCCCTCAATTTTCCACTGCCCAACCGAAATCTTTGTTTTCTCTTCTATTAAATTACCTTCATTATCATGAACGTAAATATTCTCTTTTCCATTGTTATCTGCCTGCTTTATTAAGTTCTGCTCTTCATCATAAACATATTCTGTACTTAATCCATTTGGCAATATCTCTTTTACCCGACTTCCAAAAGCATTATATTCCTTATGAGTTTCGAAACCATTTCTGTCTTTTGTATAAATTTTGTTTTGATAATCGTCATATTTATATTCCTCAGTGGTTCCATCTTCATAAAATAAATGCGTTATAAGTCCATCTTTATTAAACCTTGTTTTTTCTGTCCTTTGACTTTGAAGGTAATAAAATGTTACTTCCCTTTCTGCATCATCATAGGCTATATTACAAGTATCTCCATTTGGAAAGTCTTGCTTTGTCACTCTTCCTCTAATATCAAAGAAGTTTTTAGTATACGTTTGTCCATTTTGATCTGTAATGCTGTTTATAAATCCATCTTCATTATAAGTATATCTTGTTATTCCACGATCAACGTGAACTACTTCTGTTAAATATTGGCCTTCGTACTTATATTGAACTATTCTGTTTAGTTCATCTTTAATTTGAATAACTTTTCCTTCTTTATAAGTGAAGAAAAGTTTATAGTTTGAAAAGGTTGTAAGGGCGTCTATATTTTCTCCTATATAGGTTAGAGGCTAGAATGTATAAACTTCCTGTAGCTCCATCAACGTGATCTGAAAAACATAGTTTATTTCCAATATATTTTTTTATAAAAGTGGCTGTTAAATTTACATCTCCTGAAGTAGCTAATTCCCTAGCTATTTCAAGTGCAATGTCTATTCCTACAATGACCCCTTATTTTTCTCATCCCACTTTCCACTCACATCACCTCTAACAAGTCTGGTAAAATTAATAAACTTTTTGAGTTTTTAGTTCCATATTAGTAAACACTATAGTTTGAATATAATTGCAAAGCAAAAGACTAACACAAGAATTTCCCCTCATCTTAGCCTTTATTTTTATTTTTGCACCATATTCTACTTCTTTTCCGATTTTCATAGCATAGCTACCTAATTTATAAGGTGTTTTATTCTATTTATTTTGTATACATGTTAACGTAAAGCAGTATAATATGTTATGCAATTTTTGTAATCTTAACATAGCACATAAAAACTTTAGTTTTATGTTTTTTCATATTGTATTACACCTATTCTGATAATACATTTGAATATTTATATTTATTTATCCTTTTAATCACTTTGATTCCGTTAACTAAGAATTCATTTATTCATTCTGGTTAAGGAGTGCATTATACAAGTCCAATCTTCCAGAGACTAGTAAAAAAATGTAAGTTAGTACAATCGATGTCGAGACGTTGAAACTGATGGGATAGTGCCCCACAGGAATCCTTCTTTGGCCACTTTAAGGATGAGGCGTATATAAAGTCATGTGAGACTTTTGAGAATTTAAAAAAGGAAATTAAGGACTATATGATTTATTATAATGAACACATATACCAATGGAATTTAAAAAGGATGACTCCTGTTCAATACAGAAATCATCTAAAAAATCAGCATAGGCTTTTTTAATTATCTTTGACAAAGGGTACACATTATTATGATGGGGTTTTGTTTACAATTAACAATTACTGATTTTAGACATGACCCCATTAGTAAGAGGAAACTGGAAACAGTTTCTTCTTACTAATGAGTTTTACAGATATAAATAGTATATTTATATCTGAATACTTAATTTTTTAGGATTATAAATCATAGCAACTTCAGCATCTTCAAATGAAGTGCCCCATCTAACTGCTATATCTCCCTCATTACAACATTGTGCACAAAAACTATAATAATCAATTTCTTTTGAATCTTGCGCTTCGCTATTAAACAATGTATGAAAAAGTTTTTCTGTATACTTTTCTGTCAATATATCATTAGCTTTACTTATGATAATTGTATTTAATTTAGGATTAGCTGAAACAATTTCAAGTGCAAGAGATAAATTATCTATACTAAATTCTGCAATACTGGTAAAAAATGAAACGCCTTCAGCTTCTACTTTAATCTCAACACCCAAATTGAAATTTTCTATACCCCATTTCTTTCGTATATCCTTCCATATTTTTTTATAAAATTCAACTTTAGAATTTATATCCTTTATTTTTTTGCTTACAACTATATAGAATTTATAGTCCTCTAATAAATTATTAGTACCAAATAACGAATTTATTTGTCTACTACTTAAATTTATAAATTTAAGTTTATCATCTTTCCCCCACATTCCACTTGCATTAATACTAATTACACTCATATCAGGTAATATACTATTACTTCTCCTATCTACTTCATCATTAAAATATTCAAAATAATTAAAAACATTCACTTCATATTCATTCCATATTTTCATTGTAAAATCTCCTAATAATCGTAATGATTTCCATCTGGATCATTAAAATGTGATCCTCGATCTTGCGATGAGTCATCCGTAAAAACATGACCACCAGAATCGTCTCTGATTATCTTACCTTCTCCAAAGTCATATTGTTTTCCTGGACTTCTCTTATTTCTTTTGTCGACATTTGGTCCAACTTCTATAGGTTGTTCACTAACAGGAATACCCATTTTTCTTTTTGCCTCTCTAAACGCACCATTTCTTCCTGCTCCTTCTGGACTTAAATTAGGTGGCCTATTACTAGGATTATTCTCCCCATTAGTATCATTTATAGCCCGAGTTTTTGATGGTGGACATACCCTTTTTGAATAACCACTAGGATCCCAATACCCCACAGAATTATTTCCACAATACCCATAAAGATTTAATCCATCGCCCCTATAAACATCTTCCTGCGTAAACCTTCCAATAACAGGATTATAGAATCTTGCTCTCAAGTAGTATTGATTCGTTATTCCATCAAACTGCTGTCCTGTATAAGTAATTCTATTATGAACATCTTCTCTGCTATCTAATACATTACCAAAAGCATCATAACAATACTCATTTTTTATACGTTGCTCTTTATCTGTAATATGGATTGTACTGCCTTGTTCATCATGAGTGTAATAATATCTATTACTCCCTAAATCTCCATCAGCAATATCAGCAGCAACAACTTCATATCCTCTAGTAAATCTAGAAATACAATTATAATCCTTATCTGTTTCAACTAAAACATTTTCCTTATGGAAAATAAATCTCGTTAACTTTTCGTTCTCTTCAATCTCACATCTTAGACCTTCAGTATCATATCTACTAACTAAAGTGTTTCCTTCCTTAGTTATAGCCTTAACCTGTTGGTTTAAATTGTTATATTCATATGAATTGTTCCCTACTTGAGTTTCTTCTTTTATTGTATTGCCTTGCTTATCATAAGTAAAGAGATTTGTGCCGGAATCTTGGTGTAATTCCTTTAGCCGGTTCTTTACATTATAAACATATTTATCTGTTATATCATTTGTTGTTTTTGTTAGTCTATTTCCTACTTTATCGTAGGTGAAGCTTTCTTGTCTTCCATCATAGCTTGAATCTTTTAGTCTATTCATGCTGTCATAGGTGTAGTGGTTTTTATGTTTACTACTTACTTTTTCTATTCTATTACCATTTAAGTCATAAGCATAACTATAATCTACTAATACCTCACCGGTTGAAGTTACTGTTACTAAGCTCTCAACATTGCCATCACCATCATAGCCATAATCCGTCTTTAATCCATTTCCATAGTTTATGCTTTTTATATTATCATTTTTAAAGTAATCATAATTTACTAGGGTGTTTTCCTTATTATCTTTTATTCCCTTTACTCTATTTGCAGCATCATAATTATAAATGCTACTCTTTCCTGTGATATCTTTTATAGTTTTAATGTTATTATTCTTATCATAATCATAATTTAAAAGTGTTTTTCCTGATGCACTTTTGCTCTCCAGCATTCCTTCATCATTAAAACTGTACTCATATAACATGTTTCCTGTGTATGCATTTTTTAGTGTTCCATCTTCATTATAGTTAAATCTTTGATCTATAATATTTAAGATTTTTTGCTCTTTTGAGATTTCTTCTATTGTCTTTTTATGGTTTTTATAAGCTTTTACAGAAACTATATTTTTATCAATATTATAACTTCTATCTACAATGTTTTCATTTCTGTCTAACTGCTTATTTAAATTCCCTTCTTCATCATAATAGAAAAATTCACTATTTCCTTCTTGATCTTTTATCTCTGATACTTGTCCTAAACTATTATAACTATAAGTTATTGTTCCACCATTTGCATCAGTGGTTGTTATAATATTCCCTGCATAATCATAGGTGTACTTTTCAGCTCCACCTTCTGGAGTTACTATTTGAGTTATTCTTCCCCAATCATCTAACATGTAGCTTGTTTGGTTTCCATTACCCCCAGTGATTCCAGTTATGTTTCCTCTGGCATCGTATTTATAGCTTTGAGCTATTTTATTTTCTTTTCTGGAGTTTGGAGTTACTATATCTTTAATTTGACCAAGCAAGGTGTAAGTATACTCAACCTTATTATTTTCACCATCTATTGAGGTTTCCATATTTCCCTTTGGATCATAAGTGTTTTTAGTTACTGTTTCTCCAAGGGCATTTTTCACCTGGATTACTTGACCTTTTAGGTTGTAAACATAGGTTGTACCTAACCCATCATCTGTGGTTTCATCATATTGCTGTGGTAGTATTTGTTTTATTATTCTATCATTTTTATCATAAATTAATCTTGTGGTATTTCCTGCGATATTCTTAAAGTGAGTAAGTCTATCTTGAGAATCATAAGTGTACCCTTTACTCTTTTTATCTTCTTCAAACTGTAATTCTTCAAATAACTTTTTATTTTCCTTAGCCTTTTCATATCTGTCAAGAGCTTTTATGTTATAGTCATTTTCACTTGAATATTTTTTATTTATAAGTCTTGCATCTTTCCCACTATATTTACTTAAAGCTATGATATTGCTGGCTTTATCATATTTATATACATGGCTTCTAAATATGTTATTTATCTCATCTTTTTCATATTGCTCAATAACCCTATCTATAACATCATATACTCTTCCAATTTCAAAGCCTTTTGGAGTTGTAATTTTAGTGGTATTGCCATTTTTATCATATTCATATTTAGTGATTGCCCAGATATTTTTATCCTTATTTTCTGGTGAAATAAACTTACCATCTATTTCTTCTTTCTTTTCTATTAAATTCCCTGCTTTATCATAAATATAATGAACAATTTTTTCTGTAGTATCATTTATTTTAAAGCTTTCGTAAATTTTATTGTTTAATGAGTCATATTTGTATCTCGCTTTTGCTCCATATTTATCTTTAACTTCGATAAGTCTATTTTCTTTATCATATTCAAAGTAGATTTCATGATAGTAATTGCAATATTGCTCTTTATTAACTAGGTCTGTTCCATGTTTTTCTAATGTTTTATTGCTATTTTCATCATAGTAATAGCAAGTTACATTATATTTGATTTCTTGTTGCTTACTACTATTTGCAGCGTTCTTTTCAAGTGATATTTCTTTATTATCTTCTAAGTCTTCTGCTGTGCCTTTTTCCACTGGAACTCGCTTTTCAATTAAATTTCCAAGTAAGTCATATTTAAATAAAGTAGCGTTTCCTTCACTATCTATTTCCTTAATTATATTCCCATGTAGGTCATATTCAAAGGTTTTGTCTATAATTCCTTCTTCATTTATTATAGAAGCTAATCTATTCATTGAATCATAGATATAGCTATACCCCAGTCCATCATCTGTTTTTGCATTATAGTATTCTGGACTTATGTGTTTTATGACATTTCCATTAGGGTCTAAAACAAATCTTTCTACTCCACCATCTGGATATAATGTTTTTATTTTTCTATTATCTTTGTCATAGACATATTCTATGCCTAAACCATTTTGTAAATCCTCATCAAAGTAATTTGGATTTATCTCTTTTATTATGTTTCCTTCGCTGTCTCTTATATTTTTCTCAATTAATCCCATTGGATTTTTTATAGCTAATAGTCTATCCATATGGTCATATTTATAGCTATAATTCCCACCATTTGGCGTCTCAACCCTTATTAAGTTACCCATCTTATCATAAGATTTTGTTGTTTTATTTCCATTGCCATCTTTAATTTCTGAAACGTAATTTAAATTATTATAGCCAAATTCTATAGTTCCATAATCTGTTTCAATTGAAGTGTTTCTGCCAACTTCATCGTATTCATATCTGTATACATAATTGCTATTTGTAGTAACTATTACTGGATCTTTTCCTTGTTTGTCTTGATCTTCGCTTTCTACATCATATTCATATTTTGAAGTGTTTTTATTTCCATCTGTTTTAGTTAATATTCTTCCATATGAATCATAAGTGTATCCCTCAATTTTCCACTGCCCAACTGAAATCTTTGTTTTCTCTTCTATTAAATTACCTTCATTATCATGAACGTAAATATTCTCTTTTCCAT
>NZ_JAHLDM010000051.1:0-9175 GCF_018861295.1 Clostridium estertheticum | reverse complement strand
ATATTTTCATCTGGTGATTATGGCCTGAGGGTAACACCCGTTCCCATACCGAACAGGTCGGTTAAGCTTTAATGCAACCATGGTACTGCAGGGGTGACATTGTGGAAGAGTAGGTTGTCGCCAGGTTACAGAAAAACACTAAGTTTACTTAGTGTTTTTATTTTGTCGAAATTTAAATGAAGCTTGATTTTCAGAGAATATGTATATTTTCATCTGGTGATTATGGCCTGAGGGTAACACCCGTTCCCATACCGAACAGGTCGGTTAAGCTTTAATGCAACCATGGTACTGCAGAGGTGACTTTGTGGAAGAGTAGGTTGTCGCTATGTAATAAAAAAAACATTAAGTTTATCTTAATGTTTTTTTTGGGCATGAATTTAATTATATTAATGAACTAGATTATATTGAGGGTAAAAGAAATCATTATTGGTATAAACGTGATAAATCTAGTAAATGTAACAGATGTGATGAGTGTGACAGATGTGACGAAAATTGTTGTAAATTGTGTCCAACAGGAGCAACTGGAGAACTGGCAGGTGTATTTGGACAAATATTTAATGAAGGTGCACAGGTTATACCATTAGAAACTGATGAAAGGCATTGTTTTCTATATCGCATTTTTTATGCATTATCGTCCACAAACTTTTTGATGAGGTGAATTTATCTGTTGTTATAATCCATGCTTCTTTAATCCAAGTGGACTTACAGTATAAAGCATCAGCAACTATAATATTTGAAAAATGATGATATTGCTTATATAGTTTTTTTATTAGTCTCTTACCGCCTGTAATTTCACCTTAATCCTTCTTTGAACCATCTTTTTTAGGTTCAAGCATTTATTGACCTAAAATAATATGTGGATCAGAACCTACTGTTACTCCATCTAAAGTGCCAGACCTAAACAACTTATTTTTTATTGTAGTTTTTATTATATCAGTATGCATGTCTTTGAAACCTTCTAAATCGAAATCACTCAAATATCGCCTAACGGCGTCAATACGCGGAATTTTAGTTTTTTGGCAATACTTTCTTAAATTTACCTTTTTCAAGCCAGTGATTTAACCTATTAAAACTTCTTATTTGTAGCATAAACCCGAATAATACAACAAAAGTAAGTGTTGAAATCTTTACTGGAGATTTTATTCTTTTATCCTCTAACATATTGATTTTTTTACCTATATGGTAAACCTTATTAATATAAGTGAGTAATTGATTTAAATAACTTTTTCCAATTTTATCAGCATCTTTTTTTTTAGTTTTCGCAAAACCATTATAAAAAGGATGCTTTTATTTTGCAAATTTTTTGATTATAATTTCAAAATAAAAAAGGTGAGCTATCTTAATATTATTTGTCTAATTTATATAACTTTAAGAGATTTTTGGCTATTAGGTTTGAATCATGATACCTTTCTACAAAAGTTCTACCCTCCTCCCCTATTTTTTTTAGCATATCTTTATTTATAATTAAATATTCAAGAGTATCCTTTAAGCTATCCGGATTTGCTGAAATAATAGGTAATTCCTTAGGGTATTTATCCTTCATAGGATCACTAATAAAGGTTATGACTGTCTTACCCATTGCCATAGCTTCAATGGCGAGTAAACCATAAGATCCGATTCGCAACTGATCGATTATTATATCTGCCTCTTCATATATCTTTCTTGCCTCTGAATGAGACATTCCCTGTATTAATTTAAAATTAAAAGAATACTTATCCTTTAATTCTTCTATGACTTTAAGTACTGAATCAGTGCCCTTTATCTCTGGTGAGGTAGGAGCATGTACAATGCATAATTCGTTCTTCATTTCTTTGCTTTTTATGGTATAGTCTTTAATATCTATAGCTTGTTTTACATAATGTACATTTTTATAAAAGTCTTTAACATACTCATATAATTCAGCATCAGAAACGATGCAGTTATCAACATATTTTCCAAAAAACTCAAGTTTGTTTATTATTTTTTTTTCATCTGTAACTTTTACCTTTACATAAGGGTTGTATTTTGATGCTAAAGAATAAAGCCTTACATCTGAACCCCAATGTTGCATAAATATTTTTTTGTTTAAATTTTTTAGTATAGGCAAATCAGAATAATCCAAAGTAAGACTTGTTCCAAAATGAAAATGAAAGATATTATTTTCATTTATTAATTTTACAGCTAATTCTTTACTCAATCTGTCAGCCTCATTAATGTCTATCGAAAATAGATCCAGATTATAATCTGATTTGTAATTCAGGTAACTAGGATAGTAATTAACAGATTTTGCTTCTATGTTGCATCCTCGTAATGCTTTTGTAATAGTATGCATTTGATTGGCAATTTCCATGGTTCCATGGATAACTTTTAATTCATCCATTATGACTCCTCCCCTTAAAACAGTAAAAATCACTATAATTACGCTTAACTGTTGTAATATAATATGTTTCTTTTTAGAAAATGTTCTTATTCAGGAGCAATGTATGACTTTTATTAAAAGATTACTTTTAATATCAACTATTGACACAACAAAGCAATAATTACATATATTATAGAGGGATGAGAAATCCCAAAAATCAAATTCAAGGAGATGTTCTGATTGGCAGCAAGTTTTGATACTCCACAATCTAGTACTAATTATGACGTAGCAACTACAGGAACCGTTGCTGGGTGGTCTACCGCTCGTGTTATGGTTACACTCACAGTTAGTGGTACTAATGCGGCAAGAACTGCAACTCAACAAGTTTTTTATAGAGAAATGAATTATAATAATACAGCAACATCAACAGCATTAGCAATTTCAACTACAGTTCGTATGGCTATCTCACCTAAATTGCATGGTAATGAAACCGTAGCGACTGTTGTAAACTTTGGTTACTAAAATTAAAAATTAAAGATTAAAGATAAAGAAACATGGGGTCATTGACTCCATGTTTTGTTATTAAAAAGCTATAATATTAATCTATATGAGATAGAAAAAAGTGGGGCACAGAAGTGTGCCTCACAATTTTTATTAAATCTATTTTTTTAGTATATCTAGTCCAACTGAATCATATATATCAAATTCCTTTATGGAACGTATTATTTCCTTTTTAGCGATATCAATATATCCATAATTATTATAAAGTTTCCCAAGGTAAAGAAGCGCAAAGTTATTATTTATTAAATTAAGCAAGTTTACGGCTATCTTTAATTCATCAAACTTATTGTTTATAAGCAGTATTTCACAAATCTCTAGTATAATAATAATATAATCTTTTTCATTTTCATCTTCAGATAACATAGATGTTGGTTCATTTGTGAATAATTTTACTAACTCAGAATAAACATTCAGTAGCTTTTTATTGTATTCGGATAAAGTGTTTTCTTTAAAACTACCTACTGTGGATGATGCAAGATCATAGTTGTTGTTTAATATGCTACTTAAAGCCTTATACATTGATAGATGCACGTGAGTAGGGGAAGTTTCATCTATAGTATCTATATTAATGCATTCATCAAAGGCATTAGTTCTAACAAAACATTTAGCTTTTAACATTGTAAGATTTTCAGTAATAATTCCTGATTTTGCGCATTTTTCAATATACTCTAATGATATTTTATAGAATCCTTCATTATAAAATATATCTGCAATAGTGGCATAAGAAGTCGGAAAATCTAAAAACAGACTTTCCATAATGGACTTAAATTCATCAAGAGATGTGTGTTTTTCCTTTAATATATGACAAATACAATAGAAAGGGTCTATGAAATTAGGGTTTGATTTTGTAGCTTCAATATAATAATCATATGCAGCATCATAATCATTAAGGCACATATAGCTATTACCTAATTCATAATAAGCTTTGAAGCTTCCACTTCCATGAAAAAACTTCAATTCAGAGGATGGTTCACCAAGTTCAATGCATTTCTTTAGGGCTTTTATTTGAAGTGTAGGTTTGCCTAAATCTTTATAGACAAGAGCTTTAAAAAAATACAAGTCGGTAAACTTTGGATAATATCCACATGCAATATCTATAAAGCTTAGTGCTTCATTGTATTCTTGTATATTATAATTTGAAATAATTATTCGTAAAAGTAATATTGAACTGAATCCGGTATTAGGATCAAAATTGTCATAGGCTTTATAATAATATTTAAGAGCTTTTTTTACATCACCTAAAGATGTATACTCATTGCCTAGATTAAAGTAATTAAATTTATTAGTGGGCTCTTTTTTTATTTGTTCATTTAAAATGGTAATATTCCGATCTCTTTTGTTTTTAGAGATTATGCTTTTATTCAAATATCCATAATGGTGTATTTTTATAGAACTACAGATTGTATCAGATTTACCTTGTACATATACTAACTGATTATGAATTCTTCCCTCATAGTGAATTCCACGGTTGTTTTTAAACATTCTTGGGTTTAAATTAACGGTGATACAATTAGTATCAACAATATCTCCATAGTAGCTTAATGTTTCAAAAAAATAAAGTGTATCTTCATTCAATTGGGTATTTAACAATAACTTAAAATTTTCTTTATAGTCATCATGTAATTCATCATCTGCATCTAATATTAATATCCAGTCTTTAGTAGCATATTTTAATGATTCATTTCTAGCTTCACTAAAATTATTATTCCACTTAAAGTAATAAACTTTAGCACCATAACTTTTAGCGATTTCTATAGTTCTATCTGTAGATCCTGTGTCAACGATAATTATCTCATCAACAATATCTTTAATACTTTCAAGGCACCTAGGCAAGTAATTTTCTTCGTTTTTTACAATCATGCATAGACTTATTTCATTCTTCATTGTATTTCCCCCTAATTTCAGTTAATAATTATGAGTACTAAAACTGGTACTTCTCTATTAATTATTAATTGAAAACATTGCTATTTCAGTATACTAAGCAAAGTTTGAATTTTTGCTCGGTACATAATATGCATAATTAAATAAGGGTGTACCTAATTATAATTATCCTTTATAAGATCCAGAAAGACTTATATTTTCAGTATCTCCTGGATTTTCTCGTGGAATAACCGCAATATCATAAAATTTGTCGATTGCAAGTGGAGTGCTACTTGCTGAATTATCATATTCATCAGTAACATAATAATTATCAATATGACCAGTACCAATTCTAGTTACTGATAAAGTTACAATTATTAAATATATTGAAAAAGGAGCAACTATTCCTGTAACTTCAACTCTTCTTATCGTTGGTACTGGAGGTACTGGTGGTATCGGAGGATTTGGATAAGGCGGGCAATTGCAGGGACAAGGATAATATATTACCTTCATAGGGTTGCTATTTTCATGTATTATAATAGTGTTTTTAGTGCTATAAATTATTTTTATAAATGGAGTTAGATATTTATCACTACATATTGCTGAACCAAAGCTCGTGATAAAATCATTGCTTTTTTTACACAGAATTATCCCCTTATTTGATAATGCATTCCTAAACCATAGTGAAACAATCTTCGTGAGATTGGTCATAACTGATATTTTAGATGTTAGGGGATGCAGACTGCCTTGAATAATATGGTTAATTTCAGGAGGATTATTGTAAGTGGTGAAAGTACTAAAGTAGTCAAACAATGGATATATATAAATGCATTTTCTGTTGTCCTTATAGAAATTATCAGTTTTAAATAATACAAGTTCTGCATTAGATATTTCAGCATTACTTGGTACTTTCGAAATATCAAAAAACAAAAAGCTTGAATAAGTATATAATCCATCACTTCCTACAGTTATATTTTTTTCATTAATATTTCCATTAGGAATTTTGTTTGTTACTGTAAGACTTTTAGTTGATGGTATTATAAGACTTGTCATTTTAGCACATCCTTATACTTTATTAATAATGTAACATAATCAAAGATTGGTAACCTTTAATTGTATTATGGAGAAACGCAATATATTAATTTTATATTTTTAAATTCAAGATAGTTATTTATTTAACATATAATATTCTATTGATAGTATTTTGTGATTATTTTTTATACATAATTTACATCAGAATGAGTTAGTGTATGTTTTCAATCAAATATTAAATGATTTAAGGAATATTCTATAATTGAAAGTAATAAAATATTATTAACAGATGATTCTAAGTTCGTATATTACAAATAATATAAATTTAGAATTATCTGAATATATTTTGAAGGGATTTTTAATAATTATGTCTAAGAAAATATTAATAACCGGGGGAACAGGATTTATAGGGAAAAATATAATAAATTCTATAAATAACGAAAACTATATTATAAATATTGGAAGAAATAAAAATTTAATGTGTGATAATATATTTTGGAATTTACAGGATAAATTAGATGATTTATTCATCGATAATGTAGATGTTATTATTCATTGTGCATCAATAGTAGGCAATGATAATATAAACAAATCTGACTATATAGATATTAATGTAAAATCGACTTTGGAATTACTAGAATTTGGCGTAAGAAATAAAATAAAGAAATTTATTCTAATATCAACTGGAGGTGTATATGGATTTAGAAAAAATATATTGGATGAAAATGATATTTGTAATGCAAAAGAAATATATTCATTAAGTAAATATTTTTCTGAAAAAATATGTGAATTATATAAAGGTAAATTATCTATTGTAATTTTAAGATTGTTTTTTCCATATGGTGACGGACAAAAGGGTAGATTAATCGGTAACTTATTTAATGATATTTTAGAGAGAAATAAGATTGTGTTGAACAAAAATGGGCTGCCAATAATTAATCCAATTCATATTTTTGATGTTGTAAATATAGTGGGAAATATTATTAAAAATGATTTGGAGGGGACATTCAATATTTGTGGTAATGAGTTTATTTCTATAGAACAGATTTGTAGAAAAATTGCATTTATAATAAACGTTCATGAGCCTAAGTTTATATATTGTGACAATGATATAGATAATTTAATGGGAAGTGGTAAAAAAATATGTAGGTCATTGAATTATAATATGCAGATGAATTTAAATGAGGGACTTGAATTATTTTTCATGTCATTAAAGAAAGAGGGACAAATTTGAGATGAAGTACAAATTATGGAAGAGCGAAGGAGCTGGAATCCCGGATAAGAATAAGCTTAAAAAGTGTGGAGAAAATGTTATAATTGAAGATGGTGTGAGAATAATTTTTCCTGAAAACATTGAAATAGGCGATAATGTTTATATAGGTCATGATACTATATTAAAAGGATATTACAACTCCATTCTAAAGGTTGGGTCTAACACATGGATTGGTCAACAATGTTTTATTCATGGCGCAGCAGGTGTTACTATTGGTAAAAATGTAGGGATTGGACCAATGGCAAAGATTCATGGAGCAAAGCATAAAGAAACAAAAGGTGATGCTATAATTTTATTTTCAGAATTAGAATATTTACCAATAAATATAAAAGATAATTGTAATATTGGAATAGGAGCAGTAATTCTTCCTGGGGTAACTATTGGAGAGGGAACTATAATAGGAGCAAATGCAGTAGTAAATCAAAATATATCAGCATTATCTATTGCAGTAGGTGTACCTGCAAAAGTAATAAAAACAAGAGAATAAAAAATAATTATGTTAATTGTATGCACAGGTAAATATAGTATAGTAATGATTAACATTGCTATACTATATATGAAATAATCATGTGTATCA
This sequence comes from Clostridium estertheticum, assembly GCF_018861295.1. Taxonomy (GTDB): domain Bacteria; phylum Bacillota; class Clostridia; order Clostridiales; family Clostridiaceae; genus Clostridium_AD; species Clostridium_AD estertheticum_D. The sequence goes on along the minus strand of NZ_JAHLDM010000051.1, from coordinate 1,534 downwards.
GAGCTAGGCTATTTTTCTAAATTCCTATACCATTCAATAGTTTTTGTTAAGCCTGAAGTTAAATCATACTTGGGACTATAACCTAATAAGTCTACAGCTTTGTCTATATTGGGTACTCTTAATTCAACATCTACATAATTTTTGGGAACATAAATAATTTCTGATTTAGAGCCCACAATTTGTTTTATTAATTGTGCTAGCATTCCAATAGTTATAGTTCCTCTAGGATTTCCAATGTTAAAGGAATTACCTATGGCTTCTTCCTTCTCAAGACACAATGATATTCCATTAACAAAATCCTCAATATAACACCAGGATCTAATCTGATCACCATCACCATGTATTTGTATCTGTTCATTTCTAATTGCTCTCATTATAAATTGATGGACAGCACCTTCACCAACTTGACCTGGACCATATATATTAAATGGTCTAATAGTAACTGCCTTAAGGCCATATTCTTTATAATAGCTGTGTGTTAAATGTTCCGCTGCAAGTTTACTCACTGAATAAGTCCATCTAGCCTCACCAACTGGGGCTAGGTTTGTGGTACATTTCTCATCTACTTTATAGGCATAGGTACCAAAAACCTCACTTGTAGAAAAATCAATAAATTTATCTATATAGTTTGCATAGTCCTTTAATGCCTCTAAAATATTCGCAGTTCCTATCATATTAACTTTCATAGTGTTTACTGGATTTTTAATAACGGTCTCTATACCGGCTATTGCTGCAAGATGAATTACAACATTGGGTTTAAAATCATCTACAGCTTTCTTAAGAGAGAAATAATCTAAAATATCTCCTTTTATTAAATTTATATTTTTATTGTCTAGAAGTGATGTGTATTTAATAGAATTTCTTGTTAAATTATCATAAATTAAGATTTTGTTATTATTGTGAAGCATTTCAATTATGCGAGAGCCAATAAAACCTGCTCCACCAGTTAAAAATATTTTTTTGCTTTCCATTTAAGTATCTCCTCCATTAGAGAATATGGTTAATAACACTATTTTAATTGGATATTATAAAAGTCTCTATATATAGTATATTTAATTATGTTTTTTGTGATACTTTTGAAAATGGGATTAAGTGAGAATATGATATCAGGTACAGGAGTAAGTTCAAATATATTTTTTATGATATAACTTATCCATGCGTATCGTAATGCGAAATATCGAACTATATGGAGATATGTGTAGACATATGAATATAATTCATGTATAAGGTCTATATGCTAGAATTGATTTTTTATTAATGTGATAGAATGTTCCTTGTCGTCACATACGAGTGGCACATTGGTCTTTGAAAATTAAACAGAGAAATAGGTAAAGAAATGAAATAATATTTTGTTTTAACCAGTCAATTACTTTAGTAAAAGTAATATTTTAGTCGTAAGACTAAAAAGTATGTAATGAGCTTGCTAACCAACTTAACAGTTGGCGCAGATTAATTATTTCAACTAAAAAGTGTAAACTTTTAAATTGAGAGTTTGATCCTGGCTCAGGACGAACGCTGGCGGCGTGCCTAACAC
>NZ_JAHLDM010000050.1:0-9191 GCF_018861295.1 Clostridium estertheticum | reverse complement strand
CTCTGTAAGTGTTTTTAACGAAGTTAGTATCATCCATATAAATGGAATTAGCATTGCAATCGCACCTATTATAAGAATTATGTGAACAATTGAATTGCTTGATTTTAATTTTCCTTTCATAAATTATACCTCCCCTTGAAGTTATTCATAATGAACCCATTTTTTCTGTAATTTAAGTTGAACTGCAGTTATCAATAAAATTATTGCTAATAAAAGTACTACTATAGTTGAACCATAACCTTTATCATTCATTACGAATGAATAATTATAGAATAAGTATACTAAAGATTGAGTAGACTCCATAACTGCGTTTGATTTACTAATCATCATAAATATTAAATCAAATACTTGTAATCCAGTTATCATAGAAGTAACGACAACAAAAAACATCGTTGGTGATATTAATGGAAATGTAATAGCGAAAAACTGTCTGATAGGACCTGCTCCATCAATTTTAGCTGCTTCATAAAAGCTTTTTGGTATTTCCTGCAGCCCTGCAAGTAAAATAATCATATTGTAACCTAGATAACTCCATATTCCTACTACTATTATAGATAAAAGCGCAAGTTTTGGATTTGTAAGCCAATTGGGTCCGTGTATACCTACTAAAGAAAGCAAGTAGTTAAACAAACCGAAATCTGAACTATAAAGCCATCTCCAAACCATGGCTATAGCCGCTGGTGCTGAAACCATAGGTAGAAAATAGATTGTACGATATATAGTTTTACCTTTTATCTTCGAATTAAGTAATACTGCAATACCCAAAGAAAGAATTACGCCAATAGGAACTGAAATTGCAGTATATTTTAATGTATTCAAAGTTGCCTGCCATACAGCAGGGTCTGAGAACATCTGTTTATAATTATCTAACCCAATCCACTGATTAATACCAAAATCACTGGTTTTATTAAAACTTAAATAAATAGTTTGAATTAACGGCCATATATTTAATATAATAAGTCCTATTATCGTAGGTGCTATCATAAAATAAGCCCAATAATAGTCATTTAAATCCTTCTTACTAATCTTTACCTTTTTACCTGAACGTTTCGATGTGTTTTTTTGTTTAATCATCGCTTTCAAAATTTCCCCTCCTTTTATAAAATCATAATTAAATTTAGTTAATTATGATGACAGTTAGCTATAATAACTAACTGTCATCAATTAATTACTTTTCAGTTGCTAGAAGAGCATTCATTTTTTTATCAATTATATTACAACCCTCATCTACAGTAAGCTGACCAGAATATACCTTTGTCATTGTGTCAATTTGAGTTTGATACCATTTTACTTTTGTTGGTGAATTTGGTAATAATACAGAATACTTTAACATTTCTGGGTATACTTTTAAGTTGAATTGTTTAGTATTGTCTATAAATGGTTGTTCAGTTCCTATATATGCTGGAATTGCAGCACCTTTTTCAGATTGAATAGTATTTGCTGCTTTTGTTCCTAAGAAATTCTCGAATTTCAAAGCTTCTACTGGATGTTTAGTTTTTGCTGAGACAGCATTTCCTAAACCATTAATTATGGTTGCTTTTGTCTTTCCCTTAGGAATAACAGCTACATTGCAATTTTTAGACACATAATCATTTGCTTTAAATTCGCTTACCATCCATGATCCGAATAAGCCCATTGCTGCTTTTCCTGATTCAAAGTATGTGGTAAAGCTGGTATCTGCAAATTGTTGTTGAGTTGGAGATACCTTATATTTTCGACTTAGATCAACATCCCACTGTATAGCTTGTTTTGTAGCTGCTAAACCAAAACCTGATTTTTTCTTATCAGGCGAAAGTATATATCCATTATTTTGGTAAACAAGGTCATAATAACCCTGTCCATCATCTGAAGGAGCCACACAACCGTACACTCCCTTTGAAGGATCAGTTAATTTTTTTGCAACTTCTAAATACTTATTCCAATCCCAAGTTCCATCTGGATAAGCAATACCTTTTTTATCAAACATAGTCTTGTTGTACCATAATGCTATTGTATCGTAATCCTTAGGCATAGCATAAACTTTACCTTTTAATGTATATGAATCTGTAAGACTCTTAGGGAAATTACTCATTTTTACATCTTTACTATTTTTTATTGTGTCAGTTAAATCCATTAACATACCAGCGTTAGCATATTCAAAGAAATTATTTGAATGCATCCAGAATACGTCTGGAAGTGTTCCACTTGAAGCCCCTGCCTCCATTTTTGGCCAATATTGATCCCAAGGTGTAACTTCCACTTTTACTGTTATATTTGGGTTTAACTTGTGAAAAGAATCAGCGATAGCTTGCATACCTGATTGTTGATTTTTATCCCAAATTTGATAAGTAAGAGTTACAGGTTTACCACTTGTGTCGCTTGTAGTCTTAGCACTGCCACAGCCCGCTAAAGTGGACATCATAACCATAGAAGTAAGTGCAACCGCAATAATCTTGTGTAAACTTTTTTTCATTTTTTAAATCCCCCTCTTTATTTATTCATATTTGTATATTTATATATTTATATATTTATAAATTGCTAAATTAGCAACCCATAAAAGCATTATGTAAATGATTACTATAGGTATATTATATACAATCTTTTTAAATATGTCAACCGTATGACTTAATTTAAGAAAGCATTTTCTATATCCAAATATATATCAACAAAACTTCACTATCAACCTCATAATTTATGATTATTATCTGGACACATAAGAAATTTTTGATTATTATGTATCTCATGAGATTTTGATGTAACTGTTTAAAAATAATTATAGAATTACTTCAAATTTAATGTTTTGTAATATGGCAATATATGTGACCTTAATCAATTATAATGAAAAAACTTTGGACAATAATTAATTAATAAGTTTTTTATAGGAAATTAAATAATTTAAATTATAGGCATAATCGTGGTTATATTAGTGAAAAAGCAAAGGAAAACGTTCATAAAGCAATGAAAGAACTAAACTATCATCGAAATGATCTCGCAATATCACTTTTTTATAATCGAACATATATAATTGGATTAATTTTATATATAGAAAACATTTGTACGTCAGACCAGAGTTTGGCCGCAGACTTCCATTAGATTGCGCGCATACCGAACGCACAAAAAAATAGAGACTATATAATGTTCTCCATAGTCTCTATTAATAATTCATTTAAATAAATGGTTAAGTGGTTTTTCTTTCCACTAAAGTTACAGGCAAAATATTTTCTATATCTACTTCTTTTTTTTCGAGTAAATCTATTAGAATTTTTACTACTAGCTCACCCATCTTTTCTATTGGTTGTTTTATTGTAGTTAAAGGTGGGACTATAAGTGATGCTATATTAATATCATCATACCCAACAATTTTTAAGTCCTTTGCAATATCTTTTCCAATTAAGTTAGCAACATGTATTATTGAAGCTGCTATCATGTCACTACTAGCAAAGACACCATCTATATCTGGATGCTCTTCAAACAGCTTATAAGCCAGTTTCTCATAGCCCCCAAAAATATCAAGCTTTGCCTGTTTTATAATAAAATTTACTTTTCTCTCCAGTACGACATCCATAAATGCCTGATAACGCTTATTAGCTGGAGTATTAATTTCAAGTGGTCCGCTTATATGAGCAATATTTTTACATCCTCTATCTATCAAAAGATTTGTAGCCAAAATCCCTCCATGATAATTATCCGAAGTGACAAAAGGTATATTATTAGTAAATGTTCTATCAAGTGCTACAATAGGCAAATTAGGAATAAGATAATCCGAGGTATCTAAGGTATGGCTTCCCATAATTATTCCGTCCACTTGATATCTTTTAAGCATTTCTACATAACCTTTTTCCTTAACGCTGTCTTGATAAGAATTACATAACAAAATCTTATAGCCAGCCTTATAAGCATAATACTCTATATAACTAGTAAGTTCCGCAAAAAATGGATGAGCTACATTTGGAATAATAAGCCCAATCATGTTAGACTTTCTTCTGAATAAAGAACGTGCTATTTCATTCGGCTGATAATCAAGTTCTTTCATAGCCTCATCAACCTTGTTTCTAGTAACCTGACTTATATAGCCTCTATTATTTAAAACCCTTGAAACAGTTGTAACAGTGACCCCAGCTATCTTAGCCACATCTTTTATCGTTGCCATAAAGACATCCTCACCCTTGCACAATCAATTTAAGTCATTTACATTATAACTTCTTATACTAAATATTGAGCTAACTTGCTAGACTCATCAATATATTCTATCACAGATTTATTAGTTTTTAAATCTATAAATAATGTACAATATCTATCATCCTTATGCCAATAAAGTCGAATTTCGTCTTTAGCAGTATGAATAACTTTAAATTTCCCATTAAAAGCAGGGTATTCATTTCTAAATCTGATAAGTTTTAAAAGTCTTTGAACAACTTCTTTTTTAACTGACTGCTCAATTTCCTCAAGACTGAAGTTGTGACGGTTAATTTCACGACCTTCACCAGTTTTCTTTACATTTTCAACATCATTTTTTCCTGCTAGTAGTCCCACATAATATACCTGCGGTATCCCAGGTACAAAAAATTGAATTGCTCTAGCTGCCAAATATGCATCATCATCACACTCCAATAAAGAGTAGTAAGACCCTCTTATTTGATGCACATCAAATCCGTCTTCTGACTTATCTTCTTCTGATAAAATAAGGCTTAAATTTGAGCCTCTCTTAAGGGTCAAATCTACAAGTTTTCTAGCTTCCTTAGTGTCTATGAGATCATCCATATCAGGTTTTACAGGAATACCATCATGGCAGTCAAGCATTGTAAATTGTCTTGACGGACGATCCTTAAGGTATTCACAAAGCTTCTCACTAGATTTATTTATTAATGTATCAAGAATAGTATAAGGCAGAATAAAATCATAAATCCAGAACCCATGCTCTGCAAGTTTGTATTGAGTTGAGTAATGTGAATGAACTTCTGGAAGCAATTCAATTTTCATAGAATCCGCCAATTTCTTAATCCAATCAAGAAAATCATATACTTCTGGCTCTACAAAAAAACAGCTTGTTCCAAGCCTTTTGATAACATATCCAACTGCATCTAACCTTACTATTTTAACGTTATTTTTACTAAAATTCACAAAGAAATCTTTAAGAAGCTGTTTTACCTTATCTGACTTTACATCCAAATCAATCTGCTCAGAAGGGCTAGTTTTACCAAAAGTAGTCCAAACCTTCTCTTCCTCACCCGTTTCTTCTATTTTAAAGTTTGAATAAGGCACTGTCCTGCGAAGTGACATCTTTTCAATGTCTTCTTTAACTGGTTTTCCATCTTCCCAAATCTTATCCAAAGTGATAAACAAATCAGAATACTCTGATTTTCTACCTTTTTTAAGAAAATCTTGAAAATATATAGACTTACCTGAAATATGATTAACCATTAAATCAACCAATATATCAAAGTTTTCTCCTATGTCTTTTATATCCTCCCATGTACCGAACTCTGGCTCTATCATCAAATATGTAAGTGGAGCAAACCCTCTGTCTCCAGAAGACGGAAATGGTGGCAGAATATGAACTCCACCTTTAAAAACATCAGAAAAATATTTTAAAAGTACATTGTTAAGAATTTTTAAATTTCCTCCCATAGAGTCTGGGTAAGTGATAAGCTGTACTTGATTTTTTACCGCCATACTACAATCTCTCCTTATAAAATCTATTTAGAATCTATTTTATTTTATTATATATGTGAGTTTAATGTATGTCAATAGGTTGACATGTTATGTTTTATTTGTTTTACAGCTTAAATTTTTTGAATCATCCCGCTTAGTTTCTCAGCTTGTATTACTTGGCTTTGAGTAGCATTTGTTATTTCTTCAATAGCCATAAAAGATTCATTAACACTTGCAAGTATTTCCTCTGAACTAGCAACCGATTCCTCAGTTGTTGCACTAAGTTGCTCTGCTCCCAATGCTACTTGTTTTATTGATTCATTTACTATCTCGATTTTTGCGGATATTTCTTCTGTTGTAGCAGATAGTTCTTGACTAGCTTCATAATCAACTTTTGCAGCATTTGAATCTATTGTTAATTCTTTGACTAGAGTTTTAATCATCTCTTTTCCGTCTAATTCCTATGTTTAAGATTATAACCAACGATTGTATGATAAATATCAAATAATTATGTGAACCCTATATTATTTAACTTATGTAAATAAATTCAACTTAATATTATAATGCTGGAAGGAAAAACCATGGTTCATTAACTATAAAAATAGTTTCATTACTACCTAAAATTGTATTGTTTTTTAAATAGAAGCACAAAAAAAGGGAACCCAATGAAAATGATATCCCTCGTACTGAAATTTAATAATATTTAATTACTAATGTTTAGCTAATAGTGTTTCTAGCCAATTTGTTATTCTCTCTAAAATTTATAATTGACCCAATAACAATAAAAGCAATTCCTATCATCGTGTTTGCGGCAATTGCCTCTTTTAGAATTATTAAAGCTAAAATCGGCGCTAAAGCAGGCTTAATAAAAAATACAATTGATGCAGTAGATGCAGAAGTCTCTTCCATTGCTAATATATAAAACGTGTAACCAAGCCCAGTTACAAAAATACTAATATAAGCAAGCATTGGAATATTGCTTAGTGTTATACCATGCAATATTGGAATATTCGCGAATTCCTTTAACCCGTTATCTGATAAAATTTTTGATATAAAATCTATTTCTGTAATAAGCATAAGCACTAACATTTCAAGGCTGCCCATTAAAAAGCTAAAACAAGTTAATACTACCCCTCCAAATTTTTCAGATTTCTTATTACATATTACGCTATACAAAGCAAATGTTACAGTAGAAATAACAATAAATATTATCCCTTGTAAACTGATTGTCATATTAAAAGGGTTCAATATACATATCATTCCAATTACGCTTAATCCCATTGTAATCATAGTATGCTTATATAATTTTTCTCCTATTAAAAAGAAAGCGAAAGCAACTACAAATATAGGATTGCAACTAAAGAGAACTGCAACTATAGATGCCTTACAATAAAAAATGGCAAGTTGATAAAATGTCATACTTACTACAACGCAAATAAAGCCTGTTAATATAAAAAATAAATAATCATTCCTATTTAAAGAAAGTTTTTTGCTCCTTAAATTTTTTAAAGCTAGAGGAAGTAACATGATAGACCCTATAAAAAATCTTAAGAAGCTTATTTGTATAGGGTTAAATTGATTAGACACCATTTTTAAAACTATTTCCATAGTGCTGAAAAGAAAAGCAGACAGAATAATAAACCAAAATCCTTTTTTCATTTATAGACACCTCTAATATATAAATTTGTCAATGACTGATGTGATTAATACTACTACCTAGACAGAATCACAAGTTTATAGTACATATATATCACCTTTATTTTAACACAATATGCTTTATTTTACTATTTTGTCGTTTTAATATAATTTTAGTTGTTAATTTCCTGATCTATACAAAACATTTATAAAAAATACATAAATCAAACAAAATATACATCATATTGACACTCCTCTGACATTTAAAATTGATATAATTTAACCATAGAAATAAACAATAATAAATTAGCGAGGAGAGATTAAAATGAAGAATATATCTTTAAAGACCAAAATACTAACAGGAATATTAACAGGAGGTATATATTTATCATCTGTTAGTACAACCTTTGCAATAACTACAACCCCAATAAACATTAGTGGAAATACAATTTTAACAAGCGAGTGTAAACAAATAAATACTAAAACAAAACAAAATTTAAAAACCGATTTAGAAGAATCTTTAATTACTAGTACCATAACTCAGGCTCAAGCAAATAAAATTAAATCTGTAATAAGTAAATCTAAAACTACAAAGGTCAACAATATTGATTATGCAAAAACTATAATCAATTCAGAAAATAAATTATATAAAAGTAGTACTAACCTTAGTTATATAAATCCAATAACTACACTTGTTGATAATGGGACTATAACTCAAACTCAAGCTGATAAAATTTTAATGAAACAACTGTACCTATATCATGAAAAGATGTTAAAAAGTTCACTTTAAAAATCCGATTAATAAGTATCCTCTATTTGGGCAACCTAAATAATAGAGGAGTTGATAATAATGAATAGTGAAAACATTAAAAATTTAAATTTCCTTCTCGAGAGTGAATATATGGCCATTGACAGTTTTGAATCGTTGATAAACCATGCGAGTGACATAAATATTAAAACTGAATTACAAAATATACAACGAACCCATAAGCAACATACTCTACGAATTTCTACTAAAATACAAGATCTTGGAGGTAGACCCTCTGGCAGTATTGGAATTCAGGGAGTAGTAGCAGAAACTATATCAAATATAAAACATCTCGGTGCTACCGATAATACTAGTTATCTTAAGGAAGCCCTACAAGGTGAGTTCATGGCAATAAAAACTATTAATGAATTAATAGCAAATAATTCATTATTTAGTAACTCTACTATTTTAAATAATATAATAAAAGACCATCAAAATAATATTGATTCATTGAATAACATTATTAATGCTTCTAAGTAATATTCTAAAAATATTCTTATCGTAAGAATAAATAATTCAAATTGTAAATGTACTAATTTTAGAACACTTTTAGTATATATTATATTAAACTGTTCATTTATAAAAACATTATTTATGATGTTTTAGTTCAGTTGTACTAAATCTAGTACATGTACATCCAAATTTACATTAAAATATGTAATTAGTGTAATAATAAAGGATATTTTTTAGTAAATAATTATATTATTACTAACTTTGAGTTATTTTTTGTGTTTAAGTGGCTATTATGTCTTTAAAACATACCTGGCATTATTCTTGCTTATATTATTTAATAGATACTAAGGTTGAATCTTAAAAGTATTGTGTTTATAATTAGATATGAAGAAAACGTTTTTACAACAAAACTTATAATTACTATGAACAAAGAATAAGATAGATATCAACTAATACTTGTTGTCCATCTTACAAAATAGCGAGGAGGCAATTTCATGAATTTTACATTGACCAAGGAACAAGAATTTGTAAAACAGATGGTAAGTGAATTCGCATTAAATGAAGTTAAACCAATAGCTGCGGAAATAGATGTTACAGAAAGATTTCCTAGCGAAACTGTAGAAAAAATGGCTAGATACCATATGATGGGTATTCCAATAGCAAC
>NZ_JAHLDM010000049.1:0-9529 GCF_018861295.1 Clostridium estertheticum | reverse complement strand
ACACTGAACGATTTGATAAGCTTGAAACTAGACTTGGTAGCCTTGAAAATGAGGTTAAAAAAATAGGTGTGAAGATAGATGGAAAACTTATTCCTACAAGTGTTGCTCTCTTGGATGGATATAAAGTTCATTCTGAACATATAACAATTATTGATGATAAGATTGACAGACTTCATTTTGTTCACCACTCATTACAGCGCAGGCTTTAATTCCATTTTCATTAAAATATTTACTCATGTATATGGTGTGGCGTCGATTGCTGCAGAAACCTAAAGCTCTTTTATTATTATACTTTTCATAATGTTTTAGGATTAAATTTGACCGTTTATTAAGCATTAAGGCTTTTTCCAGCTCAAACTCATCATACTTACCATTTTTAAAAGATATCTCTGCTTGGTTTAATATTTCTTCTCTATGTGCTACAAATAGAATCCTATTAAAATCCAGCGAATCAAAAGCAGCAAGATAAGTTTTACCTATTCCCGTTGCAGCAACAATTAATCCTTTATCTAAACCATCTTCTCTGCATTTTCTTAATTCATACAGTGCTTCAATTTGTGCACCTCTAGGCTCATACATCGGAATTACTAAACCATATTCCTCTTTGTTATCTTCTACTTCTTCTAAAGTATTAAAAATTTTAGGCCTTTTCCATACTGATGAATAACGCCTCAGCTCATCATCGTCAATAATTATGGAATGATTTAAAAATAAGTCTTCAAATACATTCTTAAAATGTCTAAAATCCTCTAAGTTCTTATTCTTATTTATTCTATAATTCCATTCAATACCACTAGTTAATGCTGAATTAGACATATTAGAAGATCCTATAAAAACATCTCCATCCTCTTCGTATTCAAATATGTATGACTTAGGGTGAAAGGATTTATTCTTAATATTATAAAACCTTAAATCTACCTTATCCCCAAGTGCTTCCTTTACTAAATATAAAGCTTGAGGTTGAGTGATATTAAGATAGTTTCCTGTTAATATCCTTATACGTACACCACTTTGTGCCACCTGCTTTAAATCATTTATAAGTAATTTCACTCCTGATTCCATTAAAAATCCTACCGCCATATCTATAGTCTTTGCCTTTTTTAATGAGGCCGCTAATTTAGGTAATAAATAATCCTTATCCCCTGTAGAGCAGTTTGAATCATAATCTAGCGTGGCCTCTTTAAATTGGATGGAATCACTAGTTATTATATCTTTATTAACAATATCAACTTTATCCAACATACTACACTAATGCCTCCTCCAAATGCCTTTCTACTTAATAAATGTATTACCATATACCACTAAGGGCGTATTTACTAATTTATATATATTATAGTATATATTTACTTACTTATCAAAAATCATATAATCCATTTTCTATACAAACTACTATTGCACTTCTTTGGCTAGTAAGTACAAAAAAACACTGCGATGGAATACAATCTTTTAAATTTAATTAGATTTGGCAGCATTTTTAACTAAAATTTAACTCCCTATACTTCAGTGATTTCAGTCTGTTATTAACTATTAATATTATTTTTTTAATTAAATTCTTACTAGGTTTTTAAACGTTTTACAAGATTCTAATCTACATTTTAACAACAATATATTCAAACAAATTCTATACTAATAATAATTTTCATCATGCGAATTTGTGTTCGCTTTTCGGTAATAATATTATTATAATATATATTATTTCATGCAAAAATTTGATATACTTAGGAGGAAGAACGTGAGTTTTAAAAAAGATTTAAATAATATTCATGATAAAAGTTATAAAGACTTATTTTCTACAAATGATACTTTTCTATCCTTTGTTAACACCTTTGTTCAAGGGGAATGGGTAGATAAATTAGAAAAGGATAAATTAATACTTGTTGATAAATCTTATATTTTATCTGATTATGAAGAATTAGAATCTGACATAGTATATAACGCAACTATTGGAGACAATAACATAATATTTTATGTCCTTCTAGAACTTCAATCCAGTGTAGATCACAGTATGCCTATACGATTGTTAATGTATATGGTAGAACTATGGAGAGAGATATTAAGAAATAGTGAAAAAAAAGAAATTAAAAGAAAGAACTACAGACTTCCTGCAATTGTTCCGATAGTTCTTTATAATGGCACAAAGAAATGGACCTGTGCTAGGAATTTTAAAGATATAATAAATGAAAGTTATTTATTTGGGGATAATATTTTAGACTTTAAATATATACTAGTAGATATAAATAGATACTCTAAGGAATATTTATATGAGTTTAAAAACATTGCTTCAGCCATATTTCTTTTAGACCAAGATATAAATGCCATGGAGTTTTTGGAAAGATTGAAAAATATAGTAATTAATTTTAACAACCTAACTTCTGAGGAAAAATTATTATTAAAAGGATGGATTAAAAATACAACTAATAACGATGAAATATATGATATGAATAAGTTAGTAGAAGACATATTTGATGAAAATAAAAAAGAGGAGGTTGAAATTATGGTTTCTAATGCATCAAACATCTTTGGTAAATTAAAAAGTGATGGAATAAAAGAAGGTTTGAAAGAAGGTAAGAAGGAAGGCAAGAAAGAAGGTAAAACCGAACAACTTATAACGCTGCTAAAGAAAAGATTCAATGGTCTTTCTGATTATTATACAGATAAGATTAGATCTTTACCCGAGGATGCTATTGATCAAATAGCAACAGATATATTTGATTTAGAAAAAATTGAGGATTTAAAAAAATACTTATAGAAAACAAGTACAACAGCTATGAGAAAATCCATAGCTGTTGTACTTGTTTTTTGGTAACTCGACATATCAGAAGATCCTATATAAGCATCTCCATCCTCTTCATATTCAAGTATTTATGACTTAGGGTGAAAGGATTTATTCTTAATATTATAAAACCTTAAATCCACCTTACCCCCTAGTGCTTCCTTTACTAAATATAAAGCTTGTGGCTGAGTGATATTAAGATAATTCCCTGTTAATATCCTTATCCGTACACCACTTTGCGCCACCTGCTTTAAATCATTTATAAGTAATTTCACTCCTGATTCCATTAAAAATCCTACCGCCATATCTATAGTCTTTGCTTTTTTTAATGAGGATGCTAATTTAGGTAATAAATAATCCTTATCCCCTGTAGAGCAATTTGAATCGTAATCTAGCGTGGCCCCTTTAAATTGGATGGAATCACTAGTTATTATATCTTTATTAATAATATCAACTTTATCCATCATACTTCACGCATCCCTCTTTCTAATCCCCTTATACTTAATAGTTGTTTAACCATATACCACTAAGGGCGTGTTTACTAATTTATAACTCAACCATTGCCTCTTTTATATTTTTAAAATCAATTTTATTTTTTACTGTTTAGGTGAGTTTCAATCTTTTCAATAATCTGAGTAGCTTTTTTTACTGCATCACTTACCCCTACTCTAACAATTTTATTACCACTAAATCTATCTTCATCTTTTATACCAATATCCTTTGTTAATATAACTATATCAGCCTCTAGTATTTCCTGCGCTGTTAACCTATTTTCTATGCCTATTGACCCTTGAGTTTCTACCTTAATAATAGGTTCTTTTAATCTCACTATGCAAATTTTTGATTTTTCCACAAACTCCTGAAGAAGGCGCAATAAATACTATTGCACCTTCTCTAATGGCTTTTTTGTCTAATTTAAATTAAGTCTACATTTATTTTTTCTAGTTCTCTACAAATTTTCTCATCTGGCTTTTCATCTACAATAATTGCATCTATATCATATATATCTGCAAATTTATATGTCCCATCATAATAAAATTTCTTACTTTCCATAACTAGATAAACTTTTTTTCCTGAGCAAATAATAGCTTTTTTTGTATTACCATCTTCCACATCAAAAGTTGTAATACTTTTGTCAAACATATTCACTCCACAGCTACCTATAAAGGCTCGATTTACTTTGTGCCTAGATATATTCTCAATAGCTGTTGATCCTACAAATCCATTTAATTCTTTGTCAAACACTCCGCCAGTCCCTATTACTTCTACATGATCACATTTTGAAAAAGTTCTAAAAATATCAATCATATTAGTTATAACTAATAGTTTTTTATTGCCTTTTGCAATTTTCTCAGCAATTAGCATATTTGTGGATGATATATCCAAAAAAATCGTTTCACTTGGCTGTATAAGTTCAAAAGCCTTTTCTGCAATTTTTAATTTTTCCTCTAAATTAATATTCTTCCTAATTAAAATATCATTATGTGGAGCAGACTTCCTACTTAATACTCCGCCTCCATAAGTTCTTTTAATTATTCCTTGTTTTTCTAAGGCTTTTAAATCTTTTCTTATGCAATCCTCTGTTACATTGAACTTTTTGCTTAGTTCCTTTACAACTACCTTTTGATTTTCATTTAATAGTTTAATAATCTTTTCTACTCTTTCCTCCGCAAACATATCCTCTCCACCTTACCCTTTGAAATGTACACATATATTATGCCTTAAATACTTTTTTAAATTTTAAATTAAGTATTGAACTTTTCTTAATTTCATTATACAATAAGAACAAACAATACACAATAATAATAAATAATAATCGTTTTAAGATAAAACAATAAACAACAATTTTAAAAATAAAATGGAGGTATGCTTTGACTAGTGATAGAATTCAAAAACTTAAAAACCAACTTTTTGAAAATAAAAGAGAAGTATCTCTTGAAAGAGCCCTGCTATATACAGAAAGCTATAAAGAAACAGAAGGCCAAAGTTCACTTATTAGGCGGGCAAAAGCAACCGCCCACATACTGGGCAATGTTCAAATATCTATAAGAGAAGAAGAACTTATAGTTGGTAATAGAACAACAAAACCTAGGAGTGGGATCATTTCTCCTGAAATGGATCCCTACTGGATTAATGATGAACTTGATACATTAGAAAGTAGACCGCAAGACCCCTTTTTTATATCAGATGCCAATAAGAAGCTTTATAGAGAAGTTCTTTATCCTTATTGGGTAGGTAAATCCTTAAAAGACTATATAAACAAAAGACTTACTCCTGAAGTTCGGGTTCCTTCCGATTTAGATATTTTTAAACTCAATCAAACTGATAAAGGTCAAGGACATATAATTCCTAATTTTGAGAAATTATTAAACAGTGGTTTAGGTCAGATAGTAAATAAAACATTATTACTATCTAAAGAACACCCAGGTAACGACTTCTATCAAGCTTCGATAATTACACTAAAAGCTTCTCAAACACATATTTTAAGATATGCGGCTCTAGCAAAACTAAGTGCTGATGGAGAACCTAACAAGATAAGACAAGCTGAACTTTTAGAAATTGCCAGAATTTCAACAAAAATTTCTTCAGAAAAACCTGAGAATTTTTATGAGGCTTGTCAACTATTATGGTTTTTATCTGTGATTCTACAATATGAATCAAATGCTAGTTCCTTATCTCTTGGTGGTTTTGATAAATATATGTACCATTTTTATGAAAATGACCTTAAGAATGGAATAACTAAGGAAATTCTAAGAGAAACTTTAACCTGTTTATGGATTAAAACTAATGATGTAGTTTTAATTAGAAGTAGTAATAGTGCTACCTACTTTGCTGGTTTCCCAACTGGTTATACTATAACCCTTGGGGGACTTACACAAAGCGGACGCTCTGCAGTTAATAGTTTATCTTATCTTGCCCTAGATACCTATCAAGATATCCGACTTCCTCAACCAAATTTGGGTGTACGTGTAAATGAACTTATAGAGCCAGCTTTTTTAAAGAAAACTGCTGAAACAATAAGACTTGGTACAGGAATACCTCAAATATTTAACGATGAAGTAATAGTTCCAGGATTTTTAAACAGAGGTGTTAGTTTAGAGGATTCAAGGGATTATTCTGTGGTTGGTTGTGTTGAACTTTCACTTCCTGGAAAAACTTACGGCCTACATGATATAGCACTTTTTAACTTGCTAAAGATAATGGAGATTTCCTTAAGAGAAAATAAAAACGATGAAAATATTACCTTCGATGAAATAATTCAAAATATAAAAACAAATATCAATAAATATGTGAAGCTTATGGTAGAAGGCTCAAATATAGTAGATACTTCCCATAAAGAATTTGCGCCTATTCCCTTACTTTCATGTTTTATTGATAATTGCTTAGAGACTGGAAAAGATGTAACCTATGGCGGCGCAAAATACAATTTTTCCGGTGTACAAGGTATTGGTATAGCAAATTTGAGCGATTCTCTTTATGCTCTAAAAAAGATTGTATTCGACGAGAAAAGAATTTCTTTAAAGGATCTAGTAGATGCTTTAGATAGTAATTTTCAAGGCGTAGAGCATGAAAAACTTAGGGTTCGCTTGATTAATAAATATGATAAATTCGGAAATGATAATGATGAAGTAGATAATCTTAGTTCTGATATTCTTAGATACTACTCAAAAACTGTAGAGCAACATATAACGCCTAGAGGTGGAACCTTTGTACCTGGCTCTTACACAGTATCAGCTCATATTCCCCTTGGAAAATCTGTAGGTGCTACTCCTGATGGACGTAAAGCCGGAGAACAACTTGCAGATGGCGGATTATCCCCTATGGTTGGTCGAGATGTGCTTGGGCCTACTGCAGTACTAAAAAGCGTAAGCAAGTTAGATAACTACTTAACAACAAATGGAAGTCTATTAAATGTTAAGTTTAGTCCTAAAACTCTAGATGGCGAGGAAGGTATCCATAAATTATGTGATTTTCTATATGCCTTTATGAAGCTAAAAATACAGCATATACAATTTAACGTGGTTTCCGTTGAAACTTTGAAAAGCGCTCAGGCTAGTCCAAATGATTATAAGGGCCTTGTTATACGAGTAGCGGGTTATAGTGCTTTCTTTATAGAACTAAGCCGTGAAATTCAAGATGATATCATAAGAAGAACCCAGCATAATTTATAGGAAGTGATTAGATGAAAGCATTAATACTAAATATTCAAAGATATTCCTTGCATGATGGCTCAGGAATTAGAACAATTGTATTTTTTAAGGGATGTCCTCTTAAATGCCCTTGGTGTAGTAACCCTGAATCTATAAGCTTCCAGCCTCAAACAGTGAAAATGGAAAGTAAATGCATCCACTGCCAGCACTGTAGCTTTGATGTAGATGAATGCCCAACAGGTGCAATTACTCAATTTGGTAAATATATGACCGTAGAGGAAGTTGTTACAGAGGTTCAAAAGGATATGATTTTCTACCGTACTTCTAAAGGAGGGGTAACCCTTTCAGGTGGTGAAGTTTTATCCCAAAGTGCCTTTGCAATAGAGTTACTTAAGCAGCTGAAAAGTCTAGGTATAAATACCGCAATTGAAACTAGTGGACAAGGTAGTACCCAAAATATTATTGAACTAGCAACTTATTTAGATTTAATATTATTTGATCTTAAAATAATGAATAAAGAGAAAGCTAAACTAATACTGGGGTCAGATATAAATCTAATAAAGAATAATATTAAAACCTTGGTGAAAATGCATAAAAAAGTTATACCTAGAGTGCCTCTAATACCAGGGTATACAGCAGATGATGAAAATATAAAAGAGATAATTGCCTTTGTTAATAAAAGTTTAAATCTTACTGAAATTCACCTTTTACCTTTTCATCAGTATGGAAGTAATAAATATAAATTGTTAAATTTAGATTATAAACTTAATAATATAGACATTCCTACCCCCGAATCAATAGAAAAGATAGCAAATGAAATGAGAAATAATGATCTTAATGTGGTAGTTGGTGGTTTGTAATTATAGTAGAGATATAAGACTATGTACTGATAAAATTAAAAGTTATGGACTAAAGTTTTCAGAGTCAAAAGATGGAATCGTAAAATGCTTAAATGAATTTAAAATCAAATTATAAAATAAAGGAGACATGTATATGTTATATATAATAGATACTGCAAATTTAGAGGCTATAGAAAAGGCTTACAACTTCTACCCTCTGGCGGGAGTTACTACTAATCCAACAATTATTTCTAAAGAAAACAAAAGTTTTTTAGATATTTTAAAAGGTATAAGAAAAATTATAGGTGCTGAGTCAATGCTTCATGTGCAAGCGGTTAGCCTAACTGCTGAAAAAATGGTCCAAGAAGCTGAGTATTTAAATAGTGTAATTGGTGGAAATCTTTATGTTAAGATTCCTGTTATACCAGAAGGAATAAAAGCAATAAAAATACTTAAACAAAAGGGTATAAAAACAACTGCTACAGCAATTTTCACAGCTCAGCAAGCTCTTATGGCAGCAGTGGCTGGAGCTTCCTTTGTTGCTCCTTATGTTAATAGAATAGATAATATTAGTGGTGATGGAGTTTCTGTTGTGGCTCAAATCGTTCAATTATTTGATCAATATGATATAGATGCTAAAGTTTTAGCTGCTTCTTTTAAAAACGTTCAACAAGTACATAATGTGGCTCTTGTAGGTGGGCACTCTGTAACTGTAAATCCAGAGATATTAGATGCAATGCTTGCACATCCTCTTACTGATTGGAGTGTTAATCAATTCGTAAATGATTGGGAAAGTGTATATGGCATAGGAAAAACAACAATAGACGTAAAATAGCTAAAGTTTAAGAGGGAATAAAGCGTTATTTAGAAAAAACGCTTTAAAATAATTTCTTTATAAAAAGCTAACCTGTAAAAGTTTTTACAGGTTAGCTTTTCTATATCCAATATTCCTTACAATAAAACTAATTATATTAAGATAAAAAAAGATACAATTAATATATGTATCCTTAGTATTTATTTACTTGAGGTCCCCCATTAAAATCTACAACAAACAAGTCCGCGACAAAATCCCTGAGCTCATTAAATCTTCAGGTAAAAGCTTTGATATCCATTATGCTAAAAACTATTAAATTGGATGGAATCACTAGTTATTATATCTTTAGTAACAATATCAACTTTATCCTTCATACTTCACTAATGCCTCCCTTATATAATTAAGCAACAACTAATATTTTCAATCAAATATACACTATACCAAATCATTTACTAATATGGCACTATCTACATTTTATCATAGTAACTTGTTGATTTAAAGGCACCCCTTTCTCACTAAGATGGAATGAAATCTTTTAAATTTAATTAGATTTCATAGCATTTTTAACTTAAATTTAACTTCCTACACTTCAGTGATTTCAGTCACTTATTAGCTATTATTACTATTTGCTTAATTAAAATCTTATTAGGTTCTTATAAGATTTTAATCTACATTTTAACAAGAATATATTCAAACAAATTCTATACTAATAATAATTTTCATCACACGAATATACGTTCGCTTTTCGGTAATAATATTATTATAATATATATTATTTCAGGCAAAAATTTGATATACTTAGGAGGATGAACGTGAGTTTTAAAAAAGATTTAAATAATATTCATGACAAAAGTTATAAGCATTTATTTTCTACAAATGATGCTTTTTTATCCTTTGTTAAAACCTTTAATTTATTTTAAAACAAGTGAAACAACTATGATGAATAACGCCA
>NZ_JAHLDM010000048.1:0-10012 GCF_018861295.1 Clostridium estertheticum | reverse complement strand
AAAATAAAATATTATTTCATTTCTTTACCTATTTCTCTGTTTAATTTTCAAAGACCAATTTGCTTTGTCATCATGTGACGACTTCTACTATTCTATCAGTTGTTTAATCATTTGTCAATAGTATTTTACTTTTTTTAATTAAGTCTTTTACTATCTTGATTAATGTTTCATTGCAAAACAGCAGCAACATGTAATATCTTATCATAATTATTTTTATCCGTTTTATGGTATATATTATTTAAGACAACATAAGTACATAATAATCTTATTTTCTTACTTATTCTACGTTTCTCTCATGTTGATACACTAGGACTAGTATACACATCTATTAACATAAATTGAAGGTTCCCACTATAATAAAAAGGCATTTATTCTAATATACACTATAATCAATATATGATTTGAATTATAGTTAGTTAATTAAATATTTTTAACCTTATAAAAAACCATGTGATCTCTCCATTCGCCATTAATATATAAATATTTTTCACTTATACCAAGTTCCTTAAATCCACAATTTTTTAAAACTCTTTGTGATTTTTCATTATTTATCAGCGTACTAGCTTCGACTCTATGTAATTCTAATTCCTCAAATGCATATGTTACCGCAAGCTTAACAGCCTCCTTCATATATCCCTTGTTTTGTTCTTCCTCATCCATAGAATATCCTATAAAGGCATTTTTAAAAACACCAATAACTATATTCGATATTCTTATTTTACCAATAAGTTTCTTAGCCTTATATATTCCAAAATTAACACCACTACCATTTAAAAATTGTTTATAACCCTCTGTTAAAGTACGTTTTTGACTATCTAAAGTATAAAATGTTTCATCCCTAACCGGTTCAAAACAACTCAAATATTGTCTATTCCTTAAATGAAACCCTAATACCTCCTGCGCATCCCCTGGAGTCAATGCCCGAATATTAATATTCCTACCTTTAATATCTAAATCTCTCCTTATTGAATTCTTATTAAATCTAAAGGCGTTTATACCAAACATCACCTCTGATTGATAATCAGATTTATTTACCACACTATCAGTTATTATACCCTCTAGTTCAAATCCTAAATCAGTAAAAGCACTTACATTTATATTTTCATCAGCAATAATATCCACTTTATTTATTCCCATGTTTTTAAACAAAATATTCAGCATGAGATTTAATGTATCTTTTAAATACTCGTAACTTCCATTGGTATGTTTATGAAATTTTATTCTAAATTGGCAAAATTTGTTTTCTTTATCTAATTCAATTATAAATATTCTTCCTAGTATAATATAATTATTATCTTTTATAATATACTCTCTCTCGTTGCCCTTTAAAGCTTCTAAATTAACATACTTACCTTTGTTCATTTTTAACTCCTTTGTCTACAATAATAGTAATTTAGATCATAAATATATTCATTAACAAAAATAACAAAAGGTGCTTAACCTTACACCCTTGTTTATTTCTCATAATAAAACTATTAAATATTAACCTTTTTTATTAAATCCTTAATCACTTCACCACCAATTATCATTCCTGCCACTGGTGGAACAAAAGATATACTACCGGGGATCTGTCTTTTCATAGCACATTTCTTTGAACCACCGATACATACACAACCTTCTTTACATGTTATAACCTCGTCTGACTTTGGTTTTATAGGAACTTCCTGTGAATAAACTACCTTTAATTTCTCAATATTTCTCTTCCTAAGTTCCTGCCTCATAACCCTTGCAAGCGGACATACTTTTGTATCATAAATATCTACAACTCTAAATAAAGTTGGGTCTAATTTATTACCTGTTCCAAGGCAGCATATAATTTTAATGCCCCGCTTCGTGCAGTACTCAACTAAAGATATTTTTGAAGCTACAGTATCAATAGCATCTACTACATAATCTGTATCTTCAGTAATTATATCTCCCATATTATCTGCTGTCACAAATGTTTCATAAGTAATAACTTCACACTTAGGATTTATTTCGAGTATTCTATCCTTCATTACTAAAACCTTGCTTTTACCTATAGTTTTATGTGTAGCATGTATTTGCCTATTTAAATTTGTTAAACATATAGTATCATCATCTATTAATACTATTTTTCCAATGCCTGCTCTTACTAATGCTTCGACAGTATAACTTCCAACTCCGCCTATCCCAAATACTACTACCTTACTCTCTTTTAACTTGTTTAGGCTATCCATGCCTATAAGTAACTCTGTTCTTGACAATGCATGCTGTGGCATATGTTTTTTCTCCTTCAAAATATATTTTATCGTAATTGTTTTTATACTTTTTATTACTTTCATATTTATTAATTAATTATAATTTTATAATCATCTAATTATACCCCAAATAGTTATAAAGACCACGCATATGCGTGGCCTTTATAACTATTTGAACAGTTCATTTTTACCATTACCTAAAATTATAATTCATGTACAAATATTCCACTTTGTAATTTTGGTTCAAACCAAGTTGATTTAGGAGGCATTGTTTTACCTGCATTAGCTATATCTATAAGATCGTCCATAGTTGTAGGACACATAGAAAATGCAACTTTCATACCACACCTAACTCTTCTTTCAAGTTCCCCAAGCCCTCTGATACCACCTACAAAATCAATTCTAGAATTTGTTGTTGGGTCATCAATTCCTAGAATCGGATCTAATAAATTCTTCTGCAAAATTGATACATCTAATCTTCCTACTGGATCCTTCAAATTAAAAGTTCCTTCTTTAGCCTCTAATTTATACCATTTTCCCTCTAAAAACATCCCATATGTCCTTTGTACTTCTGGCTTAAATTGACCAATACCATCAAAGGTCGTAATATCAAATTTCTCAGAAACTTTATTCATAAATTCATCAAAAGAGTTTCCAAACAAATCTGCAACCACTCGATTATAGTCCATTACATATAAATCATTATCTGGAAATATAACCGATAAGAAGTAATTAAATTCCTCATCACCAGTATAGGATGGTTTATCTTTTCTTCGCTTTAATCCAACTTTGACAGCTGAAGCTGATCTATGATGTCCGTCGGCTATATATAAATAATCGGTCGCCGCGAATATATCAGATAGTTTATTTATAATAGATTCCACGTTAATAACCCAAATGATTTGTGCCACACCGTCTTCTGATTTATAATCATATAATGGAGATTTTGTTTGAGTCCAATTTTTTACTATACTATCTATTTCATCTTTATGTCTATATGTCAAAAATATTGGACCAGTATTACAATTTGTATAATCAACATGATTAAATCTATCAAGCTCTTTATCCGCTCTTGTTAACTCATGTTTTTTAATTGTGTCCTTTATATAATCATCTATTGATGCACAAGCAACTATACCTGTTTGAGACCTTCCATCCATTATTTGCCTATAAATGTACATGCATGGTTTTTCATCTTGAATATACACTTTATCACTAATCATCTTTTGAAGATTTTCTCTAGCCTTTAAATAAACTTGCTTATCGTGTACATCTATACCTTTTGGTAAATCTACCTCTGCTTTATCAACATGTAAAAATGAATAAGGTTTCCCTTTTACCATTTCTCTGGCCTCTTCACTATCCATAACATCATAAGGAAGAGCTGCTACTTTTTCTACTAAATCTAATTGTGGTCTGTATGCTTTAAAAGGCCTTACTATAGCCATAATTGTTCCTCCCGTGATCAATCATTTTAATTGAAAAAACTAATAATAATTTCCATTATTTCAGTACCTATTCTTGTTTGAGCTTCCTTTGTAGCCGCTCCTATATGTGGTGTTACAGACACTTTGGGATGATTAACTAAAGCTTCATTTTTTGTTGGTTCCTCAACATAAACGTCCACACCAGCTCCTGCTAATTTACCATTGTCTAACGCTTCTACTAAAGCAGCCTCATCAACTACTCCACCTCTAGCACAGTTAATTAAAAATGCGCCATCCTTCATCATTGCTAATTGATCTTTTCCTATAGTAGCTCCGCTCTCTTTAATAAAAGGTATATGCAATGATACATAATCTGATTTTTTTAATACATCATTTAACTCTAAGTACTCATACTCATCAAAACCCTTAGCTTTCCCTATTATATCTGTATATATAACTGTCATACCAAGCGCAGATGCTTTTTTTGCTAACTCTTTAGATATTCTTCCAAATCCTATTAGCCCTAGTGTCTTGCCACCTATCTCTACACCCGTATATTTTTTCTTATCCCACTTGCTCTGCCTCATAGCTACATTCGAGATATTAACAAATCTTGATACCGCAAACATATGTGCAAGCGCAAGTTCAGCAACAGATGCACTACTTGCATTAGGCGTATTAGTGACTTTTATTCCTTTTTCCTCGGCATATGCTACATCAATGTTATCAACGCCTACTCCCCCACGAATTATAAGCTTTAGTTTTCCTGCTTCTGCTGCTTTATCAATTATTGGCTTTCTAACCTTTGTTGCAGACCTAACTACAATTACATCAAAGTTTTTTAATTCTTCACCTAAAAATTCTGGTTCATAAAATTTTTCAACAACTTCAAATCCCTTATTTTTTAACTCCTCAATTGCACCTTTTTCCATACCATCAGTAACTAACACTCTAATCATTAAAATCCTCCTCTATATATAAAATATTTTATATCTCATTAAAGTTAAATTAAGAATGAAAAATCACAATATAATTTTTCATTCTTAATTTTTTTATTATTTGTTATAATATGTAACTCCCACTTAGAAAAGTGGGCGACCTTCCTTCTGAAATGTCGTTAAAGTCCTAAAATATCATTAATTATTGCCAATACCTCTTTTACTTCTTCTGGCGTAGTTTCAGCCATATGAGCAATTCTAAATGTCTTATCTTTTAACTTTCCATAACCATTAGAAATCATAAATCCTTTTTCTCCTAATTTCTTGTTTAAATCAGAAATATTAATTTCTTTTGTGTTTTTAATAGCAGTTACTGTATTTGACACAAATTTTTCATTAGGAAATATTGCAAAGTATTTTCTAGCCCATTCGCGAACAACCTCGGCACCAGCTATATGCCTAGCATACCGATTCTCTAATCCTTCTTCTAATATTTTATCTAATTGATAATCTAAAGCAAACATATGTGCAAGGGATGGAGTAGATGGATATTGATAATCCTTCTTTTGTATACACTCATATAGTCCTAATAAATCGAAATATACTCCTCTGTTTGTAACTAATTTAGCCCTTTCTACTGCTTTTTTTGAGAATGTACAAATAGACATTCCTGCAGGTAATCCTAAACATTTTTGAGTTGAAGTTATACAAATATCAATCGCCCAATCATCTACTTTTACTTCTGTTCCGGCAGCATTACTCACCGTATCTACGCATACTACAACATCAGGATACTTTTTATAAACTGATGAAAGTTCTTCCATATTATTCATAAGCCCTGTTGAAGTCTCATTCATAGTAATAGTTATTAAATCGTATTTTCCGGTTTTTAATACTTCTTCAATCATTTCTTTAGTTGTTGGCTCGCCCCATTCAGATTCAAATTTATCCGCTGGTACCCCATTAGCCGTACACATTTGAAACCATCTGTTCCCAAATGCTCCAACTGAAAATATTGCTGCCCTTTTTGCTGTACATGAACGAACAGCACCTTCCATTAGTCCACTTCCTGAACTAGTTGAAAGCATTATTTCTTCTTTAGTATTAAAAACTTTTCTCATTTTATCACTTATGTTCCTTTGTAACGTTGATGCTTCTTTACCTCTATGTGATATTTGAGGAGTAGCCATTTTTTGAAGTACATCTTCCGCTACTTCTACTGGTCCCGGTATAAATAATCTTTTATGCATATTCAACCTCCAAATTTCTATTTTTACAATTTTTTATTCATATTTTTATTGTTATTGAATTATAACACTTATTTTAACACTTAAGTATATGTTTCTCAATGTAATAGGAACAAAGATTATAATTATTTCACTTAATATTATATCAAAATTGTATTCATTTACATATAATACTAAGCTATATGTATAAAACCTATAAAAGCGATAACATTTATGTTACATAATTAAGCACCATATAACAAATCATATCTGTTATATGGTGTTAATACTAGAAATTCTATTTAGGAATATACTATTAAATCATCTACTGCGAAGTCGGTATATTAACCTTGATCTAATCCAGCTAAAGTTTTATCGTACAAATTAACTTCACACTTATTATTTTTTAAATGCTGGCAATTGTCACAACTTTTACTATACGCATTACCTATTGAAGACTGAAATCCTGTTCCTATTGAGTTATATCCATTACAACTATTTGCTACGTGTGTCATCTGTTCTATATTTGGCATAATATTAAACCTCCTAAAATTTAAAATTTAGTTAATATCTATTTATTATTTCCCTAACTTCATCAAATAAATCCTCTTCACATTTTTATTATTTAAATTAATTTTTAAAATTTTAAATAAAAAAAGCTACTAAAACATAAAATGTTCTAATAGCTTGCATATGTTGTTTTTTATAATTTAAATAACATCTAAATATTTTATTAATGAGTTTCCCACCAATAATCTTTTATATTAATTATAGATTCAGTTTCTCTACAATACTTTGTAGTTAAACACTGTCTTAAATTTCTTGGACATCTTTTACATACACAATCCGTTACTTCGCCACTACACTGTTTTGTTAAAGCTTCAGGGCAGTGAATACAATTGTCTCCACCTACAGCCATTTTATCACCTACCATTTTAGTTTAAACTATTTTATCAATAGTTTAAATATTGTTTTCACTATCCTCTTTCTTGTAAATCGTTCTGTACTTAATCATTATTTCATTTAATATATCCGCTACTATCGGTGGCGTATAAGTAATTGCATTAGCACCAGCTTTTATAGTTTCTCTTATAGTTTCATTATCAGGACCTCCAGTTGCAATTATTGGAAAATTAGGATGTTTTTCTCTTATTTTGCTAACTATATAAGCCGTTTTTTTAGCGCCTGAAACATTAATTATAGTAGCTCCTGCTCTTATTCTCGCCTCTATGTCTTCAAATTCTGATACAACTGTAACTATTATTGGAATATCTATAGTTTCCCTTACCTGTGTTATAACTTCATTAGATATTGGACTATTAACAACTATCCCCATAGCACCTTTAAATTCAGCATCTAATGCTAAATTTGTTACTCTCTTCCCAGTAGTAATGCCTCCTCCAACACCACAAAATACTGGTACATCAGCAGCAAGTACCAAGGCTTCCGTTATTATAGGCTGAGGTGTAAATGGATATACTGCAATAATTGCATCAGCGTTTGTATTTCTTATAACAGCTACATCTGTAGTAAAAACAAAAGATTTTAATCTTTTACCAAATATTACAATCCCAGTAGCATCTCTAATAGCCGTTGGTAGCTCTATCATATGTCTTCTCAAATTTCCTGTTATCTGAGGCGCTTTTTGATACATAGTTTTCTCTTTAACTTCTTTTTCCATTTTAATTTCTCTCCCCTCTATTTGTTATCCGATATTTAATCACCTTTACTTTATATCGCATCTATAAGCCTTTTCACCAGTATAATTAATCTCCTTTAATAACTTTCTTACAACTCTCTTACCTATTTCATCTTCACTCATTTCACATATAGCATCATCTATGTTTACCCAATCAGCCCAATCAACTTCAGGCGATTTCTTTATATTTCCTTCAACAAACTTCGCCATAAATGTTAGCATTATAATTTCTTTGGAAGCTAAATAATCACTCCCCAAATATTTAATTTTTCCAACAGTTATACCTGTTTCCTCTTTAACTTCTCTATATACAGTCTCTTCAACAGATTCTCCATTAGTTACATATCCCGATACTAATACCTTTGAATTTTTAAAAGTATAATTTTGTTTGAGAAGTAAGATTTCTTTACCCTTCATAACTGCAACTACTACACATGGTTTGGGTGTGTCAAAATACATATTATCATCAACAGGGCAATATGGTACTGCCCCTTCATCCCAACTATCTTTTTCAATTAATTTTGTTCCGCAAATTGGACAATATATAAATCTCAAATTATCCCTCCTCTTAATGCCTATGTTATTAGTTTAATCCTATTTAGGCTTTAATTCAATTAAAACAAATATCAATAAATCTCTTAGTAATCTTATAAATTACAAAATAATCTCAACAGATTTGCTTAAGGTTATGTAATTCTCACCCACATCACATTCGTATACAAAAATATCTACACCACTTTTGTATGCAAATCGTAGTGCTTCACCAAAAGCTCCATCCATATCATCATAAGGAGAGAAATTTTCTATATTGCTCATTTGAATAAGAAATAGCACTCCAGCTCCTATTCCTATTTTTTTAACTTCTATAAGTTCTAATAAATGTTTTTTTCCCCTCTGCGTAGGCGCATCTGGAAACATACTTTTACCATCTACTTCAAGTGTTACCCCTTTTACTTCAAGATAATATTCCTCACCCATGTTATTAGATAGTTTAAAATCAAATCTACTATTCCCAAAAGTTTTTTCCCTCTGTATTATATTATATTTAACAAGTTTTTGTATCTTTTGGTCTTTTAACGCTTCATCAACAACTTTATTAGGAATTTGTGAATCTATGTTAATAATTTTATTATCTTTATATCCAGCAATTAAATCATATAATGTCTTTCTACTTGGATTAAGCTCTTCTCTTAATAAAACTTTAGATCCTGGAACTAATATTTCTTTACATCTTCCCGTATTAGGAACATGTACTATTATTTCTTTTCCATTAAGATTTACATAAGCTTCAAATCTATTTGGTCTTCTAATGAACTCTGCAATAACAACTCTTTTACTTATAATCATAAATTTATCTCCATTTTTATAAATATACACTTATTTATGAAAATAATCAACACTATACACAATCAAAACAGTATTATTTATAAATTGGATTAATATTTTATAAAATAAAAAAACCCTTGCTTTAAAAGCAAGAGCTTTTTTATGGTGACTCCTAGGGGAATTGAACCCCTGTTACCACCGTGAAAGGGTGGTGTCTTAACCGCTTGACCAAGGAGCCCTAGAAAATTTGGTGGCTTACCGGAGAATCGAACTCCGGACACCATGATTAAAAGTCATGTGCTCTACCAACTGAGCTAGTAAACCATAATGGCTGGGATAGCAGGATTTGAACCTACGAATGCCACAGTCAAAGTGTGGTGCCTTACCGCTTGGCGATATCCCAATGTTTGGTGCGTCTTAAGGGATTCGAACCCCCGGCCCACGCCTTAGAAGGGCGTTGCTCTATCCAACTGAGCTAAAGACGCATATTAAATATAATGGAGCGGGTAGAGGGAATCGAACCCTCGTAATTAGCTTGGAAGGCTAACACTCTACCATTGAGTTATACCCGCTTAATTATGGTGCAGGTGAAGGGAGTTGAACCCATACACCCGAAGGCGCTAGATCCTAAGTCTAGTGCGTCTGCCAATTCCGCCACACCTGCAAATATTTATGGTGACTCCTAGGGGAATTGAACCCCTGTTACCACCGTGAAAGGGTGGTGTCTTAACCGCTTGACCAAGGAGCCTTAAAAAATACTAAAATACTAAAATATTAGTATTTTAGTATTGACCTGGCGACAACCTACTCTCCCACAAGGTCACCCCTGCAGTACCATCGGCGCATTGAAGCTTAACCTTCGTGTTCGGTATGGGAACGGGTGTTACCTTCAGGCCATTATCACCAGATTTATCTTCAGAAATAATAATTGAGAATCTACCGTCGTTGACTACGGATATTCTATATAAATATATTCTCATCATCATTTCTATATAGAGAAGTTTTACTTTCTTTATAGAAAAGTATTCTCTCAAAATTGCACAGTTAGTTCGCAATATTAATATTAATATTAATTGTTACTTGTTTTATCTTGGTCAAGCCCTCGACTTATTAGTATTAGTCAGCTGAACATGTTACCATGCTTACACCTCTAACCTATCAACCTGGTGGTCTTCCA
>NZ_JAHLDM010000047.1:0-11061 GCF_018861295.1 Clostridium estertheticum | reverse complement strand
AAACAGGTAAATTTTCTGTTTTTATTTTTGCTGCTATGTTCCATTACATAATCTTTTAAATGATCCTGTATCTCACTAATACATCTTTCTGCAATTTTGTTAATCATAAATAACCCCCTAATTACTTTTGTGCGGCTTAGATCACTAAGCATTATCTCTAGAATAAATCCCTGAAAAATAACAAAAATTGTCTTTGGATTACACTTTCAGTAAATATATATGCTCTTGTGATAGGTATTTACGGTAAAATTATAAATTATTACTAATTATTTTGTGAAATAGTAATATTGTAAATAAATATGAGTTATGTAATTAGCTTAGTTCATTGATTTATAAGGCTTTATAAGTGATTTGCTTATTGAATTACAAATTTATCAGGGGGGTATATAATAGAGTAGAGTTTTAAAAGCTGGAAATTTATTTATAAAGACAATTTTTGCATTTATATTAATAAGGTGTTTTTGTTTTTTTGTAATATATATATATATTTATGTTTCAATGTAGGTATCTTAGGGGTTTGCGATGATTACAAGAGGTTGTAATGAATTAGAATAAATTGTAACGGAACGGTAATTAGTAGCAAATTAATGTTGTACATAAAAGCCTACGTGAAGAATAAGTACATATATCACCAAGCTTACAAACGATTATGGAAGAGGGTTCAATAAAAGTAGAAGGCGAAATGAAAAAGACTATAGAAATAGCAAAAACAATGGAAGAAGTAGAAAGTATTAATAAGAAATTATTTAACTGAAAATAATAGTTTAATTAATTGTTGACAAATAAGGTTTTTATCATGATAGTGGGGATGAAATAATTATCAACTTAGTGAAAATTGGACATAAGTAACCTTTTTAATTTTTAAAAACAAAATGGAAATTCAATGAATTCCATTTTAATATATAGATATATTCAATTTTAAATTAAATATAGTTTTTCCTCTTTAATGTTTGTTTTTATTTCTATAGATAATTACAGCCATAGAACAACAGAAAGAACCTGCAAACAATAAAAAAATAGCAGCATAAGTAGTATTCATAAAACGACCTCCTACATTATTGTGATTTTTTACAAAAAAATATATGTTGGTATTTATAATGAAAATTGAATTTTAGAATTATTCTGATATAGAATATATATTCATAATTACTACATTTGTATTAGTATAGCAAATTTATATAACAGTTACAATATTTACGGATTTTAAGTTTTTGTGTATTATTCACACGGTAATCGTTAAAGTACTTGTTGAATAAAAAATAAATTGGTTTTAAAAACGAAATATAAGACATGATATTACGTGAAAGGATTAGTGATGATAATCCTTTGAAGTTAGTTTTTAAAATGGCAAAAAGTTTATTAGAAACAGGTGCAAGAGACGAAGATATATATGCTGCAAAAATAAAATTATCAGATGAATTATCAACTTATGATAAAGTGAAAAACAATGATCAAATAAAAGCATTGGTAGATTTTTTACAATACTTATTTTTAATTAAAGACCATGTATTGGAAAAGAAATATGAAGAATATAAAAAAGAAAGAGGGGGTGCATTTAAAATGACAATAGATGACATTAGAAAATTGCACTATAAGGAAGAAGGTAGAGAAGAGGGGAGAGAAGAAGGCGAAATGAAAAAGGCTGTAGAAATAGCAAAGAAGCTTTTACGCAAAGGGGTATCTATAGATATAGTTGTAGAAAGTACTGAACTAACAATGGAAGAAGTAGAAAGTATTAATAAGAAATTATTTAACTGAAAATAATTTCTTTAGACATTTTATATTAATAAAAAAGGTATAGCAAAATCAATTTTGCTATACCTTTTCGGTTACAAGTTACTATAATTTTTAACAACAAAAAAGGAATTCAATAAAATGAATTCCCTTTTAATATATATACATATTTAATTTTAAACTAAGTAGAGTATAGTAATTTATTTTAATATAAGTTATTTTTCTTTGTCTTATCACATATCATAAAGACCTCTTATTTATAAACTTTTACTACCCTCTAAAAACTCTGAAGATTTAATTTGATGCATTGGACTATCCCCTTTCTATTAGCGATTATTTTTACTTTATCTAATGAAGGTTAACAGTTAATTATGCTTCTTTGTTTATGAGCTAATAATAACATGGTAATTGGTATTTGTAAAGACTTATTTTTAATTAATAATAAATATCGTTAAGCGTGAAGTTATAAACTCCTCATCAAATTCAATATACTCAACACTAATGTCATGCATGCCTAAATCACTAAAAAGTCCTTTTCTATAAATTTTAAAATAAAATCTATCAAAAGTTTTAAATGGAGCTCTTATTCGTGTAAAAGAGATTAAAGTACCACATTGTTAATACAATATTATAGAAGAAATATGAGTAATGAAATTGTAAAACACGCATAAAAACGATAAAATAAGCAAGGGAATGGAAGAAGAAACTAGTGTAAAAACTATTAGTCAGAAGGCAATAGAACTCACATTGAAATGAATATGGAAGAGAATACATGATAGTGTCTGAAATTTAAAATTCTATATTTAAGACTTGAGTATATATCAAAATAACGATATAATACTGATATATTAAGCGGGAGGTGTATTTTATGCCAGCAATAAGACCAAGCTCAGATTTAAGAAATAAATATGTTGAAATATCACAATTTTGCCATGAGTATAATGAGCCAGTTTATATTACTAAAAACGGTAAAGGTGATTTAGCAGTTATGAGCATTGATACTTATGAAAAACTTGTGGGTAAATTTGAATTGTATAAATTAATTGACGAAGGTGTAGAAGCGATGCAGAAGAAAAAAGTAAGACCTTTCAAAGAAGCGTTAGCTGACATACAGAAAGATTTATAAAATGAGTAGCTATAATATACAAATTGCAATATATTGTGCGGAAAGACCACTCCTTTAGGTGTGGGATGGATAGCATAATGTATAAAAGTTTATCTAATATATATGTATAAAAGAGTTTAAACATACACATAATAGGATATACTGATATTATGGAAAATAAATATAGAACAACTAAAACAACAGTTTCTTTAATTAATTATCATTTTATATTTTGCCCAAGATATAGAAGAAAAATATTTTTAATACCTAATGTAGAAGAAAGATTTAAGTGTTTGGTCAAAGAGGTATGTAAGGAGATAGAAATTGAAATTATTGCAATAGAATGTGATAAGGATCATACACATATGTTTTTAAATTGTCTTCCCAAATTAGGACCGTCGGATATTATGCAAAAAATAAAAGGTGCAACAAGTAAAATTTTGAGAGCAGAATTTCAAGAATTAAATAAAATGCCTAGTCTATGGACAAGAAGTTATTTTGTATCCACGGCTGGCAATGTAAATAGTGAAACAGTAAAAAATTATGTAGATAATCAAAATACAAGATATTAAGAAGGGGGTGAATGCTGCGTCAAATTATATTTTAACATTAAAATTAAACACAGAAAAATATCAAGAAGACATATTAAATAAAAGATTAGAAATAAGTAGAAACATTTATAATAGTTGTTTAGGCGAATTGTTTAAAAGATATAACCATATGAGAGAATCGAAAGAATATGAGAAAGTAATAAATATGGTTAAAGGGAGAGAACGAAATAAAAAATTTAATGAATTAAACAAGAGATATAATTTGACAGAGTATTCTTTCCATAAATATGTAAAATGTATACAGAAATATTTTAAAGATAATATAGATAGTTTCACTGCTCAAAAGATAGCTTCTAGGTGTTTTAGTGCTTTTCAAAAATTAATGCTCCATCAATCAAATAGAGTTTATTTTAAAAAGTATGGTGAAATGAATAGTGTTGAGGGAAAATCCAATAAAACTGGAATTAGGTTTATAGGCAATAAATTAAGATGGAATGGATTAGATATAAATGTGATTATAAATAAAAATGATGAGTATGCACAAGTGTCATTGTTGAATAAAATTAAATATTGTAGAGTGGTAAGAAAATTAATTCGTGGTAAATATAAATATTATGTTCAATTAATACTGGAAGGAATTCCACCAATTAAGTATAATAAAGAAACCGGTGAGGTTAGAAATAAAATAGGTGACGGAAATGTTGGTATAGATATTGGTACAAGAACAATTGCAATATCAAGTAAAAACGAAGTTAAGTTATTAGAATTATGTCCTGAGATAGAAAACATAGAACATGAAAAAAATATATTACTCAGGAAATTAGATAGACAAAGAAGAAGTAATAACCCTAATAATTATAATGAAAATGGGACTATAGAAAAGGGAATTATGACTAATTTAAAGAAAACAAGATTGACATGGATTAAGTCAAATAAATATATCAAAACTCAAAATGAATTAAGAGAAGTTCAGAGAAAACAAGCTTATATAAGGAAGCAATCACATGAGAAGTTAGCTAATTATATTATAAGTTTAGGAGATAGAATATTAGTTGAAACTATGAATTACAAAGGGCTTCAATCAAGGTCAAAAGAAACTACTGTTAATACAAACGGTAAATTCAACAAGAAAAAGCGATTTGGAAAGAGTTTAGCAAATAAAGCACCATCAATGCTTTTAACAATACTTGATAATAAGCTAAAATGGCATAATACTGAGTTAACCAAGATTAATACTTATAAAGTAAAAGCATCTCAATATAATCATATAGAAGATAAATATGTAAAAAAGAAATTATCTGAAAGATGGAATGATTTTGGAGAATTTAAAATACAGAGAGATTTGTATTCAAGCTTTTTAATAATGAATGTAAAAGATAATTTAGAAGAAATAGACAAAGATTTATGTTTTAAGCAGTTCGATAATTTTAGAAAACTTCATGATAAAGAAATATTAAAAATACAGAGTAGTAGTATTAATTTGATAAGCAGTATGGGTATTTAGAGGCAAATAAAAGGTTTTGATATGAACCTTGACTATCGTTAATTCATTCATTAGAGTGATTGGTAGTAAAAGTTTTAGAGAAATTAATGAGTTCTTATATGTGTAATTTATTAGAGCCTTAATAGATGAGAGTATTTGAGAAGTTAACGTATCTAAGAACCCCACTCCTTGAGGTGTGGGAGTATCAGCTTAGAAGAAATGCCATTAAGAAATGCCTTAGTATTTGATGATAGACTGGCATATAAAAGAATAAGAAAATTTTTAGTAGATAATTATATTGTGTTTTATATTATCACAGAGGAGAGCAATATAGTTACGATTATTAGAATATTATATAATAAAAGAGATTGGATGAAATTATTATAGATGTATCTATGATTGTAGCCATTAATATGAGTTTAAAATCTTAAATAGAATTAGAATTCACATGAAAAACCACATTTTTTTTGGATAATGGTGGTGTGTACTTAGGTGTAAGTGCAAGGAGTATTGTATTATCAAAAAATTTGCCAAACAATTTAGAATATATTAATTGTACACTTAACGTTCATTCCAATCAAGCTATAGTAATTATTAACAACAAAAAGGGAATTCAATAAAATGAATTCCCTTTAAATATATACATATTTAATTTTAAACTAAGTAGAGTATAGTAATTTATTTTAATATAAGTTATTTTTAATTAATAATAAATATCGTTGAGGATGAGCTTATAAAGTGGCTATTTTAGATCAATACCCACTTGTTCACTACTAGCTATATCTTTTTTCTTTTCATTTTTAATCCAGTCTGGAATAAGTTGCGAGGAAATATAGGCTATAATTGGAACGGTTAAAATCACAGCAAAACTACCAGTTAGGCCTTCGAGCACCACTATGTTCACCATATCCATATTAAACAATTGATTGTTAGTTAAATTGTAAGAGTAAATTACTATAAACATGCTAAGTGAAGTACCTGCAAACGCAAGAATAAGGGTATTTACCATGGTTCCCATCATATCTCTGCCTACATTCATACCAGACTTGAATAGTTCTTTTTCAGTAAGTTTAGGGTTTAATGAATATATCTCTTGTACGGAAGAAGCGATAGATATACTAACATCCATTACAGCACCAAGGGAAGAGATTAGAATTCCAGCTGTTAGTAACCATTGAACTTGCATGTTTGATTGTGTTGAAATCATATTTAATGATTCCACATCTGCCATATTAAATCCTGATAGGTGAGCTAGATTGCAGATAAGAGTGGCAATACTACCAGCAACAAAGACCCCAAGTATGGTACCTAAAATAGCTGATACCGTTTTGGCACTCCACCCATTTAGTAAAAATAATGTAACACAAGAAGATATAATTACCATCAAAATCGAAGCCAAAATGGGCGAATATCCTCTGTATATTATTGGAAGAAACATATAAAAGATAAGAATAAAAGAAATTAAGATACCGATAGCAGATCTCACGCCTTTCTTTCCACCAATTAAGCACAATGCTACAAAGAATATTAAAATAAAAACATATTGAACAGGAGCTCTATAATAATTGTAGACGGTCACTGCGTACATATTTGGGTTTCCAGTATCCACATCCACAATAATCTTCATTCCTTGATTAACGTAGATATTGTGAGTATCTGATAAAAAGTTTGTAATTGTCTTAATGTCTCCTTTATGTTCTCCAGTAAGAATCTTTATTTTTATTTGTTGAGTGCCAAGATAAATCTTAGTTGAATTTGGGTAACTTTTTAAAGATTCATTTTCAACAACCAATACCTTCGCTTTTTCATATTTAACATAGGAAGTAGAATTTTGATTATTATGGGTGAAGCGAGTACTAGAATTTAGAAAATACAGAAAAAGGGAAAAAAACAATATACCTATAATTAAGGTGGTAAATTTAAATGCTCTTGAAGCTTTTAACATATCTCTCCTCCAGACAAATTTTTAAGATGTGATTCTGTAAAATAATTTACTTTAATTATATATTAGTTATAAAATTAAATGGTAATGTCTTTGTAAAGCTTGTGTTAAGTTAAGTGAATCATATAAAAATCTCTAAATTTATTTTCTCAATTAATAATACAATGTATTTCAAACTTTACATATATTTAACATATACTTTACACAAATGGGAAAGAACTAATTTTTAATCGCTGATATAATTAAGCCATTAGGCGACGCTTATTATTACAAGATAATATAATATAAGGAAGGTGTAAAAATATTAAAAGTATCTATGAAATGATTAGCGTACCAAAAATAAGTAATGAGGGGTAGATTTCATGAAAAAAGTTAAAAAAATAGGAGTGTTAAGTTCCCTAATTGCATTTATATTTGTATTTACATTGGCGACAAATGGAATATTTGGATCAAATGGCAAGACAACAATAGCTTTAGCTGCAGGTGTCGATACTACTATCACAGATATAGCATTAACTCCAGGTAGCGATCCAACGCAATTAAATTTTGCTTGGTATTCTGCGAATAGTACAACCTCTAGTTTAGTACAAGTTGCATTAAAGTCTGATATGAGTGGAAGTACATTCCCTATTGATAAGGCAGTAAACTTTAAGGGCACTAGTACTGCAGGAAATGAAGGCCATTTCTCTAATAAGGTAACTGCAACTGGATTTAAAGAATCTACAGCTTATGTATATCGCTTAGGTGATGGTACTAATTGGAGTACAGTTAATAATTACACTACTCATAGTACAAGCCAGTATAGCATATTAGTAGCTGGTGACCCACAGATTGGTGCAAGTGGTAGTGTAGCAAGCGATGGAGCAGGTTGGGTTGATACAATGAACAAGGCTTCATTAAA
The DNA here is from genome assembly GCF_018861295.1 of Clostridium estertheticum. Lineage (GTDB taxonomy): Bacteria > Bacillota > Clostridia > Clostridiales > Clostridiaceae > Clostridium_AD > Clostridium_AD estertheticum_D. The sequence goes on along the minus strand of NZ_JAHLDM010000047.1, from coordinate 3,345 downwards.
ATTTCCTAATGCCAGCTTCTTACTATCAGTAGGAGATCAAGTTAATAATGGTAAAGAAGTTGCTGATGCTACTACAAAAAAAGAAATTAATGAATCAGAGTACACACAATATCTTAGGCCAACTCAGTTTACAAGTTTACCAATAGCCGTTATCGCAGGTAATCATGAAACTTACGGAGATGGACATATGTCTCACTTTAATGTACCAAATATGTCAACAACATATGGTACAGTTGCAGGTTCTGGATCAGTTATAGGTACAACAGGTGGAGATTCTTACTTCACATATGGTAATACTTTATACTTGATGCTTAATAGTAATAACGTAAGTGAAGACGGTCATATGGCATTTATGAAAAGTGCTATTGCAGCAAACCCAAATGCAAAATGGAAGGTAGTTTCAATGCATCATTCTATATATAGTTCTGCAGATCATGAAACAGATGCAGACATAATAACAAGAAGAACAATTCTTCCAGCAATGTTCGATACGCTTAAAATTGATGTAGTTTTATATGGTCACGATCATTGTTATACTAGAACAAATCAAATGTTAGGTGGAGTATCACAGAAAACTACAACAGATGCAAATGGAGCTGTTGTAAACCCTAAAGGAACACTTTATATGACATTTAACTCTGCCAGCGGAAGTAAATATTATGAGATGCAATCACCTGACCTTAATGGTACTTACGAAGCTGTTAAACAACAAATTCATGTTCCAACTATTTCACTTATGAGTGTAACAAATAATAATTTAACAATTTCAACATATAGAACTGACACAATGGCACAAACAGATACTTACACAATAGCTAAAGCACCAACAACTGATTATGATGCAATGGCTAATGGTACTGTACTAATAGGAACAAAAGCATTTGCTTTAAATTATGCGAATGATCCATTAAATGCGCAGGAAATCACTAATGCAGTAGTAGGTGGTGGAACAATTTATGTTAAAGATTTTTCAGGTAATTGGATAGACAATCTTACAGGATTAGCATCAATGCCAAAATAGTATTTATTTGTGCATACTAATTTAAATATGGACTGTATTGGAGATTCTTCTAATAAGGCGATGACATCCAGTCATCGCCTAAATCATTATGTTCTTCAATCTATCATGTTATCATCTGCAATAAAATCTATATCAACATTCTTTGCGCGTAGTTTACTAATATAAACCACTGCACACCTAAAAGTCTTTTTATTCTTTGGATTTTCTTGTCTCACTGAAAAATTCACAGGCTTATTGTAGCATTTACAGTACTGCATATTACTTAATTGTTTTTTGAAACTACTCAGTGGCAACACCTCATGAGTCACATTATGCTCTCTACAGTATTTTACAAACCTAGCGTAAAAGCATGTATAATTAAGGCGAAGCACAAAATCTCCATCTAAATCAAGAACTGCATCATAGTCGATATTTCTTAAAAGTTCATTATTAGCTGCCATACGATTCATAGTTTCAAAATTTTGCTCTATAACTGTTTTATTCGAGGTTCCTCCATCTAACAAGTCCTCATAAGCCCCTCTTTCTATTGATGATATAATCTCCTTCATTGTAAAACCAGTGCACTCCTCCATATTCAAATCGAAATCATCAAATACCCTCTTAAGTAAAGCTATACCAATCATACAGTTAGCTAGAGAGTTTTTAACTCTGTCATTTTTAATATCATTACCAATGGCTTTTTCAAAAATTGAATTATGGATTTCTTTGATTTTTTCCTCGCTCATTTTTAAGGCCTCCTTTAAAAGACTGACTCCAAGTTTATTAAGTAAAATAGAATTTCCCTTTAATTTTTCTAGACTTTCTTTGGTTATCTCATCAAAATAAGAAGTTGCAAAGATAACTCTAAGGCTTCTTCCTATGTTTGCCGTTTCCTCAATACCTACTTCTCAAGATAAAATCACTGAAGCTCTAGGAATAAAACTTCTATTTTTATCTAGGGTGGCTACTGCTTTCACCTTCTATTAAAAGATGGTTATATTGAATTCTACTCCGTTTAAGCTTTTCTTTCAGAAACAAACCACATACATAACCTAATATGGCCGCAGTATTTTTAAGTATGCTAAATTTAAATAAATATGGTGCAACTTCTAAAAGCTCTTCTTTTGTAATAACATCATTCTTTAGAATGTTAGTATTAAGCTCTGCATATTGATTTTGCATAGCTATATCTAAAGTGGGCTCTCCCTCAGAATTTAAAGCACCATGCTCAGACACGAAGCACCACTGATTATTAATTTTATGAAAACCACTGTAGGTAACGCCCTTCCTTATATCACTAGTTTTACTTGAAATAATAAATCTTATATATTGAAGGTCCTCGATTCTTCCTATATAAAAAGTTTTAAAGCTGTTTAGTGCTCTTCTAAAAGATAATACATCATCAAAATCGGAGGTTTTAAAAGTCCTCTCGCCTATAACCCCTTCCTGGGTAACGATATCACCTATAATTTGAGTATCACCTTCATTTTCAATATAATATTTTGGATTAATAATAAAATTAGAGATATTAATTATCTGCTTTTTATAATATTTGTAGTAACAAAACTCATCTACATAAATATTTCCTATAGGTTTATTCTGCACGGAGACGTTTTCTACCGCTTCATCTGCTTTATTAACCAAAGTTATTAAATCGTCTACAGTGCCTCCATTTTCCACCCAATCTACAATATCCCCTTTAGGCTTTAAACCGGGAAGCTCTATTATTTTTACAGATTTGACCACATTCTTTATAACACTTAGAACATCATTTGCATAAGCTTTACCACTTTCATCATTATCAGGTAGAATTACTATATTGGCGGACTTTAAAGAAGCAACATAATCTGCACTATAAGCTGAAAATCCCCTAGCTCCAAAAGCAGTGGTAGTTCCGACCAGTCCTAATTTGAAAATCTCATCCACGCATTTTTCTCCTTCTACAAAGAAAATAGTCTTATCATTTTTAATGCCATCTAAAACCTTTGGTAGCTTATAAATAACATGTCTCGCAGCCTTTATTCCAAAGCTCCATTCACTATTATCTTTAGCATAAGCCATGAAATCTTTTTTTCTTTTGCCATTATCCATCCACTCTCTTCTACAGATTTTATATAATATATTTCCAAGTTCATCCTCATAATAATATTTAGCTGTGGTTTTCTTTTGATAATTAAAATTTTGTTTCGTCTTAAAGTCTCGGTTTGTAGAAGGCTTAGGGCCCTCGGTTTCAATTTCAACGTTATATTTTGTACTTAAAAATTTCATACTATTATGAAATCCTTCTATACCCTCGGTATACTGGGCGGCAGTTAAAATGTCACCTTTAGCTCCACAACTAAAGC
>NZ_JAHLDM010000046.1:0-13197 GCF_018861295.1 Clostridium estertheticum | reverse complement strand
CAAATACATTTTTTGTTCCTTTAGCTGCAAGTTCATCACAATATTCTGCCATCGTTGATGATGGTGTTATAGGGTAAATTGCTGCAACATCAGTATATGCATAGGCAACATGTGCCGCTGCTGTATTTCCGTCCATAGTTTTCATTTTTCTCATTTAATAAGCCTTCTTTCTTAAATAATATTATAAAAATTGTTTAAACGCTTTTATTTAAATTAAATGTAAGAGTATTGTATTAAAATATCTCTATACTTCAAAATAATAACTTTCTAATAGATTTTATGCAAAACTAGCTAACACTTCTCAGCGTTAGCTAGACATGATGAACCCTTGTAATCTACATATTATGTAACTTACCTCATCATTTCATAGTTTTACATGTTTCTATAAAAAAACTTATTTAACCAGGCTTTTTCCCATTTCTTCTGCTTTAACTAATTGTTCATTAGTAGGAGCCTCGTTAACTGTTATGTTTTGTACAACATTAAATTCATATTCTTTCATTAACCTTACCCATTTGTTCATAAATTCTCCATTATCCCATCCATAAGATCCAAATAAACCTGTGATTTTATTATTAACTGGAATCAATTTAAATTTATCAATAAAAGGTTGCATTTCTTTTTGATCAATATTATTATTGTCCATTGATGGACTACCAAATGCAACTACATCTGCATTAGTTACATCTTCAACCGATGCTTCGCTAACTAGTTTAAGTAGTACCTGAGCACCTGCATCCTTTGCACCTTTAGCAATGTGATTTGCTAAAACTTCAACGTTTCCGCCGTTACTCAAGTAAATTATTGTTAATTTTTTCATTACTATCACCCCATACTTTCATATTAATAGATAGTCTACGTTACAATTTAATTATACATCAATATGAATAATATTCAAGTATTTTCGTTATAAATACTACAATATATTTAAAAATAAAATACTGTATAAACACAACAAGTTAGTGTTATAGAACAGTTTCTCAAATAATATTCTCTAAATGTGATAAAACATTGTTAATGTTTTATCACATTTTACTAACCACTTGTTCTCTCTTATATTATAAAAAGAACGAAGAAATTTTACCTTCTTCATCTTTTTCTATATTTTTCTATTAATTCTACTATTAAATCAATACTTTTTTCAGTATTGCTATTATTCATATTTTCAATATATTTATTTTTATCATTATACAATTCCTTAATTTTCATTTCTACATTTTCTGGTGTTAAATCTTCATCTTGAATAACCATACTATACCCACTTTTTTCAAAAGATCTTGCATTAAGTATTTGATCACCACGACTAGCCTTTGCTGATAACGGTATTAATAAATTAGGTTTTCTTAGAGCAAGTAATTCAAAAATAACATTTGCTCCTGCCCTAGATACAACAATATCTGCACTAGCCAATAAATGAGGTAATTCGTCTTTTATATAATCAAATTGCTTATACCCCTCTTTGTCCTGAAGCGATTTATCAATATTGCCACTACCACAAATATGAATAACATTATATTCTAATAATAATTTATCAAGCTTTGCCCTTATAATCTCATTTATAACTTTAGACCCTAGACTACCACCGATAATCATAAGTACTGGTTTTTTATTTTTAAAACCACATATTTGGTTTCCTTTAATTTTATTTCCTTCGAACAATTCACGCCTGATAGGATTTCCAGTTACAACACCTTTTCCATTTTTTAATTCTTTTAATGCTTCTGGAAAAGTTACACATACTTTTGTGCAATAAGGAGATACTAACCTATTCGCAAGTCCTGGTGTAATATCACATTCATGTGCAATCACTGGTACTTTGTTGAAAAATGCAGCAAGCACAACAGGAACAGAAACAAATCCACCTTTAGAAAAAACAATATCCGGTTTTTCCATTTTAATAATTTTTTTCGCCTCAAAAATGCCCTTAATTACTTTTAAAGGATCTGTAAAGTTTTTTAAATCAAAATATCTTCTAAGTTTCCCGCTAGATATAGGAAAGTACTTAATATTTTCACCCTCTATTATTTTCCTTTCTATACCTTCCTTTGTTCCAATATATTCAATTTCATAACCTAACATTTTAAGTTTTGGTATAAGCGCAAGATTTGGTGTTACATGTCCTGCTGAACCTCCACCGGTCATTATAATTTTGTGTTTTTCCACTTTAACACTCCTTTTAAAACATGCTTTATTCAGTTTATACTATCTTATTATATACTAATTAGAATAAGAAGTTCAGTATTTATAAAAACTTTCATCATCCACAATTTTCTAAACAACTTACGATTTTCAAAATTATCCTTCAATCAACTAATATAAAAAAAGAGTATGCGGTTAAACTACTATCATCAAGTAATCACCAAAATAAAAGGAGGCAATTATTATGGCAAGTAGAAATAGACAATTAGTACCAGAAGCAAGAGCAGGACTTAATAAATTTAAAATGGAGGCTGCTCAAGAAGTCGGAGTTAATTTAACAGATGGTTACAACGGCGATCTTACTTCTAGACAAAATGGATCAGTAGGTGGACAAATGGTTAAAAAAATGGTTGAACAGTACGAGAAAAACTTATAATTAAAACCTATATTTTCCTTGTTTACCTCTAATAATCTATTATATATTTCTAACTAATGCACAAGATATTATCATAACAAAAATATATTAAAAGGAGTGATTAACAATGGCAAATAAAACATTAGTACCACAAGCAAAAGCAGGTCTTAACAAATTTAAAATGGAGTCTGCTCAAGAAGTTGGAGTTAATTTAACAGATGGTTACAATGGCGATCTTACTTCTAGACAAAATGGATCAGTAGGCGGACAAATGGTTAAGAAAATGGTAGAACAATACGAAAAAAACTTATAATTTAAATTTCTAATTAACAAATCATTTCAACAAAAATAAATTATAAAAGGAGTGAATTAACAATGGCAAATAAAACATTAGTACCACAAGCAAAAGCAGGTTTAAACAAATTTAAAATGGAAGCTGCTAAAGAAGTTGGAGTTGATTTAAAAGAGGGTTACAATGGTGACCTTACTTCTAGACAAAATGGATCAGTAGGCGGACAAATGACTAAAAAGATGGTAGAACAGTACGAGAAAAATTTATAATTAACATTTTAAAATTGGTTAAGAGGTATATGCAAGTCATATGCCTCTTAACTTTTTTATTTTATTTACTTACAAATATTCATTTGGAATACTTTACTTTCCTAATTTCCCTCAAATATTCTATTATAAATTTCTTATTTCTACACAAGATACTATCATAACCAAAATAAATTATAGAAGGAGTGATTAAAATGTCAAACAGACAATTAGTACCTGAAGCTAAAGCTGGATTATACTCATTCAAAATGGAAACTGCAAAAGAATTAGGAGTCAATTTTTCGGATTACAATGGTGACTTAACTTCAAGAGAATGTGGTTCTGTGGGTGGACAAATGGTTAAAAAGATGGTAGAACAATATGAAAGAAATTTATAATTTAAAAGAATAATAGTAAGGGCACATAGATTTTAGTCTATGTGCCCTTACAAGTTTAATTACATTGCAGCTCTGCAGGAGAACAGCTCTGAAAGAGATGATTTAATAGCTCCACAGGAGATACAGCTCTGAAAGAGATGATTTAATAGCTCCACAGGAGATACTTTAACTAAGTTTAAATTCTAAAATTTTAAGTTGAATTGATTTACGTCCATTATATTCATTGATTTGAGGTGAGTAAATTAAGTCTAATTTCATCCCTCTAGGGTTTGTTAGATAATTCATATGCTCTTCTCCATATCTATCTTTTAACATTTCTATAAATTCATCTACCCTATTAAAAAATATTCCATCAATAGTCTTATTTAATCCCGGCATCACACACTTTATTTTTATTGTATTTGCGCTCTTACCTAAAATATCTATTTTTAAAATAGGAATATTTTTCTCAGCAAGTAAAGGTGACGAATTTCCTTTACCAAATGGTTCTAACTGTTCTAACTCGTTTATCATTTCATAATTTATTTTACCAAGTGGCATTCTCTGGTCTATTCTTATCTTAGGTTTTATATCCTCATCTGTTAATGTACAAATAAGATTTAATTTTTTCCTTAGATTTTCTATATTTTCTTCTTTTATTGAAAGACCCGCTGCCATTGGATGACCTCCAAATTTTTCAAGTAATTCTTTACATTTTATTAATTCCTCAAACAAATTATATTCTTTAATAGATCTTGCCGAACCTTTAGGAGTTTCTTTTCCTTTTGTTAATACTATTGTTGGCACATTAAAAGTTTCCCTAACACGCCCTGCTACAATCCCTGCAATACTCTCATGAATAGTATCCTTATAGATTACTAATACTTTATCATTTTTAAAAGTTGAATTATGTATAAGTTCTATAACTTCCTCCACATTTTCTGTAGTCATTTCTTGTCTTTTCTTATTAAGATCAAATAATGTTTTAGCAAGCTCTTTTGCTCTATTTTCTTCCTCACATAGGAGCAATTCAACTGATATAGCTGCAGATTCGAGCCTTCCAGTAGCATTAATACATGGTCCTATTTGAAAACCAACATGATAACACTTAATCTCTTTGTCATTAATGCTTAACATTTCCTTTAAACACCTTAAACCAAGATTTTTTGTATTAGTTAACATATCTAAGGCATTTTTAGCAATTATCCTATTCTCATCAACTAAATCCACGACATCACAAATAGTTCCTATCCCTGCAATTTCTATAAATTCATTTGCAAATTTCACATCAATGCCAATTTTTATAAATAATGCTTGTACAAATTTAAAAGCAATACCGGCACCGCATAAATTCTTAAATGGATAATTACATTCTTTTTGTTTTGGGTTAATAACAGCATCTGCTGGTGGTAACTTAAAGGTTCTTTCCCCTGATTCATTTTCATCAAATTGTAGTTCATGATGATCAGTTATTATAACAATCATACCTAATTCTTTTGCTAGTTTCACTTGATCCATAGCTGCAATTCCATTATCGCATGTTAAAACAACTTTAAACCCTTCATCATTTAGTTTTTTTATCCTATCACTATTTATACCATAACCTTCATGTTCACGATCTGGCACGTAATATTCTACGTTAGCCCCAGAACGTTTTAATCCCTTATACATTATAACGGTACTTGTAACTCCATCGGCATCATAATCCCCGTAAACAACAATTTTTTCTTTGTTTTCTATTGCGAGTTTTATTATATCTATAGCTTTTTCCATATCTTTCATTAAAAAAGGGTCATACAAATCATCTATACTTGCCCTCATAAATTTTCTTATGTCTATTTCATTATCAAATCCTCTATTAATTAAAATCTTAGCTACAACTGGACTTACACCTGATTTATTTGAGAGCGAAATAACATCCTTAGATGTATTTCTTAGTAACCACTTTTTCTCCATATTTATCTCCTACTTTCCACATTTGGCATCAGAACCTGCACCGTAGCATTAACTAAAACCTTGTTTACTACATCCATTATCTCAGAATCTGTAATGTCTTTCATTACTTCGAATTCAGAAAATAACTCAAAAGCATCCTTATACATAATTTCATATACGCATAAGCTCACACTAGTTTGAATAGATTTTTCAAGTGCTACCATTCTACGCAGTTTATAACTTTTACACAATTTTAGCAAACATTCCTCATCAAAAAAGTTTCTAAGTTCCTTAACTTTTTTTATTTCAAAATCAATAATTTCTATAGTCTTTTCAGCATTTTCATTTGAAGTTCCAAGTGATATAGTAAAAAGTTTTATTCCTATTTCATTTTTAATCTTACTACTTATATCATAAACAAGACCTCTCTTAGTCCTGACTTCATCAAACAAAATACTGCTTGTACCGTCTCCAAAAACTAAGTTAAATAGTTTTAACGCACTAACTTCTCTATATGTTAAATTATGTATTGGGAAACAATACTGGATTTTAGCACCTTGCAAGTCATCTCTATATTCATAATAGATACCTGGTTTATTATTTTCGTACATGTTCGCTAAATTTTCTTCCATAATGCCTTTTTCAGGAACTAATTTAGCCTTCATATTACCAATATATCTCTCCACTATTTTTAAAATTTCTCTAAGATTCAAAGAAGATACTACACTTATTACGCAATTATCAGCAGTGTAATATTTCTCATAAAAATCCTTAATTTGCTTAACGGTAATGGAGCGTACACTTTCCTCAGTTCCTATAATTAGATCCTTAATCCTTCTCTTTTCAAACCCATTATAAAACATTGAATCTTCACAAAATTGATTTGAATCATCCTTCCATTCTTTTAGTTCGGCGCAAATTACTTCTATTTCCTCGCAAAAGCCTTCTTTGGGAAAACAAGGCCTTAAAAGAATATCTGAGTAAATCTCAAATCCTTTTTCAAAATCCTCATCTAAGGTGGTGCCATAATATACTACGTACGGATAGTTAGTCATTGCATTACAAAAACCAAAAGTTTCATCACATAATTTATTTATTTCATATTCACTGCGTGTTTTTGTACCCTTAAAAAGCATATGCTCTACCACATGAGCAACTCCTAAATTTTCTTTTTCCTCTCTATTTGCCCCTGCATCAAATCCTATTGTAAAAGAAGTTAAATTATTTTCAGCCCTTTTATATAATAATTTCATACCATTCATTAACTTTATTTTTTCCATATACTCACCTTCGCTTCTTTTTTTTGAAATGTTTTTGTTTTATTTTATTTTGTTTTGTTGTACACTAATGTAGGCTTACTAATATTGCAAATAATTTCATTATATCTCTTTTTAAAGGTGGTGACTAATTTCTTAAACAAATTTCATTTAAGAAAAATATTATATGAACAATAAAAATAAAATAAATCAGTCCCTAGCTCAATTTATTAAGTATTCTATAGTTGGTGCTTTCAACACTGTAATAGACATTGGTGTATTAAACATATTATCATATACTACTGGCATAACTCATGGAAAATTTTTATTTCTTTTTAACTTCATCGCATTTTTAATTTATTCGATTTGCGGTTATTATTTAAATATAAATTACACTTTTAAAGAAAATGAAACAAAAAATGCCTACTTTCAATATTCCGCTTTACTATTTTTGGGTATGATTTTAAATAGCTTTATTTTAGTACATTTAACACGTAGGAATCCCTTGATTCATATTTTGCATCACCATAGAAGTATGGCTCACTTAAATCATCTATGGCTTAACATATCCATGATAATAGGTTGTACAATATTAGGTCTTCTTGGATTCTTTATTAATAAATTTTTTATTTTCAATAAAAAAAAGGCACTCTAAAATTAAGTTTTATTTAACTTTTAGTTTGTGTCTTTTTTATATTTCTATTTTAAAGTAACCGTTTCTATATAATCATCTATGAGGGAACTAGTTAAGTTTTTTCCTCTACCTGCTCTATTTTGAACATTTATATCATCGAGTTTTATAATTTTATTTTCGCCACCAAACGAACTGACCATCAAACTTAAATTTTCGTCATTTATGTCATTTGATCCTTCCGCAGTTTTTGCATCTATCAAATTTACAAATATAACTTCATCATTCTCTTTTAAGCTTATTCCAGTTACCCCTGATGCACCTTTGCCCATAAAATTAATTGTATTTACATTAAATCTTATACACATTGCTTTTTTCGTCACGATTATAGCGTCTTTGTCTAACTTATCGTCATTAACTTTTACAAAAATTAATTTATCTTCTTGTGTTTTAAGTTTATATACCAAAGTAGAATAGAAATCTCCTTCTAATTCACAAAGTTTAGTTCGTTTTGTAATTCCTTTCTTTGAAAAGAAGTATAGGCTTTTTTCTTCATTAAAATTATCAATGGAAATTATCTGGGCTATTTTATCGTAAGCATTAAAATTATCGAGAAGAGTATTTATGCACGTACCCTTTATAGTAATATTCTGAACCATATAGCTAGGTAATTTATGAACTAACCCATTTTGCGTAAATATTAGTAACGTAGCTGTTGATTTAGTATATGTACTTAATTCTGTATTAGTCTTTCTACTTGATATTTTTATAACACCTTTTGCATTTAAACTAAGATAAAATTCTTTATAATCGTAATCATTTGTATATTCAAGTTTTACCACTTCATCACCAGCAGTTAGATTAAATAACTGAGTTCCAATTACATTTCTATCTGTGGCTTTAAGATTAGGTTCCTCTATAGAAAATTCTAGACCCTCTTTAGTAATTATCTTTATATAAGCTTCTTTTCTTTTTTTCTCAGTTAATCTAATATCAATAAGTTTTTCATTTTCTTTTAGTTTTAAAGCAGATAATTTAGAATAACTTGTAACAAATTTATCTAAAAATGTTTTCTTAATATTTCCTTTGTTTGTAAAAAACATAAATTGCTTACTTGCAGATAAATCGCCTAATAAAAAAGTAGCAATGATTTTTTCTTTAGTCAAATCCATTCCGCGAATAAGGGTATCCAGTCTTTCGCCTTTTTCCTTCCACTTATATTCTGGAACTAAATCTCCTCTTAATTGATAAACATTTCCTATATTAGTAAAAATCATCAATGTTTCTTTAGTATTGGTTCCAATTGAATCTGTATTAAAGTCTCCCTCTCTATACTCAATATCACAAGTATTGACGTTAGACCTATTATAATATTTCATAGGAACTCTCTTTATATAACCATCATTAGACAAAGTTATCATAATGTCTTCGACTAGTATTATATCTTCAACTTCTATTTTTGCTTCACTATCATCTTCAATAATTTTAGTTCTTCTTGGATCATTATATTTTTCTTTAATTTCTAAAATTTCTGTCCTTATTACATTAAGAAGTTCTTTCTCACTTCCAAGAATTTTGTTGTACCCCTTAATTAATCCTTCTAACTTCTTATATTCCTTTAAAAATATCTTAAGTTCTAGTCCAGTTAGCCTATATAACATAAGTTCTAATATCGCTTCAGCTTGAATCTGCGTAAAATCAAACTTAGCTATAAGGTTTTGTCCAGCATCTTTTTTAGATTTTGAACCTCTAATCGTTACAATAATTTCATCCATTACATCTATAGCCTTAATAAAACCCTCTATAATGTGGAATCTGTTTTTTGCGGCCTCAAGTTCCATTTGAGTCCTTCTAGTCACAACATCCTTTTGATGATTTAAATAGTGTTTTAGAATAGTTTTAAGACTCATTGTTTGAGGTTTTCCATTGGCAAGTGCTACCATGTTAAATGGCACATTACATTGGAGTTCTGTTTTCTTCATTAAGTAGTTAAGCACCTTTGTCGCAATATCCCTATTTGTAGACTTCTTAAATTCAATAACTGATCTAAGTCCAGTTCTATCGGATTCATCTCTAATATCTACAATGGATTCTAGTGCTTTCAAATGCTTCTTCTCAGCTGTCATATCAGAAATAGATTGGAGTAATTTCGCCTTATTCTTCCTATATGGGAACTCTGTAATAACTATACCTAGTCGTCCACTTTCTAAAACCTCAATTTTCATTTTAGAACGTAGCGTTACTTTGCCCTCTCCAGTCTCATAAGCAGATTCTATAGCATTTCTACCAATGAGAATACCACCTGTTGGTAAATCTGGTCCTTTAATATACTGCATAAGCTGTTTTGTTGTAATTTCATTATTATCAGCATAAGCGAGTAACCCATCAATTACCTCCCCTAAATTATGAGGGGGTATGTTTGTAGCTATCCCTACTGCAATACCAAAGGTTCCATTAACTAGCAAATTCGGATATCTCGATGGCAATACTGATGGTTCCTTCTCTGTATCAGAATAGTTATTTACCATTTCCACAACGCCTTTATCAATATCCCTTATCATTTCAAGCGCAATAGGAGAAAGTCTTGCTTCTGTATAACGCATAGCAGCAGCGTTATCCCCATCTTGACTTCCCCAATTTCCATGCCCATCTATCAAAGGTTTCCTTGTAGAGAAATCTTGAGCAAGTATTACCATTGCACCATAAACAGAGCTATCTCCATGTGGATGGTATTTACCAAGAATATCCCCAACAATTCTTGCTGATTTATAATAAGGTTTATCTGGAAATGCTTTTAGCATATATGCGCCATAAAGAATTCTTCTATGTACTGGTTTTAAACCATCTCTCACGTCTGGAAGCGCTCGTTCCCTAGCAACCTCAACAGCATATGGGAGGTAATTATCTGGCATTGCTTCTTCAATTGGTGTCATTATTATATTATTATCTTTTGGTATTTCAATTTTTTTTGCCATTTAAAAATTCCTCCTAAATCATCACCTACAGTGCCGTTCATCATCACCTAATGTGATGCTAACGACTTTTAAAATAATCGTTAGAACTCTGCATATTTATACATGTAACTTTTTCTTGGTGCAACCACATCTCCCATTAGAAGTGAAACCATTTTCTCAGCTTTTGCTGCATCTTCTATAGTAACTTGCTGAAGAGTTCTCGTAATTGGATTTAGCGTAGTTTCCCAAAGCTGATCGGGGTTCATTTCTCCAAGTCCCTTATATCTTTGAATAAACGCACCTTTACCAATTTCTTTTTTAGTCTCTTCTAATTGCTCATCACTATATGCATACTTAGCAACTTCTCCATTTTTACTAGCCTTATAAACCTTATAAAGTGGTGGCATTCCCATATAAAGATGACCATTCGCAATGAGTGGTCTCATATATCTATAAATAAAAGTCATCCATAATGTTCTAATGTGGTATCCATCAACATCTGCATCACTTAAAATAATTATTTTACCATATTTTAATTCTTTTTCACTATAATTTTCGAGTACTCCCGTTCCAATGGCAGTATTAAATATTTTTAACTCTTCACTAGCTAATACATTTTCTAGCTTTTGTTTTTCTGTATTCATAATTTTACCCTTAGATGGCATTATAGTTTGAAATCTTCTATCACGAGCTTGCTTAGCACTTCCACCAGCTGAATCTCCTTCAACCACAATAAATTCTGTAAACTCTGAATTTTTTAATGTGCATACCGCAATTTTACCTGCAAGAGGTGATGCTCCCTTACCTATCTTTTTTCTTTCCGCATCATTAATTTTTTTTATTTTGTCTCTTCTCGATGCTGCCGAAATGGCATTATTTATTATATTAGTAGCCATATCTTTGTTGTCTTCTATCCATTCTAAAATTTTAACATAACAAAGCTCATTCATCATGCTATACGCCTCATTATTACCTAGCTTGCTTTTAGTTTGACCTTCAAAGATTGGATTACTTATTTTAATTCTAACTATTGCAGTCATTCCTTCTCTTAAATCGTCACCTTCAAAATCTTTATCCTTGTCTTTCTCTTTCAAAAGATTAAGTTTCTTAGCTCCATCTTTAAAAGCCCTTGTCATCCCAGTTTTAAAACCGGTCTCGTGAGTTCCAGACTCTGTAGTCGGTATATTGTTAACGTAGCTAGCAATGTATTCTGTAGTAGAATCAGTAAACTGCATACACACTTCGCCATATAATTGTATCCCATTTATTTCTTTTTCACCTTGAAAAAATATTGGTTCCTTATGAAGAAGTGTCTTACTCTCATTTAGATAGTCAATAAAATCTAATAATCCTCTATCTGAGTGATATTCCTTTATAGCGTTTCCTTCTTTTCTATTATCAATAAAAACTAACGTAATTCCTTTATTTTGAAAAGCCAATTCTTGTAGTCTCTCATCAATAAAATCCGAGTTAAATTCAAGGGTTGTAAATACCCTCGAATCCGGCATAAACGTAATTTTACTACCTGTTTCTTTTGACTGGCCAATCACCTCAAGCTTACTTACTGGTGTACCTGGCATAATTCTTTTTAACTCCTTATCAAATGAATATTCAAATCTTTGAGAGAAAATTTTTCCCTTTTGTTTTATTTCAACAATCAACCATTCTGATAATGCATTTACAACCGCTGCTCCAACACCATGAAGTCCACCAGAAGTCTTATAATTTTTATTATTAAACTTTCCACCAGTGTGAAGTTCTGTAAACACCATTTCTACACCAGATTTATTTTTTATAGGATGTATTCCTGTAGGAATACCCCTACCATTATCAACAATAGTAACACTTTTATCTTCATTTAATATTATTTTAGCTTTATCTCCATAGCCATTAGCTATCTCATCTATAGAGTTATCTAATATCTCCCATATACAATGATGTAGGCCTTTGCTACCTGTAGAACCTATGTACATGCCTGGTCTTATCCTTACAGGCTCTAGCTTTTCTAGAGAAGTTAAGTCTGTTACATCATATGTTTGAATTTCTTCATTTTCAAAACTCATAAAAATCCTCCAGTAAAATTTTATCATACATTTGCTATTTTATATGTTTATTCACAAAAGGTAAAGAGATTTTAATAAAAAAATAGAACGTTAGTTTCTATTTTTAAGAATAGTTTTATCCTTTTATATTATTTTCACCCTATTTTATAGAAAAATATTGACCAGCAAATTATAACTTTTCTGCCGGCCAATACCGTAGTTTACTTTAATTTTTGCCGCCACCTTACTTAATTGTTTTATTAGTTGCTGGCAATAATGCCACCGCTACTCTTATTAAATATTTTAAACTTTCACCATCTATATTTTTTTTAAACCCTAATAAGCTAGTAGCATCTTTCGCCAATTGAATAGCTTTCTCTTCTTTAAGGGCATTATCGCTATTTCTATAATTAATTTCTACATTTTGTACAACTTGTGAAATAATTCTAAGAATTGTTTTTGCATTTTCGGGTGTAGATTCACTGGTAGTTAAAGATCCAAGTATTACAGAAGCAAACCCAAAATAATCATCTTTTAAATTACTATCTTTATCCTTTAATAAGTAAGCTAAATAAGCAAGTCCCATTACTAAAAACACTATTAATACATATTGTATAATTATTTCTACCATCACGTACCCCTCCTTATTTGTTTTTATATTACTTATATGCCGCTCAAATAAGAAGTGATACTTTTTTTAACTAAATTGTACTATAAATAAATTATTGAAATCCTAATGCTTATATTTGATTAAGTTTTGATGTTATCTTTTAATTGTGTTATTAGAGTCTAAATAAATAGTATCTATAATTTTTTTTAATGATTTATCATATACTATAATATTTAATCCAGCGTGTTTATTTAGATTTTCAACCCCATTTAAAACTATACTTGGTATTTTTTCATCAACA
>NZ_JAHLDM010000045.1:0-21815 GCF_018861295.1 Clostridium estertheticum | reverse complement strand
TATTGACAACGTAAATGATATGAATAGAACAATTGATTTTCAAAACAATGAGCTAATAGATAAAGATGTTCAATATGGCTTTGGAAAAGATCAATTACAACCATGGTTTGACTCTTTTATGAAGGGTAAGTCTACGATAGATACATTTTTTTAGTGTATTCAACCGCTAACATGTAATCTACGAAATCATTCTGCCTAGTTGGTAAGTTATAACTATCTATAGTGTCAGTTCTAATTGATTTATCCAAGACTGTCCACCTCCATGTATTTATGTTATAATATTCCTATGAGAAAAGGTTAATAGTGTCGTGTTCCACCTCCAAGTTTTCTCAAACCATAAGGAACTGTTGAGGTTACTGTGACATAGGAGGTGGAAAGTGAGTGATACAGTTTTAATAGTATTATTTTTATGCGTTACTATATTAGGATTGGTTAGTATAATATCAATTTCCGAACATAGTAAGGACAAGCTAAATGTAAAAGCAAAATTATCAATTAAAAATATAGCTGATAGTGAAGTTGCTATTAGTAGTGAAGATAAAGAATGCAAAAAATAGAGAACATACTTTTACAAGAAGTATGTTCTCGGGTGTAGTCTGCGTTATTAACCCATAATAACTTTATAGAACCTCAACAGTTCCTTTATATTTATTATATCACACTTCTTAAAAACTTAAACATTTATTTTTCAAACTTCTTATATCGACTCTCTAATATTCACTCTGCTGAACGAAAGAGGGCTTGGTCAATAATCTACATCTAAGAATATTCACATACCTCTACGGTCATCTACGCTCCATGAAAAAGAAAGTCTAACTACTACTTTTTTACTTGTCGCATAGCTCGTACTATGCCCAAAGTATATGACATTTATTAGAGGGTTTTGATAGATTTTTAATACTTCAGGCCCCTCTTAGTCTGATGTTGTTAAACTTTTAACGCAATTTGCATATTATCAATGATTAAATAGCTTCTTCGATTAGCGTTTTACTGCCAGTGTCCCTTATACGCTACCAGTGAAAGTCAGGTAAACTAAAACTGCATTTAAGGCTAAAATAACACTTGTTATAACCCAACCAGCAATTTTAGTTGGACGTTTGTTTACTAAGCTTCCCATTAAATCTTTGCGACTAGTAATCAGCAACATAGGCACAATGGCGAATGGAAGGGCAAAGCTCAATGCAACTTGACTCATTATTAGAGCATACATTGGGTTAACACCTAAAGCTATGATAATTAAGGCCGGGGCCATAGTAATTAATCTTCGTAACTTGATGGGAATACTAAGGCCAATGAAACCTTGCATAATAGTTTGCCCAGCCATAGTACCCACTGCGGAGGATGACAAACCCGATGCTAGCAATGCAATCCCAAAAGCTCCACTGGAAAGTGTTCCAAGAAGAGGTTCTAATGATCTTTGTGCTTGTTCAATTGTCTCTACAACTACACCATTTCTAAAAAATACTGCTGCAGCAACAATAACCATAGCAGCATTGACAACAAATGCTATATTCATCGCAATGGTGATATCAATATTCGCCATACGTAAATGTTTGCGTTTTTGTTCGTCAGTATCATCACTTTTACCTCTGCTCTGAACTAATTGCGAGTGTAGATATATTACGTGAGGCATTACGGTTGCCCCTAACATTCCAACGGCTATTAAGACAGCTTGACTATTTGGAAGTGACGGAATTAGCGTGTGGATACCTACTTGTACCCAGTCCGGCTTAGCTAAAACCAATTCAATAGTGTATGCAATGGTTATGATCGCCACTAATATACCAATAATTACCTCAACAACCCTTTGGCCATATTTCTCCATGCAGACGATTAGGTAAGTAAGTGCTGCTATGATGAGCCCATCATAAATCATAGGGATTCCAAATAGTAAATATAATCCTAATGTTCCACCAAGAAACTCTGCTAAATCTGTGGCCATAGCAGCGAGTTCCGCTTCAATCCAAAAGAACCAGTTAGTTTTGCGGGAGAATACTTTCGAACACATTTCTGGTAAATTGTGGCGCGTTGCGATTCCTAATTTCGCAGACATACTTTGTAAAAAAAGACCCATTAGGTTACTCCAAAGAATTACCCAAATTAGACTATAATTAAAGACTGAACCACCACTAATATTCGTTGCGAAGTTGCCTGGATCTATGTAGGCAACACTTACTATAAACGCAGGACCTAAAAACTTCAGTACCTCTTTAAACTTACTTAAAGTTTCCTTGCCATTATATATAACCTTTTTTGGCTCAGTTAAATTTACATCAATTAAGTTTTTATCACTTTCCATAAAGTACATCACCCTTCATAAATAATTATTTTAGTTATAGCAAAAAGAATTAATAACAGTTAACATTATTAGTCGGTACTAACTTTATTTCTCTAATATAAGATATGTTATGATTTTTATAATGCTACACTAAAGTAATCAAACTATATATTAAGCATATAATTTATATAATAAACTATATTTTAAAGTGGGTGAAAATGTGGTAAAAAACAATTTTTATACTTTTAATGAATATATGAAAAAAGAAAATAATTTGCTTACGGCTTCCATGGAAGATTACCTTGAGATGATATATAGATTATCTTTAAATACAGGATTCACAAGGATTCATGAACTTTCTAATGCACTTAATGTCCAACCGCCTTCTGCTACGAACATGGTACATAAGTTAGCAGAACTGAATCTTTTAAAATATATAAAATATGGTGTTTTAGTACTCGAAGAGGATGGAAAGAAGCTTGGAGAGACATTACTTAATCGCCATAATACTATTGAAAGTTTTTTAAGATTACTTGATGTTTCAGAGTCTGATGTTTTAGAAGAAACTGAAAAAATTGAACATACAATAAGTCCTAAAACTACGAAATGTTTTCAAGATTTTGTACAATTCATTAAGGATAATCCCCAGATAGCATCTAATTTTAAAACTTACAGAAAAGATTAACCTATTATGCTTAACATATATTATTAAAGTTAACAGTTGTACAGTTTGTGATTAGTCTATGTTCGTCTAACTGCATGTTTCTTACCCTTGTTTTTTTGCATTGCGACTCCATCCTCATAGCCTTTCATGCAAAGCAACATAACTATTGATAGAATTATCATAAAGAACATGACACCAATTTCCATCGGAACATTAAAGGTAAGAGTGCCATCTCCCGTAAACTTAATAATTCCAAGACCGGCGGTAATAGGGTAATAATCGGTCAAATTTTTACCCGCGATAAATATACCACAAAAGCCATAAACAAATGCTAAGGAGGCCCCGGCAAGAAATCCGTTTTGTTTTCGACTAAAAAATATGATGATTGGTAACACGGCCAGATAACAACAAAGTCCCAACCCGACGAGTTGTAACAACGATTTTGCTACAATAGCCGGTGACATATTTCCATGACAGAATAGCATCCCCAAGATGACTGTGCATATAAAACTAAAAAAGCCGTACAATGCAGTGACAAGACCAACCGTAATCAATTTTCCAGTCAACAATTTACGAAATGAAATAGGCACAGTCAACATATTTTTCAATGTATGGGAAGTGTACTCACGGTTTATTATGTAGCCTCCTATCAGAACAACCATAAACGGGAAAGCCATGCTGAAGTTGTTCCATATGACGCTGTTCGCATAATTCTCATACTGTAGCATTTCAGGACCTTTCATGCTGGTTTGCTGAAAAGCTGCTAAAAGTGCTGAAAATAGCACTGCCACATTGCCGACCCAAAGAATGCTGTAGCGTTTGAGCTTTTGAAACTCTGTAACAATTATATTAATCATAGTTTCCTCCTAATCTTCCTGCTTTTTGTATATTATTGAAATCATCAAAATCGATATTACCGCTATTAAACAAAGTATGCCTGCACAAACAGGAGTGGATAACATATATGGTTTTCTAATTATAGCGTTTTCTGCGGTGAGTCCACTCCAAAAAGACATCCACCAACGCATAATGACCGAAGCAGGCAATACGGTAATGAGAACACTGTTTGGGGCGAAATTCATCATACTTAATTGTATGATAAAATTGAAAATAGAATAAATGAAAGCAATTATGGTGGAAAGAATATAGCTTTTGTTGAAATAGACAATGAGAATGATAACGGGAAGGACTGAGACAAAGAACATGATACCAAGTACGACGCTTAGTCCCAATTTAAAAGCTATCCCTTCTACGGTACCCACAATTAATCCGCCGATGATAGTAGCACCTAACCCAGCTATAGAATATAGCACAGCTACAATCAATAACACGGTCAGCTTTGCTACTACGAGTTTGGTTTTATTAACCGGTATGGTTATCAAATTTTTTAGCATGTCGCTGTCCCTCTCCATAAAAAACAGGATGCTCGCCACCACACTTAGTACGCATGGCAAAAGGAGAAAATGCCCGAACATAACAACTAGCCTAAAAAGCTGCTCAAAATTCAGACGGTCTTTTGCCACTAATACTGTCATGGGTATGGGAAAGAGACAGGCTGCTAACATGGAAAATAGAATAAACCGCTGCCGTTTGATTTTAGCAAATTCGCATATTATTAAATCAAGCAATACCCTCGCCTCCAGTGACATTTTTGAAGTAATCCTCCAACGTGTCATTTTTGGTATGGGCTTCTGATACATCGATACCGTTTTCTATCCATTTACGGGTAATGGCGGCTACCTCAATTTCTGTATCGTAAAGCCGTAAATTATGATTGTCATCGACATGAAAGTTAGAAGTGTGAAAATCAACCTCTAGAATCCGGGAAGCTTGGGATGCATCTGTAACAATGAAGTGAATA
Source organism: Clostridium estertheticum (assembly GCF_018861295.1). Taxonomy (GTDB): domain Bacteria; phylum Bacillota; class Clostridia; order Clostridiales; family Clostridiaceae; genus Clostridium_AD; species Clostridium_AD estertheticum_D. The sequence continues at coordinate 17,012 of NZ_JAHLDM010000045.1, read as the reverse complement.
TATCTACTGTTTTTCTGCTGCAATTCCGCCAAACTTTTTTCTTCCAGCAAAACGCCGTTATCGATGATACCAATGTCATCCGCAAGCAAAGCCATTTCTGATAGGATATGACTGGAAATCAAAATTGTTTTACCCTGCTCAGTACTAAGCCGTTTTAAGAAATCACGGACTTCCGCAATACCGATGGGATCAAGTCCGTTGATGGGTTCATCCAAAATTAAAAGCTCTGGATCATGCATAATAGCATTTGCAATGCCCAGTCTCTGTTTCATACCAAGCGAATACTGTGAGAACAGTTTTTTATCCATATAAGACAGCCCCACCACATCCAATGCGTTCTTAATGGCATCACGGGTGGGTATTCCACGAAGCCTTGCAATAATTTTAAGGTTTTCCGTTCCAGTGAGGTTAGGATAAAAGCCTGGCGATTCGATTAGGCTACCAATTCGGGAAAGAATTTTCTTTTCGCTTTTATGAATATTTTTTCCGAAAATGTGTATTTCTCCAGCTGTAGGATTCGTAAGGCCTAGTAACATCTTCATAGTGGTAGTTTTTCCCGCACCGTTGCGTCCGAGCAAACCATAAATTCTACCTTTCTTCACATGGATGCTTAAATTGGCAACACTTTTTTGTTCACCGTACTGCTTTGTCAAATTATTTGTTTCGATTACAAAATCCTTCAAAATAGAAATCCCTCCTTTGTCTTTATAAATTAATTTTATCACCCCAACCTTGCATAAACCTTGCACGAACCTTAAATTAACCTTGAATGTCGTTAAATCATCTCCTGCGGAGCTGCAATTAACGACTTCAGAAGGAGATTTAGACTCCCACTGAAGTTTTATTTTTGTTATGGTATGTATCCTCTGGGTAGATCTCTGGGGTAGATAACCATTCTCAATTGTTATCCTCCCACTCATAGAATTGGAAGACTTTTCTTCTGAAATGTCGTTAAAGCAATAAAAAACCTGCCTTTCAGCAGGTTTTTTTATCAGCCAGTGGAAATTGTACGATGAATTCCGTTCGTTGATACTGTTCGCTTTTGACTGCAATGGAACCACCCATCTTTTCCACAAGCTGCTGCACAATGGATAGTCCCAGGCCACTTCCTTTTTCAGAACGTGCCATATCGCATTTATAGAGCCGTTCAAAGACATGTGGCAAATCTTGTTTGGGAATTCCTGTGCCATCATCTGCAACAGTAATCATTACATTAGCGGCAAGTAGGGAAACTGTAATTTCTACGTGTTTTGCCTGACTATGGGAGATCACATTCTGAATCAGATTGTTCAAAATACGAGAGTAAGCATCTGTGTCCAAATTAACCTCGATGCGCTTTTCATATATGTCAATGTCGAAATCAAGACGGGTGTTCTCGAAGATTGGAACCCAGTCTTTCAAAATATTTCGGGTTAGTTCTGTAAGTTCCACATGTTGAATTGTAAATGTTTCCTCACTTGAGTTGAGCTTAAACCATTCAAACAACACATCCACATAATCTTTCATATCGTGCGCCCTCAGACGTGCGGTTTCAATATATTCTTCTCGCTCTGCACCAACTACAATGCCTTTCTGCACTGCATCCAAATAGCCGATAAGAGTTGTCAGAGGAGTACGTACATCATGAGAAAGACTTGTCATCAATTGTCCATTCGTTTTCTCCGCTTTTTTTAAATCAATGACCTGGTCTCGAAGCTCATGAACAATATCATTCATTTTATAGCAGATAATAGAAGTCATATCGCTAGGTTTCGCCAGTATTTTTCGATTGCTGTTGCCTTGTGCGATGTCACCCAACGTTTCTGAAATATCCTTTAGTTTCAACCGTACATTGTGCACTTTGCGGTAGAGTAGCATAGAGGAAATGACAGCGACAATAGCAATAACAATCACAGCCACAAATAACGAAAGATCCACATAGCCTCCATCCATCGTTATACCTCACGGCTAAAGCGGTAGCCTACGCCTTTGACCGTCTGGATGTATATCGGATTGTTTGGATCAGGCTCAACTTGCTTTCGTAGTTTGCTGATATATCCCATGATGTTGTTGTCATCATAGGCATATTGTTCCTGCCAGATCTCTTCATATATCTGCTGCTTAGTCAGAATTCTGCCCTGATTTTTTGCAAGGTAGCAGAGAATGTCAAATTCCTTTGGGTGAAGCTCAACTTGCCCATCGCCAATGTGAACAATCCGGGTGTCCAAGTCGATAGTAAGATTCCGAAAGGAGAGCTGCTTTTGTTCCTCGCTAGGACCGCTATTTAAGGTTGTATATCTGCGAATCAAAGACAGGACGCGTGCGATAAATTCTTCGACATCAAAAGGCTTCGTCAGATAGTCATCTGCACCTGAACGTAGGCCGTTTACCTTGTCGGCACTGGCAATTCTCGCAGTAAGCATAAGCACCGGAACAGCACTCATTTTTCTTATTTTTTGGAGCACCTGAAATCCGTCCATTCCCGGCAACATGACATCCAAAACAATGAGGTTATAGTTATCTTGTCCTATCCGATTTAAGCCGTCCATCCCGTTATGGGCAAGATCAGCGGTTAAGCTTTCGTTTTCTACACATTTTTTAAGTAATTGACATAGTTCTATGTCATCATCAATAATCAAAATATTATTTTGCATACCATGACCTCCATCATTCATCCGTTTTGGGCTTCTTCCTTGTATTCACATGTTTATCTGTATTTTGGGGGATTGCCAATGCATGTCCAAAACAAACGTTTATGAACTATAATTCATTTTATCTAAATTTTTAATTTTTCGCATATTCGAAATAAAAATAAAAACTATATCTAATAGTAATATTATAATTCCTATAGTAAAAGAGTTATTAAGTAACCCCGAATTATGTGATAACCAAAAAACTTCATTTTGAGATATGCTCTTCATCTTTCCCATACTAATTACTAAAATTGAATCAAAAATATAGTGCATTATCAAAGGTGCAAAAAAAGTGTATTTTAATGCAAGCCATGCAAAAACTATAGCTAGAATTAGTGTATCAGCAACCCTTGACATGCCATGATTAGGAATATGATATAACGCCATAGCTATAGAAGGTATAATAAAATAAAGTACAACTGCTACCTTATATCCTTTTGTCGAAAGCTTTTTCTTTAAAGTTAATATTAATATTAACGGAATTCCCCTAAATACAATTTCTTCCCAAACAGGATTATGCCACTGTGCAAATATCATTTTATTCGCTAAACCATTTAAATTCATAGAATTAATATTTTTCAGTTCGCTCCATCCAGTGAAATAATTAATTCCCTTACCTATTAACTGAGACATGATTAAACCTAGAAGCCCAATAATAACAACCTTACCAAATGTTTTCTTTTTACACATATATCCTATACCCATAACATATGAAACAGCAATAATACCAAAACTAAACCATACAGGCATCGTTAGGGCAAATTTCCACTTAACTCCTGGCCAAAATATGATTAATACAGCACTATTTTCACAAATAAACTTTGAATTTATAAATTGTCCTAAAGTGGATATAAGTGGAATACAAAATATAAATACCAGTATAGCTTGGAATGATAAATTATTTGGAATTTGCTTCCAACTCTTCTTTATGTTTTTCATTTTTATGCCCCTTTAATTTACAATTATGTCTTATTGTTTTAAACTATAGTACCATTATATACTATTTATACAAACATATAGAATGTATTAATATGAGACTGTATCAATTAGGTGTACCCGATAACGATATCAAAATAAAAAAAGCAGGAGTATGTTCCGTTACTATAGGTGTAATAAATATTATCGTTCACATTTTTATTATTACACAAACAATGCCCTATACATGGGTTAATGGAGGAAGATCAGTATCATATGAATTAGCAAGACAGACGTCATTATCAAGCATCTATATAACTATTTTTAATATTATTATTTCACTTATTGCTAGCAAAATAATTCCTTTGAAAATGAATAAATTTTGGTCGAAATTTTTAACGGTATTTTTAGTGGTTACATTACCTTTAGGATTAATAGGCATTGGTGAACAATTTTTAGGTACTATGTTTGAAAAATGTTTTATGAGTATAGTGGTAATAATAATATATTTACAATTTGTGCTATAATTTAATTGTAATGGGAAAAAATGCGTACAAACATTAAATTATAAGATTGGAGTGAAAGTTTTGGATATTACTGATGTTACAAAATTTACAAATATATTTGAATATAATATATTTCTTTATGCAATTGGATTTATGTTTTTATCTGAATTTATTATATGGATATTTACTGCAAGTGGAAATAAAAAAGATAGAAAAAAATCAGACAAAGGTTCAATTTGGTTAATAATTTTAGCATATTGGTTAAGTATTTATGTAAGTTATTATTTAACAAGTGCAGAAGCAAAGAAAATTGTAGGAAACCTTATACTTCCACATATATGTTATTATTTAGGTATTTTATTAATAATAGTAGGTACAATAATTCGTGATTATTCTGTATGGACATTAAAAAAAGCATTTACATTATCAGTGCAAACAACATCCGACCAGCATTTAATACAGAAAGGATTTTATCGATATGTAAGAAATCCTGCTTATACAGGGAGTATACTTAGTCTCTTAGGAATAGCATTTTCATTGAGAAATACATTTGCACCTATAATAGTCTTAATTATTTGCATATTATGTTATGGAATTAGAATAAAAATTGAAGAAAAAGCATTAAAAGAACAATTCAAACAAGAATTTGAGAATTACTATAAGAATACTTATTGCTTATTTCCGTTTATATGGTAATACAGTGTGTCATAGAGTACACGATTTTCGTATATTAAGCATTATAGGTGGACAATTAAAAATATTATTGACATCCTTTGGTTTTTCGCATAGTATAAAGTATAAGATTAAGACTAATTGAGAATAAAAATTTAATATTCTTGTTAGGTGAGGTTACTGTATAGATATATGCTACTGCCCAGAAACGTCGAGAGACGCCAATGGGTCAGCAGGTACTACCGGATTAAGGTTTTACTTAATGTAGCTGACAACATTCATATAAAATATGAATGGTTATGTTCTATGCTTTACAGTGCTAAAACTCAACGAGTGAAGAAGCTATTATTTGGTTCGTATTGAATCTCTTTACTTTGTTGTGGGGAGATTTTTTTGTTTTTATAGATATTTAAGAATATTATTTTGATAAGTATACTAAAAAGGTGGTGAATTTGAGTGGAAAGCAACCCCGATCTGTATGATATTTTTATAAATAATTTAATATTAAAAAAGAGAGGATTATGTTTTACTACTCATTTTTGTTAAGGGTAAGATCCTCTCTATAAAAAGGAGGACATTACTATGTTTATGTTAACACTACCATTCCAAAATGCAAAGAAACAACAACCTATTATAAAAGCTTTACCTACAGAGGTAAAACTAATTGAACATGAAGGGATTAAATGGGTTGATATAATTAGACCTACTAATAAGGAATTTGAGATGCTTAAAGATGTTTATGGATTTCATGAACTTTTGATAGAGGATTGTATGACTGAGCATCAAAGGTCAAAAATTGATTCCTATGAAGATTATAGCTTTATTGTACTTCACCTTCCAAAATATAGAAAAGACTGTGACAGGATTGACTCTGTAGAATTAGATATTTTTATAAGTCATGATTATGTAGTTACACTTCATGAGGGAGAATTCAAACCTTTAGTGGATTTAGCACAAAATTGCCAATTAAACGAAGCATTAAGGAAAGAATATATGGAGAAAGGTTCAGCATTATTGCTCTATGAGATCATCAAGATATTATTTGATTATTGCTTTCCTATGCTAGATAAGATTGGAGCTAAGGTTAGTGAAATAAATAAGCAAGTATTTCTTACTCGTTCTAAGGAAATGCTTGAAAATATATCAAAGACTAAAATGCAGATAATTAACTATAGAAGTGTAATTAAACCATTAAGACCCGTTGTAATAACACTCGAAAAAGATATTGTAAAATATCTTCCTAAGGATATGGATATATATTTTGATGATATTACTGATAAAATAGAAAAAATATGGGATATGCTTGAAAATTATAAAGAAGTTATTGAGTCCGCTGATAGTACCTTTGCATCACTCACAAACCACACCATGAATGGTTTGATGCGTATATTTACTATTGTCCAAGTTGCAATCTTACCTATGACTCTTGTTAGTGGACTTTTTTCTATGAATGTACAAGGGATTCCAATGCATAATTATGTAATGGCATTTTGGGTAGTATTCGGAATGATATTTATTCCAACTATATGTATTGCTGTAGTATTGCTTATTAATAAAGATAGATGGTTTTAGATTATGACGAACTTGTAAAAAATGTTGACGTAAATATTATTTATGTTTTAGGTAGCAGACATAAAATTGTCTGCTATTATTTTGCAAGTAGATGCAATATATACTTTGCATTAGAAACGATATATATATGTAATTTAAAATAGAAATTAGGATATTTAATTTGTAGTCATAGTAATGCGTATTCTTCTAAGTCGTCACAAGGAACTCCATATATATTAATACGGGGTTCCTTGCTTTAAGTGTTATATTAAAATTCTGAATGTAACACAAATGTAATTGAGTTACATTCACTTCGAGGCTATTGATCATTTTGATACAATTGTAAACATATTTAATTTATGGTAAATATGATATGATATAAAATATATATTTGCAATTAATGAGGGGTGGTTTAAATTAATATAAAAAGCACCAAATTTATAAAGGTATTGTTTTTAGTAATAGTTTTATTTCTAATAACTTTAAGGCGTACAATTATTTATGAAGAATTATAACAAATCATATTTTAAATTAAGCGTATTTTTTTCTGTTTTTTTACCTGTTTTTATTCCACTTAATCCTATTAAAGATGGAATGTTAAAATATCAATATGGATTTCCTTTCCACTTTATAACAATATATCAGTTTAAGCCAAAAAGTAACTGGCTCTTCTTTAATCTTTTTAATGGCAATGAGGGAATTGCACTAGATCCAATGCCTATCATTATTAATGCAATAATGATATATATTGTAATAGCGTATTTAGTTGATTTTTTTAATAAAATAGTAAAAAAATCTGCAAAATAAAACTAAGTTAATTCGATCTTTTCTTTTATGTGGTAACTTTTGATGAATAATTAATATATGCCAGGTCTTTTTTTTAAAACTTTATTTCAAAACTTTTTAATTATACAAAAACAAAGTGAAAGTAACACAATACTAATTGTGTTACTTTCACTTTGAGGCTATTGCTTATTACTTAAAAATTTCATTTTTAATGTAACATAATATTCTTAATTCATTCCTATTTCTTTCGATGTCTTTTATAAGTTATTATTCAGCAACTTTCATACGCCACCAAATTCCCTCGTCTGTTTCCTTGTATTTTTCCATTCCACATTTTTTCAAAACTCTGTGTGAAGCAATATTATCTTTTTCTGTTTCTGCAATGATAATAGAGACATCATGTTGACTAATAGCCCATTCAAAAATAGCCTGTGCTGCCTCGGTCATATACCCATTATTTTGATAGGTACTATTAATGCCATATCCTATTTCAACCTCACCATTTTCATCTGGACATTTCATAAAACAAGCACTACCAATAGCCTTATTTTCTGATTTCAAAATAATCTGCCAATTTGTGTACCAACAATATCTATCACTGTTTTTTACAGCTTCTTGATATAATCCCTTCATTGCTTCTTGAGTATGTCCATCTAAACATTCATTTGAAGCATTTAATTTTAACTCCTTCTCCATTTTATCAATTCCATCAAGCAATAATTTAAACTGATGAAGTGTCAAAGGTATAATTTTTAACCGTTCTGTACTTAACTCCATTTAATTTAACTCCCTTTCTATATGAATAAAATATTCTATAATTAATTCATTATTTTTTACCGTTGTGACTTAATCACTAGAAAATTATACCATTAACCACCATTTTTACAAACTATAGTTTGATGTTAAAACGATAGAATAAGCGTTTTATGTACAAGATAGGACGTTTCATGTTTAGTCCATTGAATAGAAAATTTTTATGAAGTATTATGGTAATTGATGTATAAACAAATGATGATGTTATTTTGTTAGATAAGAAAGACATAAAGGTACTAGCACCTAGCCCTTTTTTCATATACATAAGCATCTTCCCTATTGTAATTATTGAGTTTCTTTTATTAACATGTTCTGGAGAGATACGTTTATTCATATCCTCAATGATATCTATTTGGGTGATGAAGTACATAATCTTCACCGGAATCAAAAACAAAGCTTTAGGTTTTATATATAAAAGTTTACCGATTTGACATTATAGAAACTTATCAGGAAGTAGATTTTTCTTATCAGAAATTTAGATATATTAGGAAACGTAAGCGTCCGAATAAAATTTTTATAGATATGGAGGGAAATACCATGGTAAATACTGAAACTTTCACAAAAAAACAAAAGATAATAAGTATTTTAGCTAGTATCTTCACGGTGTTTTTTATAATTGTGGTACTAGGAATTCTTTTTAATATTTATTTAGCAATAGGTTATTTGTTTATTCTTATTATTCATGAAATGGGTCATTGCATTGCAGCGAAATTTTTGAATATAAAGATTATTTTCAGTGGGTTAACACCTTTTGGTGCATATATAGTACATGAAGATATTAAAGATTGTAAAAAATCTGCATTTGTTTCAATAGCAGGTCCTTTATTTGGAGGAATACTTGCTCTTATTTATTATTTAACTTACTCTTTTACCGGGAATTCAACACTTGTAGTCCTAAGTTTCCTTTCTGTAGTATTCAATTTATTCAATTTAATACCTGTAAAACCTTTGGATGGTGGACATATTGCAGCAATAATATCGCCTATTTTAAGTTATATAGGATTAATAGTTTTATTATATATAGTTATAATATCAAAGGATAGGATTTTTTTGATTATTTTATTGGCAATAGGCATAGGCAACACTTATGAACAAAGCAAAGCATATTACAATAATAAGGATTTTAAAGTAGATAGAAATACTAAAGCCAAGTATACATTATGCTATGGTACATTGCTATTATTATTAGGTCTTAGTACATTGTACTTTTATAGTAATATTGATGCATCAATTATAGATATTATAAGAATTAAATCTCATATTCCGACTAGATAAAAGCCCTTCTAACAAATCTAGTGGCGGAGATAATGGATATCAGTGGTAAAGTTTTGATAAGATATCGGTTGTATCTGGGGGCATTGTAATAATGATACACAAAATTAGTAATAGCATCAAAGTAAACGTAATCCAATTGGTATTCTGTTACATTCAATATATTAATACACGCTATCGAGTAGGAGGCTAATCAAATAATGATTAGCCTCCTACTCGATTCAATACACGCTAATTAATTCATTATTTATTCTTCAAATAAAAGTATATTTAGCATCTTTTCAGGATTATCAAGAAACGCTTTCGTAATCTTATAATGTTCAGTATCCTTGTATTTGACTTCTTTTATACCATCACTTAATTCATAAACTATTGAATCTGGATAAGACATTATTATAGGGGAATGAGTAGCTATTATAAATTGAGAACCTTTCCGTATTAATTCATTCATTATAACAAGCAGAGACATTTGTCTTGATGGTGACAATGCTGCCTCTGGTTCATCTAAAATATATAAACCATTTCCACTAAATCTATTTCTAATAAGTGACAAAAAAGCTTCGCCATGAGATTGTGAATGTAGTGAAATCCCTCCATATGAACTAGAAACATCTATTTCGTCTATATTTGTAGCCACATTATAGAAACTTTCTGCTCTTAAAAAGAAACCATCATTGGGCCTTTTAACTCCTTTAACTAACTTAACGTTCTTATGTAAATCTGAATGGGTATCTTTTGTTGAAAAATTAAAATTTCTAGTTCCACCTTCTGGATTAAAACCATAGGCTACTGCAATAGCCTCAAGTATTGTTGATTTACCAGTACCATTTTCTCCTACGAGATATGTTACTTTTGGATGGAAATCCAGTATAGATAAATTTTTTATCGCTGATAAGCAATATGGGTATTTAGAAAATGATTGTATTTTTTCTCTACATAATTCAACGTGTCTTAAATATTGATCATTCTTCATTGAGTTCATTTATTATACCTCCAGTAGTGATCTAAACAATAAAAAAATATAATAGGAATAAGACATTACATTTTACAATTCTGACCAACAATATGTCTTTTTTAAACTATTAATAGCTTTTTTATAACAAAAACATTTCCTATAGCAGTTAAAATTATTCCAATAAGTATAAAGCTCCATGATATAGTTGTGAATATAAACGACGGATTTATAAAACTAATGAACAATGCTTCATAATAAGCATTTGCTTTATGATATGCAAAACTATATAAGAAATAAAGCACTATTACTGCTGACACTGCTCCTAAAAATCCAGTTAGTATTCCTTCAAGAATAAATTTCCATCTAATAAACCAATCTGTTGCACCAAGATATTGCAACATATTGATTTCATTAATTCTTGGATATATAGCAAGTTTTATTGTATTCTTAATTAAAAAGAATGTTGCGATCATAAGTATAAGGAAAAGTATCACTCCTACCCATTGAATTATTTTAATCAACCCCAAAATATTATTAGGAATGTTTTGACTACTGTTAATTTTATTTATACCTTGTACTCCTTTAAACTGAGAAATTATTTTAGATATATCATTTGGACCATCAGCTTTAATTATATATGATGCTGGTAGGCGGGAATTATTTTCAAAATTAGTATCATTTATAAAATTTGACGCTTGTATTTTTTTATATATATTTTGCTGATCAGTAATCTTTATATCATCTTTTAAAGTCACCCGTACTTCATATTGGGAGTATATACCGATAATCCCCATTCTAAGATTCAACATGAATAGCACAAATATTCCTAAAATAAATAACGATGACATTATTGAAATCATAGAGGAAATGCTAGTAATAGCATTGTTTCTAAGATTTTTTGAAGCATCTTTTGATAATAAATTTAAAGTACTAATCTTCATAATTATAACTACTCCTTTTTATCTCTTGTTAATAACCCCCACATCATTAGATATGAAGGTTACTTGCGAAGAAATATATGAAAGCTGCGAATTATTTATTTACAGTTTATTTGATAATTTCCAATAAAATTAGTATAAGTCGCTGAAAGCACATATTCTCCTTCATCATCCAAGGATACTTGTTTTAAGGAATTTTCATTGGGCTCAAAATTTTCTATTGCTTTTCCATTTGAATCAGTTAATTTTAATTTTAGAGTCCCTTCTTTAACCGAAGAATTATAGGCAACTTTAACTTTATCACCTTTTTTAGCATTAAAAGTTATTTGAGAATTGTTGCTTTTTTTAGAAGTAATATTATCTTTCATAGACCCCAAATTGGAGATGTGTGAAAATTTTATTCCTACAATACATACTATAATAATAACTACAATTCCAGCTATAGCTTTTTTCATTATTCATAATCCTTTCTTTTCTTATAATGAATTATTTCACAGGTACGTCATAAAATACATTTAATTATACCATAATTACCATAAATTGAGTATGTTATGTATTTAACCACAACCTTTAATAATTTTTTCAATGATATAATTTATATTTTTGTATAATGTATTTAGTAAAATCTTTTATTATATTATCATCAATTTGATTTAAATCTTCATTTTTAACTAAGTGCTTATTGTTCTGAATGCATCGTTTTATATAATATATTGTAAATATATTATATTAATTTTTTTGTTCTTATAAGCAAAAGAAATATCTTTCTTATTTCTTTGATGAATTCAGCAAAATATAGTTCGTTTAGTGTATACCGCAGACGAACGTGAACTAATGGCCTTTAAAGTGGCATTATATGGTGGTGAATATACATATAAATCGTTCATATAATATATGGACTTTAAACGAACGATTCAATATAATAAGTATAAAGAGGTGATTACATGCAAACATACTTCTATATCAGAGTTAGTTCAAAGGAACAAAATACTATTAGGCAAGAGGTAAAGGCAAAAGAATATAATATACCAAGGGAATGTGTTTATATAGAGAGGGTTAGTGGTAAGAACGTAACAGAAAGACCAGTGTTAACTAATCTAATGGCATCACTAAAAAACGGCGATAAGCTTATTGTGGATAGCATAAGTAGGTTCGCTCGTAATACTAAAGATCTGTTGGAACTTGTAGAACAATTAAATAGTAAGGGCGTTATATTTATATCATTAAAGGAATCCATAGACACGACAACACCTACAGGAGTATTTATGCTTACGGTGTTTGGAGCCGTTGCACAACTTGAACGTGACTACATAAAAGATAGACAGAGGGAAGGTATATCAATTGCAGTATCAGAAGGGAAATATAAAGGACGTAAGTCTATTGAAGTACCGAAATTATGGGATAAGTATTATAAGATGTATAAGGAAAATACTATAAAAGCAGTTGATGTTATGAAAATATTGGAATTAAAGAAAACTACATTCTATAAATTAATTAATCAATATGAAGAGAGCAATTAAGGTGGAACTGCAACGAGCATTTGATATTTAGGAGATCATTTATAATACATTCAAAGTAAAAAATCAACTCATTATGTTACATTCAAAATTAAATTTTTAAGAAATAGGCAATAGACCCAATGTGAAAGTAACACAATTACATTTGTGTTACTTTCACTTTGGTTTTCATAATTAATTTATTCTTCAAATAAAAGTACTTTTAGCATTTTTTCAGGATTATCAAGAAATGCTTTCGTAATCTTATAATGTTCAGTGTCTTTGTACTTCACTTCTTTTATACCATCACTTAATTCATAAATTATTGAATCTGGATACGACATTATTATAGGAGAATGAGTAGCTATTATAAATTGCGACCCTTGCTTTATTAATTCATCCATAATAACTAGCAAAGACATTTGTCTTGATGGTGACAATGCAGCCTCTGGTTCATCTAAAATGTATAAACCATGTCCACTAAATCTATTCCTAATAACTGATAAAAAAGATTCTCCATGAGATTGTGAGTGCAAGGAAACCCCTCCATATGACATAACGGCATCAATATTATCTATATTTGTGGCCATATTATAGAAGCTTTCTGTTCTTAAGAAAAAACTATCATTTGGTCTCTTAACTCCTTTAACTAATTTAAGATTTTCATATAAATCTGAATGGGTATCATTTGTTGAAAAATTAAAATTTCTAGTTCCACCTTCTGGATTAAAACCATATGCTACAGCAATTCCTTCAAGAATTGTTGATTTACCAGTACCATTTTCTCCTACGATAAATGTTACTTTCTTATGAAATTCCATTATAGATAAATCCTTTATAGCTGGCACACAATATGGATATTGCGAAAATGATTCTATTCTTTCTCTACATAGTTTAATGCATCTTAGATACTGATTATATTTCAATGAGTCCATTTATCATACCTCCAAAAGTTATAGGGGAAGTGCTCGCAAAGCGTAAATTTACAACGTTAAGCCAGTTTTTTACAATCAACACTATTATTTAAATATTCCGAGCTAGAATTAATAGACAATAGTTCTAACTCGAAAAAACATATAATATCATTGTAAAGCGCTGATACATCTAGGGTTTAATCACTAAATGATAATACGCTTATTTTTTTATTCAAAACAAGTTAGTTAAAGTACAATTATAGTATTGATAATGCTAACTAAAATAGTAATGAAAAATATTTATTAGCTAATATAAAATCTTTGAGGAAAATATTAACTTAATACTGGTATATTCAATATTTGCTTAAACATATCACCATTTTGGTAACAAATGTCTTAACGTATAAAATCCGTGTTTCGCGGTTACTACCCCTATCTACCCTAAAATGGGGAATAGGTAAATCACTAATTCAATATTCCCTTAAATATAGTCATTCCAAACCTAATTGTATATATTAATATTTCAAAGCATGGGCTATCTATTTGACATATACCAGAAATAAACAAGACGTATTTATGACACAAAAATAAACTTTTATTAAACGGGTTGTTTTTGCATTTCTATGGATGGCAATTCGAGAAATTTTTCTTGAAAATAAAGTGTATGTTACCATAATATTCTTTTCATGTCATAAAAATGACGTTTAACGTCGTTTTTATGACATAAAAAGAATATTATGGTAACATAAAAACGAAAAAGAGTTTAATAATCCAGTTATGCTTTTTTACACAAATTGTCGTCATACCCAAGAGAGGCAAAACGGACAAACTATTAAAAATAAACTACTAGGGGGAAACATTTATGTTAAAAAATAAGATTAAAAGTATTGCAATTGCATTAACTGTTGTTTTAGGGACAAGTATAGGTGCGTCAGTTCCTGCATTTGCTACTGAAACAAGTAAGAATACAATAACTAAAACAACTACAGGAACAACTACTACATTAGATTTAAGTACAATAAGCACTACTCCATACAATAATGATATGATAAAGGAGTCAAAAGGTCTTAAAAAGACTGCTGCTGTACTTATTTTGAAGAATGGTGGAAGGGGAATAGCTGTAATTGCGGAAAAAATGGGAAATGCAAAGTTTGCTAAACTATTAAAAGATAACTCTCTTGCTATTGGATCATTTTTAGAAAATATTTCAGATGCGTTTGAATCTCGTTTAGTCGGCTTTATGATTCATGAGTTAGGAATGCCTTCGGCTGCTGCAAGAGTAATTACTAGCCTTATTTGTGATGTTTTGTTATAATATAATAAAGTAGGTGATTAAATGAATACAGATGAAAAATACGAATTATTAAAATATCAGATAACGAGACTTCAATTAATGCTTTCTTACGTGATAGATGAAGATAAATCCATGTTTCATATGTTTATAATAGACAACAACATACCACAACGAAAAGTTGGTATAATCTTAAGAAGTTTAATCATATTAAAAGAGAGACTTTTTGAAAATCAAGTATCTAATGAAACAAAAAAATTAAATGATGGAGTTGAGGAGCTAAACAGTTTAGATATTGACGGAAAACCTACATACAAGGAGTATGAAAACTTTATACAGACTTATATTGATAAAAAGATTACCGTAAAATACTTACTGTTATCTTTAAAGCGTCAAGGAATAGACATAGAATTATGTGACTATTTACTGGAAGACATGAAAAAATAACAGGGAGAGGGTTGCTAAATAAGCAACTCTTTCTTTTTTTGTTCAAAAACCGTTATAAATTCCAATTACTAACCTTATAACTTCAAATTTACTTAGATCATCTTTAATATTCTCTAAATATTCCATGTCATAACACAAAGCTGAGATATTTAATGCTAGGTGCTATCAGCTACTTGGTAGCATATCTTTTCTTACTTATTTACCTCTTTCTTTACTATCATGGTATTGCATATGTACACTTTTATATACTTCTATTAATGGTTTAACAATGTTAAAGCATCACGTGAAAGTGTTAAATGTGATGTTAACGAAGAGTGCACTACTAACATAACAAATGATGAGATTGCAACTGATAAAGAGGATTTTATTATGGTAGATAAAAAAGCTATTAATGTGCTAGCCCCCCTTAACTTTTCATTAACTATTGGGAGATACTAAAATACAAATTCGAATTAACTTATATGCAATTATACTATATATAATTACATATGAAAAATTTTGCAATTTTAAACGATAAAAAGCATACAACATAATAAGTATAAAGAGGTGATTACATGCAAATATACTTCTATATCAGAGTTAGTTCAAAGGAACAAAATACTATTAGACAAGAGGTAAAGGCAAAAGAATATAATATACCAAGGGAATGTGTTTATATAGAGAGGGTTAGTGGTAAGAATGTAACAGAAAGACCAGTGTTAACTAATCTAATGGCATCACTAAAGAACGGCGATAAGCTTATTGTGGATAGCATAAGTAGGTTCGCTCGTAATAGGGGTCTCGCCAATATAAGTCTGAATCACACCAGTAGCAATTTTATAATATCTACGTAAAGCTAAATGTATTTTACGTAGATATTCATAAATGGTTTGTTATACTTTACGAATACATTTTTTAGCTTTTTTTAACCCTACATAAAGGTATACCTTTATGTAGAGTTGTTTTTTTAAAATTAAATTTATCATATATCAAAGTTGTAGAAGTACTGATATTACTTGGTTTAAGGTTGCTGTTTAGTTCTGTTGGTGTGATTCAGAGAGATGTTGGCGAGACCCCATGAGGAAGTAATTTTAAATAAAAAAGAACCCATAAATAAATCCATACTTCTTGATGAGACAGCTTCAATGGAACCAATAACCAAAGTTGGTTTAAAGAAAACAGAAAATGAAAAAATTAAAACTGAACCAAATATTGATGTAGAAATTGAAGACGATACAAGTTATGATGATATTGAAAACATATTAAAATGATTTATAATAGCTTTTAAGCTATTTAAAAATCTTAGTGTATAATCGCTAGTTCATTTGCTAAACAAAGCTTACAGATGATGTAGAAAGCAAATTTTGTTGTTTTCTACATCATCTGTAAGCTTTATTTGAGCATCCAAGCCAGGCTTACGTTCCAATTTAAGAACCTTAAACATTTCGCTGCAATCATTGATGCAATTAATGCGTAAACATTAAAGTAGGGGTAGTATACAAAAAAATGATATTTCGTACGTTAAGATCTTATGTGTAAACGACAAGGTGGGCTAGGTTTATGAAGTTTAACAAGAATTTTTTAAATTAGTTAGCATGGGTAATTTTATTGGATACACCCCTATATTTAAGTATCTTTTACGTTAAATACACTAAAAAAATGTATCTATCGTAGATTTACCTTTCATAAAAGAGTCAAACCATGGTTGTAATTGATCTTTTCCAAAGCCATATTGAACATCTTTATCTATTAGCTCATTGTTTTGAAAGTCAATGGTTCTATTCATATCATTTACTTTGTCAACT
>NZ_JAHLDM010000044.1:0-26845 GCF_018861295.1 Clostridium estertheticum | reverse complement strand
ATATTAGAAAGATCATTCCTGCTCCAAGCATGATCCTCAAAAATAATTTCTCCTGATGTTGGATGAAGCATTCCTGTAATCATTTTTAATAAAGTTGATTTTCCTGCCCCATTTGGTCCAAGCAATCCATATACAGAATTTTTCTCGATGGATAATGAAATGTTGTTTACTGCACACTGCTTTTTAAAAGTCTTGCAAAGATTTTTTGTTTGTAAAATGTAATTATTTTTATTCATATTTATCACCCTTTCATTTAATATACTTTTCTAATAATAGGTAATTATAAGTATTCTATAAAGCGATTAAAAATAAATACCTCTCGTTAGCATTAATTGTTTTGAATGTATTTTATACTCTTAGTATACAAAGAATCAAAATACACCGCCATTGCTTCGGCTTACATTTTGATCTTTCACCTTACATTTTTGTAATACCACAATAACTATTCCGTTTTATATTTCCATTAATGTTAAAATAAAAATCTTGCATTAATAGTAGATTTGAAATATAATTGGTATATACAACATAACAACATAACAACATGTCAACTAGTGTTATGTAAATAAATTTAGTTGTAAGTGAGGAGGAAAATTTTGAAAAAAGTTTCGAAGGATAATCCTATACCACTTCATTACCAAATAAAAGAAATATTACAAGAAATGATTGAAAATGAAGTATTAAAGCCTGGAGATTCAATTCCAACAGAAAGAGAATTATGCAAAGTACAAGGTGTTAGTAGAATGACAGTTAATAAGGCTATTATGTCTCTTGTAAATGAGGGACTTATTTATAGGCAACAGGGCAAAGGGACGTTTGTGTCTATTGCAAAGGTTAATCGTGAGATTTCACTGCTTAAAGGTTTTAGTGAGCAAATGCAGGACAATGGTATAATATCAAAAACTAAAATATTATCTTTTGATATTATAGATGCAACAAAGCAATGTATGCTTGAACTTAAAATGCCAGAAAATGAGAATAAAATTATTGAAATTAAAAGATTGAGGTTTGCAGATCAGCAACCGGTAGCAATTGAAACAGCATGGCTTCCGTATTGCTTATTTGATGGAATGACAAGGGATATGGTAGAGGGGAAATCACTGTTTAGTATATTTCGTGAAAAATATGGATACTATCCTTATAAGGCTAAGCAAATAATTGAACCTATAATGCTTAACGAATATGACAGCGAGCTCCTAAATCAAGATAAATATGCTTTGGCGTTAACATTTAGGAGAACCACATATTTAGAAAATGGAACCCCAATCGAATATACCAAAGCAATATATAGAAGTGATAAGTATAAATATCAAATAACATTAAAATAAGTATTAAGTAAAGCAAAAATTATAATAATAAAAAAGACTAAAATATTTGATGGGGTGATTAATATTAAAGCTATAATTAATGGAAAAATTATTATGAAAGATAGAATTATTTATAATAGCGTAATAGTCTTTGATCTAAAAATTATTGGCATTATAGATAATGATAACTTTCATCAATATAAAGAAGAGTGCAGGGAAGAAATAAATGTGATAGATGCTAAGGGGAGATTCGTATCACCAGGTTTTATTGATATTCATATTCATGGCAGTGGTGGTTATGATACTATGGATGCTACAAAGAAGGCCCTTAAAATTATAGGTAATACCATAGCTGAAAATGGAGTAACTGGCTATTTGCCTACTACAATGACTATGGATGATGCTAGCATATATAAAGCGTTAGATGTTGTTCGAGAAGAAATGGGAATAGAGACTAGGGGAGCAAAAATTCTAGGAGTACATGTGGAGGGACCTTTTATAAATGAAAAGTATAAAGGGGCTCAAAAGGCAAATAATATTATAAAGCCTGATTATGATATTATAAAGGATTATTTAGATATTATTAAAATTATAACACTTGCACCTGAAAAAGATATAGATCATAGTTTTATAAAAAAAGTCAAAGAGAATTCTAAAATTACATTATCAGTAGGTCACTCTGACGCAAGTTTTGAGGAAACTATGAAAGCAATTGATGATGGAATATCACATGCGACGCATATTTTTAATGCAATGACTCCATTTAATCACAGAAAACCAGGGATTGTAGGCG
This sequence comes from Clostridium estertheticum, assembly GCF_018861295.1. Taxonomy (GTDB): domain Bacteria; phylum Bacillota; class Clostridia; order Clostridiales; family Clostridiaceae; genus Clostridium_AD; species Clostridium_AD estertheticum_D. The sequence continues at coordinate 24,748 of NZ_JAHLDM010000044.1, read as the reverse complement.
CAATTTTTACAAGTGATATATCCTGCGAGTTAATAGCAGATTTAATACATGTTCATCCTGCGATTTTTAATATACTAATAAATCTTGTACACACGGATAGAATGGTTCTTATAACAGATTCTATGAGAGCCGGATGTATTAAGAGTGGCGTATCTGAGCTTGGAGGACAAAAGGTAATAGTTAAAAATGGAGCTGCAAGACTTGAGGATGGAACACTTGCAGGTAGTGTTTTGACTCTAAACAAGGCAATACTCAATATGCTTCGTAACAGTGATTTAGAAATTTACGATGTTGTTGCAATGGCAACACATAATCCAGCAAAGGTAATTAATATGGATAACAAAAAGGGAAGTTTAGAAATTGGGTATGATGCGGATATAGCAATTTTTAATGATGATATAGATGTGTCTTTTACAATAGTTGAAGGAAAAATAGTGTACGAAGCTTAAAAGTAAGATTTTGAGTAATATTATAAGGTGGTGCCAATATGAGAATAATAGTTGTAGATAATTATGAGGAAATGAGTAAAAGAGCGGCTTTAATGATAACAAGTCAGGTTACGTTAAAGCCAGATAGTGTAATAGGTCTTGCGACTGGAGATACTCCTTTAGGTATGTATGAGGAATTAGTTAGGCTGTATAACAAAAAAGAAGTGGATTTTAAAGAGGTTAGAACTTTTAACTTAGATGAATATTATGGACTTGACCCGGAAAATCCACAAAGTTATTATAGCTTTATGAACAAGAATCTATTTGATAAGGTAGATATAAGTAAAAATAATGTTAATATGCCTGATGGCATGGTTAAGGATGTAAATGATTTTTGTTTGCTATACGAAAATAAAATTAAAACACTTGGTGGCATAGATATGCAAGTTTTAGGTATAGGTGGAAATGGACACATCGGGTTTAATGAACCAAATGTAAATTTTGAAGCGCAGACGCATTTAGTAAATCTTAATGAACAAACAATAGAAGCTAATTCTAGGTTTTTTAAGTCAATAGAGGATGTTCCAGTAAAAGCGATAAGCATGGGTATAAAGACAATAATGAACTCTAAAAAAATAATTCTACTTGCAAATGGATTAAATAAAGCTGAAGCTATAGCAAAAGCAGTTAATGGAAAAATTAATCCGAGTATTCCTGCTTCAATTCTTCAACTTCACAATGATGTAACTATTATTATAGACAAAGAAGCAGCAAGCTTACTATAAAATTAAAACACCCACTCTAGCCATTTGTGCAAGAGTAGGTGTTTTGTTTATTATTATGGATTAAATCAAATTTTTAAATTCATCGTTTTCGTATAATAAATCATAACAATAAGTTATTATAACACTTCTTTTAATTATTCCTATAAAAACACCATTATCATCTATAACGGGGACAAAGTTTTGATCTTTTGCTAGTGATATTAAACTCTCTATATTTGCATTAATTAATACTGATTTGTTTTTAACATGTCTTGGTATATCTCCAATTGTAATTTTATTTGTATCATTAAAACTTAAATCTGGAGTGTTCTTTAATTTCCATAATAAGTCACCTTCAGTTAAGGTACCTACATAGTGACCGGATTCATTTACTAAGGGCACAGAAGTATATCTATGGTACTCCATTCGTTCCAAAGCTTGTCTCATTGTAGAACTTGGTTTTTCATAAATAACTTCATTTTTAGGTGTAAGAAAGAAAGCTATGTTCATAGTTCAACCATCCTTTAAAGTTCTTTATTTGGGTTTATTAGTTATTTAATTATAACATGTTTTATAGTCCTATATATTAACAAAATATTAAATTATCTCCTGGGTGACTGCAATATTAATGTGAGGAGTTTGCCTGCAGTTTTATTACAGTTTTACTTTTCCATTTTCCTTTTTTAAATCTGATAAGGTAGAGCGTGCCACGAACTAACCAATCAACAATCATGCCTAACCATACACCTACAAGTCCAAATTTTAATACAACACCTAGTAAATAACCTAAAGTAATTCTAAATAACCACATGCCTATAATTGAAGTTATCAGTGTATATTTAACATCGCCTGCACCTTTCAGCCCTGCAGGAAGCACAAATGATATAGACCATAAGGGGATACATGCTGAGTTTACTATAAGGACGGTTGAGGCTAAGTGTATTATTTCCTTATTAGTAATAAATAGTGATGTTACTTTTCCTGCAAATGGTATGAATATTAATGCTATAGCAATTAAAGCAAAAGTCGATAGTTTTGTAATATATGCGAGATCACTTCCTGCCTCTTTACTTTCTCCTCTTCCCATATGGTTTCCAACAAGAGCGGTTGCTGCAATACATAGTGAATTTCCTGGAACATTAAGCATAGTTGCAACTGAGCCAGCAATAGCGTTTGCGGCAACTGCTATAGTTCCCATATCTACTATATAAATTTGAGTGATTAACTTTCCACCATTAAAAAGTAGCGACTCTATACTTGCAGGTATTCCAATGCCAAATATGAGTTTTAATAATGATTTATCAAATTTGAACCCTTTTACATTTGTAAGCTTTAAAATCTTTGAACCACGTAAAAGTACAAATAAGATAATAATGCCTCCACTAACCCTAGCAATGGCGATGCCAAGGGCAGCTCCCATTATTCCCATATGTAGTATATTTATAAAAGTGTACGTTAAGATTACGTTTATAATATTCATAAAAATACTGATCTTCATAGGAGTTTTTGTGTCTCCGGCTCCACGCAGAAGTCCATTTGATATCAAATCAATTGTTATTAGTGGATAAGTAAGTAAAGTTATGCCTAAATATGTATGGGCATTACTTATTACTTTAGGGTCGGCTGAGCCAAATAACATTCCAATTAAAGGACCTTGGAATATAAACATTATAATAGTTATAACAAAAGTAATTATAAGTCCAGAAAAAAGAGCTTGCTGCATTGCAGCATTAGCCTTTTTTATATTTCCTTGTCCAATAAATTGAGCTATAACGACCATGCCCCCAATTGCGAGAGCTGAAAAGAATGCTATAAAAATATTATTTACTGAATCTACCATTCCAATTGCAGAAACTGCTTCTGCTCCTATATGCCCTGCCATCATAGTATTTATCATACCAAGCGAAATAACAAATAATTGTTCTGTTATTATTGGTATTGCTAAATTAAATACATCTTTTCGTATCCATTTCACGTAAACGCCTTCTTATCAAATTTTAAGTTTATTAATTTAATCTATGTTTTATAGCACAGTATCTCAAATTATATTAAATATGTACATCTATATTATAACATTATAATTCTTTCAATTCATATATTAATGAACTTTTATAAAATAGTTAACTTAGGATAACACAATATATTTATATATATAGCTATTTTATATTTTAATTAATGGTAAAAATTTTTTTAATATACTATAATATATACAATAATGAATTATTGTGGTAATAGTTATTAAGAGTCAAAAAGTAGGGGAGTGAGTGTATGATGAATTTTTCATCTGTTGATGAGTATAAAAAAGCAAATAGATTAGCTAAAGCTAAATATAGTGCAGACATATTAAGAGGAAACTCAGGACATATATCATCATTAGATAGTATTTTAAAGAAAATAGACATAGTAGCAGAAATACCCTTGGGCTTAAAAAATATTCCACTAAAAAAGATAATAGGAACTTATTTCTATACAAGAAGTAGAGATTTTGCAAATAACTTTCTTCCTCTAGCTAGTATTTCTAGTGAGTTTGCTTCGAAATGGGAGGCTGTGTATGCTTATCATATTAAGGATGGAATAGATGACCCTATAAAAATATATGAGTATATGAATGAATTCTATGTTATGGAAGGAAATAAGCGTGTAAGTATACTTAAATATGTAGATGCTTATTCAATAGATGGAGAGGTTACTCGGCTAGTTCCTAAAAGGGATGAAAATGATTTAAATAATATAATATATTACGAATTTTTAGAATTTAATAATAAGACAGGCATAAATGACATTTGGTTTTCAAAGGAAGGTAGTTTTACTCTACTCGGTAAGTATTTAGATGAATATAAGCCAAAGCTTTATTTATTTTCAAATAAATATAAGCATTTTATAAAAAATGTGTATTTCCCTTTTAGGAACACATTTTATGAATTAGGGGGAGATAAACTAGATATTACTACTGGAGACGCGTTTTTAGAATATGTAAAAATTTATGGCATTTCAAATGAATTCATAGAAACAAAAAGAAAAGTAAGAGTTGAGAAGTTTTTATCCGAGCTTAGGATACTTACAAAAAATAATGCTGTTGATATTCAAACTGAGCCATTTGATGTCCATAAGAAAAATGTTATAACATCAATTACAAATCTAGTGACGACCTCTAAAAAATTAAAGGTAGCTTTTGTTTTTGAAAAAACTATTGATACATCAGGTTGGACTTATGTCCATAACTTAGGAAGAATATATGCACAGCAACAATTGGGTAGTGAAATAGAAACTTTTGTTATAGATAATTTTAATGATACTGATGATGAGGATGGTTATGAAAGGCTAAGTAAATTGTGTGAAGAGGATTATGATATTATATTTACTACATGTCCATCTTATCTTAATATAACTCTTAGAGCGGCCCTTAAGTACGACAATATTAAGTTCTTTAACTGTTCTCCAGTAAAAGCATACAGAAATGTAAGTACTTACTTTGGGAGGTCTCATGAACCAAGATTTTTACTCGGGCTTATAGCAGGCGCTATTACTAAATCAAACATAATAGGATATATAGATACTTATAATGAAACAGAGATTATAACAGGAATCAATGCTTTTGCACTTGGTGTTAAAACTGTAAATTCTAATGCAAAGGTTTTAATTTCATGGCTTAATCAAAGTGGAGATGTAAGTCATTCAAAACAATTAATGCAAGAACTTCAAAGTCGTGGAGCGGACCTCATAATGCAAAATGATCTAATAGCTTTAGGTAAAGGCTCAAGAGATTTTGGGCTATACTCATTAAAATATAATGAGAATGAGACAAAATGGATACCAGAGGTAAATTATGCTTTAATTACATGGGATTGGGGTCAGTTTTATGAGAAAATACTTAGAAATATCGTAAATGGTAGTTTTAAGGGAATTTTTAGCACTGAGTCTAAACGTGTAAGCTTTTGGTGGGGTATGGACTCGGAACTTGTGGATATTATATATTCTAAGCATAATGTTCCAATTCAAACTCAAAAATTAGTAGATATAATGCGAGAGATGATTATTGAAAATAAATTTCATACTTTTGCTGGGCCAATATTCGATAGGTCAGGTCAAATTAGAATAGATGATGGTGACATAGGAAATTATGAGGATATGTTATATATGGAATGGTTTGTAGATAATGTTGTTGGTGAAATTCCAAAGAATTGAACAAAATATTCGAAAGATAAGTAGGTGTTTAAAATTAAGGTTTTATTAGTTTCAGATGTTGAAGATGATTATATTTGGGAACATTTTGATCATGAGAGATTTAAAGATATTGAAATTGTAATTTCTTGTGGAGATTTAAAAGCAGATTATTTAGAATTTTTAGCTGATATGATTAAAGCTCCTATATTTTATGTTAATGGTAATCATGATGGATCTTTCCTGGAAAAACCACCAGGTGGATGTATACCTATTGATGATAAGGTAATAGTGTATAAAAATATTAGAATACTAGGACTTGGTGGATCAATTGCCTATAATAAAGGACCTTTTCAATATACGGAAAGGGCAATGCAAAAAAGAATTTCAAAATTAAAAATGTGTTTATGGAGAAAAAAAGGATTTGATATATTAGTAACACATTCACCAGCAAAAGGCATGGGAGATGGAGAAGACCCTTGCCACACAGGATTTGAAACATTTATAAATATCTTAGATAAATATTCTCCAAAATATTTTTTCTATGGTCATCAGCATTTGGACTATGGGAAAAAAGACAGGGTAAGGATGTATAATAATACTACGGTTATAAATGCGTTTAGATATCATATTATTGAAATATAAGAAGTCTAAGGGGTTTGTAATTAATAGCCACCTGCTTGTATAAGCTGGTGGCTATTAATTACATCACATGTTAGTTCTTTCTATTTTTTTGAATTTTAAGAAATTCCATTTAGTCTCAGTTGTTATAATTGCAAGGAATATAGTTAAACATCCGAGTATCATTTTTGATGTAAATATTTCATGAAGCATTACAACAGATAAAATACAACCAAAAACTGATTCTAAACATAAAATAATAGCAGTATGGGTAGAAGTGGTATATTTTTGCGCTACATTTTGTACAATAAATGCAAGCATTGTACTAAAAATTCCTAAATAGATAAGTGCGAACATTGTACCTGAGTTTATTGAATGTGGCATTGGTTCAAATATTAAAGCTGCAATAATTGAGAATAGGGCGCAGGCACCTAACTGTATTATCACAAGTAAAATAACATCAACCTTCCTTGCAAAAAAACCAACGGAAACAATGTGAGCCGCGTAAAAGACTGCACATAATAATGTTAAGCCATCCCCTAGGCCAATATGTATACCGGAATCTATGGTAAGCATCCCTATACCAATAAAACATAGAAAAGCAGATATTAGTGAAAAAGCATCTGGTCTTTTCTTACTAATTATCCAATAAAGAAAGGGGACAATAACTACATTAGTTCCAGTTAAAAAAGCATTTTTACCAGCTGTTGTATATTTCATACCAATAGTTTGAGCGGCAAAGCCTAAAAATAGAAGAACCCCAACTATAGTTCCAATAAATAGATAGTTTTTAGTAATATATTTAATCTTTTTTCTGAAAACTAATAACATGATTAGCACTGAAATACTAAAACGTATTGCCATTATATAAAAAGGGGAAACACTATCTAAAGCCCCTTTTACAGCTATAAAGCCACCACCCCAAATAAGTGCCACTATTAGCAAAGACATATCAGCGAGGATACTCTTTTCCTTTAAAACATTTTTCATAGTTATCACTCCTTTAAAAAATGCTCAATGATTGAATCTAGCATTTTTAATGCGGTTATATCCTAAGGTACGAGATCTGTAATAAATAAGTCTTTTTCATTTTTTAAATCTATAAAAATCGAATCTACTGATATAAGAGGACTAGAAATATTATTTATATCTGTTTTTACTATTTTACCAATACGATTATCGCTAAGTTTCACCATCTCTCCTGTATAGTAATTTAACATTTGTTTTATAAAAGTAGTTAGATAATTATAATCTAGTGTAGCCATGCATTCATATTGCATTATTTCTAATACTTTAAAGGGGTTTTGTTTTTTACTATAGACTTTGTCTGATGTCATAGCATCGAATGTATCGGTAATTGCGATTATCTTTGCAAAAATATTAATTCTATCCTTTTTTAAATGAAGAGGATATCCTGAACCATCTAAACGCTCGTGATGCATAAGTACAGCGAGACTTACGGATTCGTCTAAATAAGGAATAGTGCGCACAAGCTCATAAGAGTAAACTGAATGCTTTTTTATTTCCTCAAATTCTAATTTTGTCAGTTTTGAGGGTTTATTTAATATTTTTTGGTTAACTTTTACCTTGCCGATATCGTGAAGAAAGGCTGCATATGTCAAAAGCGTTAAATCTTTTTGAGGTAAGTTAAGCCATTTACCTAATATAGAACTTAAAAAAGCAACATTTACGCAATGCCGAGTTAGGTACTCATCTATATTTCTAGAATTTGTTATACTTTTTAAAATAGAAATGTAATCATTATTCTTATCTAAAATTTCTTTAGACATAATTCTTATTTCTGTTAAGTCCAATTTGGAGTTTCCATCGATGTTATTTAAAAACTTGTATATGTTATTTGAAAAATTATTTAATAAAATTTCAGTTTTATTTAAATTCTGTTCGTTTGAATCTTGAACACTTGGGGTTAGGATCTTTTCTTGATTTACATAAATATATATAGTGTTAGATGGGTAAAATTCAATTATCTTTTTAATCATAATAGCATTTAGTGTAGTTTTTTTTGCAACTAAGGTTAGTCCGTTTAACATTAAATTTTCAGCTAAAATCATATCTGGTTTTAGATCATAAATGCTTATTCTTTTAACATTTGTTATCATAAAGTTATCTCCTTTGTAGTTAATTTATATATTATGAATATTAAGTAAAGTAAGTATCATTTTATATTATCGTCTACCAATTTACATACTTTAGATATTGCATACGAAAGTAATTTATGATTAGCTTTTTAGTTATTGACCAGTACGGAAAATGCAAGCCCCTTCTATACCATTTTTTTGAAATATACTTTTATTTAAGGTAATTAGTGATTCTAATAGCTGTTTATTGATTACTTTATGTCTATATTTTGTAGCTACAACTAAATTATTTTATGATATAATCAAAGTATAGTTTTTAATACAGCTTCGCAGAAAATGGCTGTAGCTTCACATAAGATATTTAAGAGGAGAGAGATAAAAACATGGAAATATATTTAGATAACAGTGCAACAACTAAACCTTATGAGGAGGTTATTGAGACACTCGGGAGTACTATGAGAAATTATTATGGAAATCCATCTTCAGCACATAGTTTAGGGTTTAAGGCAGAGCAAAAACTTAGGGAGATGCGCTCGAGTATTGCTAAAAGTATAAATGCTAGTAGTGAGGAGATAATATTTACATCAGGAGGCAGTGAAAGTAATAACTTCCTTATAAAAGGGTTTGCTAAACCATCTTCGAATAAATTAAATGCTGATATAATAACTACTAAAATTGAACATCCAAGTATACTTAACACTTTTAAAGCCCTTGAAGATTCAGGAATAAAGGTTTCTTATATTGATGTAGATGATAGTGGTAGGATTGATATAGATGCTCTTATAGGAAGTGTAACTAAGGATACTCAAGTTGTTAGTGTAATGCATGTTAACAATGAAATAGGAGTAGTGCAGGATATTGAGTTAATTGGAAAATTAATTAAAGAAAAAAGTAATAGGGTTAAATTTCATGTAGATGCAGTACAAAGCTATGGGAAAATTCCTATTGATGTACAAAAGTCTAATATTGATTTATTATCTACAAGTGCGCATAAAATACACGGACCACGTGGGGTCGGATTTGCATATATAAAAAAGGGACTTATACCTACTAGCCTAATAAATGGTGGAGGTCAAGAAAAAAATTTAAGATCCGGTACAGAAAATCTTGCAGGTATTGCGGGTTTTAATGAGGCGGCACAGATAGTATTTAAAAATCAACATGAAAATTTTAATAAAGTTTTAGAGGTAAAGAAATATTTTATAGAAAAACTTAAAGAGGTAGATGGTGTTATAATCAATAGTCCACTAGAACCTTACTTTACACCTTATATTTTAAGTGTGACCTTTAAAGGTGTAAAAGGAGAGGTGCTTCTTCATGCATTAGAACAAAAGGGCATATATGTGTCTACAGGCTCTGCATGTTCAGCAAAAAGCCATAAAAGCAGTGAAATATTAAAAGCTATTGGCAGGACGGACGTTGAGCAAGTAGGAACTATAAGATTTAGTTTTTCCGAATACAATAATAAAGATGAAGTAGACTATGTTATAATCGAATTAAATAAGTCACTAAAGTTTTTAAGAAAAATGAATAAAAGATAAATCAGTTAATGATTAGATGAAAATACAATTATAAGAAACGAGGAGTGTCAAAAGATGAGAAAATTAATACTTGTAAAATTTGCGCCGGAGATATTTTTGAAGGGGCTCAATAGAGGTAAATTTGAAAAAAAACTTAAAGATAATATAAAAAATGTAATTAAAGGCTTAGAATACGAATTTGTTGAGGACCAAGGAAGATGGTTTATATACTCAGAGCAACTAGATACTATCATAAACAAGGTTAAAAATGTTTTTGGAGTAATGGAAGTATGTGAGGTTACGCAAGTTGAAGCTACACTTGAAGAAATTGAAAAGCAAGCAGTTTTAGAAATGGTAGATAGCCCAGCTAAAACATTTAAGGTAGAAACTAATAGAGCAAACAAAAGCTTTACCCCAGGGTCTATGGATGTAAGTAGAAAAGTAGGGGGATGCATATTAAAAAGTAATGAAAATGTAACTGTAGATGTACATAATCCAGAATGTGTTATAAATATTGAAATAAGAAAAATGGCATATATCTATTCAAAACGTATAAAGGGCGTGTGTGGATTACCTTATGGAATGAATGGTAGTACCATGCTTATGTTATCAGGAGGTATAGATTCACCTGTAGCAGGTTATATGATGGCAAGGCGTGGAGTAGAAGTGCATGCAGTTTATTATCATAGTCATCCGTATACTAGTGAGAGAGCAAAGGATAAGGTAAAGCAATTAACTAATATTTTAAAAGGATATACTGGAAAATTAACACTGTATGTAGTGCCATTTACTGAAATTCAAATGGAAATTATAGATAAATGCAGAGAAGATGAATTAACAATAATAATGAGAAGATTTATGATGAGGCTTGCATGTTCTCTTGCTGAAAAATATGGTATAAATTCAGTAACTACAGGGGAAAGCATTGGGCAAGTAGCTAGTCAAACTATGGAAGGTCTTGTAGTAAGTGATGATGTGGCTGATAGACCGGTGTTTAGACCATTAGTTGCTATGGATAAGATTGATATTATAGAGGTATCAAGAAAAATAGATACTTATGAAACCTCAATTCTACCTTATGAGGATTGTTGCACAATTTTTGTTCCAAAACATCCAAAAACAAAACCAAGATTAGTTGAGATAATTAAGTCAGAATCAGTTTTAGATATTGATAACCTTGTTGAAAAGGCAATAGCTGACATGGAAATTTACAAATAAATTTATTCATGTTAATCAATAAATTAAAAGTATTAAATCAAATATTATGTAAATAATATTAGAGGAAATACATTTTGAAAGGATGATTAACATGGCTAAAAAAGGTACAGAAAAAAGATCAGGTTCAAAAGATACAAAAGACAAAACTCAGAAAAAGAATCAAAAGGGAAATACAGTTAAGTGATGAATGGTATAAAAAATTAAAGATGTGATTGCAAAAAAAATAAGCTAACAAAATGATTTATCATTTTGTTAGCTTATTTTAGTTTATATTATTTATTGATTATATTTACATAAATTTTGATTTGTTTTTAAACATTTTAAGTCTAAAAGTAAAATGTTTATCTAAATATTTATTTACACCTTTTTTCATACAAAAATTATAAGTAGTAATAGAGATATAGGACCATATTAGGGCAATAACCCATCCGCCAAGAACATCTGTTGGATAGTGATCACCAACATAAACCCTGCTAATTCCAACAAGAATTAAATAGAGAAGTAAAAAACCACTAATTAAATATGCAAATTTTTTATTTTTCATTCGTTTAAGTATAAAGTAAATAAAAACAATACCTATAGCTGTAGAAATAGAGGAATGGCCACTAGGGAAACTATATCCATGAGCTTCAATTAATTGTATTCCAACGGGCCTAGGTCTTTTTATTATGTTTTTAAGCACTAAGTTGGTAAAACCAGTAACTCCAATATTAAATACACAACAAATGGCTTCAAGTTTATTATTGTAAAGATATAATACAATAAAAACCAATGCGCTTATAAAAACCTGGAAAGTAGGGTCTGAAGATTTTGAAATTAATATAAAAAATTGATTCAATCCCAAATTCATAGAATTCGCTAAATAATAAAGCATTTTATTTAATCATCCTCTCTATGGTACACTAAAAATTTATTTTATTAGAAATATTTAATTAATATATATTATATAAAACATACAAAATTATCAACATTCATAAGTATCAATTAACATTATATCAAAATCAACAATTAAAAGATAGACTTATATTGCTTGTACAGTAATTGAAAGATATTATTTATACTTTACAATTAGGGGGTTCTGAAAACACTGTTCTTTAATATATTTTTATTGAATAACAATAAAAATATATTGAAAAATAATCAATATAGTAGTATGATTGAAATTGTAAAAATATTAGTACAGGAAATATATTATATTAACATTTTATTAACAATAGTACTAAATTATGGAGGAGATTAAAATGGAGAGTAAGGATGTTAAAGATATTACTATAAAAGATAATATTAAATTATCAAAGGAAAAACAAAGGCAAGAAATTAGAATTATAGATTCGAAAATTAGCCTGAAAGAGAAAATATATACTATAGGTATAACAGTTATTTTAGCAATTATTTATGATGCTTTTTTTAATGGTAAAGAATATGGTCTTTCTATTGTGATTTTTTATATTATGTTTATGTGCTTTTTTTTATGGAGTATTAGGGAGAAGGTTTTATTTGAAAAAAATATTGGTTTAAATATAATTGTTCCTACATTACTGCTTACATTAAATTATGCTATTCATTCAAATAACATTTTAAACTATTTTAATGCAATTATGATATTGGTACTTATAACTCTAAGTACGGTATTAATTAGATATGATAATATAAAATGGAATTCTAAAATGATAATATTAAAATCACTAAGCAGAGTAATTGAAGCTATTCCAGAAAATGTTTTAAAACCTTTTATATTTGTTAAACGAAGTATAAATGTGAGAAATGCAGAAAAAAGATCTATGAACAGAAATATTTTAAGAGGACTAATTATTTCCATACCATTATTAATTGTTATTTTAATGTTATTAACGTCAGCAGATATGGTATTCAAGAATTATATAATAAATATTTCAAGTGTATTTGAGAATATAAAAGTATGGAAAATTATAAGTCATTTGTTAGTTGTTATTATGGTTTTCTTTATTATATTTTCATATATATGGAGCTTTAAATATAATGATGAAGAGAATGTCGATATTAAAAAAGATATTTTATGGGAACCTGTTACCGTATTAACAATTATTTTTATGATAAATATAGTGTATCTTTTATTTTCAATAGTTCAGTTTTCCTATCTTTACGGTGGGGCTAGTAACTTTCTTCCACTTAAATTCACATATTCACAGTATGCAAGAAAAGGATTCTTTGAGCTTTTTATTGTTACGATAATTAATTTTACAATATTACTCTGTAGTATGAAATTTATCAAAACTTATAACAAGGTTACAAATATAATATCTAATGTATTATTAACTTTACTTGTGGGCTTTACAATTAATATGTTATTTTCAGCTCATTTTAAGATGTCTTTATATGAACAAATTTATGGATTCACATATTTAAGGATTTTTGTGCATATATTTATGCTTATGTTGTTTATGTTATTTATAGTAGCGCTAATTGGTATTTGGAATAGAAAAATGAAACTAAATAAGGTTTTAATAGTAGTTGTTTTGATTATGTATGTCTTATTAAACTTTGTAAATGTGGATAAAATCATTGCTGGAAAGAATATAGATATATATTATAAAACTCAGAGGATAGATGTCCTTTATTTAGAAACTTTATCCTATGACGCTATTCCAGAAATAGTAAGACTTAAAAACGATCCTAATATTAAGCTAGCCAGTGAAGTTAATAATTATTTAAAAAATGTTCAGAAGGATTTATCACAAAAGCGTTCTTGGTATGAATTTAATTATTCTAAATTTAGGGCTGGAAAAGTTATAGAGTAAAAGGAGACAATGTAAATTGGAAAAAATAAGCAGGGATTTATTTAAGGGAGGTAGTAGAAATTGAAAAAAATAAAAGCAAATTTATTGGGTTTTTATGACTTAGTTTTAGCATTAGGTGCTATTTATATTGGAGGAATGATGATAAGTTCAAGCGGTGGAATGTTTACTGAGTATCCTAAAGAGTGGCTATCTAAAGTTCCTTTTGAAAATTGGATTTTTCCTGGTATTATCGCAATAGTATTATTTGGATTTGGAAATATTATAGCCGCAATCTTAAGTTTTAGAAAAGGTAATAGTAGGTTTTGGGTTGTCTCTGCTATAATGGGTGGATTATTATTTATGAGTATTATTTCCCAAGTAATAATTTTAGAAGAAACATTCTTAGCAACTGTGGAAATTATGGTTTTAAGTATAATTCAGTTATGTATTTGTGGATATGCATTTGCTGAATATAGAAAAAAACATAATAAGGTACAGGTATGACATACAAACGGGATAGGCTATTGTATGCGGGCATGACAATAATTGTAATTAGTTTAGGGTTATACTCTAGAAGGATGGCTAATGTCATACCGAATTATATGAATCTATATTTGGGTGATGCTCTATGGGCGTTAATGGTTTTTATTGCTTTAGGTTTTGTTTTTAGAGAGATGAAGACAAAGGTAGTTGCAATAATCGGAATATCATTTTGCTATCTTATTGAGATAAGCCAATTATATCATGCTAGCTTTATAGATAACATCAGAGAAACAACTTTAGGTGGATTGGTATTAGGGTATGTATTTTCATGGAGTGATTTCTTAGGATACGCTATAGGGATTTTAGTAGGCATAATTATTGATATTTTATGGGGTGTAATTCAAAAACATAAGGAAATGAAAATTTAAGCAGTTTTTGTACTTCTACGCCATCCATCTTAGAATAATTGCATAATAGTATGAACTCTCTCCGGAAGTGAATTGGAATTTCACGTTTCAATATCTTATTTCAATTCACGCAGGAGAAAGTTCATGGGTTACTCTTATTTTATTATAAATTTAGAAAATGTTTTATTCTTTCATTGTTAGGATTAGTAAATAAAACTTCCGGAGTGGAGTTTTCTAATACCTCTCCATTTTCCATAAATATAATTTTATCTGATATTTCTCTAGCAAATTGCATTTCGTGAGTAACTACTATTAAAGATATTTTATCCACTGCAAGAGACCTTATTACCTTTAATACTTCGCTTACAAGTTTAGGATCTAATGCTGAGGTTGGCTCATCAAATAGAATTAAATCAGGATTCATAGCAAGGCACCTAGCGATAGCAATTCTCTGCTTTTGACCACCAGAGAGGGTGCAAGGATAAGCATCAATTTTATCCAATAAATCAACTTTTACAAGTAGTTTTTTTGCAATTTCTATAGCGGCTTTTTTGTCTATATGATTTACTATAATAGGAGCTTCAATTATATTATCTAGCACAGTTTTGTGAGGAAATAAATTAAAGTTTTGAAATACCATTCCTATTTTTTTATAAGCATTAATAACTTCGACATTATTAAATTTCTCTTGAGCCTTGGCAATAGTAACACCATTGAAGTCTATAACTCCACTATCCATATGTTCAAGGGAGCTTATGCATCTAAGTAGTGTACTTTTTCCAGAACCAGAGGGGCCAATAATTGACATTACTTCGCCTTTTTTTAGATTTAGGGATACATTTTTTAAAACCTGGTTTTCACCGTAACTTTTATTTATATTAGATATCTTAAGAAAATCCATATTAGCACCATCCTTTATATGTCGCGGGCTTTTTTATTCGTAAACTGAATATTTTTTTTCAAGCTTTTTAAAAGCCATTACAACTACAGAAGTAAATATTAAATATATTATTGCGGCAATAATAAAAGGAGTAATTGTAAAATCGCGAGTTACAATTTCTCTAGCAGCTCTTAGTATATCTTGAAGTCCGATTGCAGCGAGTAAAGCAGTATCTTTTATTAGAGTAATTCCCTCGTTACACATAGGTGGAATTATTCGTTTAAAAGCTTGAGGTAGTATTATTTTTGTCATAGTTTGTCTATAACTCATGCCTAATACTTTTGCAGCCTCATATTGTCCTTTATCTATAGATTGAATGCCGGATCTAAATATTTCAGTAAAATAAGCTCCGTAATTCAAAGAAAAGGTAAGAGCGGCTGCAACAAAAGGAGAAAGTTTTATTCCGATAATGGGTAGTCCAAAATATGTGAAAAAAAGTTGAAGAAGTAATGGGGTACCCCTAAATAACCAAGTGTAGATGTCCACAACTTTGTTAAGTATTTTCAAACTAGAGACTTTAATTAATGCACCTAGTATTCCAAGAGGTATAGAAAATATTATTGTTGCAACATATACCTCAATTGTAAGGAGCCCCCCTTTTAGAATATAAGATGTAATGTCTATATAATTAGCCAAATATAACACTCCTTTAAAATAATCAATATTATTGTTAGTAACTCAAGCATCCTAAAGAAAGAATGCTTGAGTAGTAATTTATTATTTGTAAATAATGTCTTTACCAAACCATTTTTTTGAAATAGTATTGGAAGTTCCATCTTTCTTTATTGCCTCTAGTTGTTTATTTATTTCTGTAGTAAGAGCTGTATCATTTTTCCTGATCCCTACTCCATAATCTTCCACGCCTAGATTTTCATTAAGCACTTTATACATGCCAGGTTTTTTGCTAACATAGTATCTTCCGACTACCTCATCTACTACAACAGCATCGATACGCCCAGCGTTTAAATCGAGTAGTGCCTCTGTATTGTTTGAATATTTTTTAATTTCTTTTACTGATTTAGAAAGTGCGACATCCTTAGCAAGAGCAGTTTCACTGCTACTTCCAAGTTGTAGTCCTACAGTTTTATCAGTCAAAGAATTTTTTTTGGATATCGTTGATTTACTATTTACAATAATTATTTGTTTGTTTTGAACATATACTTTAGAAAAAGCAATTTGTTCTTTTCTTTTATCTGTTATGGTTAATCCATTCCATATAAGATCAATATCTTTATTGTTTAAACTCAATATAATGCCGTCCCATTCTACAGGTTTAAAGGTAACTTTAACACCCATTCGTTTGCCGACTTCTTTTGCCATGTCAATATCAAAACCTACTATTTGACCACTTTTATCTCTAAATCCCATTGGTGGAAAATTATCATCAAGACCAACTACTAGTTCTTTTTTAGCTTTTATATCTGTAAGTGAATTATCAGTTGTAGGGGTGTTTCCACAAGCAGTTAAAATAACAGTTGAAAGTATTGCCATCGTTAATAATTTAAATTTAATTTTCATTTTGAACACTCCTTTATGATTCCTATTAATATCATTTTACTTTATCACGTTAACTTTGTAAAGCAAAAATTGAAAATAGTTGTGTAAATATATATAATTGATTTTTTAAAAAATATATTAGAAAACCATTGTAGTATAAATCTTGCTTTAGGTGGAAAATATAAATGAAGAAAGGGAGTGTTTTTAATGACCGCAAAGCAAAAACTAACTAATGAACAATTATCTTCAGCAGGAATCAAGAGAACAGACAATGACAAAGATATGCGTACGAATGATATAAATAATAAAAATAATCAACTAAAAAACAATAAATAAATAAATATTTACTTGACACTAAAATAGCAAAGTGTTATTCTGAAATTGAAAATTGAATAGATCCTTCAGGGTAGGGTTAATTTCCCCACCGGCGGTATAGCCCGCGAGCCGAAAGGTAGATCTGGTAAAATTCCAGAGCCGACAGTAAAGTCTGGATGAGAGAAGGAGAACGATGATAAATATGAAAGATTTTTATTTATAAACTATATAATGTAGTTATAAAAACACTTTTGTATTTTAATTCTAATATATTTAGTAAGCAGCATTTTATGATGTTTAACTTGATATATAATTAGTTTATTAAGCCCTGAAAACATTGTTTTCAGGGCTTTTATTATTTTATATGTTTGCAGCTCAGTAGGAGATGATTTTGCTAAGTTATACATACTAAGAAAAGAAATATTTATGAAGAGAAATGTCATAATTATAGAATTAGGAAGGTGATAATTTGGATAGTTATTATATGAGCAGAGCACTTGAGTTATCTAAGAAAGCAGTAGGTTTTGTAAACCCTAATCCACTGGTTGGTGCAGTTATTGTAAAAGATAATAGAATAATTGGAGAAGGATATCATGAACATTTTGGCGGGCCACATGCGGAAGTTAACGCTTTTGAAAATGCCACAGAAGATGTAGAAGGTGCAACAATGTATGTAACACTAGAACCTTGTGCACACTATGGTAAAACACCACCTTGCGCAGAGGCTATTGTTAAAAATAAAATAGCTAAAGTTATAGTCGGGATGATAGATCCTAATCCACTAGTGGCAGGCAAAGGAGTAGAAATCCTTAGAAAAGCGGGTATAGAGGTTACTACAGGAATAATCGAGAATGAAATAAGAAAAACAAATGAAATATTTATAAAATATATAACAACGAAAAAACCATTTTGTATTATGAAAACTGCAATGACAATAGATGGTAAGATAGCAACTGCTATTGGGGATTCAAAGTGGATAAGTAATGAAAAATCTAGAGCATATGTGCATGAATTAAGGAATAGGGTAGCTGGAATTATGGTGGGAATAGGGACTGTTTTAAGTGACAATCCAGAGCTTACCACAAGAAGGGAAGGTAAGACTAGCACAAACCCAATAAGAATAATTATAGATAGCACAGCAAAAATACCATTAGATTCGAAGGTATTAAAGTGTGATGAAAAAACTAAAACTATTATAGTTACAACAAAATTTGCAAGTGATATTAAAATCTGCGCTATTAAACAAAAGGGCGCCGAAGTTATTATAACTCCAAGTGAAAATAAATGGGTAAATTTAAACTATTTAATGAAAGTATTTGGTGATAGGGGAATTGATAGCATCTTACTTGAGGGTGGAAGCACATTAAATTATTCTGCATTAGATGGGGGTATTATTGATAAAGTTATTACTTTTATTTCCCCTAAAATATTTGGAGGAACTTCGGGTAAAACTACAGTAGGTGGAAAAGGAATTGATTTTGTAAAAGATTCTATTTTGCTGCAAGATATTCAGGTATCTAGATTCAACGAAGACATTATGATAGAAGCTTACGTTAAAAAGTAAATCATTTATTAATAGATATAAGGGAGGTGAACGGATGTTTACAGGTTTAATTGAGGAAATTGGTAAGATAAAATCTATAGCAAAGGGGACTAAGTCTGCAAGAATTACTGTAGATGCATCAGAAATTATGAGTGGCATGAAAATTGGTGATAGTGTTTGCACTAATGGAGTGTGCCTTACTGTAACAGAATTTAATCAAAATAGCTTTAGCGTAGATGTAATGGCAGAGACCATGAGATGTAGTAATTTAGGAGGACTAAAACAAGGGTCATGCGTTAATTTAGAAAGGGCACTTAGGGCTAGCGATAGACTAGGAGGTCATATAGTAAGTGGTCATATTGATGGACTTGGAACCGTTGTAGATTTAACAATTGAGGAAAATGCCACATGGGTGTCAGTGGAAACTACAAGGGATATATTAAAATATATTGTACATAAAGGATCAATTGCGATTGATGGAATTAGTTTAACTGTAGCATATGTAGATGAAAATATTTTTAAAGTATCAATTATACCTCATACAAAGGGTGAAACTACTTTAGTAACTAAAAAAATAGGCGAAGTGGTTAATTTAGAAAGCGATATGATGGCGAAATATGTTGAAAAATTATTACAATATAGAGAAACTCCAAAAGAAAAGAAATCTATTGGTATGGATTTCCTTGAGAAAAATGGATTTGTATAAAATTTTATTAGGATAGAGATAGTTAATATTACAGTATTGAAAATGATAGCAGCATTGAAAATGATGAATAAGGGGTGGAGAAATGTATAAATTTAGTACTATTGAAGAGGCTTTAGAGGATATTAAAAATGGAAAAATGGTTGTTGTTGTAGATGATGAGGACAGAGAAAATGAAGGAGATATAATAATAGCTGCCGAAAAAGCTACTCAGGCAAATATAAACTTTATGGCAAAATATGCACGTGGACTTATATGCATGCCTATAGTTAAAGAAAGATTAGATAAACTTAATATAAATCCAATGGTTACAAATAATACAGATGTACATGGAACAGCTTTTTCTGTGTCAATAGATATTACAACTGCGACTACTGGTATTTCAGCAGCAGAAAGAGCAACTACTATATTAAAGGTAATAGACCCCGATTCAACTGCAAAAGATTTTAATAGCCCAGGTCATGTATTTCCACTAGCAGCTAAAAAGGGTGGAGTACTAGAGAGAGGGGGACATACAGAAGCAGCAGTGGATTTGGCAAGAATGGCTGGGTTATATCCTGCAGGTGTAATTTGTGAAATTATGAATGAAGATGGATCAATGGCTAGGGTTCCACAGCTTATGGAGTATGTAAAAATACATGATTTAAAGATAATTACTATAGTTGATCTAATTGCTTATAGAAGAAAAACTGAATGCCTTGTAGAAATGGTTACACAAGCAGAAATGCCAACTAGGTATGGGCAATTTACTATTTATGGATTTGTAAATAAGATAAATGGAGAACATCATGTAGCATTAGTTAAAGGGGATGTAAAAAGCAGTGAATCAGTACTTGTTAGGGTGCATTCTGAATGTCTTACTGGTGATGCATTAGGATCTATGAGATGTGATTGTGGGGAACAATATGATGCTGCAATGAAAGCAATCTCAAAAGAGGAGAATGGAATCATGCTTTACATGAGGCAAGAAGGACGTGGAATAGGACTAATAAATAAGTTAAGGGCATATAATCTTCAGGATAAAGGAATGGATACTGCAGAGGCGAATTTAGCTTTAGGATTCCCAGTTGATATGAGGGATTATGGAATTGGAACACAAATATTGGAACTTTTAGGTGCTACAAAGATAAGACTTATGACTAATAATCCTAAGAAAATAACTGGTATTTCAGGTTATGGTATTGATATAGTTGAAAGAGTACCTATTGTTATGAATCATAATGAAAAAGATGAATTTTATTTAAGAACTAAAAAAGAAAAAATGGGCCATTTATATTAGGAGTTAAATAAATATAATATTAAAATAGGAAATAAGTTAAAACATAATATATAAAATAATAATAAATTAATCGGAGGAATAAAGATGAAAGTGTATGAAGGTAAATTAGTAGCACAAGGTTTGAAATTTGGAATTATAGTAGCAAGATTTAATGAATTTATAGGTGGGAAATTATTATCAGGAGCATTAGATGGCTTAAAACGTCATGGCGTAGAGGAAGAAGAAGTTGAAATTGCATGGGTTCCTGGTGCTTTTGAAATTCCTTTAGTTGCAAAAAAAATGGCTAAGTCTGGTAAGTATGATGCTGTAATATGTTTAGGAGCAGTAATAAGGGGAGCAACTTCTCATTATGAATATGTATCTGGTGAGGTTACTAAGGGTATTGCAAGTGTAACACTTGAGACAGGCGTTCCAGTTATTTTTGGTGTACTTACTACTGAAAATATTGAGCAGGCTATTGAAAGAGCTGGAACTAAGGCAGGTAACAAAGGTTATGATGCTGCAGTAACTGCAATAGAAATGGCGAATTTATTAAAAGAAATATAGTAAATAAGGGGTGAAAGCCCTCAGGCATGCCTTGCAAACGAAATTAGAAACAAGAAATTTTGTTAAGAAATTTTAATCTTTTGAAAATGTAAAATCCCTAACACTCACATTCGGCGTCCTGCCTCAGGTTCGCTAGCCTGCCGTCCTGGCAGGCTTACGGGGATTTTATATTTTCAAAAGAAGAATTACTAAATAAAATTTAATAGTTACTTCATTTCTATTGCAAGTCATTTCTGAGAAATTACATATTAATATTGATGTATTTCTTTTATGGTCATAAGAGGTTTATACTCGCAAAACAAGAATTTCTAAAATCAATTTTAATAGCTTATACGTTTCACATTGCAAGTCTTTTGGAGAAATTTAATACTAAATTTTCAGTCACGGTTTTTATCTCTGGTAGGTTCACGAGGATTTTACATTCGTAGAAGAAGAATTACTAAATCAAAATTTCAATAGTTACTATTTAGATGTGATTTTATTAGTCATCTAAAAGATTCTTAGGTTCATATAACAATTAATAATTGTTATGTGCCCCTAAGTTTTTTTACTTTAGAGAAGTAATTCATATATATTTTTGCAGAAGTTTAGCACATGAAGTTTTTTAAGGCGGTAGCCTGTTGATATGTAATAGTTTATTGGTGATTAACAAGAAAACTATAAATTCCGATTTTTATTGGAAATTACAGTCAAGAAATTTGCAAAATAAAAGCATCCTTTTTATAATAGTTTTGCGAAAACAAAAAAAGGATGCTGATAAAATGGGCAAAAGTTATTTAAAGTAATTACTCACTTATATTAATAAGGTATAGCATATAGGTGAAAAAATCAATACATTAGAGGATAAAAAATAAGGTGTTTAGAACTGGTACTTTAGACGGATTAAAAATAGTGGCTATAGATGGTGTGGAGCTGTTTGAGAGTGCTAAAAAGTGTTGTGAAAATTGTTTTTCACGTGCTCATAAGAATGGAGTTACTCATTATTTCCATAGGACAGTAGTATGTGTAACCGTAGGTTCTGATCCACATATTATTTTAGGGCAAGAAATGCTTGAACCTAAAAAAGATGGTTCAGTGTATAAGAAGTTTTAGAAAGAAGCGTATGCTTCAAATAGACATTATTGAAGATATAAGGTATGAAAGATTTATGATAGAAGATAATTGGGATAACCCGCTATTTGTGAAGACCTAATCCAATATTAAAACTGGAAATTTGATGCTAAACTTCTGTATTTTTGTTAAATAATTGAATGATTATAGTGATATGCTGTATGATTAGATAAGGTTACTCGAAAATACAAAATTTAGGGGGATGTTATTTTGAAAAAGAGGTATACACTTATTGTAATTAGTGCTTGGTTAGTTTTTTTACTTGCTGCATGTGCGAAACAAGAAAGTAAACAAATGGTAACGCCATTTGAGAATATTCCAATATCAGCAGCTAAAAGTATTGAATTTTCCAATTACACTATACGAAGTGAAAATAAAGAATTAGGTAGGACAAAAACAGTTACAAAAAAACAAGATATGGAAAGTATAGTGAAGTATATTAAGAATCTAAGTTGTAAAAAAGGTACTCAAGAAACAAATGGTGGCGATTACTCGATTCGCTTAAGAGATGGCACGGGTAAATATATATATTCAATTCAAGTATCTAAAAATCAGATTTGTTTGTATGAAAGGGGTACAGATACTGCTATATCTGTGTACGACTATAAAGACACAAAACTTATTAATGAAATGGAGAGAGTATACAAGGATATAAATTATAAAGAGATATTTATTATAAAAAAATAACTTATGAATTAAGAGAAGTCATTTAGCTTCTCTTAAAAATTGTAATCTTAGGGCATTATAAGGAAAAATTTATATGTGGATATGTTCTGGAAGCAGCCTATAAACAACATCTTTCCTTTCTACCATTATATTAATCTTTTCTTTTAACTCATTATTGTCTAAAATTTTTATTAGAAGTTCTTTGGTAGGATTTACAGCTACAGGGTGACGAATTAAGTTTAACATTGTGAAATCTCCTGAAGTATCTCCATAAGCATAACTTTTATTCAAATCAATATTATATTTATCCACAAAGTATTCTATTGAAGTTTTTTTACTAACGCTGTCCCACATAGGAACAATGCCACCAGTATACATATTATGTTCGTTCAATTCATATTTTGTTCCTACGTAATCATCAAATCCATATTTTATAGACATTTCACGTACAAGCTCGATGGGACTACCTGATATGGTGATAATTATATGGCCTTGACTCTTATGCCATTTAATTCTATCACGAGTATAGGTATAAACCCTGTCTCCTTTTTGTTTTATAATTTGACTAGCGATAAACTCAATTTGAGACCTATGAAGTCCAATTATAGCCTCTGTATAAATATCAGCCATTTTAAGTAGGTAATTATCATAATTTCCTATTCGTTTATCCCATTTAACATAATAGGGTTTTACTTCTTTGTACCATTTATCATTTTCTATTAGTTCGCTTTTAATTAATTTTTTGAATACCTCTGTCATTAAACTTTCCCTATAAAGGGTGCCATCAATATCAAAAAAAGCAGCTATTTTTTTTCCCAAAGGATCACCTCCAACATCAGTATAATAAAATATAGTAATTATGTTACAAGACTGTTTATAATTTTCTATTTTAAAGATATTATTCTTTTTTCGGTTATTATGAAATTGAGTGGCACATCATACTCATCAGTTGGAACTTTATCAATTATTTGATAGTCATAAGATATACCAATAGTAATCGTGTTCTTTGCTTTCATAGATAGAAATCTATCATAATAGCCAGCACCGAAACCAATTCTATTGCAATCTTCGTCAAATACTACACCAGGAACTATTATTAAATCTATATTTTCAATATTTGTCTTCATTAATATATCACATTTTGGCTCCATAACACCAAAGGTAGATTTAGTAAGATCAGTTGTAAGGTTATTTATTATAAAAGGTACTATTTTATGACTGGATTTTATGCAATATGGTGCAATCACCGTTTTATTATTGTTAAGGCACCAGGTAGCCAGTTTGTATGTATCCACCTCATTATTAAAACTTATGTACAACATTATGTTTTTACAATTTATAAATTGCGGTAATCCAATAATTGTGTCCATAATTTTTTTGCTAAAGTTACACGCATTCTGCTTCGGCATATTTTTTCTTATAATAAGCATGCTTTTTCTTAAATTATTCTTAAGGTTATCATCCATAAGTGCCTCCCAGAAATTAGTACATTATATATAGAAAACTTGTACTTCAAAAGTACTTAAATACTGTAAATTTTTTATTAGTATAACACATGTTTTTTATATATGCAATTTATAACATCTTAAGGCATTAAAAGGTATGATCCGTTTATGATAATGTCTTACTATACCGTTTTTGATTATGTCCCAAACAAACAAAAATATAGTGTAGAATTATCTCATAAGAATT
>NZ_JAHLDM010000043.1:0-29795 GCF_018861295.1 Clostridium estertheticum | reverse complement strand
ATACGCCATTAGTAAGCACAGGAGACACCAAATTAGATTATACGATAAACAATATGCTTATTAATTTCTTGTCTTATATAGCTGATAAGGAGCGGGAGAAAATACAGGGTAGAGTTATAGAAGGATTAAAGAATGCTAAGGCTAAAGGCATTAAGTTGGGTAGACCCAATAGGATTTTACCTGAAGACTTCAAGAAGTATTATAGTAAGTGGAAAGATAAAGAAATAACCGGAGTTGAATTTGCAAAATTATTGAGCATAAGCAAAGCGACATTATATAGGTATATAAAAGAATATGAAATGTAAGAGAGGGTTAATACCTTCTTTTTTTTATGGAATGGATTAATCGATTTATAATACATTCAAAGTAAAAAATCAACTTATTATATTACATTCAAATCGAAATTTTCAAGGAATGAGCAATATAGCCAAAGTGAAAGTAACACAATTACTATTGTGTTACTTTCAGAATACCAATATACAATTAAAGTAAGTAACCTCGTATCATTAGATATGAGGTTTATTGTGACGACAACTTCTGTTTTAAATATGGGATCAACTTTATTTCAGTTATATTTTATATTATTTTCCATTCTTCCTTTAATATACCATAGCTAATAGAATCATAATATTTGTTGTCAACAATCCGAGACTACTTAGATAATCTCGATAGTTAATTTTATTAATTTACACAATATCCTCCTTCGTAATTTCAAAATAAGTATGGTTGTATAAGCATAAATGATACTTTAATTATATTTACTTAATTCTGTTTCAAGGCTATTAGCTACATTCATGAGACCTTCATAAACTCCTTTATCTACGCCAGGACAATTATTGTAACGTTCCATATAAACTTTCATCTTTTCCATCAAGTTTATATAACCATTTAAATCATTTGGCATATTTTCTTTATTCTCCTTCAGTGTCATGTTATAAATGGTGTCAAAACTCATCATAGCATCTTTTTCTTTCTCTGTAGCATTTTGCCATTTTTCTCTCCATGCTTTACGAACTATCCCAGGTGCTGTTGTAGGCGGAAATGATACTCTATGTTTTTGAGCCTCTTCGAAAGAATAAGCTGAATGAAGCATATGACTTTTTGTATACATCTCATAGTCTATTTTATCTTCTTCCTCACTAATTTTTTTATCGGCAAGTTCAATCTCTAAGTTTATTTTTCCATTTCTATTATTTTTCAAATATTTATCTGTATAATTTCTTGATTGATTCTGATTAATAATTAAATCCATTATATCTCCTCCATTTGTATATAAAAATAGACCTTAATATTTTCAGCCTAAGTTTATGAATAGTTTTTTTAAAGACTCACCTTAGTTCGATAATTTATACAAGTTTGTCATAAAAAAAATATATAATCAACCATATTTACTATAAATAAAATGTGTGCTATTTATCTAATATAATCTTTAGTTTTTTAGTTGGTCCATCATTTACATTCTTAAAATTTGGATATCTATAAATTTCATATCTAAATTCAGTACCATTATCAATCTGTTTGTTCTTCTTTACAACTGTTATCAGCCTGTTCCACGTAATAACTTGATAACCTAAACCCATATAAACCGTAGTTCCTCCGTCTTTATACATCTCTTTTTCAACAACAAAAACAGGTTTTTTATCTTGATATACTAAATTTGAATCTATACTGTAAGTTATTTTTGGAGCATAGACAAATATTATGATTATCAACATAATTGTTAATATATAGGCATATTTTCTATGCTTTTTCATAACATTTTACCTCTTTTTTAATATTACATAATAATATGTATTATACCATAATTACCATAAATTAAGTATATTTACAAATCTATAAAAATGGCTAATAGCCTCAATCTGAATGTAACTCAATTGGTATTATGTTACATTCATATTAGAACGTTATGAAATACTATCTTTAAAATTTATAAATAAATATTTGTTTTTTAAAATTGAAATGTATAGTAAATTCAATAGTTTTTTTAATCCTTGAACTGAATTACCACACTTAAATTCTATCAATTTATTTTTGCTTTCAACAAAAATTAATTCATTACTTCTGCACCAATCAATTTTTAGATAAATTGAATGATCCCCATCCTCAATATTTATGTCTTTAGTCTCTCCATCCTCAATATTTCCATAAAGGATACCGTCTATAAAAATATCATAATATCTGTACTTATCATGATATGTTGATTGTCTTGATAGCTGAATCATAAATACATTCCTCCTAATTGTCGAACCTTTATATGCTACAAGTTCATCATAAAATATATATTTAATCATACCATAATTACCATAAATTAAGTATATTTACAATTCTTTAAAAATGAGTAATAGCCTCAATGTGAATGTAACTTAATTACATTTATGTTACATTCGTTAATGTTTCCTTTATGAAATAAAAAACTTAGTAATTTAAACTAACTATTAGATTATTAAAACACTACATTAACTTTTAATAATATTATAAGACATAATACGGGGTTATCATTTTTTTTACATTTATTCTTGATTTTAGTTATTTAATTATGCTACTATAATTTTATATATATATTTATACATTGAAAAATATAAAATATGTAGATGAATAATACTATTTAAATAGTTTATAATTTTTTTGGAGGTGTATATTATGACTAAGTTAGGAAGAAAAGAACAAATCGAATATATAGATATAATTAATAGTGGGTCTGTATGTGTACATGAAGACATTGACCATATAGATAAGTTAACCGATGAAGAGGTTGATGATTTATATTGGAAATGCAAGGAATATGAAGAAAATAAAATAGAATATACTGAGGAAGATATGGAAAATGAGTATTAATAGGTGAGACACCAAAATACATGTAAAAAAACTGTAACTTTGGGTACGTCGTATATAGTTGAAATGAGCCACATCATTGATAATTCTCTATGATGTGGCTCATTTCAACTATATACGCTGTTTGATTCATAGCCTCTGGCTGTTTTTCGTATATTAAATATATTAGAAAAGAAATAAAACAGTAAAAATAATAAGCACTAATTGATTACGTTATAACGAAGGGAGTAATTAGTATGGAACAATATAAATGGAGACTTGAGGATTTGTATGAAACGGAAGAACTATGGTTGGATGACTTTAATTATGTCCAAGAAATGATAGATCAAATAAAAGGGTATAATGGGCAACTAGGTAAAACAGCTACAATACTAATTGAAGCATTGCAGTTACGTGATAAAATTAATGAACATAAGGATAAATTGCGTATGTATTGTTTGAAACGAAAACAAAAAAATTTTAAAAATACGCACTTTCAAGTACGTTTTGAGGAAGTAGAAAGTCTTAGAATTAAAGTAGAAAAAATCCTTTGTTTTTTCGAACCTGAACTGTTAAATATACCTAGTGAAACTTTATTAGAATTTAAAAAAGAGACAGATAAATTATCAATTTATGATTTTTATTTCAATAACCTTAAAAGGAAGAGCACAACAGTTTTAACAGACTTAGAAGAAGCTATTCTATCTCAAGCAGGCATGTTATTAAGTATACCAGGAAGTATTTACGGAAAAATTAAGGAATCTGATTTTAAACCATCAATAATAGAGGATGCTGATGGCAATCAGATTATACTAACAAATATTAGATATTCAAATATATTAGAAAATAAGGACCGGAAATTACGAATAGATAGCTATAAAGCACATAATAAGTATTTCTTGGAAAGAAAACATACACTAGCAGATATATATATTTCAGTAGTGAAAAAAGATGTTTTTATATCAAAGAGTAGAAAATATAAATCCTGTTTAGAGTATGCACTTTACAAAGATAACGTACGTTTAAATGTATATGAAAGTTTAATAAAAGCGGTACATGACAATATAGAAACAGTACATAAGCTTGTTAGTATCCACAAAAAATCTATGCAACTTCAAAAACTATATATGTATGATTTTAACGTGTCAATTGTTGAAAAAATAGAAATTAATATTTCTTATGATAAAGGGTGTGAAATATTAAAAAAAAGCCTAGCAAAATTAGGTTCTGAATATATTTTAGAGTTAGATAATGCAATAAAATCGAGATGGATAGATGTTTATCCAGATGATAAAAAGCAAAATCAAGAACTTACAGGCCCAGTTTATGGGGTTCATCCATATGTACTTTTAAATTATAGAAATGATATAAATAGCTTATTAACATTTGCACATGAAATGGGGCACGCGATGCATGCGTATTATGCATTCAAAGAGCAACTTTTTATTAATGCTTATTATAGTCCAATTATTGCAGAGATTAGTTCTTTAGTTAATGAAATATTAGTATTAGAATATATGATAAGTAATGCAAGCAATCGCAAAGAAAAAATACATTTAATTTATGATTATGCTAGCAGATTTTATAAGGTTATAATAGTACAAACTAAGTTTGCGGAGTTTGAAAAAATTGTTCATGAAAAAGTAGAAATGAATGAAGGCGTTGATACAGATACATTATGTAATATTTTCCATAAACTTAATTCCGATTATTTGGGAATAGAAATGACTCTTGATAATGAAAGTGATATGGGCTGGTCCAAAATACAACATGTGTTTAGCAAGCCTTTTTATGTTTATACATATGCAACTGGATTTTCTGCAGCGGTAGCTATCACTAATAAGATATTACAAGGTGATAAAGAATTTATAAATGCGTATTTAGATATATTGAAAAAAGGAGGATCTGACTATCCTATAGAAATTATAAAGACTTTAGGAATAGATTTAAATACTCCTAAGCCGGTTGAATTAGCTCTTTCAAAATTCAAAGAACTTGTAAATCAATTAGAGCAACTATTAAACGTAGAGTAAAAACAAAGGAGCCTGTAAAAAAATGAAACAAATAACAACGATAATTTATGATAATGAAACTTTTAAAGTGTTTTATGTACAAAGATTTAAAACGGATATTGTTGACGATTATGGCGTAGCACGTCCATCTTTAATTAATAGAATAATCTATGTATATAATGAGTTTCTTGGATTATCTGAAAACAGTAAAAAATTCATGTTATTACATGAAATTGGCCATATTATTGGTATAACAGATAACATAGAAGCAGATATATTTGCATTAAAAAACACAAGTTTAAAAATAGCTGAAAATGCTTTACACGAAACAAGAAACGTTTTTTTTAAGTTGAAACCATTGGAACATGAGAAGATTTTGAATTATATAAATCTTAGAATAAATATATTAAAAAATAAATAACAGTGTGGGTGAATAAATAGTAAAAACTCAATTCAATATTTTATTTAAGATATACCCTCATCCATGCTATATACTGATGACTAGCTGTCTATACTCTAAATTATCATATTTCTTTAATTTAAGGTGTTATCTTCTTTTTAATTTTTCATTATCTATTTGCAATTGCAATAATTCTTTCTCTAATTGTTCTTTCTCTGTTTTTACTTTATTAAGTTGTGTTTGGCTATCATAAAATTCTTTTTTACTATTTTTGTATGGTAATTCTAATGCTAATTTTTGAGCTATTTTCTCATTTTCTAATTTTTCTTGCTCTTCGGACTGGTGTTTTGCCAATAAATAAAATGCTGTTGATGCACCATCGTAATTCATCATTAATTATCCTCCTAAATTAAATTTATATTGTTTTATTTTTCCTTATACATTGATATAACTATACTTTTATATACCTGTGCCTTTTCTTGAATATTGACGTATATGCTTAATTATACTATATATAACATATATTCCATATGAGAATTTTACAGTTCTAAGCGATAAAAAGGCATACAACATAACAGAAAAATTATATTGAATGACTTCATATATTGGAAATAAAAATACCAATGGTAAATTTAATCAGAGGCTTGTACATTTTTAATTTCTTTAGGAAATTCTGTTGTAGAAGCAATATCTTTAGCCATATTTTTGACCTCTTGCATTTCTTGGTTAGATAATGTAATGCTTATATCAATATGTTCTTTGATTTTTTCATAATAAGTCATTATCATTTTAGAATCACCTATAAGAATTTCATCAAATTTTTCTTTACCCATTTTTTTTCTCATTAATAAACTAATATCTTTCACTTTGTTTACATGGAGTTCATTGCCTTTAAGCAATGACATTGGACGTGATTTTGATGTATTTATAAATCCTAACGTACATTTATCATCCGCAGTTGCAAAACTACAGGTTACACGATTTTTTAAAAATGTTTCTTCTACTTTAATATTTTCATTAAATAAGTTCATAGCATTAGATAGAACTTTTATTTTTTCTCTAACAGAACCCTTTACCGATTTTACAGTTTGTTTTTTCTTAATGAAATCAAAATCTTCTTCTTTTAATGTCTCATTAAAACATTTTTCAAAGAAAAGTTGTGGATTTATTAAAGAATGGACTCCTATTAAATGTTGATAATTATCTTCTTTAGCGTCCACTATATAATAGTCTTTTGTTACAAATGCACTTGAACATACTAAATATTCATAATCAACGTAATTTTTTTTATAATTTTTAGCTTCGCTAATTGCTACATTTTTCACTCGTTCTTTAAAAGAAATTTCTTCCACTTACTTCCCCCTAAAAGAAAAAGGATGACAAAGTCATCCTTTTTCTGATTTTTCGCAGTTTACTCTGTAATCGAATTGAGTTTTAGGTCTTCATTCCGACCAAGTCGATATGGGTTTAAAGTCTCCAGTCCGACTTATATTTACTGTTTAATTATAAACATTATCTTCAATCAATCGTTAAAATTCACTTTTAAAGGGTTCAAAACACTCAATGACCTATTATTATATGAAGTACATTATTTCGTATAATAAATAAATTTTTAATCGATTTGAGACCGTTTGTAACATTTTGTATCTTTAATTGCATCATAGCACAAACATAAAAAGAAGTCAAGTGTAAACACCAGTTCGACACTGCTGTTTAAGCATTTATAATATAGAATATAATATGAAAAATCAATATATTAGTTACACTATTTGGGGTAGCATAAGCAAAAATGATATCTCGTACGTTAAGAAAATTAAAACCCCATAAATGTAAATATTTGAATCGTTAAGTAACTGTAATAATAGTATAATTAAATAAATGTTTTGTGTCGCAACAGTAAAAAAGTGTGGAGTAATAGGATAATAATAGGAGGTTCATAGTGAATATATGTAAGGCATTTTTTATAATAATTTCAGTGGTGATACTATTAAGTGGTATAAATTCATTATCAAATACATCTAAAATATTAGTTGAATTATCAATGAAACTAAGTGCATTTTGTAATTCCAGTATAAGAAGAGCATTAGCTAAGAACCATGACAAGACAGCTAAAATACTGGCAATACAGGATATAATAAGTGGAACGCTATTGCTAATAATTTCAATTAATTTTAATAATCCTGAATTTAGTAGAGGTTCAACGGGATTAATTATTCTAATGGTAATATCAGTATTCAATATAATTATATTAACAGTAATAGTCCCATCCATTAAATAGGAGTATTTTATTTGTAATTCTTAATTAAGTGTATGTTACTTTATAATCTTCGTAAATTACGTCACAAACGAATGTACGATTTTGACTAAAACCTTACATTCGTAAAAATAACATAAAGTGTTGATATATAAGGGCTTATAGTAGAGTTAACTAAAGCCTTTTTTCTTATTGTACATTTGAATGTATTGTTTTATGAGATATATTATAAAAATAGTACATTGATTTTGTGACCTCTAGGACACTTTTTAGCCTAAATCATTACATTTATGGGGATATGCTTTTCTTAGCGTACGAAATATCATTTTTGCGTATGCTACCCCGGGTTGATAAACAATAAAAGAACATTCGGAAGTTCTAATTAACATTTGTGGCTAATTAACTCGTTTAATAAATTAATTTCGTCTTCCGTTAAGATTAAACTAACTGAGGGATTAACAAATGAATGATCTCTGAGTCTATGTTGCCTTTTAATTGGATGTTCTGCCACAGTTTTGCAATCTAATCTCATTTTATCTAACCAATGCATTATATATTTTTGTACTTTTTCATCCAAGGAATCAAAACTGGTACCTTTATCCATCCAGCGACCAATATTCCAAGTAAAAGGGGGGGTTGGTAGCCATCCCCAGCTATAGATATATTCAATTGCTTTTGCTGAAACAACTATACAAATTCGTTGACTAACAGTTTCCATTGAAATGAAAGATCTATTTTCTCCGTAGTTACCATGTGGTGTTTTAACGTTAGTTGAGGCCATAAGTGCAGCTAAAATTTTAAATTTACTTAAAGAATTATTTAGCTTTAAATTGTAGCTTGCTGATTTCAAAGACTCCGTGTCTTTGTCCGTTTTAACAGTTTTACATAATCCAATATAAACATTAACAATTCGTTTTTCATAATCCAAAGGAATATTTGAACTATCACAAACTTCTCTAAATAATTGTACACCTGTAGAAAAAGGTTTGTTTTTTATAGTGTCTTCTAGCAATTCTATTTCTTGTTTACTTACCACTTTTACAATCCTCGAATGTCTAGTTGATAAAAGTTCTCTTATTTCATTTTCACATTTTTTACTTCTGGCTTCTTCCATCATACACTTTAGAAGCATTTCAAATGCTGCTACATGATCTTTACTTTCAGGAAATTCTTTCATAGGATCTATTAATATAATTCCATATTCATCGCATAATGATTGAAGTTTATCATTATACATATATGCAATCATATAAGATGTTGGTAGCTTACCGTAAAATGCTTTCTGAAGTTCAGTAAACATTTGCTGAATATTTATATCTCGAAAACTATAACCAATAAACAATAAATTCTTTGCTAATAAATCTGACCGTAATCGTATGTCAAGTGCATTTTGTGGTTCATTTATTCTTCTTTCATAATCCTCTTGTGTAAACACAATTGATTCAGGATAATTAAGATCTCCATGAAATTTAATATAAAGTTGTTCTGATAATTTCGTTTCGGCAAAATCCTCTAACTGAATAATTGCTCTGTAATTCTTACCATATTTTTGATATGCTTTTTCCATTACATTATCCTGGTTTGTAGTATAAATAGAACTAACACCCATATTCATTACTATTAAATGAATATATCCTGTTTCATCATCAAAATCACTAATTTCTAATTTGCTTCTCAAAAATGCACAAAAATTATCTCTTCCTAACGTATCAACATACTTTTGAGCAATTTTCAAATTATCATCAATTTCAGTTAGGCCTAATTGCTCTGACATCTCTCTTGATAAAGTATCCCAATCTGGCATCATAGAAGCAGAACAACCAGCACCCATAAAAGGAACTAATTTTTGTTTTGCGGCTAAGAGACTTAAAGTATCTATAATTCTACTCATCCTCATTTTTTCCTTTCCAGCCATTTCACCTTACAGCTACGACTTAATTACTAGAAAAATTATACCATTAAACACCATTTTTACAAACTATAGGTCGATGTTAACGAATTGCCCTACGTAAAATCATTTAGATCTCCGTAAATGTTATAAAATTGCTACTGGTGTGATTCAGACTTATGTTGGCGAGACCACTTAAAAGTTTAAGTAGAATTAATTTAATAATTACATTAGGATTAATAAGTTTGATAATAATGGTAGTGCATATTATATTTTAGATATTTGCTAAGTCATATAATTAACATTGATGTAGACTATGCAGGCAGTTATACAAGCTGCTATACAAGGAAGGGTAAATGGGTGTATAGGTCACAACAATGCGATAATTTTAAAACTGAATATGATTAGATTATCTTATGTTATAAAAAGTATGAAATATATTAATAGTGGTAATAGAAAAGTAATAATAGGAAGCTACCTGCACCACAAAAGAAGTCAGTAGTAGCCAAAACATAATCAAAAGAAAAATATAGCAAGTTTGTGAAAAATTTAGTGAAACGTCAGATACAGAAAACAATAGACAATAAATAATACAATGTGTGTAACATAGCGAACAATAATATATTATATAGGTGTTGTATTTTATATCATTTTATATTATTGTTATCTTATACACTTTACGTGGAATTTTAAACTTTAAGAATAATAATTTTATCTGTTGGCGATGATTTAGCTGATAGCATAAAAGGAAGAAAGACCATAATAGTCGTAAGCCTATTAAAGTCTTCTTTGTAAATTATTTAAAAAAATTGGTTAAGATAGTTATACAATGGTTTGAAATAGCAATAAAACACATTGTAAAAAAAACTCTTGAAAAATCTTTCAAAGCTTCATAAAAACCAGCTATTACAGGTTCCGACACCTGTATGGAAATATGGTTTTTGGCTTTTGAAAGATTTTTTTTTCGTCTCAAAATATATCACCTCCTTTTATTTACATCCTTACAAGGAGAGGTAGTTATTACCTACATTAAGATTATATCATCTAATGGAGGCTTTCTACCTTATATGTATAAAGTAAATTAATGAGTATGCCTAATATATAATAAAAATCATGTGAAATTAAAGTGAAAAAATAAATTTTTATTTAATTGGTTCTTACTACATAATAGATTTAATTTATACTCCTTATTTAGAATATCAAAAAATAGGGAGGTGTTCAAGAAAGTATCCACAAAAATCATATAAATTTATAAATTTATTAGTTCGAATAGAGGACCGTAGACGAACGGTATTTTATATTATAGAGAAATGATATAAAGAAGCTTAATAATAAAATTAAAAATTCGAATTTATTGACAATATCAGAGTTGTTAAACATTTAGTTAATTTAAGTAATTGCCTAACAAGATTGAAAACTCTTATAACGTATTAATTTATGAGCTTTTTTAAATATGCAGCTCCTGCTTAGTTGTTTTGTATTTTTTTATATTTACCTGTTAGATGGATTAATATCAATAGCTTCACTTCAACTACTACGGTTAGTCATTTAACTATTCTTATATAGTAAATAAATAATAGCTTATACAGAAGCTTTATAATGAATTGTTATTAACTATATATTTATTATTAATATAAATGGGCTGTAGGCAAGTATCTAAAAGTTTAAACTGAAAATAACCAAACAAGATTATTTGTATCTTGTTTGGTTATTGATCATGAATTTTATATTATTACAAGTTATCTTTAAAGAATGATACCCATACAAATACAGGGTAAACATTCATACATATTTTTCTATTTTGATATAGTAACTCTTATATATAATAGATTCAATATTTTAAAGGTAAATGTAAACATAAAATTCACCGCCTTTACTTATATTTAATAATTTCTAATAACATATATTTATGTTAATGATTATACCTTATTATTTTTTAAAATGATATAATTTTATTAAAAATAAATTAGTGTTAGGATCTTGATGTTATAAGGCTTCAAGGGCAATTTTATATTATTATATCTTTATTAAAAATTATAAAAGAGTTACATATTACAAAAAATTTATATCTATTTATTTAATGTAATGTCCAACTTTTATATTTTGTTTTTATAAAAATGGATTAAGGCTTGCATTATCAGTGGCTAACATGGTATTTTAAAGTTAGACATAATAGTTAAAAGGTCTATCTTTTGAAATAGGGGGCTTAAATATGATGAAAGAAAATGAAGAGAAAGTAAAATATCTTACACAGCTGGAAATGAAAAAAATTTTTAAAGTTATAGAAAAAGATAATAGCATACATGCATTGAGGAACCTGGTTATTTTTAGAATAGCATACAGATGCGCTTTAAGAGCCTCTGAGCTCGGGTTAATACATTTAGAAGTATAACAAGACAAGAGGAGAAATGTATTGCCACAGGCTTAAAGGGAGCAATAATAACACCATAAGATTAGATCAAGAAACTACTAAGATCTTAAATAAATACATTAGGCAAAATGAAATTTGCGATAATCAGCAAGTTTTATTTTTAAGCCAGGAGAAAAAAACAATTTCACGCAAGACTTTAGATCTTTTGATGAAGAAATATTGTCATTTGGCTAA
Organism: Clostridium estertheticum; assembly: GCF_018861295.1. GTDB lineage: Bacteria > Bacillota > Clostridia > Clostridiales > Clostridiaceae > Clostridium_AD > Clostridium_AD estertheticum_D. The sequence continues at coordinate 17,825 of NZ_JAHLDM010000043.1, read as the reverse complement.
AATAAGTGATATAAAAAAGCACCATTTTCATACTTTAAAACATACCGCTGCTGTGCATTTGGCAGAATCTGAAATTGATATAAAAGAGCTTCAATACTATTTGGGCCATAAATCTGTGACAAACACATTAATATATTTTCAATTTACTACAAAGCAGCAGGAAACAATGTATGTGAAACTTGGGTAGTTTTGCCTATCCCGCCAAAAAGGTATATTAGTAGATTATATAAAAAAAAGGCATTACTGCCTTTTTAATACGATTAATTATATGAATCCGATACACTGTTTTGAGATATCTTATGTTGTTTCGTCTCCCATAACACAAATCCCATTGCTGCCACTACATAAAGCATTGTAAAGATAGTAAATATATGCAATAAATTACCTTTATACAAGCCTAAGCTGAAATTAAATATTAGATGCATCCACATTGTAACAAACAAATTATTGTTGTGTTTATAAAATATACCAATAATTACCGCAAATGCAGTAACACATATAATAAATGAAATTGAATATAGGAGTAGATTCAATCCCCTATATCCCGAAATAAGCCATAAAGGGAAATGCCACATTGCCCATATGATACCAATTAACAATGACCCTTTGATAATACCATACCTTTTTTCCATTATTGGATGAAGAAAACCTCTCCACCCCGATTCTTCTCCAATGGGACCGCATAGAAAATTATAACTAAAGCTAATTGCCATTGATTTTAACGAAAGATTAAGCAAGTTAGTAAAAGACTCTCCATAAACAAATTTCACAATAGCTACAGCCATAAAAAATAACAACATCATAATTAATGTCACTGCAAAAAACGTCTTATAATTAATCTTATTTTTAAACAGTTTTCTGTAAAAATCTTTCCTTGTAATCTCAGGACATAATTTTTTGAACCGTATAAGTAAAACTACCGTTGGCACCTGTGAGAATAGAATAACCCCTACTTTAGGTAACCACGGCTGCTTATATTTTATCATTACAATTCCAGCTAAAACTAGTAATATCCAAAATGTTGCATATGTATAAAATACATATTTTTTAACCTCTTTATTCATTTTTATTCCTCCATGATTTATTTACTAAATTCAGAATAAACCATGGGACTATACCAAGGTCAAGACATAATTGTATTTTTCAGCATCCTATTCAATTGGAGCATATAATTCGAGATATGACCTAGTATCTCCTTCATTAAATGATATTAATATAAAATTTATAAATACAATTCCCTTATGATTAAACCCATTTTCAGCACACCATTTTAATGATTTTGTAAATGTTTCTTCCATAACATCGGTTGCACGAATTCCATCCTGTACTACAGTATACACACACTTATCATACATAACCACATCATCATCTTCTTTAATATCTTCAGCATGTCTTACTATTACCATTTTATTCTCCTCAATTCCTGCATCTGAAAATGTAATCATTCGCTTGATACTGCTTATAATGGGTTGTCCTTCCAGTTCTTGTTTCATATCGTGTATGTTTTTATATTCAGAGTAAGCCCTGTAATCCGACATTTCACCGATCACTTTAAATCGAGGCATTGATCTTATGGAAAAGCAATTTAGATTTTCTTCTATATTTGCACATTGTTTAATAATAGTTCTTACTTTTTCTTGTATTTTCTGTAGTTTTGTTATATCTGATGCAACTTCTTCATATTTTTTTTCCATTAACTTCTTAATACTTTTAACACTGCTGTTTTCACATATACTGTTTATACTTTTTGTACTAAGATTCATAGAACGATAAACCTCAATGGTTAAAACGATATCTAAATCCCACCAGCCGTACTCTCTATAATTATTGCTTGTATCATACTTAGGTTTCAGTATTCCTTTTTCTTCATAATACCTTAATCTGTCCCTTGATATTCCTGTTATTTCTGCAACTTGTCCAATTGTATACATAAACACCCTCCACATAACATTGTAATTATTTATCACGCTTTGTATCCACCATTAAAAGCCGTTTCACTAGCCTAAATTAGACTGTAAGTAAACTTCTTTGTTTTACCTGTTTTCTTTTCTGTAATAATCACATAATCTCTTACAGTTTTAGAGTTGCTCTTTCAATAAAAATGGGAAGGATAACACCTTCTACTATACTACATAAGCTTGGAAGTTACAGTAGAAAAAGCAAGTTATATCAAGCATTTAGTGAGCTTAGAAAAGCTTTAAGAACTGGATTCCTTTTAAAATATATATCAGATATCGATTCAAGAAGAATTATTCAAGAAACCTCAAATAAGAATGAATCCTTTAACGGATTTACGAAGTGGATAAATTTTAGTAGTGATGGAGTCATTACGTCAAATAACAGAGAAGACCAACGAAAAAGGATAAAGTATAATCATTTAGTTGCTAATACTATTGTATTTTACAACGTTTACCGTATGTCGGAGATTCTACATGGTCTTTCATCTGAAGGTTATGATATAAATAAAGAAATCGTATCTTCATTAGCTCCATATATGACGAGTCACATTAATAGATTTGGAAAGTACAGTATTGATAAGAATATAGAAATCCCAAAATTAAAATTTGATATTAATGTTATATAACAATACTTTACAAATTTTAAGTAAAAATAACTATTGACGAAAAATATATCCGCAAGTATAATGAGTATTAAGTCATTGAGTGTCAAGTCAATCATGAGGAGGTTAGTGTAATAGTAGAAACTAAAAGGCAAAAACAAAAAAAACTAACTAAAAAACATTTGATAGAAATAGCAATTAAACAGTTTGGTGAAAACGGGATAATAACGACCCCGACTGCTGATATTGCCAAAGCTGCAAAGGTTTCACACGGAACAGTGTTTGCACACTTTTCAACCCAAGAAGAATTATTAATATCTGTAATCGAGGAATTTGGAAACAGAATCACACAGAGACTTCACGAATTGGTTGATACAAACAGTAGTTTATTTGAAGTTTTAGAAGCCCACATAGAAGGGTTAATTGAATTTGAACCATTTTACACAAGATTGATTATTGAAAGACGTCTACTACCTGAAAGTGTTCGTAATACTTATATTATGATTCAATCTACTATCTCGTTTCATATTAGTATAGCTGCGGAAAAAGAGATTAAGCAAGGTACAATTCGTAAAGTGCCTATACATCTAATTTATAATACATGGATAGGATTAATTCATTATTACATAACCAATGGTGATTTATTTTCGCCTAATGGTTCCGTTTTAAAGCAATACCGTCATGAACTATTACAACATTACATCAACCTAATTACAAAATAAAAAATATAAAAGGAGGAAATAAAATGAAACAATGTATTGCGTGTGGAATGCCTATGAAAAGCCCAGAAGATTTTGCTATGGGGGATTCAGAAAAGGAATATTGTATATACTGCTGCCGTCCTGATGGAACAATGCAATCCTATGATGAAAAATTGAATTCTTTAACTAACTTTATTGTTAAAACGCAGGGACTAGATACAAAAGCAGCAAATTCTGCTGCGGAATCAATGATGGCTAAACTTCCTGCTTGGCAAACTGAGTCAACTATTTTATAAATCATACACATATTTTATTAATGGAACGCGTGTTTCGGGCATAGAAACAGCTAAAATATAAGAAATTAAGAAAAGGGAGATTTTAGTGAAGATTTCTATAAAGTGTAGTTATACTAATACTAATAAAAAATACCGTATTATTAATATATAATTTTACGGTATTTTTATGTAGCATTTCAAATAATATTATGTTTAATCTTTATTTGCTACTGCTGAAGCCAAAAACAACACCACAACATCTAATCCACTCCGTAATAACATTTGAGGCATATCACCTTTCATTATTAAACCAACAAAGCTATTAAAAATCATCCAATTTCCACCTATAGTTGCTATGAACCTTAATAGTATACCTATACCACCCTGCTTTTTTTCGAATACTAATAACGGATACAAAAACACATAAATATAACCCATCAGTATTCCAAACAAACCTGTCCATACATAGCACGGAACTGGATATGTAGCACTGTCACTAGTTATAAGACCGCTTTCATAAACAATTGTTCTCTCCACAAAAATAGCAATAGCAATAGCAATAATAGCAATGGTTTCTATGCATTCCCAATAAGTAAATCATTGCAAGGGCTATTCAAAGTCTAATCCCTACTTGTAATTTAGGCACATCTGCTCTCACGCCTATGTATCTTACCACCATCGCACATTGTGCAAATAGCAGAATGAAATAAAATGTTGCTACGGCTGGAAACCCAAACCATTTAACAAAAACACTATCAAACTGCGCAATATCTACTGAAGTGGGCAGAAGTGCCTGAAAAATAATCGCAAAAATTGCAGAAAATAGAATAAGAACAGTATTTATTATAATTACTCGCTTTATACTTATATATTTTGTAACCATCTAAATTACCCCATATACATTTAATTATACCATAATTACCATAAATTTATTAAATTTAAAGTTTTTATAAATGAGCAATATCCTCAATGTGAATGTAACTCAATTGATATTGTGTTACATCCTGTATATCAAGCTTTATCAACTAACTGGCACGTATACCTATATTTTTTTGTTTTATACCTCAGCTTGTAAATTTCCGTCAAAATAAATACAATAGTGTTATGGAGGTGTTATGCGTGAATTATATAACGACAAAAGAAGCACCGAAAATTTGGGGAATCACAGACAGAATGGTAGTCTACCATTGCTCTTCCGGGTGGATTAATGGAGCTAAAAAAACGGGAAATACGTTGATTGTCCATGATGACACTGAAAAACCGGCTGATGAACGATATATGAGCAGTAGAGTAAAGGATGGTGAAAATAAATGAAACGTATATTTTTGGTTGAAGACGATAAGGCAATCGCTAGAAACCTTATGCTTTTGCTCCGCTCGGAGGGATTTACAGTCACTCACGCCCCTACGCGAAGTGAAGCCATTGCCGCACTTGCCGTGAATAAATTTGACTTGGCGTTGATTGATATTTCTTTGCCTGATGGAAATGGTTTTACGGTTTGCACGGAAATCAAAGAAACGCAAGACGTTCCCGTTATCTTTCTGACGGCTTCCGGTGATGAAGCAAGTGTTGTTACCGGACTGAACATGGGCGCGGACGACTATATCACCAAGCCTTTTCGTCCGCGTGAATTGATTGCGCGAATTGGAACCGCCCTGCGAAAAAGCGGGCGTTCTGGGTCGGCTTTTAAAATTCGCGAGCTTTATGTCGATACGGCAAGCGGCGTTGTGAAAAAAGACGGCAACGAGGTTTTCCTTTCAGCATTAGAATACCGCTTATTGCTGGTGTTTATCGGAAGCCCCAAAAATATTATCACAAGGGGCCGGCTACTTGACGAATTGTGGGACGCGGCGGGCGAGTTTGTCAATGATAATACATTAACCGTGTATATTAAACGCTTGCGGGAGAAGATAGAGAACAACCCAGCAAGCCCGCAAATAATTCTGACCGTTCGCGGGACGGGGTATAGATTGGGGGGCGAGTATGCTTCGGAATAGAGAGTTTCAGCAGTTTGTCATTTTGTTCTCCTTAATGGCCGCCGTAGTTGTAATACTGGGATTTGAAATAAATAGGTTGGCGGGAATCCTTGCCATTGCTTCTGCCGCCGCCTTTGGCACAGCGTTTTTCGCATTTACCAAAGCTCGATACAAAAGCATTGCGCAAATTTCAGATCAAATCGATCTTGTGCTTCATAATGTCGACCATTTGTATATTGGTGAATCGGACGAGGGCGAACTTTCCATTTTGCACAGCGAGATAACAAAAATGACGTTGCGCATTCGGGAGCAAAACGACGTGCTGAAAAAAGAAAAAGAACATCTTGCAGGTTCCTTGGCCGACATAGCCCATCAACTCCGAACCCCGCTCACATCCGTGAACCTTATTCTGTCATTGCTTGCGAATAACCCTGATGAAAACCAGCGGAAAGCATTTGTGCGGGAAACAGAGGAATTGCTTTTGCGGATGGATTGGCTGATTACTTCCCTATTGAAATTATCCCGCTTGGACGCTGGCATTGTGGTGCTTAAAAGCGAGCAGATAGATGTAAACACCTTAATATGCGCCGCGCTTCGCCCGTTTCTAATCCCAATGGAACTGCACGATATTGATTTTAAAATAGATGCACCGAAAGGGATGATTATTAATGGCGATTCAAGTTGGCTTTCGGAAGCAATTCAAAACATCCTCAAAAATTGCATGGAGAGCGTAGGCGAGAACGGGAAGATTGAAATTGTCTGCACGGACAACCTACTGTTTACCGAGATTGCCATCCACGACAGCGGCGCTGGCTTTGGAAAAGAAGATTTAACCTGCCTGTTTGACAGGTTTTATCGTGGTAAAAACCCAAACGCTACAGGATACGGGATTGGACTTTCTCTCTGCAAGATGATTATAACTCAACAGGGAGGGACGATTACCGCAAAAAATCACCAGCAGGGCGGCGCAATTTTTGCAATTCGTTTTCCAAAGTGACTAATCTCTCACACAAAAGTCACATAGATGTAAGTTGAAGGTGCTATTATATGGGTAAACCATGAGAAAGGAGACTCACATAATGGATTTTTTAAAAATTGAAAATTTATGCAAGATCTACGGCAAAGGCGAAAACCAAGTTACCGCGCTTGACCATATTTCGCTTACAATCGAAAAAGGGGAGTTTACTGCAATCATAGGATCATCAGGCTCCGGCAAATCCACATTGCTTCACATCATCGGTGGCGTAGACGTGCCAACAAGCGGAAAGGTGTATTTGGACGGGCAGGATGTATATGCCAAAAACAATGAAAAACTCGCCATCTTCCGCAGGCGGCAGGTCGGACTTATTTACCAGTTTCACAACCTAATTCCCACACTGAATGTGGTGGAAAACATCACCTTGCCTATCCTGATGGACAAGCGCAAGGTCAACGAGGAACGCCTGAATGACTTGCTCGAACTACTTGGTCTAAAAGACCGCAAAACGCATTTACCCAATCAGCTTTCGGGCGGTCAGCAACAGCGCGTTTCTATAGGACGCGCTTTGATGAACGCCCCCGCGGTCATGCTTGCCGATGAACCCACGGGCAGTTTGGACAGCCGAAATGGACATGAAATCATCAAGCTGCTGAAAGAAAGCAATAAAAAATATAGTCAGACCCTGCTCCTCGTCACGCATGACGAAAATATCGCCCTGCAAGCAGACCGCATTATCGGCATATCAGATGGCAAAGTCGTGCGAGACGAGAGGGTGAGACCATGAACATTTTTAACAAAGTTACTCTGCAAGGCATGAAAAAGAGCCGCACACGGACAATTGTCACGATTATCGGAGTTGTTCTGTCCGCTGCCATGATCACTGCCGTAGCCACCTTTGGAGTTTCGCTGCTGAACTATCTGGCAAACGGCGCGGCCCAGAAATACGGCGATTGGCACGTGGAGTATTTGAATGTTGATTCCTCTTTCGCACAGGAACGAACTCTCGACAATGAAGCTTACAACACCGCAACATTTGAAAATATCGGTTACGCAAAACTTGAGGGAGGGAAAAACCCCAACAAACCGTATCTTTCTATAGCCGGATTTAGCAAGGAAGCCTTTGATACCTTGCCCATAACCCTGGTTTCAGGTAGATTGCCGAAAAACAGTGGGGAGATTCTTGTTTCGATGAGCGTCGAAGCAAACGGCGGCGTTAAATTCGCGGAGGGTGACAAACTTTCACTTGCTGTCGGAAGCCGCATGAATGGCAACAAAAACCTCGGTCAACACTCCCCTTACATTTCAGGGAAAGAAACTCTTATGCCAAAAGCCACGAGAACTTACACGGTTGTCGGTATTTGCCAAAGACCCGGCTTTGAGGAATATTCCGCGCCGGGATACACCTTGATAACGAAAGCCGATGCACAAGACAAAGCGGACAGCTTAAACTTATTTGTCAAGCTTAAAAACCCGCGTGGTGTTCACGCTTACGCAAGCATCACAGCGGGAAGCCATAGCTATGTCTTTAACGATAATGTGTTGCGCTTCATGGGTCCTTCAGAGGATAAGTTGTTCAACACGATTTTGTACTCGATTGGCGGTATTTTGGTTCTCTTAATAATGATAGGCTCAATATTTCTGATTTATAATTCGTTCAACATATCGATGAACGAACGCACACACCAGTTCGGGATTCTCTCGTCGGTGGGAGCCACAGCGAGGCAGCTGCGAAATTCGGTGCTGTTTGAGGGACTTTGCATTGGTGCAGTCGGCATACCTATTGGAGTTATTGTCGGCATAGGCAGTATCAGGCTTGTGATTTCTGTTGTCGCCGGGAATTTCGGGAGCATTATGTATAGCAACGTACCTTTAACCTTGACAGTGTCCATCCCCGTAATTGTCGTTGCGGCGGCGGTCAGCATGGTTACGATTCTGATTTCGGCCTATATCCCGGCCAAGAAGGCCGCAAGCACTCCCGTTATGGAGAGTATTCGCCAGACAAACGAGATCAAAGTTGAATCCAAAGCCGTGAAAACGTCAAAACTGGCGCAGCGTATTTACGGTTTGGAGGGAACCCTTGCGTTAAGGAATTTTAAAAGAAACAAGAAACGCTATCGCAGCATTGTGCTATCACTTGTTTTAAGCGTAGTGCTGTTTATATCGACCAGTGCTTTTGTAACGTATCTGAAACAGGCGTCAAAGCGGGCAGTAGTGTTTACTACCTATGACATCGGTTTGGTCACGCAGGACATAGACGATAGCAAAATGTTGCCGCTTTATGACAAACTAAAAACCGCCGACGGTGTTTACGAAAGCTCGTATCAAGCGCTTATGAAGTATTCATGCGCGGTTAAAGCAAGCAACTTTTCAGACCGCTACCGGAAATACGCGTGTTATAATTTTCCGGACAAAACGGTTAATCTGCCAATGGAAATCCAGTTTCTTGATGACAGCGCATATCTGAATATTATCAAAGGCTTGGGCTTACACGCAGAGGAATATACCGGGCAAAATGCGAAAATGATAGCCGTTGCCAAAATGACAAACCAAATGAAAGGCAATCAGGAAGTTGACAAGTTTAATGATATGTTCAAGAGTTCTTCCAATAATTTTACCATCGCTCCCGAAATAAATGGCAAGCCGAAGATAAAGCAGGGGCGAAACGTAAGCATTACGTTTGTCAATACCGTGCCACCTGATACAACCATGATCGAAGGAACCTCAGGATCGAAGAATCCGTTCTTTTTTAGGGTAATGGTCCCCTATTCACTCAAAGAGAAGTTTGAAACCTCCGATGCCCATGTGGTTAATAAGGGCTTGACCTTTAGGTCAAAGGATTCCTCGAAATCGGTGGCTGATATGGAAAAGATGATTAAGAGTGCAGGAATTAAATCCAATTATAAACTGTACAATATGAATAAAGCGCTTGATGATAGCCGCAATTACGTATTCATTGCCAATGTGTTCGCTTATACTTTTATCATTATGATTTCGCTGATTGCGGTTGCTAATGTGTTCAACACGATTTCCACTAATATCAAGCTGCGCCGGCGAGAGCTTGCCATGCTCCGCTCTGTGGGGATGTCTGACCGCGATTTCCAAAAGATGATGAATTTCGAGTGTGTCTTTTATGGTATGAAGGCTTTGCTCTTTGGGCTTCCCATATCGCTAATCTCTTCTTGGCTGATTTACAAAGGGATGGTCGACGGGGCGGACAATACCAATTTTGTATTCCCGTGGGGCAGTATGGCAATCAGCGTGTTCAGCGTATTCTTTGTAGTGTTTATTACAATGCTGTATTCCATTAGCAAGTTAAAAAAAGAAAATATTATTGACACGCTTCGGGATGACATGAATTAATTCAAAAAACAACTAATTTAAGTGATTCGCAATCGTCCCGAAAGGCGATTTAACTTCGGGCCAAGTTGGCCCGAAGTTGTACCACAATAAAATACGGCAAAAGACCCGCCGTACAAGCGTAAAAAAAACATTGTTCGGCGGGGTTCGTTATGCCATAAAAAGATATACAGAGAACGGCGGTTTTGAAAAACAAAACCGCCGTTCTCTGTATATCGGAGCTAATAAAGATACGATATCTTTATTTATATCACAACCTTCAGATGAAATACCATGTAGAATTGCCGACATATGGTAAACGTTATAAATTATTAATATGCCTTTTTCTCAACAGGAATCCATATTTCACAAAAACAATCGGCTCTAATATCATCTGAATACAATTCAAAATCAGTATCATCAATCATGTTATAATCTGAACCGGGAAGAAATTCTGAAAAGATTTCCTTCCATTTTTTAACTATGCAATCCCCATTTTCACCAATACATTTAAATACGGCCCATAATGTAGGTTTTACATCCCATATGGTATACCCCTCCGGTACATTACCACCACAAAATTCCATACCAATGCCATAATCAAAGTGCGTACTTTCTTTTGAAATTGGTGCACAAGCACCATAAATATCACACTTGCAAGTGTTTTGTTTCAAAGCATTAAACGTACCATTTTCACCACATTCTTTCCAAAAGTCCGGAATTTCAGTATTCCCCTCTTCTGAAATTGTTTCATTTCTGAATTTTGCAACCTTAGCCAATAATTTAAATGCTTCTCGTTTTTCGATTCTATAGTCCACAACCGTACCACCTTCCAATTTTATTTTAATGAGAAGGCGATTAAAAGATTTTAATTTTACACCTGCACGCCTAGCTACATTAGGCGTAATACCATGGAATCTGGCAAATGCCTTTGTAAAACTTTCTGGTGAATCATAAGCATATTTTAAAGCAATATCAATTACCTTTGCATCAGATATAGAGAGTTCCTGACCCGCCATTGACAATCTTCTATTCCTAATATACTCATTTGCTGTAATACCAGTCAATAAACTGAATGTCCTATGAAAATGATAGCTTGACATGTAGACATACCTTGCAACATCTTCATAGGTAATCGGTTCTAATATATGATCCTCCATATAATCGATTGCCTTCTGCAAGTTTCGAATAAAATTCATTTCCTCGCCTCCATGTATAAATTGTACTAAAATATAACTGTTATTTCCTATCCTATCTTGCTTTCATTTGTCCAAATAAAATATAAATTAAATGTAATTCAATTGGTGTTGTGTTACATTCAAAATTTTAATATACACTTAATATAGTTCCCTCATATCATTATAAAGAGTGGGATTTGTGACAAGACCTGTTTTTACAAGAATCATTGCAGTACGCCGAATCTACCCGGATCAATTGAAAATTTTTTTGTAATCTTGATTATTCACTTTATTATTATCGCTCTTTTTATACAAGTAGATTTTAACATCTTCTAGTGTTAGACCTTCCACATAATGCTCTATAATTTTATTAGTACACATTTTTGGGGGAAAGATAGCTATTCCTTCTCCATATTCAAGCATTGATAGGATTAGGTCAAGAGAATCTATTTCAATAACGTTCCAGTTGTTTTTTACTTTCTCAAGGAAACTAAGCGTAGCTTTCCTATAAGGGCAATCTTTGTCTCTATTTACTAAGACGGATATGTTTCTAAAATTATTTAATTTCATTTCTTTTGATCCTAACCATCCAATTTTCTCATTGAAAGAATGTAATAGTTCTATTTTACTGTTTTGCCATTCTTTATTTATTAACACGACATCAATTTTATACGTTTTTAGTAAAAACAACAGTTCTTCAGTCGGACGAGTATATATAGAAAACTTAAGATTATTATTTATTAACAGATGGGATAGATAGTTTTTGGTAATTGTTTGTGTAGCACCTATTTTTAATAAAGGATTCAAATTTAATATTTTTTCTTTTGATTCATCCATTAAATTGAGTATCTTTGTTGCATAATCAAATAATATCTCTCCAGCGGGAAGCAAGTCCACCCCTTTATTAGTTCGTCTAAAAAGAGTTTTTTTAAATTCGCTCTCTAATATTTTTAATCGACCAGTTATATTTGGTTGAACATAACCTAATTGTTCCGCTGCCTTTGAAATAGAACCTACTTCTGCTACTTTAGTGAATATGACTAAATCATTTATTTCCATATGTTTATCCCCCTTGTGTATCATTTTAAATGATATTTAAGATAATTTATAGTTATTTTACTTATATCTAACTTAGGAGTAAATTAAACTTATAAAATAGAAATGAGGGATAGTTATGATTGGTATGCAATATAAAGTTACACTACCCAGCGATTACGATATGAACATCATTAAAAAAAGGGTAAATGATAATGGTTTTAAGACAGATGGATTTTTAGATTTACAATTTAAGGCTTATTTAATTACTGAAAAAGATAAAAATAAAAATTTATATAATTCTTATTCTCCTCTTTATATTTGGAATAATAATGTTGGCATGAATAAGTTTCTCTTTGACGGGTATTATGATTCCATTCTTAATTCTTTTGGTTGGCAACAAATTAACATCGGTATTCCATTATATACTAAAATGGAGCCAAATTTTTCTGATAGTACACACGTTCTTGAAATAACAGGCACAATACCTGAAAGTGTTAGTTTAACTACTTTTAAGAAACAACAAGTGGATCTAGAAACTAACTATAAAATTCTTGGACAAACTTGTATCTATAATCCAGATAAATGGGGCTTTAGTAAAATATATTTTTTTAAAGAAACGCCTGACCAACTTCATGATTTAGGTACAATTTATGAAATATTGCACCTATCCCTTGGTAATGAATAAGTTATGACACTAACTGCTAATGAGTTTATTAGCAGATTTATAATGCCTATACTTCCATCAAGATTCAATAAAATAAGATCCCTTTGGTTAAACTTAATTATTAAACCACGCATTTGGGATACCCATAGTCTTCATTTCTTCCCAAATCCCCTTCGAATGTGAGAAATGGTCTATTTTCTGGAAAGCATCAGTTTCTTCTGCATTTAATTTTATTTTGTCTACAAAACATAGTGTGCAAATTTTTTGGAATGCTGATCGTGCCCCCAGTTGTGGTGTTTGGATTCCCTTTTCAATGCGTTCAATTGCAAGATTTAAAACGTTTATAATTCTAGAATATCTATTGTCTTGCGAACTCTTTTCCAAAATCAACCTTTTGAAAGTATCAAATAGGCTAATTGCCGTTTGTTCATCCTTTTTATTTTTCATTCACGATTTTCCCCCTTATTATCATATAGCGAAAAGTATTGTTTTAATAATAACATACGCTGCGATCACATACAATGCGCGCTTGCAAATATGCATATATTTGTAATTGCAAACAATAATTTATAAATATGTATTCATCCTATATTCCAAGGTCACGCATGATTTAAGAACACAATTAACATCTATTCTTTGATACATGGAATTTATTGCAAATATATTGACTAATCTAACCATTTAATTTACCATATTAATAATGTAATAGAAGAAATCAGAATCAACGTAAGTAATGAAAATACCTATATAAAATAGTGATTTTATGGAATAGAGTCGTACATTTATTTTAAAATTAATTCGAATTTGTAAAATAGTGCAGTTCTTAAATAAGTAAGGATTATTTAAAGTTCATGAGGGGGAATTTATTATGAGAAAAGAAGATGAAAATGAAGATCAAGGTAAAATATCAATGAGTATATCTGCTATTATTTCACTTATAGTGGGGATAATGAATATAAAATCTAGGCACTATTTCAATGGCACTTTCATGTTAATAGTGTTTGTTTTGGTCTCTGTGGAAGTATTTAGAAAATTTAAAAATGCACATATTAAAAAATGAATATTCTTCATATAATATTCATTAACTAAATAAGGCAGTAAGTTGCGAAGTGATTCTAATCGTTTGGGATTTGCTATAACGGTAAAGAATATGCTAAACATTACATCTCTTTAGACGATAACTACTCTTTTTCAGGGGGAATAATAGATGATTTATATTAAACAAAATCTAATGATATTAGCACCATTTTTTTTAATTTCAATACCATTTGTAATAATACATAGACTTTTAGAGATAAAGAAACGCCATTATTTAGGTATTAAAATCACAAAATATTCTGAAGCAGGAGAGATTGCGTTAATGTATTCTTTTATTTTTATAGTAACAGTAACACTTGGAACAAGCATCTATTCTTTTTCCTTACCCTATATATCTCAACACATTTATGAATCATTAAAAAATATAAATCTCATTCCCTTTAAAGGAATGATTGAATTTGGAGTACATGGTTTTGTAAACATCGTGGGGAATATTTTTATATATATACCTTTTGGATTTTGTGCTTCATTATTTTATCATAAAGAAAAAAGGACAAAACATATAATTCTAGAAAGTGCCATAATATCGCTAGTAATTGAAATCATTCAGATTTTTATTATAAGATCTATGGACATTAATGATATTATGTTAAATACATTAGGAGCTTTTTTAGGATTGAAATTATTAGTCTTTTTTGAAAAACGATTTCCTAACTTTTTTAATAAATTTAACATTAAAAAACCAATAAATAAATTAACATTAAGAAATAAAAGTAAATATTACATTATTACAATATTACAAACAACTGTTTGGATTGTTATGTGTTTTAATATAAAATACATGATTCAGCATTGGCATTTTTGAGAGTGTAACCTTGGGTAGTGGTAGTTGGCATACTGAAACGATTCATGTAAAAACCCATAGTGGGGGTAAAAAACTGTAAATTTCATCAGTTGTCTATGGGGGAGGACTCGCAAAGCGTAAAGTATTGATATATCTAGGGTTTAATCACTAAATGATAAAGCTCTTATTTTTTTGCTCAAAACAAGTTAGTTAATTATATCAATTGTTTGTATAATCATAATTGGAGGTAAGAAATGAATTTTGCATAATCAGGTTAGAGTAACCAAAGGTGTAGTGATGTTAGCTATATTTTTGGTTATTTTTTTATTTTAAAATAATATGCAGAAATTTTTACAAGGGCATATATATTAAGTGAAAACAAAATAAAAGGAGTGATTAAACATGGCAGTTGTATCAACAAAGGTATCAAGTGTTTTAAAACTTACAATGAAAACAGGTATAGACATCAATGGCAAGGATGAATTTGCAACAAAAAGCCTAGGTAATGTAAAAGTTAATGCAGTGGATGCAGACATTTTCGCAGTAGGACAAGCTATCTCTAAAATCAAAACTTATCCATTGGTTGGGATAGATAGACAAGATCAGTATAGCTTAGTTACAGAATAGGACTTTACTTAAGGACTTTAAAATTTAAAAAACCAAAATTTAACAATTTAAAGGAGGAAAAATTATATGAATAAATTAGTTATGAGATTTTTAACTACTATTGAGGGTAAGTATTTTACGTTAACTGTAGATGACATTAAAGCTGATGATAAGGGACCTACTATAACAGAAGCTGAGGTAAATGCCCTTATGGATTTAGTTATCGCAAAAAACATTTTTCTATCAACTAGTGGTGACTTAACTGGCAAGAAAGATGCTAAAATAGTTACTACTGATACAAATACAATTAAAGTAGCATAGTAAAAAAAGATTCCACTAAGTTTGACTTGGTGGAATCTTTTTTTTATTTGGTGATATTTGTGTTATATAAAATAAGCTTGTAGTTAGTTAATTACTACAATAAATATTTACATATATTAATGCAAAGTTCAAGAGAGTAATCTTTGCCAAGTACCGTTACCGACAATTCCATCAATCACTAAGTTATTGCTTCGTTGATATTCTTTAACAAGGCCTACAGTTTCATTTCCATAAATACCATCGATAGCGCTGCCAGTTCTCCATTGGATATATCTTATAGCTGTTTTATCTCCTGTAGACTTAATGCTACATAAGGGCTTTTCCATAATAGTTTTAACTCCAGTTAATACTTCAGGTCCACATACACCATCGATAGAAAGGTTAAGTATTTGCTGGAGCTTTTTAATAGTACCTATGGTTAATGGACCACTGGCTCCGTCTACAATTAAAACATTATTATTTACATCCCTTATTTTCATAGAGTTTAAGCATTTTTGTAGATATTTAATATCTTCGTAAGTTGTGTTTTCAGATCCAGGAGCGCAGTCATAAACATAAAGCTTATTTTGCTCAATTATAGCTATTAGTTTTTCAGGGTACGCCTCATCAGTGCAGTAGCCGGAGTTATAAATGTTCTGGCAAGCTTCCTTGTAGTCTTTAGATGTTATCACAGATTTGTACCTAGTAAAGCTTAAAAGCTTTCCATGGTCCAGTATGCTGTCTTCAAGAGTATCATACTTTCTAAACCTGCATACCATAGGAGTGCTTACTCCATTTATAAATTCATGAGTGTTAAATTCTTGAACTTCATATCCGCAGCCTTCTGTCCATTTGATACCAAAGATGTTATTCCCTTTAACATATTGTAGCCAGCCTGTTTCCAGTATTGCTTGAGCTATGGTTAGGGATGGTAGGATGTTGTATTTTTCATAGGATAATAAAGCTCCTGGGATTAGACTTTCTATTATTTGTGTTTTGTCCATTGTTGATTCCTCCTTTAGGGTTTTAACTTATATATATGGAGGAAGGGAGAAGTTTTTAGATTTGGGGGAAGAATATTTTATTAAATAAAGCGAAGGTAACACAATATCGATTGATTTACATTCAGATTTTGGTTTAACGACATTTCAGAAGGAAAGTTTCCTACTTCTATAAGTGGAAGTTACATATTCTAACAAATAGAAAACTTCAGTGGGGGGATAACAATTGAGAATTGTTATCTACTCCAGAGAACTACAAAGGGGTAAATCTCCTTCTGAAGTCGTCAATGCATCTTCTTCGAAGCTGTTGCAGCGACCCAGGAGATGATTTGATGAAAATGCGAGCTTTATTATGTATGGTTCTAAGGCTTTTACCACAAGTGGTAATTGATAAGGTAATGCTCAGGTGTCCTTTTTAACGTATTGAAATTATCTCAGTTGTATATTACTGATGTTATTTTCTGAAGAATTCCATTCCAAGTTCCAGATCACTTTTTCCCATTACTTTTTCTATAGTTCCATTTCTAAGTTCAGCTGATAGAGCTAAAATATTAGTTATAACTTTACTAAGTTCTTGGAGCTGCACTTGAGATTTAGAAAGGTTCGTTTCAAGTGTAGTCGTTAAGGTTTCTTAATTATGCCATTTGGATATTTGATTCTTATATAAACATATGAAATCTAATTGCTTCGAAAATACATTAGTAACTCTTTCTACTATTTCATTATTCAAAACATATGGTTTAGATTGAGCCTTCAAAAGATTTTCATATTGATCTTTAGCTTCTTCTAGTTGACCAGATATCATTGTAGACATCATAGGTAGCATACTGATAGGGTGCCAATTTTGTTGCTGTTTCTCCATAAATTTAGTCCTTTCAAGTGCTGTATTTTTTATAATATGATATCACATGAAATGATACGTTCAAAATCTAAAATGTTTAACAACCTATATAAATGTAATAGTTTATGGAAAATGGTGCATTCATTTATGACGTAGTAGAAGAAGATTGCGTATTAAAGTAAATGAGAAGCGTTTAAAAATTTGATTTCGACTTATCAAGTTTAAGTTGTTCTTCACCCCATATAGACAATTCATTCAATGCAGGAAGTAACGCTTTACCTCTTTCTGTTAGAGCATATTCAACTTTAGGATGAATCGTTTCATATTGGATTCTAATAATAAGATTATGTTCTTTCAATTCTTTTAAAGATTTTGTAAGCATCATATTAGTAATACATTTAACTTTTCGTTTTAATTCATTATATCTAGTGAAATTATTATCAAATAAGTACCACATAATAGGCAATTTCCACTTTTGCCCAATAATC
>NZ_JAHLDM010000042.1:0-32089 GCF_018861295.1 Clostridium estertheticum | reverse complement strand
CCGTTCCCATACCGAACACGAAGGTTAAGCTTCAATGCGCCGATGGTACTGCAGGGGTGACCTTGTGGAAGAGTAGGTTGTCGCCAGGTTAACAAAAACACTAAGTTTATTTAGTGTTTTTATTTTGTCCAAATTTAAATTAAGCTTGATTTTGAGAGAATATTTATATTCTCATCTGGTGGGCATATGATAATATTAGAAATAGAGGTAGCGCTTGCTATCTCTATTTTTATAAACAATGAATTAGTATATTTTATTAACTTTATATCCTTCTTTACCTAATGCATTTATAATGGCAGCAACATGATCATGACCATTTGTTTCTACAGTAATTTCAAGTTGGACTTGCATAAAGCGGTCATTAGTTTTAAATTGATTATGGTCTAGTTTAACTACATTAGCATTTGCGCTTGCTAGAATAGTTGAAACCTTGACTAATTCTCCGGGAATATCCGACATTTCTAAACTGAAGCAGAAGAGTCTTCCCCTTGAAACTAAACCTTTATCTATCATTGAGGATATTGTAACAACGTCAATATTTCCACCGCTTAAAACGCAGGCTACTTTTTTACCTCTTTCTTTTATTTTCTTAAGTCCTGCAAATGATAAGGCACCAGAAGCTTCTGCAATAAGTTTGTGCTTTTCTAAAAGAAGAAGAAAGGATTCCATTATATCAAAGTCTGAAACAGTTACAATTTCATCTACGTAATTTCTGATGATTTCAAAAGATAGGTCTCCAGGTTTTTTTACAGCCACACCATCAGCTATAGTGCAAACTGTTTCAAGGTGGACGACTTTTTTACAGTCAATAGAATCCTTCATTGCTTTTGCACCTTCAGGTTCTACACCTATTATTTTAATGTTTGGGTTCAAGGCCTTTGCTGCAAGTGCAATTCCTGCAATTAAGCCACCACCACCAACAGGCACAAGAATACAATCAATGTCTTCAATTTCTTCTACTATTTCGGAGGCTATGGTACCTTGGCCATACATTACATCCAAATCATCAAATGGATGTACAAAAACATAATTATGCTCTTTCTCTAATCTTTTTGCTTCTGTATAAGCTTCATCATAACAATCTCCAAATAAAACTACAGTTGCGCCATAGCTTTTTGTGGCTTCAACTTTAATAAGAGGGGTTGTTTTAGGCATTACTATGGTAGCTAAAATACCTAACTTTTGCGCAGAATATGCAACTCCTTGTGCATGATTTCCAGCAGATGATGCAATTACCCCTCTTTTTCTTTCTGAGGGTGTTAAGCTACATAACTTATTATAGGCTCCACGAAGTTTAAATGCGCCAGTTATTTGTAGATTTTCAGGCTTAATATAAACCGAATTTCCAGACTCATTACTAAATACATCACTGTATATAAGGCCCGTTTTTAAAGTCACACCTTTTAAATTTGCCTGCGCCTTTTGAATTTCTAAAAGATGATGATCCAATGTCTGATTTGATAATGATTTTAATGCTGATTTTTGCATATATAAGCCTCCTATGTTTTTAGTTATATTATTTTATAATAAAAAAACTCGTCCTTGGATATAAATCCAAGGACGAGTGTTAATCGCGGTACCACCTTAATTGTATCTTAAAAAAGATACCTCTATTTTCGGTTCGTTAAAACCTAAGCCTTTTATCGGGGCTAACCGGCTTCCCTTACTTTGTTCTGGCAAGCAGCTCTGGAGTGATTTGTAACTTTTACTTAGTATCGACTCTCAGCAAACATCGACTCTCTGTAACTTAAGTTGATAAAATTATACTCTCCATCTTCGCATTAATAATATACTTAATTTAAGAAGAAGTTTAACATTAAAGATTAAAAAAGTCAATAAAAAAAAATCAAAACAGATAATTTTGTATTTTTTATATAAATTAATACAAATATAGAGGTTTATTTATATTTGTGAAGAATATTGTAAGTGAATCAAAATAAGAATGGCTTGGGGGTAATTAAAATTAAATCTAAAAAAGTAAAACTAAACAGTATTCGTACTAAATTAATTATTAGTCTAGTATCAATTTGTATAATACCATTAATTATACTAGGTATTGGTTCTTATAGACAGTCAAAATCAATTCTTAATAATAAATTAACGGTAACAAGCACACAAACACTTACAGAAATAAATAATGGATTATCTAATTATTTAAATGGATTTTCAAATATGCTTTCATTGACATCAAATAATTATAATTTTATTAATGTTGATACAGGTAATAATATAAATTATATACCCGATTTATTAAAAGGTGTAACAGAGAGTAACAAAGATATACTTGATATATCTTACGGAACTACCACTGGCAAGTTTAATACATATCCTAATGCTAAAATGTCTCCTGGTTATGATGCAACTAAAAGCTCTTGGTATAAACAAGCTTTAGAGCACAAAGGGCAAGTTATAATAACTCCTGAATATATAGATGATGGAACAAAAAAGAATATTATTACACTAGCGAAAACAGTGGAAAAAGATGGGAAAGTGGTTGGCGTTGTAGAAATAGATTTAACATTAAACACACTTGCAGAGCAAATATCCACAAAGAAATTAGGAAATACAGGATATGTGTTTATATCAGAAACGTCAGGTAAGGTTTTAGCTCACCCGGTAAAGAAACTTATTAACACATATACGGCTTCGAAGTTACCGTTTTGGAATAATGCAAAGTCGCAAAATAGTGGTTTCGTTAATTATGATGATAATGGTTCAAAGAAATTTGGAGTATATCAAACAAATGAATTAACAGGTTGGAAGTTAGTGGCTACTTTAGATCAAAGTGAACTATCGAATGACACAAAGTCTATAATACATACAACTTTATTAATTATATTAATAATGGGATTAATCTCTATAGGTATGTCTTTAGTGTTAAGTAAGGGAATAGCTTATAATATTCATAATCTAAAAGATGTTTTTGCAAAGGCTTCAAATGGAGACTTAACGGTATCTATTAAAGCATCAACAAAAGATGAATTTGAAGATTTAGCTATATCATTTAATTCTATGATGAAAAATATATCTGGAATTATGAACAATGTTACAAACTCATCAAAGACGGTAGCTGAAACTTCAACGACTCTTGCAAGTATGTCGGAGGAGGTAACAGTTTCTATAGGTGAAGTTTCAAGTGCAATAGAGCAAGTGTCAATAGGCGCAACTCAGCAAGCTCAAAATGCTCAAGATGGTGCTTTAGCGATGGACGATTTGTCAAATAGATTAGATAAAATTAGTAATAATTCAAATGAAATGGATAAAATTTCGACTGGGACTAAAGATTTAGGAGCAAAAGGACTGTCAATGATGGACACCTTAATTGAAAAATCAAATAAAACTAAATCATCAACTAAAGAAGTTAATGAAATAATACAGGATATGAATGAGAGCACTAAGCAAATAAATGCTATTTCTGAAACATTAGTAAGTATTACAGAGCAAACTAATCTTCTATCATTAAATGCAAGCATAGAATCTGCACGGGCCGGTGAAGCAGGTAAGGGATTTGCCGTAGTTGCTGGAGAAATAAGAAAACTTGCGGAACAATCAAAAAATTCAACAGAGGATATTAAAGGCATTATTGCTAATATTCAGAAAAAGTCAAATACAGCGGTAGATGCAATTAAATCAACTGAAACAGTAGTAAATGAACAGGAGTTGGCGGTAGGTGAGACTAAAAATATATTTAGTGAGATATTAAAATCAATTGATATCATGATTACTAAAGTTGAAGAGATAAAGATATCTATTGTTGATGTAAATGAGAAAAAACAATCTACAGTGTTAGAAATTGAGAATATTTCATCTATATCAGAACAAACGGCAGCTGCGTCAGAGCAAGTATCCGCTTCGACTGAAGAAATAACAGCAACAATGGAGGAGTTTGCAAAACACTCTAGTGAACTTCAAACATTATCTGAGAAATTAGATAATGAAATAAAGAAATTTAAAATATAATAGAATTTATAAAAGATATCTATCCAAAAGTGATAGATATCTTTTATACGAGATTAATTTATGAAAGTATTGAAATATGATGTTATGATTGGTAGAATGAAAAGTAAATATAATAGCGATAATGCTTATACTAGTGTTATTAAAATAGGAGTTTAAATATGAGTAATAAAAATATAAAGATTGTTGTAACAGGGGATATATGTATAAATTTTGTGCAGAGGATAACACATCCTCAGAGTGATATAGGCCTTAATTGGCAAACTCATTTAAATATGCATACTGCTTTAAAACCAGGAGAGGCTTTGCTTTTATCAAAGCTGGTATCACTATCAACAGGAGCATCGGTAATCTCACCACAGATGCCAGATCTAAAACTAATAAAAAGAGGAGAGTTTCTTAGCTCTACTGCGGAACTTGAACGTTTTCCTATATTTGATGACAAAAATAATAATGGAAAAGTGTACAGGATAAAGCGTCTTATGGGATTTACTGGACCAGCATCTGGAAAACCCAGGTTGCTTCCGATTATTAACGATGATCCAAAGGTAGACATAATTATATTAGATGACGAAAATAATGGATTTAACTCAAGTGAAGAATTTTGGCCTATAGCGTTAAAAACGCCCGAAGCAGCGCCAATAATTTTATATAAAATGAATAATCCAATTGATTCTAGTGTGCTTTGGAAACATCTTCAAAAAATACATAATGAAAATACTATAGTAATTATAAATGTTGACGATTTACGTTCTAAGGGAGTTAATATAAGTAAAAGTCTATCTTGGGAAAGAACAGCACAAGATTTTGTGTGGCAAATTAATAACAATCCCAACCTTGCTTTTCTTGCTAATTGTCATCATCTTATAGTACCACTTGGTCTTGAGGGCGCAATCTACTATAGAACTGATGGTGTACCAGAAGTTAAATTGTATTTCATTCCATATGAATTTGAAGGAGGTTTTATTAAAGAATCTCAAGGCAAAATGTATGGGCTTACATCTTCTTTTGTTGCAGGACTTGCAAGTGCTATAGTTTCGGGGATTCAAGAGAACGAAGAGTTAACAGAGTCAATAAATAGTGGTATACGACAAGGTACTATTTCAGCTCAAAAATGTTTTATAGAGGGTTTTGGTGGAGATGTTTCAGAATCTCCATTTCCAAGTCCTGCTATATTTATTGAAAAGGAAGACGATTTTATACTTAGGGAGAATGTTCAGGATGTAATAGTGCCATCTTCACCTAACCCTAATTGTCGTGCTTGTTGGTATATTTTAAAGGATAAAAGTTCTACTAATCTAGAAGAAATAGCTTATGATATTGTTAAAAATGGAGTAAAGAATGCACTTAAATTTATACCAATAGCGCAGTTTGGAAAGTTAACTACAGTGGATAAGGCTGAAATAGAAAGCTATAGGAGTATTAAAAATCTTATGCTTGAGTATATCTCAACTAAAAATACAGTTAGACCACTATGCATTGCAGTGTTCGGTACTCCAGGGTCTGGAAAATCTTTCGGAATACTTGAAGTAGCTAATAGCATTGCGTCAAATATAATCACTAAGCTTGATTTTAATTTGTCCCAATTTAGTACACCGCTTGATTTAGTAAACGCTTTTCATAAAGTACGTGATATTGCACTACAAGATAAAATACCGCTAGTATTTTTTGACGAATTTGATTCTTTTATTGAAGGAAAACTTGGATGGCTAAAATATTTCTTGGCACCAATGCAAGATGGTATATTTAGAGAAGGGGATTCTATTCACCCTATTGGGAAAGCTATTTTTGTATTTGCTGGCGGAACAAGTAGTACATTTAAAGGATTTTGTGGAGAAAACATTGAAAATGAAAAAGAACAAAAGCAGTTTTTACTTGAATTTAAAAGCGCAAAAGGTCCTGATTTTATAAGTAGGTTAAGAGGATATGTAAATATTCTTGGACCAAATCAAACTGATGATAAGAGGGATCAGTTATTTATAATTAGAAGAGCAATGCTTCTACGTTCACTGTTAGAGAGAAAAGTTCCTCATCTTATAAATGATAAAAAAGAGACTCAAATTGATAATGGAGTATTAAGGGCGCTTCTCAAAATACCAAGGTATAAGCATGAATCAAGATCTATGGAAGCTATACTTGAAATGAGTATGTTAACTAATGCTACAAAATGGGAACAATCTGATCTACCATCTAAAGAACAGTTAAAACTACATGTAGATGAAGAACAATTTTTACGTCATTTAATGCATGATGCATTTTATAGTGAGAAAATTGAAAGGCTTGCGATAGCTATATATGAAAATAGCAGTAAGTTGGATGGAAATATTAAAATGACATGGCAGGATCTTAGTGAAGATTTTAAAAAGTTTAACCGTAATCAAGCTAAAGACATTCCTAATGCTTTACTTAAAATTAATTATGATGTTGTTTCAGTTAAAGATAAACCGACATTTAATGAATTTACAATTAAAGAATTAGAAGTGTTAGCTGAAATGGAATATACACGACTATACCATCTTAAAAAAAGGAGTGGGTGGAAGTATGGAACAGTTAAAGATTATACGCTAAAAACTGATCCGACACTTGTCTCTTGGAATAAATTAATAGAAGATAAGAAGAAGAAATTATACCAAGTAGTTAAAATCTGGCCGGAAATATTGGCACAATCAAATTTTAAAATGGAAAGACTAGATTATATCTGTGAATGTGAGAGTAAGAATAAATGACTAACCTTAAGAAAATAGAATAGGGACCTGTAGAGGAGACATTTTTTTAAGTGTTTATTCTACAGGTCCCTTTATTATCAGAAAATCACATTATATATATTTTATGTGTGATTACTGGTTTATTATAATAAAGCATATGCCACTTTTGTATTTTTATTTTATCACCTAAGGAGTCTGTTTCTTTTAATGATTGAGTATTCATTAATAAACTTTCAGATGTATTAAATAAAAATAATCCATCCGCACCAGCACTGTAAATATCATAAGCTCTTTCTAGATATTGATGTGGAGATAAATATGTTTTTTTATCTACGAAATTTCCGGCTAAAGTATCATCTTGTTCTTTGCTTATATCTTTGCCTGTAACATCAGCAGAAATACCTATATATAGTTTTACCTTTGACCCCTTAACCATAGTTACATAAGATTTTACATTAAAGAAATCATCGATATCAATGTTAGATGGTACCAACGTATTTATTAAACCTTCCTTAATCCATGTTTTAGGGTCAAATCCATATGATTCTGGGTTTTTGTAAGGTATTCTTACTGTAATAGTTTTTCCTTTTGGAATTTTTTTTCTTAATTCTCTTATGAAGCTATTAATAATTTTAATTTTGTCTTTGGGGTTAGTTTCACTACCAAATACTGTTGGATATCTACAAAAATCTAAAGTTATTCCATCTACGTTTTTAATAGAGACAGCTTCATAAAAAATATTTTCAACATAAGCCCTGAATTTAGGTGAATTATAACTCATTAAAAAACTACCCTTTTGAAGACAATCTTTATATTTATCGTACATAGATCCATTTAGGAATCCATATATTGCAGGATTATAAAACACATCCATTCTAAGAGAAGCATTAACCTTTACACCTTGTTTTTCTGCAGAAGCTGCAATAATTTCTAGTGGAGATTTCCCTGTTTTTAATATATTTAATATATTTGTTCGTGCTATTTTATCTCCTTTTCTAAGTTGATTCTCATACTTACCCCAGTTCGAAAGAGCCTTTCCACCATACTTGCTATTGTAATTTAGCATTCCAGTTGTCCCTAAACACCAATTTATTTCTCCAATATTTTTAGCGGCTAATGGTTGTACCATTTTACTATCAAAAGTTTCCGAATTGTAAAACTTTCCAGAATAGAACCCTGAATATCCATCAAAATCATACATTATTCTATTTCCTTCAAGCCCTTCATCTTTTTTAGTATATAAAGCTATTTCAGTGGCAGTTAAGGCAACAAATTTTACGTAAGCGATTCTAACAGTTTGAGAATAATCTGGAGCAATAGTTAAACTATCATTAGTGAAATTATGGATTATAGATGATTTTTCAGTTATAATTTGATTGCCATGTTGAGGTGTATAAACTCCATAATTATGTGTTCCTACTAAATCATAAGTATCTTCACTGTTTTGTTTTACCCTAATTGCACCTGTATCTTCGTCATATCCTATATATACTCTAAACCATCCATTAAGTTTTATAGGAACTAATAATGGACTAGTATCAATACCGTTACTTTGTATCAAGCTCTTCACAGTATCGTCTCCAATATCTTTATACCTTAGCATTTTCCAACCACACGTATAAATATCTCTTCCTCTATTATCTTTCATTCCATCGAATTCATTAAAAATATAAGATTTTTTAGCCGCGGCGGTTATAGTATCTCCTTCAGTTAGTATTATGCTTGAACCATATGCTTTACTACTTATAGAATTAACCTTATTACTTTGTAGTGAATTTAATTCTAAAGTAGAAATTCCTGTTTTTGTTAAAAAGAAAGCGGTTATAGAAATTACTGTTGAAACTATTGGTACTGCTATAAAATAAGTAAATAATTTTTTGGAATTACTTTTCAAATATTATTCCAACTCCTTAGCCTGTTTTGTTAGATTTTAACTTTATATTTGTGAGTTCTTTATAAATGAAAAATAGAAAACTATAATATTTAGGAGAATCTATTCATATAAATAATATACCATAAAATAGTGTAACTGAAAATGCTTTTATAAACCGTTTTATGGCTTCAAATATAAATAATTGGTTTTAATTATCACAGTATCTTTAATATTTTTATTTTTAAATATTCCTGTAACTGTAACTGCATTAGCAGTTACAACGTCATCATCAATAGCAAAAGAAACCACAACACTGTTTGCAAGCAAGACTAAATATTTTACTTGGGTTGATTTGAACAGGCAAAGGGTTAATGACTTTACTGGATCTGCAAATCCTTTATTTTTTCTAATATTATACTCAAATAAGGGGCAATTATTTATTTCATAGTGTGCTATATGACAGACTTGGAAACTACATTATAGATAATACACTTGGAGTTCCTGTATCCCATGGATGTGTAAGGTTAGCTTTAAAAAATGCTGAATTTATATATGATTATGTTCCAGCCAAAACTTTTATTTGGAGCAACTAGCTATATAAAAAAGCACAATTTTTAGAGAAAAATGCTATTGAAGAAAAGTATTTAGAAATGATATTTGATAGATTTAAGCAAGTAGATAAATCGCTTTCAAGAAATACTGAAGGGTCTGGTGTTGGCTTAAGTTTAGTTAAATCTATTGTAGGATTACATGGTGGTAGTATAAATGCGCAGAGCGAATTTGAAAAAGGAAGTAAGTTCACAGTATTGCTACCAACGGCAAAGATATCTAATGAAAGTAAGTTATATAATAGTAACGTCAGAAGTGAAAATGAAAATATACTAGTGGAGTTATCGGATATTTATTCGTGATTTTATTAACAAGAAATTAATAGAAAATAGGTCTAGCTAAAGTAGCTCTGAGAATAACTCGGAGTTTTTTATGTTATTATGTAATAGGTAGAGGTGAGATTATGGAAAGTTGGATATTGATAAACAAATTAGTAATATTAATTTATGTGAGTAGCTTAATTGTAAAAGGGAGCTTTAATTCTCTTTGTAGTAACTATATGGTGGTTATATCCTTACTAATTTATGTGATTATTAATGTATGCAAGGCTTTAGCTTCAAGTAGAGGACATAAATTTATTTTTTTATGTACATCTGTTTTTATACTTTTACTTTGTAGTTATCTTGTTACGCCTATATTTTTCATATTATTACCAATAAACTTTTATGAAATATTTATGGGTAAAATAAAATTTGTATATATTTTGAGTGGTTTAATAATGTCTGTTTTTATTATTAATGATAAGATTATGATATACGAATATCTCGGATCATCTTTGATTAGCCTAGTAGCATACTATTTCATTTTAGAAAGTGAAAGGACAATAGAAAAACTCACTATATGTAATGATTCTCTTAAAGAGAAAAACTATAAGTTGCGAGCAAAATTAAATGATCAAATAGAATATAAAAAACAAATTATATATACATCACAATTGCAAGAAAGGAATAATATTGCTCAAGAAATACATGATAAATTAGGTCATAGCATTTCAGGCAGTTTAATGCAACTTGAGGCGGCTAAACTTCTTGTGGACAAGGATAGTAATAAAAGTAAACTTATTATTCAAAATATAATAAATGTACTTAGAGAGGGTATGGAGAGCATAAGATTTACGCTTAAGAATATTAAACCTGAAGTTGAACAATTAGGTATAAATAAGGTTAAGTTACTTGTAGATGAGTTTAAAAATAAAGGGAAAATTAATGCGAAATTGTATTATAGTAATGAGCTAGATAAAATAACATACATTGAGTGGAAGGTTATTTGCGACAACATTCAAGAAGCTTTTACAAATATAATTAAATATTCACAAGCTAACAATGTTAAGGTAAATGTGGAAGTTCTTAATAATTTAATAAAAGTAGAAATAAAGGATGATGGAATAGGATGTTTTAGAATAGAGAAAGGACTTGGGTTATCTGGGATAGAAGAAAGAACTATGAATCTAAATGGGAAAGTTATTTTTGATGGTTATAGTGGGTTTTCAGTAATTATGCTGTTCCCTATATAAAGAACAAAGCGTGTGGAAGGATGGTGTTAAATTGCCAATTAAGATTTTAATTGCTGATGATGATTCATTGATTAGGGAAGGTCTCAAAATAATAATTGGGTTAGACGAAGAATTTATTGTAATGGGATGCGTGGAAAATGGACTAGAGGCAGTAGAGTATTGTTTAAACAATCAAGTAGATGTTGCACTTTTGGATATAAGAATGCCAATACTCAATGGTGTAGAGGCCATAAAGGAAATTTCTTTAAAGACGAAAACTAAATGCCTTATTCTTACGACTTTTGATGAAGATGAATATATAAATGCAGCAATTCGTTATGGTGCGAAGGGGTATATTCTTAAAAATAATTCTCCAGATAAAATTAAAGCTGCAATAAAGGTAGTAAACAGTGGAAATATGGTTATGCAAGAAGGCATAATAGATAAGGTATTAAAAGGAATAGATAGTGATAATAGTAGTAAGTTAGATAAGGATCTATTTACTATTAGAGAGATGGAGATAATGCAGGCAATCGCTGATGGATTATCTAATAGAAAGATATCAGCAAGGTTGTTTATTTCAGAAGGTACTGTAAAAAATTATATTACATCAATTTTAAATAAAACTAGCCTTGAGCATAGAACGCAGATTGCTATTTATTATTTAAAAGGTGGGAATAATTAGAATATGACTTTTGTCATATCAAGAAAGTGACTTTCTATACTTATAGTGGAAGTCTTTTTTTTATATAATAAAAGCATAGAAATGATTAAATATAGAGAGTTTTAAGGGGGTATTATTTTGGATATTGTAAAAATAGTTGGATTGACTAAAAAATTTGGAGACTTTACGGCAGTTGATAATATTGATCTTTCCATAAAAAAAGGAGAAATATACGGTCTACTTGGGCCTAATGGGGCAGGGAAGAGTACTATTATAAATATGATTTGTGGACTAATAACAACAACCAAAGGTTCTATTGACATACTTGGAATAGATAATAAAAAAAATTCGACAAGTGCAAAGATGAATATTGGTGTAGTACCTCAAGATATAGCACTGTATGAAGATCTAACTTGCTTTGAGAATGTAAAGTTTTTTGCAAGTCTTTATGGAATTAGAGGAAAAGAATTAAATAAAAAAGCAATAGAAGCTTTGGAATTTGTAGGTCTTACAGATAAAGCTAAGAGTTTCCCTGCGAGTTTTTCTGGGGGAATGAAAAGAAGATTAAATATAGCATGTGCAATTGCACATACACCTAAGCTTTTAATAATGGATGAGCCAACGGTAGGTATAGATCCACAATCAAGGAATCATATACTTGAAGCTGTAGTCAAATTAAATAAGCTTGGATGTACAATTATTTATACAACGCATTATATGGAAGAAATAGAAGCAATTTCTACGATGATAAGTATTATTGATCACGGAAAGGTTATTGTTTCTGGCACAAAAGAAGAACTCAAATCTATTGTTACAGATAAAAGTACTGTTGAGGTTACAGTTATTGATGGCAAGGTAATAAAGGAAGAAGAGTTAAAGGAAATAAAAGGAGTTACAGATGTTATAGTTAATGAAAACAAAATTAAGATTGACAGTTTAAAGGAAATTAATAATTTGGATAAGATAATTTTATATTTCACAGATAATGTTATTCCTATTAGAAATATCGAAAATAAAGTGCCGGATCTTGAAACTGTATTTTTAACATTGACCGGTAGAAAGTTAAGGGATTAGAGGTGATAAAATGAATATTATTTTTATAATTATAAAGGAAGTAAAACACAGTTTTAGAGACAAAAAATCAATGGCAATGATGATATTGTTTCCAATAGCATTAATAGCTGTGCTTAGCGCAGCATTTAGTTCAAGTTTTAATAGTTCTATTGATATTGGTACACCTAAAGTTTTATATAATATTGAAGGAGCAGGCGATACATCTGATAATTTTAGAAGTAGCTTTATTGAAAAAGGAAAAGAGTTTAAAATAAAATTTACAAGAATGAATGATATAGATGATTCTAAGAAGAAATTAGTATCTAAAGAGTATGACGCAATTATAGAAATGAAAAGCAATAATAAAATAGAGTTTTATAAGAGTGGACAGGAAAACCTTAAGGCTGGTGTGGTTGAAAGTATTTTATCTACATACGTACAAGAATTTAATGTGATTATGGACATTAGTAAAGTAAATCCAAGTATAATCAATAGTTTGATAAGTGATAAAAAAACGAATTATTCTACAATAACCTCTCTTAATAAATCAGTTCAGCCATCCTCTTTAGATTATTATACAATAGCAGAAATAGCGCTGATAATTATGTATGCAGGAATGACTGGACTTTTTGGAATTGCCAGTGAAAAAAATTCAAAAACTAGAGACAGAATTTTAATAAGCCCAGTTAAAAAATATGAGTTTCTTATAGGAAAAACAATAGGGGGAGTTATAGGTACAATTCTTCAAATTGCTATTGTTGTTTTATTTAGTAAGTTTGTTCTTCATTCAAATTGGGGAAATGATATATTTACTGTGTTATTAATTTTTATTTCCCAGATAATAATGGCAATAAGCATAGGTGTAGGAATTGGGTTTATTTTCAAAAACGAAAATGTGGCAAATGGAGTGTTAAATTTCATGATACCCGTAATGGTATTCCTCGGAGGAAGTTATATGAGTGTAGATAGTTTTGGAAATAAGACATTTCAAGTTATAACATATTTATCACCTGTGAGGTGGGTTAATAGATCGATATTTGATGTGATTTATAATAATAATTATAGTAAGGTTTCATATGCAATTTTGATTAATATAGGTATAGCAGTAGTCTTTCTTGCTATCTCTTCCTTGTTATTTAGAAAGGAGAATGTTTAATTTGAGAAATTTATTTTTACTGACATTTAATACATTAAAGATTACGTTTAGAAAAAAGTCTAGTATTATAGTCTACTTAATTCTTCCAGTTATAATTGTTATTTTTGTTATGTCCGCTTATTCATCAATGGATCCAAAGATAAAAGTTGGAATAAATAATAAAGCACAAAATGGAGTAATATCTAAAGATTTTATTGCTGCTCTAAATATGCAGGACAAATTTAAAATTCAAGAAATTAATGAAAGTGACATAAATAACTTTGTTGCAGAAGGTAAAGTTGATTGTGTAATTACAATACCTTCAAACTTTGACGAGGATGTTTCAAATGGAACAATGGGAAAAATACAAATAACTTCAATTAAAGGCGAGGATGCTACCGCTTGGGTTCAAAACTACGTGAATTATTATGTTAAAAGCATAATAATGATTGGAAAGGCTTCGGGTAAGGATAAATCAACCTTTAATAAACTTTATGAAGGTTTTAAGGTTCAGACCCTTGCAGTGCATAAAAATATAGTTAAGGATGAATCTAGAGATAAATTAAAGACCGTTCAGAGTATAGGTTTTTTAATAATGTTAATGCTTCAAGGAGCGACTACAACTTCAGGTCTTATTTTAAAGGATAAGAAAGAGAAAACTTATTTTAGAATATTTACGACTCCAGTTAGTAGCAGAATATATATTGGGGCAAATATACTTGCGAATATGTGTATAATGGTAGCACAATCGGTTTTAGTAATATTTGCATCAAAATACATTCTAAAATTAACTACTGGGGTACCTGATTTGCAGCTACTTATTATACTCGTTTTGTTTGGACTTGTTTGCGTAACGTTAGGAATTTTAGTAGTTGCTTTTTCAACCACGACAAAACAAGCAGGGACTATGGCTACCTTAATAATAATTCCAACTTGTATGTTATCCGGGTGTTTTTGGCCAATTGATCTGATGCCTAATATGCAGCAAATAGCCAACTTTTTACCACAAACATGGGCATTAGAGGCCATTAGGCAGCTACAAAACGGAAAAAAGTTTGTAGCTATTACTCCACTACTTGGAATACTTGTAGCCTTTGCACTAGCATTTTTTCTAATAGGTATGTATAAGATGAAAAACAATGAAAATGTTAAAAATTTCATATAATACGCTATAAAGTAAAATAACAACTACAATTATTTCCAAATTATGGTATAATGAATCGAGCAAGCAGCTTAGCAGGGTGAACAAGATGAAAATACTTTGAAATTAAAGAGAAGTTAATGATGCTCTGGGGTATATCCTTGGAGCTTATTTTACCTACTATACAAATGGCAAAAAGTGATTTTAATAGTCAATAAAAAAGTAATTATTACACATTAAAAATAATTAGGAGTTGTTAATATGAATTATTGGTGGATAAATGCGAACCCTCATGATGATAAAAATCCTTGGAGCTGGACAAAAAGCTTAGGAATTGGTCAGATGGAAGAATGGAATTCAAAAAATGAACAAGGAGGGACTAGAAAATATTTTTCAAAGGTAAAGGTTGGAGATTTAGTTATTGGATATAATTCAGGAAAACAAAGAGAACTTGTGGCGCTCGGTAAAATAACGGGAGAAAGGCATTTAAATAAAGATGGAGTACAGGTAATAGATGTAATAAAAACTAAAGATATTCAGTTTCCTATAAGTATTGAAGAAGTAAGGCAAAATGATATTCTTAAAGATAAGTTTTCGAATGGTATAAAAGTCCGAGGTACAATTATATCGTTAACTAGAGAACAATATGACGAATTAATAAAAATGATAGTATGAAAATGATATAAAAGAATTAAAGGCATTCAGAAATGGGTGCTATTTTTATGTTATAAATCTTTGATTTATAACATAAAAATAGTGGAGGTGATTATATATGTTTAGAACTATAGTATGTAAAAATTGTGATAATAACAAAGTAACTATTGAAAAAGTTAGACAACAACTATACATAAAATGCTCGAACTGTGGAAGTGTAATATTGCAAGCGATGCACTTAGAATATTGGGATAAGAGCGATATAAGTATATATAAGCTTAGAATTAATAATGGGAATGATAGGTTAATTGAGGCAGAAAAAATTACAAGAGATATTCACAATGAGGAGAATCAAATTTTAGACAAAAAGGAAATAAAGATTAGATTTATGTATATAAAAGAATATGAATACATAAGGCAACTTGAGGGGGACGAATACACGGAGATATGTTATTTGAAAACACAAATAAATAGATAAAACAATAATGTTAATTGGTCACCTATATTTATATAAAAGTAATATAAAAAATAAGTCATGGATATCCCATGACTTGTTTTAGCCTAAATGTTGGACAAGTTGTAACTGTTGTTTTATCATATAGATAGAACATAAAATTTTTTACTAAATAAGAACTAAAGAGGAGATTAAAACATGAAAAAAGCAATATTTTTTGATATAGATGGTACATTAATTGATTGTACAAGAGGCATTACACAAATCACGAAGGAAGTTGAAAAATCTATTAGAAAATTACAAGCTGATGGTAATTATATCTTTATTGCAACTGGTAGACCATATGCGTTTATAAGTGAAGAATTATTAAAATTTGGGTTTGACGGTTTTGTTTTTACTAATGGTGCACAAGTAGTAGCTAGAGAAGAATTAATTTACAAACAGGAAATTAAGAAAGATGTTGTAAAAACAATAATAAATAATTTTGAGAAATTTAATATTGAGTATATATTGGAAGGTGAAAAATATTCATATATGAAGAGTGAATGTGAAGATTTATATGAATATTATGATAATTTTAATATATCAAGGAAGTATATAAAGAGTGAGTACAATATTAGTGATATTAATATTTATAAAATGGAGATGTTATGCAAAAGCAAAGAAGCCGAAAAGTATTGTTTATCATTACAAGGGGATGAATTTGATTGTAACCATAATATATCAAGTAATATTTTCGAAGTTTATTCTAGTAGGGAAACAAAAGCGTCTGGAATAATGAGAGTACTCAATCATTTAGATATCCCTGTAGAAAATAGTTATGCATTTGGGGATGGCATAAATGATATAGAAATGTTAGAGTCAGTTGGATGTGGTATTGCTATGGGAAATGCGAGTGAAAAGGTTAAAAGTCACGCTAAAAAGGTAACGTGTGATGTTTCACATGATGGAATAGCAGTAGGAATAGAAAAATTTATAAATTAAATTTTTCTATATACCAAGTAGGTGCTTTAGTTTGTGAACATTGCTTCTACTTACAGGGACTTCAGTTTTTTTTAGATCATTAATAACTAGTTTATAAGTCCCGTGAAACCATGAGTACAATTCATTGATTTTATCTATATTAACAAGATAACTTCTGTGGACTCTGAAAAAATTAGTTCTGGCCTCAATTTTGCAAAGGGTATAATTTGTAAAGTAGCTTTTATCATATGTCTTAACATAGGTTCTTTCATCTTCTGTATAACAATAATATATAGTGTTAACATCTATTAGTTTAATAATGCCATTTTCTACGCAAGGAATCTTTTTTAAATTTATATCAACTTTATTTAAGTTATTAATTAGTTCACTAATTATATTGACAACATCATTTTGATCTTGTTTATTAGCTATATATTTTTCTTTTAAATGATTAATAGTTGTTGCGATGCGATCTTCATCAAAGGGTTTGAGTATATAATCAAATGCCTGTATTTCAAAAGCTTCTATGGCATGCATGTTGTAGGCAGTCACAAATACAATGTCTATTGCTTTATTGTCATCTTTTATATGCCTTGCAAGTTCCATTCCATTGCCAAGGGGAATATTTATGTCCAAGAATGCAACGTCAAAGGTAACATCATTTATTAGATCTATTGCCTCAATATTATCATACGCAATGCCGATAACCTCAATAAAGTTATACTGGGAAAGAAGGTATTCAAGCTCCGATGCTGAGGGCATTTCATCCTCAACAATAATGCATTTTATTTTACCCATTTTCATCACCCCTTTGGTATTATTATTTTTATTCTTGTTCCTTCATTGTAAACACTTTTAATATCTACTCCATACTGTGGGCCATACAAAAGTATAAGTCTATCGTTTACATTTTTAAGACCAATACCAGGCCATTTTGTTATTACTTCTTTATACTTTTGGGGATTCATTCCGACACCAGTATCGGTTACTTCAAAGATAATATCGTCAGATGTATCTTCAGCATTTATAAAAACAGAGCCCCCATCTTTTTTACCATGAATTCCATGTTTTATTGAGTTTTCTACTAGGGGCTGAAGTAAAAATACAGGTATTTTAAAATTTAATATTTCCATAGGGATGTTAAAATACACCTTAAGTCTCGGTCCGAACCTTGCTTGTTCTATGTGAAGGTATGACTTAATTAATTCAATTTCTTCATTTAATGTTACAAAATCATCATCCCTTTTTAGAGTTTTCCTAAAATAGTTTGATAAGTCTAGAATTAAATCTTTTGCTTTCATTGGATCTGTTCTACAAAAGCAGGATATAGTATTTAAAGCATTAAAGAAAAAATGTGGATGTATTTGAGCTCTTAGTGATCTAAGCTCAGCTGCTTGAACCCCTTCTGCTAATTTATTTAACGTGTAAAGTTCAATTTGCATGGAAAGTAGGCTTCCTAGTTCCTGGCAGAATTCAATAAAATAAGAGTCTAAATCCTTTTCACTTTTTACTTTTAATCCTAGTATACCTTCAAATTTATTTTCATTTATCACTAGTGGAACACAGTAAAACACTTCATCTTTAAATTTATCCTTAAATTTAATAACTTTAGAGCTATTTTGCGAAAATACAGAACTTAAATTGTGCGATAACAAAATTTCGGATAAAGACTCTCCACAGTAAGAGAGAAGTGTCTTTTTATCAGCTATAAATACACCTTGCACAATACCAATTTTATATATTATTTTTACTATTTTATCTGCGGTGTTTTTACTTAAGCCTAATCTCATGTAAAATAGAGTCTGTTTAGAAATCGCAAGTACTCTTTGTGCTTGTATTGCTCCGGTTCTTGCATTTTCGATTTTTATTCTGTTTATTATGTCCAAAAAGATCGCAACACCAAGAGAATTTACTAATATCATAGGCAATGCTATTACTTTTTCTAAGGCGAGACTTTGATAAAAAGGTTTTGCTATTAATAGTATTAATAACATCTGAAATGTTTCAGCAATAGATCCACCAATAAATGCTGTCTTAATGCTAAAATTTTTATCCTTTAAATATAGTCTAATAAGTCCACCTGTAAGTCCTTCAATAATAGTTGCAATTCCACATGCAACGGATGTAAAGCCACCTAAGGTATAACGATGGAATCCTGCAATGGCACCAACTATAATTCCAACAATAGGTCCGCCCATCATTCCTGCTACAATAGCTCCAATAGGCCTAGTATTTGCAATAGCGTGAGGCTGAATATCAACACCAATATAGGTTCCAAGTATTGATAATATAGTAAAGGAAATTATCATAATTATTTTATCCCTTAAATTTATACTATTTTTAATTAATTTCTTGAATGTGTTCGAATGGCTGAATATATATGCGGTTAGAGCAACAAGTGACATTCCCTCCATTAGTTGTAAATATAACATATAAATTCACATCCTTATTTTATCTTATAATTAAATTATAGCTGAAAAAAAATAAAATACAAATTAAATGATAACGATTTTATGAATACTATTCAAAGCAACTATTGTACACTTAGACCATTAAATATTACACTTCACCGCAAATATATTTACGGTGAATAAGTGTAGCAATATAATATAGTTACATTATTATTTGACTTATAAATATATTTTGAGAGGAGTAAGTGTTATGAATTCTATTGTATTAGTAATCGTTGCCGCTCTTGTTCTTATTATTGCTTACAGAACCTATGGTGCTTTTATAGCCGCTAAGGTTTTGGTTCTGAATGAAAAAAATAAAGTGCCATCAGAGGTACATAACGATGGCAGAGATTTTATACCAACCAATAAATGGGTGTTACTAGGACATCATTTTGCGGCTATTGCAGGCGCAGGGCCACTTATTGGACCAGTTCTTGCAGCACAGTTTGGATACTTACCAGGAACTCTATGGATATTGATCGGCGCAGTAGTTGGTGGTGGTGTTCATGATATGGTGGTACTATTTGCATCTGTTAGACATGATGGTCAATCAATAGCTCAGCTTGCTAAAATCTACTTTGGTAAGAAAATGGGTTTGGTTACATCTATTGCTGTTTTATTTATACTTATAATAACAATGGCAGGTCTTGGAATACCCGTTGTTAATTCATTATTTAACAGCCCATGGGGTACATTTACAGTTGGGTTCACAATACCAGTAGCTATGTTTATAGGGATTTATATGAAATATATAAGGCCGGGAAAAATAGCAGAGGCTACTGTAATTGGAATGGCTCTTATTATGGTAGGGGTTATTGGAGGACCATTTATTCAACATACAGCAATTGGACAATTTTTAACTTTTGATGCTAAACAAATGTCTATTATACTTGCTGTATACGGTTTCTTTGCGGCGGCACTTCCGGTTTGGCTTTTATTGTTACCAAGGGATTATTTAAGTACTTATATGAAACTTGGAGTTATAGGTGCACTTGCACTCGGAATAATTATAGTAAGACCAGTACTCCAAATGCCAGCAATAACTCAATATGTTCATGGTGGTGGTCCAATTATTCCAGGAAAAGTATTCCCATTCCTCTTTATAACAATAGCTTGCGGTGCTCTATCGGGATTTCATGCACTAATTAGTTCAGGAACTACGCCAAAGCTTATAAAAAATGAGAAAGATATACTTCCAATAGGTTATGGGTGTATGCTAATAGAAGCTTTTATAGCTTTAATGGCTTTAATTGCAGCTTCAGTACTTCCAACAGCAGATTATTTTGCAATAAATTCACTACCAGCAGTATTTGATAAACTTAACATGATACCAAAGGAACTTCCAATGCTCTCAGGAATGGTTGGAGAGCAGTTAGCAGGAAGACCAGGTGGATCGGTATCACTTGCAGTAGGTATGTCATATGTATTTTATAAAATTCCAGGATTAACTAAATTAATGGCTTATTGGTATCATTTCTGCATTATGTTCGAGGCATTATTTATATTAACAACAATAGATGCTGGAACTAGAATTGGAAGATACTTATTACAAGATTTAGCAGCTTCGGTATATAAACCATTTGCTAAAAAGAATTCTTGGGGCAATATAATATTATTTAGTGCTCTAATGTCATTTTCATGGGGATATCTTCTTTATACAGGAAATGTATCAACTATTTGGCCATTATTTGGTGTTGCAAACCAGACACTTGCAGCAATAGCATTTGCAATTGGTACTACATTTTTAATTAAAAATGGTAAACAAAAGTATATGCTGATTACAGTTTTGCCACTGATATTTATAGCGGTTACTACATTTACAGCAGCTATAGAAAATATATTCAATAATTATATTCCGCAAAACAAAATAGTACTTGCGGTTATGTCAACTATATTAGTTATTATGCTTGCAATAATATTAGTTGAAAGCGTTAAAGTATGGATCGTAGAATTAAAAAAGAACAAGGCTGTAATGAATAAAAAAGAAATCACTGAGTAAATGTTTATTGCAAAATTAAGGTACAGTTTTTATTAGAAGCTGTACCTTAATTTTATTTAATATAAATAGGGTATTTAAAGTGTTAGTATTAATTAACTTGGTATATAATAATGTTATTAGATGGAGAGTTAGTTAAAATAAATTACTAGGAGTGCTTAAGATGGAAGAATTAAAGAAAGCAATTGATGAAATAGTTAAACAAGATATTATAAAGGTAGTTATTAGCAATAAAATTAATAAGGACGTAGAATATAATAAAATAACATTTGTATTGAAGGAAGATGATGAAAAACAATATTACCAAATAGAAAAAACGACTGATAAACAGGTTTTTCATGAAAATATTAATGTTGATATTTTAGATGAAAAGCTTTTGGAATATGTACAAGGAAAATATAAACAACTTGATGCTTGGGCTGGTACTACAACCTTTGATTTGAAGATATCTAAAAAAGGTAAGGTTCATTTGGGACACAAAAGGAGTGATAATGAAAAGCTTACAAGTAAGGGCCATAATAAAGAAAAAAAGTATATTCTTAAAGAGGGTATGATAATCGAGCCCCTTATAGATTTAGGTATTTTCACAAAAGAAGGCAAGGTTGTTAATTCAAAATATGATAAATATAAGCAAATAAATAGGTTTGTTGAAGTTATTGATGACGAAATTAAAAATAACGATTATAAGGAACTTACTATAATAGATTTTGGATGCGGGAAGTCATATTTAACATTTGTATTATATTATTACTTTGTTGAAATTAAGAAAATTAATGTGAAAATGATAGGACTTGATCTTAAAGAGGATGTAATCGGAAAATGCAACGAGATAGCAAAAAGATATAATTATGAAAATTTGAGGTTTGAGTTAGGAGATATAAATGGCTTTAAATATGAAAATAAGGTTGATATGGTAATTACATTACATGCATGTGATACTGCCACTGATTATGCTTTGTACAATGCAATAAAGTGGAATAGTGAAATGATATTTTCTGTTCCTTGCTGCCAACATGAATTTAATAGTCAAATTAAAACGGAATCATTAGCTATACTAACAAAGTATGGAATAGTAAAGGAAAGAATTTCAGCACTTATGACAGATGCTGTGCGTGCGAATCTTCTTGAGTACTCTGGATACAAAACACAACTTTTAGAATTTATAGATATAGACCAGTCTCCCAAAAATATATTAATTAGAGCAATAAAAGCTAATATACCAATTGAGATAAAAGAAAAGGCTTTGTCCGAAGTTAATGATTTAATGACTTCATTTAATTTAAAACCAACATTATATGATCTATTAAAAAAGGATAATTTAATATAATTATCATAATAATAGTATAAGATGAATACCTAAATTAGGAAGGTAGATGATGTTAAGGTGTTAACAATATATGCGGTATCGGATTCTATAGGAGAAACAGCAGAACTTGTAGCGAAATCAGTAGAAAGTCAGTTTCCAGGTAATATTATAATAAAAAGAGTACCATATATTAAAACAGCTGAAGATGTTAATAAATTTATCAGTAAAATAGAAGATAATTCGAAAGCAATGATTATTTCAACTATTATTATGGTAGATGTGAAGGAATTCCTAGTCCAAAGATGTGTAGAAAAAGGGGTATTTATATCAAATATTTTAGGGCCAGTTATAGGTCTTGCATCTAAGTTATTAAACAAACAGCCAGAATATATTCCCGGGGCAATATGGAATATGGATAAGGAATATTATAAAAGAATAGAAGCTATGGAATTTGCTATTCAGTTTGATGATAGTCGTGATTATAATGGAATAAAGCTTGCGGACGTAGTTCTCATTGGTGTCTCAAGAACTTCAAAAACCCCATTATGTATGTATTTAGCTAATAAGGGAGTAAAGGCTATAAATATACCTTTAGTGCCTGAAGTTCCTGTTCCAGAAGAATTGTATAATATTCCAGGAAGAAAGATCATAGGGCTTACAATAAATCCTTTTGAGCTTATTGAAATTA
The DNA here is from genome assembly GCF_018861295.1 of Clostridium estertheticum. Classification (GTDB taxonomy): domain Bacteria; phylum Bacillota; class Clostridia; order Clostridiales; family Clostridiaceae; genus Clostridium_AD; species Clostridium_AD estertheticum_D. The sequence goes on along the minus strand of NZ_JAHLDM010000042.1, from coordinate 8,946 downwards.
GAAAACATAGAATGGATAAATTTAGTGGACTTAATTCTAGTTTTCAATATTCTAATGACGCAAGAATACTCGATGAATTAGATTTTGCTGAAAAAATAATGAAAAAGACAAGGTGTTTAACTATCGATGTTACTAAAAGAGCTATAGAGGATACAGCATTAATTATTATGAAGAGCATAGGGAGTACTAAATAGTTAATTTAAATTTTTTATACTATAAAGGATACAACAACTAATTATCTCTAGAGGTGGTAAATTGATAGAATTAAATGTTTATGAATTTGGAGCTATAGGAAATGGAGTAATAGATGATACATTAGCTATTCAAAGTGCAATAAAATATTGTTTTGATAATAATATAGATAGATTAAAGTTTGAAAATGAAAAAGTATATCTATGTAATAAAGAGATTGTGTTATACGGTAAAAATTTAATTGTTGATGGTAACAACTCAATAATTAAGAGAACTAAAGATTTTAAGGGTGTTTTTGGAGCTGTATTAAGTGTATACGGGTTAACACCTAATTTAAGCTATCCATTACTTGGAAAGTATGTAGGTAAGATAATTCCTGCGCAAAGCATTGTTATTAGAGATTTAAGTATCTATTGCGTAGAGAAAATTTCTAGTTCTACCTATATAAATGGGGTAGGAGCATGTAATGCTAAAAATATAATTCTTCAAAATATTATAGTTACCAATGCACCACAAACAGCTTATGCTATTGTTTCATCTTCCATTGATAATAAAAATTTAATAATTGATAATGTAATATTGGATAGTTGTATATCAAGAAATAGTAAAAAACATTCATTTAGGCTTAGTGCAATAAAGGATAGTACTATATTTAATGCTAGGATGATTAATTGCTTAGCAATAAATGTCATAGAAAGAGAGTTTGGGTATAATGCAGAAGGTAGAAAGGTACATTTAATATGTAATGTGTCCTCAGAAAATATTGGTTGTTATAAAATTATAATTGATGGTTGTCATTTTGATGAGAGCGGTGAAGTTTATATAGTTCAGAATTGCACTAATATAACAATTCAAAACTCACAATTATTTGGTGGGCTAGAGATATATAATCCTAATAAAATGATAAGTAATAATATAGTTATAAAAGATAATGAATTTGATTATGTTTCGAACAACAATATTTATAAAACACCATTATTATTATATAATATAAAAAACATTAACATTGCAGGGAATGTATTTAATGACCCTTTAAAGGAAATACTAGATGAATATAATATACGTATATATGGTTGTGAGGATATTATTTTTAAAGAAAACTATAATTTTAATTTATTAATAAACAAATCTAGTTGATATTAATTATTAATTAGTATATAATGTTAATAAAGAAAGGAAGTCTTTTTATGAGAACAAAAGGAAATAAAATATCCATTATTGGAGCTGGATTTGTAGGGTCAACTACTGCATTTGCTCTAATGAATGGAGGACTTGCAACTGAAATTGTAATTGTAGATATAAATAAGAATAAAGCTGAGGGAGAGGCAATGGATTTATCGCATGGTGTTTCATTCGTAAGGCCAATAGAGATAACTTCTGGAGAGTACTCGGATACAAAGGATTCGGATATAGTAATTATTACAGCGGGGGTTGGTCAAAAGCCAGGTGAAACAAGGCTTGATTGTATTTCTAAAAATTTAAAAATATTTAAAAGTATAGTCCCGGAAGTTGTAAAATTTAGCCCAAATTCTATATTATTAGTAGTGTCAAACCCTGTTGATATATTGACTTATATAACTTATAAGTTATCAGGCTTTCCAAGTAATAGGGTAATTGGTTCTGGTACTGTTCTTGACACATCAAGATTTAAATACTTACTTAGTAAGCATTTTGAAATTGATGCAAGAAATATTCATACCTACATAATGGGTGAACATGGGGATTCAGAAATTGCAGCATGGAGTATAACTAGTATTGCAGGTATGAATGTTGATGAGTTCTGTTCTACATGTCCTAATAAATGTGATGGAGAGCTTAAGTATAATATATATAAGGAAGTAAAGGAAGCGGCTTATACTATTATCCAAAAGAAGGGTGCAACTTATTATGCTGTTGCTCTAGCTATTAAAAGGATAGTTGAAGCAATATTAAGTAATGAGAATTCTATTCTTACGGTATCATCTCTATTAAAAGGTGAATATGGAATTGATGACATTTATATGGGAGTGCCAACAGTTGTAGGTAGAGGGGGAGTAAAAAAAATATTAGAGGTTAAACTTAATGAGGAAGAGAAGACAGAACTCTTTGAATCTTCGAAGGTACTCAAGGAAGTTATAAAGGACTCGAAAATATAAGACTAAATGTAAATTATAACTGACATCTAATTAAAAACGTCATATAAATATCACTTCTTTTTAGCTGATATTTATATGGCTTTCTTTTTTTTGTTATTATATATATGCTGTGGTTAGTACTGCAAGATTTCTATTTTTATATGACATGATAGTTACAAAATATTATAGCTTGTCTTTAGTATAATAAATGCATCATAAGGACATAATTTAAAAACAAATACTCTGAAGGGAATGATAGCCTTATGATGTTAGATAAAGTAGAAATATGTGGGGTAAATACTTTTAAATTACAGGTATTGGAAGAAAAACAAATACAAGAGTTACTATTTAGGATACAAAATGGAGAGTATGAATGTAGAGAAAAATTTATTGAAGGAAATCTTAAATTAGTGTTTAGTGTTATAAAGCATTTTAACGACAGCGGTGAAAAGGTAGAAAAATTATTTCATGTAGGCTGTATAGGTTTAATGAAGTGCATTGATAACTACGATATAAGTCGAGAGGATAGGTTCTCGACTTATGCAGTTTCAATGATAATCGAGGAAATAAGAAGGTACTTAAAAGATAATAACCCAATAAGAGTAAGTAAATATTTAAAAGATATTGCATATAAGGTTTTACAAGTTAGAGACAGATTAGTAAGACAAGACAATAAAGAGCCTACTATATCTAAAATAGCCAAAGAACTTGAATTAACTAGTGAGGACATAGTATTAGCTTTAGATACTATTCAAGATCCTACATCGTTAATTGAACCAATTTATTATCAGGACGTGGATGAAATTTACGAACTGGATAAAAAACAAGACAACAAAAATTTAGAGGATAGTGTTCTAAAGAACATATCAATTAGAGAATCAATGAAAAAATTAAACGCTAGGGAAAAATTAATTGTAAACTTAAGGTTTGTTAATGGAAAAACTCAAATGGAAGCAGCGAGTGATGTAGGCATATCAAAAGAGCAAGTAGTTATGATAGAAAAAAGTGCATTAAAACATCTGAGAAGGCATGTATAGGATTTTCTTTGAAAATCCTATTTTAAATAGTTCATTTTGTATAAATACTTTATTTTTCAAGCGAACAGTAGTAGTATTAGTTATAAAAATTTATACTCTAGGAGGGATATATATGATAAACACAGTATTTCTAAATTCAGCAAAACTTAACTTTGACAAGAAACTAGACTTTTCGTCGATAACTAAACTAAGCACTTTCACAAAATATGATGAAAATATAAATGAAAAAATTTTAGAGAGAGTTAAAGGTCAAACTATTATAATTACTAAGGAATTACCTTTGAGTGGCAAATTAATATCAGAGTTCCCGTCCTCAGTTAAACTTATATGCGAAGCTGGGACAGGCTATAACAATATTGATATTATTGCTGCAAGAAAAAGAGGTATTACAGTTTGTAATGTTCCAAGCTATAGCACGCAAGCAGTTGCAAATCTAGTAATTACCTACATATTAAATTTTAGTTCTTCATTAATACAACAACAGATTATGATCAAAGAAAAAAACTTCGATAATTTTAATAAACATTTACAGTTGCCTCATTTTGAACTTCAAAACAAAACACTTGGAGTCATCGGTGGATATGGTGCTATTGGACGTGAGGTTATAAAAATTGCCTTATCAATAGGGATGAATATTATTATATATAGTCGATCAGAGCAATCATGGGAGAACCCAAATGTACACTTTACTTCACTTGAAGAATTGCTCAAACAGAGTGATTTTGTATCGATTAACTGCCCTTTAACAAAAGAGACATTACACCTTATTAATAAGGATAGGCTTAAGTTAATGAAGCCTTCCGCTTTTATAATAAACACATCAAGGGGAGCAATAATAAAAGAAACTGATTTAATAAAATCTCTGCAAAATGGCGATATTGCCGGAGCTGCGCTAGATGTTCAGGACCCGGAGCCACCAGAAATTAATAATCCCTTGTTTGATATGGAAAATGTAATTTTAACTCCACATATAGGGTGGAGACGTTTTGAATCTAGGCAAAGATTGATTGAACTCATGGCGGGTAATATAGAATCATTTATAAAGGGAAAACCAATTAATGTTGTAAATTAAAAATGACATATAAAAGCTGACATCATTTTTACGGTGTCAGCTTTATATTTATAGATTAATGAAAATTATTTTCTTTTGTTATGTTATTAGTTACAAATTCCTCTAATACACTCATTATTTGTCCTTTGCTTAATGTGTTATACCAATCCATTCTTTCGACGCAAGTTGAGTCCATCATATCTTTATTGTAAAAATTATCGCCTTTTTTAATCCTTATAAATATCTGTTTCATTGTTATCCTCCTACTAAAATAATTAATTTATTATGGGTGCATAAATTTTTTTTATAAAGTTCTTTTCATTTCAAATATGCCCATTTTAAAATAATTTATTCTTAGTTAGGATAAAAAAACAATAAAATTATTTATTATTCTACATTGAAAATGGAATTTGTTAACAAGCAAGAAGGCGTATACCTCTTAAATATTTACAAGTGTAGGATATAATATCTCTAATTCTATATAATTCACTTTCTTTATTGCGTGTTCTCCATATTTTTGTAAAATCATAGAACCACACTTCAAGATTTTCAGCGAGATCTCTTGGCGTGAATACTGTATTTATTTCATTCATAGCATATTCATTCTTTAGTAAGTTTAAGAAAAAGCTATCTACTAACTGAATTGCTCTTGCTGAGACAATAAATTCTTGCAGATCAAATGTGTTTATGCGTACCTTATTAGATAATATAGTGAACTTATTTTCTATTTCGCAAGCTAGGTTATACCCATCTAAAATTTTTTCCCAATGAAGATCGCGCAAACTCTTTTTAATATCTAAATCATTCTTAAAATGTTCTTTCCATTCAACTAGTTCATACCATCCCACAACTTGATTCTTTGATAATTGATTAAGTAGTGAAACAAGCTTAAGTGAGTCATCGCCATACTCTATTATAGATATGGCTTTATATACATTTTCAAAGTCTTTTTCTCCTTCTGGATTCCATGATAAAGAGGCTGCGTAAGCCATGCCAGGAATTGAGGTGCTTAAAAAATTTATATGACCAAAGTCACCCCAGTCAGTATTTAGAACGCCAGTTGCACCATATTTTACACCATAGGCTACCATTCTTTTTATATTTTCAAAACCTTTATCAACTTTATTCACTAGTTGATTCCAACCCCATACACCTGGGCATACGTATTGTTCCATACCTGATTCAGTTATTGCCTTTGTTCCATCTTCTTTGGCATTTTCATTGTAATCCCAATTAAGACAAATGGCATCCTTACTTATATTACTTAAAAGTTCTGGATGATGTAAAATCACATCCCCCCAAAACATAACGCGCTTGCCTTTTTTCTTTACTATATCTATTACTTTGTTCAAAAATTCAACGTATAACATTCCAACTCCAACCTCATCAGCACGGGCCTTGCTTTTTCCCTTACCTAATTCAAAAGTTTCATCACAACATATATTGAATGTGTTTGAACTAAATAGAGGGATATACTGCATTAGCATTTTTTCAACAAGCTTTATGCTACCTTCGTTAGTTGTATCAAGTGTGTGTGAATTCATTCTATGCTCAAAGGAATACTCGCCTCCTTCGCTGTTTTCTAGTTCACAAAATTCATTGAAAGATTTTGATCTAAGCACTTCGTACATGTGACCGAATGTAGATAATGAAGGAATTAGCTCAACATGTCTTTTGTTACAATACTGGTCTAGTATTAAAATTTCTTCAGATGTTAGTGGATCTTTGTCCATCCAAATTTCACTCATGCCCTTAAATGCAAAAGTGTGCTCTATATATAGTTGCAACTGATTTATTTTATAAAAAGACGCCCTATCAACTAGCTCCATAAGCATTTTAAGTGTTGGTACTTTGCCCCTTGTAACATCATGATAGAATCCACGATTAGAAAAGTAGGGTTCATCATCAATTTTAAGTTTTGGGAGTAAAGCCCCGTTTTGTCTTATAATTTGTCTTAATGTCTGTACTCCATAAAATATGCCTATGGAAGTAGCACCACATATTTCGATGCGGTTACCATCAATAGTTAAGCTGTAAGCTTCTTTTGGACCTGATGTTTTTTTAAATGTAATTATAACTTTATTGCTATTACAGTCAAAAGATTTATTTATTAATAAATTGAAGCCTAATTGCTGTTTAATTTCATCTTGTAATAAAATAGCAGCATTTAGGTCATCAAAACTACAGAGATAATCTAAGACTATCTCTGTATCTCTTTTAAGCTGCAATGTACCTTCTTTTATATCTAAATGTTTTGGACTTGGTATTAAAAACATATTGTGCACCCCTAAATTTTGTTTGATTATGATTCTTTACGTTATACCATATTTGATGAAAAATCAATAGTCTTAAAGAGAATAATAAAATTATCAAAATAACGGGTATAAAGTGAGGTTAATGTTGAAATCATTTAAGTCTTATATATGTAAATAAAATACTGGAATTCTAATAAAATATCTTAATATGGATTTTATTTATTGCTAATAGCTATAGTAATGGTGTAAAATATATTGAATGATGTTAGCTTTGGAATGATTAAAGTAGCGAAGTTTGTTACTTCTTTGAATAATATTTAAGGATTAGATAGCAATAAATTAAGGGAGGTTATAATGAGTGAAGTAAAGACAAATGAATTAAAAAGAGGATTAAAGTCTCGTCACCTTAACATGATTGCTATTGGTGGAGCAATAGGAACAGGACTGTTTTTGGCTTCAGGCGGAACAGTAAGTGAAGCAGGTCCTGGTGGAGCGTTAGTAGCATACACCGTTATAGGAATAATGGTATATTTTTTAATGACAGGGCTTGGTGAGATGGCTACATTTATGCCGGTTACTGGTTCGTTTGAAACATATGCATCAAGATTCGTTGATCCAGCATTAGGATTTGCATTAGGTTGGAATTATTGGTATAACTGGGCAATTACTGTTGCGGTTGAAATGGTCGCAGGAGCTATGATTATGAAATACTGGTTTCCAGGGGTGCCGGCACTTGTTTGGAGTATTTCTTTCCTAGTATTATTATTCGGGTTAAATATGCTTTCTGCTAAGGCTTATGGAGAATCAGAATTTTGGTTTGCAGGTATCAAAGTTGTAGCAGTTTTAGTGTTTTTGGCAGTCGGTGTCGCAATGATTTTTGGAATAATTGGGGGACATCATATTGGGCTTTCAAATTTTACGTTTTTAGATCCTAAAAGTGGTCTTAAAGGACCATTCCCATTTGGATTTAAAGGTATATTAATGGTTTTCTTAATTGCTGGGTTCTCTTTTCAGGGAACAGAACTTGTTGGTATTGCTGCTGGAGAAAGTGAAGATCCAGAGAAAAATGTACCTAAAGCAATTAATAGTGTATTTTGGAGAATTATAATATTCTATTTAGGGGCAATATTTATTATCAGTGCATTGATACCTTTTACACAGGCTGGAGTTACAACAAGCTCTTTTACCACTATATTTGAAAGAGCAGGTATTGCTGGAGCTGCAAGTATAATGAATGCTGTGGTTTTAACATCGGTGCTTTCATGTGGTAACTCTGGAATGTATGCGGCTAGCCGTATGTTATATGCAATGGCAAGGGAAGGAAGGGCACCAAAGGCTCTTTCTAAAGTAAATTCTCGCGGCGTTCCTATAAATGCATTATTACTTACTACATTAGTAGCATCTGCATCTTTTTTAGTAGGTTTATATGCGCAAGAAACAGTATACATGTGGTTAGTTGCAGCTTCGGGACTCGCTGGATTTATAGCATGGGTAGGAATTGCAGTATGTCACTATCGCTTTCGTAAAGCATTTGTAGCACAAAAAAAAGATATGAATTTATTAAAATATAAAGCAAAATTTTTCCCGTTTGGACCAATTCTTGCACTAATATTATGTGTTATTGTTATATTAGGACAAGGCGTAACTTATTTTACAGCTAATTCAATAGATTGGAAAAATGTTATTGCATCTTATATTGGATTACCTTTATTCTTAGCTTTATGGATAGGATATAAGGTGAAGTATAAAACTAAGGTTGTGAATCTAAAAGAAGCTAGTTTTAGTACAGAGCCAATACAACACGAAAAATAATTTTTAATTATAATTTAGATTAGCAAAAAGGTTGCAATGATAATTCATTGCAACCTTTTTGTTGACCATTGGCATATAATTTAGATTAGTTATAATATATTTCAAATATTACAAATATTTAAATCATTTTACCATGCGTATCCGAATGCGGTATATTGAATTATTTAGACCTATATGTAGAAATATAGAGTTAATCTTATTAGAATCTACTTATGTTAAAAGTGACTTTATATATGTATGATAGAATACTCCTTGTCGTCACATAGAAGTGGCACACTAAACTAACTGTTAATTACAATTTATTAGATTTTAATTATAAATTTATTATAAAGAAGTAGTTGACAAAACAAGAAAAACCTAGTATTATAGTAGAAGTCGTCACATGATGACAAAGCAAATTGGTCTTTGAAAATTAAACAGAGAAATAGGTAAAGAAATGAAATAATATTTTATTTTAACCAGTCAATTACTTTAGTAAAAGTAAT
>NZ_JAHLDM010000041.1:0-32868 GCF_018861295.1 Clostridium estertheticum | reverse complement strand
TAGGTACTAATATACTATTAAGTTTAGCATAATCTTGCTTTTGGCCATGATAATAATAACTAATACCAGATGGTAGCGTCATACTCGTCTGGGCGCCATCTTTCTCATAATAAACAACATTACCGAGTATTGTGTTCACAGTAACACTTACCGTTGCTCTAAGTTCACCATAAACCTTTGTAATTTGTCCGTCTTCTATTTTGACCCTATATGTTGGTCCAACCTGAATCTTTTTCTTATTACTAGCTGAAATAGTCATAATACCCTTATCTGTTAATATTTCATTATCTGCTAGATTATCATAAGAATCCGAATCATCTTGTATAATACAATCTGTATATAAATTAATCGCCTGCGAAAAATTTTCTTTAGTAGCACCCTTCATCTGCGTGCTAAGTAGCCTATCAAACATTACAGCTGCAGCGTTAATAGAAATCGTACCAGTAGTTCTTAAATTAAGTTTATCTGTTAGCTCTAAATCAGATGCTTTTTTTATATAATTAATAGGGAAACTTCCTGTTAAATCTGATTTTGAATAACCTAAAAGGTGTACCATATTAACACAAATATCTTGATAAGTTGCACTACTTGCTGGATGGAAATAACCATCATTTGTGCCATATAAAAGTCCCTCTCCAACAATAGCATTAACGTACCCACTAAGGACACTACCACTAGCTACATCTGGAAATATTGTTTTACCGCGAAGACTCGCTGCGCTATCACCCAACCCATCAGCTATAGCCATCGCCTTTATTAACTCACCATTTGTCATTTTTTTGTTAACATTCGTAACTGTACTGTCTATAATTCCAAGCTGTTTCATCTTTGTAACAGATGTTTTGTAATCTAACGTAGTTGCAAAAGCAAGATTAGGAACTATAACATTTATTAACATCGAAAACATTAATACAATACCCAAAAACGATTTTTTTATTTTCATTTTTACACCATCCTTTTATTTATTAAGAAATTATAGTGTTTTCCTATAATTTCTTTCCTTTGCCTTTTAACACGGTAAGAAAGTGTATATTACGTAAAATGCATATGAACAAGCGTTAGTAATTCTTGACTTATTTTACGTAAGATACGTTAAGAAAAGTACATGTTTGAGCGATAGCGAGTTTGTACTTTTTAGTATCTTTAAGTAAAATCAGTTTAGAATTACTCAGCGTCGTGAATTGCAGTTGTAGTAATATGTACTTTCTGCCCTTCATTTAAAAAGCTTTGACCCTCAGTTATTACTTGATCACCAAGTTTTATACCACTGACAATCTCAGTTTGTTCCGTATTTGATATTCCAACGACCACTTGTTTCTTTTTTAGTTTAGTAGCCTCAACTATATATACATATTGCACACTATTTTCTGTAAATATTGATCCGTTTGACACTACAGGTATATCTGTTTTTACAACACTTGGAAACTCAACTCTTAATATCATTCCTGGTTTTAATAAATTACCAGTATTCTCTATCTTAAGCTTTGCTGTATATAATTGTGTTTTAGCATCTGCAGAAGGACTTATGGTGTCTACTATGCCTTGTACAATTTTATTATTCATAGATGCTATTTGTACAGGGATTTTCTGATTTACTTTTACCTTTATAACATCTTTGTCTGTCATATTTACCTCAGCTCTTAGGCTACTTGTATCGATTATGGTAAATGCACTAACTGAACTTGCTACCACTTCGCCGACTTCAACATTTCTCTCAGATATAACTCCATTTATAGGTGATGTAATAGTAGCATTATTAATTTGTATTTGTGCTAAATCAAGTGACGCCTTAGCTTGCTGAACCTGACCTGCAGCCGCAGCATCAGTTTGTGGTCCTGTTTTTGATTTTAATAGTGATAAAGAGTCACTCGCGGTGCTAACCTGAAGCGATGCACTATCCATCTTTGATTTTGCGGAATCAAGTTCGCTTTTCGCAGAGTCTCCTATATTATATTGCTGATGAATTGTATTATAATTATTTTTCGCATCATTATATGCGGATCGTGCAATATCAGCTGCTGAATTTGCCGATATCAATTGCTGCGAGTATCCTGAATCACTGCTTTTAACAAGAGTTGCATTAGCAGTATCCAGGGCTGCTTTCGCTTGATTATATTGCGCCGTAAGCTCCAATTTATCTAAGGTGAATAAAACATCTCCTTTTTTTACGCTCTGGCCAATATTTGCATTTACAACATCAACTCTCCCGGCTATTTTAGAGGTAACCACCGTTTCAGTCGAAGCTGTTAATTCGCTTCCATATTTTGTAGTTGTTGTTATTGAAGATATGCTAACGGGAGTCGCCTTGACACTCTTTGAATTATCACTCGTAGTGACACTTTTACTTGCACACCCCACTCCTATTAAAGTTATACTCAAGATAAGACTTATTAATAAAAACCCTTTAATCCCTTTAAGCTTCATCATAATGTAACCCCTTCATCTTTTTTATTAGATATTTTTTTCTTTTTGGAAAAGAACTTTTCATTAAAATCATCCATTAATGTATATACTACGGGAATAATTACTGGTGAAATAAGTGTAGATGTAATCATTCCTCCTATAAGTGCAACAGCCATACCTACCCTAAATTCGCTGCCTTCAGCAGTAGCGAGTGCTGAGGGTAACATTCCAACTATCATAGTTACCGTAGTCATGATTATTGGTCTTAATCTTGTAACTCCAGATTCTAATAGTGCTTCTCTTAAAGGCATGCCTGTTTTCATAAGAGTCATTGTGTAATCTATTAATAATGTTCCGCTTTTAGCTGATAGACCATCAAGCATTATTAATCCAATAATTGAAACAATATTTAAAGCATTTCCTGTGATAGCTAGCCCTATTAATGCCCCAATTAATCCACAAGGTAATGAAAGCATCCTTAGTAAAGGCGTTAAAAAAGATTCATATAAAACAACTAATATCATATATACAAGCATAACGGATAGAGCCATAGCTTGAATTAGCGAAACAAATGATTCGTTCATCATCTTTTGGTCACCGCCATAATCTAGTTCATAATTGGCTGGCAGCGTAATTTCACTTACTTTTTTCTCAACCTCCGGTGTAATACTACCAAGAGGTCTTCCTTCAATATTAGCTGAAATGGTGCCCATTTCCTTACGGTTTAGTCTTAATGTTTGTTGTGGACTATCTGACATATAGATCTTTGCTAGTTGATCAAGAGAAAATTGCAGGCCGGCTGAATTAGCCACTTTTATTGTGGATAAATCCGCCATTGTGACTATTTGATCCTTAGCAAGCTTTACAACCACATCATATTCATCACCATTTTCCCTAAATACACCACCATCTACTCCTCCCTGGGACGTAGCACTAAGTGCTTTTGCTATCTCAGAAGGTGCAATTCCATATTTTGCAGTGGCAATCCGGTCAATTTCAACAGCGATTTGATTCTGATTCGCTTGAATATTGTTACTTACATCTATTATTCCTGGGACTCCCTGTATTGAATTCTGTACTTTAATACTTAATTGTTTTAAAACTTCCTTATCAGGCCCCGTTATATTTATTGCAATAGGCTTTCCTGAAGACCCTAGCGCACTAGACTCGTCTATAGATATATCAATTCCTGTAAGCCTTTTACTCCATTCACGTGCCTCTAAGGCAATCTGAGCTTGACCTTTTTTTCTTGATCCTTTTCCCACTAGATTAACATTAATTTGTGCAGAAGCTTCATTATTTCCATTACCGACAATGGTAAAGTAATTATTAACTTCTTTTATTGTCTTTAAATGCTGTTCAATCTCTTTAACTTTATCATTAGTAAGTTTAACATCACTATCTGCTCTAAGTTTTATATTAATTTTAAAGGCACTTTGATCCGTTGCAGTTGTAAATTCAGTTTTAATAAATTTAAGAGGAATTAATGCAATACTAAGCACCAATATCAATGATACAATACTCACTACCTGCCATCTGTGATCTAGAGCAAACAAAAGATATTTTTTATAAAAGGAATAAAATTTATCAGTTAATTTATCAACTATTCCTTTTATCTTATAAACTATTCCTTCTTTCTTGATTTTTTTATCCCTAAGCTCAACTTCTGAATTGTTTTCTTTTTTCTTTAATAATTTTGAAGCAAGCATAGGTGTAAGGGTAAAAGAAACAAGTAGTGAAAACAAGGCAGCAAAAACTACTGTAAGTCCAAACTGTTTAAAAAGTTGACCCATCATTCCTGACATAAAAGATATTGGTCCAAATACAACTACATCACATAAAGTTATGGATATAGCCGCCATACTTATTTCATTTCGCCCATCTAAAACTGCTTGCCTAAGAGGTTTCCCTAAATTTATGTGTCTTTGAATATTTTCAAGCACTACTACAGAGTCATCTACAAGAATACCTATGCAGAGGGATAAAGCTAGTAGTGACAGCATATTAAGTGTAAAACCAAAAAGAGACATCATTAAGACGGTTCCAATAAGGGATGTTGGTATTGCAATAAATATTATCAAAGAAGATTTTGTGCTTCTAAGGAAAAGAAACATAACTAAAATTGTTGTAATAACACCCTCAACAAGACCAGATTTAACCTCCTTAAGTGAGGACGTTATAAAGCTTGATGAATCCGTTGTTACCTCTAATGTTGTTTGCTTTGGAATACTCTCTTTTAAGACATCTAACTGTTTTTTTACAGCTGCAGCGGTTTTAACTATATTTGCGTCACTTTGTTTTTGAACAAATATACCTATAGAATTTTTTCCATTTAATCTTACGAATTCTGTTTTATCAGGATAATCTAATTTTACATCTGCAATTTCACCAAGTCTTATGGTTCCACCATTTGCCATTGGAATTTGGATGTTTTGTGCATCTTTTATATCTTTAAATTGAGCAAGTACTCTTATACTTTGATTAGAATCTCCTTGCTTAAATTGGCCTGCTGGTATATTTAAGTTTTCACTTTTAAGTTTAGAAGTTATGGTATTAATTGCTATTCCATACTTATCTAAAAGTACTTTGTCCACATTAACAACTAATTCTTTTTTATAAGCACCATCTAAAGTTACATTACCAACACCCTCAACTTTCTCTAATGATTTTTTTATTACATCTGTACTGTCATATAATTTACTATAAGGGAGCGAACTTGAGACAGAAAACATCATAATAGGAGCAGCCTTTGCATCCATCTTACTTATTACTGGTTTTTGAGCATCTGTAGGGAGTACTACTTTTCCTAAAGCTTGTTGAACATCCAAAAACGCAGTATTCATATCGACTCCCATTTTGAACGTAATTGTGGTAGAACCGTATCCTTCTGAAGATCCTGAATTCAGATTATCAATACCACTTATACCTGAAACTGCATCCTCTACCGGTTTAACTATATCATTTTCTATTTCTTCTGTACCAGCACCACCGTATACAGTTGATATGGTGATTATAGGCATATTCATTGAAGGAAGCAAATCTGCGCCAAGTTTTAAATATGCAGACACTCCTAGTACACCTATTAACAAAACCACCATAATAACGGCAATTGGCTTTTTTACGCAAAACTCTGTAATTTTCATTCTTGAATCCCCCTCTAAACTAATATGATTTAAATCTATTCCGAAAAGATTATGACTACTTTATTTACTAATATTTATAATACTTACGTTATATATACATATATGTTCATTGTTATAATATAAACAGATTTCTGCTATATTTTACACATATTTAATCACTTTATATACAGATTAAAGTCACAACTCTGTTACAAAGTTGTAACATTAGACAAAACATTAAAAGTAATCCTAACAAATTAATAAATTTTCAAAAATAGCATTATATAGCATTGAACAAAAGGAAAGGTTATAATGTAATTAATAAGACCGTAGGCTAAGCTTACGGCTTTAATTAAAAAATTAGAGGTATATTGCTATGAATAAAATACTTGTTATAGAAGACGATATAAAATTAAGCAGTTTTATAAAGGAATTTATCGAAAAATATGCATATAATGTAGTTTTAATAAATGACTTTAACAATATAGAAACTGAATTTTTTGAAACTAAACCAGATTTGATATTACTTGATATAAATCTTCCCTATTCAGATGGATTTCAGCTTTGCAGGGCTTTTAGGAGAGAATCTGATGTACCAATAATATTCATATCAGCCCGTAGTAGTGAATTTGAGCAAATCAGAGGGTTAGAAATGGGAGCGGATGACTACATCGTGAAACCCTTCAGTTTTGAACTTTTATTAGCTAAGATTCAAGTATCATTCAGAAGGGTCCGTGGGGAGTACAACAGCTCTAACGGATTACTATTAAACAAAAAAAACTTTGAAATAAGTGTTAATAATAATGTATTGGAATTATCAAAAAAAGAATTTCAGTTGTTAAATAAACTTGTATTAAATGAGGATGTTATAGTCACTAGAGATGAACTATTAGAGGAATTATGGGATGAAACATTTTTTGTAGATGATCACACCTTAACCGTCAATGTAACAAGGCTAAGAAATAAATTAGCTGTGCTTGGGCTTGGGGATGTCATTAAAACTAAAAGAGGGTTAGGTTATATATATCAAAGCAAAGTGTCTGAATCATGATTAAAAAAATATTTATTAATTTTATAAAAGATAATTTAGGATACATTTTTTCCTTTTATTTGAGTATAAGCATACTAATTATTTATTATAAATTAACGGTACATATATCAGAAATATTCTATCCACTGCTAATAGTTTCCACAATATTTATTATCCATATGGTTATAGAGTGGATTAAATACTACAATTTTAATATAAATGTTCAAGACTCGGAAAACTTAGAAATGAATAAGATTTTCCAAATAACAAATCAGCAAAAGTATTTTTATGACATATTAAAAAACACTCAAAAAAAATATCAAAAGGAAATATCTAAAACTAATTCAGAAGAAATCGCCTTTAGATATTTTTTCTCCCAATGGGTACATAACATGAAAACTCCGGTTTCTATAATAAGCTTAGCATTACAAAAATTTGAAAGTGAGCATCTAGAGTCGCGAGATATGCCATTAGCTATCTTTGCCATGGAGATAAAAGAAGAAAATGATAAACTTCACAATGGACTTGAACAACTTTTAAACATATTAAGAATGAATGAGTTTGTACGTGACTATGAGCCAGAAGCAGTAGATCTTATAGATTCCCTAAAGGAGATTATCAATTTTAAAAAGAGCTTATTTATATATAATAAAGTATTTCCTCAAATTGAGCATAAAGAGGGTAACATTAAGGTCTTCACTGATAAAAAATGGAATAAGTTTATGATAGAACAAATAATAAATAATGCCGTTAAATACTCTGCAATAAAAGGCGAAAATAAGAATATAAAATTTATAATAGAAAAAACGGATAAATGCGTAAATCTTAAAATTGTAGATGAAGGTGTAGGAATTCCCCAAAGTGATATTAATAGGGTTTTCGAACCGTTTTTTACAGGGGAAAATGGAAGGAAATATAGAGATGCTTCGGGTATAGGTCTGTACATAAGTTCACTTCTCGCAAAAAATTTAAAGCATAAAATTCAAATACAATCAGAAAAAAATCTTGGAACCACAGTTACAATAACATATTTAATTGATTATTAAAGAGGTGATTAAATGGAGATTTTAAAGGGTATTAATATAGTTAAAACCTTTAATAGTGAATTTGACGATAACTCACATAATGTGCTTAATGGACTAGATATAGAAATACATGAAGGTGAATTTGCTGCGATAATGGGCTCCTCTGGCAGCGGAAAAACAACTTTATTAAATATATTTAGCGGAATAGATAAGCCTACCACTGGGGAAGTTGAGATAATGGGAGTTAATGTAACAAATTTAAATGATAATAAAAGAGCTATCTTCAGAAGAGAAAAATTAGGAATGATATTTCAAGACTTTAATCTTTTAGAAGATCTTACCTTAAAAGAAAATGCAGTACTTCCTCTTTTAATGCAAGGAAAAAAACAAATAAGTATTGATAAAGAGGTGGATGATCTTTTTAACCTTATGAATATATATGATATTAAAGACAAGTATCCTCGAAATGTTTCACAGGGTCAAAAGCAGAGAGCTGCTTCATGCAGAGCCTTAGCTACCAATCCAAAAATAATATTTGCAGACGAGCCCACTGGAAATTTGGACTCAAAAGCAGCAAAAAAATTTATGAATTATATGAAACTTATAAATAGTGAAAGAAAAGTAACTCTTTTGCTTGCCACTCACGATTCTCTTACAGCAAGTTTCTGTTCAAGAGTAATTTTTATAAAAGATGGGAATATTTTTGCAGATATCTATAAAAAGGAGGCGGATAAGAGATTTAATAACAAGATATTAGATTGTCTTGTTATTATGGGTGGCGATGACTAATGAATTATTATATCATGGCTAAAAACTCCTTAAGAAGAAATATGCGAAAGCAGATAACTTTTTTAATTACTTGCATAATTTCTAGTACGCTACTCTTTTTATATACAACTTTAATTTATAATAATGGAACTGTACTAATTTCACTACCACTTGTATTTGGTAGTCTTATATTCACTGCCTCCCTGGGCAATATTATAATATTATTAAGCTTTTTTACTATCTACTCATACAGTTCTTATATAAAATTAAGAAGCACAGAGTTCAAAATAATGTTACTTATTGGAACTACCAAAAGTGAACTAGCATTATGTTTATTATTTGAAAATCTAATTTTAATGTTTGTATGCATGTCTATCGGAATCCTTTTAGGAACAATATTCTCAAAGTTCTTTTTTCTTTTAGTAATTAATTACTTAAACTTTCCAAATTTAGGAATTTCCCTAAGTTCAGTAAACTATATGTCTACTTTTGAGTTTTTTATAATTATCTACGTTATTATAACTTTAAGGACTACATACCTATTAAAAGATATGCATACTGTTAATAATTTCATAGTAATTAAGCCAAAAAATATAATTAGTAAAAAAATCAAACTGATTATATACCTGTTTTTTATTATAACAGATGTTTGTTGTATGATATACCAAACACGAATCGGAAGTAATAGTTTTTACCTTTATACTTGGATAGATTGTTTATTGATGATTTATGGATTAGTTTTCTACGGTAATAAACTTATACCTTTAGCAATAAATAAAGGACATCATTTTCACAAAAATATTTTTTTATTGATAAAACAATCTGCCACAAATATTGAAAAAGATAAGGTATTCATATTTATATTGGCCTGTGTTAGTTTTTTGTTTATAAATTTTAATTTGATTTGTGAATACGCAATATCTATTAACCATTCCGTAATGTCTATTAATGAACTAAAAGTATTAAGACTTATAACATTTTTAACAAATTTATTGTTTTTCACTATATCCTCTAGTATAACTTATTTTAAATTTCAAATGGAGTTAGTTAATATTAATAAGTATTTTAAACAATTATATATGATTGGTATAACAAAAGAAGAATTTGATTTATTGATTATATATAGACTTAGAAGTTTATTTTTCCTTCCCTGTACACTTTGTGCAATTACAAGCATAATATTAGTATTAACTATGCATATTCAGCATGTTAACCTTAATGAATTTATTATTGTAACATCTTATTTTTTCAATATTTATGATTATAAAAAAGCTGTAAGATTGTATATGGAATCATTCCCGTTGTAGATGAACACTAACCTTAAATTCAAAATAAGCCTTTTAAAGAAGGAAACCCTTCTTTAAAAGGCTTATTTTTTTGTAGTTTAGTAACAATATTGCAGCGACCCAGGAGATGATTAATGAATAGCTCCCAGTATTGTTCTATTTGCTCCAATCCATCCTATACCTATAGTATTATCTCCTTTGATAAAATATGAAATAGGATTATTGTCATCATCATAACCTGTTTTATACACTTTCCACCCATAAGAATTTAATACTTTAGCGTAATCTGTGTATTCAGAATTACTTATAGCATAAAAATATTCAACGTAATCCTTATCACTGCTAACTACATAATTATCATATTTAAGTCCTGTAGGTTGTGGTACATCAGCCAATAATGGAAGGAAATTGGTTGTGTTACTTGTTATACTATTAATTTGTGAAAGTGTTTTTTCATTACTAGTCGCTAAAAATGGTTTAACTTCATTAATAGGTATTACAAATCCTATATTTCCTGCTGAATCGAATCCTGAATAAGTTATTCCTATTACATTCCCTAACATATCAAATAATGGTCCACCACTTGATCCATAAGTGATACTTGCCGTAGTTTGAATATCGTTTCCTCTTTCATTTTTTCTATTAATTCCACTTACAATCCCTGTACTTAAAGAATTAGTATAACCCTGTGGGCTTCCAATTGCAGCTACATTATCGCCTACTTCTACATTATCACTCCCCCCTAAAGTAGCGGTGCTTAGATTAGTAGCATTTGATAATTGAAGTACCGCTATATCTTGTTTTTCATTATAATTCAAAACACTTTTAACATCATATTTTGTACCATTTTGAAGTGTAACGCTTGCATATGATGATCCTTTAATAACATGAAAATTAGTAACAATAACGCCAGTAGACTTTACTATAAATCCACTACCACTAGCAATAGAATTGTGATTTTTATCACTTACATCTACATAAACAACTGCATTCCCATATTTATTTATAATTTGCTTAGCAGTTAATTCACCAGTTACAGCTACTTGCGTAGTATCATCTAGACTTTTATCCTGTGCACCATAATTAATTGCTTTATTATTACCCTTATAAACTACAGCGGGTATAATACTTGCGCTTACAGTTTTTCCTGTAACATTATCTATCCAATTTCCCTCGAAATTTTTAACATAAATTAATCCACCGGAAACTATGTCATTATTAATTTCAGTAAAATTCGCTACATCATTAGCATAATCTAAACTTATAGCCTTATTTCCTATTACAACGGTGCCACTTGCCATAGCACCAAAAGACGTAATATATGTTGATCCCGCTATAATTATTGTTGCAAGGAGTGACCTTATAATTTTTTTATTCATACTATTTTACCTCCATCATTTGTTTTAGATTTCTTTAGTTATAATCAATAAGAACAGCATATTTATATCCACTATTGGCACTGTTTTTTGATAAATTTAGGATTCACTCTTTAATTTTCGGAAATATTTGATTAAACTTGAACTTTTTTAAATTTCCAAGTAAATTTTTCACTACTTTCACCTTCCATTCATGTTTATTAGAGCTATAAAATATCATTAATTTATATTGTATTTTTGCATTCTATAAATCAAGGCTTGTACCGTTTGGTTTCGTAGTATTATAAGGATCAAATATATTCCTCATTTGAATTTCATCCATTGCTTAGCAATCATTAATTATTCTATTTACAAATACTTGCTTTATCTTGTGTAATCTACTCACAACATTAATCTATCAATTAATCAAATATATTCATCAATTAACACTTCTTACTAATACTGATAATTATACAATATAAAAATGTACGAAAGCAAACATTTTTTGTCTGTTTTCGTACATTTAAATAGGTTTTCTTTCACTTTCTATGTATATACATATAAATCTAAAAGTGATAGTATATATTAATGATAAAATATTTTAATAAGACTATTTTCATGGTATAATAAGAGGTTGCTAAAAAAAATATATAAGGTTGTGAATATTTATGAAGAATATTTTGAGAAGTTGTAAAACATATATAAAAAGTGCTTCGAATAGCTCTAGGATATATATAAAAAGGGTTTTTATATATCATAAGACCCATATAAAAAAGGTATTTATATATTGTGCAGTGCATATGAAAAATATTTTGAAAGGTTATAAAATAAATAATAAAAATGTTTCTAGAATTTATAGGAGAGATATTAAAAATATCTTAACAAACCGTGCGACATTAATCATGATGATAGGACTAATTTTAGTACCCCCACTTTATGCCTGGTTTAATATTAGGGCGGGTTGGGATCCATATTTAAATACTAAAGGAATTTCGGTTGCAATTGTTAATCTTGATAAAGGCTCTGAATTAAGAAATGTTAAAGTTAATATTGGCAATAATGTTGTAAAAAGTTTAAAAACCAATCAATCTATTGGTTGGACTTTTGTAAGTGAGAGTCAGGCTAAACAAGGTATTAAATATGGTAAATACTATGCCAGCTTAACTATGCCAAAAGATTTTTCAAAGGATCTTCTTTCTGTTGCTACTAGTGACACTCCAACAAAGGCAAAACTAATTTATACTGTTAATGAAAAAAGAAATGCTATAGCTCCAAAACTCACGAAGAAAGGTGCAACTGCTCTGCAGTCAGAAATCACCAAAAACTTCATTGAAACATCTAGTGGAACAATTCTTTCTTTCCTCACTCAAATTGGAGTTGAGCTAGAAAATAATAAACCACAACTTAAAAGTCTTGCTGATATGATGATTAACCTGGATGATAAGATGCCTAAAATCAAAAAATCCATGGATAATGTTTATGGACAATCTATACTACTTCAAAAATATATGCTTAATGTTAAGAAGAATCTTCCTATTATGACTGATGGAATTGGAGATGCTTTGACCATTACTAAGACAAGCAATGGATACATAGAAAAGTCAAAAGATTCACTGAAAGCTGTCTCTCCAATTATTCAGAAAGATCTTTCCACAATAAAGGGTATATCAGATACTGCTGCATCTTCTTTAAATGAACTTAATGACTTAAGCCCATCAAATAACGCTGTTATTAAAGAGGTTTTAGTTAAGACCCGAGACAAATATGGTGACGCAGTACAGACTATAGATAATGTATCAAGTCTAAATAGGTCACTTAATAATTTTTTAAACAGTACAGCTATTGGTACTTTAATTTCTAACCTTTCAGATGCTCGAGATGAAATGACAACCCAGCAAGCCAATATCAATGCTATGGTTAACACCGTCGACCGTGGTAATCAGGTCGTAACTAGTGATATAAATACTGCAAAGAAAGCTGCCAATAAGTCTTCTAATTCAATAACTAATATAATGGATGATTTTAAAACTACAATTGATCCAAAGATTGATAATGCTATGAAAAACACAAAAGAATTATCAACTAATGCAGTTAATATGCTACAGAATATACAAAACGAAATGCCCCTAATTAATAGCACACTTGGGCAAACCAATAGTCAAATAAACTCAAGCATAAAAAGTTTAAATACAGTAAGGAATAATTTTCCGAAAGCATCACAATATCTACATACAAACACAGAAAAATTAAGAGGTCTTACTGATGATAAAAAACTTAATGAAATTATAAATATGTTAAAAAAAGATGGTGCAAAGGAAAGTGACTTCTTATCAAACCCCATAGCAATAAAACAAAACAGCATATATCCAATACCTAATTATGGTTCAGCTATGTCGCCATTTTATACTACGCTTGCTATTTGGGTAGGTGCGCTTCTAATGCACTCCTTATTATCAGTTGAGGTTAAAAAATTTGAAGATGGCACAATTTTAAGTACAAGAGAAAAATTTTTGGGAAGATATTTTACCTTCTTAACTATTGCAATTATGCAAACTTTAGTAACAATAGTCGGTAACCTCCTTTTACTAAAAACCTATGTTGTATCGCCTATTATACTTATACTATTCGGTATTTATGTAAGCATAGTATTTCTTACGATTATCTATTCATTTGTATGTGTTTTGGGAAATATAGGTAAAGCTTTGATTGTTGTAGTGATGGTACTACAAATTTCTGCCTCAGGAGGAACGTTTCCAGTAGAATTATTGGGTAGTTTCTTTCAATTTATACACCCTATGCTTCCATTTACTTATGCTATAGGGGGAATGAGGGAAACAGTAGCAGGAATTATACCCTCAGTGTTAATTAGTCATGTATTAACACTATCCAAATATTTAGTTGTCTGTTTCATTCTTGCATTTATATTACAAGAAAGAATGAATAAAATAAATTCGATATTTATAAAAGAATTTAATAAAAGTGGTTTAGCTGAGTAAATGCTTCAGCTGAGTAATAGTAAAATATATATGTAAGGTTGTGGCTGTTTATGAAGAAAATTTTTAAAGGTCCTAGAATAAATATAAAAAATGTTTTAAAAATTTATAGGAGAGATATAAAAAGTATACTCTGCAGTTATGTAACACTAATTATAATAGTTGGGATATCTTGCTTACCAGCACTTTATGCATGGTTTAATATTCAAGCAGGTTGGGACCCATATTCAAAGACTAAAGGGCTTTTAGTTGCTGTTGTTAATTTAGATACTGGATCAAAACTAAAGGATACTAAAGTTAACATTGGAAATGATTTGGTAAAAAAATTGAAAACTAATGAATCTATTGGTTGGACCTTTGTAAATGAGAGTGAGGCTAAGGAGGGTGTAAAATATGGTAAATATTATGCCAGTTTTGTTATTCCTAAGGACTTTTCAAAGGATTTCCTTTCTATTACATCTTATACTGATCCAATCAAAGCAAAATTAATTTATACTGTAAATGAAAAAGAGAATGCTGTAGCTCCGAAAATCACAGGCAGTGGCGCAACTTCCCTGCAAGAACAAATAACACAAACTTTTATCGAAACAGCTAGTGAAACACTATTTACTTATCTTAACCAAGTTGGAGTCGATCTTGCAAAAGACAAACCAAAACTTGAAAGTCTTATCGATATGGTTATTAGTGCAGATGATAATATGCCTAAAATCGGAAGTTCCATAGATAATGTTTACACGGAAGCTTTAATGTTTCAAAAACTTATGAAAAATGTTAGGGGCGATATCCCTACTATATCTGGTGCCATAGACAATACTCTAGATCTTACTAAAACAGGCAATACATATGCGCAAAAAGGGAAAAATTCACTACAAACAGTATCTCCGATTGTAAAAGCAGACCTTGCTCTTATAAAAAACAAAGCAGATGATGCTGAATCCTTATTAACTGACTTTCAAGACTCAAAATCATCAAATAATAGTGCTTTAATTAAAGCTCGTGATAAGTATACAGATGGTATACAGAAAATTGATAACGTACTCGCTCTAAATAAATCAATAAATAATTCCCTAAACAGTAGTGTTATTGGAAATTTCATTAATCGTCTCACAAGTGTTAAAAATGAGATGACAAAGCAGAAGGCTGATGTTAATTCTATGATTGATACCGTAGATCATGGTAATACAGTCCTAACTAGTGATATAACCGCTGCGGTGCAAGGCGCTAATAAAGCTTCAGGATTAATCAATAACACAATGAATCTTTTCGACAGGGAAACCAGCGACGTAATTGATGATGCGATGAACAATGCAAGTGGTTTATCAAATGGTGCAACGAGTATGTTACAAAATATGCAAGGCAATATGCCTCTCATTACTAGCATGCTTGATCAAACCAATACTCAGTTTGACGCAGGCATAGATAGTTTAAAGGAAATAAAGGATAAGTTCCCAAACCTTCAAAAGGATATACATTCAAATGCACAAAAGTTAAAAAAACTTACTGATGATGAAAAAATTAATGAACTTATAAAAATATTAAAAAGAGATGGTAAAAAGGAAAGTGACTTCTTAGCAAACCCAATAGAACTCGTACAAAATAGAGTCTATCCAATTCCTAATTATGGTTCAGCTATGACTCCATTTTACACTATACTTGCTATTTGGGTAGGTGCATTTATATTAGTTTCAATATTGTCAGTTCATATTAAAGATTTTAAGGATGGCACACTTTTAACTACAAAAGAAAAATTTTTGGGAAGATATTTTACATTTGTAAGTATTGGAATTCTTCAAACTTTAATAACTATAGCAGGTAATCTATTTATTCTAAAAACTTATGCCGTTTCCCCTATAATACTTACACTCTTTGGAGTATATGTTAGTATTGTGTTCACTACCATTATCTATACATTCGTATCTGTTTTAGGTAATGGAGGTAAGGCTCTCACTATGATAGCACTGGTACTACAAGTTTCCGGATCCGGAGGAACATTTCCAATAGAATTATTGGGTGATTTCTTTCAATATATAAACCCTATGATGCCATTTACTTATGCCATAGGAGGAATGAGGGAAGCAACGGCAGGGATTATACCCGATGTGTTAGTTAAGAATATGTTAATATTAGCTATATATTTTATTATTTTTTTACTTCTTGGACTTTTCTTAAAAGAAAAAATAAATAAAAAAACTGCTGGTTTTGTAAAGCAGTTTCATAAAAGTGGTCTAACAGGTGAATAACCTATTGCGAATATCACAACAAAAAATGCATGAACCAGATAAATATTATTTATCTGGTTCATGCATTTTAAGAGGTGCTTTTTTTATTTTACTTCCGGTATTTCAACTTCTATAGTATATAGATTCCCTTTGTAAAAGCCTGTTATCGTTGTTTTTCCGGGTTTTACCGCTGTTACAAGTCCAATATTTGCATCTACTTTAGCTATCGCAGAATTGCTAGATGTCCAAGTTGTATCAGTTGTTACATCTATATCTTTATTTCCATATTGATCTACACCGAGTAATGTAATCCGCCCTGTCGTTTCATTAACAACATTTCCATATTCGTCTCTACCAATTATTAATTGTGTTCCTGCTAAATCTTTGTTTTCATCAACAGTATCTTTAATTGCTACTGTTGAAGGAGTAACTATAGATGCGTCATCAGAGAATGTTAGATTTATCGAATCTGTTTTCCCATTAGCTGTAAGAACACTTATTGTTATAATTGTATCACTACCAATACCCGTTGTAGCGGTATTTACACCCGCCTTTGCCTTAACATTTATTACTGATCCATCTGTAGTTACAGTAACTAATTTAGAATCAGAAATTACGTGAAGAGCATTGGTCGGCACATCAATATCTCCATCATTTACTTTATAAGTTAATGCTACTGATCCATCCAAAACATCATTATTAGCATCATTATATACTTTGTATTTATTTTCATTAAATACTATTGTATTTATATTTGTATTATCGCCAATGCTTATATTTGCAGTTGCTGTTATAGCAGGCTCAGTTAATGATTTCACAACTATTGTATCAATTCCTGTTGCTTCGCCAAAATATGTTATATACATTTTTTTGGCTCTATCATCATAAGAAACTGTTGCAGTAGTTTTTGATCCATATAATACTTTTACCATAGTAGGATCAGTGATAGCTTTTCCATATTGGTCAAGTATAACTATTTCTTTTTTAACACTAGCTCCTGAAATTGTTGAAATTTTATTATCTGCAAGTGTTATAGATTTCACTTTACTCTTTGCCCTTACAGTTACGTCTAGTGTGTCTTTAATAACGTCCGTAGAACTTATTGTTTTGTTTCCAACTTTTACTACGAGTGTTGTGTCTGATTGTAAACTATTAACTGATGTAGCATTTGGAGCGAATTTTACAGCTATCCCCTCTGCATCTTCTGTTGTAGCATCTATAATAACTCCTCTTGCATCATGTTTATAATAAACAATACTTGCAAAGCTATCAAAATTAGTGCCTTCTTTATTTTTAGCCTCAATAGTCCATCCCGAAGTACCTGGAATTATTTCATCACCCTTGTTGTCAACTACACCTATAACCCTATAAACAGGAGTCATCTCATTCGCTATTATACTATTGTCTGTTATATTATTTCCAAGTTCAATAGACTCAAGTGATGTGACTTCTGAAATAGCTACTACATCCTTCATTGCAACTGTACCATTAACGCTTAGCCTTACTATGTAATTTCCAGCTTCTTTTGCATTAAATCTTAATGATTTAACTGGTCTCGTAGTTGATGGTTTTCCATCTATATCGAGCTTTTCAACTATTAAGTTATTATCTAATACTCCATTTCTATAAACTAAAGCCGTAACATTATTACCATTTTCCTGTATAACCTCATTATGAGCATTTCTTATAAGTAAATTTGTTACTGTCTTCGTATTAACTTTAAGTTTTGGTAATGTTATAGAATCAATAGTTGTTGCAATTCCATTTACTGTAGTTGTCACATCAAATTTTGTTGCCTTTATAGTGCCTTCTGCGTCAAATGTCGTTCCTACATATGGAGTAACTTCATATGTTCCCTCTTTTGTCGATTTAGCACTTATTATTATATCATTTTTATTAGCATCACTGCCTCCGCGAAGACTCGCCGTAACTGTTACATCACTAGCAACTGTACCACTTGTTTTAGGATTTATATTAAATTTAATCATATCAGTTGTTAATATAGCACCATCATTTTGTGTTATTTTATTATAAATAATATCTTCATTATTAAATTCGGTAACAGGTCTTTCAGAGGTTAAATTAAGTTGCGAGAGTTTAGCCTCAGATACCTGGACTGAATATGTAGCTTTTGCACCATTAATAATATTATAAGCACTTATAATTATGAACCCCGGTTTTATAGCTTTAAATGTAGTTGTATTTGAATTTTTATCTAATGTAGTTTTACCACTATTAAGTTCAGAATTAGTATCAAGTAAATCTCCACCCTGCTCAACTACCCATCTTAATTTATTAGCTGTTAAATCTGTTGGATTATTATATTGGTCACGTACATCAGCACTCAAAGTTACCGCTGCATCCTCAATTGACACACTACCCATTGATGAAGCTACCCCTAGAATTGATTTAGGCGTTATTGCTACATCTTTTTCTACCACAAAATTAGTGCTTACTTCCGATATTAATTTTGCGCTTGAAGTAGTTACATCTTTATCAAATTTATCAAGTTTTATTACTACAACATCATTTTCAACTAAATCTTTGTCTAATGTTATTTTTGCCATATTATTATCTGTTGTTAATTTCACCTGCGTATCACTTAAAGGCATTCCATTTATCGTTGCTGTCACCTTATATGAAGAATCTGTTTTTATATCATACGCTTCACCATACTGGTCTAATGCTGTTAGATAGATAACCTTCGATATATTAGTAATTGCATTTGTGATACTTGTAAATGTTTTTGGATATGATGTTTCTTTAACAGCTGTTACACTTGTATCCGCAGCATCAAATTTAGTTTCTCGTTCAGTATTTTTATAAACTACAGCCGGTATTAGTCCCGCCGAAGTAGTTTCTCCTGTAAGATTATCTATCCATTTTCCATCAAAATCTTTAACATAAATTGCTCCACCTGCGATTATTGCACTCGTGATTTCAGAAGTATTAATTAAGTCATTAGCATACGCTAAATCAAAAGCTTTATTTCCTATTACAACTGTTCCATTGTCCATTGCTGCAAAAGCGGTGAAAGATGTTGATCCAGCTATTATTAACGCAGCAAGTGTTGAACTTGTAATTTTCTTATTCATATATTTATGCCTCCGTTTATTTACATTTATCTTTTGATATTATTTTATAATTTTTATGCTTTATTTTTATACTTGTTTACACTTATATAACGCTTGTCCTAACAGTATAGTTGCATATTTTTTAAATATTTTTGTAATTACCTTTAAAATCTCCATTACAGCAAAAAAAAGAAGATGTTTGGAATAAACTCATTCCAAACATCTTCTTTATAACTCCTTAATTAGAATTATATTAGCTTCAACATCTACTTCATATGTATAGTTATAATGTTACTTGGAGTGCAATTAATTAAAGTGTGCCCATGATGTTCTAATTCTGCAATGCACACTGGTTCATATTCCCTAATTACTTTTTGTTCATTTAAATAACCACTCGTTCCAACATAGTCCCCTGCTTTATGCCCTAAACCATAACTGATTATTGCCATTAATAATTACCTCTCTTTCTTTATTATAATAATAAAAGTACAATTGGTAGAAAATGTACTGCTAATACAACCATAATCTGTATTTTTAAGTGCATTATAACTTTTTAATGCTGCTTCTTGAATTAATCCAATCTGTGTATTTGCTTCTTTTGCATTTATTGTCAATTCGTCGGTAGTTAATTTTAAAGTTTCTACTGCATACCCTGTCTTTACTGTTTCTTTACTATTTGTATCTAACCTTTCTGTAACTTTAGTAAGATTTACTGCAATACTTTTTAAAGAATCAAAGCTTTGTTCAAAATGAATTCTATTCTCTGAGTTATTAGTTACTTTGCTACCCTCTTTCAATTCCTCATAACCTTTTTCTAGATAGTCAATTCTCTGTTGATTTATGTATATTTTACACTCGCCTTCCATACCATCACTTCCCCTTTACTTTATTTTTTTGCATTAAAAAAACACCCTATTTAAGAGTGCCTAATTGTGCTTTTATATCTATTCGGTATATTTTTTAAAGGTTTTTACATTATTTTGTAGAATGCTATCCTGCTTTTGGGTATTAAAAAAGGGCCCGTTAAGGGCCTCATAAATTGTATTATTTAATTTTATAGTTGATTAATTTACTTTTGTCACTGTAACATTATAAGTACTACCATTACCGACAGGGTCGGTACCTTGTAATACTAGAGCACAAGTGTTCTGTGCCATATCAGCAGTAGTGACAGTAACATACTTACTCCATTCGGTGTTAGCCAAATTTATGTTTGAAGATGACTCAGAAGGAGTTATATTATTAACATAAGTTGCATTTAATTTACCACCAGTACTAAGCGTAATTAAGTATCTACCCGCTTGTTTAAATGCAAAACCATATTGTTCAATTTGTCCACCTAATAGCATATTTTTTTCACTAATAGTATTACTATTATCATATACGGAATTAAAAGAGCCTGACGATTTATGCATGCTTACAGTTACATCAGCTGTACTTTGCGCTGTAACTGTTACATTATATGTAGACCCAGGAATGAAATGCCATCCAATTTGATTTATTGCTCTAAAATCACCGGAGTCATATGCAATATAACCTTTCAGTGTAGTAACTGGTTCTATTGATGTCTTTACTGGTACAGCTCCAGTTGCTTGTGAAACTCCATTTACAACTATGTTTCTTAACTCATAATCATTAACTGTTAGTGTAAATGTTTTTGAAGTTCCAGCCGTTATATTTTGAGTTAAAGACACTCCATCAGTTAATACAGTTCCTGACACAGCAGCTTTAGAATCACGTACCTGTGTACTTGCAAATGCAGGCATAGAAGTACATATTAATAGACTTGAGCTTAGTAAAACCATGGAGATTTTTTTAGCAAATTTTTTTAACATAGAATATTTCTCCTCTGTATTAGATGGCCATCTAAAAATCATTTTAGCTATACTTACTATAATTCTATATTTATACATAATATCCTCTTTTAATTAAAAATATATTTTTATACCTTTAATTACTCATTATTCCTTATAGTGAATTTTATTGAACGACAGTCCTTTAGACTAAATAATTTTTAATTTATCTATATCTAATAATGCTTGTACACCTGCTCTATACTCTTCAGGGACTTGTATCTTTCCTTCTATTAATTCCATTGTTCTAAATCCTACACCTACTAATTTATAATACATGTGAGCCATCTTTAATTAGCTGGTCTATAATTTATAAATTCATCAATTTGTATATTAATTTTTTCCATAATAATAGACCTCCCTATTCTTGGTTAGCACACCCAATAAATAAAAAAGTCTATTGTATTCTAAAATAAATATTTATAGATTCATAAAATAATTTTAAGCTAATTCCACTAGGATTTTTAATATGTTTATCGGCGTGTAATATCGCCTTAACCGTTCGCATAACTAGTTTTAGCTAACCCTATTATGCATTCTTACCTTATCAGCAACCATCGCTATAAATTCTGAATTACTAGGCTTACCTTTTTTATTACAGGTTGTATAACCAAAAATTTCATTAATATTCTCTTCTTTAAGCCCGCTCCATGCAATGTCTAACGCATGTCTCATTGATCTTTCCACCCTACTCGCTGTAGTACTAAATTTCTTGCCTATTGATGGATACAATTTTTTTGTTACTAATGATAAAAGTCCAGTATCACTAATAACCATAAATATTGCTTCTCTTATGTACATATACCCTTTTAAATTAGTAGGTATTCCAATCTTATGGATAATCTTAGTTATTTCATTCATCATATCAGCATTTGTAGATTCATTTTCATAAGCTCCACTCTGAGTATTATCAGCATAAGTAGATGTTCGTACTGCACTAACACTATTAATAGTGTTATTTAACATCTGTCTTATTCTTTGAGCAAATACTTCCATATCAAAAGGTTTTACAACATAATAATCTGCCCCGAGAGTTATGGCTCTTTTAGTTATTTTATCATTTCCAACTGCTGACAAAACTATTATATAAGGCTTTAAATTTTTATTCATTCTACTTAATCTCTCTAAAACGTCAAGTCCGTCAAGGTTAGGCATAATTATGTCAAGTACTAATAAATCAGGTTTTTTTTCGTAAATAAGCTCTATTGCCTCTATTCCATCTCCTGCAATACCAATAACATTAATATCATCCTCATTCGATAGATATTCATTAAGAACATTACAAAATTCTTTGTTATCATCTGCAATTACTATGTTAATTTTTTTATTTACCATTTTTTTGTAATCCCCTTTATATATTAGTAACAAACTATACTAATATATAAGTTCGACAAAAAAGTACAAATTCCTCTTTTCAAAACAAAAAAATTTGAAATATTGACATTTTTTTTACTACTATTGATTTAATAAATTACCATATTTATATAATATTATTTTCGCAATGTAGATACTTGACATTACTATTAATTGCTTTAAAATGTACATTGAGGCTAATTTTTTAAGGAGGTGATTTTTCATGAAAAAGTTTCTCTACATTACAATGGTGTTAGTTATATCTCTATCTTTCGTTGCATGCGGTAGTAAAACCACTACAGATGCAAGTAAGACTAGTAAAGCTGCTACTACTACTCCTGCTAAAATAACATATACTAAGGATTTAGCATATCTCCCAACATATAATGGAGTAAAATCAGCTAAATACACTGCTAAAACAAAAAAAACACTTGCTACTTCTAAATATACTTTAAAAAATACAACAGATGTAAAGGTATTTAATGATTATCAAGCTATCTTAAAAAAAGATGGTTGGACTATTACTGGAGCCACAAAATCCACTACTATATTTGCTAAAAAAGGTACACATATAGCAAATATTATAGTTCAAAAAATGGGTAAAGATAAAGATGTAATATTAATGATTTCATCTAAATAGTATAATAAAAAAGGATAGTGAAATTCACTATCCTTTTTTACATTCCAAAAATCTGTCTTAACACAGAAAGATTGTCCGAATCAACATTGCTAGCCAGTGCATACTTAAATTTATTCTTACTTTGTGAATCAAGGGTACTGTAAATAGACCTAACCGAGGCTTGATCTGAGCTAGAATTATAAGATGAATCTGATGCCATCTGACTCATAGTTGATTTCATTATTGATATCATTTGCTTTTCTTTTGAAGTCCCTACCTGAGAATATGCACCACTTAAATCATCCCGTGCCTTTATTAATGAAGCACTTTTAACCGCATTCTGCTTCTGAGATATTTTTTGTTTTTCCACTGCGATCTTTTGTGCATTTTCAGCCGTAGCTCTAATTTTCTCTAATTCTTTCTTTTTATCACTGTCTGTTATTTTACTAATGGCTCCATCAATCTTATTAAGACTATCACTTATAATTTGTTTCTTTTCATCTATTGATTTACCCTTAGCCTTATCTATAATATCTTGAATTTCTTTTAATTTTGCTTTTTCTGCTTCTCCACCCATAAGGTCAGCAGCACTTTGTATTTTTTGTTTCAATATTTCTAGTTGCTTATCAATCTCTGTCCCACCCATTCTAGTAATCTCTTCAAAGGACTTTTTTATACTCTGCTTGGGAGACGCTGCTAGTATTTTATTATCTTTAATTTTAAGACTACTTATTTTAAAAGGAAACATACTTGGATTAATTTTTATTAAATTACCCTCAACATAAAAGCTTTTATTATTAAGCTTTACAATTTGAGATAAAACAATCCTTTTAGGTAATTTAAGTTTTCCAATTTTAAAATTTTCGGCATCATATGTAACTTTTCCATTTAAAACACTTACTTTTCCCTTTGATGAAAATAATAAGTTAAGATTTTTGTATTTTATAGGAGCATTTATTAAAAGCTCGTCGTTTAAGATTTCTACATTAACTCCATCAAGAGTTATATTTCCTTTGGTTATAGGTTTTGCAAAATATAAATTGCTTAACTCATCCATATTCTTTTGAGTTAATTCAAATTCTCCACCTTTTATCTGCACCTTTGCAAGCTTTCCTATAACCTCTGTTGTAGTCGTTTTTCTGATTGTCATTCCACCGCTATATAATACCATGTATGCAAAAACTGCTAGTACACCTACTAAAATAATAAGTACCCCTATCAATTTGTTCCTCTTAGATCCCTTAGTTCTAGTCATATTATATCCCTCCTTTTGTTATAATTTCCAATTACCATTGTACAAAATATAAATAGTACAGTCAACAAACATTCTATAAATGATTTTACAATAAAATAAAATTGTCGTTTTTTATATTTAATGGTAATATTAATGTTACATAGTTTTTATAAAATAAGCATGACATTTTTTTCAAAAGGAGCATTTTATGATTACAAAAGTTAAGTTTGGGGAATGTCTTCAACTACTACTTTCCTCATTAGATATGAGTAATAATCGGTTAGCTAAAGGAATTAACGTTGACAGTTCTCTAATAAGCCGTTGGCTTCATGAGCAAAGAATTCCTTCATATCATGGAAATTATATAGAAAGCATAACAAACTTTCTTTCTAAAAATATTTTGAATTCTATTCAAGAACAACGTATAAATGATGTTTTTAAGATAATTTGTGGGAATGCTTACATAACAATATCCATGAAAAATAAAATAATGAAGGCTCTTTTAGAAGCTCAAGGCTGTTCTTTGGAAGGTAAAAAAATAAGAACTAATAAAAAAATAAATTTATCAGATAAAGACAACAATAATATTATTATTGGACGTAAAAATGTTTTATCATCTATATTAGCTTTAATTGAAAGGGCTGGAAAAGAAAAATGTAAAGACAATAACGTAATCTACCTCTCCTCTGACAACAATCTAGATCTAATAAAAATTCAGGAAGATTTTAAAGGATGGAAAGAGGCTATTTTAAAAGCGTTGATAAATGGCTGGACCGTAAAGTTTTTATTCAAATTAAACCAAAATATAAAGGAAATAATGAATCTTATACTTTTCACTATTCCCTTGTTAGAAACAGGTCGTTTCTTCCTTTATTACTATAAAACTTATGATGTAGCTTCTCAGGGTAGAGAAGTGGTTATTATTCCTGGTGAAGGTGCTTTTAGTTGTTTTTCAACAACTCTAAATTCTGAAATAGATTGCGCTTTTTATACCAACAATCAAATGGGAATTGATATTTTATGTAAAAATTTCAATATAATTCTTTTACCTTTATCTAAATCCTTAATGGACTACTATGATTTAGATGAAAGTATAGCATACAATAACTCCTTAGATGAAAGTGATAATACAGCAGGAAGTCAATTTTTGTTTAAAAATAACCTTAGCTTATCACTTATTCCCAATATACTTTTGAAGAAATTATTAGAGAAACTGAGCTTTACTAATGATCAGCTAATAAAAATATTAGAACTACACAAGCGTAGAGTAAACTCTTTTTTGCTAAATATAAAACAACATGAATATTTAGATATATATCTCCTAAGCTCTATGCAAAATATAATTAAAAACAAGGAACTCTCTTTTTACTCCTTTAACGTAGTTAATACAATTGATTTTGATATTCAAGATATAATTATACTTATACAAAATATACTTAATTTATTAAAAACCTATGACAACTATAAATTTTCTTTTGTTAATGAAACTCTTTATAAAAACAAAGGAAATAGCGTTTCTTCTTTTATTATCAAAGAAAAACATAGCGTTCATATTGAATCTTCAAAACACGCCATAGTAATTCAAGAGCCCATGGTCATTAATGCTTTTGAAGGATATTTCAAAGAGATTTGGGAACAAATCTCGCCTATAGATAAAGATAAAAAAGAAATTATAAAATGGCTTGCGCATCAAGTAGATACCTTAAAAAAACAACTCATCAAGAAATAAACATTTTAAAACCCCATTTAACTCATATTTGAATTAAACGGGGTTTTAATTAATATTCTACAATTTAAACTTTTGAACCATATTGTTTAATTTCTCTGCGAGTATCGCTTGATCTTGAGAAGCCTTTGTTATTTCCGCAATTGCCATAACAGACTCATCAACACTTGCGAGTATTTCCTCAGAACTTGCAACTGATTCCTCAGCTGTAGCTGATACAGTTTCAATCGCCTTTTTAATTCCTAATACAGTTTCATTTACTACATTCATTGAGTCTCCAATACTCGTCGATAACTCATTAAATACTATGGCATCATCACCGTATTGCTTACCTGTATCTACAAACATTTCATAATCAGGTGTAACTTTATTATCAATAAAGCTTAACACATCCTGAGCATTGTTAGAGATATTATGGAATGCTTGTTCCACTTTTAAAGTTATCGCTTGAATCCTTTGAACTGTAGTTGATGACGCTTCAGCTAATTTTTTAACCTCATCTGCAACTACTGCAAAGCCCTTGCCTTGTTCTCCTGCTCTTGCTGCTTCAATAGCTGCATTAAGTGCAAGAAGATTTGTCTGGCTTGCTATATTCCCTATTTCATCTGCCATTATCTTAACCTCACCAACAACCTCGCCTTCTTCAATTGCTTTTAGTATATTTGCTTGTTTTTCCAAATATAATTTATTTGTATTACTAGCGTTAACTTCAGCAGTTTCTCTAACTTGTCTTGCCTTTACTTCTATATCGCTTGCAATCTTATTTCCATTATGGGTTCTTTTAGTGACATCAGCCACATTTTCTGCGATACTTTCTGTAGTTGCATTTACTTCCTCTGTTGTGGCACTTAACTGTTCCGCTCCTAATGATACTTGTCTTACAGATTCATCGACAATCTCCATTTTTGCTGATATTTCCTGCGTTGTAGCCGATAATTCTTCACTGGTAGCATTAATATCAGTGGCACTTCCTGATATTTCTCCGATTAACATTCTTAAGTTTGTTATAGCTTTATTTAGAGATTTCGCTAAAATACCAACCTCATCATTAGTACTTAGATCAACAGTTTTTGATAAATCATTTTCACCAAGAGCCTGGGCAACTATTAAAACCTTCTTTAGACTCCTTGAAATAGCAATAGAAATAATTAAACCTAGTGCGATAGCAACAAATAATCCTATACCACTTAGTGCCATAGTTTGAGTTAAAGTTTTACTAAATGATACTTGACTGGATTCATAATCAACTTTTGCATCATCCATATTTGATTTTAGTATTTTTTCTAGAACTGTACACACTTCAATTCTACTCTTTGTAACTTCTGGGAAAAGTGCACTTGCTTTATCATAATTACCTTGATCAACTTGTTTAACTACACCGTCTCTTGCTGTACGATAATCTACAAGTGATTTTTGAAGTTTTGTTAATTGTTCTTTATCTAACTCAGTAGTTATACTTTTCGTGTATTCTTCAATAAGTGCATCATCTTTAGTTTGTAACCCTTCAATATCATCTTTGTTTTTCTGTAAATCACTTTTGTTTTTAGGATTAGCAATTAACAATAGATCAGCTTTAATTTCTAATAAATTTGATTTAATGTTAATTGTATCCTTAACACCTATCAAGTCCGAATTATACATATTAGTAATATCTTTATTCATTTTTTTCGAATTATTCATTCCAATAAACCCAATCATAAACATAAACAATGATACTATAATAAAGGCTGACAATAATTTTTGGATAATTTTTAAATTTTTAATAAATCTC
Organism: Clostridium estertheticum; assembly: GCF_018861295.1. Taxonomy (GTDB): domain Bacteria; phylum Bacillota; class Clostridia; order Clostridiales; family Clostridiaceae; genus Clostridium_AD; species Clostridium_AD estertheticum_D. Next base: position 5,037 of record NZ_JAHLDM010000041.1, on the reverse strand, counting down.
ATTAATACTCACTCCTAATTTTTTTCTTTGGTTTTCTATTTAACAATGTTTATATTATATGTCCATTATATTAAAATTTATATATTTTTTGTAAAAGATGCATGACATTTGTCGTGCCAATTTTGTATAACATATGCCTAAATGTCTTCAGATGTAACAGTATAAAGCTTAACATTAATATTAATATTAATTAATTAGATAAAAATAAAGATGCAACCAAAAATGGTTGCATCTTTATTTATTATATATTTAAAGTAAGAAAAATTACCCAAATTCAAAAATACTTACCTGGGTTTCTACTATTCTAAAATTTCTCCTTGTTCGTAACAAACTTTAATGTATTGTGGTGTCATATAATAGACTGCAATATTATAATCATCTATATACACACTTATCCAAGAGTTATATACCTCTATTAATGTCAAAACTAAATCTACCTTACATACGCTTTCTATAAGTCTTTGATATACGGCACCAATACTCCAATAATCCGGCACATTATATTTACAATTTTCTACATTATCAAATGATCCTTTTTCTATTTTGTATTCTTGTATAAATCTATCAGCTACAGCTGCTATTTGTTCAGAATGAAATACATCAGCATATTCCAATATATGTCTAATAGTTTCTTCACCTAAAAGGTTTACTATATCATAACGTTTATTTTTAGTTTCACGTCCAATAAATTCCATTAAGCTACATACATAATATAGATTATTACTTGTTTTTGATTTCATCTTAAATTATAGCTCCTTTCATATGTTAAACATGCTAAAGCTCTTGCTGTATGGAAACTTATTTGATGTGTTGGATATCTAAACCTTGCTAATTCCCAAAATGCATTTCTAGATATCTTCCCTTCAACAAAATCCTGTACATAGTTATATATAGTATCATCTGCCATAGGTCCCTCGACTAAATCATACCCATGACTTCCACCATTCCTACACATAACTATAAAATCTAACCACTCATCACTCATTTTTTCAAACTGCTTAACATTTAACTGTGCACTAATAGTACAATTATATACACTAACCACACTTTTACGTATATTACGTAAAGCCCATCGTTCTGCTTGTTCTGGCAAGATTGTGCAATAAAATCCCCAATAAAAATCCTTTGTATATTTACCAATTCTAATTTCAGGATTTGTAATAAATTCATCACCACCATGATAAATTGTTAATGTATTATTTATAAGATTTTCCATAACTATTCTCCTTAAATTTGATCTCCAATTCATATGTATTATTAACTATTATATCATGAAAACTAAAAGTTATTCTACATTCTCATATAAATTACAAATATTCACTTTAGTTATCGCACAATCTTTTGAACATGCCACTTGCCACGTGGGTGGCACTATTTCTTCTCAAAAAAAATGTATGAAAACATTATTTACCTGTTTTCATACATTTTTATTTTTTAACATATTTCTGATTTTTGTAGGTCAATGACTCTAAGAATTATTGATTAGTTTACTGCAGCTACTTCAACTTCTACAGTATACAAAATCCCTTTGTAAAAACCTGTTACCGTTGTTTTACCAGGTTTTACTGCTGTTACAACACCAGTCTTCACACCTACTGTAGCAATTTCCTCATTAGCGCAGGCCCAAGTTGTATCAGTCGTTACATCTACATCTTTATTTCCATATTGGTCGTTACCTACTAAAGTAATCTGCTTTACTGTATCTTTAGTAACATTTCCATTTATGTCTTTACCGATTATAAGTTGTGTCCCCTCTAAGTCTTTGTTTTCATCAACACTATCTTTAATCTTTACTGTTGACTTAGTAGCTACAGATGCATCATCTGAGAATGTTAAATCCATTGAAGATGTTTTTCCGTTAGGTGTAAGAAGACTTATCGTTATAACCGCATCCTTATCACCAATACCCGTTGTAGCATCATTAACTTTTGATTTAACATATATTATTGAACCACTTTTAGTTACAGTAACTAACTTAGAATCAGCAATTACGCTAATTGCACTTGCAGGAACGTCTATTTCTCCAGCATTTACTTTATAAGTTAATGCTACTGTTTGGTCCTTAGTATCATCAGCTGCATTATATACTTTGTAATTATATGCATCTAATGCTATTGATTTTATATTTGTATTATCACCAATAGTCAAGTTTGCAGTTGCTTTAATACTAGCATCAGCTACAGATTTTACAACTATTGTATCAGTTCCCGTTGTCTTACCAGTATATGTTATATACATTTTTTTATCTGTTTCATCATAAGAAACTACTGCAGTAGCTTTTACTCCATCTACTACTGTAACCATAGCAGGATCAGTTATAACTTTACCATATTGATCAAGTATAACTATTTCTTTTTTTACAGTAGCTCCAGGAATCACTGAGACATTAGCATCTGCAAGTGTTATAGCTTTCACGGCACTCTTAGCTTTTACAGTTACATTTAATGTATCTTTAATTACAGATGTTTCATTAATTGCTTTATTTCCAAGGCTCACGACTAGTGTTGTGTCTGTTGCCAAATTTTTAACTGCAGTTGAACTTGGATCAAATTTCACAGCTATCCCCTCTGAATTAGCTATTGTAGAATTAACAATAACCCCTTTTGCATCATGTTTGTAATAAACAATACTTGCAAAACTAGAATCAATAACATTTGCTCCATTTTTAGTTGAAATAGTCCAAGCTGCAATGTCAGGAGTTATTTCATCACCTTTATTGTCTTTCACACTTATAACTCTGTAAACAGGATCCGTAGCACCTGCTATTATAGTATTATCTACAATATTATTTCCAAGTTCAATAGAATTAAGCGTCGTAACTTCTGCGTTCACTGCCAAATCATAAGTTGCAACAGCATCCTTAACACTTATTCTTACTGTATAACTTCCTGCCTCACTTGCATTAAATCTTAATGATTTAACTGGCGATGTTGTAGCTACTTGTCCATCTTTATCTAATTTTTCCACATTAATATTGTTTGATAATACTCCAGACTTGTAAACTGATGCAGTAACATTATCACCGCTTACATCTATAATTTCGTTATGCATATTCCTTATAACCACGTTTGCTGCAAGTTTTGTGTTAACTTTAAGTGTTGGTATTATTATTGGATCAATAATTGTTGCAACTCCATTTACCATGGTTGTAACATCAAATTTTGTAGCCTTTACAGCAGACTCTGCATCAAATGACGTTCCTACATATGGAGTAACTTCATATGTACCAGCTTTTATAGTTTTAGCACTGATTACTATATCGTTTTTGTCAGTTCCACTTCCACCCCTAAGTGACGCTATAGGTGTTATGTCACTAGCAAGTGTGCCACTAGTTTTAGCTTTTATATTGAATTTAACCATATCTGGTGTTAAAACAGCACCATCATTTTGAGTTATTTTATTATACTTAATGTCTTGGTTATTAAATGAAGTCACTGGATTTTCTGAAGTTAATTTAATTGTTGTAAGTTTAGTTACTCCAACCTCAACCGTATAAGTAGCCTTATTACCATTTAAAACATTATAAGCAGTTATAGTTATTGTACCTGCTTTTATAGCTTTAAAATTAACTGTATTCCCAGTTTTATCTAGTGTTAATTTGCCACTATTTAATTCCGAAGTACTATCTAGTAAATCTCCACCCTTATCAACTATCCATCTTAATTTGTTAACTGATAAATCTGCTGGGTTATTGTATTGATCTCTAACATCAGCTTTTAATGTAACTGCTGCATCTCCTATCGAAACAGTATTTGCTGATGCACTTACAGCTATTATTGATTGTGGCGCTACTGCTAAATCTTTTGCTACTGTATATTTAGTACTTATTGAAGACAATACTTTAGCAGTAGTGGAGCTTGCAGTTCTATCAAACTTTTGGAGCATTATAACTACAATATCATTTTCAGCTATTTTTTTGTTTATTGTTATTTTTGCCATATTATTAATAGTATCTAATGTTGTTTCGTTCTGGCTTAAAGGCATCCCATTCACTGTTGCTGTTATTTTATATGTAGAATCTGTTACTATATCAAAAGCTTCTCCATATTGATCAACTGCTGTTAAATAAACAACATTAGATGAATTTGTGATTGCATTTGTTATATTCGTAAATGTTTTTGGATAAGGTGTTTCTTTAATAGCTGGTAAACTTGTATCTGCAGCATCAAAATTTACTGTTCCAGTAGCATTCTTATAAACTACAGCTGGTATAATACTTGCCTCAATCACTAACCCTGTAACATTATCTCTCCAGTCACCGTCAAAATCTTTAACATATACTGTTCCACCTTCGGTTACTGCATTAGCGATTTCAGAAAGGTTGCGAGCGTCATTAGCATAAGCTAAATCAAAAGCTTTGTTTCCTATAACAACGGTGCCGTTGTCCATTGCTGCAAAAGCAGTGAAAGATGTTGACCCTGCTATCATTAAAGCCGCAAGAGCTGAACTTGTAATTTTCTTATTCATATATTTATGCCTCCATTAATTTAGGTTTAGTTTTTTAATGTAACATTCCTTAATCACCATTGATTAAAGTCCATTTTTATGTTTTGCGTTATACACTTATATAACGCTTGTCCTAACCGTATAGTTGCATATTTTTAGAATGTTTTTGTGATTTTTTCTAGAAGAATTAGCCCTTGAAGGTGGAGCAAAATTTTTAGTGGAAAATATTGTTAAAATTTAGAAAAATCAGTCTATAATTTCCCTTTACAGATTATGGTATAAAAATATCTAGCATATATGAAGTTTGTTAACGTTTTAACGATGTTATGTTACATTTATTGTATTTATATTGTTTTTTTAGTTAAATTAGTGATAATATTCTATTTACAAAATATAAAAAAATCTTATTCATCCTAACATGTTTATCATAAAACGAATTACGTTTTTAATATTAATTAAATTTTGTAATAAGAGGAGGAAAATTATGAACAAAGATAGTCTATATTTAGGAGTGTTCGAAGACGTTGAAATTGCTATTTCAAAAGCAATTCATGCACAAAAGGTGTTAACTATTGATTATAAAGAAGAAGA
>NZ_JAHLDM010000040.1:0-36730 GCF_018861295.1 Clostridium estertheticum | reverse complement strand
TGGCGTTATTCATCATAGTTGTTTCACTTGTTTTAAAATAAATTAAAGGTTTTAACAAAGGATAAAAAAGCATCATTTGTAGAAAATAAATCCTTATAACTTTTGTCATGAATATTATTTAAATCTTTTTTAAAACTCACGTTCATCCTCCTAAGTATATCAAATTTTTGTATGAAATAATATATATTATAATAATATCATTGCCGAAAAGCGAACATATATTCGTATGATGAAAATTATTATTAGTATAGAATTTGTTTAAATATATTGTTGTTAAAATGTAGATAAGAATCTTGTAAAATTTTATAAAACTTAATAAGATTTTAATTAAGTAAATAATATTAATAGCTAATAACTGACTGAAATCACTGAAGTATAGGGAGTTAAATTTAAGTTAAAAATGCTATAAAATCTAATTAAATTTAAAAGATTTCATTCCATCTTAGTGAGAAAGGGGTGTCTTTAAATCAACAAGTTACTATGATAAAATGTAGATAGTGCCATATTAGTAAATGATTTGGTATAGCATTATAAATATTAGTTGTTGCTTAGTTATACCAAGGGGCATTAGTGAAGTATGAAGGATAAAGTTGATATTGTTACTAAAGATATAATAACTAGTGATTCCATCCAATTTAAAGGGGCCACGCTAGATTATGATTCAAATTGCTCTACAGGGGATAAGGATTATTTATTACCTAAATTAGCGGCCTCATTAAAAAAGGCAAAGACTATAGATATGGCGGTAGGATTTTTAATGGAATCAGGAGTGAAATTACTTATAAATGATTTAAAGCAGGTGGCGCAAAGTGGTGTATGTATAAGAATAAGAACTTAGAGGATTTTGCACACTTTAAGAATGTTTTTGAAGACTTATTTTTAAATCATTCAATAATTATTGACGATGATGAGCTTAGGCGTTATTCATCAGTATGGAAAGGGCCTAAAATCTTTAATACTTTTGAAAAGGTAGAAGATAACAAAGATGAATATGGCCTAGTAATTCCGCTGTATGAGCCTAGAGGTGCGCAAATTGAAGCACTATATTAACACTAAGGAAATGTAGGGAAGATGGCTTAGATAAAGGATTAGCTGTTGCTGCAACGGGCATAGGTAAAACTTATCTTGCTGCTTTTGATTCGCTGGATTTTAATAGGATTCTATTTGTAGCTCATAGAGAAGAAATATTAAACCAAGCAGAGGTATCTTTTAAAAATGGTAAGTATGATGAGTTTGAGCTGGAAAAAGCTAAGAATTTGGTGGTAATTTTATATTGGAATATAGGTGAAATTAATAAAACAGAAATATTGCAAAGTGCAAAAGCTGAGTATGGTAAATCAGTAATTAGCAATTTAAGCAAAGAGTTAACTAAAGATTATGGCAAATGATATAGTCAAAGAAATTTATTTGACACTTTCATACTTATACTATTAACATCTATTTGAAGCCTGTCAATCTTATCATCAATAATTGTTATATGTTCAGAATTAACTTTATATCCGTCCAAAAGAGCATCACTTGTAGGAATTAGTTTTCCGTCTATTCTTGCACCTAATTTTTTAATTTCATTTTCAAGACCATCAAGTCTATTATCAACATTATTAAATTTATCAGTGTGACTTTTAACCTCTTTTTTAGTTTCTTGAACCTCAACATATATTTTTTCTAATAGGTCAAACATTTTATTCTCATCCATAAATAACACCTCATTTTTATATTATATCATTCTAAATAGTAATTGAATATCTTTTATTTATTTGTAAGTATTCGTGCATCTATAAAATTATTTAATCCCATAACCAATAGTGCCTCATAGCTGTTTCACTCGTTTTCCTATTTTTGTGCCATTATAAAGAACTATCGGAACAATTGCAGGAAGCCTGTAGCTTTTTCTTTTAATTTCTTTTTTTTCACTATTTCTTAATATCTCTCTCCATAGTTTTACCATATACATTAATAATCGTATAGGCATGCTGTGATCTACACTTGATTGAAGTTCTAGAAGAACATAAAATATTATGTTCTGTTCTCCAATAGTTGCATTGTATACTATATCAGATTCTAATTCTTCATAATCAGATAAAATATAAGATTTATCAACGAGTATTAATTTATCCTTTTCTAATTTATCTATCCATTCTCCTTGAATAAAGGTATTAACAAAGGATAGAAAAGCATCATTTGTAGAAAATAAATCTTTATAGCTTTTATCATGAATGTTATTTAAATCTTTTTTTAAACTCATGTTCACCCTCCTAAGTATATCAAATTTTTGCCTGAAATAATATATATTATAATAATATTATTGCCAAAATGCGAACATACATTCGCATGATTGCAAATTCTATTAATATAGAATTTGATTAAATAAACTGTTGTTAAAATTTAGATTAGAATAGTGTAAAATCTTATAAGAATTTAATAAGATTTTAATTAAGTAAATAATATTAATTGCTAATAACTGACTGAAATCACTGAAGTGTAGGAAGTTAAATCATCTCCTGCGGAGCTGAAGCATTAACGACTTCAGAAGGAGATTTATACTTCCACCGAAGTTTCCTATTTGCTAGGATATGCAACTCCTGCTTGTAGAAGTGGGCGACTTTCCTTCTGAAATGTCGTTAAATTTAAGTTAAAAATGCTATGAAATCTAATTAAATTTAAAAAGTTTCTTTCCATCTTAGTGAGAAAGGGGTGTCTTTAAATCAACAAGTTACTATGATAAAATGTAGATAGTACCATATTAGTAAATGATTTGGTATAGTGTATATTTGATTGAAAATATTAGTTGTTGCTTAGTTATATAAGGGAGGCATTAGTGAGGTATGAAGGATAAAGTTGATATTGTTACTAAAGATATAATAACTAGTGATTCCATCCATTTTAAAGAGGCCACGCTAGATTATGATTCAAACTGCTCTACAGGGGATAAGGATTATTTATTACCTAAATTAGCAGCCTCGTTAAGAAAGGCAAAGACTATAGATATGGCGGTAGGATTTTTAATGGAATCAGGAGTGAAATTGCTTATAAATGATTTAAAGCTGGTGGCTCAAAGTGGTATACGTATAAGAATATTAACAGGAAATTATCTTAATATCACTCAACCTCAAGCTTTATATTTAGTAAAGGAAGCACTAGGGGATAAGGTGGATTTAAGGTTTTATAATATTAAGAATAAATCCTTTCACCCTAAGTCATACATATTTGAATATGAAGAAGATGGAGATGTTTTTATAGGATCTTCTAATATGTCCAATTCTGCATTAACTAGTGGTATTGAATGGAATTATAGAATAAATAAGAATAATAACTTAGAGGATTTTGCACACTTTAAGAATGTTTTTGAAGACTTATTTTTAAATCATTCTATAATTATTGACGATGCAGAGCTTAGGCGTTATTCATCGGTATGGAAAAGGCCTAAAATCTTTAATACTCTAGAAAAAGTAGAAGATAACAAAGATGAATATGGCCTAGTAATTCCGCTATATGAACCTAGAGGTGCACAAATTGAAGCACTATATGAACTGAGGAAATGCAGGGAAGATGGTTTAGATAAAGGATTAGTTGTGGCTGCAACGGGCATAGGTAAAACATATCTAGCTGCTTTTGATTCGATGGATTTTGATAGAATTCTATTTGTAGCTCATAGAGAAGAAATATTAAATCAAGCAGAGATATCTTTTAAAAACATTAGGCCTAATATTAAGACTGGATTTTTTAATGGTGAAAATAAGGATAGTAATAAGGAGGTTTTATTTGCTACAGTACAAACCCTGGGTCAAAAACAGTACCTATGCGATGAGTATTTTAAAAAGGATGTCTTTGATTATATTATAATAGATGAATTTCACCATGCAGCAGCAGGTAATTACTCAAATATATTAGAATATTTCACTCCAAAGTTTCTTTTAGGACTTACTGCAACTCCAGAGAGATTGGATAACAAAGATGTATTTGCTCTTTGTGATTATAATATTGTATATGAAGTCAGATTAAAAGGAGCAATAGACAAGGGATGGCTAGTTCCTTTTAGATACTATGGAGTTTTTGATGAGACCGATTATACAAAGATATCTTTTAGAAATGGTAGGTATGATGAAACAGAATTGGAAAAAGCCTTAATGCTTAATAAGCGTTCAAATTTAATCCTAAAACATTATGAAAAATATAATAGTAAAAGAGCTTTAGGTTTCTGCAGTAGTAGACGCCATGCCATATATATGAGCAAATATTTTAATGAAAATGGAATTAAAGCCTGCGCTGTAATGAGTGGTGAGCAAAATGAGTTTTCTATGGATAGACATAAAGCGGTGGATAAACTTAAAACAGGGGAATTAAATATTATATTCTCTGTGGATATGTTTAATGAAGGTTTAGATATTCCTCAAATTGATATGATCTTACTTTTAAGACCAACAGAATCCCCAACTGTTTTTCTGCAACAACTAGGACGTGGGTTAAGAAAATATAAGGACAAGAAGTATGTGAATGTATTAGACTTCATAGGTAATTATAAAAAAGCTAACTTAATTCCATTCTTCCTAAGTGGAAATTTAAAGGATAGTGCAGGGAAAGCTAAACTTGGTAGATTACCTAAAGAAGAAGAATATCCCGATGAATGTATAGTGGATTTCGATTTTCAGGTAATTGATATATTTAAGAAGATGATGATAGAGCAAAAGAATATATTTGATCTAGTAGTGGAGGATTTTTTTAGAATAAAAGAAGATCTTAAAACTAGACCTAGTAGGCTTCAAATGTATACTTACATGGATGATGATCTTTATAATGTAATAAGATCTAGAGGAGAATTAAATATCTTTAATGATTATTTAGGTTTTTTAAATAAGATAAATGAGCTTTCAGAAGAAGAAAAATTGTTACTAAATACTAAAGCATATGCTTTTTTAAATAATATAGAGAAAACGTCGATGACTAAGACTTATAAAATGCCTTTACTCTTAGCATTCTATAATGATGGTAATATTAATTTGAAAATAGATGAAGAAACAATTTTTCAAAGCTTTAAGGAATTCTATGATAAACCATCAAATTCAGTGGATCTTTTGAGACATAAAGCAACTAAAAACTATAAAGATTTTGAGGAGAAGGATTATCTAAGAATAGCAGAAAATCCAATAAAGGCATTTTTAAATTCTGCAGAAGATTTCTTTTATAGAGATGAATCATATTTTTGTTTAAATGATGAGTTAGGTGAATTTATTAATAATCCTGAATTTATAACTCATTTAAAAGATATTATTGATTATAGAACCAGAAGATTTTATAAAGAAAGACTTGAAAAGTTACAAAAATAAATATAAAAACAAAGCCCTTCATAGAGAAAAAACTATGGAGGGTTTTGTTTATTCATAAACTTTTTCAAGTACTATGCCTTTTTCAAAGCCGCCTCTTTCTTCTTTCTTTTCATTTCTCTTGTTAATTAGATCATCATCGGAATATCCAAGAGCATTTGCAAGACCAAATAAAACTTCCATAACATCAGCAAGTTCTTCTAGATTTTTAGCTTCTAGATATTCGGAAACTTCCTCATTTAACTTGGTTTCAAGTAAAGGTAAAACTTCTTCTTTTTTAGCATAGTGGATATCAAAGTTTTTACCTGCGGCTTTGATGATTTCAGGGATTTTGTCGCGGACTAGTTTGTTGTAAGTTTTCATGGGGGCCTCCTTTGATGATAGCATTAGTTTATTATAACACGGGAGCAGGATAAGGTTATGGAGAAATTATATTTATGTTTTCCTATGTAGATGACAAGGTGTGATTTGTTGTTAACAAGAAAAAACAGTGAGAAGTTTGATATAAGGTTTTGATGATTTTTCTTAAGGCGTGGGAATAAGATTTTATTTTAATTGAAATATAAACCATAAAAGCTAAAATAAATATATAATGATAAAATTTGTGGTGTAATTAGCGAGTAAAAGATTATAATGAGGATAAGAGTTGCAACTATTGTAGTTAAAGAGAAAATAAGAAATTAATATTTTCATTGTTTTGAGTACGCTGATAATGTTAATAGGTGGGAATTCAATAAGTACATTTTTAGGGTAAGGGATAATGTATACAAACAATATAGAGGATGATAGAATGTTTAACGGACTTGAGATTTATACAGAGTACATAATAATGAGTTGAAATTTTTAGGTAAAATGAATATGAATAGTGATTATTTAAACTAAATGATGTGCTTTTTCAGATAGGGGGATTATACATGGCTTCAATTGAATATGCAAAGGATATGAATGGTAAAAAAGTATCTGCCGAAGAAGCAAGTTGTAACTTAACTTATCAATGCCCATACTGTTTGGATAGTGTAAATGTTCGTAAAGGTAATGTGTATGTTGATTATTTTGCACATATAAGAATTAAGGATAGAACGCCATTCCAGAAAATATGTCCTGGATACAAAGGAAATGAGTATTCAAGCATTAACAATACACTTGATAAGATGTACATTAACAATGGGGGTGTTCCATTATATTTGTGTAGTGAGAACGAGAGATTTGAGCTAAGGGCTTATTTCCCAACACTTAGTGACAGTAGTATGATGAAATTAAAAGAAGTTAATGCAAAAATATGTGTTAATACTAAAGCTGTAGATGACATGGATAGAGGTATTTATAATGTAGATAATTTACACTATTATAAAGTTGATACACTAAGGGAGTGGATTGATATAAAATGTGAGCCCAATGTTCATTTACCAGAAATGCAAAGAAAGTGGCTTTGGGGCATAAGAGGTATTGATTTAAACAATGATATTTATCATTGTAATAAAGATGGTGGCTATAGAGTTGCATTAAAGGCAAATATTAGTGTTGGAAAAACATATAGGATCATTTTTGAAAATTGTAATCCAATTATAAATGGCATTAAATTTACTGAACTTGGTAATATTCAATTAAATCAAGGATATTTAAATAATAAAATAATTTTTAGTGTTTATTCAATGGAATTAAACTTATATACTGAAGAAGCAAGAAAATTCATAGAAAGAAAAGGATATAATCTGTTGGATGGTGTGAATGAACTTTTGCCACTATGGCCACCGGCTGTATTTGAGGGTAATGAACTGAAATATGATCATTCTAATGCACTTTTTTTACATATTGATAACACAAATAAAGAACGAGTGTATTATACACATGATAATGGACTTATGCCAGTAAGTGGTGATACTAAATCTGCAATTATAAAAATTACTATTAATGATAACAAAACTGTTGCCGTGGCAGGCACGAACGGTAATATAATAGAAGAAATAAAATATAGTATAATTCGAGTTGATAACCTCGTGAAGAAAGATTTAATAACATTAAAGTCCAAAGTCACAGATAGCGATGATAACATATTTGATTTCACAAACAAGTACTTAAAGCCACCAAAAGATGGGATACTTATGGTAAATTCAAATTTGCACTTTACAGCGATTGTTTTAAATGAAAATTATGTGATTTCTTCTAGCAATGTTCGATTTGATAAGGTTAGGTCTTTTGATGAATTGGTTATAAACAATAAAGCGTTTGGTATTTGTAAATATAAATACAAAAAGAAAAATGATAAAACAAATATGCTAGAATTAAATTTTGAAAAAGTATACTTGCATTTGTATGTTTGTACTGCCCCTACAATAAATACAAATGAGCGTAACATTGAGTTATTATATCTACTTTCAAAAAATATTCATAATAATATTAGATTATACCGATTAATTGAGTTATGGGTTAAAACAAATAGAATACCTGTATCAGCTGTAAAACAATTGGAAGAAATAAGAATTTATTTAGGAGGTCGTAGCTGATGAAACAAAAGATTGAAATACAAAAAAACATATTAAACAATTTGACTACTGATGAAATGCAATTATTAATTAATATTACTAGTAAGGAAGACCTAATTGATCTAATAAAGAAGAATCAAAAAAAATTCAAGACTGAAATTGCGGGTTTCAGAATTGATAGCAAACATTTTCCTGTTAATATATTACATAATATTTATTTGAATAGATTTAAAAAAGGCGATTTTATTATAACTAAAAAATTAGATTCACTTGCGAATACAATGGTAAATATTACAAATGATTCTATAATTAAGGAAACTTCGAATGAAGATTACTTTTATGAGGCAGTTAAAAGTAGCGATGTAACCATCTTTGCTAACCTTATTGAAAAGATTTTAATTGAACTAAAACCAGAAAATATAAAACTTTTATTTAAATTAATGGGACATGAATTGACCCCTATGCAAAAGGATTATATTGATAAAGATATGCAGCTGATATTAGTAAAACAAGATTTGAGTGTAACTATAAAAAAAGATTTTGAAGAGAAAGTTATCAAGTTAAATTCGAATCATAAAACTGAAATTTATATTTTAGATGATAAAATTAAAGATTTAGAGAATCAATTAGAGTTAAGTAACAAGGGAATTATACAAGAGCGAAAACGTTCAAGTGATTCAGCCTATAAATTTAATTATATAGAAGAAATTGCAAATATTAAGGAGAAAAATCTAATAAATAATATTAGTCAATTGAATAAAAAAATTAAAGGGCTGATGGTAGAGATTTTAAATCAAGTTAATACTATAGATGAAAAAGATATACAGATAAATAAAATGAATGAAAGATTAAACTTAGAATTTAAAGAACAGTCCGTTATATTTAAAAAACAATGGGAAATAGAAAACAAAGTTTTATTGGGCAAGAATAGGGAATTAGATAATGATTGTATTAGGTTGCACAAGGAAGAAAAAAGGCTAAATGATGATATAGATTTATTAGTTGAAAAAGTAAAGTATTATGATTTGACAGTTGAAAAATATATTCAGAATATAGACAAAAATGTAATCATAAATGCTTTAAATTCGTCACTCTTAAAAAGTGGTGCCAAAACAAATGATCAAGAAACAATCAACAGGGATAGTACAAGCAGACCTTATACAAAAACAAATGAAAAAAGTGAAAAATTATCAGGTTGCCAAGATATAAATACATTTTCTGAAAACATAGCTAATAATTTGGAAAAACTAGGGGTTGGAAATGTCTCAGATGAAATCGCAAACTATATTATTGGTATCTTTGCGTCTGGGTTAACACCGTTAATTTGTGGTTATAAATCTAGGGAAGTTGCGACTGCAATTAGTACTGCATATAGTGGAGAGACACCTTATATTATTACATTGCCTAATGGTTACACAAATGCTAGAGAGTTGACAGATATATACTGTGAATCAAGTGCGTCATCAATTTTAATTGAAGACGCACTGGGAACTATGAATGAAAATGCGATATTGCCCTTGCTAAGGGATAAATCACAAAATGATTTATTAAAGAAAATACTAATTTTATCAGCGGAAAATTCTGATTCAGTTAAATATATGCCAAAGAGCTTTTTTAATTATATTGCGTTAGTATCAATTGACAAGTTTTCAGCAACTAAAAAAATAGAATACATATACAGTAATGCTAAAGATGTATTAGAAAAATTTATTGATAATGAGGATTTAGATGTTGAACTCAAGAAAATAAAAAAACTATTAAAGAATTTGAAATTAGGAAATTCATATAAAAATCTAAGGACATCTATCGTGGCTTATTCTCATAGACTGTCAAATATTAAAGATGCTATTCAAGGGTATGCAAGGTGTGAACTGAAAATGGTATGCGAGTATAATGATTTATATGATAAAATAGAAAAAAATATCAACTTAAATACAGAGGAGTTTGATAATAGTTTGCTCGAAATTATAAAAGGTGATTTTGATGAATAACGTTCTAATGGAGCAATTATCTTGTGATTTAAATATTAGTAAATTTAATGTGGAGACTGAAGAGGAGTATGGAAATAGATTAATATATTCAGCTTTAGTAGCATGGGCAAGAGTTCAAGTATTGGGTAAATCATATACTGATATTTATTATGTTAATGAAGATAAATTAGAGTATCATAACGTGGATGTTATGCATATTAAATCTAGGTTGTCTCAAGTGGCATACGGTATGTTAAATGCGATACCACATAGTGGTAAATGGAATAAGAACACTGGTTTTGAAAGTTGTTCTAATAGTTTATCAAGTAGTATCGTGGAACAGTTGATTTTTTGTTATGAATTATCAAAAATCAATAATAGACGATTGACACCTTCACCTGAAAGAGTTGCAACCTTTACAATAAATAAATTGATTTTGGGTGGGGTTATATGGGAAGGCATAAATTTATATTCTGTTGGTATGGGCAGATGGTCGACTGAATCAGAACTACCTATCAATTACAAATATATTTTTGATTTACCTACATGTTCGGCTATTGAATATTGCAAAACATTAAAGAAGAATGCTGCATGGCAAGTAAATGAATTAGATAATATATACCAAATTTTCAAAATTGGAAATGATAATTGGTATTCAAAATCATGGGCTGATTTTAATAATAATAAAATACCAAAGGGATTATCTTTGTTAAAGAGTATGGAGATAGATGGTGGATATTTTTTGTTAAAGAATGATGATGAAGGCATTCTGTCTGCTAAGTTGGATAAATGGTATTATGAAGAAAAAGAAATATACAGAATTATGTATTCATTAAATTCTTATAATAAAACACCTGCTATATTTAAGGCGAAAAAATATGATGATTATATAATTCTTAAATTAAATAGTAGAATACCTAATGCCGAAATGAGAATATTGATTATGTCATCATGGCCTCAGATAACATATGATGATAGTTTCAATAGAATAATTCCTAAGTTTCTTTGGTACGATGTTGAAAAATGTTTAAATGAACTTGGTGTTATTATAAAATTTCAAAATGAGAATAAGGAGAAGAGACTATGAGTGAACTTGGTATTAGAAAAACGCATGAGAAGTTAAAAGGAAAATTATCTGATTATATTAAAGCACAATATTTTGCTGAAAATGAGCTTTTGCTTCAAGCAACTGATGAATTATTAAACAAGAGGGGTGTGCTTTTTCAAGAGCCATTTATAGAATCAACAAAAAGCTACGCGATTGTATCTGATGGCTTTAAAACCTCAAGGTTGAATTTAGACATAAAAAATTATTTGTCAATACTTATTGAAAATAAGCTAGGTGTATTTAACACTCCATTCTATCATCAAGTTAATGCTTTAGAGGAATTTTATGATGGTAAGGATTTACTTATAACGACGGGAACTGGTTCTGGTAAAACAGAATGTTTTATTTGGCCTATACTAACAGAGTTAATTAGAGAAGCTTCTACATCTCAAAAGACTTGGCAGAAAGAAGGAATTAGGGCATTAGTATTATATCCAATGAATGCCCTAGTATCTGATCAGCTAGGAAGAATACGTAATATAATTGGTAGAAAAGATGATGCTTATATGGATATTATAAGATCTGTGTCAAAACAAGAAACTAGAAGACCACGATTTGGTATGTATACAGGGAGGACTCCATATGCTGGGGATAATAATGAAGATAAAAATAAAAATTTAGCTAAATTAATAAATAAGAATTATATAAATTGTGATAAAAATGCTTATGATGAACTTTTAAAAATTGGCAGAATTCCGTCGAAAAATTTAAGTTCTTTTGTAAATAATTTAAAAGACAATGAACAATTCCCATCACCTGATGATGCAGAATTATATACAAGGGGTGAAATGCAAAAAGTATGTCCAGATATACTAATTACCAATTATAGCATGTTAGAGTATATGTTAATGCGACCAATTGAACAATGTTTTTGGAGTAAAACACTTGAATGGTTAAATAGCTCAAAGGAAAATAAACTGTTGTTAGTTCTTGATGAAGCTCATATGTATCGTGGTGCATCTGGCGGAGAGGTATCATTGCTTGTTAGACGACTTATGGATAAATTAAACATAAATAGAGATAAAATCAGATGTATTCTGACAAGTGCCAGTGTACCAGATGGAAAAGAAACAGCACTAAGAGAATTTGCTTGTGGGTTGACAGGTCAAAATCCTGAAAATGACAATTTTTCTATTATAAGAGGAAAATCGGAGAGCTTTTTTAACAATGAAAAAGGTACTCTAGTTGATGCAGAGGCATTGGGTTGTTTAGATCATGATAAATTACAAGGCTCAGATGAAGATGTAATAATAGAATTAAATAAACTAGTAAATATATTTAAGTGGAATGATAAGATAGAAAATATTCCTATTTGGTTGTATAAAAATTTATCAACGTATCCACCAATGTTGGAATTAATTAAACTGTGCAGTGGAAAGGCTACGGAATTTAGTAAAATTGCAAGTGCTGTTTTTGATAATGTAGGGCAAAAACAGGCTGAAAAAGCAACAGAAATATTACTTTCACTTGGTACTTTATCAAAATCGAAACAAAATAAAGTCTTACTCCCATCCCGGGTTCATTTAATGTTCAAAGGATTAAATGGTATATTCGCATGTTTAAATCCTAAATGTACACACAGTCATGATGTTATGGGAATTAAAATTGGGAACATAGATGAAAATTTGCGATTGAAATGTCAGTACTGTGGAGCGCGAGTATTTGAAGTTGTTTGCGATAGAAGATGTGGAACTATTTTTATTCGTGCTTTTAAAGATAAAGATGATTCGAATAATTTTCTATGGCAAGAGCAAAACAAGCTTATATATGAACCTGAAGAAATACATTTATGGATTGCACCCAAAGATAGAACTGATATATTTAAAGATCATACTAAAAAAAGTAAGGCAAAAGAAAATTCAATGTTTGGATATATAGATTCTAAAACAGGTATTTTGTTTTATAATGATAGATATGAGAATGATCCCGAATTCATTAAAGTATTAATACCAACATCATACAACAAGAATCTTAAAGCATATACTTTTACTAGTTGTCCTAATTGTGGAAGAGAAAAAACTAAACTAACTCCATTTAGAACTAGAGGAAATGAGCCTTTTGCCAATATTGTAACCGAACAATTGTTAGCCCAACCAGTTCGGGATGAAAAATTAAAAAATGGTGGCAAAAAAGTGTTACTGTTTTCTGATAGTAGACAACGGGCTGCTACGCTTGCACGAGATATAACAATAGCTACTGATGGAGATGCTGGAAGGCAAGCATTATTTTTAGCAGCAAAATTATTAGATGAAAAATATGGGCACGGAGCAGTACCGATAAGCCTGCTTTATTATGCATTTTTAAAGATAGTTTATGATAATGATTTGAGTTTCTTCTATGGGGATGAAAAGGAAAGCTTTAAATCTCAGCTTAAAAATTATGAAGAGTTATATGCAGTAAAGGAAAATCCACGATATATTAAGATGGTAAATAATATTGGAAGTCCACCAAAAATGTTTTATCAATTGATACTAAAAAACATAAGTGACAGTTATAGATCTTTTAATAATCTGTGCTTAGGGCAAATTGTTCTAATTGAAAAAGGTGAGGATGGAGAGGAGCTAGAAGAAGAAGTTTTGGAAAAGGTGGCAACGAGATCAAATCTGTCCATAGATTTAATAAGAAAGATTTATAATGCTTGGATTCAGAACTTAATTGTTAGGGATATTGCGGTTTTTCCGGAATTAGAAGATGAAGTTAGAGATAGTATATTATCCTATGACAGTGGTGGATTTGGTATAGATGAAAAAGATAAATTCCCACAATATCTAACAAAATTACTTAAAAAGAATGAAATCACTGATGAACAGATTTTAATATTACGTGAGAGATTTGATTTACTTACAGATAATATAAAAGACATTGAGAGTAATCACAATAGAAAATATATATTGCCAGGTAGGTTGACCTTAAAAACCAATGAAACTGGGAAATGGTATAGGTGTAATCGATGTGCTGGAAAATCAACTTTTACACTGTTTGATAGTTGTATTTATTGCGGAAGTGATAAGCATATGGCAGAAATATCAAAAGAAGGATTAGATAGATACAATTTTTGGAGAAAACCAGTTATAGAAGCTATAAATGGTAGTCAAATTAAAAATGCGACTACAGAAGAGCATACTGCTCAATTATCACATAAAGATCAGAAAAATGATGTGTGGGTTACTACAGAACAGTATGAAATGAGGTTTAGAGATATTGTTATTGATAAAGATAATGAACCAATAGATATATTAAGTTGTACGACCACAATGGAAGTTGGTATTGATATAGGTTCATTGACTGCAGTTGGACTTCGAAATGTACCTCCTATGCGAGAAAATTATCAACAACGTGCGGGAAGAGCGGGAAGAAAAGGTGCGGCAGTTTCAACAATTGTTACGTATACGGAAAATGGTCCTCACGATTCTTGGTATTTTAAACATCCAGATAAGATAATAGCTGGTGAGCCAAGAATACCTTGGATTGATTACAAGAATCCTAAATTAATTAAAAGGCATATTAATTTGATTTTCTTACAAGAATATTTTTTATCTAAACATAGTAGTATTGATGCTGCAGATGTTGTTATATTTTTCAATTCCAATTCAGTAATGAATTATGTGGACTTTAGTGTTTGGTTGCAATCTAAAATACCTTTAGAAGAAAATAGGGCCAAAATATTAATTCCTAACTTAGCTGATTTTGATTGGAATATATACAGAAGGGAATTTGAAAGAGAGTTATCGTTATTGGGTGATAAGGTGAAAGCTAATCCGATACTTTATAAAAGAAAAGAAATATCCAAAGTAGATAAAGACGAATCAGAACAATCAAATAATATTAGACTGCTTGATGTATTATTTTCTGAAGGATTGCTTCCGACTTACTCGTTTCCACGTAATATTGTTCATTTTTGGATAGAAGATAAGTATGGTAAAATAAAGGAAAGTCCAGAACGAAGTGTCGACTTATCGCTTAGTGAATATGCACCTGGGAGAATGATTGTGGTAGATAAAAAATCATATATTTCAGGAGCAATATATGATCATTACACTAAATATGAACCGGAATTTAAATACAAGGCAGCTGAACCTTGGCTTAAAATTAAAGAATATAACAAGGATGTATATTGCTGCATTAATGATAATTGTGGTTGGTTTGGTTTAGAAAATGATACTTTAACTTGTCCGTTATGTGGCAATTCGGTAGAAAAACACACACTAATTAAACCTTGGGGATTTGCTCCAAGAGATGGTAAAAATATTCCGGAAACTCGTGATACACAAGAATATTCAACAGTAAGCATTCCATCATATTCAGCAATGCCACAAGACTTAAGTAAAATGATAGAGATTTCAAAAACAGGTTTGATTAAAATGGAAAACAGAGAAAATCAATTGCTGGTGATGATTAACAAAGGGCCAAAAGATAGTGGCTTTGATTTGTGTACGAAGTGTGGTGCGATTGATCCTGCCGGGTTGGCTTCTGATGAAAAAAATAATCGTAAACGTCCATATAAAGTGCCATTTTCAAAAAATGATAATCAATCCTGTTCACATTCAAGGTCAAATGTATATTTAGGTCATGAATTTAATACGGATATGCTTGTCTTAGGATTGAAAATAGATGGAAATAAAATTAATATTAATCCCGAGTATTTTAATGTTTGGTTAATACCTGCTCTTACGACTTTGTCTGAAGCCTTAGCCTTATCTGCAAGCAAGGTTTTAGATGTAGAATTTAGTGATTTGAAATGCGGATATAGAATTAGAAGTGAAAAAAACTGTATCTATGCGGATGTATATTTGTATGATAGTTTGTCAAGTGGTGCTGGATATTCCAATAGAGTTGCTGATTTAATTGACAGTGTTCTAGATGGAGTTGAAGTATTGTTAGAGGAATGTGACTGTGATTCATCTTGCCCAAAATGTATTAGACATTTTTGGAATCAAAGGGTACATGAAAACCTTGATCGCAAATCAGGATTACAGTTGTTAAAATGGGTAAGAGACGGCATCATTGAAACGATATTGCCCATTTCTACACAAAGGACTTATTTAGGTACATTGCAAGATATAATTAGACTACAGTGTGATAAACAAAGTGGAATTGAAGAAAATGAAACGATATTTGAAATTAACTTCAATGGTATAAAGAGAAATATATTGGTATATCCATCTATGTGTGCGATTGAATCAATCTTAAATAGCAATAATGCAATTCTTATACCTGATAGATTATTTAAAGTTGCAATATCTAATGTTTGGAAAATAGTTAGAGAAAGCATATGATCTACTTATTGAATTAATTCGTCTACAAATATTGTGGTACTTTTTAATGTCAAAGGTCTGGAATAAAGCAAAATGTAATTCTCAAAACTTACACGTGATTTTAGTTTTCGCCAACAAGTTGTGTGATGCTTGCATACTGTGAACACAATATAAATTTTAATACAGAAACTATAGTGAAATTTATATTATTAATAACCAAGAGGAGGAAAAACAAATGAGTAAGTTTTCAAATTTGCTTAGATTACTAATTTTATTAAAAAGTAAAAAGCGAATGAAAACAAAGGAAATTGCTTATGCTTTAGGTGTTAGCGAAAGAATGATTAGAAAATATATGAGTGATTTAGCTGAAGCTAACGTAAATGTAGAATCTGTTCCTGGGCCTACAGGGGGGTATGAATTAGTAGGGTATGATTATCTATTAAATCTAGATATAAAGGCTGAAGAAGCTATTGCCTTGCAAATGGCAACTGTTGTTCTTAAGAAATCTACAAATTTTGATTTTAAACAGCAGTTGGAAAATTTAAACGATAAAATAAAAATTTTAAACGAAAGCTGTAATCAATTAGATGATTATTCAGATAATATTATTATAAAACCAAAATCCTCAAATTTGGATAAGGAAATCAAATTTGAATTGGAAATACAATCAGCATGTATTTCTAAGAAAAAGTTGTTGATAAAATATTGTTCAGTATCTTCCGGAGAAACAGAAAGGATAATACATCCTTATGGGATAATAACAAGGAATAATTTTAAATATCTTGTTGCCTATTGCGAAAATAGAAAAATAAAATTAATTTTTAAACTTATGAGAATAACTCAAGTAGCGTCATTGAATGATTGTTTTGACATACCAGCTACTTTTAGTATTAAAGAATTTATGAAAAATAATCTAGGATTATTTCATGATGAAAATTATAATTTAAAGCTACTGATTAAGCATCCCTTTTCCAAAGCAATAAGTGAGGGGTTATATGCTAAAAATCAAAAAATTAAATGGGTTAAGAGTGAAACTATAATTTTTGAAGGTCAAATGAGTGGAAAGACTGACATTATCAGATGGATTCTATCTATGGGTACTTCAGTTACGGTTCTAGAACCTATGGTTTTAAAGAAAGAAATAAAAGAAAATTTAAAACAAATGTTGGAAATAATTTAATATTTATTTAGAAAGTCATAGGTGAAAGATGCCTATGGCTTTTTTTATAAAATTTTCTAAATATTACTTGTTAAAATTGAAAATATTGTTTATAATGGTGTTAATAAGAATAAATATGGAATGTGACACTAATAGTTCCACGATTTTTAAACGACAATATTCACCAGCTAAATCAATAATCTATTTTGACTTAAGACAAATCAATTAAGTAGTTTGAAGCTGAATAAGTATATAAATAGAAGGTTTAAACTTTAGGGAGGATAAAGCTATGAGATTTAAAATGGAGTTAGAATTAAAAAATAGATATTTACCTTTGGATTATCGACCATCTGTAATTAGTCTATTTAAACATAGTTTAACTGAATATGATAAGGGGAAGCATTTTAATACTTATTATGAAGTCGGAAAGGACAAGCCTTTTACATTTGCAGTAGGTATACCAGGTAGTACATTTACAAAAGAAAAGATATTAGTGCCAAATAGAAAAATTAACATTACATTTAGTACAGGTGATATGGGAACTGGTATAGTGTTTTTTAATGCTTTATCAATGCAAAAAAACAAACCGTATCCTTTGGCATTTGAAAATGAAATGATTATGAAAAATATTCTGATAGAAAAAGAGATTGCGATTACAACAGATACTATTGATATTATATTTAAAGCTCCTTTGTGTGTAAGGGAACATAATAGAGAAAACAACAAAGATATATATTATTCTTATGAAAAAGAAGGTTTTTATTTAGCGTTTAATAAGGTGTTAGAATTTCAAATAGCTAATTCGAATACCCTGCCTCAGTCGATCGTAGAGGGTTTTTCTATAATGCCGTTGAATTGTAAAAAGACTGTGGTTAGACACCATTCACAATTTCTAGAGGTTACAGTAGGCATGTTTAGTTTGACTGGAAATATAGCATTACTTAGTTATTTGTATACAAATGGCATTGGAAGTCGAACTTCGGCTGGCTTTGGAATGTTTGAAATAATGAGAAAGGAGACGCTATGAAAAGCATAATTGAAAATAAAAAATTCAACACTAAAATGGAAACCTCTGATTGGAGATATAGCGCAAGTATAGTGGGAATTATAAAATATTTTAATTATCTTGTTAATAAGGGAGAAGAAGTAGAAGCCGACTTATATGAAATTGATGAAGATGTAATATCATACAATAGTGAGTCAATTACAGAGGAAAGGTATTTATTATTTGTTGAGAAATATTTTGAATCTGCTATGCATCACAGGGTAATTGAACAAATAATAAATAGTACCGAATTCACTGATGACCAAATAAAATTAGTAAATGATAAATTAAAGGCCAATGTTATTATGAAAAAAGTATTTGGAGAAATTAAATTTTCTGGGAACAACAATGAGATTATTTTACAGAAAATCAATGAAAATAGGTTGTTACTAATAAAAGAAACATACAGGAGTGGAAAAAGTTTGTATGCAAACTTTGCAAACACAAATAGTTTGTTTGGAGAACCGCGTAGTATTTGTAGAATACAAAATTACAATATAGATATAGGGAAAAAGAGTAGGTCCATTTCTTATAATTGGGATTTTAGAAC
Source organism: Clostridium estertheticum (assembly GCF_018861295.1). Taxonomy (GTDB): domain Bacteria; phylum Bacillota; class Clostridia; order Clostridiales; family Clostridiaceae; genus Clostridium_AD; species Clostridium_AD estertheticum_D. The sequence continues at coordinate 17,839 of NZ_JAHLDM010000040.1, read as the reverse complement.
ATATAAATCAGAGGATGAAATGGAATTTGATTTTATACCATTTGCATTTTCAAAATCATATGAAGGTTTTTTTATAAATAACAATTACTCAATAAAGCAACTTTTTGGTACAAACAATTTGATTAGTATTAGTGAGAATCCTCGAAGTACATTATTTTGTGATATGAAAAACTCAGCTAATTTTATAGACTTTGATGCGGAGGTAATTATCAAAAATAGAGATGCGGATTATTTTGAAACATTGTACATTAGAAAAGATGCTATTAAGATATTCCAGAAAATAAGAAATTATAAAGCTATTAAGATTAAATATAAGGTCAATGACAATTATTATATGGATTTTGAAAAAATAGTAACAAATAATATATTAAACAATATAAAACTTGATGCTTTAATAGAAATATTATTAAAATCTAAATCAAGCTACACGTATAATATAAAAACACTTATAGAAATTAATACACTAATTTATGGAGGAGATAAAATGGACAAGCAAATGAAATCTGCTTATGGAAGTGCTAAAAGAGTAATGAAAACAATTCCAGAAAACAAAGTTAATAGTTACAAGCAAAAGCTAATCAGTGCAATAACTTTTAAAGATTACGAAAGGTTTTGTGAAATATTATTACAGTTATCATCCTATTCTGGAGTTATTTTTGATTTTGCATATGATTTGTTTGAAGATTTTGATGAAAATAAAAATATAGCCTATACATTTATAAATGCACTTAATAATGAGTCTAATAAAGATAATGGGGGAGAAAAAATATGAATAAAAAAGCATTGACACTTACAGTTTTGGCAAATATGACATCTAATTACGGCGAGGGGTTAGGTAATATTTCAAGTGTACAAAAAGTATTTAAAAATGGAAAGAGTTATGCAACAAGAAGTAGAGAGAGCCTTAAGAATGCAATAATGGTTCAAAGTGGAATGTATGATGATTTACAAACGGTGGTAGATAAAAAAGTAAATCAAAAGGTAGTATCTGATGAGCTTAATGCTACGAATTGCAGAGCATTAGAGGGTGGATATATGAATACAACTGAAACTACATACATTCGCAAAAGTTCCTTTTATTTAACTGATGCAATTGCTTGTGATGATTTTGTGAATGAAACAAGATTTCATAATAACTTGTATCTTGCTTCAAATTTTGCTAAAAATAATAGCTTGAATCTTCAAGCAGATGCTGGTAAATGTGGACTTATGCCATATCAATATGAGTATGACAAAACTATGAAAATGTATAGCATAACCATTGATCTTGAAATGGTAGGTAAAGATGAAAACTTTAATACAGCAGAAGCTGATGCTAAGGAAAAAGCAGATAGAGTTATTGCTATATTAGATACAGTTGAAAGTCTTAATTTAGTGGTAAAAGGAAACTTGGATAATGCAGAACCTTTATTTGTTGTGGGGGGATTAATTGATAGAAAAACTCATTATTTTGAAAATGTAGTAAAGGTGGAGAAGGACAAGCTATCAATTACAGAAGATTTAAAAGATAGAATTGCAAAAGGTTGCAATGTGGCGATACTTGAAGGTGGTAATTTTAAAAACGAAGTTGAAATTAAAAATGCACTGCCATTGATTAGTGTAACTAAATTTTTCGAGGATTTAAGGAATCAAGTTAATACACATTATGGGGTGTAAGTATGGAAGTTTTAAGAATTATACTAACGCAAAGCAGTGCTAATTATAAAAAAGAAGAAACTGTTTTAAATAAAATGACATATCCACTTCCACCATTTTCAACAATAATTGGAGCATTGCACAGTGCTTGTGGTTATAAAGAATATCATCCAATGGATATTAGTATTCAGGGGAAATATGAAGCTATGCATAAAGAACCATATACAGATTATTGTTTTTTGAACTCTATTATGGATGATAGAGGAATTTTAGTTAAAATGAGAAATGAAGTCATGTTATCAACGGCATTTGACAAGGTTGCTAAGGCTAAAAAACCTCAAGGAAATAGTTTTAGAAAAGGAATTACAATAGATGTTCTAAATGGAACCTTGTTAGAAGAATACAGAGGACTTAAAGACTTAACAGAAAAAATTGCAGAGTTTAAAATAAATAGAATTGACAAAGTATTGGAGCTTACAAAAAAACGAAAAAAAACATTAATGGATAAAAAGAAAAAGTATAAAGAAGATTTACAAGAATGTCAACTGATTTCAAAAAGAGAAAAAGAAATAAAGGAATTAGAAAAAACAGTTAAAGAACGATTTAAAGATTATAAGAAGAAAGAATATGAAATACCATATTCAAGATTTGCAAGCCTTACAACATCATTAAAATATTATGAAGTTTTAAATAATATCAAATTAATACTGCATATAAAAAGTGATAGAAACACACTTGATGAAATTAAAGACAATATATATAATTTAAAGTCAATTGGTAGAAGTGAAGATTTCGTAGATGTTAGAGAGGCTTGTTTTATAGATGTTGTAGATAGTATTGAAGAGGGTATTTATAGTGATTACTCCGCATATATCAATTATGATTTAATAAAAAACAAGAAGGTGTTTTTAAGATTAGGAGACAATATATCTGCAAATGGAACAAAATATTATCTGAATAAAAATTATATAATAGAGGATAACAAACGAATTTTCAAAAAAAAGAAAGTGGTTTATACTTCGGAATATTCTGCAGAAGAAGGTTGTGATACTCTTTATTTCGATATAAGTAAAGAAAAGTCATACATAGTTAATTTTAATTAGGGGCGATAGTATGGATTTATCCAATTATAAAGCAAAACCCGATAAAACAATAAGGCAGCATACTGATGATTTATTAAGAAATCTAGATGAATTACAAAAATTAACTTATATTAGAGACAAGCATATATATGAACTTACAAAGATTGCTTGTGAATATCATGATTATGGTAAGGCAAACAGAGAATTTCAAAAAAGAATAAAGAACAATACTAAGTTTAATGAATACAAAGAGATGGCACATAATGTGTTATCTCTATATTTTATAGATAAAAATGAGTTCGACAATATGGATGATTATTATAAGGTAGCATTTGCTGTTTTAAATCACCATAACTACTGTGATAATTTAAGAGCTATATCTAATAGAGAGTGCAAAGAATTTGCAAAAAGTTTATTAAAAGAATTTAAAATATATCCTATTAAATTAAGTACACCTGAGCGGCTAAAAGACATGACAAAAGATGAAGATGCAATCCTTATAAAAGGATTTTTACATAAGTGTGATTATAGTGCAAGTGGAGAAATTCCAATTGAGTATGAAAATAATTTTCTAAATGTTGGGCTTGATAATTTATTGAAAAAATGGAGAACTAAAGATAGTAATGCAAACTGGAATGAACTTCAACAGTTTTGCAAGGAAAATACAAATAATAACATTGTGGTCGTTGCCCAAACTGGTATGGGAAAAACTGAGGCAGGACTTCACTGGATTGGTGACAATAAAGGTTTTTTTATATTACCATTAAAAACAGCTATAAATGCCATATACAAAAGAGTTAAAGAAGATATTCTAGATGAAAATCATATTGAATCTAAATTGGCGCTACTCCATTCGGATGCACTTAGCTATTATAATAATGATAATAATTCTGAAATGGATATTACAGATTACTACAATCAAAGTAAACTGTTTTCTATACCGCTTAATATTTCAACTTTAGATCAATTATTTGATTTTGTTTTTAAATACCAAGGATATGAACTGAAACTTGCTACATTATCTTATTCTAAAATAGTCATTGATGAAATTCAAATGTATGGAGCAGATTTATTAGCATATTTGATTTATGGTATTAAAACAGTAAATAAATATGGAGGGAAGATTGCAATTCTGACAGCAACACTAGCCCCATTTATAAGAGAGTTATTAAAGTCAGGAGAAAATCCGATTGAGTTTGAAGAAAAAGCATTTATAAATGATATGAAAAGGCATAATGTGAAGGTTTATCATAGCCAAATTAATGCTGATAGTATATATAATAAATTTGAAGAAAATAGGATAAAAAATATAAGTAATAAAATACTTGTAGTTTGTAATACTGTTAAAAAAGCACAACAAATATACAATGAACTTTTAGAAAAAGGAGTAACAAATATAAATATACTACATAGTAAATTTATTAAATGTGAAAGATCAGCAAAAGAAAGCGAAATACTAAGGTTTGGAAAAACTGAAAATGTTGGTAAGTGTATATGGATATCTACACAAATTGTAGAGGCTAGTTTAGATATCGATTTTGATTATTTGTTTACAGAACTTTCAGATATAAGTGGTTTATTTCAAAGGCTTGGAAGGTGTAACAGAAAAGGTATGAAATCTGTAGACGAGCCTAATTGTTTTGTGTTTTTAGAAATAGATAAGAATCTTTTGACTAATGTAACTAAAGGATTTATTGATAGTAAAATATATGAACTGTCAAAAGATGCTCTAAACGATGTAAATGGGTTATTAATTGAAGGTGACAAAATAAATATTATAAATCAATATTTAACAACAGAAAATTTAAAAGACAGTGATTATTTATTTAATTATAATAAATTTTCAAAGTGGATAGAAGATCTTACTCCTTACGAGATAGAGAAAGAAAATGTGAATTTAAGGAACATAATATCTTATGATGTGATACCTAATGAAATTTACCAAGCGAATAAAGATGAAATAGATGAAAACTCTAGAAAATTATTAAAAGTTGTAAATCGTAAATTAGCAAAACAAGAGATGGAAAACGTGAAATTAGAAAAAATAAACTTAAAAGAAGAAATTAAGAAATATACTGTGCCTGTTGGAATATATGATATTTATTTTAAAAGGTCAAATGCTATTATTAAGAAAATTCAACTAAGTAGATATGAATTTGTAAATGTTGTAAATTGCAAGTATAACGAATTAGGCTTCATAAGATTAACTGGACAAGAAGTAAAAGGACTCGAAGAAAACTTTGACAATTTCATGTAAAGGGAGTGCTTGTTATGGATAAGCCAATTACGGGTATGATGATTTATTATTACATTGTTTGTAAAAGAAAACTGTGGTATTTTTACAATCAAATACAAATGGAAGCAGACAATGAGAATGTACAAATAGGAAAGGTCTTAGATGAAAATGCTTATGAAAGAGAAGAAAAACACATTAATATAGATGATGTGATTAGTATTGATTATATAAAAAGTAAAGGCATATTGCATGAGGTTAAAAAGAGTAAAAAAATAGAAGAAGCTGGAATAATGCAAGTAAAATATTATTTGTATTATCTAAAACAAAAGGGAGTAAAAGACATTAGGGGTAAGATTGATTACCCTCTTCTAAAGCAAAATATTGATGTAGAATTGACAGAAGAGGATGAAAAATATATAGAATCTATTTTAATAGATATAAAAAAAATTGTGAATACATACTTGCCACCATTACTTGAAAAAAAGCGAATATGTAAGAGCTGTGCATATTTTGAATTGTGTTATATTTAATAGAAGGGAGGATTTACATTGAAGCGAAGCTATTATATATATAATAACGGTGAGATACACAGAAAAGATAATACACTTCAATTTACAAATAGTGAAAATGTAACTAGAGATATTCCTATTGAGCAAGTTGAAGATATATATATCATGTCAGAAATGACATTTAATACGAAGTTTATAACTTTCGCATCAAAATATCAAATCCCAATACATTTCTTTAATTATTATAGTTTCTATACAGGGAGTTTTTATCCTAAAGAGGCGTTACTAGCGGGTAACTTGCTAGTAAAACAGGTTAGACACTATGAAGATAATCAAAAAAGGCTTTTTATAGCAAGAAAATTTATAGATGCTGCTGCTGCCAATATTTATAGAAACCTAAGATATTATAATGGTAGAGGCAAAGATGTGGAAAAGCCAATGAAAGAAATAGAATCCCTCAGAAAAAAAATATTAAAAACAGAAAGTATTAATGAATTAATGGGAGTCGAAGGAAATATTAGAAAACAATATTATTCGGCATGGAATACCATTGTCAATCAACAAATAAATTTTGAAAAAAGGGTTAAAAACCCTCCAGATAATATGATTAATACAATGATTTCATTTGTTAATGGATTAGTATATACAAGGGTACTAGGAGAAATATATAGAACACAATTAAACCCTACTATTAGTTATCTGCATGAACCTGGAGTAAGACGATTTTCTCTAAGTTTAGACTTAGCTGAGGTATTTAAACCAATTTTAGGCGATCGGATAATTTTTTCATTGTTAAATAAGAATCAAATAACACCAAGCTGCTTTACAAAAGATTTAAATTATCTTCATTTAACCAAAGATGCATCTAGAACAATATCGATGAAGTTTGATGAAATGTTAAAAACAACAATTTATCATAAGGAATTATCAAAAGATGTGACATATCAACATTTAATACGACTTGAATGTTATAAATTAATAAAACATATTATGGACGAAAAAGAGTATGAAGGTTTTAAAATATGGTGGTAGGAGGAGTTTAATACAATGTATGTTGTCTTGGTATATGATATAAGTGGTAATGAAAATGGACAAAAAACATTGGGAAAGGTATATAAAATATGTAAAAAATATTTGACTCATATTCAGAATTCTGTATTTGAAGGGGAAATAACAGTAGGCCAAATAGCAAAATTAAATGCTGAATTAAATAAATTTATTAGAAAAGATTTAGATTCTGTGATAATATTTAAAAGTAGAAATGAAAGATGGCTTGATAAGGAATTTTGGGGTAAAAGTGATGATGCATTATCAAACTTCTTTTAATATTAATAAACTGTCGAAGTGACATAGCGTAAAAATGACGGGGGTACGACAAAGCCTTGGGAATTAAGGTCTTATAGCAGTAAAATGTTAAAGTTATGGTATTATTAGATCAATAATATATATAGTAAAATGACATCGACAAAAACTATGCTTGTAACACCTATAAATAGGGGCTTAAGGGGCAAACGTATTTTAATTTATCCATACTGGAATGTAGATTAGCTTTATAACATCTAATAGCTAAACAGTATAAATATTTTAATTTATCCATACTGGAATGTAGATTTAACAACAGGTAATTTTAGTGGAATAATAAACAAAATTTTAATTTATCCATACTGGAATGTAGATTTTGTTATTGCAATATGACACCCGAACATGTTACTGATTTTAATTTATCCATACTGGAATGTAGATATGCCTGATATGCAAAATCAAAGTTGCATAGGTTCAATTTTAATTTATCCATACTGGAATGTAGATAAGTTTAAAAGAAGAATTCGACAAAGAAGGTATACAATTTTAATTTATCCATACTGGAATGTAGATAAGAGTCTAAAAAGTTCTTAAAAAAGAGTGCCGGAAATTTTAATTTATCCATACTGGAATGTAGATTTAAGCTGTAACAGTATAGTCCCGTCTCTAAGTTTTATTTTAATTTATCCATACTGGAATGTAGATGAACAGAAATAACAAAAGCCTTGGAATTATCTCCATTTTAATTTATCCATACTGGAATGTAGATTGCAGTAAATGTGGACCACCACAATAGGAGGACATAATTTTAATTTATCCATACTGGAATGTAGATTTAAGTTCGTTCTCGGGTTATACTGACTTGTGGTAATTTTAATTTATCCATACTGGAATGTAGATTTGAATGTACAACCGATAAACTCTGTTACATTCATTATTTTAATTTATCCATACTGGAATGTAGATAGTATATTCAACGCATTTATCTAAAAAAGTTTGTGTATTTTAATTTATCCATACTGGAATGTAGATATTGGACTAAACCTTTTGCAAAAACTGCAGATACTGATTTTAATTTATCCATACTGGAATGTAGATTTAAATATTGTAGCATAATGTCACCAGAGCATGTTAATTTTAATTTATCCATACTGGAATGTAGATTCGCTATAATCAAGTATCAAGTCAGAAGCAAGTGCTGATTTTAATTTATCCATACTGGAATGTAGATATTGTTGCATCGCTGGTAGGAGGATTTGTAGCATTTATTTTAATTTATCCATACTGGAATGTAGATTTATTAATCGAATTACGAACGATTCTTTAAATAATGATTTTAATTTATCCATACTGGAATGTAGATTTTGTTCCTGCTCCAATTCCCATGAGGTATTTATCAGATTTTAATTTATCCATACTGGAATGTAGATCCAAGTGATCTAATTGATTCTATAGTAAAACTAGGATTTTAATTTATCCATACTGGAATGTAGATGATGTATGTAAAAGCATTGCTTTAACACTAGGCGCAATTTTAATTTATCCATACTGGAATGTAGATAATAATAATTATTATTGGTATAGTTAACATATTGACATTTTAATTTATCCATACTGGAATGTAGATGAATTTAGATAACAAAGATTCTTCTATAATAGATTCATTTTAATTTATCCATACTGGAATGTAGATGATCCTGGTGTACCATCATATAAAGAAATCATTATAATTTTAATTTATCCATACTGGAATGTAGATTTGTGTGTACTTTCACCTAAAAGCATATTGCAACCGATTTTAATTTATCCATACTGGAATGTAGATAGGAGTTCGGTTTGCTTAGTAGCTACTTTAGTTGTTATTTTAATTTATCCATACTGGAATGTAGATTTTGTAGTATTTGCTAATTTTACCGCCCCGCCTTTAATTTTAATTTATCCATACTGGAATGTAGATCTTTTAGATAAGCCAACTTTCGCTCCGAGTTCTTCCATTTTAATTTATCCATACTGGAATGTAGATTAGCGAGGAATCTTGTTGCTTGGGATACCTCAAAAGATTTTAATTTATCCATACTGGAATGTAGATCTAGCAATAAGCTTATCAAAAGGTTCTGATATGCTAATTTTAATTTATCCATACTGGAATGTAGATTTGTTTTAGTATATTTTTTATTCTGCTACAACATTAATTTTAATTTATCCATACTGGAATGTAGATACAGCTACAATTATTGAAGCGGATGGTGGGGCATGGATTTTAATTTATCCATACTGGAATGTAGATTTTGGATATATGTTATTAGGTAAACCAGTATATGTAATTTTAATTTATCCATACTGGAATGTAGATATACTTTGTGTAATTCTAAGTCTGTCGTATAGCCACATTTTAATTTATCCATACTGGAATGTAGATTTATCTGTACTTATGCGTAAACAGTTAATTACAATTATTTTAATTTATCCATACTGGAATGTAGATGGCAACGGTAAGACTATAAGCATGACAGAACATATTATTTTAATTTATCCATACTGGAATGTAGATTGGTATTAGCTAGTCTCAGAACTATCTCAAAAAAGTATTTTAATTTATCCATACTGGAATGTAGATTCCCGAGTCATGATTGAAATTGGAGAATATACTATGATTTTAATTTATCCATACTGGGATGTAGATACCTCAGCACCTTATACATTCAAAGGCTGTTTTTTTATTTTAATTTATCCATACTGGAATGTAGATTTGCGAGTATAAATCTTTTTCACTTCGGCTTATTGATTTTAATTTATCCATACTGGAATGTAGATTGTATAGCATCATTTTCATCATCCATTTCTTTTGCTTATTTTAATTTATCCATACTGGAATGTAGATTACAAATAAAGCATAGCCTAGTCCCTCGCTTAAAGCATTTTAATTTATCCATACTGGAATGTAGATGATTAAATTGCACGAGCCATTGTCTCTTGAACTATTAATTTTAATTTATCCATACTGGAATGTAGATTGGCTAATTAAATAATCAGCAAACGATCTAGTTCTTGATTTTAATTTATCCATACTGGAATGTAGATCAAAACCTTTTAATGATTTCAAATTTAAGACCCCCAATTTTAATTTATACATACTGGAATGTAGATGATGCTATAACTAATCCTACTCAGAGTATTGATGAGATTTTAATTTATCCATACTGGAATGTAGATAAAGGAACTCAAATAATTCCACATGACGAAACTGAGAATTTTAATCTATCCATACTGGAATGTTTATTTTGCCAAAACTGTTGGTGTTCCTGATTTCAATTTATATTCTATAAAAAGGGATTCAATTTATAATCAATTAAAACATATCTAGTATAAAATAGTTTAACTGATGATGTTGAATAACTCAATAAAAATTATCCTTAATTATGATACAATTACCATATGATAAAGTGAAGAAGGTGTACTAAATGGCAAAAGTTAAAAAAGATTCATGGGTAGCTATGGCTACTGGAAATGAAAAATTTTTAGGAAGAAAAACAGTAGACAAGAGTACTTTTAAATATGGAACTACAATACCACAGAGATACCATAAGGTTTTTCTAGATAACTTATCAGATAAGCTATCAGTTGGAAAAAGCATAAAGATAAAGTTCTTTATTAATAATAAAGAGTTTTCTGGATTTGTTTCATGGCCCAATTCTACAGGTAGAGGCGGAAATGTAGTGCAATTTAGATATAGTAATAAAGCTTTGCTTGAAGTTTTAAAAGAAAAATTAGAAGTAAGTTATGATTATATTGTTCAATATGAAAAAGAAAACGATAAGAAACCTACAACAATTCCAGTAGAATATCAAGAATATATAGATTTCTATAAGGGCGATAAAATAGATAATTTCGTACTTGAACTAATTCCTAAATCAAATAGCATACCAGAAGATGAAGAAATAGATGATGAAGAGATTATAGAAAATGAGATTGATAATGAATTTGATACGATAACAAATATTAATGATGAAATTACATATATTCATAAATACATAACAAGTAAAGGATTTTATTATACACAAGATCTAATTACTAATTTTTACCTTAGTTTAAAAACCAAACCTTTTGTAATTCTCTCAGGTATATCAGGTACTGGAAAGAGTAAAATAGTAGAACTATTTGCACAAGCAGTTGGTGCAAATCGTGATAATCAAAGATTTAACGACATTTCAGAAGGAAAGCATTCTACTTTTAAAAATGGTAGTTACATGCTATAACAAAGATAAAACTTAAGTGGTAGGCTACATTTCCTTCTGAAGTCGTTAATATTGCAGCACCGCAGGTGATGATTAAGCTAGTTCCTGTGAGACCAGACTGGTCAGATGCAACATATCTATTAGGTTACAGAAACATTGAGAATAAATTTGTTCCAGGCATTATTATTGATGTCGCTTATGAGGCCATGAAAAACATAGATAAACCTTATTTCTTATGTCTTGATGAAATGAATTTAGCCAGAGTAGAGTATTATTTCAGTGATATTCTATCATCTATGGAAACAAGAAATATAAAAGATGATGAATTTATAACTCAAAGATTGTTAAGCAGAGCTCAATTTGGAAAAGATGAAAGAGCCTATGATAAATATGGTGATGTTTATATCCCACAGAACTTATATATAGTTGGTACAGTAAATATGGATGAGACTACCTTCCCTTTTAGTAAAAAAGTACTAGATAGGGCGAATACTATAGAATTCAATAAGGTGGACTTAAGATACAATTTTGAGGAAGTAGAGATTAAGGAGCTTTTACCTAAAAACTATCATAATGATTTTTTGAAATCTGAGTACTTGAAAATATGGAGTTGCAAAGATGAAAAAGATACAGCAACTAAGGTTATAGATAAATTAATTGAAATAAATAATATACTTGAAAAGTACCAACAACATTTTGCCTATAGGGTACGTGATGAAATAGTGTTTTATGTTATTTATGCTGTAAAGAACAGTTTATTTTCCTTTAATAAAGCCATGGATTATTCCATTGTGCAGAAGATATTACCTAAAATAGGCGGCAGCAGCCCTGAAGTATTAGATATATTAGTAGAATTATTTAACAACTTAAATGATACTAAATACAAAAATGATGGATACATTGAAGATGTAGTGGTAAAAACTATGGAAAATCAATGTTTAAGCAGTGAATACATATTAAGTAGTGAAAAAATAATGTATATGATCAGGAGGTTCCTTCGAGATGGATTCACAACCTTCTGGCAATAATTCTGAGCTGTTATTTATAGAAACAGAAGAAGTGTATTTTTCTATTAAAGGTAATAGGGGAGCTGCTGGTTACGGCAAGTCAAAATCACTCACTATTATGGTAGAAGGTAAAGAACAGTTAGATGAGACTAGTCGGTGCCTTTATTTTAAAGAATACACTAATTATGAAATAGTTATTGAAAGAAAAAATAAAACTGACATAGAGTTTTACCATGAAAATACTAACATAAGAAACAAAGTAACACCTACAGGTAGAGGTGGAAACATCCTAAGTGGAATAATCAATTTCAGAGGAGATATAGGTTACTCAGATTTTTATGTTAAGGTAAATGGAAATACGAAATAAAAAGGTAACACTCGACGCTAAGGAAAATAGATTCCTAAAATTTATGTTAATAACTATAATTCACAAGATGGATAGTTTTATAAGAACTTATGTTATCTATAAACAAACTTGGTAGCGACAAGACCTATGAGTTTGTATTTGACGCAAAGTATAAGATAGACACATCAATAGAATACCAGAAAAGTTATGGTGGCATTGGGCCTAAGGAAGAGGATATAAACACCATGCACAGGTACAGAGATGCCATAGTATATAAAAATAGTAAAACAGGGGGCTATAACAATTGTGTTTTCGGAGCATTTGTATTGTTTCCATATAAGGATGAAGAGGCATACAAAAATCACGATTTTTATAAGAGTATAGAAGAAGTAAATATAGGTGGGTTTCCTTTTCTTCCATCAACTACAGGACTTATGGAAGAGTTCTTAGACAAGCTAATAAATGAATCCTCATATTCAACCTTTGAAAGATCACTTGAGTCTATAGGACGAGAGAGTTATATAAAAGATGAATACTTTAAGAAGAGGACAGTCCTTGTAGGATCGCTTAGAAATAAAGAGCAACTTGATATAAATCTAAAAGGTAAGTTTTATCACACTAAATGCAGCAATATTAATCTAGCAGAGCATAATATTAAGTTTGTAGCACTAGCAGAGTCAAAGAGACAGTTTGCAGGTGAGGCTGGTATAACTTATTATGGCAAGGTGGTAGTTATAAAAATTGTAAAGAGAAATACTATAAAGGATATAACTAGTGATTCTGAGGAAGATTATTATGTTTTTAAAATTGAGGGATGGGACAAGCTCTATAGAAAAATTGAAGTAAAAGGTTATCAGGTTCGAAGAATCATGTACACTACTGAGTATTTACTCCATCATACTGTGATAGTTACTGAGCTTTGTATAAAATCTAAGGAAGAGTATAGACTGTGGCAAGAGCTTAGGAGGATAAGTTCTTTAACTGAAACAGAAATAGAGAGAACTATTGATAAGGATAGTAGAATTAAGGGATTTTCTATTGAAGGAATGAAGATATTTATTAAAGATGAGGAAATTAAGGTAGAGTACAAGGGGGAATCATATAGTTTTAGTAGGGGAGAGTTTGAGAGGAAGCCTAGGGGTGTAATTGAAAGGATAATTGATATTGGGAGGGGATGTTCTAAGTTAGGATGTACCTTGAAAACATAGCAATTGAGATATCAGAGTTTAGAATGATATTACCTAAAATTATAGGAATATAACCTATACTTTTTTGTAATGAGGGAACTGTTTCACGACATTTACTAATATCTAAAAGTAGTGTAAATGGAAAGTCAATATGATATAATAAAGTTAATTAAAGAATTTCATAATCACAAGGAAGTGAATAATTTTGCCGAAAAAACATGATTTTGATGCAGCATGGAAATCGATATTGGAAGCATTTGAAGTAGAAATAGTGGAATTGCTATTTCCTGAAATATTTAATAAAATAGATTGGGAGCTTGGAACAGAATCACTAGATAAAGAGTTAATAGAAATACAAAAGGATATATTCGACAAAGATAGTAGTGAAAAAGTAATATCGGATAAAATAATAAAGGTGAGATTAAAAGATAAAGGAAGTAAGATTTTATTTATACATGTAGAAGTACAAAGCTATAGCAGTGGACATGAAATTTTTGGAGAAAGAATGTTCAGGTACTTTTATAGAATATGGGATAAGTTCAGATATAAGTATGAAGATAAATCAGAAATAGTGGCTGCTGCAATATATACTTATAAAGGTAATAGTGGAAAGGACAAAAGATATGTTTATCAATTACCGGAGTTAGAAAATGAAATATTAACATATAACTTTAAAACAATTAATGTAGAAAAAATAGAACTTGAAAGAATTAGTGATGACAATCCATTGAAATTAGTTTTTAAAATGGCAAAGAAGTTATTAGAAACAAATACAATAGATGAAGATATATGTGACGCAAAAATAAAATTAGCAAAAGAATTATCTAATTATGATAAGGTTAAAAATAATGAGCAAATAAAATCATTAGTAGATTTTTTAGAATACTTATTTTTAATTGAAGATCCAAAGTTAGAAAAGATATATGAAGAATATAAAAAGAAAAATGGAGGTGCATTCAAATTGAGTATAGACGAAATTAGAAAATTGCACTACAAGGAAGTAGGAAGAGAAGAAGGAAGAGAAGAAGAAAAGATTAAGGTAAGAATAGAAATAGCAACTGAAATGCTATTAGATGGCGAATCACTTGAGAAAATTAAAAAATATTCAAAGTTAAGTGATGAAGAAATAACAAAGTTAAAAAATAAATTGTTTCCAAATTAGTGAGATGTGCCAAAAAAACATATTTTTGCTAATAATAAATTAGATGAAACTTCAACTTGTCGGAAATTTCGACAAGTTGAAGTAAAAAAGCTACTAAGATATATAACTTATATATTTTAGTAGCTTTTTCATCGTTGAAATATAATCCGATATCAGTTATAGAATTTAGTAACCAACAAACAGATTCACTCCGCTCATCCATTTATTGGAGTACATCAGTTATATTATATAGAGTTTAATAAAGATATTCTAAAAGATGCAAGAAAGAATCTGATACAAATATTAGAAGTATATAGAGAAAATTATGATGAATTTGCATCTTATCTGCAATACCTTTTAGATGATGGTCATAGTTTTCCAAGTTTAATTAAGTTCTACATTGAATAAGCTTGAGTGCAAAGTTGGAGGGCCTGAAAAAAATAGAAACTGTTAAAAGGGATTTCCAAACTTTTATCATGAAAATACTAACATAAGAAACAAAGTAACACCTACAGGTAGAGGTGGAAACATCCTAAGTGGAATAATTAATTTCAGAGGAGATATAGGTTTCTCAGATCTTTATGTTAAGGTAAATGGAAATATACATATGAAAATAATTATAGAAGTATTACCTAGTAAGATTGATTATTATAATTTACATTATGTTATAAATGCAATGATTAGTAAAGGATTAAAACCAACAGCCCCAAGCGCAGGAGCTACTTTTAAACTTGGAGATGCAAATACCACAGTTTTCTGAAAAAAAAGATAGATACTCGTTGAGCTAAAAGATTGTTCTTGGTGGGTATTTTTACTTTTTCCTACAAATTTGAAGGATAATAGTAGGTTCTTGTAGAAATATGATTATATGATATTTCAGATGTATTGATTGAATAGTGTCTCTAGTATTTATAATAAAAAGGTTAAAGAATTGACAAAAGTATGAGGGGGGTAACATGGGATTTCTTTCGGATTTATTCAATATTGAAAGCTCACAATTTAAAACAATTTCAAAGCCAACAGCTATTAAAGAGTTTTCAACGGAAAATGGTAATTTAAAAGTATTAAATGAATTGTTATTAAGATTAAATAGTAATAACAAAAGACAATTAGTAAATAAAGAGATAATTGCAATTAAGATGGGGTTGAAAGGTGAAAGCACCGTAGATTTCGAACTTAGAAATTGTACCTTTCCTTTTTTGTATTTACATGATATAAGAATTGAATATGATGATTTAGTTGTTCAAATTGATTACTTGGTAATAACAAAAAAGTATATTTGTGTAATGGAAACAAAGCAGCTTCTTGGTGATGTAAATATAAATAAAGATGGAGAATTTATCAGAGCATACAAAAGTAAGAGCGGTTATGAAAATAAAACTGGTATGTATAGCCCAATTGAGCAGAACAAAAAGCATGTTAATTTAATTAAAAAAATTCTTAAGGATGTTTTTGATGCTGATAAGGTACCTGTAAAATCAGTTGTTGTAATGGCCAATCCAACAGCAATTATAAGGAGAACGTATGCCTCAAAAGAAATACAAAATCAAATAATTAGAGCCGAGAAATTATCTGATTATTTTTTGACCCTAAATAATGACTTACCTTATATTGTTTTAAAAGAAGCGACTGCATTTAAAATTGCTAATTATTTAAAAGAAAAGCACACACCTATAAATATTGATTATCAAGGTAAGTTTGGCTTATTAGAAAAAGATTTTATTGCAGAGTCCAACTCAACTAAAGAAAATATTAAGAAAGAGATAAAAATCTTGGATAGCAAAGTTAGGGTGCCAGAAGAATTAATAGTTCAGAAAATAGATATTGTTCCTGAATTAAGTGAAAGTGATAAACAGATGACAGAAGATTTAAAAGTATATAGGAATCAAAAGGCAAAAGAAGAGGGTTATAAGGGCTTTCAATATCATTGTGTATTTTCTGCAAGTACAATAGGTAATATAGTAGAAATCAAACCACAAACTATTGAGCAGTTGTTTCAAGTTAGAGGGTTAGCTCAGTTGAAGATTAATAAATATGGTAATGATATTTTAAAGATTACAAGAAAAAAAATTGATAATGACCCATATACAGTTAAAGAAACGAAAAGCATCCCAGTTATTATAAATAAGGAAGATGAATTAAGAAATAAATTAAAACAATTCAGATCTGAAATTTCAGCGAAAGAAAGTATAAGACCTTATCTTGTATTTAGTAATCAACAAATGGAAGAAGTATTGAATGCTAAACCTATAACAAAAGATCAACTTTCTCATGTAAGTGGGTTTGGTGAAATAAAAGTAGAAAAATATGCTGATGGAATTGTTAATATATTTAAATAGAAGTTTCTACTTTGCCACAGTTATTGTAGGTTCCTTAAAAAATAAAGAGCAACTTGAAATAAATCTAAAATATCTAGGTCAATGAATGAAACAAGTGCGGTATCTAGAACTGAAGGGTTACTTCCTAGTATAGCAGGAATTGAAATGAATATTAATTTTTACTGAATTAAAATAATTAAACTAGTGGGATAAAATAAGTGCTATAGAAGTTAAGAAAAAGGTTATGCCTTATTGAATTTAATAGTTCAGTAAGGCCTTTAAAATCACTTGAAAGTTATGCATATATATAAAGTTATTGGAAAATTTGACGATATAGAAAGTAATAGCAAAATGAATATAGGTATGCACAAACATATATTTAAAATGAATTTTGGAGGCAAATAATGAAAAAAAGATTAGCGTTAGCAACAATTTTATTGACTCTAGCAAGTTCTCATAGCGTATTTGCTGATAGTGGTGTAATAAATGCAAGTTCATTAAACTTGAGACAGAAACCATCACTTTCATCCTCAATTTTATCTTTTATACCCATCAATACGAAGATAAGTACTTTAGGAAAAAGTGGTAATTTTTATAAAGTAAGCTATAAAGGGAAAACTGGATATGTGTATAGCTCATATGTAAAAATAGTACAAGCTACTACGGTGGCATCTAGTACATTAGCTAGTACAACCAAAACTGGGGTAGGCAGTACAAAAGTATGGTATTTAAATGTACGTAAAACAGCAACTACAGGTAATAATATTATTGGTTCAATTAATCCAACAAATAATATAAGTTTATATGGAACTCAAAATGGTTATTATAAAATTAAATATAA
>NZ_JAHLDM010000039.1:0-37600 GCF_018861295.1 Clostridium estertheticum | reverse complement strand
ATAGTGCATATATATATTCAAAAAATATCGATAATTTAGATAGATTTGAAACAGAAATAGATACAACTATTTTTGTAAAGAATGCTAAATCCTTTGCTGGAGTAGGTTCTGGTGCAGAGGGATTTACAACTTTCACTATTGCTGGGCCTACTGGTGAGGGTATAACCTCTGCAAGAGATTTTACAAGACAAAGGAGATGTGTACTTGTAAGCTAACTTTTAATAGAGTAAGTGACTGCCTACATTTCCAACAAAACGAAAAAAAAAAAAAAAAAAAAAAAAAAAAAAAAATAAATTTTAATTAAATTGTATTTTTAAATAAAAAAAAAAAAAAAAAAAAAAAAAAAAAAAAAAAAAGCCATTGCTTTTATAGGCAATGGCTTTTTTACTAATAAACCCTAAAATATATAGTAACTTTATTTTTTATCTATTATACCACATTACATTATCTGTTAGTGTTTGCCATCCTCTGCAAGCCCAGTGATCCCAGCCTCTACGGCCATCGTTTCTAAAGAAAGATCCCTTAGGTTGGTTTTTATCGAAAACCCAAACTCCGTATGTAGTTCCATCAAATTGGTAACCAGCATACATTTTCACACCAGAAATTCTATATTTATAGTTTTGTGATAAGTCCATAACCACTACATTGTATCTACCACCTGCTGCATAGAATGTTGTTTCCATTAAATTTTTGCAAAAAGCAGCTCTTTGTCCATTGAAGTTGTTCCTACTTATTGCTGCTGCTATTTTATTAGCAATTCCTAATACATCAACGTTTACATTAAAATTTACACCAGGAGCCCAAGCCTTGCTCTCTGTGAGTAAATCGCCTACACTAGTATCGTACTTTTTAGCGTCATTATCGTTAGCAATACTAGTTTCAATCCCATTTGAAATTGTATTAGTAATAGTACTAGTAGTAGTGCTACTAGTACTAGCTGCATAAGCAGCAACTGGTGTAAGTAGAGTACCTGCAATCATTCCTAAAGATAAACATACAGTAACAACTTTCATTTTAATTTTTTTCATTTTAAATCCTCCTTCGTTAATTGTGATAGGGTAACCACTATCTTTTAAATCCTTAAGGGTTGTCCCTTTGTTAATATTATCTTATAAAAAAATACAATAAAACACAATAGAAAAATCATGAACAGTCCATTTTGGGTCATAAAAGACATTTAAACCCCAAATGTGATAAAATACTTACTATTTTTCTTTTATCAGTTAGCGTTGCTTTACATGCAAAAGAGCTCACGCTATCGCTAGCATAAGCCCTTTTTAAACATTTTTTATTCTTATATTTTTCTTTTTATGGTAATATTGTATATTATAATCAACTATATATAAATGAATAAGAACACATTCTAATACAAAAATGGAGTTGTTGATAATGAACAAAAACTTAAAATCTTTATTAATGATAACAATTATTACAGGATTATTAGTAGGCTCATATTGTTTACAACGAGAAACATTTAATAATATTACTTTAGACTCTACTAAGACTCAAGTTTCACAAAATAATACCAACGTAAAATTAGTAATAGATAAAGATAATCAAAACGTATTACCTAAAAACTTCAGAATGTCAAGTGATCCAATTAGCAAACAATCAGCTGCTAATGTTAATTTAAAAGGATTAGCAAACTTGAACGAATCAGGTAGTGGCTCTCTTAGTGAGAACGGCCTCAAAATGATAAAAGATAAATTTAAAGCCAATAAAAAAATCAAAAATATCATAGATGTAGATTTAAGACAAGAAGCTCATGGTTTTGTTGAAGGAATGTCTATAAGTTGGTTTGGTGAAAAAGACCAAGCTAATATAAATAAAGAAAACTATGATATTATAAAAGATGAAAAAGCTAAATTAGAAAAAATCAAAAAAAATAAATATGTTGCCTTTGATAAACTTAAGGAGGGTAAGTCCGTTAATACGATTCCTGAAATTGTAAACCCTAAAAAAGTTCAGACAGAAAGAGAATTAGCCGAATCTCAAAAAATATACTATTTAAGACTTACTATATCCGACCACTTAAAACCTAAAGATGATCAAGTAGATTTATTTGTAAAAGAGATACAAAAAATATCTACTAATGATACTTGGCTTCATTTTCACTGTAGAGGTGGGGTAGGAAGAACTACTACTTTTATGGCTATGTATGATATGATGAATAATGCAAAACAAGTAAGTTTTGAAGATATAATTCAGCGTCAAGTATTAATAGGAGGATCTGATATATTAAAGAAAGATGCTGAAGGGAACAAAACCGGAGATGAAAATAGAGCTGATTTTTTAAAACAATTCTATCAATATAGTAAACAAAATAGTGATAACTTTAAAACATCTTGGAGTGACTGGTGCCATAAATGAAAATCCACAACCATTTTATATAGCAATCGGGCAAAAGAACCCCCTTTCGGTTAATTGCTATATAACTAGTTACATTATTGAATTTTGCATGATATACCATTTAGTGAGAGGCTTATTGGTTTAGTCTTTAAACCATTATAATTGATGTTAAATCCAAATGTTTGAGTTCCTCCATTAGCTGCTATAACAGCATTATAACTCATATTTTTAACACTTATGCTTGAGCTACTCATTGAGTAAGTAGCATTCCACATATTACCATTTGACTGATTAGCTGGTTGAGTCCATGATAATGTCCAACCATTTATTGCAGTTGTACCGTTATTTTTAATAGTTACATTAATAGTTGAACCACTACCCCAATCATTTCCTATTGTATATATAACCTCTACAGATGAATTTGATGTACTAGTGTTACTATCCACAGTGACAATAGTATAAGTTACTGATGTTACATTAGAATTAGTCATACCTGATTTTATAGCTAAAGCCTTAATTGTTGTAGTTTTTGATACAGTTATAGGACTAGTGTATATGTGTGAAGAACTTGTCGGAGTAGTCCCATCTGTAGTGTAGTATATAGTATCACCTAAAGTAGAACAGCTTAATGTTACAGTTTGTGTTGAATTATAGGTTCCTGCAGCAATGTTGGAAGCTGGTGCTGATACTTGAGAACTAGTAATAGTACTGCTTGTAGATCCACCTATATTTTTCTTTACGAATAGGCCAGAAGTTGTAAGATCAGAATCTGTCCATCCCCCAGTTGTACTACCACCAGGTTTTAAAGCAGAAGCTGCTTCGCTTTTATCACATAATGACCAGTTAACCCAACTTATTTTTTTATTAGCCATATAGTCAATCCACTGTTGTGATGCATCGATATATGGTCCTCCATTACCTGAAGCATCAGATGTTCCCCATTCTGTTACAAATACAGCTATACCTTTTGACATAGCATAATTTATCTTGTCTCTAAGTGATTGTCCATGTGTCCCTGCATAGAAATGACATGCATACATTATATTAGAGTATGATAGAGGACTATTTGCAGCAGTGTCAACATCTTGGCTCCATGTACTTGTACCAACAATTATTATGTTATCGGGATCTATAGCTCTTATAGCAGGAATTATATATTGAGCATAAGGTTTTATATCATTTGCCCAAGTAGTGCTACCATTTGGTTCATTACAGATTTCATATATCACATTTGGATGATTTCCATATGCCGTAGCCATTTCTTTGAAGAATGATTTTGATTGTTCCTTGTAGGTATTAGGATTACCATCATTTAATATGTGCCAATCGATAATTACATACATATTTAAATCTATAGCAGCTTGAACTATTTCCTTAACTTTAGCCTTTGTTGTTGTTGGATTTGAAATATATCCACCTTGGTCAGTATACATTGCAGCACGTACAACATTAACGCTCCAATTATCTCTTAAATATTTCATACTATCATAATTCATGTAATCACCATACCATTGAAGTCCGTGGGAACTCATTCCCTTTAATTGAATAGCTTTACCGGTGGAATCACATAATTGGCTTCCAACTATTTTAAGTTGACTGACAGAAGAAGTCGCCGCCTGGGCTATGTAAGTTCTTGAACTTACTGCCACAAATATCAGCATTATAAAAGCTATTTTAAATGAAAATATTTTTTTAAAAAATCCAGTTTTTTTCTTATCTAAAGACAAGTTAATACCCCCCATAGTAAATAAATTTAAATTCAGTTGACAATAAGCAACATTATAACATATTAAGTTAAATGTTCCAATAATATTATCCCACGAAGCCCATTTAGATACTTCTAATTCAGAATCTTATATCATATATAGTAAAGATGGTGTTAGTACTCCTAGGACTCAAAGTTATGTATATGAATTTCAATACAATGATGCCTCGCAAACATACCAACTTACAAGCATAAACTAAGATATTTAAGTAGAAAAAATGTTTCTAATATATGAAAATAAATGAAATAAGTAATCATTAAATTAGGTTTAAAAAAGGAAGATGCTTGGAATAAATTTATTCCAAACACCTTCCTTATCATTATACCCACCCACTTGCAACGTGGGTGACACTACTAAGTTGTTCCGCGAACTATAATCCTAGGTGGAAAATGTATTTTTAAATTATCTATTGATTCTCCTTTTATAATATCTATTATTAGTTTACAGGCTTGCTCTCCCATACTATATATAGGTTGTTGAATTGTTGTAAGTTCTGGTTCAATCATCTTAGATAATGTTATTCCATCGAAGCCCATTATTACAATATCTTCAGGAATTTTGTATCCTCTTCTCTTAAGGGTTTTCATTCCCCCTATAGCCATTACATCGTTAGAATAGAAAATAGCATCAACAGATTTACATTCATCAATTATATGATTAGTTACTTCCATACCACCTTCTAAAGTAAAGGTGCTTTCAAAAATTAATGATTTATTATAAATTCCGTATTTACTCATGCTCTCTTTATATCCATCTATTCTTTCTTTATATATAGTCATTTTCTTTGGGCCAGTTACAAATACTATATTTCTTTTATTTTTACCATACAAGTATTCTACTCCACATTGAATCCCTTGTTTATTATCAAAATAAACACCAGGATAATCTTCAAACCCTTTAATATATCTATCTACAAATACAAATGGTATGTCATTTAATTTTAATAGATTTGCACTATCCTCACTTTCTTGTCCTGGAATCAAGATTATCCCATCAATTAGTTTACTTATTAAAAGTTTGACATACCTCTTTTCTTTATTTGCATTATTATCTGAATTACAGAGGAATACATTATACCCTAATTTATTTGCAAAATCTTCTATAGCTCTTGATAACTCTGAGAAGAATGGATTTAATATATCTGGCATAATTATTGCAATACTTCCAGACTTTTTAGTTTTTAAACCTCTAGCAACATTATTAGGAATATACCCGGTTTCCTCTATAACTTCATAAATCTTGTTTTTGGTTTCTTCACTTATATTATCGGCCTTCTTATTAATAACCAAAGATACTGTGGTCTTTGAGACTCCTACTTTTTCTGCAATATCTTTCATTGTTATCTTATTCATTAGCTAACTACCTCGATTCCTCATAGAATATGCAACTATATAATCTTAATATTTCTAATCTATTTCAATTATATATTAATAATCTACAGTTTACCAATAGGCATTACAATCATTTTATTTTTTGGTCTTTACATATAATTTTAAGTCAACTCCAACTTCCTTAGCTACAGTTGCCCCAGTTAATATTTTTTTAACATTTTCTATAGCCATACTTCCCATGAGCTTTGGTTGTTGTGCTACTGTTGCTGTCATTTCTCCGGCATCTACAGCTTTTTTTGCATCATCGCCTCCATCAAATCCAACAACTATAGCTTTTTTCCCTGAAGTACTTAATGCTTTAACAGCTCCTAATGCCATCTCATCATTTTGTGCAAAAATAGCTTGAATATTAGAATTTGATTGTAACATGTTTTCAGTTACAGTTAATCCCTTTTGTCTATCAAAATCAGCTGGTTGAGATGATACAACCTTTAGATTTTTATCTACATCAACTACATTATGGAATCCTTTTCCTCTGTCACGAGTTGCAGAAGCACCTGTTGTTCCTTGAAGTTCTGCTATATTGCCTTTATCACCAAGTTTTTCCTTTATAAATTTACCTGCCATTTCTCCACCTTTCACATTATCTGAAGCTATATGACAAACTACATCTCCTCCATTGGATTTTCTATCTACAGTTATTACTGGGATCTTTTCATTATTAGCTTGCATAACTGAACTTTGAGCTGCATCACTATCAACAGGATTAAGTATTATAACACTAACTCCCTTTTGCAATAAATCTTGAACGTTTGAAAGCTCTTTTGATGAATCATTTTGTGAGTCAACAACTAATAATTGATATCCTAATTCTTTAGCCTTAGCTTCAGCACCTTCTTTTAGTGTTACAAAGAAAGGATTATTTAAGGTTGAAACAACCATACCTATTTTTTTAGAATCAGATTTTTCACTTGAAGCTGGAGTTTTAGTTTTTGTGTTAGCGCTAGAGCCACATCCCACAAGTACACCAATTGTCATAGTTGCTATCATTGCCACTGAAACTAGTTTACATAATTTTTTCATTAAATTTCCTCCTAATAATATTTATTTGATGTATTAATTAGTAGCCTTTTTCTTCTCAATCAAAACTGCCAATAGTATTACCAGTCCTTTTACTATAGTTTGATAAAAAGCTGAAACATCCATAAGATTTAACCCATTGCTTAAAACTCCAATAATTAACACACCTATTATTGTCCCAAATATTGTTCCTTCTCCACCAACCAAGTTTGCTCCCCCAATAACTATTGCAGCTATTGCATCTAATTCATATCCATTTCCAGCCGTTGGCGCAGCTGACCCTATTCTACTTGTAACTATAATTCCAGCGATTGCAGCCGTAGCTCCAGATATAATATATGCCCAATTTTTAACATTATTTACACTTATACCAGAAAGTCTTGATGAATCTTCATTTCCGCCGACTGCATATATATATCTTCCATATCTAGTTTGTGTCAAAAGATAGACACAAATAGCAAATACAATTATGGTAATAATCACCGGAACAGGTATTCCGAGTATTCTACTATTTGTTAGTCTAATAAAGTCACTACCTAAGCCAGATATAGGGTTACCTCCAGTAAATACATAGGTAACTCCCCTAAATACAGTTTGTGTAGCCAAAGTAGCTACAAATGCTTGAACTTTTCCTTTTGCAACAATTATTCCATTAATAAACCCGACTAAAACTCCTGTAAATAATGCTGCCAGTATTGCTAGTGGTATACTTCCAGTGTTTTTTATAGTCGCAGCAGCCACTGCACCTGCTATTGCAACAATTGACCCTACAGACAAATCTATTCCACCTGTAAGTATTACAAAAGTCATACCTAATGATATAACTGCATTTACAGAAATTTGAGTGAATAAATTTCTTAAATTTGATACTTGTAAAAATGTTGGTGAAATTATACTAACAATTATGCATAATATAGCTAATGCTAAAATGGATTTATATTTTAATAAATTCTCTTTTATATTCGACATTTTAACCCTCCCTTGCAAATCTTATACTCTTTTTTATTCTCCAATTGCTAATTTCATTATGCTTTCTTGAGTAGCCTCTTGCCTACTTAACTCTCCAGTTATTTTCCCCTCATGCATTACCACTATTCTATCTGAAATTCCAAGTACTTCTGACATATCTGAAGAGATCATAATAACTGCTTTTCCTTCCGCTTTTAACTGATTCAATACATCATATATCTCTTTTTTTGCACCTACATCTATACCTCTTGTTGGCTCATCTATTATTAAAACTTTAGGAGACTGTATAAGCCACTTTGCTATAATAACCTTTTGTTGATTTCCTCCACTTAAATTCTTTATTAACTGGTCTTGAGTAGGTGTTTTAATTGCTAATTTTTTTATATATTCATCAACTACATTCTTTTCATCTGCTTTACTTATGCGGAATATTTTCTTTTCAAACTTATCTAAAGACGCTAATGTCATATTTTGCTTTACAGATAAAGGAAGTATTAATCCTTCTTTTTTTCTGTCTTCGGATAAATACGCTATTCCGTTATTTATTGCATCTTTAGGACAATTAATATTTACTTGTTTTCCATTCATCTCAATAGAACCACTAGTTTTCTTATATTCTCCAAAAATAACCTTTGCTACTTCCGATCTACCTGAACCCATAAGCCCTGACATTCCAAGGATTTCTCCTGCTCTTACTTCTAGATTAATTGATTTTAAAATACCTTCCAGGCAAACATCCTTCAATTTTAATATAGGGGTTACATTAGTGGGTTTTTTATATGGATATTGTTCTTCCATTTTTCTCCCTACCATCATAGTTATCAAATCATCTTTACTGACATCGTTTACTTTGACTTCGCCTACATATTTACCATCTCTTAAAACATTTATTCTATCGCAAATCGCAAAAATCTCGTCCAATCTATGAGATATATATATTATTGCTATATCCCTACTTTTGAGCATTTCAACAACTTTAAAAAGCTTCTCCGTTTCTGTATCTGTTAGAGCAGATGTTGGCTCATCCATGACAATTATATTAGAGTTTTTAGAAATTGCTTTTACTATTTCAAGCATTTGCATTTCTCCAATACTTATATTTTTAACATACTCCTCGGGGTCAACATTACTCCCAATTTGTTTAAGATAATCTTTACACATAGTGTTCATTGTTTTTTTATCTACCTTTTTAGTTACTTTGTTTATTTTTTCATTTCCTAAAAATAAATTTTCTGCAACTGTTAAATTTGGTAAAACACTTAGCTCTTGATGTATTATTGATATACCTAGTTTTTCAGCTTCTTTTACATTTTTTATATCTACTTCTGAACCTTGTATAACAACTTTGCCATCATCCTTTTGATAAACACCACCTAAAATCTTAATTAATGTGGACTTTCCTGCACCGTTTTCTCCTAAAAGTGCTAGCACTTCTCCCTTATATAAGCTTAAATTTATGTTATCAAGTGCCTTTACTCCGGGAAAACATTTTGATATACCTTTCATTTCGAGGAAAGGAATTTTTTCTTTCATAATTACTCCTCCTTAAAAAATTACTCCAGATTTAAGAATTATATTCGCATAAGGAGTTTGCTCCCCTGTTCTAATTACAGCCTTACACTCATTTAACATTATTTTTAATTCCTCATGAGTTATAAAAGTAAATTTCACATTTTCAAATTGTCTTTTTATTTCTTCAAAGACTTTAGGATTATTTTCTTCTATTTCTAAGGCCAAAATTACCTCTTCTACTTGAAGTTCTAATAATACATTTTTTAATGTCTCTATAAAACTAGGGATACCTTTTGATAATGCTATATCTATCCTTTTTGTTTTATCAGGTATTGGTAATCCACAATCTCCTATGGCAATTAGATCTTTATGTCCCATTTTTGAAACTACACTAGAAATCTCTCCATTTAAAATTCCAATTTTTTTCATGTTCACTGCTCCTCATTAATTTCATTTAAAAATGGTATTGACGCTTGTGCACCTTCTCTTTGAACTACTATAGCTGAAACTTTATTTGCAAATTTAACTGCCTCTACAAGTGAATTAATGTTTAAATTAGATTTTGTTAATTTAGTAGTTATTGCTCCTATAAACGAATCTCCAGCTGCAGTACTATCAATAGCATTAACTTTATATGCAGGTATTAACACTGCCTCCTGCTTTGATATCACCGCTGCTCCCATATGACCTAGGGTAATAATTACATATTTAACTTTATTATCTAAAAAGGTATTTGCAGCTTGTTTTGCACTTTCTAAATCTTGAACATTTACTCCTGTAAGGGTTGTAGCTTCTGTTTCATTCGGAACTATAATATCTGTGTACGCAAACAACTCTTTAGGAATTTCTTTTGCTGGGGCCGGGTTTAAAATTGTAATAACCCCATTTTCTTTTGCAAATTTAAAAACTTCCATTGTAACTTCAATTGGTGTCTCAAATTGTGCTACTATTATGTCACTACTCGCTATAACTTCTTTGCACTTATCTATTTCTTCTAAATTAAGAGCCATATTTGCACCTGCTACAACTATTATTGAATTATTACCTTTATTATCTACTGTAATTATTGCTGTGCCTGTTGGCTTAACATCATCTTTAAATATGCTATCAACATTTATCCTTTCTTTTTCTAAGGCATTTACTATTTGCGATCCATAAGAATCTTGACCTATTTTGCCTATCATATATACCTCTGCTCCTAGTCTTCGCGATGCAACTGCTTGATTAGCACCTTTGCCGCCATGTGCTAATTTGAAACTTTCACTAAAAATAGTTTCTCCAACTAGTGGCATTTTATCTATAGAAACCACCATATCCATATTAATACTTCCAAGGATACAAACCTTATTCATAACCTCACCTCTTTTTTAGTTAACCGATTAAGTAATTCGATTAACTAAATTATAAAACCTCAGCAATTAAATGTCAATGGTTCTTAATATATTTATTGTAAATGTTTTCAAAAATTAAAACTATATATCTTATAGTATATGAATTATCAACTTAAGCACAAATGAGAATCATAAATTTATGTGTGAAAGCTTATGACAAAGTACTAGCAGCCTAAACCGCTAGTACTTTTAAGTTTGTTATGGACAAATTCTTTCTACATTGGAGCTTTAGGTACTGACTTTATGTCTTTATAAATAAAGTTATGCAGTTGCGCTATAGTAGACTTCATGTCAGCAACCAAATACCAAACTTTGTCTATCGTTTTTCCCATACTATAACCATCCACTGGGAATCTGTCTTGTTCCAAGGTTGTTGTATTAGATGTAAGCACTTTTGTACCAAGCTTCATTATATCCATACTACTTAAACTTGTTTCCGTATAAGGTAAAAGCTCAGAAACAACCGACGGAAATTTTGCTACCCCTAATGACTGAATCTTTGTCATAATAAGTGACATTACCGTTTTCTGTCTTTCAATTCTTCGAGAATCGCCACCATCGGTAAACCGTACTCGTGAATACGCAACAGCCTGAAGTCCGTTTAAAGTTTGTAGTCCCGGTTTTATAATTTTAGGAACCGATTTTTTTTCTATTTTAGAAATTTCTACTATTTTATCATTCATAGGGCTAATTTCATCTTGTTTAATATCAATACTTACATCACCAATAGCATCTATTATCTTTTCAAATGAAAAGAAATCAAGAGTGATATAATCCCTAATATCCAAATTAAAATTTTCATTAATAGTGCTTATAGCAAGTTGTGGTCCCCCATATGCATATGCATGGGTAATCTTTGTTTGGCCGTGACCTTTTATTTTTACATATGTATCCCTCATAATAGAAGACATTTTTATTTTCTTGTTGTTTGAATCTATGGAAACTATTATTATAGAATCCGAGCGACTTGTCTTTTGATTTGCATCCATTCTATCTATACCCAAAAAAGCAATATTAGTTATTCCCTTAGCATTTTCTGATTCAGATAATGACTTAAAATTAATACCTAACATGTCATCAGTTTTCGATATTTCTACAGTGTTTATTTTATTAAGTTTATAAAAAGCGTAACCAAAGACCCCTCCTACAATTAATACACAAATAATAAACATACTTAACAAGATCTTCTTCCAGTTTTTAATTTTCTTCATATTTTCGCTCCTCATCATTCGTACATTTTAGTTAATTATTACCATTTTGTAATAATTAACTTGTATTTCCTTAAATATTATAGCATATCTTTATAATTTTACACTCTTTTTTCATCATTTATCGACATATTTTTTCCTAATCTTCTTAAAAACTTTATTTTAGGTTATTAAACAAAAAAATAAGAACAGTTTCTCAACTGTTCCTCTCCACTTATTTATTTATGGATACCACTTACCAT
Organism: Clostridium estertheticum; assembly: GCF_018861295.1. GTDB lineage: Bacteria > Bacillota > Clostridia > Clostridiales > Clostridiaceae > Clostridium_AD > Clostridium_AD estertheticum_D. The sequence goes on along the minus strand of NZ_JAHLDM010000039.1, from coordinate 25,752 downwards.
GTGGGTATCACCTATTGTTCTTTTCCTTTTTTTCAGATGTATAAAATGGCCCCGTACACCTACTATAAGCATTCCTAGAACCCCACCGCTAAAGTCAATTACTATATCAAGAACATTGGAGGTTCTGCTTGGTATATATTTTTGAATAAATTCATCTATTACAGGAAATAGTAAAAGTAAAAATAGTAACATCCATATTTTATTACTTCTTTGTAATTTAGACTGCCTTACTATAGAACATAGCAATATGCTAAATATAAAGTATTGAAAAAAATGTGCATTTTTTCTCACATAAAAATTAACATCATTAAATTTACCACCTACTTTTTCTATATTAGCTGGCGAAATATTCATAACCCCTCCTGCAAACTCTATAAGACCTCTACTAGTCTTTTGTGATGTTTCACCTGGCCTTGTACCATTATAAAAAATTACCCCTAACCAAACAACACATAATAAAATCTTCACTATTGTTTTTCTTTTTAATAAAATCTTCATAAATTTCTCCTAACCTCATGTCACCACTCAATTTAGTAATAAAGTATATTATACCATTTATTCATCATCTTTTAAACATTGACATTAATGTCTTTAAATCATCAGTTAACAATATGCCACCTGCCACGTGGGTGGCACTAATCTCTAAAAGTCCATAAACTATTCAATAAATAATTGGATACTGGAACTACAAGAACCACCAAGCACTGTCCATAAAGATAGTTCCATTTAAGGACATGAACACTAATAAATATAATGGTACTATTTAACCCTAGCCCAATCAAAGAAACTATTGAATAGATTAAAAATTGCCGTACGTTTCTGCTTTTCGACTGAAATGTCCACGTTCGATTTAAAATATAAGAAATCACGAGTACCAGAAGGAACCCCAAAGCGGATCCAAGAACAGGATCAAAATTGGCAAATTCGACAAGTAAAATAAGACTCCCAAAATGGATGATAGTACCTAGTAAACCAACCATACCATAACGTACTAGCACATTAATTTTCATATTTTGTCAATCCATGATCTGTCTTCTCCCAATAAAACGGATTTGTAATTAATTGCCAAACCGCTTTATATGCTGCTATGCTCATTAAAGCCCAATAGATTGGTGTAAGGAGTGCATATTTAACCAACTTAAAAGAAAGTGCATAATTTCCCTTTTCCTGTAGATCATCAATAACCCAAAATACCCCAACGATGTTACTAAAAACAAAAATAAAATTTCCAATTATAAGTTCTATTGCTGCCATGTAATAGATTGGTCCTGGAAATAACATTGGAATAAGATGATAATGAGTTGTAAACCACAATAAAAGCATCAACCATAAAAATGGATTAATTAATGGGAGTATTGGCGTTGCTAAGGTAATAACCTGTAATCCTATCATACCTCTGGTCCCAACTTGACGCCACAAACGTAAGGGAAATCTCATGTGTACTAGCCATGTCTGCATATATCCCTTAATCCAACGTGACCTTTGTCTAATCCAATTACCAATACGGCTATTTGCTTCTTCCCAAGTCCTTGAGTTCACAATGCCCGTTGTATAACCCGATGCATAAAGGCGAATCCCTAAATCAGCATCTTCCGTTACATTGTATGGATCCCAAGCGTTCAGACTTTTTAAAATCTCTGTTTTAAAATGATTTGACGTACCTCCGAGAGGAATTGGAATATTCAGTTTCATAAGACCTGGTAAAAGTAAATCGAACCACATACTATATTCTTGAGTAAACCAACGAGTTAACATATTCTGGTTACTATTATAATAGTTAAGCTTACCTTGAATACAACAGCAAGACTCCGGACTTCGCGCAAAGGCAATATAGACTTTTTTTAGTTGATCCAAATCAGGTCGATCCTCTGCGTCATAAATAACCGTATACTCACCTCTTGCATTGATAAGCCCATAATTACAAGCCTTCGGTTTTGTCTTTGGCAATGCGTGAGGTACGACAATAATTGTATAATAGTACTTTAAATTCTGGGATTCTAAAAGTTCCTGCGCCTCCACATCGTCTTCTTCTACCAAAAGGCGAATATCTAATTTGTGTTTAGGGTAATCAAGTAGTTCCAAATTTTCTAGTAACGCTAAGATCACTCGACTCTCCTTGTACATAGGCACCAAGATAGTGTAGACTGGTAGCTCGCGTTCATCCAATGATTCAACTTCTTCGTCAGTTATTCTTATCTGAGCACCATTACGTGTTCCCTGCATAATCATAAAAAACTTAAGTAATACTACTATGAAATATACCACCTGGATAAATATATTAATAATTAATGCTGTCTTAAACCTATTAAAACAAAGTCCAAGGACAATTACTACTAAGATCGTCACAATTAATATGATCTGTCGCCTGGTGAATATAGTACGTGCCGATTGATCAGGTCTTTCATTAGCCAGTTTTTCGGTACTAATCATCATTAATTCACCAGGATAAACAAGACTCCAAAGCATCTCCATCTCATCATGCGTTGATATCACCTGTTCAATTTTGTTTTCAAGTGTCGATTCTAGGATGTTAACCTGCTCTTTTGAAAGTATTTTAGCCACAGCCACAACAACCCTGTGTAAATTTGCTCTAAGGACTATTGCTTGCAATCTATTTGCTATCTCCTCAGGAATTTTCACTGAAAAATCCATAGTAAATTCAGACCCAATTCGCCCCATACCTTGTTGCGTGGCAATAGTTCTAAATAACGTCTGTGCATCTACGAGTCCTAGCGATAATAGAATCTCGCCCAGTGCTCCCCCACTTTTTTGTTGGAATTCTAGAGCGCTATCCAACTGCTCCACTGTCAAAATACCAAGATCAATAAGTAATTCTCCAATCTTTCCTTTCGAGTGGATAAATTTGATTGCCTCAAGAACCTTAGACTCCTCCGCCCATCCAAAATCAATTAATATATTTCCAAGAAGCCCACCATACATTTTCTGATAATCCAGTGCTTTATTCAAATCACATTCTGATATCCACCCATTTTCAACCAAAATTTCTCCTAATCGAACCGGCTTCTGCTCGCCCATCATTTTCTCCTTATTCCAATTTTATTGGTCACTTATATTTTCATCCGATAGAACATTTTGAGTTTTCTGACTGACTATATATCTTGGTCGCCCTTTGACCTCATCATAAATTGCTGCAATATATTCGCCAAGAATCCCAATACCCAGCATAATCATGCTATTCATGCTAAGCAGCAACAAGATAACTGTTGTAAACCCTGTTACAGCTACCCCCATTAATTTCATATAGAGAGTTTGAATTCCAAGAATTACGGACCCAACAAAAAACATCATTCCAATAATCGAAACAAAGGATAGTGGCCATGATGTAAAAGTCACAACCGCATGAAGAGCCAATCTAACAAGAGTTGTAAATTTCCAACTCGTCGTGCCTTCAATTCGTGGCGCTACATCAAACTCAATTTGAACCCGAGAGAATCCTAACCATGCAGTCATACCGCGAAAAAAAGTTATACGTTCTGGCATGATAGCCCAAGCTTCAACAACTTGACGATCAAGAAGCTTATAATCACTTGCCCCATGTAAATCATATCTTGTAAGCTTCTGGAGTAACCAGTAAAACAACTTTGCGCCCATCCCATATCCAAAAGACTCCTTACCACGTGTCCTTTTTACACATTCAACAATTTTTGCTGTATCGGAGCGCCAATAATCAATCATCTGCGGAATTAACTCTGGCGGATGCTGAAGATCCCCATCCATAATAATCACCGCTTGACCCTTTGCATGCTCTAGTCCTGCGCAAAGGGCCCGCTCCTTACCAAAATTTCTACTAAGGCGAATACCTTCCACCTGAGGGATTTCAAAACAAACAGCCATAAGTTCAGCCCATGTTTCGTCAGTTGAACCGTCATCAACAATAATTAGTTCAAAAGATTTGGTAGACTGCTGAATAAATTTATCAATTGTTTTGAGTGTCTGATGTAAATGCTGAGCTTCATTCCATACTGGTATGACTACAGATACCTCGATTACCGCCTGATTCATTGGATATTTCCTCCTGTTTTTCTTATTACCTTGTACAGTCGCCACTTTGAACCAAAGTCCCTTACAAGTTCCGCCCATTCAGCCCCATGTTCAAACAAATTGGGATAAGCATTATTAATTACACTAATCACAGATGAGGATCCAGGTTTAGGAATCAAAATATAGCTAACTCCATATTTTTGTGGGTCTGAGATGGCCTCATTAAAATAATAATCACTAGATATATATAAGCGCCTCGGAAACTGGGTTTTCAAAATAATTAAATAAGCAGAGAATGAATCCACCAAAATGTTACTATTAGGATAGTTTTCATCTAAATACCCTGCAATATCGCTAAATTGTTTTTCGTCATAGTAAGTCTGATTGTGCTGCTTAAATGTATTCTTAAGAAAAGTGTTTTCATCAGGCGCAATGGTAGGCTGAGTAATGACATATGATAAGATAATAAAATTTAATATCATTCCCATAATAGGAATAATAAACATCCACTTACGTTTCACCTTGCTTAGCTCATATGGTAACCAGGCAAATCCTACTGGTAGCACATACATAAAATATCTTAACCATCCTAATGTTGTTCCTTTTACCAGCATAATAACTTGCAACATAGGTATAGAAATAAACATTCCCAGAAGGATTAGCGTATCCCATCGCCACAAGCGATGATTAAGCAATTTAAGAATTAATATCGCTATCAAAGGCGCGGAAAACACCAAAATCTTTTTTAGAGCAAAAATACAAGCTTTTACAGGTGCACTGACCATATCTACATATATTGATGAGCTTAAGTGTCCCTGAATCTGAGCAGTATTCGAATAATCTCCATTTAAAAAATACAGCGGATTATGCATAATTATCATATTAAACAAAACCCACAATATTATAGAATAACAAAGTGGAGTAACAATAATGGTGAGTATGCCTTCCGCCCATGACCATTTATAACGGGTATCACCTTCGCTATGTGGAGCAGCATTTCTGCTGACCAGCATTGCGATAATAACACAGCCGATAGCCATACTAAAAGCAAATGGAACTGCTTCATACCGACACCAAAAAGCTAATGCTAAAGCAAAACTCACTACTACCAAATCGCCTAGCTTATGCTCATCAACCCAATTTAAAAAAGATATAATACTCAGAATCACGAAAAATATAAACGGAGCATCACTTAAACCATTAAATCCAAATATGAAAACCATTGGATTTAGTGAATATAATAGTGTAAAAATAACCGCATACAAACGCGAAATACCACGTTTAATAAAAGCTCCAACCAATATACTCGCAGTTAATGAAGCAAAAATAGCACTCATGAGCATCCCTGCAATTCCCTTGGTTGCCATTGCAGGAATCCATGGATATAACAACAGAAATCCCAAATCTATCATACTCGGTAAGGGAGTCCAAACAAATCCTATCGCACCCAAATGAGGGTTACGGCTGTATAAAACATAAAATGCATTAGCGACTCTACTAATTCCATCACTATGATAATATCCAACACAAACATTGTAATAATAACCGGCTATACATTCTAACAAAAACACAGCGATCCCAATTGTCCAAACCATTCTTTTATCATTACGGATTCGTAAATTCCCTTCTAAATTAGCTATATACCCACCCCCTATATTTAAAATTAACAATATATTTTTGGCGATGATGCGTTCCTGAACTGGAACAGATTATTTTATGTTATTTATCATAAAATTTAATATATATATATTTATGCAGAACTTTACGAATAATTACTAAAATATAAATTGCTTTTAACTAAATAAAAACTACCCAAATGCATAACCATGCACCTCGGTAGTTTTATAAGTTGACTATCTTAAAATCCTTGTGTTTCTATTTCATAACACCTTGCGCCGCAGTTCTTCCCTTTGTTATATGTTTAGTGTATATCTTATAATATGCTAAATAGAAAATTCCGAGTCCTATTAAAGAACCCATAAAGTCTATCAACACATCGCTTACTAGTGATCCTCTCCCTAAAACAAACGACTGATGGAATTCATCAGTTACTGCATAAAATAAACATATAAACATGATATAAATTAATGCATTTTTTCCTTTAACCCTAAATAGAAATAACAAATTTGCAACAAATACCGCTAACATACAATATTCAAAAGCATGCGCATTTTTTCTTATAATTACATCTATTTTTTGATTTCTTATACCTTCTGGTAGCACAGTGCTTTTAACTTTAGCTGGATTTGTTTTACCTTCCAGAACACTTTTTCCACTTCTTATGGAATTAACAATTCCATAACTCTGTTTATCTGATATTGTAGCAGGTCTAGAAGAGTTATAAAATATAAATCCCATCCATAATAAACATAAAATAATACTTAGTTTTTTCAATATGTCACCATCCAATCTAGTAATAAAATATATTATACCATGTATTAACCTTTATTTTCATTACTACAAGCTACTTCTTCATATTTATCATTTCCCTCATTTTTCAATACGCTATCTTTAATAACATAATTATACATAAATATTATATATTAAATATTAATACAATAATTTCATGTTATAATAAAGTAGATAAAAAATTAAAGGAGTGAATATAAATGAAAAGTAAACGTATTAAAATTAAACTTATGACAGGTATCCTTCTAGCAAGTATGGCTATTTCAACCAGTAACATAGCATTTGCTGCCAACACAGTAACTGGAACTAAACTAGGTGCAGTAACAACCGAAGCAATAACATCAACACAAAATACTGTAGCACATACAGCTTTATCAAGCACTATACCTAATGAAGAAGAAACATCAGTTATTGCAACAGTAAAAGCTGCTCCATTTGGAGCAATAATAAATGCTACTTCAATTAAAAAAGAAGCTACAAAATACCAAGTATTTGATGGCACAAAAATTATATCTACAATTGCTAACTTGGGAACAAATACAACAATATTTCCAGGAAAAAGTGTTGGAGATGTAGTTACAATTAAATTATTAAACGCAGCTGGAACAATAGTTTCAACAATTAATGTAACTTTAATATCTTAACAGTAGGTGAAACATATCTATGCCTGGCTAGCCTATAAATAATTTTGTGTAAACATATTAAAAAATACTCTTCCTTGGTAATGTTGTAGGGAAGGGTATTTTTACTAATCTAACGTTCTATACCATTTCTAATAAATTGATGTTACATAGCAAATCTGTTTATCAACCTATAGAAATCCACATATTAACACCTCACTTCAACCTTTAGGCTTACGGTCTGACCCTTTTCTGAGTTTGGAGGTGAATTGAATATGCTCTCTTAATTTTTTTGCATTAAAAAAGACACTATTTCTAGTGCCTATATTGTTATATTCATTTTGTAGTTACTATTTATGATTTAACTTGGGTAGCAACAGTTAATGTAGCACTTGTTGTAACTTTACTAATCGAGTCAAAGCCGGTTATTGTAACGGAGCTAAACGGCCTTAAATCAATTCCCGAATTTACTGTTATTGTAAGCAAACCATTTTTAATTTGAACTTGACCAATATTACTCTGGAATGTTACATTGTTACCAAGTGATGTATTTGTAATGTCATTCCCATATTGGTCATATATAATACAAGATGCATAACCTTTATTTCCAATAACTCCTAGTACTCTTGAAGTCACACTAATTTTATTGACTTTTGAAGCGTTAGTTTCAACCACAGGGGCTACCATTACTGAGCTTACAGTAATACTAGTTAATAAGTCCTTTAATGTAATACTGATTGAGCTATTAAGATCGATAGTAGAATTATATGTTATTGTACCTGTTGCTGTTGACGGGTTTAAAACTATAATTGACTTATCAGATGAAGTTACAGTTAACTGTGAAGCTGGAACAGTTTTAGTTATATCCTCATTCGCTGAATTGAATACGCTATATTTAAAAGTAGCTGTATACATTCCAGTCTTTGTTGTAATCGGATTAATAGAAAATCCAGCAATTTTTGAAGGTGCAGAGGTTCCAGTTACTCCATTTTTGTTCACTAATGTAATAACAATCGATTTACTAATATCAAAAGAAGAATTAAATGTTATTGTACCTATTCCTGTTGTTGGATCTACAACTATGGTTGAGCCTACAGATGCACTTCCATAAATCTCTGAAGCTGGAATAGTTTTAGTAATATCTAATCCATTCTGATCTAATACTTTGTATGTAAAGGTAGCTGTGTTTGTACCAGTCTTAGTTATAGTTGGATTAACTTGAATTTTAGTAACTTTTGAGGTTACTGGTACTGAAGCTACAATTTCTTGACCATTATTATATTTAATAGTCGAAATATTTACAGAATCTTTACTCACTTGTGTACTATTACTATTTTTTATCCAACCGCTATCATCTGTTTTTATAAAAATATCCTCTTTATTTTTAACTACTGCATCATTAATTAAACCTGCATTGTTTAGATCATTTGCATACTCTAACGTATACATACTGTCTCCTATTACCACAGAGAAATTTGGGACATCGGTAAAACTACTTAGTTCCATTGCCATTACTGGTTTTGACATCGTAACTGTCAATAACACAAATCCCATCATCATAATACTTTTAAATTTTTTCATTAATAGATCACCCCTATTCTTATATTTTTTATGCATTTAAATATAAATTCAATAAAAGCTATTGCATTATTAATTTACAAAAATAGCATTTACTATTTTATATTGTTAACAGTTACATAATAACACATTTTATCCTAAAAATGAATTTTTTTAAAGCCTAAGAATATGATTATATAAATGCATTCCTATTTTTTCTATATATTTAATTTATATTTTATCTTTTCCTCGCTCACCTTTTAAAGTTTTTATTTGTAAGTGTACATGATTTGTCATTAAACAGTAACTATATAATTATTTGTTTAAATTATATCCAAATGACTTTTTAATAAACAAAAACTACCAAAATGCATCAACATGCAGTTTAGTAGTTTTCTAAGATGGCTATCGCCAAGCTTTTTTGTTTCTATTTTTCTATTAGTATTCAACTTTTCACCCTAACTTCTTTCCCACTAAATTCGCATCAAATGTTCCATTTCTGCCTAGCTTCGCATGTTCCATTAAATGGATGCATCGAAGCAAAATCTGTTTGCTTGTTGCTAATGGACAACCTTTTGTCTTGCATTAATATAAATGCTAATATCCTCTATAATATATTCTCTTCCAGTGGTATGTAAGGCTTCATAACTCGCATTAATATACTCAAAAACACGGTAACTATTAAAGAGGTCTAAAGCTTCCTTACCCTTTAGACTTTTGGCATTTTTATAATTTTCTATACAATACACTAAAAAATCTAATTTATCTTCCATTCTCACGCCTCCTCAGGAAAAACAATTTTCCCTGTTTTTATTTCTTCAATATAAATATTATAAAGCGTAGGAACACTTAAATGCCAAACCTTCGTCTCCTGTTGCTCTAGCTTTTCATATAGTTTTGATGAATAAAGATTGTTTAAGGCATCTTTATCAGATATAATCATCTCTTTTGCAATCATTTGTACTAGGCGAGATACAATTACCTGTAAAATAGTTTGAAATTCCTTCACTTCACTCATCATATATCCTCCTCTGTATCAAGATCTAACTGACCAATATAATGCAGACAGGTCAATGCCTTTTCTGTACAAAAATTAACTTGATCATAAAATTTTCGAATTTTCAATCTCTTTAGAGTTTCTTCTCTATCTAAGAGTCCCGCCTCATATAAACTGAAAACCCTATATATAGTATCATCCGCAACTGCTCCAATTACCACATCATACTGCTTTCCGTTATAAATTCCCTGCCTATTAGAAAAAACAAAATCCAGCCACTCCCCATTAGGATCATTAAAGCTTAGTACTTCAAGTGTATTTTTTATCTTTTCAAAATTAATTTCATACATACTAACTGACTTATTTTGACTTCCATTTCTAAGCATCACCTTTTGTGAAAAGCTTATTGCTTGATTTTTACTTGTAGTTGTATAAAAACCCGTTCCAAAATCTAATGTGCGCTTTGATGCTAATAAAGCTGGTCTATCAACTACCATATCGCTACCATGGTATATAATCATACACATCCTCCTATAACTTTCTGTATTAATATATTTTCTATCTTTAACTCTTCAAGCATCTTTTCAAAATGTTTCCTCTTTTTAATCTGCTTTTCTACTTCATCAATTTTCTTTTCATCTTTACCAACATAATCAGTAACTGTTTTTTTTCCATCTCTATATTTCAAGTAATAATACTCGTTTTTACCTACTTTCTTTATACACATTTTTCCTTTAGGAAGCTCATTTATCTTAGTTTTATATTCATCTTGCATTAAGAAATTTCTCTGAGATTCCTCTAAAATAATATCTTTTAATAAACTCAAAGTAACTAACTCACCTCCTACAATATTATTATACCCCACGATAATATTATTAACAATATTTTGTGGGGTAATAAATTCATTAAACCAATCTTACGTAGTATAAATATCTCCTATTTTTTCTATATATTTAATTTATATTTTATTAATTTTGTAGGAACACGAATTAAGGAACTAATTTGCTCAATATCTAGCTGTCCATATCCTTGATCTTTAATCTCATAATTGATTAGAATTTCAGCAGCAAATTTATCTGCCTGAATTTCAAATTTGTTTTTAACTTGCAATGGATTTTCAATAAGGTAACTTATAGACATATCGCTATGAAGAATTGCATGACCAAGTTCATGAGCACAAACATATTTCATTTCATGGTCTTCAATCCCAGAATTTATGTGAATCATTTCATATCCATGTGTTCTCTGAAAAAATCCTTTTATTTCATTCCCGAGATTACTTATTATAATTTTTATGTTGAGATGTTCACATAGTTCAAACGGATTTAAAGTACCATAGATTATAAAAAGAGATGAAACAGTATCTTTAATAACATTCATTAGCTCCCCCTAAATAAAAGTATTATTTGTTTTCTTCATTTTGCATTTTTTCTGCATAAGCAATTCCCATTTGTATAGCGTTTGCTAAAGCTATTTTGCTTTCCTTTGATAACATCTCTCCATTTAACATAAGTCCTGATTGCGAGAGAATAATATCCATAGCCTCTTTTACATCCGTTATCTCAGCAAAGTCTGATGTGGATTTATCTGCTAAAGAACTTTTAATTATTTCTTCATCCTCAGTTTTAGTAATATCTATATCTGATTTCTCCTCATCTACAAAAAAGCCTAAAGGAACTTCACACTTTTCTGCAATTTTATTTAAAAGAACATAGTTAGGGTAAATTCTACCATTCTCAATATCACCAATATATCCTCTCGAAAGTTCTAAATCCATTGCTAACATGCTTTGAGTATATTTCCCACCAATTATTTTGGATTTGTGCTTACGCGCTTTGTTTATTAATAAACCAACTTCTTTTTTAGATAAAACCATAAATACTCCTCCACCAATAAGATTATGAAGCAATTATACGTCAATGACGTTAATATGTCAATAAATTGAAGATAAACATAGTAAATAAATGTAAATAATGGATAATAACTACTTACAGGGGTATTCGTCGTTAAATGACGTCTTTATGGTTTTACATGTATTTTATTCTGTGATATATTAAATTAAAGAAGTTAATAAACGTCGTTATACAATTATAGGGGGTGCAATAATGATATCAGAAACATTTAATAACCTTACTTGGTATAAAAAGATGGAAGTTTTAAGAGTAATAAAAGGATGGGGGCAAAGACAAGCCGGACTAAAATGTTTTACAACTAATAAAAATTATTGGCTCTGGGAAAAGGGTAAAAGTTATCCAAATCATTCAAGTAGGAGATCAATAGCAAATGCTTTTGGTGTAAGCGTGGAATATATATTCCCTCCAACTGATAAAATCATAAGTAATTTTAACAATAAAAAAATGACAATAATTAATTGAATGGAGGAATAAATAATGGCTAAATATAGACAGATTTATACTGAATTTTGGAGTGATACTTTTGTGCTTGAACTAGATTCACAGGAAAAACTTTTTTATCTATATCTTCTAACGAATGCAAAATCTACGCAGTGCGGGATATACGAACTCTCCCCTAGGTTTATTTCACTAGAAACAGGATGTGACAAAGTGCTTGTGGCTGAACTGCTTAAAAAATTTTGTGATTATAAAAAGATTTTATACAGCGCGGACACGAATGAAATTATGGTATTAAATTGGATTAAATACAATGTTCCAAATAATTCCAATGTCCTCGCATGTATAAAAAAAGAAGCACAGAAAATCAAAAGTAAAGTATTACTTAAAATATTATATAAAAAATATGAAGCTGCCGGCTTAGATGTAAATAATATTTTCAAAGGACTCTTTGTAAACGTTATACCAGTTGATATAAATGATCTAAGTCCTATAAAGCAAGATCATTCAGCGGACCAAAGTAATAATATAATTGTTATGGATACAGCTGATGAATCATTTATTAAGCCCCTTGATACCCCCTTGATAGGGGCTACCAAGCATATGCCAAGTAATAGAATAAGAAGTAAAGAAGAAGAAGTAATAAATAAAGAGCAAAGAATAATAAATAAAGAAGAAGTAGAAGAGGTAGAAGTACCTAAAGCAGAAAAAACTGCTGCTACGGCGGTCGGTATAAAAAGTGTAATTAAAATATTCGAAGAAAATATACATGCTATCACACCACTAGTGTATGAAAAAATATTAGATTTTACAAAACACGTAAGTGATGAAGTCATAATTATGGCTATAACAGAGGCCGTTAATTATAATGCAAAAAACATCAAATATATCTCTAAAGTTATCAATAGCTGGATAAGTGAAGGCATAAAAACTGCTAAGGAGGTTGTTACCTATCAGAAAAAATGGAATAGTAATAAGAGTAGTAGCAGCATTAATAGTGGATCGCACTCTGTGAAAAGTGGTAGCTTTTGTGACTACGAACAGAGAACATATGATTTTGATCTTTTAGAAAAACAATTACTTGGGATAACTCAATAAATTATTCTATTTAGTAAACCTTAAATAAAAAATTAGAAGGTGGTGCTTTAATTATGGAAAAACTAGTTGAAAAGGCTAAAAACGGTGACAGCGAAGCTACAGAACTTATAATTGGAAAGTTCAAATACCTTATATTCAAAGAATCATCAAAATATCATATTCCAGGCTATACCACTGAAGACCTAATTCAACACGGGTATTTGTCAGTAATAAAAGCTATAGCCTTATATAAACTAGGCAGCAACAGCTTTAACGGGTATTGCATTAATGCTATAAAGATGAACCTTAAAGCTCTTTTAAAAGGAGAAATAAAACATTTTCGCGAAGTCCCAAATAGTAATATGATAGATTTTGATGCCCAGGAGCATTATGAATTTACCTTAGAGGATGAGGTAATCGCATATGCTGAGGTTGAAAAATTATATGTTGCCCTTAATACCCTTGAGCCTTTTGAACGTTATATATTAGAGAGATTTTATATTATGGGACACTCTCTTACAGAGATAGCAGCTACTTCTGATAAAAGTTATTATCAATATTCAAGGATTAAGAAAAAAGCTCTAGAAAAATTAAAGGCAATTATGTAGATATATATTTTTTAAAACTCCGCACAAATAAGACAAACATCATATATATTAAGTGAAAACAAAATAAAAGGAGTGATTAAACATGGCAGTTATATCAACAAAGGTATCAAGTGTTTTAAAACTTACAATGAAAACAGGCATAGACGTCAATGGCAAGGATGAATTTGCAACAAAAAGCCTGGGTAATGTAAAAGTTAATGCAGTGGATGCTGACATTTTTGCAGTAGGACAAGCTATCTCTAAGATCAAAACTTATCCATTGGTTGGGATAGATAGACAAGATCAGTATAGTTTAGTTACAGAAAAGGACGTTTAAATAAAGAAGCTTAAAATCTAGAAAACCAAAATTAAACAAATTAAAGGAGGAAAAATTATATGAATAAATTAGTTATGAGATTTTTAACTACTATTGAGGGAAAGTATTTTACGTTAAGTGTAGATGACATTAAAGCTGATGATAAGGGTCCTACTATAACAGAGGCTGAGGTAAATTCTCTTATGGATTTAGTTATTGCAAAAAACATTTTTCTATCAACTAGTGGTGACTTAACTGGTAAGAAAGATGCTAAAATAGTTACTACTGATACAAATACAATTAAAGTAGCTTAAATAACAGTAATGTAATTCAAAAGTCCACTTATAATACAAAAAAAATCCGGTAAATCATAAAAATATTATGATTACCGGATTTTTTTCAATTCATTTCGCGTAAATAACAAGCATAATTCAATTAGCACCTTTCTTTGAAAATCTTTTACCTAATATGAATGGCATATAATTATTAATTACATAAATTATTGGGATCATAACTATCAAAGTTACGCCAACATGTATTATGCCATTTAATGTGACTATGTATGATTTCTCACTAGCTAAAAAACTAATATGTGTTATTAATTTATCGATGATTGGATATAATATCATTTGATGAAACGCAAAAAATATTATACTGTTTTTACCTATATATATTAATAATTTTGATTTTGGTAATAATCTGCAAAAAATTAACGATGCCATAATTCCACTAATAGCTGACCCAAAGAATAAGAGGTAATTACCATATTTAATAGAAGACATATCCACGCGAGCATTTATATAACGAACATTCAAATGTCCTATAATTACATTAATAATTAAAAATACAACTAAGTATTTTATACTCACAAGTTTACTCACCTTGTTTTCCATCCCTTTTATTAAATAACCTATACCATAAAATACTACAGCGATAAATGATACATCGAAGCTCCAAGGTAATGGCTTTCCAATATACGTGTTGTAGATACCTCCAATAATTGCGCTAACTACTAAACATGTGATAATCTTTCTTTTATCATTTTTAGTCCATTTAACTATTAAGAAAAATATCATCTCACACATAAACAAACAAGCTATAAACCACAGTGTTCCATTATGCAGAGTACCATTGTTATATCTTAATGGTAAAAGCGTTCCAATAAATGATTTTAAAGGACTAACGTTTTGTTTATTATTGAATACAAAAAAATAGATATACTCAATAAAAGAAAAACAAAAATAAGGTATACCTATAGTTATAATCCTCTTTTGAAAAAATGCTGAGAAATTATTATATTTTACATTTGAAAATAAATATCCTGACATAAAGAAAAATAACGGTACATGAAATGTGTATACCTCTGCCTGAATAGGCAGCAAAATAGGCGCATGCCCAAACATAACCAAAATCATTGCAAATCCTTTCGCCATATCAATCCAATTCAGTCTCTTTTTTTCCATATTAATTTGTTCCTCCCATAATAACAGTTTATTCGACATATTATCATATAAAAGAGAAAAACAGCAAATAGCTTAAAATGATTTACCGGCTATATTTCTTGTCATATTGTAATATTAGCGCTTTTCCTTAAGGTTCCACCCAGTTCCCATTATTATCAATAACTTCTTCACACTTAATCCGCATCAGATGTTCCATCTTCGCCTTGCTAATTAAAATTATACGTAAGAACAGAATTTGTAATTTCTCTATTATCTATAAAACTTGATAATTTAAGTATTCCATCCTTTATATAATAGATCTTCATATCCGAAAAATTCGATCCACCTGGGGTGCCCATTAATAAAAAATCTGACTGCCCCGCTTGTATATTTTTATGAACTGTAATTAATTTTCTATTAGGATTCAAATTTAATATTTGTTCTTCATTCTCATTAACATCACATATTTTGGGTTTAGTCTCTCCATCTTTCGACACAGCTATTTTATAGTGACCTCTACTTAATTGGTCTCCTTCACTTGCACCGGCCCAAACACCCGCCCAATCTTCAATAGGGTCAAATGATGCTTGTTCAATCTGGTTATCATCACTAAAAATGTTTACTGAATAATTTAGTCCAGTATTATCTTTCATAGTTAATTTATAAAGACTTTTGGCTTTTATTATATCTAAGTCCGTTGTAGTTCCGCTAGTGATTTCTTCACCAGGAATAACACTTGCATCTACGATTTTCCCTGTTGTATTGTCTATCCAATTTCCTGAAAAATCTTTAACATAAATTGCTCCACCCTCAATGATTTTATTAGTAATTTCCGTAGAATTTGCTGGATCGTTAGCGTAAGCTAATTCAAACGATTTGTTCCCAATTAAAACCGTACCATTTGCCATTGTAGCAAAAGCTGAAAATGATGATGATCCTGTTATCATTAAAGTAACAAGAAATGAACTTATAATTTTCTTTTTCAAATTAAATCCCCCTATAATTGCTTTAAAACAATTTTGCACTTAGTTGCGTTGTATATAAAAAGCAATAAATTACTATAACAACTGTACGTTGATTACTTCCCGCCCAATATAACGTTTAATATGATTCGTTATCATTCGCTTTCATATCTAAAATCTTCCATTCATTGTTTTCGTTGTTAAAACCATACGTACATTCTATACTTCCTATTCCAGCCATTGCTCCTGCTTCACTTCTAATTATTGTAGAAACTGTTATTGTTTGAGGATTTTTATCATTTAATGAAATATGATAATCTCCTAAATAAACTTTTCCTGCCTCATAATCCTCGCTATATTCAGACTGATCATAATTTTTTATACAAAAATTTTCACCTGATGCTTTATTATAAAAGCCTAAATACATTATTGAATCTTTATTGACATGCGTAAATGTAAAATCTTCATTATTAAGTGTAACAGGTTCATCTTGTACATTTAATAATACTGATAATTCATTATCCTTAAAAGAAAAAATTTCAGCTGGAGATGGATTATGATTACCCTCATAACCCTCTATCAACATTATGTCCTGAATTTTATCATTATTAAAGTCTGATAAACATAATTCACTGCTTTCTATTCTAAGACCATCACCTTTTATTTTTATATTTTTCAATACCTTTTTGTTACATGAATCTTGTATTACTAAATTTAAGTAATTATCATAAGTATCAGGGTCATGGTATCCTGCTACCACAATATTTTCTTTAACACCATCACCATTAACATCAGCAAGCTTAAAATCTATTATTGTGCTTTGAGGATGAGTTACTCCTTCAATATAAAATTTATCTCCTTTGGACAATTCTTCATCTTCACCAGGAATGACACTTGCATCTACGATTTCTCCTGTTGTATTGTCTATCCAATTTCCTGAAAAATCTTTAACATAAATTGCTCCACCCTCAATGATTTTATTAGTAATTTCAGTAGAATTTGCTAGATCGTTAGCATAAGCTAATTCGAAGGATTTGTTCCCAATTAAAACCGTACCATTCGCCATTGTAGCAAAAGCTGAAAATGATGATGATCCTGTTATCATTAAAGTAACAAGAAATGAACTTATAATTTTCTTTTTCAAATTAAATCCCCCTATAATTGATTTAAAACAATTTTGCACTTAGTTGCGTTGTATATAAAAAGCAATAAATTACTATGTTATATTTTTCGAACTATATCTATAAAACTTTATAATAAAAGGCGGGTTTTCAATTGCAGCAATTGTTGGCCTCGATACAATAGCCAGAATGGATCTTGATGCAACTATAAAAGGTCTCGCCGTAACAACAAATCAAAAACAAAAGGTGTATTTTATACCATAATTAGGTTAAAATACACTCTTTAATGAAAATAAACATTCTTTACTACATCCCTCACATATTCTACATCAAAATCATTTATCTCCGCAATATATTCTATAGAAAGCCCCTTACTGTATTGTTTCAATATAAGTTGTTTTATCCCCTCTTCTCTTCCTTCCTCTCTTCCTTCTTCCTTGTAGTGCAATCTTCTAATCTCGTCTATACTCAATTTAAATGCACCTCCTCTTTCCCTTTTATATTAGTTATATATTAATATTTCATTTTCTAACTCTGGTAATTTATATACATAACTTTTATCTTTTCCACTATCACATTTATAAGTATATATTGCCATGCAACAAAAAAACTACCAAAATTATATTTCTATAAATTTCAGTAGCTTCCACTTTAGTGCCACCAACATGCCACTTGCCATGTGGGTGGCACTATTTATTACGCGGCTATCGCCACTTTTCCCTAACTTTCTAACTCTTTCTTTATTTGTATGACCTTTTCCTCAGAAAAGCCTGTAGCCTTAATTACTATATCTATACTAACTCCCAATTTTAATAGGTTTGTTGCAACTTCTATTACACCTTCATCCTTAGCAGAACTAATCATGTTAGCCCTCTCATGAAGTGATCTTTCTCTTGATTTGTAAAGTTCTAATGTCTTTGGATCACTACTTAGATATTCTATTTTCTCTTCTGCTTTTCTAATATCAACATCCATGTCCATCAACTCCTTTAATTCTTCTTTACTTATATCTTCTCTAAAAAAAGATAACCACCTTTGAAGCTTATCTTCTTTTAAGTTCTTATTTTCTAACTTTCTAAATTTCTCCATCTCTATAAAATGAATCTCTACAACATCTGTTAGCATGTAGTCTTTGACTCCATCTTCCCATAGATGGAATGTTGTGTGGAATTTATCAGGTATTTTTATATATTCAAAGTCTACTATATTTATAGTTATGACCTTAGTTAGATTCTTATAATCATCGCCCTTTTTTATTCCTTCTGAGAACATTTCACCCCAGTACCACATTGTTCTTTTATCCATATTGTGCTGATTTGTTAGCTGTACTTCTATCTCAAGTTGTGTACCATCTTCTGTTTTAGCTCGAACATCTATTATGCCTGTCTTATCTCCGATCAATTCAGGTGTTAATTCTTTATTTTCAACTATTTCCAGTGTCACTAATTTATCTCTATCTTTTTTACTTAGAATTGCATTAAGTAGTGCTATTAAATTATCCTTCGTTTCTTCCTCACCAAAGGTCTTCTTAAATATGAAGTCATTTAAAGGCTTTAATCTTTCCATATAATCATTCCTTCCTATATTCTTATTTTATCAGAAAATTACATTTTATTCTACACTACTTTTAAAATATTAAATTGATATCTTCTTAATCCGCAACAGATGTTCCATCTTCTCATAGCTTCCACATTGTTGTTCACGTAAAGTTCTCCCCCCCCGTGACACTTTGGCGAACTGGAGGTTCACCTTGATATCAAATATTTTATTTTTGCCTAGCTCCGCGTAAATAACTAGCATAATCCAGTACAAAGACTTTTATCACAAAAAAACTACTGAAAATTATATCTCTATAAATTTCAGTAGTTCCATCTTTGCCTAGCTTTCGCATAGTCGTTCACATACCCCAGGAATCGTTGCGAGACCTTGGTTGAGCTTGCTAATCCAATAATATGATTTATATTAGTTCTAAAGGGTATAGCAAAAATAATACCATCAACTACGAAAAGCGCTATACAATATTGTCTTTTTTCTTTAAGCAGTATTTCCTTACATTCTTCCTATGTTCTGCTCCCACTCTTACAGATAAGGAGTCCTATTTTTTAAAGTTCATTCCAATTTCTTTCAAAAGATTATCACCTGTTTTTTCTCAGAAACGTCCTCACTAAAAACATTTTTAAATAACTATTCAAGAATGAATTGTGCAAAAGTCTATGAATTCTATGAACTGACCTCTCATAGTTACATTCTTTATCATTCTCAAAAAGTTCATTGTGAGATTTTAACCAGTCTTCATAATATTCATCTGCATTATTATAATTCTTAGGTTCCACTTTATATGTTCCATTTTTACTACCAATCATACCATTTAAGCTTGACATAGCAACATCTCTATCTAATATCTTACAAACCCAGCTCCACCTGTTACTAAATAAGTTTTCATATTTACTTACTCCCCTTATATTCAAATGATATTTCTAAATCTTTTAGTCCATTTTGAATTTTATCCTTGTCTGATAATAAAATTTCATCTATGCCATCTAGCTGCCATTCTATAGCTATATCTTTATCATTCCATAATACTCCACTATCATATAAACTTCCCCTTTACGTCTTTTGCCTTTTTAATATTAATTTGATATTATGAAGCATAAACTTTAACGACAAAAAAACTACTGAAAATATATACTTCTATAAATTTCAGTAGTTACAATTGTTATATTTCTCCCACATCTAACAAAATACCATTATATAGTTTTTTAGAGATTCTATAATTGTTTTCTATTAACCCATCTAAATATGGTTTTAACGCTCCAATTACACCTGATAATTTAGCAAATTTCAAAATGCCCAAAAGTCCTGTAGGTTCTAACATTAAAGCCTCTGCTAAACTTCTTGCTGATCTTTCATCAATTAATAAATAATCTAGCTTTAGCTCTTTAGCACCTGCTATTACTTCTAATTCACCTCTATGCAATTTCCCCATAAATCTATTTATAAATAATTCATCTTTTACATGATATATTTTAATCTGCCCTTTTTCAATAGCATCATATAATTCTTCTGTCCCTATTCTTTTATTATTTTGACTTTTAACAACTTCATTATAAACTGCTTCTGGAATAAGTACTTCTTCAAAAATAATCCAAAGCAAATCTAATCTTCCTATTCCAGATAAACCAATAATAGGACTTGAATTACACATTACAGTGTTTAATTTTTTTACAATCATCTACTGTCCTATCTCCTTTAACATCTTTTTTATAACCAAGTCATCCTGTTTTTTATGCTCATCAGTATATTCTCCCCAGGGAATGCCTTGTTTTTCAAGTACATCCATAAATTCTAAAAGTGTTAACCCAGAAAGTTCTGCTGATTTTTCTAATGTTACTGTTTTATTAGTAAATAAATTTAGTGCAAAAGCTACCCTAACCTTTTGGTCTATAGAATCACCAGAAAGTTTATTTAAAAAAGGAATAAGTTCCTCTGGTAAAGTTACTTCAAACGTAGTTGGCTGCGTGTTCATATTAACACCTCACTTTAAATCATTCTCATTATATTATATCCTCTTTTCTTACCTTATGCACTATTTACCTGAACATTACAATGAATATTCTATTAATATCGTGAAGATGCATTTTAACGACGAAAAACCACCAAAATTATATCTCTATAAATTTCAGTAGCTTCCACTTTAGTTATACCCAACATGCCACTTGCCATGTTGGTGGCACTATTTATTTTGGTACATATTGTCATAATAATTCTGGTACTCACCAGACGTGATATTATCCATCCACTCTTTATTATCTAGATTCCATTTTATTGTCTTTTTTATTCCTACTTCAAAAGTAGTTTCTGGATACCAACCTAATTCATCTTTTATCTTAGATTGATCTATTCCATATCTCTTATCATGACCTAATCTATCTTCAACATAACTTATTAGTTTTTCTGTTATTTCTTTATCTACATTTTCGTTTAAATAACTTATAATAGTTTTAACTATTTGTATATTAGCTCTCTCATTGTGTCCACCTATATTATAAACTTCACCTAATCTGCCACCGTTAATAACCATGTCTATTGCTTTGCAATGGTCTTCTACATATAACCAATCTCTTATGTTCATTCCATCACCGTATACTGGTAGATTCTTATGATTTAAGCAGTTGTTTATTAGTAGTGGTATTAATTTTTCTGGGAATTGGTATGGTCCATAATTGTTTGAGCACCTAGTGGTATTTACAGGCATTTTATACGTATCATAATAAGCTTTTACCATTAGATCTGCACCAGTTTTACTTGAAGAGTAAGGACTGTGTGGATCAAGTGGTGTAGTTTCAAGAAAAAATCCTGTATCCCCAAGTGACCCGTATACTTCATCAGTGGATACTTGCATAAACTTTTTGCCTTCTTTAAACCCACCGGGTATTTCCCAGGAATTTTTAGCAACATTTAAAATATTTACTGTACCTAAGACATTTGTTTTAACAAATATTTCCGGCTCTTTTATACTTCTATCTACATGTGATTCTGCTGCAAAATTCACAACATAATCAATATCGTTCTCGACGAATAGTTTTTCTGCGAATTCTTTATCACATATATCTCCGCAAGCAAAAGTATAATTAGAATTAGTTTCTACATCTTTTAAATTCTCTAAATTTCCTGCATAAGTTAACTTGTCTAGATTTATGATTTTTATATCTGAATATTTATTTAACATGTAATGAATGAAATTTGCGCCTATAAACCCAGCTCCACCTGTTACTAAATAAGTTTTCATATTTACTTACTCCCCTTATATTCAAATGATATTTCTAAATCTTTTAGTCCTTTTTGTATTTTATCCTTGTCTGATAATAAGATTTCCTCTATACCATCTAGTGGCCATTCTATAGCTATATCTTTATCATTCCATAATACACCACTATCATATTTCGGTGCATAGTAGTCGGTGCATTTATAATTAAATACAGCCTCATCTGACATGACTAAAAACCCATGAGCAAATCCTTCTGGAACATAAAACTGCTTTTTATTTTCATCTGTAAGGATTACTCCCTCCCATTTTCCAAAAGTAGATGAACCTTTTCTTAAATCTACTGCTACATCAAAGACTTATCCCTTTGTAACTCGTACTAATTTACCTTGAGTATGTTTAGTTTGAAAATGAAGTCCTCTAAGTACTCCTTTTTTAGACTTTGATTCATTATCTTGAACAAATTCCATTTTAAGCCCAGCTTCAAAAAAATCATTTTTATTGTAGGTCTCCATAAAATATCCTCTATTGTCTCCAAATACCTTAGGTTCAATTATATAAACACCGTCTATTTTAGTTTCCATAAAATTAAACAAATCTAACACCTCCATTAATTATTCTATTACAGCTGCCGCTTCTAAATTAGCTTTATTATAATCATCAGCAATCTGGGCCAAATCATCACCTGCGGTGCTGTATTAACGACTTCAGAAGGAATTTTAACTTCCTACTGAAGTTTTTTTATTATAGTATGTACCCACTCCTTATAGAAGAGTGGTGCTATCCTTCTGAAGTGTCGTTAAGTACTTACCATATTCTGATTTCATTAAAGGTTCTGCTAATTTTAAAAGTTGCTCTCTGTTTATAAAACCGGTTTTATAAGCTATCTCTTCAATACAAGCTACATATAATCCTTGCCTAGTTTGTATTGCTTCAACAAAGTTAGCTGCATCTAGTAACCCTCTATGAGTTCCTGTATCAAGCCATGCCATTCCTCTGCCAAATAGCTCAACCTTTAATTTGCCTCTTCTTAAATATTCGTTATTTACTGATGTTATTTCTATTTCACCTCTAGCTGAAGGCTTAACATTTTTAGCTATTTCTATTACATTGTTATCATAAAAATAAGGACCAGGAACTGCATAATTTGATTTAGGTTTTAAAGGTTTTTCCTCTATAGATACCACATTATTATTTTCATCAAATTCAACAACACCAAATTCAGTTGAATTGCTTACATGGTAACCAAAAATAGTAGCTCCTTCTCTTTCTGATGCTCTTTTTAATCTTTGGGTAAACCCATAACCATGGAAAATATTATCTCCAAGTACTAAAGCTACCTTATCATTTTCTATAAACTCTTCTCCGATAATAAATGCATCTGCAAGTCCTCTTGGTTCTTCTTGAATAGCATATTGTAATTTAAGGCCTATATCACTTCCATCACCTAATAACTCTTCAAATGTAACTAGATCTCTAGGTGTTGAAATTATTAATATCTCCTTTATACCTGCAAGCATTAATACGGATAGTGGATAATATATCATTGGTTTATCGTATATTGGCAGTATTTGTTTTGATACTGCTTTTATTACTGGGTAAAGTCTTGTGCCGGAACCTCCAGCTAGGATAATACCTTTCATGTTTTGCCCCCTTAGAAATTTCGTAGTTCCCATCCCTGGCTATCGCCAAGTTTTTTGTTTCTATTTTTTCTCAACTTCTCAACTTTTCAGTCCAAATTCACATCTGCTTAATCCGCATCAGATGTCCCATCCTCGCCTAGCTTTCGCGTATTTCGCATTTTCGCCTATTTCATTTGGCAAAAATTTGCTCTTCCCCCGATGTCGTTACATAAACTAGAAGTTTCTGTTTGCTATCAAATCGCCATAACTTTTACACTATAATGTTTATTATATTATATGCCTATTCATTTCACGTCAATAACTAACCTAATCCAGTATAAAGATTTTTAATACAAAAAAAACTACCAAAATTATATTTCTATAAATTTCAGTAGTTCCATCCCGTGGCTATCGCCATTTTTTTTCCCTAACCTTCCAACTCTACATTCCAAATTTACATATACTTAATCAGCATCTGATGCTAGTGGATGACATTCTTTACTACATCCCTCACATATTCAACATCAAAATCATTTATCTCCGCAATGTATTCTATAGAAAGTCCTTTACTATATTGTTTCAATATTAGTTGTTTTCTTTCTTTTTCTACACCTTCTTCTCTGCCTTCTTCTCTGCCTTCTTCTCTACCTTCTTCCTTGTAGTGCAATCTTCTAATTTCGTCTATACTCAATTTAAATGCACCTCCTCTTTCCCTTTTATATTCTTCATATTTCTTTTCAAACGCAATGTCTTCTGTTAAAAATAAATATCCTAAAAAATCTACTAATGCTTTTATTTGATCATTATTTTTAACTTTATTATAAGTTGATAATTCATCTGATAGTTTTATTTTTGCCTCATATATATCCTCATCTCTTGCACCTGTTTCTAATAAACTTTTTGCCATTTTAAAAACTAATTTAATTGGGTTATCATCACTAATATTTTCAAGTTCTATTTTTTCTACATCAATAGTTTTAAAGTTATATATTAATATTTCATTTTCTAACTCTGGTAGTTTATATACATAACTTTTATCTTTTCCACTATTACCTTTATAAGTATATATTGCTGCAGCTACTATTTCTGACCTATCCTTATTCTTATATCTAAATTTGTCCCATATCCTATAAAAATATCTAAACATTCTTTCTCCAAAAATTTCATGCCCACTACTATAGCTTTGTACCTCTACATGAATAAATAATATCTTGCTTCCTTTGTCTTTTAATCTCACCTTTATTATCTTATCCGATATTATGTTTTCAGCGCTATCTTTATCAAATATATCCTTTTGTATTTCCTGCAAAGCTTTATCTAATGATTCTGTTCCGAGCTCCCAAGCTATTTTATTGAATATCTCTGGGAAAAGCAATTCTACTATTTCTACTTCAAATGCTTCCAATATGGATTTCCATGCCGCATCAAAATCATGTTTTTTTGTCAAAACTATTCACTTCCTTGTAATTCTGTATCCCATTATTAATTTTATTATATCATATTAATTTTTCCTTTACACTACTTTTTTATCCTTAAAATATTATCGTGAAGCTGCATTTTAACGACGAAAAACTACCAAAATTATATCTCTATAAATTTCAGTAGCTTCCACTTTAGTTATACCCAACATGCCACTTGCCATGTGGGTGGCACTATTTATTTTGGTACATATTATCATAATAATTCTGGTACTCACCAGACGTGATATTATCCATCCACTCTTTATTGTCTAAATTCCATTGTATTGTCTTTTTTATCCCTACTTCAAAAGTAGTTTCAGGATACCACCCAAGCTCTTCTTTTATCTTAGTTGGATCTATTCCATATCTTTTGTCATGACCTAATCTATCTTCAACATAACTTATTAGTTTTTCTGTTATTTCTTTATCTACATTTTCGTTTAAATAACTTATAATAGTTTTAA
>NZ_JAHLDM010000038.1:0-38816 GCF_018861295.1 Clostridium estertheticum | reverse complement strand
AAGCAAGCGTGATAATACAAGAAAATAAAGAGGAACTCTTAGCAGAATTTTATGAAAAGTATGTAGCTAATAGATGGATTAATGATTTCCTTAAAATTGATGAAATATATAAAAGTGATAATGATGTTATAGATGCAAATTTAGTTTCAGCATTTAATGAAGTATGTAAGCAGGCTGTAGATCTTCAAGAGAAACAATTAAAAGGAGAAATAAGGTATATATATTTTTCTCTTCTTAGAACTAGTCTTCTTGAAAATAAAGGAGAATATAGGATTGATTTATATGATGAAAATTGGTTTTTAGATAAGCAGGAATGTTTTATTAATATAGATCTGAATTTTATTTTCACTTCAACTTTTAAGTATATGGAAGAACTTAAAGAAAAGAAAAAAGAGTGTGGAAGAAGTATAACTGATATGGATATTGAAAGTATGATGCTGGAGGAAACTGATAAATATCATGTTTTAGCAGTAGAATTTTTAAAAGGTATAATAGGAAAATTTATAAAAACACCCTCTTATGAAAAGATGAAGAAAGCAGAAGATATCAGGATGTTTGTTGGAGAATATATGGATGAGACAGAGATGATATATCCTGAAGAAAAATAATTAAAAAGGAGAAAGCATGGATTATTTTTTATTAAAACAAGATGAAAGATATACAAATACGCCAAGACTTATAGATGTATTTAAGAAAATTAACATGAAAAATCTTAATCTTCTAAATGCCCATAAAATTGAAGACATGATAATATTTAATGTAAATGCCGATGATAATTGTGAATTTTTAGATGTGTTAGATAGTCAATTATTTTTGATATCAAATGAGCTTAAAAAAATCATTGAAAAGTATAATAGTGATATTTTGTTTATTAGCTTACCGCTTATTGATGGATTACATGATAGACAAGAAAATTATTCTTTACCTATATTTGAAGAAATAGAAGCCTTAAGTGACAAAACAGAACTAGGTTTAGATAAAAGAATAATTAAAAACATAATCATAAGTAAAGAGAAGATTCAAGGTAAGAAAATATTTAGAATAAAAGAAAGTACAAAACCATTAATAGTAGTAAGACTTGATGTTGCAGAAAGTCTTTTAAGACGCGATTTTAAAGGGATAAAACTTGAGAGATTACAGGTGGAAGAGAGTTAAAAGAGGGGGTGTATGTATATGAGCGATAATTATTATATAGTAAGAGGCGCAAAAATGAGATGTGACAAAGGTACGCACGCAAGAAAAATAAATCTACCTGAAAGTCATGGAGCATATGCAACAGAAAAACCTATGATGGATAAAAGTGATAATGTGGTAAATAAAAACATTAGTTACTTTGGAATTTGCAGAGAATGCAAGGAAGGCGAAGACATTTATTTAATAGGGGAAGATGGAGTTCAATTACCTCCGGGTAAAAAGTGTCTCGTGAAAATATCAGGAGATTGGATGAAGGTAAAAGAGGATACATTGGTTGATGGGAAACCAGCACTTACAGCAGAATCTGTGCTTATATGTTCTTTACATCAAGGAAAAATAAAATTCGTGACAACCGGCCAAGAGCAAGAATAGTTAAAATAGAAAAAAGCAGAGAAGATAGTAAAGAAGTAGTAATGAAAGGGGAAAGTAAATGGGGGCAGTTCATACACTAAGGGTTAAATCACCTTATCAATTGCTAAATATAGAGAATATAAAAATTGAAAACAAACCTAATGAACATGGATATTTATATTTAAAATGTTTGATAGATGACTCAATAAATTTTCAGTCTACTATAAATGCTTCCACTGATGATAAAATATGTGTTTATGAAGAATTACAAGATGAAAATTCTAATAATGAAAGCAAGATAATATTTAATGGAATAGTGCAAAATATTAGGACAAGCAATATAAACGGAAATTATTACTTAGAAATACAAGCACTTACATCAAGTTTTGAATTGGATGTAAAAGAAAAAAGCAGATCATTTCAAGATGTGAATATGACGTATGATGAACTTATTGGGATAATTATAAAGGATTATCCAGGCTATAGCTATGTTCAATGTATAGGAGAAGGGAAGAAAATAGGAAAACCTTTATTCCAATATAAAGAAACAGACTGGAGTTTTTTAAAGAGAATATCAAGTGAGTTAAAATCAGAACTATCTTGTGATATAATAGAAACACTTAATATGTTTTATTTTGGGAGGCAAAGTAAAGCAAGTTATAAATTAGAAGACACTAGTGATTATAAAGCTTGCAAGGATTTAAAACAATATCATGAATCAGGTGGAAGCGAAGCTGGGCATGATACTGACTATTTCTATTATGAAATAGAAACAAGAGAAAAGTATGAAGTAGGGGCTAACATTAGCTTCAAAAACAAGGACTTTTATGTAAATCAATATAAAGCTCGTGCTTTAAGTGATGAAGTTATATACAAATACCGGTTATGTAGAAAAAACGGAGTATGGCAAACTAAAGTTATAAATTCACTTATCGGTGGAGCATCTATTGAGGGGAAAGTTCTTGAAGTTAAGGGTGAAAAGATAAAACTTCATTTAAATATAGACAAAAGCCAAAATAAAGACAAAGCTTCCTGGTTTCCATATGCACCACCAACTGGAAATGTAATGTATTCAATGCCTATAGTTGGAACAAGCGCAAGTTTATATTTCCCCAGTGAAACTAGCGAAGAGCCAATTGTCACTGGATGCGTAAGAAAAAATGGAAGCGGTTGTGCTAAAACAGCAGATACAACTAAAAGGTATTTTGGCACAGAACACGGCAGTGAAATAGAAATGGTACCTGGTGCTTTGAACATAAAAGGTGGAAGCAAAGAGCCACTTAGTATAAGTTTTGACGATGCAGTTGGAGTAACAATTAAAAGCCATAAAAAACTAAGTTTAAATGCAGCTGGTGGAATAACAATGAAAACACCACAAAGCGTTAAACTTAAGGCTCAAAGTCAAATACTTGTAGCAAAGACAGGAACTAAAAGTGGATTTTCAATGGAAACTGATCTGCACTTCTTATCTAATAATGTAATAAAAAATGGGAGTGATAGAGAAGCTTTTGCTGCATTTGATGATGAACCTACGGTAGGTAAAAAACCAGAACCTAAGCCGATTAAAAAGGCAGTTGTAGCAAAACCACCTGAGAAAGAAAAGAAGGGTTTTAGTTGGGGTAAGCTATTTAAAGCAGCAGTTGCGGTAGTGGCAGTGGTAGCGGTAGTCGCTCTAGTAGTTGTATCGGTGGCTACATTCGGTGCAGGAGCTGTAATTGGAGCTGCGCTAATAGGAGCCGCTCTTGGAGCAGCATGTAATGTTGGCGGAACAATAGCCTCGGATATTAAAAACAATAAAATGAGTAGCCCACTTGATTATTTAATAAGTGCGGCAAAAGGAGCTCTTGTAGGTGCACTATGTGGTGCAATGTTTGGACCGGCTATGGCAGGAACATCTTTATTTGCAGCAGAAACTACAGGCCAGTTAGCTCTAAATTTTGTTAAAACATTGTTCATAGGTGGAGCAGAAAACTCTACATATTATGCACTTAATGAACTTGCTAATTTTCGTATGCCTAATTTAGGAGAACAGTTAAATCAATTTAAAAATGGAGTTTTATTTACTGGACTATTTACGGGAGGAGCTAAAGCTCTAGAGACTGCAGTACCGTGGATTAAAAAAGGTGCAAGTAAAGTCATGGATAACATTGAAAAAAATGTTAATAAGTTTGGTAAATATATAGATGATTTAGTACCAGCAAGAGCGGTTACACCAGATGGGCAAACTGTTTATATTAAAAATGATCCAATAAAATCAGGTGGGGGCGGAAAGAAAGTTGAACTAAATAAACAGCAGAAGGAATATAATAAAGCTGTTGAAGAGAGTAAGAATGGTAAAGGTGATAAGGGGGTAAGTAAAGCGAATGCAGATGCTTTAATGGCTGAAAAAAAAGCAATTGCTAATAAAGCCGCAAAAGATTACAATGCTAAGTATAATCCTGTTGAACGTGGAAGAAGTAAAGGATATGAGGGTATAGGAACTACTGCTAATGGAGGTGCAACATTTGAAGGAACTCAATACATGTACCCTGTTGGTGAAAGACAGTTAAATCGGGTTACTATTGCTGCTCAAGGTAAGCGTCCAGCTGATTTTAATTTAGCTAATGAGATGGCGGGATTGGAATCTACACCAAGTAATGCTGTATGGCATCATCTAGATGATTATAATGTTGAAACAGGAGAAATCACCCTAGAATTAGTATATAAGGATGCTCACAGAGCAACAGTTCCGCATGCAGGAAGTTGTGCTCAATATGATGCTGTGAATGGCCAAAGTTATAATAAATAATGAAAGGAAGATAATTATGCATAATTTTATAAAAAAAATCATTGATAAATATAGCATTACAATCAATGATATAAGAATGGTAGAAAAGGAGTTTGACATTATATTCCCAGAAAAACTTAGCAATTTTTTCCTGGAATATAATGGTGCGGAAATCTGGCTTTGTGATGTAAATAAAAATGATAATAGCTATGAAATTGCTGAACTAGTACCAATAAAATATGGTAGATTGCCTGTCGAAAAAATACTTAAGTGGGATAGAGAGGATGGTATTGTTGAGGAAGGAATGATACCAATTGCAAGTGATAGGGGAGGTAATATATATTATCTTAGTGTAAAAAGTGGAAATATTGTATTGTATAATGCGGATGATATCGAGAAGCCTATTTGTATTAGTTCTAATTTTGATGAATTATTAGAAAACCTTATTATTAGAAAATAATTAATATTTATGTGAATTTGAGAGTTTAAGAAACAGTGTCGGATATGGCGGTTCATTAACACTGCTTATATATAATGGTAGTAATATAGCTATAACAAACGGCAGAGAATATTATAATCCAAAGCCAGCAAGGTTTATGCTAGATAAAAATACTTGATTAAATGAAAAATCTAACTGCTTAATAATGATAAAATTAGCTATAAAATTTTAAGGTTTAAAATTTAGTATGAAAATTTTTTAAAAATAAACAGTTTCCATTAACCTTAGAGTTTATATGTTACTGCATAATATAAAAAATGAAGTCAGATGAATAAATGCACTAAAAGTCCGTAGTAATAAAAGAATTAGGTAATATTAATTTAGTTGTAATAAATAAGTAAAAAGAATTAGATATATACTAATTAAGATACGAACTTAATGGGCTTAATAGAAAGTGTTTTTAAAAGAAGAAGTAAATTTATATTATAACAATGATAAGAGTTAATGTTTCTAATGGAAGAAACATTGGCTCATTTTCATATGTCTAAAAATACTAAAAAAGGTTGAAGTAAATAAATACATATGATTTCAATTGAATATATCAAGAACTAAATTATAGTATGAAAATATATGGAAAGGGTGGTAAGTGAAACTTATAAAGTAGGGGCTAACATTAGCTTTAAAAATAAGGATTTTTATGTAAATCATTATATAGCAAGATCTTTAAGTGGTGAAGTTATATACAAATACCGTTTATGTAGGAAAAACGGAGTATGGCAAACTAAAGGTATAAATTCACTTATTGGTGGAGCATCTAGCAAAACCACCTGCAGAAAAAAAGAAAGGGTTTAACTGGAAATGTTCTTGCAGCAGTTGTAGCAGTAGTAGTGTTTACTGGAGGAACAGCAATACCAGCCGTAGCGGGAGCATTAGCAGCAGTGGGCACAACGGCAGGAGCAGCAGCCGGAATGGCTTTTGCTGGCGGAATGATAATGGGTGGTATAGGTGTCGCAGGTAAAGCAATATCGGATTGTGCTAGTGGAGCAGTTAGTGATATGTCTTCGTACATGTCGGTTGGAGCTCGAGAATCATTTGTAGAAGCACTCTCAGGAGCTATCTTTGGTCCGTATGGTGCATTTAAAAGTTACAAAGGCATGATGGCGTTCGGTGGATTAACAAACGGCGTTGAAAGTCTAATAAGACAAACATTGGAAGGCAAAGGTATAAACTTCAAAACTCTAATGTTGGATGCAGGAATTGGGGCTTTAACAGCAGGAGCATTCCATGGTGCAGGAAAATTATTTGAGAAAGCATCACCATTTGTTAAAAAGGCATTTAATAAGATAGCATCTAATATATCAGAGAATACTAGGATAGCTAAAATAGCATTAAGTAACATGGAGAAGGGACCAAAATCAGTAGTGCTTGGTAGTAATTTGGGTAATGTTGATGAGGCCTTAGGCAGGTTTACAAAGGAGTTTAAGAAGGTTAAGAGTGGTGTTGTAAGTAATTCTAAGAATATTAGAAGCAGTCCTTCAACTTATTATTCTTATGATGAATTATTCAAGATGACTCGAGAAGCTGAGCTGACAGGCAAGAGCATAGGGTTTGAATCACATCATTTACTTGAAAAACAGTTTTCTAATAAATTTGGAATTAATCAAAGAGATATTATTTCCGTGCATCTAACACCTAAATGGCATAGAGGAGTAAATGGTTCAAAAATTATAGGCGAAGGAAAAAATATTAATAATGCTATTGAAAGGGAGATTAAAAAATTACTGGTACTAATACCCAAAGAGCTGCGATAAAAAATGCAACACCTGAACAGATATGGCAAGCTCATAGAAATGTATATGAAGGAATGGGGCAAAAAGATTGGGCAGAAGCAATATATAGTGCATATGTAAAGAATCTAAAAATACCATATAATTAAAAAATACCTTAGAGGATTATTGTTATATATATATAGACATTATATTAATGCCGTTTTTTTTGAATAATAAATACTTAAAGATTATGATTAAGTTTTAAGGAGGACATTAAACGTGGAAGATTATCAAGATATTATTGCAAAAATTAAAGGTACTTTTTTAAAACATGGATTAGAAAAAGAAGATATTAATAAATTTTTTAGAAGGGCCATTGATAGTGAATTGGAATATCTAACAAATTTGTATGTAACTTATGGATTTAATTCTGAATTTTATAATGAGAATAATTTAGAAAATTTAAAATCAATAATTATTCCTAAAGATGTACTAAATTTTTATATAGAAAATGAACCTCAGAACATGCCAATTTTTAATTCGGGTGTAAGGTTATTAAGTTTAAAATCTATAAGAGATGAAAATTGTAGTGGTGAACCAAGTGGGTATTTGATAAAATATGGGATTATTACTATTGCAACTACTATTGGGGGTAATGTAATATGTTTAGATTTAAACGAATTAAAGAATGGAGAAACACGAGTGCTAATAGTAGATAATAATTTTTGTTCGTACAATGAGGATTTGGATTGTGTAGAAATCATAAATGCACCAAATGATTTTATAGAAAAGTATGGTGATGATGAACCAATAGAGTTATCATATGAAAATATAAAAAAATGTGTTCCAGAAGTAGCTAAATCATTTAGCGAATTTATGTATAAGTTAGCAAATGATGAATACGGGAATATTGAAAAAATGTTTCTTTAGAAGGCAGGATATTTTAGCAAGAAGAAACTGTTCCCAGTTTCTTCTATGTGGTCAGATCTCAAGTTAATAATTGTAAATTATAAAAATTTATAATCCCATCATAATTTACTTGTGATGGGATTTTGTCTACAAGGCGAAAGCAAAAGCGGTAGCAGTTTGGGGAGTGGACAATAAAGAGTGTAAGGCGGAAATCATATATTGTAACGTCCCGCGAAGTCATAACATAAACTGGAAGTTTGTGACTACTAAAACTGCCACTTAGTATAAGTTTTGATGATGCGGTTGGAGTAACGATTAAAAGCCATAAAAAACTAAGCTTAAATGCAGCTGGTGGAATAACAATGAAAACACCACAAAGCGTTAAACTTAAGGCTCAAAGTCAAATACTTGTAGCAAAGACAGGAACTAAAAGTGGATTTTCAATGGAAACTGATTTGCACTTCTTATCCAATAATGTAATAAAAAATGGAAGTGATAGGGAAGCTTTTGCTGCATTTGATGATGAACCTACGGTAGGTAAAAAGCCAGAACCTAAGCCGGTTAAAAAGGCAGTTGTAGCAAAGCCACCTGCAGAAAAAAAGAAAGGGTTTAACTGGGGTAAATTAGCTGGAAATGTTCTTGCTGGTTTGGCAGTGGTGGCAGTTGTAGCAATTGCCGCAGTTGCAATAGCGGTAACTTTGGGAGCAGCAACAGCAGTGGTAGCCGCAATTGCAATAGGTGCGGCAGTTGCAGGAACAGCAGCAGTTGCAAGTCAAGCAATATCAGATGTTCAAAGTGGAGAAGTAAGTGATATAACTGCTTATATGAAGGCTGGGGGTAGAGAAGCACTTGTAGGAGCACTCTCAGGAGCTATATTTGGTCCGTTTGGTATGGGAGAAGCATTAGGTGCTAAAATGATAATAGGTGGATTAACAAATGGCGTTGAAAGTTTAATAAGATAAATATTAGAAGGCAAAGGTATAAACTTTAAAACTTTATTACTGGATGCAGGAATTGGAGCAGCAACAGCAGGAGTGTTCCATGGTGCAGGAAAATTATTTCAGAAAACATCACCGTTTGTTAAAAATGCATTTAATAAGATATCATCAAATATATCGGATAATATGAAAGCGGCAAAAATAGCATTTAATAATATGGAAATATAATGGTCAAGGAAAACAAATGAATGGGAATAAAAATTAAGAAGAGCTAACTATAGCTCTTCTTAATTTTATAAAATCTAATTTTAGTGCGACATACCAAAAACTGCGCCTGAAACAAAAGGTATTAGACAAATAATCCATCATCTCAATATAATCTTATCCTATAAAAAAACAAAATGGTTTTTACGGAAAAGATTTTGGTAGTATACTAGTGAGAGAAAAGATTATTTCTATAAATAAAAAAATTTAAGGAGAAAAAATTTATGATAGATTTAGAAACTCTAAGTATAGAAGAAATGACTAGTCTTAATTACATGTGCTCATGTGGCAGAAATCATAGTGTAGGGATAGAAACTATAAAGGTTGGAAGTGGTGTTATAAGTCAGTTACCAATTGTAATCAAACGTTATGAAGGCAAGAAAGTCTTTATTATTGAAGATTCCCATACTTATGATGTTGCAGGTGAAAAAGTAGAAGAATTATTAAAAAACAAGTTTAAAATAAGTAAATATATATTTAAAGAAGAACATTTACATCCTGATGAATTATCTTTTGGTAAATTGATACTAGAAATTCCAAAAGATACGTCAATTATAATTGCAGTAGGATCTGGCACTATTAATGACATTTCAAGGTTCCTTAGTTATAAGATTGGTATTCCATATGTAATTGTAGGGACAGCACCATCAATGGATGGTTATGCCTCAGTGGTTTCCCCACTTATTCGTGATGGTGTAAAAGTTACCTATGATGCAGCCTATCCACTCTCAATTGTTTGTGATATTGATATTATGAAGAGAGCTCCTATGCAGATGCTTCAGGCAGGCCTTGGAGATATCTTAGGTAAATATACAGCCTTAGCTGATTGGCATGTCGCAAACATTTTAAATGGTGAATATTTCTGTCCTGAGGTTGAAAAACTAGTCCTTAGTACTTTGAAAAAGTGCGAGCAGGCTTCCGGTGGAGTTACAAGTAGAGATTCTAAAACTGTAGAAAATATAACTGAAGCATTAATTTTATCAGGGATTGCTATTGGTATGGTTGGAGCTTCAAGACCAGCATCGGGTGGAGAACACTATATGTCACATTGTTTTGAGATGATGTTTATGAATAGTGGGAATAATACAAACTGGCTTCACGGTAATACTGTAGGGGTTGGTGTCGGAATTGTAGCCTATGCATATAAATATACAAAGGATATAGATCTTAATGAAATACTTAAAAATGGTGATTATTTACATCTAGATAAAAACAAGTGGATGCAAAATATAACAGATGTATTTACTATAAGTGGGGCAAACATTATTGAATTTAAGCAAGATAGTATTAATTTTAATGAGAAGGATAGAGAATTTTGTATGCAAAAGATAGTATCTAAGTGGAGTCTTATAAAAAATATTTGTGATGTATTCGTACCAGAACCTGAGGAAATAATTAAAACTTTAAAAAAAGCAGGTGCAGTGTGGAATCCTAAAGATTTGGGCTTTGATAAAGAAATATTCAGGAAAAGTTTTATTGCCGCAAAAGATATGCGTAATAGATATGGCATTCTTCAACTTCTTGAAGATATAGGAAAGCTTGATGATGCGGCCGATTATATAACAGATATTTATTATAAATAAATATATATCGCTCTACTTAGCTCTATTTAAGGTAATCGTGTTGAAATGTATTCGACATGATTACCTTTTTCTTTGTTTATATGTTTGTTTGAGGTATGTTACAAAGCAACATGGGATAAATTGGTTAAAACTGTTTGTCTGTAATTATATGTAAATTACCAAACAATTGTCCTTTGTGGTATACTTTAAACGGAAAATATGTTAATATATAGTAAAATATAAGGCGAATATAGAGTTAATATAATAAAAGGGGTTGTTTATATGAATATTGCTTATACCAGGGTAAGTTCAGATCAGCAAAGTGACGACAGACAATTTTCAGAACTTAAAACTTACAACATAGAAAAATGGTTCAATGAAAAATTAACTACAGTCGAAATACGCCCGCAGTTAACTGCAATGATTGACTTTATAAGGCCCGGAGATACAATTTACGTATGGAATTTTAGTAGGCTCGCCAGATCAACTAATGAACTAATTGATATAGGTAAACAGTTAGAAAGTAAAGGAATTAATTTAAGATGTGTTAATGAAAATTTAGATACAAGTACTGTAGCAGGTAAACTTATGTTTACTATGATTAAATCAATTACCGAGTTTCAAAAGGTTACTTTATTAGAACATCAAAAAAAAGGCATTGCCGTTGCAAAAGCAAATGGGAAATATAAAGGACGTAAAAAAATAACTTATCCATTGAATTGGGAAGAGATTTATAATAAATATAAGGATAGAGAATTAACAGGAACCAGCGCAATGGAGTTATTGAAACTTAAAAGAAATACTTTTTATAAACTGGTTGATGAATATAAAAAGACAAAAGCAGGCTAATAGTGGTACAAAGTAGTCCTACGATTATATGGTTGCAATTATAAAAACACAGAAAATTTTAATTGAAGGATTCAATTTCTATTCTTTGTATTAATCATGGCCGTACCTCATTATATTTTCTTATATACATTACGTTTTTTTGAAAACAAAACTTTTAAATAACACAAAATTAATGCAATGATTGGAATTATTATGGCTAATGGTAAATGAGTATATGTAATTAAGAATTTACCTGACTGTATATGCTGAGGATAATTTGAAGATATCAACAGCGAAGTAATAAAAACCACGATACCCAAAGGCAGAGCTAAATATTTAGTGTCATTTAATTTTGTTAGTTGAGAGATACCTAACATAGATCCATAGACAAAAAAACTCACCTTAATAAAACTACCTATTATCATAAATAGAATAAAAAATACACCAAATCTACTAAAGACCTCTCCTATTTTCATGATGCGATAGGTCTGAAGAAGTGGAAAGAGTGAAGTTGATGCAAAATTTAACCCTAGTACTGATATAAACATTATAGTGTTACACGTAAGGAGTACTCCTAAAAGTACAGTACCTAACACTGCTGATTTTCTTACTCTAGATGATTCAGTGACTGATGGATATAGCATAGTTAATACTATACTCTCAGCATATGGAAAAGTAATGAGGGGCCAACCTTCTTTTATAACAGAAAATATACCTTTTTCAAGAACAGGTTTTAAATTATATAATTTTATTGCATCTGGCATGGAAAATAATAATACCCATTTTATCACAAATATAACCACAAACAAAATCAGAAAAACAAAACACACTCGTGATAAATTTTCAATTCCAGTGTATGTCCCATATATAACTGTAGACATAAATACTATTCCAATAATGTACATGGACATTCTAGGCATTACAGCAATTAGTATAATTTCGATAGTATCTCTTGTAATTCTTGCAGCTATATAAGCAAAGTAAATAATATATATTACGCTCAATGTATATCCTATTATTTTCCCGAATATTTTGGGCATGTATGTAACTATGGTATCCTTAGGATACTTTTTCCATAATTCAGTATAAATAAGTTGCAGCAAAATGCCTGGAAGTACATAAATAAGCATTGAAATCCATGCGTCCTGCTTTGCTTCAGGGGTTATAAAAAAAAGAGCCGCAGTGCCATAAGGCAACATTACAATGCCACTAAATAATTGATAAGCTGATATTTTTGTTTTCACTTAGGTTCCTCCTTTTTCAAAGGATTTTCAATCAATCCATAGGTTTAGATGTATATCCTGGTCTCTTCAAACTAGAAATTACTTTTATTTCAATATTTAAATTAGGAAATATATCTTTCCATCGGTCCTTTATGTGCTCCCATTTTTCAGGATAATCTCTATATATCATTTGTCCAAATCCAAATATATCTGCACCAAACTTTTTTTGTGCTGCATATGTAGCTAACTTAATCTCATTAGTAATAGCCTCATTCTGTCTAATTTCTAATCTGTCCATTATTGCAGAGTTCTTCATTGGATCTAACTTGCCTGTCATCTCGGATATATTACTTTCTTCTTTTACGTTAATAAGCATTGTGAACGAATCGGTCTTTATTGAGGGTTTTATTTTACTACTCGATTTAATAATCTCAAAAGTTATTTTACCTTCATCTAGTGATAATGTTGTTATGTAACCAAGTTCAACCTTACCATTTAACCATTGCATACCACGTGTTTCGTTCATGTCCATAAATCCTATAAGCTTATC
The DNA here is from genome assembly GCF_018861295.1 of Clostridium estertheticum. Taxonomy (GTDB): domain Bacteria; phylum Bacillota; class Clostridia; order Clostridiales; family Clostridiaceae; genus Clostridium_AD; species Clostridium_AD estertheticum_D. The sequence goes on along the minus strand of NZ_JAHLDM010000038.1, from coordinate 26,022 downwards.
TTTTTTAAAGATTGCAGTACCAGCTAATTCAAATGTTTCATCTGAATTTTTATTTTTACTTAAATTAATAACACCTGTTACGGGCGAATCTGTCTTACTAGATAAGGAATTAGCAAAATCTAAGATTGAAACGTTCTTTGTAAAACCAAAACTTGATTGTAACCTTAATATATTATTTACTTCATTAGCAGGAATTTTCTCATGAACTGAGGTCGCCCTTATAATATCGAAAGCATTACCTTTTGTTACAATCAATGGAGTATCGGGTCTCATTTTGTAGCCTCTTAATGCGGCATCTAAGACAGTGTCTATACCTGACTCTGCTAGTTGCCTACCTACGACTACAAAATCTATATGACCATAATTCAGTTCCTTACCAAGCTTTGTGGTTAGCTTACCTTTACAATCAGAAACGCTGTCACCTATAGTGTTAAAAACTACTACATCCGTAGCTTCCTGCTGACTACCAGCTTTTTTTCCTATCATACTCCCACTTGGGTCTTTTTGTGGATTTAATATCTGAGCAGTTAATATGTATTTACCATCAGAGGTTATATCATATCCTATTGCCACAGCTACAGCCAGTTTATCAAGTTCCTCTTTTGTTCCCTTACAACCAGTTGTAAAAGTTGAAATCATAATTAATATGAAAATACAAATAAATTTTTTCATAAGGTACTCCTCATTTTCTTTTTACTTATAGATTCTTTTTGTTCTATATTTATAGAAGATGTTCGAACATCAGGTTATCTACGTGTAGTCTTCTTTCCTTTAATAACCCAGGATTTCTTAAGCTTTGTTAATAGGGGACTTCTTATAAATATATCTGTCAATTTTTTTCCTTGAATTGGAGCCATAGGGCTTAAATATGGAATACCATATGACCTTAATGATGTTAATCTCAAAAACAGTATTATCATTCCGCAAGTAAGGCCTACAAGCCCCATTGTTCCACCGAAAACAAGAAATACTATTCTTGGGTATGTAAGTGCCAAACTCATATCTGTTGATGGTAAAGCAAATGAAGATAATGCTGTAAGAGATATCACTATAACCATGGGTGTACTAGCAAGACCCGCTTCAACTGCAGCCTGACCTAATACCAATGCACCAACAACACTTATTGTCTGCCCGAGAGCCCTTGGCATCCTAATACCAGCTTCCCTAAGTAACTCATAGACACTTAACATTAATAAGCACTCAATTAAAGCTGGATATGGTACACCAGCACGACTTTTTATTAAAGATACTATTAATGAAGATGGAATAAGCTCCGGATGAAATGTCGTTATAGCTACGTAAAAGCCTGGTAAGATTATGGATATAACAAATGCTATATATCGTATCCATCTATTAAGTGTGGCTGCAACAAAATTCAAATAATAATCCTCATTATTTAAAAAAAATTCTATAAAGAGTGAGGGTACTGTTAACACTATGGGAGTTCCATCAGTTAAAATGGCAACACGACCTTCTAGTAGCTTACCTGCTATAACATCTGGCTTTTCTGTACTATATACAGTAGGAAAATTACTTGTAGGCTCATCTCCTATGTATTCTTTTATATAGTTAGATTCCAATACTGAGTCTATATCAATTTTACCTATCCTTTCTTTTACCTCATTTACTATCTTAGAATTAGCTTTGTTTGAAAGGTAGACAATGGTAACTTTTGTTTTAGTCGCTCTTCCTATTCTAAATTCTTCTATTTTGAAATTCGCACTTTTAATTTTCTTTCTTAAAAGCGTTATGTTAGAGCCTATAGACTCTGTAAACCCTTCCCTAGGTCCTCTCAAAACAGTTTCAGATTGAGGTTCCTCTACATCCCTACCTGGAGGGTTGTTTATATCAATAATAATTGCTTCATTTATTCCATCTACAAATAAAACGACTTTACCATCTAATATTGAATTCACAACTATGCTTATATCTTGACATATATTGGTATCACTTATCCCAAGTAAGTACTGTGAATACTCCTTACTATTTGGAGGATAAGAAGATTCAACCTTTTTATTAATCAATCTTTCAATAATAGATTCTTCAAATATTGTTGTTTCTATCATATTATCAATATACACGAGAATAGCACTGAATTTTGAACTGCTTGTAATCTTCAATTCTCTTATAATTAAGTCAGTACATTTATCAAAAATATTATTTATATATTTTCTATTTTGTTCTAATTTATTAGAAATTTTCAAGTTTAAGTATTCTTCTTGCATGTTTTTATTACTTATGTCTTGATCTCTATTACTATTTTCGCTTAAAGAAAAAAAATTTTTGATTGAGTTTAACATTAAATCATCCTCCATTTCACTATTTTGTGGTTAATGAAGTTATTTATACCTATAATTAATTCTTTAAATATAAAAGTTATAATATTTTATGATTTTTTAGTATCACAACCATTGTTATTGAAGTCTTAATAGTGAAGTGATTATTTAATCTGATGTAGATAGAATATAAGTAAGTGTCCCGACTAAACCAAGTTGGTAATGAAAAAAGGGGGATTTATGAAATATGTAACGTAAAACTATTGTATACTGTTATGCATAGGTAACAATTTAAGAATTTGTGATGAAAGGGGATTTGCAAGCATGGTAGCTGGAATTGACAGTTCAAATGATAAAAGTATCAGAATGCATGAAAAGTTAGGTTTCAAGTATTCTGGTACTATAAATAAGGATGGCTATAAATTTGGAAAGTGGCTTAATCTTGTTTTTTATCAACTAGAGCTTAAAGGTCCTAATAATCCTATAGAAGAATAATTATACTTTTCGTAAACCAAGTGAAATTTAATGGCCATATTTATTCTTTTTATGTGCAAAAATGTATCTTTTATGCAATACTCTTTACTTAATTATAAGTTCATGCTATTTTATAAGTATAAATAATCTATAAAAGGTAAATATTAAATGAAAGGTAAGTATTAAATGATAAATAAATTTGCAGTTAAACTTACAAGTTATATAGAAAACAATAGCAAGCTTAATAAGCTTGAAGAATTAGAGCAAATACAATACGCAATAACAGCTATTTTAAATGAATTTTTTAAGATTATGATTTTAATTATTTTATTTAGCGTAATTGGTAAGTTAAACTATCTACTATTTTCAATGATAATTTTATTAACAATAAGACTTTTTTCAGGTGGACTACATGCCAAAACTTTATTGAGTTGCCTGTTATGGACAATATTGTTTTTTATTTTAACATCAATAATTGCTCCACTATTACCTAAATTAAATCAATATATTTATTACGGTTTAAGCTTATTAAATCTTGTAGTAATAATTGTACAAGCCCCTTATCCAAATCCAATACGTCCAATAAAAAAGAAAAAAAGAAAGCAGTATTTAAAAATACTAGCAATCTCTTTTTCAATCTTTTGGACATATATTATACTTTTTTATATCAATGATTCATCATATTTAAACTGCGGTATAGCAACTATTTTACTACAGTCATTACAACTATTCTATACGAAAAAGGAGGTGTGAATATGAAAACATTAAAGAAAACCAACTTAGTAAACATTCTAGGTATATGTTTAATAGCTTTGGCTGGCATTATTACTACTTCTGCTAGTCTAGGGCTTATGGGAGAAATAGAACCACCAAAAAGCTTATTGAATAAATAATTTAAAAATAGTAAAACCATCTTCTAAAGATAGTTGAATTTTGCCACCGGTGCGTTCAACTATCTTTTTCGCATTATAAAGACCATACCCTCTGTTATTACCATCTTTTGTTGAGAATCCTCTCTCAAATATTTTTTTAATATTTTCTGGTTTTAAAGTTATTCCACTATTCATTATTTCAATAATATTTGATTCATCTTCTAAATATGTCTTAATAGACACTGATTTTTCACCTACTTGACCATCTAAAGCATCAAATGCATTGTCTATAATGTTATTTAATATTTCTGATAGTTCATAATCCTTTAAATTTCTAATAAGTAAATTGTTAATATTGTATAAGAACTTTATATTTTTTTTATTAGCTTCATTAAGTTTACTATAGACTATAGCTCTAAATATTGGACTTTTTATATATATAATGTCTTCCATTACCTTCATAGACTTGTTTAATGAAGCTATATACTCTTTTAATTTATATTCTAATTCAACCCCTTTTGTGCTTTCAATTAATCCATACATAACATTTAAATGGTTTTTAAAATCATGCTGCCTTGCACGAATATCTTCAGTTATATTATTTAGAATTTCACTGTACTTATATTGTACTTTAGATTCCTTTTTTTCTAGTTCAACTTTTATTAGATAAAAGTACAAAAATACATTAACTGATAATACAGAAATTATCGTTAATGTTAATTCTAGTATATTATTAATGACCACAATCATATCGTAATTCCATATAACCTTTAGAATTACTACATAACCTAATAGATTTATTACAAAACAAAATAAAAGTTTCATATTTTCATCATAATTTAAATGCTTTTTTAAAATAGGAGTAAAATAACATGTTGCAAGTATAAACAATAGTATTAACAATAGCATAATAACGTTAGTTGAAAAATTACCTTGATATTTGCCCGCACAGCTCTTATATATAAATATACAGATGAGCTGTGTTATCAGTAAAAAAGCTAAAAGTGCAAAAAATTCTACAGTGATTCTAATAAATCCTTTTTTATGAAATAAATGGACTAAAAGTATAATAGTCAAATAACTAATAACCATATTAAAATATACATCAAATGTAGTAAGCGATGTTACTAATGATCCAACTATTATTATAAATAAATTTTTAATCAAAATGTTTTTACCCCTTAAACTAAACTTAGACCATAAAACGAAAATACAAATTTGTTCAAGCATAGTACATATAAAGTTCTGGTTTATAGTTATTGTTTTCACCTCCCTATAAATTAATTATGATATGTCGGATTTTTTGTTATAAATTTTTCTATAATTAAACTTTTACATTTATAACTTAAGAGAGCCTTTTTTTCATAATCTTCAAAAAACAGCTCATAAGATTTTATATTTAATTTTACGATTTTAGTTATGAAATTGATATTAACAGCAAAGGATTTATGAGATTGAAGTATAGCCTTATTATTAATTAATTCTAGGGCACGCTTTAATGAAATCCCTTTTATTTCATAGATACCATTTTTAGTATGTACAGTGCATGTCCTACTGTTAACTTCAATAAAAATTATTTCATCTACATATATTTTTATGAAAATACCTTCTTTTAAATCAAAGATAGCATATTTTCTTTCAATTATTGTTTTGCTACATGAATGTAATATTATGCGATTACTTATAGCTAATAATTTATCTTTATCATACGGCTTTAAAATATAATCGTAGCAATGAACTTCTTTAAATGCTTGAGTTATATATTCTTCATGAGTTGTTAAAAAGATAATCCAGCTAAATTCATATTTATCTATTTTCCTAAGATCTATCGCTAAATCCAGTCCCGAAGAATTTTTCAGGAAAATATCTATGTAAAAAATATCTATTGAATTTTCATTTGAAAGTTTTAAAGCATCAGCTTTATCTTCTGCCTCATATATTATTAAGTTCTCTTTTATTCCTTGCATCATTTTTATGAAATTTTGCTTTTGTATGTTATCATCTTCAACTATTAGTATATTCATTTATACATACTCCTTTTAAGTATTATAAACCTGATTAGATACAGGAATGTTAGTAAATTTCATCTAAATATTACTTTCCTTTTTATTGCTAATATAACATATTAATATAAAATTTTCAATCTAATAGAACATTATAAATTATTTCACTTGGTCACGTATACATAAAAGTAAGTTCCATTTATGTTTAAAAAATGCTATTTTATGCTTTTTGCCTTGGAATGTTGCTTTTCATGGTATAAAATACAATTAAAATAACAGTTTATTTTACAGAAACTTTATATAACAAGGGGACATGAGTTTGCGAAAACTAAATATATGGAAGGAGAATACAAAATGTATATTAATGAGAAAAACGGAGCAGATATTAAGACACAAGTATATGAGCTTATATCAAATATAACTGGACATAAAACTTTAGATCTTGATTGTGAGATGTTTCTTGAAAGTGATTTAGGAATTGATTCAATTAAAATGGTAACACTTATGAATGGATTAATGAAGAGTGTTCCTGCTGAGGAACTAGAGAATTTTACATCAAAGTATCCTATAACATATTTAATGTCTCTCCAAACAATAGGTGAAATTGTTCTTATGTTTGAGGGTTTTTACAATGTAGAATCAGCAAGTCAAGATGAAACAGATGAGTTAATAATTTTGAATTCTCAATATCCATTTTTAGTATCCTATTGGTCAGTAGGAACCTTAACTATTTGTTCAGGGGTAAAAATTGAGGGACCACTACATTTAGAAATTTTGCAAGAAAGTTGGCTTGAATTAGTAAAAAGACATCCTAGTTTATGCTCAGAGTTTAAGGCATGCGATGAAGCAAAAAACTTTAAAGACTACAAACTCAAAGTATATATAAATCCTATATTACCTAAAATTGAAGTACGAGACATGAGAGATTTACCAAAGGAAGTTAGAAATGAGACAATAAAGAAAACTATAGAAGAACTTATAAACAAGCCTTTTGATATTTTTAAATATCCACTTCACAAATTTATGATTATTCAAATAAATAATACCCAATATGAGTTAATACTCGCGAACAATCACTTGGTCTCGGATGGATTGGGAAATCAGCAAATACTTAGAGGGATACTGGAGATCTACTCAGCAAGGTTGCAAGGTGTCAATTCAAATTTACCAGGAATATTAAATGTATCAGACTATAATAAAATGGTTTCCGAAATTAACAACTTCAATGATCCTAAAGAATATAAAAACTTGGATAAATATACACAAACTTGTGGGAAAACAAAGTATAGATTTAATCCATTTAGCAAGAATAATGTTGAAAATGAGTTTGCACAAATAAAAACACAAAAATACTGGATAAGCGAAACTGTCACCAACCTTCTTCTAGATAAATCAAAAGCATGGAGAGTTTCTTTGTTCTCGATTCTAGTAAGTGCTTATTTAAAATCTATATCACAGTTAGATGAGGAAAGTAATCAAACAATCTTAAACTTACCTACTGGAGGAAAAGTATATCCTAGTGTTGATGCAACCGGACTTATAGGGTGCTTTGCACAAAATATGTCACTAACCTTCAATTTAAATCATAGTGGTAATGACTGGGAAACATTAGTAAAAAATGTAGATGAAGAAATAAAAGATAATATATCTTTAGGAATAGATAGAGCTCAAACCTTTATAACAGCACAAATGGCAAAAGAGCAGGATATGCTTGAACACGGGAAGATGCATAAAACAACTGCTGCTATTGTTCGTTCAACTTTAAAATCAAACTTATATCTCTCTTTTGTTGGCAATACTAAGATTAAAGAAAGATATGGAGATTTGAAAATAATTGATTATGAAGCATATACATCAACAAATGTAGAAACTATAGACAATCTTATTGAGTTATTCCAAAATAAAATTTTAATTACCTCCAATTATGATAGCTTACATTTTAGTGAAGATAATATTAATACACTAATCAACAAATTTATAGATAATCTTAATTCTCTTGCAGAATATAAAATAGTGGTCAATGATGAAATATTAAGTTCAAAAATTTCGCAAGATAAAATTTTACTTGAAGAACTTGAGACAATAGCACAAGAAGTTTGTTGCACAACTATTTGCAGCGATGATATATATAAAGATCTAGAGTCAGATTTTGGGGTTGATTCACTGCAGCTTATACGGATAATAACAAGGATTAGTAAGCAACATGTAGGCGTTGATAAAAACTCTCTTTTCGGATGTAGGACTCTAAATGAAATGGCTTCGATAATTGAAAAATATGGAAGTGTCAATTATGAAAAAGGAGATTTAAAAGAAAACTATTCAGAGGATAAAGAACAGATTCCTTATATTCAAATTGTGAAACAGTGTAAGCTTACACCAGATGCTGCAGCAATTATGTATAATAATGAAACAATGACCTATAGGGAGCTAGATACTATATCAAACAAGGTTGCTAACTATTTGCAAACCCAAAAGATAAAAAGTGGTTCTTTTGTTGGAATAATGGCATTTCCAGGGCCCATAATGCTAATTGGAATGATTGGTATTATGAAAGCTGGTGCAGCTTATGTGCCAGTGGATCCTGCGTATCCAACCGATCGTGTTCAATTTATACTTAATAGTGCAGGTATAGAGGTTTTACTTACTGAAAGTTCCTTAAAAGATCAGCTAAGTAAATTAATAAAGGATGATTCTTCAATAAAAACTCTTGTGTACTTGGACTATGCAGATACCATAATCACAACTTATAAGTACAATCAGGTTTTAAAAGAACAATGGATAAATGGTTCAGGTAACGCGCCTAAATTTGAAAGCATGCCCGATGATTTAATGACAGTTTTATATACTTCAGGCTCAACTGGAAATCCTAAGGGAGTTATGCTTGCTCATAGGGGTTATATGAATAGGTTAAAATGGCATCAAGATACTTTTAAACTTAAAATAGGAGAACGTGTTGCGCAAAAGACATCTTGTTGTTTTGATATATCTGTTTGGGAGCTTTTCTGGCCTTTAATGTATGGAGGAACAGTATGTCCTATTACATCAGAAACTGTAAAAAATCCATGGGGTCTTGCGAAGTGGTTAATAGATACAAAGATAAATATAATGCATTTTGTACCATCATTATTTGGTGAATTCGTAAACGCAATACATGATGATGATTATAATTTCAATGATTTAAGATGGCTTATTTTTAGTGGCGAGGCTCTCCCAATGCCAATATTACAAAAATGGATAGACAAGCGAGGCATGTCTATAGGCCTTGCAAACCTTTATGGACCTACAGAGGCATCTATTGATGTTACCTGTCATATAATTGACAAAAGACCTGGGAGTAACGGAGAAAACAGTATTCCAATAGGTAAACCAATTACGAATGTATTTATAAAAAATTTAGATAAAAATATGAAGGAACTCCCTGATGGAGAAATAGGGGAACTTTGGATTGGTGGTATTCAAATTGCAAAAGGCTATAAGAATAATAAACAGAAAACAGATGAAGCTTTTAAACATAATCCTTTTAAGGACGTTCCAGGAGAATATTTATATCGAACGGGAGATTTAACCTCAAGGCGTGCAGATGGAAGCTATGACTACTTTGGGAGAATAGACAATCAAGTAAAAATAAGAGGATTTAGAGTTGAATTAGGAGAAATTGAGTCAGTACTTGGAGGTCACTCCTGCGTAGATGAAGCCGCTGTAATCGCGATGGACTATATCGATGGTCAGAAACAGTTGATTGCTTGGGTATGCGGAAATGAAGTTACTGATAGCGAGTTAAAAGAATGTATATCAAAAAAGCTTCCATATTATATGATTCCTCACCATTTTGAGTGGATAAATGTTTTACCAAAGACACCTAATGGGAAGCTAGATAGAAAAGCTTTAATTGAATTATCTCAAAGAAAGCTAAAAGGGAAGGATACTAATGAATTAGCAGTTAATGAAATATCCCTATCACCGGCACAAAACTGGTTAATGAGCTATTTTGATTATCCATACCAGTGGACTGGTTATACAAGATTCTTATATAAACAGCCTCTAGATTATACACTTTTTAATAGAGCTCTTTCTATAGTAACTAATAGTCGTGATGCTTTAAGAAGTGTATTAGTTGATAAAGATGGAAAGTGGTTGCAGAAATTTTTGCCACAAGATCAAATGGTAGAAGCAGATTTTTATGACGGATCTCATATGAATAATGAGGAAAGAAATAATGAGGTCAAGAATTTAATTGACATAATTATATTAGGGCTAAAAGTAGACAAATGGCCTCTGTGGAAAGTGGTTGTTATAAAGGTAAATGATTCTCTTTATGATATTTCTGTGATAGGGCATCACCTTATTTCTGATGTTACAACGAATCAGCTTTTGTTTAAGGATATATGGAAAATCTATGAGCAACTTATTTTAGGAAATAAAAAGGTTAAACTTGAAAATTCAAAATCATACAAGGATTTTGTTCTTCAGGTTAATGAAGAAAAAAGAAATAAATGCATGGAATTTGTGGATTATTATAAAAAACAATTTCCATCAGAAGCATATTCTTTTAAAATTCCTACAGATTTTAATTTAGGTAACAATACTGAGGAATCTACTATAACAAAAAAATTCAAGTTAGATAAGGCGGAAACTAAGATACTTTTGACAACAGCAAAACAATGTTTTGAAGCGAATGTATATCCAATTATACTTGCTCCTCTTTATAGAATGCTTCAAAAGTTATATAACAAATCATGGATAGTAGTTAGTCATAGGATGAATGGGAGGGATTTAGGAAATAATAATACTTTCTTTGAGACGGCAGGAAATTTTGCAATAAACTACCCACTGGGAATTAGTATAGGAGACAATGAAGATTGGTATGAAACAGTCCAAAAAATAAAAAATAGAATGGAGAGTGTTCCGCTTAAAGGTATAAGTTATGATTTAGTTTCAGATAATTTACCTGCTTATTTGTACCCTGACTTGAAGCTAACATCTATAAGGGCCAACTATTTGGGAAATAGAGATATTCCAGAATATAATGTATTTGAGTTTTCAGTGGATGGAATTGATAGAAGATATTCACATCCTAAGCAAAAAAGAATTTCATCAATTGAGTTTTTCTTTTCTATCGTAAGTGGTGAATTAAATTTAGAAATAGAATATTCTAAGAATATGTATAATGCAGCTACTATAATGCAACTGGGGAATCAATATATTAAAGCTACTAAGGAGATGTTTTCTTATACTAATAATAGAGAGAATTCACAAGAGCATTCAACTTTAAAGCCTCTCTCGTTAATAAAAGAGAATAAAAAACATGGTATATTGTTTGGAAAAGTTGCAATTATAACCGGTGGAGGTAGAGGAATTGGAAGAACCATTGCTATTGAAATGGCTAAAGAAGATGCTCAAATAGTGATTATATCCAGGACAAGCAGTGAACTAGAAGAAACAACACTAGAGATTCAGACAATTGGCGGTAAAGTTATATCTATAAGAACGGATATCAGTGACTATAATGCAGTAAGTGATGCTGTAGACAAAGTTATATCTACCTTTGGAAAGATAGATATTCTTGTAAATAATGCAGGAATAACAAAAATGGATTCTTTTACTGATATGAGTGAAGAGGAGTGGAAGAGAATAGTGGAGGTTAACTTATTTGGCAGCTTTAATATGTGTCATGTAGTTATTCCATATTTAGTTAAACAGAAGTCAGGTAAAATTATTAATTTAGGCTCTGATTCATCATTTATCGGCTACCCTCTAATGAGTGCATATACAGCATCGAAACATGCAATCGTAGGACTTACAAAATCTCTAGCTGAAGAATTTAAGATGAGTAATATCCAGGTAAACTCAATTTGTCCTGCTTTTGTGGATACGGATATGGCACCAGGTGCATTTAGAAAGAACGCTATGCCACCTGAAAAAATTTCTGATTTAGCTATATTCTTAGCATCAAACAAATCAGATTATATTACTGGAGAAGCGATAAAAATATTCGGGAAGCAAGATATGTATTGGTTTGGATCACAGCAAATACCAGCTGTAAAGGCTGCACTAAATAAAAAATAAGGGGGTAATACAGAGTATTATGGGCTTAAAAGGAAAAATATATTTGTTGTTTGGAAAAAATAAATGGATTCTCTATATAATAGGCTTATTTATTGGAGTTGCAATGGGGATTATTAATCCCCTTGCGTCCACTCACTTGGAACAAAATAACGTAGGAAGTTTTTGGATTGGAATAGTTTCTTCTTCATTTTTTCTTTTTATGTCAATAGGTTCAGCTTATATAGATAAAAATATGAGAAACAGGAATATTAAAGGAATTATATTAATAGGGTCATTAGTTTCTGCAACTGCATGTGGTATCTTTCCATTTGTTTCAAGCATATATGTTTTGTTTTTACTAATGGTGATTATGGGATTTGGAATAAGTTTTATTATGGTTGGAGTTCAGACAATGCTCCAAAACCTCACGGAAGATAATACAAGGGGAATGGTAAGTGGTTTATATTCATTCTATTTTGCTATAGGTTTTGTACTAAGTTCTATTATAGGTCCAAAGCTTTATATGTATAAATCGTGGGTTCCTTTTATGATTCCTATAGCTTCACTTTTATTGTGTCCAATAATTTTAAAACTTAATTTTAAAGAAAAACTTATATTTCCTGCAAAACTAAAAGAAAATGTATTTAAAAAAATAACTATTGGGCTTCAAGGTGCGTTTCTATATGGTTTTACAGAAACAACTTTAATTACCCTTTATCCTATTTTTCTTCTTCATAAGCATTATAGTTTAACAAACCTTGGATATGCTTTGGCGATATTTGTAGTAGGAAGTATTGTAGGCACTATACCTATGACTTATATCTCAGATAAGTTTGGGCATAACAAAACTTTGATAATAATCATTACTATATCTATATTTACGGTTTTAGGAATTATAGTTTCCGATAGTTTTGGGTTACGATTAATTTTTTCTTTCTTATCTGGGGTTGCAATTGGACCTATCTACCCACTATCTTTGGCAGTTACAGTTCAGAATCTGGGTACAAAAGAGATATCTTCAGGAACCTCATTATTTACTTCATCTTATGGGATTGGGTCAACTATAGGTCCAATTGTTTCATCAACAGCTATGAGTCTGCTAGGAGATGGATATATTTTTAGTGTATGTTTATTAATTTTTGTTATATTTCTTTTTACAACCTTTATTAAAAGAGGTTCATATCAATCAAAGACAGCTGTATAGATAAGATTACAGCTAAGAAACTATGATTAAGGAGATGCGAATATGAGAAATAAAAAAGCAACTAAAGCTGAAGAAAATATAAAAATGTCAACGTCCACTGGGAAACCTATAAATGGTAAGTACCTGAGCAAAATGAACATTGGGAAGTTATTAATAGAGGCTTCAGAAAACCAAAAGGATAAGGGAATATTGTTCATTCAAAATAATGATGAAATTTTCTTAACATATGAACAATTACTTGAAAAAGCCATTTACAGTTTAGGTAAACTTCAAAAAAGTGGTTTAAAACGAGATGATTTTGCAATACTTTCTTTCGAAAATAACATTGATTTTGCTGTTTGCTTCTGGGCTTGTATCCTTGGTGGAATTATACCTGCACCAATTACTCCTCCATCATCATTTAAAGAAAAAAATGCTTCTTTAGAAAAGCTTATAAATGTGTGGAATACACTTAAAAAACCTGCAATAATAAGTGACGATACCATGATTAAAGGTATAGAAAATAATGATTCATATTCAGATTGCAAAGATATGCTAATGTTAAATATATCAGTTTTAAGGCAAAGTACAGTTAAAGGTTCAATTGATATGTCTACATCAGATAAGCCTGCTTTAATACAATTTAGTTCAGGAAGTACAAACACCCCCAAGGGAGTTATTCTGACACATAAAAACTTGTTAACTAATATAGAAGGCATTATTGATGCTGCTGGTTTTACATCAGAGGATAGATTTCTTTCATGGATGCCTTATTATCATGATATGGGTTTAATTGGTTGTCACCTTACATTAATTGCTTTAGGTATGTTTCAGATAAACATGCATCCAGTAGATTTTGTAAAGAGGCCAACAAGGTGGTTTGATTTGATTGTCCAGCATAAGATTAGTTTAACTTCTAGTCCTAATTTTGGGTATAGATTATTACTTAAAAAAATAACAGATAAGCACCTTGCAACTTGGGATTTGAGTCGGTTAAGATTGATATTTAATGGAGCAGAACCTATTTCAATACCACTTATAAGAGAATTCATGGATAAATTAGCTATTTGTAAATTACCAGCAACGAGCATGTTCTTGGTCTATGGAATGGCCGAAGCATGCCTCGCAGTTACTTTTCCAACTACAAACACAAGACCTGAAAGTCATTGTATTAGCAGAAATAGCCTTATAACCAATAAGGTAGCAAAAGAAGTTAGTGAAAATGATGTTGATTCATTTCAGGTGGCAAGTGAGGGATACCCAGTTCCAGGTATGGAAGTCCGTATAGTAGATGAGAACGGGGAAATAGTTGTAGAAAAGCAATTAGGAGAAATTCAAATAAAAGGTGACAATGTTACCTCAGGTTACATTTATAACCCTGAAGCAACAAGCAAATTTTTTCAAGATGATTGGTTAAAAACAGGAGATACTGGTTTTATGATTGAGGGTAAGTTATGTGTAACAGGTCGTATTAAAGATATAATTTTTGTTAATGGACAAAATTTCTTTGCTCATGACATCGAGTTTAAATTAGAAGAATTTGAGGGAGTAGAGCCTGGGAAAATTGTGGTATGTGGTTGGCATGATGAGTTTGAGGGAAGAGAAAAAGTAGCAATATTCTCTGCACTTCGTGTACATAAGGATAAAGTACGCGAATTCTATGCAAATATTCTACGACAAATAAATGAGTCTTTTGGTATCGCCATTGAGTATGTTGTCTTAACTAAAATTATTCCTAAAACTACTAGTGGTAAAGTGCAAAGGTTTGTGTTAATAAAGTCATTTTTAAATAATGAATATGATGGGAAAATATTTACTTCAGATGAATTATTGTTTAATATGGTGGCTAAATCTGAGAAAGTTGAACCAGATAATATTTTAATGATAGGAGAAAATGCAGATAAAATACGTGAAATTTGGGGACAAGTATTAGATAAACCTATAGAAAGCTTAGGATATAATCAAACATTTTTATCATTAGGTGGAACTTCAATAAAGGCAGTCCAAGTGTTAGGAATGCTAGAAGATGATTTCAAATTGACTTTAAGCCATGATATTCTTATTAATTGTAAAACTATAAATGATATGGCGGAATATATTAGAGTTTTACCTAAAGTAAATACCTCGGAGATTAATGTAGCAAAAACAACACCATCTTCAATGAATGAGGATGATGATATAGCAGTAATTGAGATGTCTTGCCGTTTCCCTGATGCATTAAGTCCAGAAGAGTTTTGGGATAACCTTGCAACTGGGAAATGTAGTATTAATGAAATACCTGAAGATAGATGGGATATAAATCAATACTATAGTCCAAGTGATGATAAAGCAAAAACAAATTGTCGCACAGGTGCCTTTATAGATAATGTATTTGATTTTGATGCCAAGTTATTTAACATATCAGACGAAGAGGCCTCTGTTATGGATCCTCAGCAGAGGATTATCTTGGAATTAGTTTTTGAAATATTGGAGAGAGCGGGATATTCTAAGAAAAAGATAAGTGGAAGAAGCTTAGCACTATTTATTGGTGCAAGTACAAATGCTTATTATGAATATCATCTAAATACTTTAAAAATGCTGAATCTCAAGAGTTTTGATAGTGTTACCTCACTTACATCGGAGCAACAAGAGTCAATTCTTAAAGAATGGAAAAACAAGTTTGGTGTAACTGATTTCCACCCTAATTTACTTGTGGATAATATCTTGAATATGATTGCAGCTAGGACCTCTCAGGAATTCAATTTAAAAGGGCCTAGTATAGTAGTAGATACTGCCTGCTCATCTTCAATAGTAACTATTCACATGGCTTGTGAGTCTCTTAAACGAGGGGAATGTGACATTGCTATAGCAGGAGGGATTAATCTTTTGCTTACGCCTACGCCGTATATTTACCTTAGTAATGCAGGTGCTTTATCAACAAGTGGAGTGTCGAGTGTTTTTGACGCTAAGGCTGATGGCCTTGTTCCTGGGGAAGGTGCAGGTCTAGTTCTGCTAAAACCTTTGAAGAAAGCAATAGCAGACAAAGATAAGGTTCTTGCTATTATTAAAGCGAGTGCAATAAATAATGATGGACATTCTATAGGAGTTATGGCACCTAATCCTGATGGGCAACGTTCTGTAATTGAATCTTTATATGCTAAAAATGATTTTAATCCTAAAGATATACAATATGTAGAAGCTCATGGAACGGGTACAAAAATTGGAGATCCGAGTGAAGTTAGAGCCCTGGATAGTGCTTTTAAAAGGTGGAGTCCTAAACCGAATTCTATAGCTATAGGATCGGTTAAAGCAAATATTGGACATCTTTTAAATAGTGCTGGTATAGCTAGTTTTATTAAGGTAGTTTTGGCATTAAACAATAAGATAATGCCACCCAACGTTAATTTAACGCAGCTTAATCCTTCTATTAAGTTCAATAAAACTCCTTTTTATACTATTTCTAAGGCAAAGGAATGGACTGTGGACCAGGGAACATCAAGGCGAGCATCTATTAACTCTTTTGGGTTTGGTGGTACTAATTGTCATATGGTTGTTGAAGAAGCTCCTCAATTAGCTAAAACAATATCTGAAAAAAAATATGAGAGGTCGAATAATCTTATATGTCTTTCTGCGAACACAAAAAAATCATTAGAACAAAAAATTGATGATCTAGTAGGATATCTTCAAACTAGTAATGGAAATTGCTTAGGAGATGTATGTTACACAGAAAATGTATCAAGGACATTATTCAAATATAGGTGTAGTGTGGTTTCAGAATCTTGCTCTGATTTATTAAATAAACTTAAAGAAATTAAATTAGATAATGAAGATGTTGATAAATCTCACAAAATAGCATTAATGTTCACAGGGCAAGGTTCGCAGTATGTTGGAATAGCAAGAGAACTATATGAGCACTTGCCTATTTTTAGAGGTTATATTGAGGAATGTTCACAGGCTTTTTATCCATATCTTAACGAAAAGTTAACTGACTTAATTTATAGTGATAAAGCAGATAAAATGATTCTTGCACAAACTAATATTACGCAGCCAGTAGTCTTTGCTATTGACTATGCATTTGGAAAGCTCTTTATAGATTTGGGTGTTAAGCCGGATTATATGATTGGCCATAGTATTGGCGAATGGTCGGCAGCTTGTCTTTCAGGTGTAGTAAGTTTGCAAGATGCAGCGAAGATAGTAGCCTCTAGAGGTAAGCTGATGCATGAATTACAATCATCAGGTGGTATGTGCGCAGTATTTACTTCGGGAGATAAATTAGAACAATTACTAAAGGCTTTTGATGGTAGTGTTTGGATAGCTGCATACAATGGGACTCATCAGGTGATATCAGGGGAATTAACTGCAATAGAAAAATTTACTGAATTACTATTTAGCAAAGAAATAGGATTTAAGATATTAGATGTTTCGCAAGCTTTCCATACACCACTTATGAATCCAATTCTAGATGAATTTAGGGGAGTACTTGAGGGAGTGCCTTTTAATTCTCCTAAAATACCGATAGTGTCAAATGTAACAGGAGAATTAATGACTAAGTCTTTTGATACCGAGTATTGGATTCAACATATTTTATCACCTGTAAAGTTTGAGCAAAGTTTAAAATATTTATCAGACAACTTAGTAGATGTTTTAATTGAGTGTGGTCCGGATAGAGTACTCGCAGGAATTGCAAATGGTATTCAGATTTGTAATACAGAAACTGTATTGTTTTGTGCAAATCGCAAGAAAAATTCCTTTGAGACATGTTTAGAAGCCTTGGGTTCATTATTTTCTTTAGGACTTAACATAGACTTTGAAAAGTTTGAGGAAGGTATTTATTATGATAAAGTTCAATTACCATTATATCCATTTCAAAGAAATACTTATAAACCTGATTTCGGAATTGAGAATATTAAGGTTCCTAGTAATTGGTTTTATAATTGGAGCTGGATTCCTGAACCACCGAAGCCTTTTACTTCTTTTGAAGCAGGAAATATAATAATATTTGATGATGGAAATGGTCTTAGTGAAGAATTTGAATCAATGTTTGATTCAAATAAAAATAGAGTTTATGTTGTTAGTTCTGGAACTGAGTATAGTTATGATTCTAATAAAAAATTTATTATTAATCCATTAATAGAAACTGACTATATTAAACTCTTTAAAGAGATACCAGGGCCTATAGCATCAGTAATACATCTTTGGAATTTTAAAGGGGAGCATTTCAAGTCAGAATTTGTATTCGATGATAAAGTGCTTTACGATGACATTTATAGTATATTGTTAATTGGAAAGGCGATAGAAAAAATTGATTCACAAAATGTTAAATTATTAATAGCTACAAATGGTGCCATAGCTGTTGATGATAGTTATAAAATTTTCAATCCACACCAAGCTATTGCTGTAACTTTAGCATTGGCTCTAGATCAGGAAAATGCTTTTATAAATTCATATTGTATTGATATAGATAAAAAAGAATATAAATCTAATAAGGAACTTGCTCAAACCTTATTCAATGAAATGAGAAGAGACTTAAACCATGAAGGAATAGTTGCGATTAGAGATGGAGCAAGGTATGTAAGGGATTTAGTAAACACACATGAATTAAAAGAATCCTCTAAAATTTTATTTAATGATGGTGAAACTTATTTAATTACAGGCGGACTGAGTCCTGTAGGTGGCGAAATTGCTAAAGCATTCGCAAAAAAAGCTAAAATCAATCTAGTATTAACAGGACGCTCGAAATTGCCACTAAGAGTGGAATGGAACAAAGAGATATGTGATAAATACGCAAATAAAATTAATTTAATTTTAAACCTTGAAGAACTTGGTGCAAATGTAACTTATGAGATTGTAGATGTTACAAAGATTGGTGAAATGAAAAATCTTATAAAAAAAGTAAATGATGTATATGGTCCTATTCATGGAATTATTCATGCAGCTGGTAGCTGGGATTCCTCTACATTTAAGTTAATAGATAAAGAAATTAATACAATCAATAAAGTTATACAACCTAAAGTTCAAGGGGCGGTAATAACTGATTTTGTTACAAGAAAAGAGCCACTTAAGTTCTTTGTTATGATATCATCTGTATCTTGTTCACAAAAAGCTTGGTCAGCAGGTCTTGGTGATTATGCTGCAGCAAATTCATTTTTACCAGCATACAGTTACTACAGGGGGTCTGTTAATGCACCTGGAAAAAATATTTCATTAAATTATTCTTTATGGTCTAAAACTGGAATGGGTTCTGATTTGGGTGATATTGCTTTAAATGCAATAAAGGCTCAAGGGTTAAATCCTCTCCCAAAAGGCAAAGCCGTTGAAGCTCTTATGAGGGTTTTATCAGATGGAAATCAAAGAGTAATACACATTATAGACAAAATTGAATTGGCACAAGAAAAGAGCTCTTCTCAAATTAAAGTTAGTAGTTCGGATTTTAAAAAATCAAAAAATACTAGAGAGACGGTTTATGGAGTAATTGCTGAGCAGTTGAAAGTAGACATGGAGAGCCTTGATAAAGGACAGAATTTTGTTGACTTAGGACTGGATTCACTTGGAGCAGTAAAAGTTATGGAAAGTCTAAGACAAAATCTTGGAATTGAATTATATCCTACATTAATATTTGAATATCAGACGCCAGATTCATTAGCACAATATATAGAAAAACTTTATTCCACAGGTTCAGATGAGGTAGTATCAGCAAAAATGGATGTCACTTATAAAAACAATAATCAAAATGAAAATATAAAGGATATAGCAATAATTGGTGCCAGTGTTCGGATACCAGGGGCAAACACATTAGATGAATATTGGAATATTCTAGAGAATGGAAAATGTGAAATAAGAGAAGTTCCAAAAGGACGATGGACATCAAAGGATTATTTTAGTACTGATGTAAATTCTTCACATACATCGTATACTAACCATGGTGGATTTATAGACAAGCCATATGACTTTGATCCTTTATTCTTTGGTATGTCTCCGAGTGAGGCCACAGTTACTGATCCACAGCAGAGAATTTTTCTAGAGGTTGCATGGGAAGCATTAGAGCAAGCAGGCTATGGTGGAAGATATAAATCAAAAAGTATTGGAGTTTTTGTAGGCTGTGAGCAAAGTACCTATGAAGAGCATTTTGCTAATTATAGAACTTATATGGAACTAAAAAATGACTTATTAAATAATAAAATATTTAATAATATAAATGACATGGAAAGAAAGGGCATAATGGCAAGTATTTTAAATGTTCTACAACCTGCAAAGATGGTGCCAGATGCGGTTGCAGGAAATAGTTTAAATGAGGTTGCAGCAAGAGTAAGTCACTGCCTTGATCTCACAGGACCAAGTTTAACAATTAATTCAGCTTGTTCGTCATCACTCTCAGCACTACATTTGGCATGTGAAAGTATTAGAACAGGCGATAGCCAAATGGCTATCGCTGGGGGTGTAAATTTGAATCTTAGTCCAACTCCATATGTAGGCCTAAGTAGAATATCAGCCTTGTCTAAAACTGGAATCTGTTATCCATTTGATGGTAGAGCTGACGGCATGGTACTTTCGGAAGGGTCAAGTGCAATATTATTAAAGCCACTCGTTGATGCTATTCGAGATAAAGATAACATAATGGCTGTAATTAAGGGCTCTGCAATTGATAATGATGGACATTCACAGGGCATAACGGCGCCTAGACCTGAGGGCCAAGCAGAAGCAATAAGAAAGGCTTATCAATCTTCAAATGTTAATCCAGAAACAGTATCATATGTTGAAACTCATGGTACTGGAACACCACTCGGTGATCCTATTGAAATTGAAGGTCTGACTCATGCTTTCCAATCTTTTACATCGAAAAAAGGGTTCTGTGCTGTTGGGTCAGTTAAATCTTCTGTTGGGCATATGTTATCGGCATCTGGAATAACGAGTTTAATAAAAGTAGTTCTTGCACTTGAAAATAAGACGATACCGTACACTATTAACTATGATAAGTTAAACACTAATCCTAATATAGACTTTGATAATTCACCATTCTATGTTGCAAGTGAAAAGCCTATAGAGTGGAAATGTAATAACTTAAATCCTTTAAGGGCAGGTGTAAATGCCTTTGGATTCGGTGGAACCAATGTTCATGTGGTGTTGGAGGAAGCTCCAGTTCAAATGGAGTATGAAGAGGAAAAACCTCCATATTTATTACAGTTAACAGGTAGAAATAAAAATGTTATGAAACGTATAGCAACTAATTTAAAAAATCATATAAAAGAAAATCAAGATTTAAGTGTAGCTTCGATTTGCTTTACAATGAATAATGCACAAAAAGAATTAAGTACTAAAAGTGCATCAATAGTTAGATCCAGAGAGCATTTGTTAGAAGTTCTTACTTCATTTGAAAATGGTGAGAGCATTGAAGGAACATTTGACGGACGATCTAATCCAAATCGCGAAACACAAGCTTATCTTATACTGGATGGTAACTTAGAAATTACTAAGGATAACAAACATGAATTATGTATGCGTTTTGTTGCCTTTAACACTGCATACAAACAATGCACAGATAGATATGAAATATACAAAAATCACAGTAATTTTGAGGATAAGCGTATTGAAGCTTTTGCAACTGAGTATGCTCTTGGTGTTCTTTTAAGTAGTTTTGATTTGAAAATTTATGGTATGATTGCACAAGGTACAGGTATTGCTGCCGCAGCAGTTTTAACTGGATTAATAACATTAGATCAAGCTATTAAGGAGCTTACGGACAATAGCATTTTAGAAAATACTATTGGCAAAGGAGATAATAATGCAGTCTATCTAAATTGTCCTATATTAACACCAACAGGTGTTGTTGAAGAAGTGCTTGATATTTCTATAAATGCAGAAAAAAATATTAAAGACTTAAAAGAATTTGTAATCAAAAACCAGGTGGTTATTTATCCTGGCAATATTAATGAAATCAAAAACAGTGAATTTTATGATGCTAAGCTGTTTAATTGGGTTGATATGAATATAAATGATAACCCAGTAGAATCTATTATTACAGTATTTGCTAAACTTTATACAATTGGGAGCAGGTATAACCCTAGTAAGTTATTTTCTGTTATGGAGAAAAAAGTTCCATTACCTACTTACCCTTTCGAAAATGAAACCTATAAAGTAACTCTTCAAGAAGAGTACATTGCAAGTGAGTGCACTGCAAGTGAGTTAGTAAGCAAAGGATTAGTTTTAGATAATATAGAAAAAAAGGGTTTACTAAAGATTGATACGAATTATACCCTTTCAGATATTGAAAAAGAATCAAATTGCAAAGACTTAGCTAATGACTTAAAAAAATAAAGGAGAATTAATTATGCTGAATTTAAAAAAAATTATTTTAGGTGCAATTTGTGTTGTTGTGTTTACCGGTGCAATTTTTGGTGTAAAGTATTTAATTTCTATTCAGAAGTATAAGGAAATAATTAAGGAAATCAAAATTAGTTCTGTGGATTTATCAAAAGTTTCTAACGGAACATATACAGGATCTTGTGATGCTTTAGCTGTGGCAGCTACTGTTTCAGTTACAGTCAAGGATAACAAAATTGTTAAGATAACTATACTAAAACATAAGAATGAAAAAGGAAAACCAGCAGAAATTATTACAGGGAAGGTAATAAAGGCCCAAAGCTTGCAAGTAGACACTGTTACAGGAGCAACAAACAGCAGTAAGGTAATTCTGAAATCCATTGAAAATGCATTAAACTCCGGTAAATCATAAAAATAATTATTGAAAATCACAGTGAGGTATTTTATGGAAATTTATGCTGCTGAAGTTTTAAGTATTACCCAAGAAAATTTAGATAATCTATGTTTATTAATTAGTGAAGAGAAACGATGTAAAATTAAAAAATTCGTTAATAAGGAAGATAAAATTAGAAGCCTAATTGGTGAAATATTGATAAGATCTATAGTTGTTAATGAATTGAATATTGCAAATGAATATATAACATTCCATAAAAATAAATATGGAAAGCCATGTTTAAAAGGATATCCAATAATCAATTTTAACATATCACATTCTGGAAATTTTGTAATATGCGCAATTGATGATAAACCTATTGGTATTGACATTGAAGAAATAAAACATATTGAATATGAGGACATAGCTAAAAATTTTTTCACTAAAAGTGAATTAGACTATATTATTAAACAGAATCCAGATAGCAAACTAAGCAAATTTTATGAAATATGGACACTTAAAGAAAGCTATATAAAATGCTGTGGTCAAGGGCTAACAAGATCATTAAAATCATTTTCTATTGATATAGACAAGTGTCATAATATTAAAGTAATTCCTGACGAACATAATGAATATGAATTTAAAACATTTGACACAATGCCCGGTTACAAAGTAGCTGTGTGTTCGGTAAGTAAACAGATTTCAAATAATGTAATAATGATAAATCAGAATAGTTTAATTAATAATTATTCAAAGTTTAATCAAAAATAGAAGGAGTTATATTAATGATATTATTTTGTTTACCATATGCAGGCGGATCTGAAACAATATATTATAAATGGAAGTTTTTTTTAGATCCATCTATTGAATTAGTTCGATTGGCGCTAAAAGGGAGGGGGAAAAGATATAGTGAGAATTTTTATAAAAATATAGATGAAGCAGTCGATGATATATTTGAGAATATTAAAGATAGAATAGCCAATGAGGATTATGCTATTTATGGACATAGCATGGGAAGTCTTTTGGCATATGAGCTATATTATAAAATAAGCAGGTTTAAGCTTAGAAAACCAATGCATATATTTCTATCTGGATATAAACCACCAAGTATTATAAAAAAAGCAGAAAATATATATGCATTATCGGACAATGATTTCATCCAAAAACTAAGGGATCTTGGTGGAACACCAGTAGAACTACTAAATAATCAAGTATTACTTCAGATATTTTTGCCTATAATTCGGAGTGATTTTGAGATGTTAGAATCATATAAATATGTAAAAAGAGAAAACAAGATTAAATGCGATGTTTCAATCCTGAATGGCAAGCAAGATTCTATTAGTTTAAAAGAAATATTAGCTTGGAAAAATCACGTTTGTAGTGGATTATATATATATAACTTTGATGGAAATCATTTTTATTTAAATAGCAATGTTGAAAATATAACTGATATTATAAATGATACTTTAGAAAATAAAACTCACAATAAAGTATATATTCACAAATAGAGTGGACAATTAATAAATAAAATTTTAGGAGGAATTAGTAATGGTATTTGAAAAAGTTAAAAGTGTAATAGTTGAACAATTGGGAATAGATGAGGCTGATGTTAAAATGGAGGCAAAACTCACAGATGATTTAGGTGTAGATTCTCTTGAAATATTTGAAATCGTAATGTCACTTGAAGAAGCCTTTGAAATTGAAATACCAAATGAGGATATAGAGAATATTAAAGATATTAAGGGAATCGTTAGATATATAGAAGGAAAATTAAAATAATAGAAACTAAAGCACTTAAGAAACAAGGAGGGGTAAAATGTTTAATTCTGTATTTTTTAAAGACTTAGGTGTTAAATGTCCAATAATACAAGGTGGAATGGCTTGGGTTTCAGATAGTAGTTTAGCATCTGCGGTGTCTAATGCAGGTGGCCTAGGTATTATAGCAGCAGCCAATGCACCGACTGATTATATAAGGGCTGAAATTAAAAAAACAAAGCAATTAACAGACAAACCTTTTGGTGTGAATATAATGCTTTTAAGTGATAATGCAGAAGAAATCGCACATCTTGTATGTGAAGAAGGTGTTAAAGTCGTTACTACAGGCGCTGGAAACCCAGGTAAATACATGAATCTTTGGAAGTCACACGGAATTAAAGTAATACCAGTGGTGGCTTCTGTGGCCATGGCTAAGCGTATGGAAAGAGCAGGAGCAGATGCGGTTATTGCAGAAGGTTGCGAATCTGGAGGACATATTGGTGAGCTTACAACCATGTCGCTCGTTCCTCAAGTTGTTGATGGGGTTAGTATACCCGTAATTGCAGCAGGTGGCATAGGTGACGGTCGTGGTGTCGCAGCAGCTTTTATGCTAGGAGTACATGGAGTTCAGGTAGGAACAAG
Source organism: Clostridium estertheticum (assembly GCF_018861295.1). GTDB lineage: Bacteria > Bacillota > Clostridia > Clostridiales > Clostridiaceae > Clostridium_AD > Clostridium_AD estertheticum_D. The sequence continues at coordinate 1,102 of NZ_JAHLDM010000038.1, read as the reverse complement.
GTTTTTAGTAGCAAATGAATGTACAATACACGAAAACTACAAAAAAAAGGTATTAGCTGCAAAGGATATAGATTCAGTGGTTACAGGAAGATCTACAGGGCACCCTATTAGAGTTTTAAAGAATAAGTTATCAAGACAATTTCAAAAGCTTGAAAAAGAAAATGCATCTGTAAAGGCTTTAGAGGAACTCGGACGAGGATGTTTACCAAAAGCTGCAAAAGAGGGCGATATAGATATGGGCTCTGTTATGGCGGGACAAATCGCAGGCCTAATAAAGAAAGAACAATGTTGCAAGGAAATTATAGAAGAAATGTTTAAAGAGGCAGAAAATACGATTGTTAAATTCAAATAAAAAATATCATTACTTAATATGGATTGCTTAACAATAATAAATTTGAAACAAGAGTCAAGATACTACTATATTATTAAAAAAATGGGATGGTAGATAAATATGGATTATAAAAACATTCAAGAATTGATAAAAACCGTTAGTGATACGCAAATCACCTGTTTTGAAATTGAGACAGATGGTATTAGAATAAAGATGGAGAAAAAAGAAGCACAGGTGGTAGTAGAAAGAGTTCCTGAAAATGTTACACATATAGAGACAGTTACTCATGAACCATTAACTAAAGAAACCATAGAAATGCAGCAAGAGTATACAAAAAATAAAGAAAATGCAGTGAAGACAATAACTGATGAAAACATATTTATAGTTAAATCACCTATTGTTGGAACTATGTATACCTCTCCAAGTGCCGAATCGAAGAATTTTGTGAAAGTTGGATCTATTGTTAAAGTAGGAGATACACTTTGTATACTAGAGGCTATGAAACTTATGAATGAAATTGAAAGTGAAGTAAATGGGGAAGTTTTAGAAGTATTAGTTTCTAATGAAGATATGGTAGAGTACGGTCAACCATTATTTAAAATAATTAAGAAATAGTGGATAGAAATATTCATTAACTAAAAACACTTTAGCTAATAATTTCAAGTGTGGGGATGATAAATAATATGTTTAAGAAGATATTAATTGCTAATAGAGGCGAGATAGCGGTAAGAATAATTCGGGCATGTAATGAAATGGGTATCCAAACTGTGG
>NZ_JAHLDM010000037.1:0-41398 GCF_018861295.1 Clostridium estertheticum | reverse complement strand
TTGAAAAAGATGACTCCTGTTCAATACAGAAACCATCTTAGTAATTTAGCATAGTTTTTTTCTAATTGTCCTTGACAAAGGGTACAGATTAGTTCGCCAATATATTTAATTTTAGTTCTTAAAGATGGTTCAGTTATTAATATTCAGTCTGCTGTGCGAGATAAAGTTACTAAATTTCCAGACGGTTCAACTGAGATAGCGAAACTTCCTATTCCAAGTGAGGTAACAATAAACATAATAAATTCTAATGAAAAATCAATTAGAATACTATCTCCAGAAATAAAAAAATTAATTGATAGTGGGTACAAAAATATTTTTTAAACGAATATTATTTTAGATTGATAAATCTAATAGTTTTATTCACAATCTTTATATTTTATGACGGATTGGTATTTAATTACGTCACTATGGTAAGAAAATTTGAAGAACATTAAAGAAGGAGGGAAATAAATATGGAACATAAAATGACTTTGTTTGAGGAATCCTTCAACAAGATTAAGAACAAACAAAAAATTATAGAAGTGAGATTAAATGATGAGAAAAGACGAAATATTATGGTTGGAGATTTAATTACTTTTTATAAACTTACCGAAAAAACAGAAAGAATAACTGTTAAAGTTTTAGAAAAATATACATTTGAAAGTTTTGAAAAATTATATATTGAATTTGATTTTTCGTTGTTTGGTTGTCAAGGATATGAAATTGAACGTATGATTGCTGAAACATATGACATTTATACAAAAGAACAAGAAAAAAGGTATGGTGCTTTAGGAATTAAAATTAGTTTGATATAACTATATAAATTCCATATATTGTGTCGCAACTGTATAAAAATGCTGAGTGAGATTATTTAGAATCAATATTTAAGGACAGCCAAGAAATATTTTTATTATAGATAATATTAATGAACCTAAGGATTGTGATGTGTTTATAGATTGCACAAATTCGGATAATTTTATCTCAAGTAGTTTGCCTCAGTACTTTGACATAGGAAAGCCGTTTTAATTGCAACAACTTGATTCGAGTTAAATTAAGTGAATCTATAGCTTAGGTTTTTTTTCATTCAAGATGACAGCTTATTATATTGTATGCCTCTTTAACGCACGATAAACAAGTATTACTATTTGGTTCAATACAACAAATTTTACACTCTATCATATCTATCACTCCCTCCATTTATACATTTATTTTCTTCTTATTTTTTCCTATTAGCAAAATAGTTCATTTAGTTGTGATTGTCACAGTTATAGGAATTTATAATTATATAATAATGCAAATATACTAAAACCATTAATAGTCGATAAATATCAGCTATAGAGATAATTCAAACAAATAAAGAGCATATGATTCTACTAAAAATGAAATCAAGTTAATTACTAAAGACTCAATTAGTGTAAGTTATTCAGCAAATTGATGTATGGAGTTTAATAAACATGGGATAAACAAAGGTGAGGCTATGCTAGATTTAGCTGGAATTTTAGGTGTTAAACAAGAAGAAACCATTGCTATTGGAGATAGTTATAATGACATGCCTATGTTAGCTATGGCTGGGTTAAGTGTAGCAGCAGGCAACGCAGTTGACGATGTTAAAAATGCATGCACATATATTTGTAAAAGTGACAATAATGAAGGTGTGCTAGCAGAAGTTAAGAGAAAAAGAAACACGTGAATATCTACATTATTATATCATGGGAAAGAAATTAAGTGTATCAGAGTATCTTTTTAAGCCCATAGGAGTAGACATAAATATTTGTTTTTTGCGGTAAGGGCAAAATACGCCTATTTTTAGAGAACAATTAGAATTTAAAAGGATTATAGATACATTCGTGGAAATTATAGTTATGAATATTAATGTTAAAGCAATTCTAATGGCTATCATCATTTAGGCATATATTTATGGTGATGTTTTTATCGGCTCAACATCTCAATCCAAAGCTATTCAAATTACTAAATAAGGATTATATATATTTACCAAACAAATATATAAATAATATAGATATCTTAGAGGAAAGGAACAGCTTACATGAAAGTTAGGAGTTTTAGTATTAAAGTAAATCAATACAGGGGGGGTGTAGAGTGAATAATATAGTTACAGATAGATTAATTATTAGAAAGTTTAATAAAACAGATTGGAAAGATTTATATGAATACTTATCAAATGAGATAGTAGTAAAATATGAGCCATATAATGTATATACAGAAACAGAAGCTAAGAAAGAGGCTATAGATAGAGCAGAAAGTGAATTATTTTATGCTGTATGTTTAAAAGAAAGGGGTAAACTCATAGGAAACTTGTATTTAGCTAAAGGTGATTTTGACACATGGGAAATAGGCTATGTATTTAATATAAATTATTGGAAAAAAGGTTATGCAACAGAAAGTGCAAAAGCATTGATGAATACAGCTTTTTCACAATTAGGGGTGAGACGTATTGTGGCAATGTGTAATCCTTTGAATGATCATTCGTGGAAACTATTAGATAGGCTTGGTATGAGGCATGAAGGAACTCTTATTAAAAATATATATTTTAAGAAAGATATAAATGGGGAACCTTTATGGGCAGATACCTATGAGTACGGAATTTTAAAGTCCGAATTTACAAAATGTAACTATTATCATTTATAGTTATGTTTCAACATTATTTTACCGGGTCACAATGGTATAGTACTGTGAATTCTTATATAAAGTAAATACTTAGAAGGATGGTGAAATATTGTAAATAAATTTTTTGCTGACAATACTAAAGTGCTAAAAGACATCATAAACTATTTAAATTCTGCTAAAATCCAAGGAAATGCATATGATGAAAAAGTTACAGATAAAGGTGGTTCGCCAACATATTTAGTTTTAGTACTTAAAGATGGTTCAGTTATTAATATTCAGTCTGCTGTGCGAGATAAAGTTACTAAATTTTCAGACGGTTCAACCGAGATAGCGAAACTTCATAATCTTTATATTTTATGACGGATTGGTATAAATTATGCGAAGCAAAAATTATCTATATTTTACGTGATAGGAGGATACCTTAAATGTATAATTGGTTTACAATAGAAAAAATAGATGATGATACTTATGCTATAAGCGAATATAAACATTGGGAACAAACACATTGTTACCTGCTTTTAGGAAAGCAAAAATCAATTCTAATAGATACAGGCTTAGGTATAGAAAATATAAAAACTGTGGTTTCAAGTATAACAGATAAACCTATTCAAGTTATTACAACACATGTTCATTGGGACCATATTGGTGGCCATAAGTATTTTAATGATATTTGTGTATATGAGAAAGAAAAAGAATGGATTGACGGTCATTTTCCAATACCTCTACAAGTAGTAAAGTCTAATCTTTTAAAAGAACCATGTAATTTTCCACAAAAATTTGATGTTAATAACTATAAGATTTTTCAAGGAAAACCAAAATTAATTTTAAATGATAATGATGTAATTAATTTTGGTGGGCGTAATCTTAAAATCCTTTATACACCGGGGCATTCACCTGGACATATTTGCTTGTATGAAGAAGAGAGAGGCTATTTGTTCTCAGGTGATTTAATCTATGAGGGTACTTTAGATGCTTTTTATCCAAGCACCAATCCAGTTGATTTTATGAACTCGATTAGAAAAATTAAAAATTTTGACGTTAACAGGATTTTGCCTGGACATTATTCTTTAAACGTTCCAAATGATTTTATATGTAAAATAGATGAGGGATTTTCAGAATTATACTTAAATAATAAGTTAAAACAGGAAAATGGAATATTTCAATTTAATGGTTTTAGTATCCATATATGATGTGTAAAATGACCATAATATGATTGCTATGTTAAGTCACATTCTTCATAAATGCTACATCGATTGTAAAACTACGATTAATGAACGATAATATTCCAATTGGACATATGAAAGATGTAAAACAACTTAACAAATAATAAATTTGAAGGGGAGACAAAGATGGTTTTATTAGTCATTGATACACAAAAGTTAATAACAAATGAAAAACTATATAAATTTGATATGTTTATATCTAATGTTAAAGAAATAATACATGAGGCTAGGACAAATAATATTGAAGTAATATATGTACGTCATGATGACGGTATAGGAAGTGAATTAACAAAAGGAACTGATGGGTTTGAAATATATGAAAACTTTCAACCAATCAATGAAGAAAAAATATTTGATAAAGAGGTTAATAGTGCTTTTAATGGTACTGGTTTATTAGAATATTTAATAGGTAAAGGTGAAAAAGATATAATTATTGTAGGGCTTCAAACAGATTATTGTATTGATGCTACTATAAAATGTGGATTTGAACATGGATTTAATATTATAGTTCCAGCGTATGCAAATACAACAGTTAATAATAAGTTTATGTCTTCAGAGCAAAGTTACAAATACTATAATGAATTTATGTGGAATTGTAGATATGCAGAATGTATTTCACTGAATGAAACACTTAAAAGAATGAAGTAGAAAGGAGATTTATGTGTAAAATTAACGATTTCGCACTTATTATTGAAAAGAACCTAAGCAATTTATGTATTAAAGCTGCAAATATATCGTGTGGAGAAGTTGTAAAACAGGATTACTATTCATGGGCTAAAAATTCATATTTTGAGGGGTATAATAAAGTTTTTGATATGAATATTCCATCAACTGATATTAAAGAAGTGATCATGCTATTACGTAAAAATATAGAACTTGAAATAGCTCCAAAACACTTATTAATAAATTCATATAATCACCCAATAATTTTGGAAGATTATTTAAAGAGTCTTAATTTCAATATGTTTTATCAACAGTCTGGGATGGCTATTGACTTAGCTTCATTCAAATTTGAAAACAATGACAACATAGGTGAAATTAGAACTATAAAAAGTGCTAGTGAGCTTGAAAAGTGGATATTAATAACTGAAGAAGCATTCAAAAAGAAAAGAAACTTAAATATGTATAAAATGTTTCTAAGCGAAAATGATATTATATTCTACGGATGTTATTACAAAGATAAAATTGTGGCTACTTTAATGCTTTATATTAAAGATGCAATTGCAGGGATTCATTTAGTCGGTACAGCGAATGAATTTAGGGGAAAAGGTTTTGGAACTTTGATTGTAAAGACGGCATTGGGAGATGCTAAGGACTTGGGTTGCAAGTATGGTGTTTTACAAGCCTCGGATATGGGCAAAAGTGTATATAAGAGCATTGGATTTAAGGAATATTGTAAAATAAGGCACTGGGAGTATAATAAGTTATAAATTTAGCTATTTGCTTATAATAAAGAGGAATATTATAAGTGTAATGGAGTTACTTTCTTTTATTAGTTTATATTAGGAGCAACTAAATCATTTATAATTATGTAGTTGGAAAGGGTTAACAGTTCTAATATTTCAAAAATTGTTAACCTTCATGCTTAATGAAACATTTAAGTCAGGTAAGGCTTTTTATACAAGTCATTCTTAGATAACCCATTTTTCTTTGCAGTATTTATCCAATTTGATTTTCCGATTTTCCTAAATAAAAATATTGGAAAGTTTGGTGATGCATATTTATTTTCAACAACTATCTCAATGTTGTTTTCAATATCCTTATTAATTTCGTAGAGTGAAGAGTATACTTTTGAGCATAGACTTTGCATGAACTTTATGTCTTTTGTTGCGCCTACTATCTCTCCCATACCTATCGAAGAAGCAAATCTCCAATTTAGATTCAATCTAATACAAAAATTTTTTATCACTCGAATAGCTTCATCATTTATTGTAGGTTCGGGAAACCCGCAATTTACAATAGCGTATACTCGTACATTTTTAGGTGGTTTATTATTGTTTTTGAAGTACATATAATAATCTTCTAAAAATCTCATTAATACACCAGGCAGAGAAAAAACATATAGAGGGAAGGCAAAAATGATGACATCTGCATGGGACATTATTTTAAAATCCTCTTCAATTTTGCCAGAATGAATACTTGAGGTAACATGAATATAAAATTTATTATAATTGTTTTCATTCATATCTTCATCCAGTCTGTTAAGAAAAAGGAGTGAATTTGATCCTTTTCCTTTGGGACTTCCATTAATAAAACAAATATTTTTCATAATAATAAACCTCTCCTTCTACAATATCTGATTAATAATATTTTCATTATCTTTATCTGAAACGGATAGTAAAACTTTATCAAAGCTTTTAGTATACTTACCACTGGTTAAAGTAATAAATGTGTCTTTTTCTTCTTTTGTTAAGTCATCACTATAGCCTATCAATACTTGCTTTGGGTATTTCTCATATCTTTTAGGATGAGCTGTGGTACCATTCTTTTTTTCAAAGAAAGGTAAAACAGTTGGGATAAATCTATCTACAACATTTTTTATATTAGAGCTGTATTGTCCAAAAACTACTGGAGTAAGATAAATAGCTAAATCTGAATTAACATATGCTTTATTAATGCTATTTAATGAATCATCAATAACACATTCTCCTGGGGTTTTTATCCAGCATCCAAAACATCCTATGCAGCTTTTTACGTTATCTCTATTAATTTCAAACAATTTTATTTCAATATTTTTTTGTAAAAATAGCTCCATCAATGATCTCTGTAAAGCTTCACTATTTTCAGTTTTAAGATCACTATCACAAATAAGTATAGCTTTCATTGTTAAAATCAACTCCTTTTATTATTTTATCCTATAGGATATAACATTAGTTACATCAATAGTTGTAACCGGTCTTTATATGTTTACTATGATAATAAAATATATAGGGGGTGCCACCACATAGCCATCAAGCTACACAATACCTAATAACGGTTAGTTCTCCTTAAATGATATATTTTCTATATTAGAGCTCTTTATTTAAATTATTAATATTATTTTTGTACCAATTTATAATATAATCATAAAGATCTAATCCAAAATTCAGAGTACAAAGTTATTAGAATGATTAGTTAGCATTTTCTTAACATCTAATAAATAACTTTCAATAAAATTCTACTTATTAATCAAATCATCTAGTTTTATAGAAGGGTTTTTATATCTCCATTTGTCAGTAGTTTTATTTTTATATTGTATTGATTGTTTTGGACATAAATTTATACATCTAAAACATTGTTCGCATTTATGAAGCCAAACAGGGCTACCATTCTTTAATACAATATTTTGTACTGGACATATTTTTTCACACAGTCCACATGAAATACAGTTATTATCAGTGGAAAAACGCATGTCCAACCATGGAAAAATTAAAGAAACAGAGTGATAAATAAATCCTGTGTTTATAATACGCTGTTTGAGAGGACCTCTTTCAATTTTACATTTATCTTCATTTTTTATAAGTAATGATATTTCGTATAATCTTTTTTCTGAAGCAGCAAATAGAGGTTTTAGGTTATCGATAGAATGTTCTTTTTGCGAAAGTGTATAACTATTAGGCATAATAATTGAAAATCCTGCTGAAAGTTTTAATCCTCTAGAATGAAGTCTATTAGCTAATATCAACAAAGAACCCGCTACTTGCATATGATTAGTTGCCACAGCAAAGAAATACTTAACCTTATTTGTTTTTGATATTTTTTTTATGAATTTAGATACTATTGGGGGCATACCCCAGATATACACAGGATAAACTATACCGATTCTATCTGATGAAAATAAAATTTCCCCATATTCTTTTATAACTTTGGTAATTGGTATAAGTTCTGTATTCCCTAATTTTTTAGTTAAATCTTGAGCAACTTTTAATGAATTTCCTGTTCCAGAAAAATAATAGATAGTAGTTTTCATAATTTGTACTCCTTTTTATGATTTTACAAACATTTATAATAATATTTATAAAGTCATTATACTTTTAATCTTTTTAAGTGCTTATTTTGAAACGTAGTACAAAGTTAAAACAATTAGAAACTAATCAAGTGGTAGCAGTAAGTAACATGTCTAAGCGAAACTGTATTTTTTCTTTTATGACTTTTCTCTCCTTATGAATTCTTAACATTTAGTCGTTTATCTAAATAATTTTTATACCAGTCTATGCTAAATTCATAAAAATCTAATCCAAAATTAAGCGTACAAATTTCAAAATTATTATCATGATTGTTTAATAATTTCTTTATATTTAATAAATTGTTTTTTAATATAGTTATATCTTCTATATATGTAGTTATTGAATTAGTAACCTCTTCATTTGATAAGTTATCGAAGAAAAAAATTTTAGATAAAGCGCTTGCAGCACTAGTTTTGGAAGTCTCTATTGGAGCTCTAAGCCATGTCATAAATTCTTCTTTTCCTTGTTCTGTTATGTAATATACTTTTTTTAATTTCCCATTTTCTACAATTTCATCAAAACATATTAATTTTTTTTGTTCTAATCTTTTTAAAGAAGGATAAATGCTACCAAAGCTAGCATCCATAAAATTTGAGGTACTGATGCTCATCTTCTGCTTTATATCGTAACCAGTCATGTTCTCCGTCATAAGAAAACCAAGTATTATAAATTTAGTCATTTAAGTTAGCTCCTTTCATACATTACACACAATATCATAATGATATATATCGTAACGATATATATATAATCTTATAATAACATTATACATATTTATACTTATTTTGTAAATGTTTTTCTAATTTCAATATAATTGCAAGGATAAGACACATCTTCTTTAAAGGTACAATAGAAAAAGCATGAATGATCATTTTGGGGACATGAAAAGTCAATTCAACCCTAAATATGGTAAAAAATATTCTTAAGTTATGGTAATTGTGTTATAGTTAAATATATAGTGTTAGTTAGAAATTGGAGGAAAAATTGAAATGAATGTAATTGTAGAAAATCATGAAGTTTACAAAGAAGGCTTTGGAGTAAAAAAGGGGTGTATATATGTTTAATAAAGTGAAGCAATATATTAAAAAAAATATAATACTAAGTATAGGAATTATACTATGCCTAGGCATTATGAGTACTTATGCATATACTAAGATTATGCCTGGATGGTTTTCACAGTCAGATACTTACAATTTAGTAAAAGAAGCATTTTTGACTAATAAGGGATACACTAATGAATTGCCTAAACATATGTCACAACAAGTATTTGAAAGAACAAATATATATAATGCTTATCCAGTAAATAATAAAAAAACTTATAAAGTAGATTTTAGCTTAAAGGAAAATTCACGAATTAGAGTTGCAGGTATAGTTTATGTGAAAATGACTTATTCAGTTAAAGTAATGGATTTACAAAACAATCTTTTAGGGGGTTCATCAAATATACCAATTACATTTACTATTAAAAATATAAAAGGTGAATGGTACATTACAGAAAAAGAAGAATCTGCATAAATTTTAAAATAAAAGAAGAACAAATAAAATACACCTATTTAATTGATGGGACTATTACTCCTAATATAAATATGTTGAATACTGATATTGCCAGTAGAATAAATAATCCTGTTGAACCTCTGCTTAATTCAGTATTATTAATATTAATTGAAATTATTAGAAAAAGCGTTCCACATATTATACCTTGTATTCCCAGTATTTTAGTTGTCTTGTCAGGATTCTTAGTTATTGCGCCTCTTATACGGGAATTACAAACTGTCCTTAATTTCATTGAAGATTTAACTAATATTTTAGATGTATTTGTTAATAAATTTATACTGTCCAATAGTATCACTACTGAAACTACTATAAGTACTACTTGTTCTATATCCATCATAAACCTCCTATTATATGTTCTATTTTCTTTTCTTTATGTGAATGACCATTATTACTAATCAATTAGTGCGCACTTGATTACGGTTGTGACATGAAATATTTACTTGATTATACCATTATTAACGTAAATTGGATACAGGAAGAATGTATGATTTTAACCAAAATATTATGTAGCCATTTCATAAAAATAATGCTTTAATAAAAATTTTAAAGCATTAGATAATAAAATTAAATTTTAAAATTGTATACATTTAGGAGGAATAATGAAAAAAAATACAAAAGTTATTTTCATAATTATATTTGTCATTGCATTCTTCGTTATTGGATATGTTAAAAATGGTATGTTTGTGGCAATAGACTGGATAGCCGGTGTAACAATTTGGCGAAAATTCAGTGCTTATTTTTTAAGTGGTTTTTCCTCTAGTATCATCATTGCCTTTATAACAGCGATTCTACTAACAAGTATAATAAGCTTTGTTACTAGAAAAAGAAGTTAATATACAATACAGAAATTTTTACTAAAGCATTTAGCCGTTTTTATGGAGTATCTCCTAAACAAATGAAAGGAGATGCATAAATTCCAATTTTGTTTGACTGGGTAAAATGCGAAAAATGTGTGGTTGAGTTAATGTATATTATATATATATCGTCACAAGTAACCCTACATAATTAGATGTAGGGTTACTTGTGTTAATATTTTGAATGTAACATAAGTATGAACTGCTCCCTGTCAAATGGGGCAGAAATTTGGAAAAGCAGATACCTGTTAAAAGTGCTAAAAATGGAGATAAAGAAGTATTGATATATAACATTCCCATTTATTTTATTTCTACGTAACTATTTAATTACAAATAAAGGTTATAATGAAAATATAGACAGGAAAAAACAATTGTTTACGATATATATAAAGGGGTGTTTGTTATGAATAAAAGTTCTATATTAATGGTTTCTTTAGTAATGTCTTTAATATTTATGGGAGGTTGTACTGTATCAAGTCCGGTTGAATTAATACAACCGCCTAAACTTTTAGATTCACAGCTTAAAAAGGATGATATAAGCTCAATAGCAAAACAGTTATTACCAGACAAATCAAAGCTAGTGGCTATATCAAAGATATCTACTGGAAATCCTGTTATTAGTGTGGATGTTGATAATGATAAAAAAGATGAGATCATAGCATTCTTTGATCTCCCAGAATCTTTTGAAAAGGGATTTGTAGTAATTAAAGAAAAAAATGGTAAATGGAATAAAGTATATGAGTATAAAAGTGAAGGAAATAAAATAGTAAATAGTGAATTTCTAGTTATTAATGGTAAAAAAGCTTTATTATTTGGAAATCTAATCTCAACTCATGCAGGAGTCGCATATAACTTATTTACATTTGATAATGATAATATTAGAAAAGTTAATTTAGGGACATGGAATAAGATGGAGGTATTAAAGACATCCTTAGAAACTGATAAAAAGGAATTTGTATTTGCAGGATGGAAATTATATGCCCCAGATAATACCTATGTAATCGACCTAATTAGATTTGATGGCGAAAAAGTTACCTATGCTAAAGATTTATATAAAGAATACTTCAAAAACGTAGTTAAATATTATAAAGGTATAATAAAAGAAAATAGCCTAGATGTATCACAGTGGTACTTTTTAGCCGATTCACAAGTGAAAGCAAATATGTATAATGATGCTCTTATATCTATACAGAAAGGTATTGATGTTAATAATGATAAAAATAAAACATTTGACGCATTTTCGGATACAGAGTTTTATTTATTAAAGGCACAATCTTTAAATGGACTTAAAAAATATGATGAATCAAAGACTGTTTCAGAGGAGTCAGCGGTAAAACAGATCAATAAACTAGAAAAAAACACGAAGGCTAAAGATGATAAAAATGATTTTAGTTATATGAATGATGAAAAAGTTTTAGCTGATATTTATTTAGAAACTGCAAAGTCATATTATAACCTAAAACAAGTTGATAAAGGAATGCAATATTATCAGAAATACTTGGCAATAATTAAAACCCTTGAGAAGAAGGGTTATTTTAAAGATAGCATTGTAAACGACAATGTAGAGCAACTACAGAAAATAAAATAATTATTGGGGCGTGGTGGTAAATGAATGAATGAAAAGGTTCTTGTTGTTGAAGATGAAAAACATATTAGAGATTTTATAACTTTAAATTTATCATTAAGTAAGTTTAAAGTTATGGAAGCATCTTCAGGTGAAGATGGGTTAATTAAATATGAAGCTGAAAAACCTGATGTAGTAATTCTTGATATAATGTTACCTAATATTGATGGTTATGAGGTATGTAAAAGGTTAAGAGAAAAGGGTTATGATTGCTGTATAATAATGCTAACGGCAAAAGGACAAGATATGGATAAAATAACAGGGCTTGATATTGGTGCGGATGATTACATGGTTAAGCCATTTAATCCTATGGAACTTATTTCGAGGATAAATGCTAATTTAAGAAAAATAAAAAGAAATGACATTAATCTGGATATTCTTATATACGACCAATTAAAACTTGATAAAATATCAAAAAAAATTTATAGAAATGAATTGGAGATAGAATTCACTTTCAGAGAGTTTTGTCTTATAGAGGTATTGATGGAAAATATAAATAAAGCACTTTCAAGGGAAAAGCTCCTAGATTTAGCTTGGGGAGAGGATTTCTTTGGTGAAATAAAGACTGTTGATGTCCATGTAAGGAGAATAAGAGAAAAAATAGAAGATAATCCATCGAAGCCTGTTTATATAAAAACGGTTTGGGGAGTGGGGTATAGGTTTGGGAAATGAGAGGATACGTGTGAGGAGTATTAAGACAAGGCTTACAGTAAGTTACTTAATACTTATAATTTTGATTGTACTTATATTTGAGGGCATTCTTATGATTAGTGTAAAAAAGTATTATAATAATACTATTGAAAATACATTAAAAAATCAAGCGGAGATATCAAGTGATTTTTACAAGAAGTACCTTGCTGATACAAATATTTTAAAGGCATCTAATGACATAATAGATAATTTTTCTTATTTAACAAACTCACAGATTCAGATTGTGAATACAAATGGAATAGTAATTAACGATAATAAGGGCGTATCATCTGGAATAAAAATACAATCGCCAGATGTTGATGAAGCACTAAATGGAGAGATAGCAATTTTTAAAGGCACATATAAAGAAAGTATAATAGTAGTTTCAAAAAGTTTAATATCAAATGGTAGAACGGTTGGAGTTATACGGCTTATAACATCAATGGCAAAGGTAAATAAACTTCTTACAAGAATATATTTTGTACTCGCATTAATAGGAGTTATTGTTATTTTAGCCACAGCAAAACTAAGTATAATTATGTCTAAAACGATTATAGAACCATTAAAAACTGTAACAAATGCAGCTAATGAAATGGCTAAAGGGAAATTTTCAACAAGAATAGATAAAAAATATAATGACGAAGTAGGTATAATGGCTGATACCTTAAACTATCTGTCTGAGGAAATATTAAAAAATGAAAAATTGAAAAATGAATTCATATCATCAATATCACATGAACTTAGAACACCATTAACATCTATAAAAGGCTGGGCATTAACATTAAAAAGAAAAGAATTTACAGATGAGGTTAAAAAAACGGAAGCACTTAATATTATAGTTGAAGAAAGCGAAAGATTATCATTGATGGTAGAAGATCTTTTAGACTTGTCAAGATTTCAAGCTGGCAGAATAACTCTTCACATAGATAAAATTGATATAAGCCAAATTTTAAAAAATATAATTATGGAGTTTCAGCCAAGAGCACAGAAAAGTGGAATTACGTTAATTTACAATACTGAAGAAACTGTATTTATTGACGGTGACAAAAACAGACTGAAACAAGTTTTTATTAATATATTAGATAATGCTTTAAAGTTTTCCAGTAGAGGGGGAGTAGTTTATATAGGACAGGTTGAGGAAAAGGAAAGTCTAACAATAACCATAACTGATAAAGGCATAGGTATAAGCGAAGAAGATTTAAAAAGCATTACCAAAAAGTTTTACAAAGGAAACTCTAAAAAATCAGGAAGTGGGTTGGGACTTGCAATATCAAATGAAATAATAAACTTGCATAAAGGAGATCTAGTTGTTAGTAGTGATTATGGAAATGGAACTAAAGTAGAAGTAAAGTTGCCACGAAATAGGCAGAACAGATAATCTGATTTTGTATAAGCAAAATAAAAGGTGCTTTTATTAGCACTAATTAAGATAGATTAGTTATGAAATATTACAATAGAGTTTACAGATTTAGCTTCACATTGACATATATATATATAATGTATCCTATGTAGAGAAGGCTTTTTATGTATAAAATAACTAAATATGCATATAGAAAAAAAAAGCATAAAAGTATGCCCGCTAAAAAGATAGTTAATCAATGATTATGTAATTTAATAATTGACTAACGGATATATAAAGGAGAGTTATTTATGATTAAAAAAGGAACGCTATTTATAATAATTTCAATTATAAGTGTTAGCATGTATGGATGTTCGAATAAACAGGCAACAGCTGATAAGCAAGCAACGGTTGAGAAACAGGCGACAGCTGAGAAACAAGTAATAGCTGAGAAACAGGCAACAACTGAGAAACAATCAACAATTAAGAAACAAGTAACAACTAGCCCAAATAATAAAACAAGTAATAAAACAACAGCTTCAAAAGAATCTAAAAACAAAACAGTAGTTAAGGAAAGTTTTTATGGTGAGTGGATAATTAAGAGTAATCCAGTAGGTTCGTCTGTAACCGCTTATAGTAGTGAGGATGTAAAAAATATAGTTGGAAAAAAAGTTACTTATTCAAAGGCAAAAGCTAGTTATGGAACTAATATATGTACAAATCCGGTTTATAAAAAATCAAGTATTTCTAAATCAGAGTTTGAAAGCAGTTTTCGTGTTAACTTTAGTAAATTAAATGTTGCAAGTTTTCCTCTTAAGCATGTTGTTGTAGATGGCTTAAGTGGTATAGGCAATCATTTTTATGTAAAAGATGCTAATACACTTTTACTATTTAGTGGTGGATATTTTTTTGAACTAGACAGATTAAATTAGATTGATTAAATATCGTTATCATAAGGGTATTTATATTTAGGGGTAATGCTTGCAAAACATACGTTAAGACAGCTATTACTAAAATATTACAACTTAGAATTAATACTAAATAGTTCTAAACAGAAAAAGCATTTTTTTGATCAAAGTAAGTTAGGTGAAAGGAGGAATAAGAGTGAATCATATTATTAGCGTGATATTATTTGTATTATTCGGCATCCTTATACTTATCGAGTATTTTAAAAACAAGAAAACATATAGATTAATAACAATAATCCTCATACTATTCGCAATCTTCTTTCAGCTGCAATCATCAAATAATATTAGTAATCCATTATTAAACATTTTAATAGGAATATTAACTTTAATTGGATTTTTTATCGTTCATGTTTTAATTATATACATACAGCAGGAAAAGAATTATAGATAATATCTATTGCAGTAATAAATATTTGAAAAGTTTATTTATATACATGTAATGTTAAAGGGGTGTCTCATGGAAATACAAACAATAAAACACAATAAACCTATGAAAGTTAGAATAATTCCTATTTCTATTTTTACTTTACTTGTTCTATATTTAGGTATATCACTATATTTTAGTAATCATTTTTATTTTGGGACTGTAATTAATGGCATTAAAGCTTCTGGTAAAACCGTAGAAAAAGTAGACAAAGAGATGTCATTAAAATCCAAAACATATACACTGATACTTAAAGAACGAAACGGTGTGAAAGAACAAATCAAGGCTACTGACATTGGATTTAAATATAATGCAAATGGTAAAATTCAAACTTTAAAAGACAGTCAGAATTCTTTTATGTGGATTTTTTCGCTTTTTAATTCGAAAGATTCTGAACTATCAGGCCTAGTGACCTATGATGAAAAACTATTAAAAGAATGTTTTGATAAGCTCTCTTGTTTTGATAACAAGAGTGTAATTGAACCTCAAAATGCTAGTTTTAAATATTCAGATAATGGCTATACGATTGTAAATGAAGTTAATGGAAATAAAGTCAAAAACAAACCTTTGTATGCAAATGTAGTAAATGCAATTCTGAAGGGAGAAACAATAGTAGATCTGGAGACAAAAAAGTATTATATAAATCCAAAATATACTTCAAAGTCCAAAGAAGCTATTAACACTAACATTTTGCTTAATAAATATGTAGCTTCAAAAATCACTTATACCTTTACTGGAGGTAAAGAAGTTTTAGATGGTTCTATAATTCATAACTGGCTTGGAGTTAATGAAACCCTTAGTATTACATTTGATAAAAATAAAATGGATACCTATGTAAAAAAACTTGACGATAATTATAATACAGTTGGGAAGGAAAGAAAGTTTGCTACATCAGTAGGAACAACAGGAACTGTCAGTGATGGCGATTATGGATGGTTAGTTAACCGAACAGGGGAAATCGCTGATTTAATTGTGGCTATAAAAGCTGGACAAACCATAACAAAGAAGCCTCAATATACCCAAACCGCTGTATCTCATGATGTTAATGATATAGGGAATACCTATGTAGAAATTAATTTGACAAGGCAGCATTTATGGTTTTATAAGAATGGTTCGCTTATTGTAGAAGGAGCTGTTGTTACTGGTGGTGTTAGCAATCATCATCAAACACCGACAGGGGTTTATAGCTTAAAAGATAAACTAAGTAATTTCGTATTAAGGGGGCCGGGTTATACTGTGCCTGTAGCGGTTTTTATGCCTTTTAATTATGGAATTGGAATACATGATCTAGGTAGAAAGGTATTTGGCGGAAATGAATATTTGACAAATGGTTCTCATGGTTGCATAAATTGTCCACCTAGTTTGGCAAAAACTATATACAATAATATAGATACTAAAACTCCTATAATTTGTTATAAGGACTGATTCAATAAATATTAATCAATGTCTTATTGAGATGGAATAATAATATATAACCACATGGTGGGTTCTCGCCAATTTATATAATGGGTATTTTTGCCCATCCCTCCGAAAAGGTGGAATAGGCAAATTATCTGAGAAACCTTTTAAATATTTTACACCAACATTTCTCTGAATCACACTAATGTGGTTAAAATAACAGTTATCATCAATCTTAAAAAAGGCATTTCTGTTTTTTTGAGTTAGTATACAATATAAGAATAATCTTCAAATAAGTCTTTGCCACAACATGAACACTCAAGTTTTTTACACTTATTAAATATATTAGACTTTTCCATAAAATTCCACTTTCTTTCGTACTTAAACTTCTATAAAAGAAATCAGAAACCTTTATTGGTGAAATATATTTTAAAGTTTTAATAATAAATGATGTGAAACCAGACTTCCACGACATTTATTGTATTAATATCTATAATTAAATTATATTTTTCTCTTATGTTTTAACTAAAATACTTTATAGAAATTTCAATTTTTTATCTGTCCGTTATCTTACTTCCAACGGGTACTACATAAGATGCACTTACATATCCTATTTTGCCATTGTAATCTATCTTATAAAAATTATTTATTTTTCCGGTTATAACAACCTTGGTCCCACTTTTCATACTTCCCAATACTGCATAGTTTGTTCTTTTTTACTTAATCTTAAAAAATAAAAAAATAAATAGTAAGGGGTTATAAGCCACAGTATGGATAGTAGTTCTATACTGTGGTTTTTAAAACACTTTATTTGTAAATTAGCGATGGTTAAAAAATTCTTCTGCTTTCTCCACCCATTCTTCTGGATGGTAATCACTTATTTCTGAATGATAATATCCTTTCAATTCAACTACTTTACACTTTTCCATATAAGACTGGAATAATTTTGCTGATTGTTTAATACATTTCATTTCCTTACTTCCATACCAGTAAATGGTATCTGCCTGGCTGTCTTTTAAGCTTTCTTTCAATTTGTATTGATAATAGGTATCTAAAATCTGAATTAGATTTTCAATTTTCATAGATGTAGTATCTCTCAAATACAACTCTGTAATCTCTTTAGGGTATTGCATGCGTTTAGGAAGTCTCTTTAGTGCCCATTTACCAAATGATTTGGAAAACATCCATTTACCACATAGTTTAACTACAAAAATACTGAATTTCGAAAGAAATGGCTGAGGAATACAAAGTCCACTTTCTATAATCGCCTTTTGTGCAATATCCCTTCTTCTTGATAGAAGTTCTATTGTGATCTGACCACCAAGAGATACTCCGCTGACTGCAAAAAGTTTACCATCACAGTTATTGTCAATATATTCAATTAACTGGTCTACAATTTTTTCTGTAGAAATATAAGGAACATTTCCTTCTTCGCCATGTCCATCAATCACCGGTAGTATTACATGATATTTATTTCGCAATAATCTAGCTTCTCGTAAATAAAGCCAATAGGATCTACCTGCACCATGAATTAGCATTATGTGTGGTAAATTTTTATCTCCATACTCATAAAACTTCATAATTGTGGCTCCTTTCGGGATTTATTTTAAAATATTTCATCCAACATATTTTCTATCATTCTATGAACGATTTTCTCAATACCTGTTTCGACTAAAATATCCTTATTTTCTACTACGAGATTCATAACCTGAATCCAGTTAAGAATCGCATCCAGATCATACTTCTCTTTTTTTTCATTTACATAGCGTAAATTTTTCTCCATTTGCATTTTTGCATCTGATATTTTATTCAAACAATCACTGGGAAGTCTAGTAAGGAATGTCTGTATATCCTCTCTTTTCAGGAAGCGATACACATTATCTTCATCCTTCAAAATCATACCAGAGTATAATTTTCTCAAATCTTCCCGATCTAGATACCCCTTTATTTGAATAATTTCTTCCACCTTCTGATTGATTCTTTCTTGATAAGCATTAGCTAGCCCATATACCAGCATCTCTTTCGAATCAAAAAAATTGTAGAATGTGCCTTGTGCAATTCCTACTTTCTTCGTAATTTGTTCGATGCTCATTTTTCTCATTCCATATTGCTTTATTAGTTCCAAACCCATATCCATAATTTGTTCTCTTATTTCTTGGCGCTTTTCTTGTGAGTATATTTTTGGCATCTTCTCATCTCCTTTTAAAATGAATATTTTATTCATTTATTCATTTATTTAATATTATACACCTTATTTATCTTTTTACCAGTTTTTGTGGATTAAAAGATAGTTTAATCCACTATATGGATTTCAAACTATCACTTTTATATTTTTGATGAACCCTAAATTTAAATATAAATTTGTTTATGATTTTATAAAATCTGTTTGTGTCGGAAATTGTATGTTTCATGTGTTTTATATTGTTTCTTTTTATAAAAGTAATATACTTTGTTGTGTAAGCATCAAAACTTTTAGCTTGTACTGACGGGATAATTGGAGGAGGTAATAATTTATGATGAATAGTAATATTGAAATTAGCAAACAGTTAAGTAAAAATATAGAAGAGTTTTGGGATGCAATTATGCTTAAAATTGAACTACCATTAGATAAAAAAGTGGATTTAAAGGAGAAAAATAAGGCGAAGTTGATAACTATCATACAAGAACTTGTTTCCAATGGTCATAAAGAAAAAGAGGCTTTTAAAATTGCTATCGATAGATTTGCTGAAATTAACGGTTTACACAGTGAGACAGTTAATTTTAATAAAAAAAGTAAAACTTTTAAAAACTTTAAGGATATTTCATTATTAGCATATATATTACTGTTTGGATCATTGCGAAGTGTATTTATATTTAAACAATCTGTTTGTTTTTATATAATAGTTTCTTTAATAGGTGGAATTCTATTAGTAATAAAAAACAATGCTATTACTATTGAAAAATATAAAAATTTAATAAGAATTTTTGATACTTCTCTAATATTATTAATAATATTATTTTACCAGCATAGTACATTTTCACTTCTAATAAAAGATTTATTAGCCTTATTAACAATTATATTGTATATATTTTGGTATTTTAAATTACTATTTAATAGAAAGTTAATTTAATTTATTAACTTTCTATTTTATTGTTATTTTAATTATTTGGTAATAAAAAAACAAATAAATTTGTAATTACATACTAAACTAAGTTACTTTGACGTTGCGTTCTTTAAAATCGTTTCAAAAATTCGGGAGTACACATCTTTAATATTCGCTTGATTTTCAATATCATTGTATAAACCGTATCCCTAGGTATTCAATTTATCCACAGTATACAAAATGCCTGTTGCATATGTTTGGTCAGTAACCGTAGGTGCATTGTCGTAAGTGAGGTCTTCCATTACGAATGGAGCATAACTTTTTTCAGTTTGAATAAAAAAGAATGGTATTTTAGATTTTTTGTAAATAGAGGCTTATTTCCCTTGTGAGGCTTCTGATAAGTTATTTTTAGTAATGAAGATTGTATCATATTGTGAACTAAAGAGTTTCTTTTCTAAATCAGAAAATTTTATTTTGACGAAAGTGACTTGTTTTTCACGTACGTTAGGTGGCTCACCAATAACTCCAATATTTAACGTCCTCCCATTATACGGATTCGTTTTTTCTGATTGTGGCTGTGGTTGTGACTTACTACAGGCTGTAAAAGTACCGAATATTGTAATTACACTAAGTATTGTAACTAATAAAGAATAGCGTCGTATTCTTTTCATACTTAAAAGTACTCCCCTCATATAATTTACTTATTAATGATAGATTTAAATTTTTTCTGATATTAGTTTGTGTAAATTTATAATTGTATCCTCATTCAATTATATAATATAACAATATAATTATTCAAGTATTTAACATAATTACATATAAATTAATTCCATGATTTTAAATTTTTAATCGTTGTAAAAATGCTTTATATTAAAAATTATGGTATTATATAGTATATTAAATAAATAGTAAAATTTGAAAGGAATAAAATAATGGATTTTAAAGAAATTATGAAACAAAATAAAGGATATTGTTCAAAGAACACAGATATGCCGTCAGAATTACAACAAAAGGCGAAAGAATTATGTTGGAAATATAATCAGACTGGACCATCTGAGGGAGAAAAAAGAAGTTGTATTTTAAAGGGATTATTTGGAACTTATCATCCGCTAACATTTATTGAACCATCATTTCGTTGTGATTATGGTTTCAATATACATACCCATGGACTTACTGTGATTAACTATAATTGTGTGATACTGGATACATCGCCAGTCCATATTGGTGCAAATGCATTTATAGCTCCTGGGGTTTGTTTAGCGTGTTCAGGACATGCTGTGCTTCCAATACAAAGAGCAGAAGGAATTGGAACTTCAAAACCGATTACAATAGAAGATGATGTATGGATTGGTGCTAATGTTACTGTATGCGGTGGAGTTACTATCGGAAAAGGTAGCATTATTGGAGCAGGAAGTGTGGTAAATAAAGATATTCCAGCAGGGGTAATTGCAGTAGGTAATCCTTGCAGAGTATTGCGAGAGATTACAAAAGAAGACATAATTAACTTATCCGCTGAGTAAGACAAATTCAACTTTGTAGAGTTAATGTAACATAAGGTGTTACTCTTTACTTGGAATGTATTATAAAAGTTAAGTAAAATAGTATAGCCTATAACGCAGACAATTTAAATTGTCTACTTTATAGGCTAGTGTATTATCTCTTTAGGCGTGTGTGTTTGAGTACTTCTAGGGGGTGGTAACATCTACTTTTTCTATATCTTTTATGGATAAATAAGCTACAAAAATGCCTATAATCGCAAGAATGATAGGAATTATGATTATAGAACTTAATGTATCGCCATTAGATCCACTATTTAATAAACTTACCACTATTATTGAAGTTATTATTGTGGCAGATCCTGATTTGTTTCTCATACCTATATATAGTGGAATTAAACTTACAAAGGAAAATGTTGCCGAATACACAAAAATATTAATTAAATTTTTTACTAAAATATCTTGAGTTAAAGGAATTTGAATAAAATTTGCAAATATATTTAGAAGATATATACTGAAAATCAAGAATATATTTGACAAAATCATAGTTGTAAAAGCAAATATAACCACAATAGCTAACTTTGCTGCCATAATCTTTTTTCTTTTTATTGGATAGCTAAACATAATATTTATTGTTTTGCATTTGTATTCACCAATTATTAATTTAGAAATAAGAGCCGCTGCAAAAATTGAGAAAGTAGCTCTTACTATAGTACCTGTATATAGAAAAACATCACTATAATTTCTGAACATATTTTCCTTAGTGTTAAATTTTAAAGAATATACACCTAGAAGCAAAACAGCTAGTATAATTAAATTTATAATCATAACTGTTTTTACATTTTTATTAAGTTTAAATTTCTTGATTTCTAATTTAATTAATTTAAGCATTTATATTACCTCCATTTAAAAGTTTTAAGAAATAATCTTCTAAAGAACTTTTTTTCTTATTTATAGATTCAATTTCAATACCTTTTAAAATTAATGCTTTTGAAATATCTTTTTGAGCTAACTTCAAGTCATATATTCTTATAAATGTATTGTCTACAATCTTAAAGTTAGAAATATTTAAATCATTTTCTAAAATATAAGAAGCTTTTATAAAGTCTTTAGTATTAATTTCTACATACTCAGTATGATCTGTTCTGATGCTTTCCATTGAGACCTCTTTTATTAATATGCCATTGGTTATTATCCCTATAGTATCTGCTATTTGTTCAATTTCGCTCAAAATATGACTAGATATTAAAATGGTAATACCATATTCTTTGCTTAACATTTTTAATAAATTTCTAATCTGTTTGATACCTATTGGATCAAGCCCATTAATAGGCTCATCTAATATTAAAAACTCCGGTTTTGTTATAATTGCCCTTGCAATTCCTAGTCTTTGTTTCATTCCTAGAGAAAAATTCTTAACTGGTTTATCATCTATACCACTTAAATTTACTAGTTCTAATGCCCTATTGATAGCACTTTTATCGTAATATCCCATATATTCACAATGAAGCTCCAGATTCTCTCTACCAGTGAGTTTATCGTAAAACACAGGATACTCAATGATGCTTCCTATCCGTTTTAAAATTTCATAAGCTTTAAAATTTAGTTTCTCACCAAAAATTTCAATTTCCCCAATGCTTGGTTTAACAAGATTTAATATCATCTTCATAATTGTAGTCTTACCAGCTCCATTGGGCCCTAAAAATCCGTATATTTCTCCTTTTTTGATCTTCATATTTACATTAGTTACAACCTCATTGTCTATAAATTTTTTCGATAAATTTATAGTTCTTAATATATAATCCATGGTTCATCCCCCTTTTTTTATCTACTATAGTTCTATTGTAAGGTATAGACTTATCTTTTTTATTAACCAAATCTTACGAAAATCTTAAGTTGAAAAGCAAAATACTTTTTATTTCGCATCTTACTAATATAAACTAATAAGTTATTCTCTTTAATTGAAAAATAAAGCTAGTTTTTTCATAAGGTTTGCTTTCTAGTGATATCTTCCCACCTAATTTCTCAACAAGCCTTTTGGTTATTGTAAGTCCTAATCCACTTCCTTGATATAATTTATTTCTTGAATCTTCAAGGGTGTACATCCTTTCAAATACCCTGTCAACATTAATTTCTTCAATTCCTTTACCTTTGTCGCAAATTTCTACATAGGAACAGTTATCATCATAAGTTAATTTCAATCCTAAGTATTTACCATCACTACCATATTTAATTGCATTAGAAATTAAATTGTTCATTATTCTATGAATGGCATCTAAATTACCAAGTACATAAATATTGATACTAGGAATATCTATACTTACTTCATAACCTTTTGAAGTCAAATTTTCATAAAATTCTAGTAGGCTTTTTCTGCAAATTTCGTTTATATTGACCCTTGATATAGTTATATCCTTATCGCCTGATTCAATCTTAGCCAAATCAAAGAACTCATTGATAAGACCAATTACTTCAAGAGCTTTGGTATAAACATTAGAAAGCAATAGATCCCTTTCATCCTTACTAATATCGTTGTCTAACTTTATTGTCTCGATATAACCTAATACTACTGTGAGTGGAGTTTTTAAATCATGTGAAATGTTTGATAACATTTTGCTTATAGATATTTCCTTTTTTCTATAGTCAGCCAATATTTTTTGATTAAAATCTAAAAGATTATTAATCTCCACAAGTATTTTTTTAATTTCTTTATCCTCAGTTTCAACTAGGAGCTTTTCATTAGTATTTTCATTTATAATTTTGTTTAACTTCTTTTGAATATATCTTAAATTATTATTTTTTTTCTTTTCAACATTAGTATTAAAAAGTATTATACAAATTAGAATAAAGATAATTATTATTAATAAAGTAATCACTTATTAACCTCCAACTTGTAACCAATACCCCATAAAGTCTTTATGTATTGTGGATTTGAAGGGTTATCCTCTATCTTTTCTCTTAGTCTTCGCATATGAACATTAATTACATTTTCATCTCCACAGTAATTATCTTTCCAAACAAAGCTGTAAATTTGAGCCTTAGTAAATACTCTATTTGGATTCTGGATAAACAATTTTAAAATATCAAATTCCTTAGAAGTTAGCGAGACAACCTGGTTATTTTTAACAACAGAAAAATTTTTTATATTTATAGTAAGTTTTCCAACTTTAAATATCAGTGATTCATCTTTTTTGTCACTACCAGAATACTTTGTGGCTCTTCTTATAGCGGCTTTAATTCTTGCAGAGAATTCTATCATAGAAAAAGGCTTGGAAATATAATCATCCGCTCCTAACCCGAGTCCCACTGCTTTATCTACATCACTATCCTTGGCAGACATAATTAATATTGGTACTGAACTTTTTTCTCGAATTATCTTCATAGTTTCTATACCGTCTAATTTGGGCATCATTAAATCAAGAACAATTAAATCAAAAACATGACTTAGATATTTAACAATCGCTTCTTCACCATCAAAGGCCGTTGTTACGATAAACCCATCCTTTATCAAGTAATTCTTAACCATTTCGCTAATGGAAATATCATCTTCAACAATCAAAATTTTATTATTCATAATCATTATGCCTCTTTTCATAGATATTTAAATTTTTGTACTAATGCAATAATTATACTATTTTACTGTAGATTAAACATAACAAATAAGCAAGTGACCTCATATTTAATGATATGGGGCTTAATATATTTAAATTATGGTAATTATGGTATAATTATATACAATATGAGCTGCAAGGCAGCACGCGAAAGCGTCTTGTTTCTTCTTTGAAATGGAAGAAATGCTGTTTCTATTAGTAAGCTATTAATAAATAGTAGGAATACAATACAATTTTAAAAGGCTACACTACCAGAGGGTAAAGGCGTGAGGAGGCTCCATACTTACTCGACAATTTAAAAAAAGGGGTGCAATAGAATGAACTGGATTGGTATATTGCCAGTTGTAATTGGAGTAATTTATTTAATATATTCTGTTTTGTTTGGGGATAAAGTTAATTATTACAACAGAAGATTTAGTAAAAGA
The DNA here is from genome assembly GCF_018861295.1 of Clostridium estertheticum. Taxonomy (GTDB): domain Bacteria; phylum Bacillota; class Clostridia; order Clostridiales; family Clostridiaceae; genus Clostridium_AD; species Clostridium_AD estertheticum_D. The sequence continues at coordinate 16,122 of NZ_JAHLDM010000037.1, read as the reverse complement.
AACAAAATGAAAATTATAAAATTAAGTGAATTTTTGAGGGTACAATTAAATTTTTCATTACTAAATTCTATATTCTGTATTATATCTGGGATGTTAATAATCATATTTAATCTTAATAGTTTATTTATTTTAGTGGTAGCTATAGTATCCAGTCTAATGGATTTTTTGTTAGTATTAAAAAGTAAAATGAAAGGGTATGTGGACTATAAATATAATTGAGGGTTAGATTAAGTCATAATATTTGTCGTCACAAGTAACCATACATAATTAGATTTGAGGTTACTAATTGAAGTTGCAACCGAAGAAGAAGTCAGAGGTATACAAATTGGTATTTTCAAATAGTAGTAATGCAAGATGCATGGAGTGATAGTTACAGTTAAATTGAAAGGAAATTTATTGGAAAAATTATAAAATACAAAAATGTAGTGTGTTAGTAAAATATGGAAAAGTGTATTTATATAGAATAGGGGTATTAAATTGAAAAAAATAGTGCTATATAGTGACCAAATTATAAAAGAAAATCGGAAAATAGATTATGAACTTCTACGATTACTAAATAAAAAAAATCCATCAATAGGATATCGATTTCATAGGATTTACATTACGTAATGGTTGTTGAAAACTTCTCCATCTATAGAGTAAACTATTAATGTTAATTTGTTCTATAGATGATATTGTAGTGATCTTTGAAGAGGGGTCTACTATTACTTACTCAGTAAAAGTACTACCATCTACAGTTATAAGATTGAATGAAATAGCTTTTAAGCAAAGATCAATAGCTGCTTAAAGTGAAATTATTACTTGTGAAATGCCTAGAGTGGTGAAAAGGAGAGGGGTATGAGGAAGAAAAAGCTTAAGGTTCTTGGAAGAATATCAGGGTGTGTAATTGCGTTGCTAGGTGGGGTATTAATATACGTATATAATAGTTATCCTATATGTGCATATGTCCCTAAACCATATAATTCTGCTGGAAATGCAGTATTGGATAAAAAGATGACTAATTTAGAGGTAAAAATGGATGTGGAAAAGATGATAGAAATAATGGAAAACACACATCCCATTTTTTTAGAAAAACAAACCGAAAGATATAAAGAAGCAAAAGAAAAATTTTTAAAAGAGACAAATAAAAGTATGGTCGTAGGTGAATTCCAACGTGCTGTTAGTAGATATTTAGTATCAATAGAAGATGGGCATACACAACTTTACTGGAAAGAGGATCAGTACTTAAATATTAACTGGAGATATTTAAATGGTAATTTGGTTATGTTTTCAGATGATGGTAGACAAATAGATAAAGTAGTAACGAAAATTAATGGAGTACAAATAAATAAGGTTATGTATACAATTAAGGATCTTTTTCCGGCAGAAAATTATGTGGCTGAAAATATTAATAATGCCAAGTATTCAAAGGGAAAGATGGTATTAACGTACTCGGGTGTTGATTGCTCAAAAGATATATTATTAACGGAAAAAGGTAAGGATGGAGAAGAAAATGTTAAAGTAGAATTTAACAAAGTGGAAGATAATGATACAGATTATGAAATTTCAAGCAGAAAAATTGATGATAAAACAATATATGTAAAGCTAGGCGTTTGTGAAGTTAATAAAGATTTAAATAATGTTGTAGAAGATTTAAGGCAAGCCGTTGGTAATGGTATAAAAAATGTAATAATAGATGTTAGAAATAACCCAGGTGGAAATTCAAAGGCATGTGATATGTTATTAGATTCACTTAAAATGAAGCCTGGATGTTATGGATCTATAATAAGATTTTCTTCATTAGCACAAGAAAGGCATGGTTTTCTAAGGAAAAACGGATATGTATCTTTTAAGAGCAGTAATGATGTGGTGAAAAACAAAGATATAAAATTATATGTTATTACAAATGAAAAAACGTTTAGCTCAGCTCAAATGTTAGCTACATGGGTTAAGGATGGAAAACTAGGTACTATAGTTGGACAACCAAGTAGTAATATGCCATCTTCATTTGGAGATGTATTAGGATTTCAATTAGATAATTCAAAATTACAAGGGCAAATTTCATTCAAGAAATGGATAAGACCAGATAAAACAAAAGAGGCCGAAAGAGTATTGCAACCAGATATTTATGTAGATTATTCAGAAGACGCATTAAGTACAATTTTGGATAAAACCAAATAAAGGGAAAAAGATAAAAGTAGTATTATAAATGTTTTTTTAATTAGTGGTTTTATCGTAACAAGTAACCCTACATAATTTAATGTGGGGTTACTTGTGTTAATATTTTGAATGTAACAAGTGGGTTACATTAACATTGAGGATATTGTCAATTTCATTATATTTCACTACCATTTTTACAATAATTAATACAATTTCCCAACCATTTAATAGTAGATTCTTCTCGTATAATAGCTCCGTCTAGAACCAGATAATCTCCAAAAACATCACTATTAAGAGGTGGAACGCTATCGTAGGGTTCCTTTTGCTCGTATAAAAAGGTAAGTCTCTCATTATGTTTAAGTAATTGATGTTCCAATAAATCGATTCTAGTGTTTACATCTAAATTACTTGAAAAATACATTCTAAGCCTAAAAATATTTTTGGGGGTTTGTTCCATAGGGACATCCTTTTTCAACCATTTTAAAAATTCTTTTTTACCTTTTTCCGTGATATCATAAATTTTTTTTTCTAATACGTCCCCACTAATTTCGATATCATAAACTATAAGGTTTTCGTCGACTAATTTTTTTAATTCAGGATATATCTGACTGAGCTTTGCACTCCAAAACTCAGCTAATTGAAAATTAAATTCTTTTCCTATGTCATAACCAGTTATAGGTTTTCTATTTATTAATCCTAAAATTGCATATTTAAGGGTCCTCATTAACACACCTCTTCCTTTTACCTATTTATTATAACATGGTTTTTGTAAATTACAATTTAAGTTGATTAGTACGAGCATATAACATAATACATATAAATACTTATATATATTATGTTATATAACTGTATTGACATGATTAGTGCATTGTGATAATATTAACAAAACGAGATAAGGGGGGAAATACAATGGAATTAACAAAAAAAAGATGGGGTATTTTGATTGCCAGCTGTTTTATTAATTTATGCATTGGTTCAATGTATGCTTGGAGTGTATTTGCAGGTCCTATGGCAAAATACTTGAGCCAACTTACTGGTACCACTTTAACTGCTGGCGCTCTTGCGATCGTATTCACAGTTACAAATTCAGTAGGCCCTATTACCATGATTACAGGTGGAAGAATTAATGACACCTTTGGACCCAAAAAAGTTATCTTTGTTGGTGGCTTGCTTTTTGGTGGAGGTATGATATTATCAGGTTTCGCCACCGGATTAGGCTTTTTAGTATTTGCGTATGGTATTGTAACTGGTCTTGGGATTGGAATGGTTTATGGATGTACAATCAGTAATTCAATTAAACTTTTTCCAGACAAGCGTGGATTTGTTGGAGGTGTTACAACTGCATGTTATGGTTTTAGTGCAGTAATAGTACCACCAGTTGCAAATATATTAATCAGTAATTTAGGAGTAACAGCAGCCTTTAAGATAATAGGTGCTACATTCCTAATTATTGTATGTGTTTGCTCATTCTTTATTGATAAATGCCCAGCAGGATTTATTCCTGAAGGATGGACACCACCAGCTTCTCAAGGAAATAAGTTAAATCAAAATGATAAAGATTGGAAGGGAATGCTTAAAAGTCCTATTTTCTATCCAATGGCTTTGATATTGTTATGTGGTGCATTCTATGGGTTAATGTGTTCGGCTCTAGCTTCTCCTATAGCACAAGGCATGATTGGAATGTCAGTTGCTGCTGCAACTACTGTAGTTTCTATTTTAGCATTATTTAGTACAGGTGGTCGTGTTATTGCAGGTTATGCCTCTGATAAAATTGGTAGAATCAATACACTTACTGTTGCTTTTGTTCTTGCTATAATTGGACTTATATGTCTGTATTTTTCAGGACAAGGAGATGTTACAAGATTTTATATAGGTATTATAATTGTTGGAGTATCCTTTGGCGCATTCATGGCTGTTTTCCCGGGGCTTACTGCAGATCGATTTGGTACTAAGCACAATAGTGTTAATTATGGAATAATGTTTATTGGTTTTGCAATATCAGGTTATTTTGGACCAACAGTAATGAAAAATGTATATGCTGCGGACCATAGTTATCGAAGAGCATTTTTAATAGCTGCTGTTCTCTGTGTTATAGGTTTTGCATTAACTTTTGTTTATCGTTATGTATATAAAAAGGTAACTGCAATTAATATTAGTGATAGTATAACGTCGAAAAATTAATAATTTAACAAATATATGCTTGTTAAAAAATAATAATTAATGAATAAAGGAGAATAAAATTATGGAAAGAAAATATCCAAACCTATGTAAACCAATCAAAATTGGAAATGTGAATTTCAGAAACAGAATGTTTTCAGCTCCAATGGGAGGAACAGATATAACAGCTGATTGCACTATTGGACCTGCTTCAACAGCTTTTTATGAATTAAGAGCTAAGGGGGGCGCGGCATCGGTTACTGTCAGTGAATGTGTGGTTCATCCAGAAACAGAAGGTTCCCATATGTTTCATTTAGATTTGGAAACAGTAGGTTCACTTGCAAGCTTTACATATACTGCAGATGCTATTCGCCGTCATGGGGCAATTGCTAGTGTAGAATTATCTCATTCAGGACAATATGCTGGAACTTATTTAACTGACAAGAATAAAAAACAAGGACTATCTCAATGGGGACCAAGTGCTGCGATTCGTCCAGATGGTCTTCCAGTAAAAGAACTTACTCAAGAATTAATTGATGACATAGTAGCAGCTTATGGAAATACTGCTGCACTCGCTAAAAGAGCGGGTTTTGAAATGGTTATGATTCATGGTGGACATGGATGGTTAATTAATCAATTCTTGTCTCCTTATTTTAATAAGAGAACAGACAAATATGGTGGTTGTCTAGAAAACAGAGTACGTTTTGCACAGGAGGTTATTGACAGTGTCCGAAAGGCAGTTGGGGCAGGCTTCCCAATCGAGTTTAGAATGAGCGGTTCTGAATTATTTGAAGGTGGTTATGATTTAAATGACGGCGTTGAAATTGCTAAATTAATAGAATCAAAAATAGATTTGCTTCATGTATCAGCAGGAACTTACCAAAGAGGATTTGGAATAACTCATCCTTCTATGTTTTTACCACATGGATCTAATGTTTACCTTGCAGCAGAAATTAAAAAGCATGTAAGTGTTCCCGTTGCAACAATTGGTGGTTTAAATGACCCAGAGATGATGGAAGAAATCATAGCTAGTGGTAAGGCAGATGTTGTTGAAATGGCTCGTGCACTTTTAGCTGACCATGAACTTCCGAAAAAAGTTGTGACAAATAAAGAGAAGGATATTGTAAAATGTTTAAGATGCTTTACATGTATGGCAGAACGTGCTATGACATCTACAAGGCGTTGCACTGTTAATCCATTAATTGGACGTGAACTAGGTGGATCAGAAGTTATTCCTTCTCCTCATCCAGGTAAAGTTCTAGTAGCAGGTGGTGGACCAAGTGGACTTAAAGCTGCTATTACTGCTGCAAAACGTGGGCATAAAGTAATTCTTTGTGAGAAATCTGATGAGTTAGGCGGAATACTTAAGGGAGAACAAGCAATCCCATTTAAGTACGAAATGTATGAGTTAGGTGTAACTCTTGGAAAATTAGCAAAGGATGCTGGCGTTGAAATTCGATTGAATACAACTGTTACAAAAGAATATGTTGATAAAGAAAATGTTGATGCATTAATTATAGCAGTTGGTTCAGAACCACTTGTACCGCAAATACCAGGTTTACATGGTGATAATGTAGTTGTTGTTAATGACTATTATTTGGAGAAGGACAAGGTTAAGAGTGAAGTGGTAGTTCTTGGAGGAGGTCTTGCTGGATGTGAAGCAGCAATACATCTTGCACAAGAAGGTAAGACTGTACATCTAGTAGAAATGAGAGCAGAACTTGCTCCAGATGCAAATATTAGGCATCGTCCTATTTTACTTGCGGAAATAGAAAAAAATAATAAGATTCATGTTCATATGGAATATAAGGGATTACGTGTAACACGAGAAGGCGTTGTCTGTACTGATGTAGCTTGCGTGGAACATCTAGTTCCAGGTACTACAGTAATCTGTGCACTTGGACAGAGAGCAAGAAGAGATGTAGTAGAAGACTTAATTGACTGTGCACCTTTTGTTAGAGAAATTGGTGATTGTGTAAAAGCATCTACCATAACAACTGCAATATATCAAGGATATCATGCAGCTCTTGATATATAGGTATGAGGTCTAATCCATGAATAAGTAATATTTTAAGTAATGCAAAATTAAACCCTCAGACTGGATTTCTCTTAAGAAGGAAAATCCAGTCTGAGGGTTTTTAGTGTCAGGAAATGCTAAAAATGCCAGATCAATTCAATCATTTGTAAAAGCCGAATTACTCATTACCTGTCATGAATAAAAAATTAAAAGCATTAGATTGTGAAGCTCTTGAACAAGAATTGGGAGTCTTATATGCTTTCTTGGCATGTCTCATAATGTTCATATGGAAGTCATTAAAAAAATAAAAGCATTGAGAAGAAAATAAATGTATAGTATAATTAATTTGGAAATAGAACAATAATTTACATACTTATTTAAAATTATACAAATAGTTAAATATTAAAACCTAGGAGATGTAACATGAAAAAGATTTTTAAAGCATTTATAATTATGATTTTAGCTTTCGTTGTGTGTATACCTATGCAAACAATGGTACAAGCTAGTACATTTACCAGCATGAGTTCTAAAAAAGATGTGGCAGCTAGTAAGCCGTGGGCAGTGAGTTTTAATAAGGCTTTAAGTCTTCCAACGGTAAATACCACGAATATTAAGGTGGTTGATGAGAATAATAATAACATAGATATTACAGTTGTCCTAACTAATAACAATAAAACTGTAGTAGCTCAACCTGTTAAAAATTATGAATCTGCAAAGACTTACACGTTGATAGTAACAGACAAGGTTAAGTCTAGCGACGGAAAAGTTCTTCCGAGTGAAGTTAGAATGGATTTTACAACCAAAAGTTTACCTACTAAACCAAGTGAGTTTACGGTATGTATTGACCCAGCTCAATACTATAGTACTGTTACCAGTAACAGTGGTGTCAAAGCTAAGGATATAAATCTAAGTACAGCATTAAAACTAGGTACAATACTAAAAGCAAGAGGATTTAATGTAGTATATACAAGAGATAGCGATGCAGTATCTTGGACTCAAAGTGGTGAGGATGATGCAAAAGCACTAATTGCTAAAAATGCAAATGCTGATGTGTTTTTAAGCATAAACATGAATTCGTATACGCCAGATTCTGCTGCGAATGGGATTGAAACATATTACACAACTGACAAAAGTGCGAATAAGTTACTCGCGTCTTCGCTGCAAGCTGAACTAATAACAGCAACAAAAGCTAAGGATAGGGGAATACAAGTAGTAGATAGTACAAGTAATTTTGCAATATTAAATAAGACAAGCTGTCCTGCGTTAGTTGCAGAGTTAGGATTCATAACTAATCCATCTGAAGAAATATTATTAGAAAGTCAGCAGTATCAAAATAATGCTACAAAGGCAATTGCTAATGGGTTAATGAGTTATGCTGGATTTGCCAATACTGACACTACTTATGATAATACTTCAACAGTAAGTTCAGCTGCAGATATACTTGTTAATGTACACGCAGGTGATAAATATACTCTCCCTGCAACTACAAATGTTACTATGAGTAATAATACTAAGAAAACGCTTGGAGTAACATGGCCTAATAATGTATTCAATATAATTGATGCAGGTACTTACAGCTATTATGGAACTATAAACGGGACTAGTATAAAAGTAAAAGCTATAATTACTGTAGGAGCTGCAATTACACCAACTACACCGATTATAATAACTACACCAACTACAGAATTGCAATCTACGGTAATAGGAGAAAAGTTATTTATATATTTGACTCCATCAGCCAATATTGTTAGTACACTAAAGGCAGCAGTAAAATTGCATGATGGAGTAACAATAAACAACTGTGTTTATTTTTCAAGCGAGGCAATGCGAAGAATAAGTGTACCAGTACCTATAGGGGTATGCAACACACATCAATATTTAAATTATTTAAATAGTAATAAATGGTCAAAAACAAAGGATATTAAAAAACTTGCACCAGGAAGCCTTTGCTTTACAACAAATGATGGTACTGGATATCCTACACATACTTTTGTATTTATGGGATGGGTTAATGACGGAGATTACACTTTAGCATATGTTGCAGACAATCAAGGACAAGCTGTACATACACGAAGTATGGTAGCAACAGGTAATACAGATGCTTTCGCCTTCTTTATGTCCAAATAAATATAAAAATTACCATGCACTCTTGTGACTTTAGTGATTAGCAAATTTATTTCGTTCATAAAAATCATTTAATACATCTATGAATCACCTTTATATACATACATATATAGGTGGTTCATTTTTTATATATTAAATGCTAAAGAATATGAATTACAAAGAACTTGAGAAAGAAAGGCTTATAAAAATAATAGAGGAAAAAGAAAAGTTTAATTCGTGTTTTAATAATTACATCCTTTTTTATCGTATAATTAAGACAAAATAGAAAAGCTAAATATACAAGTTAGTTATTGTGATAAAATGATTGTAAATAAAAATAATACCTTACATGGAGTTGATATTATGAACTATAAACAGGCTCAAGATAAATTGAATGATGATAAATTTAGCCATAAATGTATCTTAGTTAAAGGGGATTCGGCAAGTGGCAAAACAACTCTTGCAACTACTAAATACAGGAATCTGATAGAAAATGAAAAGGTTAAAAGTTCAAATATATTATGTTTATTTATGAATAAATATCAAAATATAACATGGACCAAAGAGATGATTTTTAATACTTCTGGTGAGATTAGAAAAAGCTCTTATTATGGATTTATTAGGAGAGAACTATCCCTTTATTGGCCTTATGTAGTAGAGGGTTGCAAGGAAATAAAAATTAACATATTAAAGCCTGAGTTTGCATCTTTTGATGCTACCAATTATGCTATGAAAGCCTTAGTAGAACATTTTAGAAAAGCTAAAGGATACTTTCAGGATATAACATCAACTTCTTCAAAAATAGCATCAGATTTAATAACGAACATTAATAATGCTGCACTATCATTAGTCCCTTTCAATGAAATAGGAACTAGACTTTATAATTCATTAGAAGTAAATGATTTCTTAATTAAAGAAACATATAATCAATTAGACGAAGTAACTATGTATTATATTTCAAAATTACTCTGTAATGGTGTTGTAGATTATGGACTATCATTTTATTTATATAATAATTATTTACTTCAGGATTCAAGATATAATAGTATAAATAATATAAAATATCTTATAGTAGACGATATAGATGAATCATCCCCTGCAGAGCAAGAATTGATATTTAAGATCATTAATAATGTGGACAGAGCGTATTTGTTTTATAATCCTAAAGGGGGTTTATGTAGTTATTATGGAGCTAATACTGATTATTTGAAGAGTAAATTAACTATTGGACATCACGAGATTATTTTAGATAATCATTTTTGCTGTAATGATGATTTTATTAATCTTTCTAGAATAATAGATAACAGGGCTCACAATCTCTTTATGGAGGACAAAATAAATGAAGATGTCCCAGCCTTTATAGATATGACATCACAACTAAGATCAGAAATGGTCCAAAAGATAATGTTAAAAGTTGAAGAGCTCTTAAATCAGGGACTTAAACCAAGGGATATAGCAATAATATGTCCATTTAATGATTTCATTATTTCCTATGAGCTTTTGAAAAAAGCTAAGGAATTAAATATATCAGTTATGGAGACTTCTAAAAAGGATAGATTTATAGACAATGAATATTTACATCCTTTAATAGTACTCGCAGTATTGTGTAATGATTACAAAAGTATCTTTTTAACAAAGGAAGATTATAAAAACTTTTTTTCTTTTATGCTAAGGCTAGATGTTATTCGAGGGTCTTTGCTATATCCTTTTGTAACTGAAAGTGGACTTCAAGATATTAGTCTCGATATTGAAGAGAGAGTAGGCAGCGAGGCAGTAGGTAAATATAATGAATTAAAAGGGTGGATAGAAAATTATAAAGTTAATTTAATGAATCACAAGGGTTCCCTTGGCGAATTTTTTAGAAAAGCATTTTCAGAGGTTCTTATAAGCTTACCAAAAGTTAAAGAACATATAGAGGACTATATAGGTTTATATGAAAGCTGTGAAGGTTTCATAAATACTTTAGATAAATTAGAATTTAAAGGGAAATCTTCAGAGGAGAGGTTTATAGAATTTATTAGGGGAGAGGGAAGTGGATTTTACTGCATGAATGAGATTCAGAAAATGTTATTACAAGATAATAGTATAGTTTTAACATCTCCTTATACTTATTTGACCTCTAATTTAAGTAGTAAGGTTCAGATATGGACAGATATTAACAGTAATATCTGGTCTCCTAGAAATGCCCACGAATTATCAAATTCGTATGTATTAAAGAGTAATCGAAATAGTAATGACATGTATACCGAAAGAGAAGAAAATAATAATGTTTATGGAATTCTAATGTCTGTGGTTAATTGTTTATTAAGAAAATGTAGTGGTGAATTATACATATATGGTAGTGAATATTCTTTAAGTGGATTCCAGCAAGAAAGTAAATTTGCAGATATACTTATATAAATATTGAGTGAAAGAGGTGAAACCATTGATAAAGGAGATAAATACAGCGACGGAGTCGATGAATACAGCAACGAAGTCGATGAGTAATGAAGTTAAAAAAATAGTTTATAGGGATGACCAGTTGCCTATAATGTTGTATCGAGGAGGAACTATGGCAGTGCCAGCAGTTCCAGGTGCGGGAAAGACTTTCATAATATGTAATCTAGTATGTGAAATTATAAATGATAAGGTGCATAAACCTGGTAAAATACTTATAGTAACTTTTATGAATAGTGCAGTTAACAATTTTAAACATAGAATCTCTATGGTGTTACAAAATAAGGGTATAAATGCAACGAATGATTATGAAGTCATGACTATTCACAGTTTAGCACTGAAAATCTTAAAAGATAGACCAGATGTAATGGGTGTTAATGAGGAATTTAAAATATTGGATGATGTTAATAAAAGTTTATATTTAAATAATTGCATATCAATGTGGCGAAGGAAAGGTGGAGAGGCTGTATTTAAGAGGATGATATCGGATAAATCCTTAAATAAATACGGGGGGAAACAAGATAAGTGGTGGAATGATTTTTTTACAACAGTTGATACGACTATTGGTGAATTAAAGATAAATGACATTTCTCCTGAAAAATTAAAGGAAGATATAAAATCATTAGATCAAAATAGTATTTTAGTACATATATCTGAAATTTATGATACTTACAGTAAAATTTTAAAAAGTGAGGGGTATATAGATTATAATGATTTGCTAATTCTTGCGTATAAACTTTTAAAAACTGATGATACAGTTAGGGAAAAGGTGCAAAAAAAATATACCTTTGTCTTTGAGGATGAATGCCAAGACTCTAATTTAATTCAAGGAAAAACACTAAGTTTAATTTCAGAGAAAAGTGGTAATTTAGTAAGAGTTGGGGATGTTAATCAAAGTATAACAGGAACATTTACAGCGTCTGACCCTGAATATTTTAGGGAGTTTTGTGGCAAGGCAAATAATGCGTTCAAAATGTTTATGGCGGGGCGTAGTACAAATCATATTATTAATTTAGCAAATGAACTAGTTGAGTTTACAAATAATAAGCATGGAGAAGAAAAGTGTAGAAATGCATTAGTAGATCAAAGAATTAAAAGTTTGGATGATAAGCTTGAAACCTGCCAAGATAACTATGGTATAAGCGCTATGATTTGTAATTCAAGAGAAGAAGAAACTAAAAAGGCAGTTCGTGTGGCTATGAAATTTAAAGAAAAATTTCCTGGGAAAACCTGTGCAATATTAGTTCCTTTTAATAATCAAGTTAGAGAAATAGCAGATATTCTTAGAGATTCTAATATCGAATGTGATGAGTTATCAAATAAATCAGATAAAAAAATTAAAGTTACGATGACACTAGGATATATACTGCAATTTATTTCAAGGCCACAAGAAAGTGTTTTATTTAAAGATTTAATTAAGAATGTGTTTTGCGAGGAACAAAATGAAGAAAGTGAAAAATTATTCAGTTTTATTTGTGGTTATGATGTTGAAAAACTGATGTACCCAAGTTGCGGCAAAATAAATGAACTGGACATTCCAGGAGAAATATTAAACTCTAAGGTGTATAAACAATTTATAAGTTCTATGGATTTAATTAAAACAATATTTGAATATCCTCAGACACATTTTGATAGATTAATTTTATATATTAGCGATGTTCTAAATTTTACGCTTGAAAACAGAGCAATGGCAGAGGCAGTTGCGTCTTATGTTAGATTTGCGTCTAAAGATAATAGTGAATTTTCCTTAGCGTTTGTAGCAGAGCAATTGCTAGATGGAAAGAATGGTATACTCGATCATATCTCAGGTATAATATACGACTTAGAGGGGTATGAACCATCCCCTGATAGAGTAACAGTATCAACTTGTCATAAAGCTAAAGGGCTAGAATGGGATTGTGTATTAATATTAAATATTACATCTTATCAATACCCTTATATGACAACTGATAAATTTAAAGACTACTATTATTTAAAGGATGAATTTAAAAATCCAACAGTTCTCTGCAAAGCCCAAATTGCTAAAATTTTAGGTGATAATATTTGTGAAGATCCATTAAAAGAAGCTAAAATACAAATAATAAATGAAAAAATAAGGCTTTTATATGTAGGGATAACAAGAGCCAAAGAATATTTAATTTTAATGGCAACGCAGTCTAATGAAGGAAAATGGAATGAAGATAAACCATCAAAATATTTTTATGTTCTTCAAGATTACATAAATAGTCAAAGGGGTGTTTTATAAATGTTAGACATTAGAAAATTAAATCATGTCTATTATAGTCAAAATCTTTTAAATACTTTTGATAAATGTCCTCTTAAATTTAAAATAAAATATTTGGATAATATTAGATGGAAAAAAGATTCAATAGATGATGAAGATTATTATGAAAATATGAACATGGGACTGGATTTTCATCTCATATGTCAAAGATATTTTTCAAATATTCCTTTGGTTATAAATGAGAGTAATACTGAATTACTCCACTTTACAAAGTCGCTTCAAGAAAAATTCACTATTATAGATGAAAATATATATTTGCCAGAGTATGAAATTAAAATGAGAAAAGACAATATTAGGATTCAAGCAAAGTATGATTTAATAATTATTAAGCCAAATAATAAAATAGAAATATGGGATTGGAAGACAGAAAATAGGAAACTTGATTATAGTGAAGTAAGTAAAAGAATGCAGGCTATTGCTTATATGTATATAGTAGGAGAAAGGTCATTAGAAATATTTGATAGAGAGATACCATTTGAAAATATAAGTATGAGTTTTTGGCAACCTCAGTTTAAAGAGGATATCATCACTATTAATTATTCAAAGAGTAAGCATAAAATATATGAAGAAAAAATTAGGTCGATAACACGTAGGCTTACTAATTATGATTTTAGTTTAGATTTTAATATTGAATTGTATAGAAAGATGTGTAAGTATTGTGAATTCGCAGGGGATACCCAGGTATGTGATGCTTTTGTGTAGCTTTAGAAAATGATGCTTCGCATATAGATTAGTATTTTTTATGTAACGAAAAAGTGCACATAATTATAATAAAGCTCATATTATATATAGCAATGTATTAAATTAAGGTAAAATCATTTTATTAACAAAAATGAACAGAAAGGAGAAAATAATGATAGAAGAATGCAGTAATTCTGCAACAACTTCATTTAATGTCCCATGGGTTAAAAGCGATCAGTTAGACTATCCACCTGATGCCCTTGTCACACTCACTGGTGGTGGATGGATTAGAGATACAGAGGTTGAGTTAGAAATTATTAATACTTTATATACAGATGAGACTTATCATAATATGGCAAGGGTACAGGTAACAGATGAGGGCTCAATCCGCTTTCAATTTAATTTGCCAAGTTTTCAAATTAGTAATTATGGGATTACTGCTACTGGTCTTACCACAGGACACATTGCAACAACAACATTTACCGACTCAAGTGGAAGTTATACATTAAAGTGGAGCGCGGCCGATCCAGCTGTCAACAATGCACCGTATTTCCCAACATATCCTAAAGTACCACCTTCAATGGTCACTTGGCCACTTTCAGGTAGGCAGAATGATCCTTTGACAGATGCAGTTGCTTATGGTCCAAGTTTCATTCCTGCCGACTTTGATGCAGTTTCTTCTCTTTCACCAAAGAATATGGCATTTGGACAGGTGGTACCCTTCGAACTTGAAATCAAAATTTCTGGATCAATAGCACCTGAGAATGGCATTATTACCTTTAGTCCTTATTGGCTTACCAAAACCACTAGCGGAGGAAATTTTGGGTTTGATCCAAGCTATGGAGTTATCGCCGCCTTTGTGGATTATGGTGACGTAGGCACTGTAGACCCCCTTGGAAATGCAAAAGTAGATACTTTCTCGTGGAGCATTGCAAATCCTGGAACAAATAATGAGCAAATTGTAGGAAATATTACAGCCTCGGGTCTTGATAATGGTGACAATATTATCGTTGAGATTTGGGTAGTGTTAAAGAGTTCAATTCCATCTGGGATAACTGGAAATGTCCAGACTGGTTTGGCTGGGGCAAACACTGGACCAACTCTCGGCGGCGGATCAAGGATCAGCGTCGGAAACCAAACTGTTCCACTACTTCAGGTAGGTACATTCTTTACTAACGATGCTGATATCTCTATAACAAAGAGTGACAACCCTGATCCTATCATTGCCACCAATATTCTCACATATACGCTCACAGCAACGAACAATTCAACCAGCGTAGTAGCCAACAATGCTGTGGCACGTGATACTATTGGTTCAGGAATGACTTATATCCCAGGGTCTGTCATTGTAGTTGGTGCATCTGGGCCGGTGACTCCAACCTTCTCATCAGGTGTACTTACAGTACCTTTAGGTGCGTTGTCACCAGGGCAAGTGGTTACTATAACCTTCCAGGTTCAGGTATTAAATGTTCTTCCTATGACAGGTCTTCCCAACGCACACGACCGCATAAATACAGCCACAATTACTGCCCTGAATCCTGATCCCAATACAAGCAACAATACTGCTATCGAGTATACTGGTGTAATTCCGGCTGTGCCAGCATTATCACTTGCAAAGATTGCAGGTCCATCAACCTACAGTCAGATAGGGGAGGTAATAACTTATACTTATCAAATTACCAATACCGGTAATGTTACACTTTCTGGGCCCTTCCATGTAACAGATAGCAATGCAACAGTAACTGTTACTCAGCCACCTGGCAACATTTTAACACCTGGTCAGTCTACAACGGGAACTACTACCTACACAATCATCCAATCAGATATAGACAGAGGTTATGTAACTAATACTGCTACAGCGAACAATGGCACCATTTTCTCTAACCAAGCTACTTCAACGGTAACATCCGTTCAGCAGCCACAACTCACACTTACGAAGATTGCAGGCTCATCAACCTACAGTCAGATAGGGGAGGTAATAACCTACACTTACACAATAACCAACACCGGCAACGTTACAATTAATGGACCATTCAATGTAATTGACAACAAGGCAATTGTAACTCCGCCACTAAATAGTAATTTAACACCTGGTGAATCTACAACAGCAACTGCTACCTATACAATCACACAATTGGATTTGGATGCTGGTAATGTTACCAATACAGCTACAGCTACAGCAGACAATGGCACTATTTTATCTAATGAAGCTACCTCAACGGTAACATCAACTCAGCAACCAAAGCTTACACTTGTTAAGACTGCGGGTCCATCAACCTACAGTCAGATAGGGGAGGTAATAACC
>NZ_JAHLDM010000036.1:0-51385 GCF_018861295.1 Clostridium estertheticum | reverse complement strand
TGGCAGGCTCAATGATAGCTATATGGCCAATGCTTATAATATTTATTATATTTCAGAAGCAATTTATTGAAGGTGTTGCAAGTACAGGTTCAAAGAGTTAGTGATAAAACAAATTATTATATTATAACCACTAGGGGGAAGACAAAATGCTAATTTCTTATTTTGAAGAAAATAAAATTTTTCATCTTAAAGCAAAAGACACAAGTTATATAATTCAAATAGTTGAATCAAAATATTTACAACATATTTATTGGGGTAAGAAAATAAGAAATTTTAAATTAGATTATTTGAAACCTTTTAAAGGTGATCAGTTAAACGGATTTATGTTTGCAAAGGATAACGTAAATGGTTTTTCTTTAGATATTTTGCCACAAGAATACCCATCGTTTGGGAATACGGATTTGCGTTCACCAGCATATCAAACACAATTTGAAGATGGATCTACAATTTCAGATTTGCAATATCTAAGTCATGAGATTTTTTCAGGAAAGAAAAAGTTAAAAGGATTGCCTAGCACATATGTAGAAAAAAATGAAGAAGCGCAGACTTTAGAAATAACCTTAAAAGATGAATTAAGTGGCTTATTAGTAGTGCTAAGCTATACAGTCTATAAGGACTATGACGTGATTACAAGATCTTCTACGATAATTAATTCAAGCTCCAAAGATTTAAAGGTGTTGAGGGCATTAAGTGCTAGTGTGGATTTTAGTGATGACAATTTTGATTTACTACAATTATCAGGTGCTTGGTCAAGAGAAAGAAGTATTATTAAAAGAGCTTTAGTTAGTGGAAATCAATCTATTGAAAGTAGAAGAGGTGCAAGTAGTCCACAACAAAATCCATTTATAGCTTTAATGAGAAAAGATGCAGATGAGGATAAGGGAGAAGTTTACGGAATTAATTTGGTGTATAGTGGTAATTTTTTAGCTAATGTAGAGGTATGTCAATATGGAACCGCTAGAGTTCAAATTGGAATTAATCCATTTGATTTTAGTTGGCTTTTAAAACCAGGTGAAGATTTTCAAACACCTGAAGTAGTTATGGTATATTCAGATAGTGGGCTTTCTAAGATGTCACAAACTTTTCACAATTTATATAGAAAACGTCTTTGCAGGGGAAATTATAGAGATAAAGAAAGACCAATTCTTATAAATAATTGGGAAGCAACTTATTTTGATTTTACTGAAGAGAGTATAAAGAATATCGCAAGAGAGGCTAAGAAACTTGGAATAGAGTTATTTGTTTTAGATGATGGTTGGTTTGGAAATAGGAATGATGATACTACTTCCCTTGGTGATTGGTATGTAAATAAAGAAAAGCTACCCAATGGACTCAAAAAGCTTTCAAAGGATATAAATGAAATTGGTCTTAAGTTTGGATTATGGTTTGAACCAGAAATGGTTTCAGAGAATAGCAATTTATATAGAGCACATCCAGATTGGTGTATACATGTTAAAGGAAGAGAGAGATCACTTGGAAGAAATCAATTGGTTTTAGATTTTTCTAGAACAGAAGTATGTGATGCTATAATTGAAATGTTATCAGAAAATCTTTCAACCTATAATATTTCATATGTGAAATGGGATATGAATAGATTTATGTCAGAAGTTGGATCTTCTACATTAGATGCTAATAGACAAAGAGAAACTGCACATAGATATATGCTAGGACTTTATAGAGTAATGGAGGAATTAATAACAAAATTTCCAGAGGTTCTATTTGAAAGTTGTGCTAGTGGTGGTGGTAGATTTGACCCAGGAATGCTTTATTATATGCCTCAAACTTGGACTAGTGATGATACTGATGCAATAGAACGATTAAAAATTCAATATGGCACTAGTTTGGTTTATCCAAGTATAACTATGGGGGCCCATGTATCAGCTGTTCCTAATCATCAAGTACATAGGATTACGCCCTTAGAAACAAGAGGTAACGTTGCAATGGGTGGAAATTTTGGATATGAATTAGATGTTATTAAGATGACTGATGAAGAAAAACAAACTGTAAAAAAACAAATTAGTGATTATAAAGAAATTAGACATATAGTTCAATTTGGAGATTTTTACAGATTAATAAGTCCTTTTGAAAATAATGATGCTGCTTGGATGTTTATTTCAGAAAATAAGGAAGATGTGGTTGTAAGTTATTTTAAAAAATTAGCTGAATGTAATATAAAGTTGAAAGTTTTAAAGTTTAAAGGGTTAGATCCAGAAATGAATTATAGAGTAATTGGTACAGATGAAGTATATGGTGGAGATGAGCTAATGTATGCTGGTATGGTTATCCCAGAACTTAAGGGCGATTTCACAAGCTATGTTTGGAGATTAAAAAAAACATTATAATGTAATATTATAATGTTTACATATAAAAATCAGCAGTTTAACTTAATGAAGCTGCTGATTTTTATATACTGTATTATATATTTTTACCTTTTTCTTTAAGAAATTTTATCAAACTTTCTTTAGTTGTATTAATAACAAGTTCTTCAGGCATATGTATCTCTGCAAGTATTTTTTCTACAGCACTAAAATTTGCAATAGAAAAACAGAAATGAGCATCACTATTTACAATAATCCTTACTCCCAATTCTTTGCAAAGTATTGCTATTTTAGTGCAATTCTTATCACTGCCGAGTCTTGAACTTACAAAAGAACTATTATTTAATTCTATTAGTATATTTTTCTCTTTTGCTTTTTTTATTATTTCTTCCTCATGTATAGGGAATTTAGGATTTCCTATATGTCCTAAAATATTGACATATGGATTATCCATAGCTTTTAAAATAGTAGATGTATTTAAATCTGCACTTTTTCCTCCTTCCATTAAAGGTTCATGCATGCTTACTATCATTATGTCAAGACCACTTTGAACCTCTACTGGAATATCAAGATTACCTTCATAATCAATTATATTAGCCTCACATCCGTAAAGCATTTTAACACCGAATAATTCTCTTGGAAGTACTTTGAAATTTCCGAAATACCAAAGATCAGGCGCACCTGGCATATTAGGACCATGATCTGTAGTTCCTAATATTTTAAGACCTATTTTACTAGCATATTTTGCATTTTCCATTAAAGTACTATATGCATGACCACTAACTACAGTATGGGTATGTAAATCAGCTATAAATTTCATAAAATCTCTCCTCTCATTTGTTTCTTTGTATATCTTTAATTGTATACCTAAATTGGGACTTATGGTTAAAAGGATGTTATTTTTATAAATTTATTTAAAGAAAAACTTATTATTAATTTAAGGGGGAGAAAATTGATAAATTTTTGTGATACTTTTGAGTTTGAAAATAAAAATATTGATATCTTTACAATAGGGGAATTGCTTGTAGATATGATATCAAGTGATTATAGTGAAGATTTTAAGTGTAGTAATTATGTTAAATATTTCGGGGGGTCTCCTGCAAATATTGCCATGAATGTAAAAAGGTTAGGAGCGAATTCTACTATAGCTGCTTCAATAGGAAAAGATGGATTAGGAGATTTTTTAAAGCAACACCTAGAGGAAAATTGTATAGATACCAGTTACATTAGCAGAGTTGATTTTTCTACTAGTATGGTACTTGTTACTAAGAGTAAAACAACACCTATACCTATATTTTATAGAGGTGCAGATTATAATTTAGAATATACTCCAGAAATTGAAGCTGCAGTAAAAAATTCTAAAATCATACATTTTTCTTGTTGGCCAATTTCTCAAAAAACTTCAAGAAGTACTATTGAAAAGGTAATTATAGAAGCAAGGAAAAATGGAGTGATAATAGGATTTGATCCTAATTATCATGAAATGATATGGGAAAAAGAACATGATGGAATAGAATACATAAAACAGTTAATCAGTAAGGTTGATATAGTAAAGCCTTCAGAAGACGATGCTAATAGAATTTTTGGTGAAGATACTCCTCAAAATCAAATTGATAAATTTATAAAATTAGGTGCAAAGTTAGTAATAATGACCCTAGGAAGTAAAGGTGCTATAGTTTCTAATGGAGCAAACAAAATTGCTTTTGATTCTTTAGCTTCAAAAGTAATTGATACCACAGGTGCCGGAGATGCTTTCTGGTCAGGGTTTTATACTGCATTAATTAAAGGATATCCAATAAAAGTGGCTTTGGAGCTTGGGTTTGCAGTAAGTGCTTATAAACTTAAGTATTTAGGTGCGGTAGTAAATCTCCCATCTATTGAAGAAATAAAGAATATTTATAACATATAGGAGTGATTTATAATATGACAGTGAAAAACCAAGTACAGCTCATCACTTATCCCGATTCTCTTGGAGGGGATTTGAAGACACTTAATAATATACTTTTAAAATATTTTTCCGATATATTTAAAGGTGGGATTCATATTTTACCTCCATTTCCTTCTTCTGGTGATAGAGGATTTGCCCCTTTAACGTACTTAGAAATCGAATCAACATTTGGTTCTTGGGAAGATATTAGAAACATTGGTGAAAATTTTGATATTCTTCTAGATCTGATGGTAAATCATATTTCTAAACAGTCTACATATTTTCAAGATTTTTTAAAAAATGGATGTAATTCAGAGTATGCTGATCTTTTTATTACATTGAATAAGGTTTGGAATGATGGTAATCCTGTTGAAAAGGATGTTTCAAAGATGTTCCTGCGTAGAAAGGAGCCTTTTTCTAGCTTTACAATTGAAAAAACAGGTAGAATTCAAAAAGTATGGACAACTTTTGGTAAAGAGAATCCATCTGAGCAAATCGATATTGATATTAATTCAGAAAAAACCCGAAAACTCTTAACAGACTTTCTTGTAAACTTCAGTAAGCAAAATATAAAGATGGTTCGACTGGATGCCGTTGGATATATAATTAAAAAACTAGGGACAAGTTGTTTTTTTGTAGAGCCTGAAATATATAGATTTATAGATTGGATAACCGAGTTGGCAAATTCGATGGGAATTGAATTACTTCCAGAAGTCCATGCACAATATAAAACACAGTTTAAATTAGCAGAGCATGGCAATTGGATATACGATTTTATATTGCCATATATGATTCTTGATACTCTAATAAATAAGTCAAGCGTTAGTCTGTGCAAGTATCTTGAGGTTCGTCCTCATAAACAATTTACTATGCTAGACTGTCACGATGGCATTCCTGTTAAGCCGGATCTAGATGGTCTTATAACAACTGATGATGCAAAGAAGCTTACAGATATCTGTGTTGAAAGAGGTTCTAACCTCAGCCTAATTTATTCTTCTGAGCATAAAGATAAAGACGGCTTTGATGTTCATCAAATAAGATGTTCTTATTATTCAGTTCTTAATTGCGATGACGATGCATACTTAGCTGCAAGAGCCATTCAATTTTTTGCTCCGGGAATCCCACAAGTTTATTATGTAGGACTACTCGCTGGTGAAAATGATAATGAAAAAGTAGCAGCTACAGGTGAAGGGCGTGAAATCAACCGACATAATTTTAGCACTACAGAGATTGATGAATCACTGCAAAAAAAAGTTGTACAAAGATTGCTACAACTTATCCGGTTTAGAAATGAATATCCCGCTTTTAACGGTGAATTCAAGGTTTTATCTTCCACTGAACATGAAATTAATCTTTCGTGGCAAAAGAACGATAAAATTTGTACATTGAAGATAGATTTGAAAAACAATAATTCAGTTATTGAATATATGGACGATTTAAACAATTTAATATTATATAAAATTTAGTAACAAATAATAATAAAAAACTAGTGTCAGCTTTTTAATACTGATACTAGTTCTTTATTAAATACTGATGTTTTGTTTAGATTACTTTGAAATTACCGCCATAAACATTGAAACTCACTACAAATACAATAAATAATATTATAATATATATCACTTCAAATAGATTCCCAGCATCAGAACCTGTGGTGATATGTGGTGGCAATTTTAATTTGAATTTTCCTATTCTTTCTAGTATATAAACAAATTTATTGTGAATTCCTATTTTTTTTAAAAATTCAGCAATAAACCTTGGTGTTGAGAGTATTGGTACGCCTTCCTTTGTAAATATATCAGCCCAATAGATATGACTTATATACCCAACAAAAAAACAGCCTGTTAAATACTCGTATCCTAATTTATTAAACACATATGATGCTGAAATAGTAAAAACAATAACCCCCTCTATTGAGTGCAAAAATGTTCTGTGAGGGAATATTGCGATACATATTAATAAGACACAAATAAGATAAATAGAACTATCGTTCAAATTAGTGACATTGTAAAGCGCTAATATAAGACTCGAACCGATATATGTTAAGACCATGGTTGTTCTTTTGAAATTATTTGATCCCTTACTTATTATATTTGATAATTTCTTATAAACGAACCCAATTACAGGGACCCTTTTGTAAATTCGCTCATTAGTAATGCCTATAACTAAAAAAATAAAAGACATAAAATATGTACATATCTTTGCATATTCACCTATAAACTTTATTCTTGATAACTGCGCTATAATAGTTTTGGAATTCCATATTATTAGTGCACATAGCCCAACGCCCAAAAGCAATCTTACTAATAATTTTAATACCTTTTCTATGTCATGGGTTACTTTATTACTTGTACCTGTAAGTGGGTTCATATGGTTTATCTTACTGTTTTGACTATCAGCATCTACAATCAATCCTGAAAGACATGCAGTGCAAAGACCTATAAGGCTTATTCCCATTGGAACATGAATATATCTATTATTGAATATTGTCATTGAATTAATTATAGGTACTGTAGCTACTATTGCGTATGATAAGATTGCTATTTTTTGATGTGACCGCCCATTCATCTTATGTACTCCTTACTCGCTTAGATGTCATTATAATAATATTTTATTTTAAAAAAATTTGTTTTAATACGTAATTACATATTATTTTTTATATATTTAATTATGTAACTTAATGTATGAAAATCACAATTCAAATCATCACTAACAAGATTTAATCCTTTAATCAAAGTTTCTTCGTCAAAATTTTCTAGTAATATCATTACATTTATTATATTAATATCACCATTTTTTGTATCAAGGACTCTTGCCGCTTTTACATATTTATTTTTCATTACTTTTAAAATTGCGAAACGAAGATCATCACTAATTTCTAATGCTGGTATTTCATCAAAAATTCTTATTTCTGGATTTTTAAGGCTTAGATTTTTAGCTTTATGAACATCGGTTAATAAAAATATAGTGTTTTTAAATTCCGCATCTTTAAAATCTGCTCCATCTAAATTTGTAGAATCAAATAAAGTATTTTCAAATACAGTATTTTGAAAATCGCTGTCCTTTAGATTTGTTCCAATAAATTCGGCACATTTAAATGTACATTCAAGAAAAACACATGATTTAAAGTGAGCTCCTCTAAAGTTAACATAATTAAAATTTGAATCTGAAAAATCACTATTATAACAATTGCTTCTTTCAAGGTTTTTATACATAAAATTTTTTCCTGTTTTTTCTATATTGTTATAATTAAAATTACCTTTAACACTTCTATTTGTAGCCATTATTTGCCTCCCTTAAATTGATAAACATCAAAAAACTTCTAGCCAATTTCCAAAAATGGGTAGAAGTTTTTTATTTCACTATAAATATTATACACAATTTTAATAAAAGTCAATCTTTTATTTAACTTCCGTCCATATCTTATCTAAATCTGTTACTGATTTCCCTATATCCTTTAAGTATTCACCCTTTTTTACAACTTCTTTAGGAGGATAAACTGCTTTATCATCTAGTATTTTTTTATCAATGTATTTGTATGCTGCGGTGTTAGGATTTCCATAAGGGAAGTTATGAGAAATCTCAGCACTTATTTCAGGCTGCATTATAAAATTCATAAAAAGCTGCGCAGCTTTAACATTTTTTGCAGCTTTTGGAATTACAAAATTGTCCTGCTGAAGAAATAGTCCTTCCCTCGGGATTACATATTTTATATTTGGGTTTTCGAGGCGTGCTAGATTTCCTTCTGCTCCCCAGGCGAACATTGCTTTTGACTCTCCATTTATAAGGCTTGTTTTGGGACTATCACTATCATAAGATTTAATATTAGGTTGAAGTTTTATAAGTGCTTCTTTTGCTTTTTGAAGAGCTGCTGGGCTAGTTTCATTTAGTGGATACCCAAGCATCTTAAGGGTCATTCCAATTATAACTCTTTCATCATCAAGTACAGTTAAAGAATTTTTAAACTCAGGTTTCCAAAGGTCCTTATATCCTTTTATTGTGCCTTCAGGGATTTTTGAACTATCATAGGAGATTACCCCTGCAAGCCACATATAAGGGACACTATATTTATTACCACGATCAAAGGGTAGGTTTAAATATTGAGGTCCTATATTGTTTAGATTTGTTAAACTACTTTTATTTATCGGTGTTATAAGTCCTTGTTTACTTAATATTTCAACCATAAAGTCACTAGCTACTGTTAAATCATAATTTCCACCACCTGCCATAAGCTTTGCTAGCATTTCTTCATTTGATGAAAAAGTACTATAATTTACTTTAATATTATAGGTTTGTTCAAATTTATCTATAACGGACTGTGGTAAATATTCAGACCAGTTAAAAACATTTAAAACTTCCTCAGGCTGCGCATTGTGGTTAGCATAAGTGAATATTCCACCACCAATACTTCCAAATACAATCAAAATTGAAGTTACTATAGCTCCAATCTTTTTCATATTTATATTTACATTTCGAATTAAAAGTGCAAAACAAATTATAATAATGGTTAAAAATATTAGTATGGTAGATAGGGCGTTAATTTCAGGCGTAACACCAAACTTTACCATAGAAAATACTTTAAGAGGCAAAGTAACACTACCAGGTCCAGCTACAAAAAAACTAATTATTACATCATCAAGCGATAAAGTAAAGGCAAGTAATGCTCCTGCAATAACACCTGGCATAATAATTGGTAGAGTTATATTAAAAAAGGTTTTTATAGGTGTAGCACCAAGATCCATAGCAACTTCTTCAACAGACCTATCGAAGCCGTCAAGTCTAGTTTTAACCACTGCTACAACGTAAGCTATACTGAAAGTAACATGGGCAATAATTAAAGACACTCTACCTAAAGGGATCTTTGCTATGGAGAAAAAAGCAAGTAGGGATATACCCATAACTATTTCAGGTATAACTAAAGGTACATAAAGTATTGCGTCAACTAATTTTTTAGCGCGAAATTTATATCTATACATTCCAATGGCGGCCAAAGTTCCTATAATTACAGAAATTATTGTACTAATTATAGCTATAATAAATGAGTTCTTAACAGCATCTAATATGCCTGCATTATGGAGTAGACTACCATACCATTTAAATGTGAAACCGGTCCAAACTACATTTAATTTTGACTGGTTAAAGGAAAATCCGATAAGTACTATAATAGGTATATATAAAAACATAAATATTAAGATCAAATATAAAAATTTCAGTGAATTTGTTTTTTTGCTTTTCATCTTTATAATACCTCCTTAGTTCCTTTAGTTCCAGTTAGTTTTGTACTATATAAAATAACAGATAACATAACAATTATTAAAATAACTGATATAGCAGAACCGAAGGGCCAATCTCTTGCAGTAAGGAACTGATTTTTGATTAGATTACTCATAAGGATTACCTTACTACCTCCCATAAGGTCAGTTACAAAGAAAAGTCCAAGGGTAGGAATAAAAACTAAAATAGAACCTGATATAATACCACCTTTGGTAAGTGGAAGAATAATTTTGATGAATTTATAAAATGGACCTGCTCCAAGATCAGATGCAGCATCTAATATTCTCTTGTCAAGTTTTTCTATGGAAGTATATAGAGGAAGAACCATAAATGGAAACATCATGTATAGCATGCCAATCATAACCGCAAAATTGTTATACATTAAATTAAGAGGTATATTTATTATATGAAAATGTAATAATAATGTATTTATAATCCCCTCGGTTTTAAGTAATACTATTATAGCGTAGGTTCTAACTAATGAATTAGTCCAAAATGGGAGGATTATTAGTAAAAGTAATAGTGGCTTAAATTTTTTATTAACATTTGCTATTATGTATGCAAAAGGATAGCCGAAAATCAAACATACCATAGTAGTATATGTAGCTATCAGGATTGATTTTAGAAAAATATTAATATAAAGAGGGTCTAAAAGCCTCATATAATTTTCTAAAGTAAACTTATATATGATGTTGCCAACTTCGCCTCTAGTAGAAAAACTTACTACAACTATAAATAAAAGTGGCATAACAAAAAATACTATTAGCCATATAAGAGCAGGGGAAATTGTTGTTAAATATTTTAGATGTAAGGTTAAATATTTATTTATAGGATTTCTTGATTTATTAGTTTTCATTTGCTCAACTTCCTTTATTCCTTAATAACTATAGTATGATTAGGATTCCATGTTACAAAATAATTTTTTGTCTCATTTATAAATACAAAATTTTGTCCTATTGGCTCATTAACTATAATTTCTTTATTATCTTTAAGAAGCATAATAACTTTAATGGTTGAACCTACATAAATTCTTTCCTTGAATTTACAAATTAACCAAACGTCGCCTTCTTCAACGGTTTCTTTTATTTTAATCCTCTCAGGTCTAACAGAAACTATAAATTTATCACCTAAATTATAATTATGGTTAGGTATTCTAATTATATCTTCTTCTTGATAAAGCTTAAGCAAAACTTCATTCTCTTTTAATTTAATAATCTCACCTTCTAAGATGTTTGTTTCTCCTAAAAATGTAGCTACA
Organism: Clostridium estertheticum; assembly: GCF_018861295.1. Taxonomy (GTDB): domain Bacteria; phylum Bacillota; class Clostridia; order Clostridiales; family Clostridiaceae; genus Clostridium_AD; species Clostridium_AD estertheticum_D. The sequence goes on along the minus strand of NZ_JAHLDM010000036.1, from coordinate 40,611 downwards.
AATTTAGTTCTAGGATGCTCATAAAGTTCTTCTGGTGTACCAATTTGCTCAATAACACCACTGTTCATAACAACGATTCGGTCGGACATCGTCAAAGCCTCTTCTTGATCATGGGTCACGAAAACAAAGGTTATTCCAAGAATTTTTTGAAGATGCTTAAGTTCCAATTGCATTTGTTTGCGGAGCTTTAAATCAAGTGCACCTAGAGGCTCATCTAAAAGAAGAACTTTTGGTTTATTTACGATTGCTCTTGCTATCGCAACACGTTGCATTTGTCCACCACTTAGCATAGAGGGCATTCTATTCTCAAAACCTTCAAGTTGAACCATTTTCAACATCTTATTTACATTGTCTTTTATTTCATTCTTCGGCATTTTCTTCATTTTAAGACCAAAGGCTATATTATCATAGATATTCATATGAGGAAATAATGCATAGTTTTGAAATACTGTGTTAACACTCCTAAGGTAAGGTGATTTTTGCGTAATATTTTCTCCATCAATTACAATTTCGCCACTTGTGGGAAATTCAAAACCAGCAATCATTCTTAAGGTAGTGGTTTTTCCACAACCACTTGGTCCGAGTAGGGTTAGAAATTCACCTTGATGTATGTCAAGGTCTAAGTTTTTAATGATAGGGTCATCTTGGTTAAAACTCTTACAAATATTTAACAATTGAACGAAAACACCTTTTGTCACACCGTAACAGCTCCTTTTTAGTAAAACGCTATATTATGTTTGAAACTTCTTTATTAAAATTTATAATTATGTATTATCTTGAATAATAATGACTTTATGAATAATAGCATAATAAATTTTAAATATCAATAACTTGATATTATATTGTAGAAAATTTTTTTATACAATGTATGAGAGTTTTGTAAAAGAAGTAGAATGAATAGTGGGTGAATGATATAATTGCCCTATAAACGAATTTTAATTAAAGAAATAATTTAATATATAAATATCAATTGTTGTAATTTTTAGAACTTATAGAAATTTTAAAAAATTAAAGGTTGACTTACCTATAGAAAGATGGTAATATTTCAACAAGATGAAGCGTTAAAGTGATAAAGTAATAAAGTAATAAAGTAATAAAGTAATAAAGCACAATTAAAGGAGTGAAATTATGAATAATTGGAAAAGACATATACCGGAAGGTTCAAGAGATATACTTTTCGAGGATTGTAATAATAAAATTAAGATTATAGATACACTTAGGAACTTGTATATAAGTACTGGTTATTTAGAAGTAATATCTCCAACACTGGAATTTTATGATGTTTTTCAGGGTGATGACGTATCAATTGAACAAGAAAAAATGTATAAGCTTTTTGATAATGCAGGAAGAATATTAGTGTTAAGACCAGATATGACTATGCCAATAGCTAGAATTGCTGCGACAAAGCTTAGGGATTCAGCATATCCGCTTCGAATATGTTATAGCGGTAATATATTTAGAATAAATGAAAACTGGAATGGAAAGGTTAGTGAAATGACGCAATCTGGAATTGAAATAATAGGAAGTGAAAGTCCAAAATCAGATGCCGAAGTAATTATAACAGCTATTTCATCATTACTTGCTATAGGAGTAAAAAAATTTGAACTTGAAATTGGTCAAGCTGAGTTTTTCAAGGGACTTATTGAAGATATAGATCTTGATCATGAAGAAATGGAAAGGTTAAGGGGTCTTGTTGAAAATAAGAACTTTGGAGCATTAAGAGAATTTATAGATGATAAAGAATTAACTCTTGGTATAGAAAATGTAGAAGCTTTGAAAAAATTGCCAGAGCTGTTTGGTGGGATTGAAATACTTGGAACTGCAAGAATGTTAACTCAAAACAGGAGAGCACTTGCAGCGCTCGATACTATAGAAAAAATTTATGAGCGTATAGTAAGCGTAGGATTTGGTGAATATATTTCTATTGATTTAGGAATGGTACAGCATATTGATTATTATACTGGGATAACATTTAGAGGATATAGTAGTGAAGTTGGAACGACAATAATTAGTGGAGGAAGATATGATAACCTAATATCAAAATTTGGTGCATCAATGCCAGCAGTTGGATTTGCCATAGATGTGGACAATATTCAGTCTGTCCTTTCAAAGCAAGGTAATGATAATGAGAAGGTCAATGAAAAATTCATGATTTATTTTGAAAATGCTTTAGTAGCATGTGCATATAAGTTTGCAGAGCAAATTAGAGCCAAAGGTCTTAGTACTGAATTAAGTTTATTTGAAGAAAAAGAAAAAACTCTGATTTATGCGCAGATAAAGGGAATAGATAAAATGATTTGTATATTAGAAGGGAACAAAATTGAATTAATAGATACTAAAAGTAAAAAAAGCTTTAAGACAAGTACTGAGAAATTTATTAATGGTTTAGATATGTATATTAATATTTTGGAGGAATAACTATGAAAGTAATACGTATAGCATTAACAAAAGGAAGATTAGAAAAGTATGCTATTTCTATGTTTGAAGATATAGGAATAGACTGCACAGATCTTAAAAATAAGGGAAGAAAATTAATTCTTAAGGATGTAAAAAACAATATAGAATTTGTTTTAGTTAAGTCTACAGATGTTTTAACCTATGTAGAGCATGGTGCAGCAGATATTGGAATCGTTGGTAAAGATACTTTAATGGAGCAAAATAAAGAATTTTATGAAGTAGTAGATTTAAAGGTTGGAAAATGTATGTTTGCAGTTGCAGCATTACCAAGTTTTAAAAGTTATGATGGATATAATCGTAAAAAAATAGCTACTAAATATCCAACAGTTGCAAAAGAATATTTCAAAAAAAATAATGAAGATGTTGAAATTATTAAATTAGATGGGTCAGTGGAACTTGCTCCAATCCTTGAATTATCAGATGCAATTGTGGATTTGGTTGAAACAGGAGACACTCTTCGTGAAAACGGATTGATTATTATAGAAAAAATATGTGATATTAGTGCAAGAATGATAGTAAATAGAGCTAGCATGAAGATGAAAAAGGATGAGATAGGTAATTTAATAGTTAAGGTTCAACAATATGTAGATAAAAATGAGGCGATGATATAGTGATAAAAATTATAGAGGCAAATAGCACTGATGGAAAAGAATATATGAAGTTTTTAAAAAAGAGGACGGAAGATGTTCAAAAAGATGTAAATATCATAGTAGATAAAATTTTAGCAGACGTAAGAACTAGAGGCGATGAAGCTATAATTGAATACACTCAGAAATTTGATAGTAAATTTGTAACACTTGCAAATTTTGTTGTAACAGATGCAGAAATTAAAAATGCATATAAAATGGTTGACCAAGACTTTTTAGATGCTATAAGACTAGCAAAAGTAAATGTTAAGGAATTTCACGAAAAACAAAAAAGAAATGCTTGGATGATGACAAAAGAAAAGGGTGCTATTTTAGGCCAAACTGTAAGAGGACTTGAAAGTGTTGGAATATATGTGCCTGGTGGCACGGCATCTTACCCGTCATCTGTTATTATGAATGCAATTCCAGCAAAGGTTGCAGGTGTTGAAAATCTAGTTATGGTAACACCACCACTTAATGATGGAACTGTGAATCCTCATATTCTAGTTGCAGCAGACATAGCTGGTGTTGATAAGATTTACAAAATGGGTGGAGCACAAGCGATTGCCGGACTTGCATATGGAACAGAAAAAATATCTAAAGTTGATAAAATAGTAGGACCAGGAAATATTTATGTTGCTATGGCAAAAAAGAGTGTGTTTGGCTGCGTTGCAATAGATATGATTGCAGGTCCTAGTGAAATCTTAATTATTGCAGATGAGTTTGCAAATGAACGCTTCATTGCAGCGGATTTAATGTCGCAAGCAGAGCATGATATTCTTGCGTCAGCTATGCTTATAACTACTTCAAGAGACCTTGCAAACAAGGTAGTTAAGGAACTAGAAATACAGATAAAAGATATGAGCAGGTGCAAAATCATTAAGGAATCTTTAGAAAAATACGGAGTTATTTTAATAGCTCAAAATATAAAGGAAGCTATAGAACTTGCAAATGACACTGCACCTGAGCATCTTGAGGTAATGGTTCGTGATCCATTTAATTATTTGGGTGATATAAAAAATGCCGGTTCCATATTTTTAGGTGAGTATGCTCCGGAACCACTAGGAGATTATATGGCAGGACCTAATCATGTTCTACCAACAAGCGGAACTGCAAGATTCTTTTCACCATTATCTGTAGATGATTTTATTAAAAAATCAAGTTATATATATTATACTAAGGAAGCACTAAGCGAAGTTAAGGACAAGGTAATAAAATTATCAGATGTTGAAGGGCTTACAGCTCATGGAAATTCTATTAAAGTGAGGTTTAAATAATGGTACAAGATTTTTTTAGAGAAGATTTAAGTGATTTTGAATCATATAGTGCAGGTAAAACTGATTATAAAGTAAGGTTAAACGCCAATGAAAGTTTTAGTAACCTTGATTTTGAAACTAGAAAAGAAATAGGTAAGGCAATAGAAAACTCCATTTATAATAGGTATCCAGATCCAGATGCACTCGAGGTATGTGATCTTTATGCTAAATATGCTAATGTTTTAAGTATAAACGTAATGGCTGGAAATGGTTCAGATGAGTGCATTCAAATAATCGCTCATACATTTTTAAATGCTGGGGATAAAGTAGCAATGCAAAGCCCTGATTTCTCCATGTATGGTTTATATACTAAAGTTGCTGGAGGAATTCCAATTGAATTTCCGCTTGGACCTGCATTAGAATTGGATGTAGATGGTTTTATTTCCATGGCTAATAGTGAAAAGGTTAAAATCGTATTTTTATCTAACCCTAATAATCCTACTGGTAATATTATTAAAAGAGAGGATATTATTAAAATAATAGAAGGGTGCAAATGTATTGTAGTAATTGATGAGGCATACTTTGAGTTTTATGGCGAGAGTATCTTAGATAAAATAGATTTTTATGAGAATTTAATTGTACTCAGAACTTGTTCGAAAATTGGTCTTGCAGCTATAAGGCTCGGATTTATGATTACTAATAACGTTTTAATGTCTGAGCTTAAAAAAGTAAAACCACCTTATAATGTGAATTCTATTACTCAAAGTATAGCATGTGTTATATTAAAAAAGCCAGAAATAATATATAACAATGTTAAAAACATACTTGCAGAGAGAGTTTACTTATGGGAAAAATTAAGCAATATTAATGGAATAAAGCTTTATAAAGCTAAAGCAAATTTTATACTAGTTGAGGTCCCAAATGCTTTAGAAATTAAATCAAAACTTTTAAAACAGAGTATAAATGTGCGTTGTTATACTTCAGGGAAATTAGTAAACTGTTTGAGAATAACGATAGGAAGTAGAGCAGAAAACAACTGTTTATTAAAAAATATCATATAAAAATATGTACTATATAAATTAACATTTCAAAAGGAGTGAGGTATATGATTCAAAGAGAAGCAAAAATATCAAGAAAAAGTAATGAAACTAATATTGAGGCACGTATAAATTTAGATGGAACTGGAAATTTTGAGGGCGATACAGGTATAGGCTTCTTTGATCATATGTTAAACCTTTTTGCAAAACATGGACTTCTAGATTTATATGTTAAGGCTGTGGGAGATTTATTTGTAGATTCTCATCATACTATTGAAGATGTAGGGATAGTGCTTGGACTTGCAATAAAGGAATCACTAAAAGGCAAAGAGGGGATAAAACGGTATGGAACTAGTTTTGTACCTATGGATGAAACATTGGCTACAGTGTCACTAGATTTAAGTGGTAGACCTTACCTTGTATTCGATGCAAATTTTACAGTAGATAAAATTGGAGATTTTGATACCGAAATGGTGGAAGAATTTTTTAGGGCTTTAGCTATGAATAGTGGTATAACGCTTCATGCAAGAATAATTTACGGGAAAAATAATCATCATATGGTGGAAGGCTTATTCAAAGCTTTTGGAAAAGCATTAAGTGAGGCCTCAACATATGACAGTAGGATAAAAGGTGTTATGTCTACAAAGGGATCTTTATAAGGAGGAAAACTATGATAGCAATAGTTGATTATGGTGTTGGAAATTTGAATAGCGTTCAAAATGCACTTAAATCATTGAATATTTTGTCGATTATATCATCGAATGCTGAGGAAATATCAAAATGTAGAAGCATTATTGTTCCTGGAGTAGGTGCCTTTCCAGATGCAATGAAAAATATGAAAGAATCAGGAATAGATGAGGTAATTAAACAGGCTGCTAAAGAAGGAAAACCAATACTTGGCATATGTCTTGGCATGCAACTTTTCTTTGATGAAAGTTGTGAGGTTGAAAAATGCCAGGGACTAGGATTATTAAAAGGAAACATCATAAAACTAGAGGGTTCTATAAAAATTCCACATATGGGATGGAATAGTTTATCCTTTGAAAATGATTCCCCATTACTTGGAGGCATAGAAGAAAATCAGTATGTATATTTTGTACATTCTTATTATGCTGTAAATTGTGAGGATGGTATTGTAAATGCATATAGTACGTACGAGAAAAAGATACCTGCAATTGTAAGTAAGGGCAATATATTTGGCATGCAGTTTCATCCAGAGAAAAGTGGAGACTTTGGGATGAAATTACTTAAAAACTTCGCGGAGGTAGTGAAATGAAAATATTTCCAGCAATAGATTTAAAAGATGGAAAATGTGTTAGACTTTTTAAAGGTGAATTTATGTCAGCGAAAGTTGTAGGGGAAGATCCCCTACAAACTGCTTTGAACTTTATGAAGAAGGGAGCAGAATATTTACATATGGTAGATCTAGATGGAGCATTAAGAGGATCTATTGAAAATTTAAATAGTATAAATAAAATTATAAATGATTTGAAAATCCCTATACAACTTGGCGGTGGAATTAGAAGTATAGATACCATAGACATGTTAATTAATAAAGGATTAAGTAGAGTTATACTTGGTACTGCAGCTTTAAACAATCCGTCACTTGTAAAAGAAGCAGTGAAAAAATTTGAAAATAAAATTGCAATTGGAATAGATGCAAGAGATGGTTTTGTAGCAGTAGAAGGTTGGCAAAAAAGTAGTAAAGTTGAATATATAGATTTTGCAAAACAAATGGAGAATATAGGCATAAAAACTATAATATTTACTGACATAAGTCGTGATGGAACTTTGACTGGACCTAATTTTGAGGCAACTGGGAAAATTAATGACGAGGTTTCTTGCGATATTATTGCATCTGGTGGCATGAAAAACATTGATGATATAAAGAAACTTAAGGAAATGAATATATATGGAGCAATTATAGGAAAAGCACTTTACAGTGGAAACATATCGCTTGAAGAAGCGATACTTGCGGGGAGGGCTTAGTCGATGCTTACTAAAAGAATAATTCCTTGTCTTGATGTAACTAATGGGAGAGTAATGAAAGGAATAAACTTTGTGAACTTAACTGACGTAGGAGATCCTGTTGAAATTGCAGAGTTCTACAACAGCGAAGGCGCAGATGAAATTGTATTTTTAGATATAACAGCTACTCATGAGGGAAGAAAAACAATGATAGATGTTATAAAAAGGACTGCTGAGAAAGTATTTATTCCTCTCACTGTAGGTGGAGGAATTAAAAGTATAGAGGATTTTAAGGAAATACTTAGAGCAGGAGCTGATAAAATATCTATAAACTCTGCTGCAATTCGTAATCCTAAACTTATAACGCAGGCAGCATCAAAATATGGAAGCCAATGCGTTGTTGTTGCAATAGATGGAAAGAAGAATGAGAATAATATAGGGTGGCATGTAGTTATAAATGGTGGAAGAATAAATACAGGGCTCGATGCAGTTAAATGGGCAAAAGAAGTTGAAGAACTAGGCGCAGGTGAAATACTTTTAACAAGTATGGATGCAGATGGAACAAAACAAGGGTATGATATAGAGTTTATAAATGCAATAACAGATATTGTAAATATACCTGTAGTTGCATCAGGTGGATGTGGGAAAATAGAGGATTTTTATGATGTTTTTGAAAAAAGTGGAGCAGATGCAGCCCTTGCAGCTTCTTTGTTCCATTACAAAGAGCTTTCCATAAAAGAGGTAAAAGAGTATCTTAAAATTAAAGAGGTAGAAATTAGAATTTAGTAAATAGTAAAAAATAAAGAAATGTGGTGGTTAGTATGGAAGAGATAAAAGAAATTCAATTTAATAATGGATTAATACCTGCGATTATTCAGGAACAATGTAGTGGAGAAGTTTTAATGCTTGCATATATGAACGAGGAGTCTTTTAAAAAAACAATGGAAACTGGAACGACTTGGTTTTTTAGTAGATCAAGAAATAAGTTGTGGAACAAGGGAGAAACGTCAGGGCATTTTCAATATGTAAAAAGTATAAGTTTCGATTGTGATGGAGATACAATTCTTATTAAAGTTGAGCAAGTGGGAGCAGCTTGTCATACTGGAAATAAAACTTGTTTTTACAGAGAAATCTGGAAGCAAAAATCATAACTGAAAAAGCAATAACAACAATTAATGCTTTAAAATAAATATAAAAGGAGAACTGTAAAATGAGTGAAACTAATGTAGTACAGGAACTTTATAAGATAATTGAGGAAAGAAAAGCTAGCCCTATAGAAGGGTCATACACTAGTTATCTTTTTGAAGAAGGAATTGATAAAATTCTTAAAAAAGTTGGAGAAGAAAGTGCGGAAGTAATAATTAGCAGCAAAAACGATGATGATAAGGAGACCGTTGGAGAAATATCAGACTTATTTTATCACACATTAGTACTTATGGTGGAAAAGGGTATAAAAATAGACGATGTTGTAGCTGAACTAGAAAAAAGACGAGGAAAGATATGCAATAAAAAACAAAAGAGGGTAGATATTTAAAGTTAGTAGTTACAAGCAAATAAAAACATCCAATATTATAATTGGATGTTTTATTTCATTAATTATTAAGTTATTATTACGACTGTTATTTTTAAATGAAGTTAACCAAACATAGCAACGACTGCGAATGCTCCAGCAAGACCACCACAAATTGGAGCTACTACTGGTATCCATGCATATCCCCAATTAGAATCGCCTTTACCAGCGATTGGTAATATTGCATGAGCTATTCTTGGTCCTAAATCCCTTGCAGGATTAATAGCATATCCAGTTGGACCGCCTAAACATAAACCGATTACTAAAATTACAAATGCTGCAATAAGTGGACCAAATCCAGGAGATGATTTTGTTTGAGCAACTCCTAGTAATGCAAATACTAATACAAATGTACCTATAAATTCTGATAAAAAGTTTGCTGGTGTACATTTAATTCTAGGTGCTGTGCAGAATACAGCAAGTTTTCCTGCTTTGTTATCTGTAACTGCCCAATGAGGGTAATACATAAGCCAAACTAAAACTCCACCGACTATTCCTCCAAGCATCTCAGCTACGATATAACCAGGTACTACTGACCATGATAAACTACCAATAGCAGCGAGCGCTATAGTAAGTGCAGGATTAAATGACGCACCACTAGCTGTTCCAAAGATGTAAGCCGGAATACCAACTGCGAATGCCCAACCAAAAGCTATAACTATTAATCCGCCATCATGTCCATTTGTATCATCTAAAACTACATTTGCAACTACGCCATCGCCAAGAAGAATTAGTAACGCTGTTCCGAAAAACTCTGCATAATATGGTAACATAATATTATCCCCCTATATAATTTATTTAGTCCAGAAGTAAAATGCATTAAGCATTCTACTTCTGATAATATATTTTATTTATTCTTCCCAATCCCTAGACCTACCGACAGCCTTATGCCATCCTTTTAAAAGTTTAACTCTTTTTTCTTCATCCATTTTTGAACGGAAAGATCTAGATAATGCCCAGTTTTTTGAAATTTCTTCTTGACTCTTCCAATATCCAACTGCAAGGCCTGCTAAATATGCGGCACCTAAAGCTGTTGTTTCAATAACTTCTGGTCTATCAACTTGAACGTCTAATATATCTGACTGGAACTGCATTAAGAAGTTATTAGCACATGCACCACCGTCCACCCTTAATGATTTAAGTGTAATGCCTGAATCCTCTTGCATAGCTTTTAATACATCATTTGTTTGATAAGCTAGAGATTCAAGGGCTGCTCTTATAAAGTGCTCCTTTTTAGTTCCACGAGTTAAACCAACTATTGTTCCTCTTGCATAAGGATCCCAATATGGTGCACCAAGTCCAACAAAGGCAGGTACCATATATACACCGTCTGTATCTTCAACAGCAGTAGCGTATTCTTCTGATTCAGGTGAACTCTTAATCATCCTTAATTCGTCTCTTAACCATTGAATTGCAGCTCCTGCAACAAATACACTTCCCTCGAGAGCATAATTAATTTTACCATCAATACCATAAGCTATAGTTGTAAGTAAACCATTATGTGATTCAACTGCTTTTTCACCAGTGTTCATTAATAGGAAACAACCAGTACCATAAGTGTTTTTAGCTGTTCCAGCCTCATAACAGGTTTGTCCAAATAATGCAGCTTGTTGATCTCCTGCAGCACCGGCTATTGCTATTGGAGAGCCAAATATTGAACTGTCAGTATATCCATAACAATAACTTGATGGTTTAACGTCTGCAAGCATTGATTTTGGTATATCTAGAGTTCTAAGTATTTCATCATCCCATTTTAATTCATGAATGTTGAATAACATTGTTCTAGAAGCATTTGTATAATCGGTTACATGAACCTTTCCATTTGTTAATTTCCAAATCAACCATGTATCAATAGTACCAAATATTAAATTACCTTTGTTTGCTTCTTCTCTTGCGCCAGCAACATTATCTAGTATCCATTTAACTTTAGTTCCAGAAAAATAAGCATCAAGTATGAGACCAGTTTTGTCTCTTGCTATTTTATCAAAGCCTGTAGCTTTTAGTTCATCACATATACCAGCTGTTCTTCTGCATTGCCAAACAATTGCGTTATAAACTGGAACACCAGTGTTTTTATTCCAAACTACTGTAGTTTCTCTTTGATTAGTTATACCAATGGCAGAAATATCTTTTGCTGTTACACCAATTTTGGCCATAGCTTCTTGTGCTACACCTAATTGAGTAGCCCAAATTTCCATAGGATCGTGTTCAACCCAACCTGGTTTAGGAAATATTTGTGTGAATTCTTTTTGAGCTACACTTACAATTAGTCCTTCTTTGTTAAACAAAATACATCTTGAACTTGTTGTTCCTTGGTCTAGTGCAATTACATACTGAGCCATAATTTTTACACCCCTCATTAATTTAATTTGGTAACCGTTTACTTCGAATTTATAAAAACCACGATATTATATTGAATAATATCGTGAATCTTTCATTAATATAATACTAATATATTGTAATGATAATAGTATTATACCACGTAAATATTCTTAGTGGCTATAATATTTACTCCTGTATTAAGTACATTTTCGAGAACCACATCACCTATATGAATAGGAGCTTTCATTACAATACCTTTTAATGATTTTACACAATCAAACATTAAATCCTTTGGTATATCACTCTCAGTTTTTACAGGAAGTACTTTAGCGTTTCCTCCAGAAACAAAAACAGATGAAGTGACAATTCTTGTAGGATTAGTACATTCTTTCTTACCGTAAGTCTCACCAATCTTACAATTATTTCCTGATACGTTTATAACTTCTTTGCCCTTAAGTTCTACTGTAAGAGCACAACCTACAGGACAGCCTATGCACGTCAATTCCCTTGTACTCATAATATATTACTCCTTTTCAACTTTAATAGTAATTTTTTTGCAGTCACTATATTTATCAAAAACTGCCTTAGTTAATTTAACACTTTCCATTTCACCTGGTGTAAGTATCTTTTTCTTTAAATGCATCTCTCGAACATCATCAAAGTAGACAGATATATAAGCAGCTTTATGGACTTCGCCTACTCTAAATCTAACATCTATTGCATTACCTATGTTTTTAGGATTAATAGTACTTGGTACTGTATACCTAACTCCACCAGTTGCGATTACTTCAACACTCTGTCCCTCCTGGTGAATTCCTTTTATACAATCAGCAGCATTTTTACCAGCAGTATAACTTTCAGTGGTTACATTATCTACTAAATCATGAACGTGAAGCACATTACCACAGGTAAATATTCCAGGAATGCTTGTCTGCATACTTTCATCGACTATTGGTCCACCTGTAACTTTATTAAGTACAATATTTGCTTTTCTAGAAAGCTCATTCTCAGGAAGAAGTCCAACAGATAATAATAAGGTGTCACAAGCAATGTATTCCTCAGTCCCATTTATTGGTTTTCTGTTAGCATCAACCTTGGCAATAGTAACGCCGCAAAGTCTATCATGACCATGTATATTTATTATAGTTGTGCTTAATTTTAAAGGAATGTTAAAATCATCTAAACACTGTACGATGTTTCTTTTAAGTCCGCTTGAATGGGGCATTAACTCTACACAAGCTTTTACTTTTGCGCCTTCAAGAGTCATCCGTCTTGCCATTATAAGACCAATATCTCCAGAACCAAGGATTACTACTTCTTTTCCTGGCATTAATCCTTCAGCATTAACATATTTTTGCGCTGTCCCAGCAGTATAAATACCTGCACACCTTGAACCTGGAATGTTTAAAGCTCCTCTTGGTCTTTCACGACATCCCATAGCTAGTATAATAGCTTTTGCCTTAAGTTCTAAAATACCATCTTCTGTATTTACAGCTGTAACTTGTTTATCCGAATTTACATCTAAAACCATTGTATTTAGTTTATACTCAATTTTAAGATCAGTAGCTTTATCTATAAACCTTTGTGAATACTCTGGTCCGGTAAGCTCTTCTTTAAATGTATGTAAACCAAATCCATTATGAATACATTGGTTTAAAATGCCACCTAATTGATTATCTCTTTCTAAAATTAAAATACTGTCTATTCCTTGGTCCTTTGCAGAAACTGCAGCTGCAAGTCCTGCTGGACCTCCACCAATTATGATTAAATCATATTCTTGCATATTTATTCCTCCAATTTATAAAGATTGTTTATTTGTTCCAGTAATCAAAATAGAATTTCCACCGGATTTTGTAACTTCAGAGCGAGGTATATTAAGTTCTTTTGCTAAAATGTCTACAACTTTTGTTGAACAGAAACCAGATTGACATCTACCCATTCCAGCCCTTGTACGAAGCTTAACTCCATCAAGTGTTTTTGCTCCTAGAGGTCTTCTTATAGCGTCTATAATTTCGCCTTCTGTTACAGTTTCGCATCTACAAATAACTGTTCCATATTCAGGTATTTCTTTAATGATTGCTTTTCGCTCTTCATTAGACATTTCTCTGAATTTTCTTATACCTTTTCTTATTGGATTAAATTTTAAGTTTTTTCCTGGATTTAATTTATTTGTTACCATATCCACTACCATTAAAGCTATACTTGGAGCACTACTTAATCCTGGGGATGCTATTGATGCTACATTGATAAAGTCCTTAGCATCAGATGCTTCTTCAATAATAAAATCATCTGTTTCAGTATGAGCTCTATTTCCTGCGAAAGAAGTTATAACCATATTCATAGGGAATGCCATTTCAATGCTTAATTGAGCTTTTTTAATAATATCATCAATACCATCACGAGTTGTATCCAAATCTGCTTTGTCTTCTAAATCAACTGCATTAGGTCCAATTAGCAGATTGCCATCAACAGTTGGTGTAACTAGAACTCCTTTTCCAAGTTTAGTTGGAAGTTGAAAAATAGTATTTTTTATTAGAGATCCAGCAGTTCTGTCAAATAAAACATATTCGCCTCGTCTTGGTATTATATTGATTTTGTTCTTGCTAACCATATTATTCATTTCACCTGAATATAAACCTGCAGCATTTATTACAATTTTTGTTTCAATATCACCTTTATTAGTTTTTATAATATATCCACTTGAGCTCTTTTCAATATTTTTAACTTCAGTTTCAAATTTAAATTCTACACCGTTATTATATGAATTTTCAGCTAGAGCAATAGTCATTTCGTAAGGACAAACTATTCCTCCGTTTGGAGCATAAAGTGCACCAACACAATGCTTTGTTACATTTGGTTCCATTTCTCTAACCTGGTCACCATCAAGAATAACTAAATCAGGGACTCCATTTACTTTACCTTGTTCTAGTAAAAGTTCAATATCAGGCATATTCTTCTTGTCGAAACAAAGAACCAAAGAACCATTTCTCTTAAATGGGAAATCTAATTCCTTTGCAAGGTCCGTAAACATTGCATTACCTTTTGCATTTAATTTTCCCTTCAAAGTACTTGGCTTAGCATCAAAACCACCATGTACAATTGCGCTGTTTGCTTTTGTTGTACCAGAAGCAACATCACTAGATCTTTCAAGCACACATGTTTTTACATTATATTTAGATAACTCTCTTGATATTGAGCAGCCAATAACACCAGCTCCAATAATAGTTACATCAAACATCATTTTACCTCCTAAATGCAAATAAAAAGAGAACCTTGATTAATGGACATAACATGTCCATAGATCAAGGCTCTCTTTTCTCCGCCTTTACTTATTTAAGTACATATTATCATACTAATTAGACGATTACAAGGGTAAATACTAAAAAATACGTAAATTCTAAACGATAACATAATAATATAAAATTCTTGAATGAAAAATAATATTGTGATAGACTGAGCATAATAAAATAAATATGACTATAATTGAAAAACAATTTAAGGTAATATAAATTATGGTTTTAAATAAATTTTTTGGAGGAAATATCATTGGTGAATTTAGAACAACTGTTAATAGAAAACCCAGTTATTGCGGCAATAAGAAATGATAAAGATTTGGAAAAAGTAATTCTTAGCAAAGTTCTTATTGTGTTTGTCTTATATGGAAGTATAATGAATATTAAGAAAATATGTGAGAGTCTTAAAGAAGCTGGGAAAGTAGTATTTATTCATGTTGATTTAGTAGAAGGAGTAAAGGGTGATTATGCAGGACTGCTCTTTATAAAACAATGTGGAGATCCATATGGAATAATAAGCACAAGGCCTACTAATATAAAAAACGGAAAAAAATTAGGACTTTGCGTTATTCAAAGATTATTTGTATTAGACTCTTTGTCGCTTGAGACAGGAATAAGAAATATACAATCAATTCTACCAGATGCTGTAGAACTTTTACCCGGCATTGCAAGTAATATTATTAAAAATATTGAAAACGAAGTGCGAGTACCAATTATAGCAGGGGGCTTAATTCAAACTAAGAAGGATATAATGCAGGCAATTGGTGCAGGGGCAATGGCTATTTCTACATCAAAACAAGAATTATGGGGTTTATCTGAGGAATAATTTAAATATAAAGTAAAAAAATAATAGCCGATACAAAACATGTAGGTTAAAATATAGAAAATAACAACTATATCAATAATATGATATAGTTGTTATTAATTATATACTAGTGTAGGAGACGTTAAATTATGTTAGAAATTTGTGATACTAAAGGTATCACCGCTTAGTATATTTTGTACATTTGCTATATGCTATATTATGAAAAAACTAATAACTAATAATAGGAAGTGAATAATATTGAATACAACAATAACATTAGTAAGACATGGTGAAACCAACTGGAATGTTCTAGGAAAATTCCAAGGGTGTAAAGATATTATTCTATCAAATGAAGGAATACTTCAAGCTCAATATTTAAATGAAAGATTTCAAAACAAATTTGATTATATTTATACAAGTCCATTAAAAAGAGCACATGAAACAGCAGAAATCATATCCAAAGGTAGTGATATTATACCGATAGTTGAACCAGGTATAACCGAAATAGATTTTGGAGAGTGGGAAGGTCTTACCATTAAGGAAGTTGAAACAAACTTCCCAAAAGAATTAGTTCAATGGAGAACCGATGAACTTAATGGACCTATGTGTGGTGGAGAGATAAGTCTTAAAATTGCCAGCATGAGGGCTAAGGAGGCAATCTTAAATATCGCAACTAAGCATCCAGGGAAAAAAATCATTATAGTAGCTCACGGCGGAATTATTAAAGCTGGGCTACTAGGCATCTTTGACCTTAAAATGACTATGTATCATAAAATAGTTTTAGGAAATACATCTGTATGTAAAATAATTTTTGATAATGAATTAAGTCCTAAAATAATTACATTAAATGATACAAGCCATCTTCCTGACAACTATAGGATAAAATCTTATGTTTAGAATATTAAGAATTTAGAAGCAAATCCTTGACAAATACTCCAGTTTGTTATAATATTTAAACATTAAAGAATTTACAGGTACTAATTATAAATTTGTGAGGTATTATTATGAAAAATATCATTATTAAAGAAATCACTAAAAAAGTATATTTTTATTTTAGCTGGGGCTATCGTTATTTTAGCATTGGTTACTTTTTGTGCAAAAAAATATATAAGATTTCTTTAAATAATGAGTTTAGAAATAAAACTATAATACCGGCCTATGCTGAATTATAGAAAAAACTAAGTCTGTACGCAAGGAAGACTCATTATAGGGGTTCCTTCTTTTTAAAAAGGAGGTCCCATTATAAGGGGGCTTCCTTTTTTTTATAATTCTTTATAACAAATTATAAGTTAAGTATATTTTTTAAGCTAAGTTTAAAGTAATATTTTAGGAGGAGTTTTATATGGTAATCGTAATGAAAGCAAATGCAAAAGAGAATCAAATTTTGGCTATGAAGAAAAAATTAGAGGAATTAGGTTTCATGGTTCATGTTTCTAAGGGAGAAAGTCATTGTGTTTTAGGGCTCGTTGGAGATACAACTACAATAAACGAAAGTCAAATTGAAGCAGTAGAGTGTGTTGATAAGGTTATGAGAGTTCAGGCACCTTACAAAAGAGGTAACAGACTATTTCATCCAGATGATTCAATAATAAAGGTAGATGAGCTAACAATTGGTGGAAAAGAACTAGCGATAATAGCTGGGCCTTGCGCTGTTGAGAGCGAAGAGCAATTAATACATATTGCAAAAGATGTAAAAAGAGCAGGAGCTAATTTCCTAAGAGGAGGGGCTTACAAACCAAGAACTTCACCATACAGTTTTCAAGGAATGGAAGAAGAAGGACTAAAAATATTATTAGAGGCTAAAAAAATAACAGGACTCCCAATAGTAACCGAAGTTATGAGTGTTGAACTTGTTGATAAAATATCTCAATATGCTGATGTTCTACAAATTGGTGCTAGGAATATGCAAAATTTCGATCTTTTAAAGGAAGTAGGAAGATGCAATAAAACTGTTTTATTAAAAAGAGGTATGAGCGCAACTATTGAAGAGCTACTTATGTCTGCTGAGTACATAATGTCTGAGGGAAATGAAAAAGTAGTTTTATGCGAAAGAGGAATTAGAACATTTGAAACTTTTACAAGAAATACTTTAGATTTAAGCGCAATTCCTGTACTTAAGAAACTTAGTCATTTACCAGTTATAGTAGACCCAAGTCATGCTGCTGGAAAATGGTGGTTAGTAGAGCCGCTTGCAAAAGCTGCCATAGCAGTTGGTGCAGATGGTCTTGAAATTGAAGTACACTATGATCCTGCTAATGCACTTAGTGATGGCCCTCAATCTTTAAAGCCTGAAAAATTCGAAGCTCTTATGGACTCTATAAGAGTAATTGCAAAAACACAAAACAAAATAGTTTAAGAGGTGGTAAATTTGGATTGTACTGACTTTAATATTACAATTGTAGGCTTAGGACTTATAGGGGGTTCCTTTGCCATGGCACTAAGAAAATTAAATCCTAAAAACATTTGGGCTATTGACATTGATAAAGAAACGCTAAGAGTGGCGGAGGAAATGAATATCATTGATAAGGGATATTTAAGTCCAGAAATACCACTTAGTAATTCAGATATTGTTATACTTGCAGTTTATCCTCAAAAGACTATAAATTTTGTAAAAAGCAATATGGATTTATTTAAAAGTGATGCAGTTATTACTGATACTGCTGGAATTAAGAGCAATTTAATACATGAAATTATGCCTGTACTTAGGAAAGATTTAGATTTTATAGGTGGACATCCTATGGCAGGAAAAGAAGAATCAGGGCTTAAGGCTGCATCAAAGGATATGTTTAAAAATGCAAATTACATTATAACCCCGATTAATGGAAACAAAGAAGAAAATATAAATTTAGTAGGGACTATTGCTAAGGGTATGGGTTGCAAAAGAGTAGTGTATCTTACCCCGAAAGAGCATGATGATATAATTTCTTATACGAGTCAGTTACCACATATTATAGCTGTTTCTTTAATCGATTGTAATAGTTTAATTAAAGGGACATCTAAGTTCATTGGAGGAAGCTTTAGGGACACGACTAGAGTTGCTACTATAAATGGTGAATTATGGCCTGAATTACTCTTATATAATAAGGAAAATATAATTAGTAAGATTGAAGATTTTGAAAAAAACATAAAAGAAATAAAAACCGCAATAATAAATAATGATGATGTTTTTCTTAAAAAAAGGTTTGAAGATGCAACAAAGAAAAGAGAGGAGATTGTTAAAGATGTTTAATATAGAAGTTAAGGCTTCCAGCGGAAGTTATCCAATATATATTAAAAATGGATTGTTAGGTGAAATTGGAGTAGAAATTAAGAAGATATATGAAGGAAAAAGAATTGCTATTGTAACAGATGATAATGTTAACGAGTTTTATGGGCAAAAGACCATTAACTCATTAAAGGAGTCAGGTTTTGAAACTTTTAAAATTGTGGTAAAAGCAGGAGAAGAAAGCAAGTCATTTAAAACTCTGCTTGAGGTGTATGATAAACTCTTAGATTTTAAAATAAATAGAGGAGATATTATTATTGCATTAGGTGGTGGAGTGGTTGGTGATATGGCTGGTTTTGCAGCCTCAACTTTCTTAAGAGGTATTTCCCTTATACAAATTCCAACCACACTACTTGCACAGGTGGATAGTAGTGTAGGAGGGAAGGTGGCAGTAGATTTGCCGCGTGGTAAGAATCTAGTGGGAAGTTTTTATATGCCTAAGGCAGTTTTTATCGATCCATTACTTCTTAGAACACTTAATGATAAGTATTTAAATGATGGTATGGGTGAAGTTATAAAATATGGGGCTATCAAAGATAGTGAGTTATTTAATACCTTAATGAAATATGAAAATAAAGAAGCCCTTTTGAGAGAAATAGATAAAATTATATATACTTGTTGCTCTATTAAATCAAATATTGTTGAATTAGATGAGAAGGATACAGGAGAAAGAATGTTATTAAATTATGGTCATACCATTGGGCACGCAATTGAGCAGTTCTTTAATTTTACGAAGTATTCACATGGAGAGGCAGTAGCAATGGGGATGTATTCTATAACTAAACTCTCAGAAGAACTAGGATTAACTAAGATAGGGTCCTCTATTGCTATAAAAGATATTTTAATTAAGTATAATCTGCCATGGGAGTTGCCTGAAATAAGAACTCAAGCTATAATTGAAACTATTAGTCATGATAAGAAAAATATTGGGGGAGCCATGAATTTAATATTAATAGAATCCATCGGAAATAGCTTTATTGAAAAAATTGATAAAACTAAGATAGAGAATTATCTTCATAAAATCATAAAATGATTTATTATATTGAATTGGGGTGCTGAAAAATGAAATCAGTTATAATTAAACCTTCTTATTTAAATGGAAAAGTGAAAATTCCACCGTCAAAATCATTATCTCATAGAGCAGTTATAGCAGCAGGATTAAGTAATGGAGAATGTTCTATTGATAATATTAGTATGTCTGAGGATATAATAGCCACTTGCGAAATAATGGAGAAACTTGGAGTTGATATTAAAAAATTACCAA
The DNA here is from genome assembly GCF_018861295.1 of Clostridium estertheticum. Lineage (GTDB taxonomy): Bacteria > Bacillota > Clostridia > Clostridiales > Clostridiaceae > Clostridium_AD > Clostridium_AD estertheticum_D. Next base: position 20,748 of record NZ_JAHLDM010000036.1, on the reverse strand, counting down.
GTAACATTAAAGTATGTGGAAAAGGTAAGCCGACCTTTAAACTTAGTGAAAATCTAAATAATGAACTACAATGTAATGAAAGCGGATCAACTTTAAGGTTCTTAATTCCTATAGCGATGCTGACTGGAGAAAAAATAGTATTTAATGGTAAGTCTAAACTAGTACAAAGAACACTTAAACCATATTATGATATTTTTGATAAGCAGAACATAAATTACACTACAAATAACGGTAATCTGCCCTTAACGGTAGAAGGGAGCCTTGAACCTGGTGTTTTCGAACTTAGAGGGGATGTAAGTTCTCAGTTTATTACTGGACTTATTTATTCGCTTCCTTTATTACACGGGGATTCAATAATTAAGATTACTACTAAAATGGAATCTATTGGATATATAGATCTAACTTTAGATGTACTTTCTAAATTTGGTGTAAAAATAGAAAATAATAATTATAGAGAATTCAAGATAAAGGGTAATCAACAATACAAAAAGAGAGATTACAGAGTTGAAGGTGATTTTTCTCAAGCAGCGTTTTATCTTGCTGCGGGTGTATTAGGCGGAGAAGTGCAGTGTATGGATTTAAATATGGAATCTCTTCAAGGAGATAAAGTAATTGTAGATATAATTAAAAAGATGGGCGGAAATATTACTATTAAAGATGGTATTTTAAAGGCATCAAAATCAAATTTAAAAGGGACTATTGTTGATGCATCTCAATGTCCTGACCTTGTACCAATAGTTGCTGTTCTTGCTGCATTAAGTGAGGGAACAACGGAGATTATTAATGCAGGTAGAGTTAGAATAAAGGAATCGGATAGATTAAAGGCTATGGCAACAGAGCTAAATAAAATTGGTGCAGAAATTATAGAAAAAGAGGATTCACTGATAATTCATGGTAAGCCAAATCTTTGCGGCGGGGTTGTAAGTAGTTGGAATGATCATAGAATAGCTATGGCCATGGCAATTGCTTCAATTAGATGCAGCGAGGAGCTTACAATTGAAGATAGCGGAGCCGTAAAAAAATCATATCCAGATTTTTATGAAGATTTTAAGAGCCTAGGAGGGAAAGTTAATGAGCGGACAATGGGGTAAAAAAGTTAAGTATTCTATATTTGGAGAATCTCATGGTAGAGGAATAGGAATAACTATTGATGGATTACCACCAGGCATTAAGCTTGATATGGATTTTATAAATGGTGAAATGCAAAGAAGGGCACCAGGACGTGATGAATTTTCAACTAAAAGAAAAGAAGGAGACAAAGTTGAAATATTAAGTGGATATTTTAATGGTTATACCACAGGGACACCTCTTTGTGGCGTTATTTTTAACGAAAATCAAAATTCAAAAGATTATGACAAGTTAAAAAATTTAGCAAGGCCAGGTCATGCAGATTTCACCGGAAAAGTTAAGTATTCAGGTTTTAATGATTACAGAGGTGGAGGTCATTTCTCAGGAAGAATTACAGCGCCACTTGTTTTTGCAGGGGCGGTCGCAAAACAAATACTTTTTGATAAGGGAATTGTAATAGGAAGTCATATTTTAAGTATTGGGAATGTGTTTGACAACTATTTTGATGGTGTTAATTTAAAAATACAGACGTTAGCAGATGTTCTAAGAAAAGATTTTCCTGTGCTTGATGATTTAAAAGGGAAAGAAATGAAGAATATTATATTAAAAGCTAAGGAAGAGACTGATTCAGTTGGAGGGATAATCGAAGGCTCTATATTAAATCTGCCTTGCGGATTAGGAGAACCATTCTTTGATTCGCTAGAAAGTAATTTAGCACAATTGTTATTTTCTGTACCTGCAGTAAAGGGTGTGGAATTTGGAATGGGATTTGAAATAACAAAAATCAGAGGAAGCAAGGCTAATGATGTTCCTTATATATATAAAGAAAAGGTACTTACTAAAACAAACAACAATGGTGGAATAAATGGGGGAATATCTAATGGAATGCCTGTGATTTTTAGAGTTGCAATGAAACCTACACCTTCAATTGCAAAAACTCAAAATACTATTGATATGGCAACTGGTGAAAATTCAGAAATATCGGTTATAGGTAGACATGATCCTTGTATAGTTTTAAGAGCACTGCCAGTAATTGAAGCTTGCGCAGCAATGAGTATTTTAGATTTTATATAGGAGGAAGGTGTTCTAATGGATAATTTAGATGATTTAAGAAATAAAATTGATGAAATTGACGCTAGTCTTGTATCATTATTTGAAAAGCGTATGGAAACAGTTTTAAAGGTAGCTGAGTATAAGAAGGCAAATGATATTGCCATTTTAAATCAAGGACGTGAAGAAGCAGTTATAAAGAAAAATTTAGACATTGTTAAAAATAAGGATTTATACTCAGAGGTAGAAGAGTTTTTTAAATCAGTTATGGAAATAAGTAGAGGGTTTCAAGATAAAACTTTAAATAAAAGTCAAGTTTTACCTGCTGATAAGAATTTGACTGTTGGTTTTTATGGTGTTACAGGTTCATTTAGCGAACAGGCATTAAAAGAGTATTTTGGAGAAAAGGTGGACACAAAAGAAATAAGTGAGTTTGAAGATATATTTTTAGATCTTAAATATGGAAAAATAAATTATGGGGTTATTCCTATAGAGAATTCTTCAACTGGTGCAATATCTGAGGTTTATGACCTTCTTAATAAATATGATTTTTATATAACAGGAGAAAAATATCTGAAAATAAGTCAGAATTTAATGGGAATTAAAGGTTCAACATTAGATAATATTAAAGAGGTTTATTCCCATCCGCAAGGACTTGAGCAAAGCATGGAATTTTTAAAAGGATATAAACAGTGGAAATTGGTTCCTTATAAGAGTACTGCTAAAAGTGCAGAATTAGTTAAAAATAAAAACGATAAAACTCTAGCTGCGATAGCTAGCACTAAAGCAGCAGAGATATATAACCTTGAAATACTACAAAAAAATGTAAATTCAAATGCAACAAATATGACTAGATTTGTTGTCATTGGCAAAGAGATGGAGTCAAATACGAAAAGCAATAAAACAAGTTTAGTTTTATCAACTACCCACAAGGCAGGTTCGCTGTATCATGTCTTAAAGCATTTTGCAGAAAATGATATAAATCTTATGAAAATTGAATCTAGACCAATTAAAGATAAACCATGGGAATACTTTTTTTACATTGATTTCCAGGGAAATATTAACGAAAATAAAAGTATAAATACAATTGAACTAATAAAAAAGAATAGTCGTTATTTTAAGATATTGGGTAATTATAGAAGTGATATAATCAATATTTAATAATTGCTATTAAAGAAATGAGGGGAAGTTATGTCAGAGTTATATGGTCTACTTGGAGAAAAACTATCACATAGTGTTTCTCCGCAAATACATTCAAAAATCTTTAATAAATTAGGAATGAAGGGTTATTATCATTTGTTTGAAGTAGAAAAAAAAGATCTTAAAGCGGTTATGGAAGGGTTTAAGGTTATTAAACCAAGAGGTATTAATGTAACCATTCCTTATAAAATTAAAATTATGGAATTCCTTGATGAGGTTAGTGCAGAGGCAAAAGCAATCGGAGCTGTAAACACCATAAAGTTTGAAAATGGTAAAACTATTGGGTATAATACAGATTACTTTGGAATTGGAATGTTATTTAATAAAAATGATATACAAGTGGAAAATAAAAAAGCAACGATATTTGGTAATGGCGGGGTAGCAGTTGCTATGGTGAATTACCTTTTAAATAATGGAATCAGTGAAATTACTGTAGTGACAAGAAATGTATCAAAGCTTAAGGAAAATAGTAGCTTTAACTCTTGCAGAGTGATTTCTTATGATGAAATTCAGGAAATTAAAGAGCCGAGCATTGCGATAAACTGTACACCACTTGGAATGTACCCTAACCTAAACAATTCACCTATTGAAAAAAAATATATTGGTAAATTTACAAGTGCCGTGGATATGATCTACAATCCTAAAGAAACTCTATTTCTAAAGTATGCGAAAGAGGCGGGTTTAAAAGCAGTTAATGGTCTTTATATGCTTGTTGGTCAGGCAACTTGTGCTCAGGAAATATGGAATAATATTAAAATTCCAAAGGAAACAATTGATGAAATTTATGAAGAATTAGGTAGAGGAGTAGAGAATTAGAATATGAAAAATATAGTTCTGATTGGAATGCCCGGTTGTGGTAAAAGTGAAATTGGAGAAATACTTGCAGAGAAAATAGAGATGGACTTCATAGATGTAGATGTTTTTATTGAATCTAGTACAAGCCGTTCCATTACTGAAATATTTAAAAATGGTGAAGAAGTATTTAGAGATATAGAATCTATTGCAGTTAGGGACTTATCGAAAAAAAATCATGTAGTTATTTCAACTGGTGGTGGAGTAATTAAAAGATATGAAAATATATTAAATCTTAAGAGAAATGGCATCATTATTTACATCAATCGTCCAATTGAAAATATAATATCTGATATAAATATTGAGGGGCGCCCCTTACTTGCAAAGGATCCAGGTAGAATATCTAAATTGTTTGAGGAGAGAGGACCACTTTATAAAAAATATTGCGATTATGAGGTAATGAATATTAGGGAAATAAACGATGTAGTAAATAGTATTATACAAATCTATAACAAAAGTGTGTAGTCATTATTATAGTGAATACAATAATTTCCATAGCTAAAGAATCATTAATTTAATAAATCAAACTAAAAAGCTGTTGAGATTCAACAGCTTTTTAGTATTCAGATATTATTAGATGCATAATAGTATAAATTTTCTCTATAGTGACTTGAAATAAGAAGTGCAGGAACATTGTAATTTGATTTAGAAATTCTTATTTTGCCAATATAAAATTCTCGTTAGACTTCCTGGAAGGAAGGCTAGCGAACCGGCTGAATATGAATTACATCTTGTTTAATTTATTGCATTTTTTATACCTAGTGCAAAATCGTATACTCTTTTTAATATTTCCTTTCGCGAACCACCCTCAGCAACCAATTTAATTATTGCACTTCCAACAATAATGGCTTCACAATAAGGGGCGTATGCTTTTGCCATTTCAGCATTTGATATTCCAAAACCAAGTCCTTTAGGCATATCCGTATACGCAGAAACTAAATCCATATACTCCTTAATATCTGTATTAAGTTTTTGCCTTGTTCCTGTAACCCCGTTTACGGAGACACAATATACAAAACCTTTTCCAAGATTAGTTATAGCTTTTATTCTTGATTTCGATGTTGGAGCAACCATAGGTATTATGCATACATCATATTTATCTGCGATTTTTATTACTTCGGCCCTTTCTTCAAGTGGAAGATCTGGAATTATCAATCCATCAATGCCAACTTCCTTGCATTTTTTAAAAAACTCAATATCACCATATTTAAATATTGAATTATAATAAAGTAAATATACTAGTGGAATTTGTGTTTTTTCTCTTATTTGACAAACTTTATCCATAATAGATTTTATTTTAGTACCATTAGCTAATGATCTTGTAGAGGAGGCCTGTATTACTGGCCCATCTGCCATAGGATCGGAATAGGGAACACCAATCTCTATTATATCAGCACCAGCTTTTTCAAGAGTTAGAACTAATTCTAAGGTGGTATCTAAATCTGGATCTCCACCAGTTATAAAAGGTATAAATGCTTTTTCGTTTTTTGATTTAAGATAATTAAATTTCTCAACTATTCTATTCATAACTTTACCCCCATAATTTGCGCAATTGTATTTATATCTTTGTCGCCACGTCCTGAAAGATTAATAATAATTATTTTATCTTTTGGAAGTGTTGGTGCTAGTTTCATTGCATAGGCAACTGCATGAGAACTTTCTATAGCAGGAATTATTCCTTCAATTTTTGTAAGTTCCATAAATGCATTTACGGCCTCGTCATCTGTAGCACTAAAATATTGAGCACGATGTATATCATGAAGATGAGCATGTTCAGGTCCTATTCCAGGATAATCAAGACCTGCGGATATTGAATAAACAGGCATTATTTGACCGTCCTCATCTTGAAGTACATATGTTTTCATTCCGTGGATTATACCTACAGTACCCTTAGTGATAGTTGCGGCATGTTGATCTGTATTTAGCCCTTTGCCAGCTGCTTCAACTCCAATAAGTTTTACATCTTTATCTTCGATGAAAGGGTAGAATATGCCCATAGCATTACTCCCTCCACCAACGCATGCTATTATATAATCAGGTAATCTATCCTCGGAATCTAATATCTGCCTTCTAGCTTCATCTCCAATAACCCTTTGGAAGTCACGAACCATTGTTGGATATGGATGTAATCCCATGGTAGATCCTATAACATAAAAAGTATCTTCCACATTACTGACCCAATTTTTCATAGCCTCATTAACAGCATCTTTTAAGGTGCCTGTGCCAGTAGTAACAGGAGTTACCTTAGCTCCTAACATCTTCATTTTAAATACATTTAGAGATTGTCTTTGTATATCTTCCTCGCCCATGAATACTTCACACTCAAGTCCAAACATTGCAGCTACAGTAGCTGTTGCAACCCCATGTTGGCCTGCTCCGGTTTCGGCTATTATTCGTTTCTTTCCCATTCTTATTGCAAGTAGTATCTGTCCTAGTGCATTATTAATTTTATGAGCTCCTGTATGATTTAAATCTTCTCTCTTTAAATATATTTTTGCTCCACCCAACTTTTTTGTGAGATGCTCTGCATAATATAATGGAGTTTCACGACCAGCATAGTTCTTAAGATAATATTTGTATTTAGCTATGAACTCAGGATCCACTTTAGCTTTTTCATATTCTTCCTCTAGTATTATAATTGCATTCATTACTGTTTCGGGGGCATATTGACCACCGTATTCTCCAAATCTACCTTTCATTATAAATTCCTCACTTTCTTAATAAACTCTTTTATTTTTTCATAATCTTTAAATCCATCTGTTTCTACTCCGCTTGATACATCAACCCCATAAGGGTTTAATGTTGTAATCCCTTGCTTAACATTTTCACTAGTTAATCCACCAGCGAGCATAATGGTGTTCCCATCAACTTTTTTATAAGCAAGGTTCCAATTAAAGCTTTCTCCGGAACCGGAAGTACTATTATCTAAAAGAAATTTTGCACATTTATAGTTGCTTATTTCGGAAATACTTTCAAGATTATTAATTTTAAGTGCTTTCCAAATTTCATATCCTTTAAACTTATTTATATATTCTTGGTTTTCGTGACCATGAAACTGGAGAACATCAAGATGCAATTTTTCTGCAATATATATCACAACCGATGGATCTTCATCAACAAAAACGCCAACTTTTTGAATGCCTTCACTCAAATTTTCGATTAATTTACATGCATGCTCGCAGTCTACTTGACGTTTGCTTTTAGCAAAAACAAATCCAACATATTCTGGTAGCAAATCATTAAGATACTCTATGTCGCAAGGTCTTCTAATTCCGCAAATTTTAATTTTAGTCATGGCAGGCATTAAGGAAGGTTTCAACACTATCAGGGCTTCTCATAAAGGACTCCCCGATAAGTACTGCGCTTGCTCCGATTGATTTTAAATACAAAACATCACCTATTGAACTTATTCCGCTCTCAGACACTACAATTTTATCATTTGGTATATACTTCATTAGTTTCTCAGTAGTGTGAATATCAACATGGAAATTACTTAGATCCCTATTGTTTATACCTATTATTTTTGAGCCACATTCAAGGGCAAGTTCTATTTCAAAGCTATTATGGACCTCTACCAAACAATGAAGACCTAAAGAGGTTGCAAGTTCAAAATAAGATTTAAGTTTATCCTTAAGAACAGCAGCGATTAATAAAATAGCATCAGCACCAAGAGCAATAGATTGATATATTTGATATTTATCTATAATAAAATCTTTCCTTAATATGGGCATAGATGTATTTTTTTTAACCAATCCTATATTTTTATCATCTCCTAAGAAATACTTTTTCTCAGTAAGAACGGAGATAGCGTCAACACCATATTTTTCATAGTTTAAAGCTGTTTTAATAGGATCAAAATTTGGATCAATAAGGCCCTTGGATGGAGAAGCTTTTTTAACTTCAGCTATAATAGATAGGCCATTTTTACTAAGTGCTTTTCCAAAATTTCTTATTACTCTGTGCTCTATATTAGTTAAACTTTCTAATGGTTTTTGAATTTTTTCATTCTCAATTTGAAGTATTTTGTTTTTAACTATTTCATCTAATATATTCATGATAATCTAAGCTCCTCAAGCTTCTTTAGGGCTTTACCTGAGTCAATTAATTCTTTAGCGAGTAATACTCCTTCTTTTATAGTTTCACACTTTTTGCCAATATATAAAGCTGCAGCTGTGTTTATTACTACAATATCTCTTTGAGGACCCTTTTCTCCTTTTAAAACATTGAAAATAATAGCTGCATTATCCTTAGCGCTTCCTCCAACAATATTCTTAAGGATTGTTCTTTTAATACCAAGATCTTCTGGGTATATTTTATAATCAGTTACAATTCCATTTTTTAATTCACTGACATAAGTAAAACCTGTAGTGGTTATTTCATCAAGTCCATCCTCGCCATGAACTACAAGAGCTCTCTCTGATCCAAGATTTCTTAAAACCTTGGCAACTGGGTTCGTTAGGTCTTTACTGAAAATACCAAGGGTCTGTCCACGGACAAAAGCTGGATTTGTTAATGGTCCTAAGATATTAAAAATAGTTCTAGTTCCTATTTCACGCCTTGGTGATGCTGCATTTTTCATAGCTGAGTGGTAGTTTTGAGCAAATAGAAAAGCCATACCTTTTTCCTCAATTAAGTTTGCAGCAAGACTTGGGTCTATATTTATATTGATCCCAAGCTCGGTAAGTACATCTGCACTTCCACTTTGACTAGAGACTGCACGATTACCATGTTTAGCAACTTTTACTCCTCCAGCAGATGTTATTATAGCGCTGGCAGTAGATATATTAAAAGTTTTACCTCCGTCACCACCAGTGCCACAGGTGTCAATAGCATAATTGCTAATTAGATTTACATGTTTTGCGTTATCCCTCATAGCTTTTGCACAACCTGTAATTTCATCAATTGTCTCACCTTTCATCCTTAAACCAACAAGGAATCCTCCTATTTGAGCCTGAGTTACTTCTCCCTTCATTATCCCATTCATAAAATCATAAGCTTCTTTCTGCGTTAAATTTTGATTTTGTATAATTTTACTTAACATCATCTTTAACATTACAAATCACCTCCACGAAATTTTTAATTATTTCTTTTCCTCCTTCACTAAATATAGATTCGGGATGAAACTGAAGCCCATATGTCTGGAAATTATTATGCATTATTGCCATTATTAATCCATCTTTTGTTTGGGCAGTAATTTCTAAATCTTTTGACAAGGTAGATTTCTCAACAATTAAAGAATGATATCTCATTATTTTTAGATTGTCTTTTAAACCATTAAACAATTCTTTTCTATTATGGCTAATAATAGATGTTTTCCCATGCATTATTTCCGGTGCCTTTATAACTTTTGATCCATAGGCATAACCTATAGCTTGATGTCCTAAACATATGCCCATAATAGGTATAGTGCCTTCAAAAGCTCTTATTACTTCAACACTTAAACCTGCATTTTCTGGTCTTCCTGGTCCAGGAGAAATAATAATGCCTTCTAGCGGTAGCTTTTTTAATTCTTCTATGGTAAATTCGTCATTTCTTAAAACTTTTACGTCTTTATACAATTCTCCTACATATTGATATAAATTATAAGTAAAGGAATCGTAATTATCAATTATTAGAATCATTACAATACCTCCATTAAAGCCATAGTTTTATTTAAGGTTTCGGTGTATTCTGTCTCTGGCACAGAGTCATAAACTATTCCTGCACCACCTTGAACATAAGCAAAATCATCCTTAAATACTATTGTTCTTATGGCTATGCAAGTATCCATGTCACCACCATATGAAAAATAACCAATGGCGCCTGAATATATACCACGTCTTGTATTCTCTAGTTCATCAATAATTTCCATTGCTCTTATCTTAGGGGCCCCGGAGACTGTTCCTACAGGTAAACAAGATTTAAGAGCATCAAAGCAATTTAATTCATTTTTTAAAGTGCCTGAAACCTTTGAACATATGTGCATTATGTGAGAGAAGGCTTCGACCTCCATAAATTTATCTAGCTTTACAGATCCAAATTCACTTATTTTCCCTATATCATTTCTACCAAGATCAACTAGCATTAAATGTTCTGCAAGTTCTTTCTCATCATTTAACAATTCTTCTTTTAATAACTCATCTTCTTTTGCGGTTTTACCCCTTGGCCTTGAGCCGGCAATAGGATTAGTCATTACCACGTTACCTTTAACTTTAACTAAACTCTCAGGTGATGCACCAGCTAACTTAAAATCTTCGAAATCTATATAAAACATATAAGGTGACGGGTTGCTACGGCGTAGTTTCCTATATACTTCAAAGGGATCCATGCTATTTTCAACCTTAAATCTTTGAGATAAGACTACTTGAAAAATATCACCTGATGTTATATAATTTTTTGCTTTATCAACAAGTTTACAAAAATCCTCTTTTTTATAATTAGAAATTAATTCTTTATTTTGTGAATTTTCAATTAATTTATGATGTACGTTCTCGCAACTTACCATTGATTTCATAGTATTTAGCTTATTTAAAACAGTATCGTAATCTTCATCTTCCTCTGGAAACACATTATGAATTAACATTAATGTATTTTTAAAATGATCAAAACATATAAATTCTTTATAAAAAAGTAAACATGTCTCTGGTAAATTTAATTCGTCTGGATTATTATCGGGTAAATTCTCATATTGTCGTACTACATCATAACCAATATATCCGATTGCACCTCCAATGAAAGGCAGTTCTAAATCATTCCTATCGTATTGCTTAAGTAAGTGACCCTCTGCAAAATCTAATATCTTACCTGTTTTATTTTTAACTTCATTTTCTTTTGTTATCGTTATATTTTTACCGTAGCTGCTTAATATCATATAGGGACTACTGCCAAGAAAGGAATACCTTGATTCCTCTTTTGAGGATGAAGCGCTTTCTAGTAAAAATTTATATTTACCTTTTAGTTTGTAGTAAATATTTACTGGTGTAAGTTCATCACCATTAATTTTAATAAACATTGGAAAAATTACGTTTAAAGATTTTTTATCTTCAAATTCTTTCTGAGTTAAATTAACCATATTATAACCACCCCTTTATTTTTTTGTACAATAAAAAACACTTCATCCGTATAATGGGACGAAGTGACCGCGGTGCCACCCATATTAGTTATTTAGTTATAAAAAAATAAAAACACTTCATCCCACTAAAGGACGAAATGCAAAATTTCGTTATACCACCTAAATAATTATCTTTGTCAGGCACAGATTTCTCGATTGCCCTGTCCATGTAACGGTAGACACTCCGGTTAATGCTACTACTAGTTCGCATCACATCTCACAGACCCATTCAATAACGGCTACAGTACCCAGCTTTCACTAATCCAGGTTCGCTTAAACTAAATTCCCTTATCTACTATTTCTGCTCATTGATATTATTTAACATAATACAGTGTTAATTAACGCTTGTCAACTAATACTTTATAATTTAATTAAATTAAAATGTCTTTATTAAGTTAATAAAATATGATATTATTTAATTGATAATAATTATTTGAAAACAAAAAGTATCAATCTAATAATTATATGGGAAATAAAATGAAAATCTTATTCAAAGAGATATGCCTATTATTGAGTACCGTAGGAGAAGAGCTTTTTTGAAAGGTGAAGTAGAAAAAAAGTAATATGCTTTAATGAGGTAATGTAGAATAAAAAAACAATGGTATATAAATAGAATATTAGGGAAATTATTCTTGTAAAATAAATTAAAACAAAGTAATATAGATATATGAATTTAATTTTAGTGTGAAAGACAAGTTGTAATATCAAATTTGAGGGGGAAATTAATTAATGTTTGAGATGAAGGAAAAATATATGACAAAAATTCCTAAAATAAATGTAGAGCATGAAAAATTGTTTGAAATAGGGGAAAGAGCTTACCAATTATTAATAGATAAATATGATACAGATAAATATGATAAAATAGTAGCGGTAATTGAAGAATTAAAAGCATATACAATATATCATTTTAATGCGGAAGAAGAGTATATGATTAGCATAAATTATAAAAGATTATTTACACAAAAAATAGACCATGCATTTTTCATCAAAAAAATAAATGAGGTTAATTTAAGTGAGATTGATGATAATCAAGATGAAGCTATAATGAAAATATTAACTTTTTTAAATGAGTGGTTAATTAATCATATAGTTCAGAAAGACTTACTAATACCAGCAGAGTAAAATTATGTTGGTATTAGATTTAACTCTTTAAATAATAGAAATAGTAGAGTGAAACATTGACAAATCATAAAAAAAGGTGTATTTTAGAACTATCCTTAGCACTCAGAAGCATAGAGTGCTAACAAAATATAAAATTAAAAAGATTTGGTACGAAAGGGGAAATTTTAAATGGAAAAAAAGCAATTTAAAACAGAATCTAAGAGAATCCTAGATATGATGGTAAACTCAATATATACTCATAGAGATATATTTTTAAGAGAACTTGTCTCTAATGCTAGTGATGCTATTGATAAAATTTATTATAAGACATTAGCGGATGATACATTAACTTTTGAGAAAGATAAATACTACATTACTATAGCGAGTGAAAAAGAAAATAGAATAGTAAAAATTTCTGACACTGGGATTGGAATGACCGAAAAAGAGCTAACTGATAATTTAGGTGTTATAGCTAAAAGTGGATCTTTAGCATTTAAAAAAGAAAATGAAATAAAAGATGGTTATGATATAATTGGACAATTTGGTGTAGGATTTTATTCTGCATTTATGGTAGCTGATAATATTACTGTTATAAGTAAAGCATTTGGTAGCGATAAAGCTTATAAGTGGGAATCTACAGGTGCAGATGGGTATACTATAGAACCTTGCGATAAAAATTCTGTTGGTACAGAAATTACACTTAAAATAAAAGAGAACACAGAAGATGATAATTTTGATGAATTTCTTGATGAAAATGGATTGAAATCTATCATAAAGAAATATTCAGATTTCATTAGGTACCCAATTAAAATGAATGTAAGTAATTCAAAACTTAAAGAAGGTAGTGAAACAGAATACGAGGATTTCGTTGAGGAAAAGACTGTAAACAGTATGGTTCCTTTATGGAGAAAGAATAAAAGCGAATTAACTGATGAAGATTATAATAATTTTTATTCTGAAAAACATTATGGTTTTGATAAACCATTAAAGCACATTCATATAAGTGTGGATGGCGTTATAAGTTATAATTCTATTTTATATATTCCAGAAAAAACACCATATGATTTCTACACAAAAGAATATGAAAAAGGCTTAGAGCTTTACTCAAACGGTGTCTTAATTATGAACAAGTGTGCAGACTTATTACCTGACTATTTTAGTTTTGTAAAAGGAATAGTAGATTCAGAGGACTTATCACTTAACATATCAAGAGAAGTATTACAACATGATAGACAACTTCAATTAATAGCTAAAAACATTAAAAGTAAAATAAAAAGTGAGTTAGATACTTTACTTAAAAATGAAAGAGAAAAATATGAAATATTTTACAAATCATTTGGAAGACAATTAAAGTACGGTATTTACTCCGATTATGGTAGTAATAAAGACACTTTGCAAGATTTGTTACTGTTTTATTCATCAAAGGAGAAAAAGAACGTTACTTTAGATGAGTATGTTTCTAGAATGCCAGAAGACCAAAAATATATCTATTATGCTTCAGGTGAAACGAACGATAGGATTGAGAAATTACCACAAATAGAAATGGTATCAGATAAAGGGTTCGAAATTTTATACTTCACGGATGAGGTAGACGAATTTGCTGTTAAAATGATATCTAAATACAAAGAAAAAGAATTTAAATCTGTATCAAGTGGTGATTTAGGAATAGATGTTGAAGAAAAGGAAAAACCATCTATTGCTGATGATAAGGAAAATAAAGAGCTGTTCGAATATATGAAAACTACTTTGTCTGGTAAGGTTAAGGATGTTCGTGCATCAAAAAGACTTAAAAATTACCCAGTGTGTTTATCAAACGATGGTGAACTCACAATAGAAATGGAAAAAACATTAAATTCTATGCCTAACAATGAAAATGTTAAAGCAGACAAGGTGCTTGAAATAAATATAAATAATGATATGTTTAAAGTACTTAAAGGTTGCTTTGACACTGACAAAGATAAATTAGATTTATATACTAATATATTGTATAATCAGGCTCTACTAATTGAGGGATTACCAATTAGTGATCCAGTAGAATTTACAAACAATATATGCAAAGTAATGGTATAATTTAAGTATATTTTAATGAAATTGAAACAAATTTATGGGCAATAAATGGATATTAATTCATTTATAGCTCATTTTTACTAGTAAATAAAATTTGTTCTTAAATGTGCTTGTTTAACATTATAAGGGAGGGAAATACTTATCATAAAACTCATTGCAACTGATATGGATGGTACATTATTAAATGATAAAGGGAATATAGATGAAAAAATATTTGATTTGATACGTGATTTAAACAAGAAGGATATAAAATTTGCAGCAGCAAGTGGTAGATTTTATTCACAACTAAGCGTAAATTTTAAAAAGGTAAATACAGATATGATATTTATTGCTCATAATGGGGCTCTTGTTAAGTATAATAACAAAGGAAAGACCATATATTCAAATAATATTGCTAAAGAAGAAATAGAACACGTAATAAATCTAAACCCAAAGCTCGGAGAAGAAGTCTTTTTAGCTGGAGAAAATGAGGCCTTTATAGTAAATCCATCAGAAGTTATTTTTAATGAACTTACAGCGGTTGATGTTCCTGTTGTAAAACTAGAATCATTTAGTAAATTAAAAAGTCCCATATATAAGATTACTTATTATATGGCCGGCGGAGTAAATCTATCCATAGTAAATCTTCTAAAAGAAAAATTGCATGAGAAACTTGAATTTGTTGTATCTGGGGATAAGTGGATAGATATAATGAATAAAGGTATAAGCAAAGGAAGCGCTATAAAAATACTTCAAGAAAAATTTGAAATAGATCAAAAAAACACAATGGTTTTTGGTGATTATTATAATGATTTGGCTATGTTTAAAGCTGCTCATTACAGTTATGCAATGAAAAATGCACCTGAAGATGTGAAAAAACATGCGAAATTTATTGCAGAAAGTAATAATGACCATGGAGTTTATAACGTTATAGCATCTTTGTAGAAACGGTAAAAAAAGGGGACAAGTATTATAATTTTGTAATATAAAGGTTTATTAAATAAATTATAAGAAGGAGAAATTATATGATTACTATAGTTGCAAAAAATTCAATAAAGCAGGGGAAAACAGAGGAATTTAAAAACTTAGCAGAAAAACTTATTAATGAAAGCAGAAAAGAAAAAGGAAATGTATCTTATACTTTATATCAAGATACTAATGATAATAATATATTTACATTCATTGAAGAGTGGGAAAATGAGGATATAATTAAGAGTCATAACGCATCAATACATTTTACTTCTATTGTACCTAAATTTGCAGATTTAATAGAAAAAAAATCAGAGACTAATTTATATAAAAAAATAAAATAAATAATAAGGGTGCTCAAATGAAAAAAATAGTTAAGCTTAAAAAAGTTACAATTGGTGAGGGGATACCTAAAATTTGTATTCCTATGGTAGGAGAAACTATTTCAGAACTTTTAGAGGAAGCTGAAAGTTTAAAAGATATTGATTTTGATGTGTTAGAATGGCGTGTAGATTTTTTTAAAGACGTTGCAAATATAGATAAGGTAAAACAAGCATTACAAGGCATTAGAGCAGTTCTAGGTGAAAAACCAATTATATTTACTTTTCGCACAGCTAAAGAGGGTGGACAGAAAGAAGTTACTACAGAATTCTATTTCGCTTTAAATAAAGCAATTATCACGTCAAAACTTGTTGAAGTTATAGATGTTGAGTTATTAAGTGATGAGAAAGATGTATTAGGATTAGTAAATATAGCTCATAAGAATGGCGTATTTGTTATTATATCTAATCATGATTTTGAAAAAACACCAGGAAAAGAAGAAATTATATCAAGGTTATGTAAGGCCCAAGAATTAGGTGGAGATATTCCTAAAATTGCAGTAATGCCTACTTGCGCCGCGGATGTGCTTACGCTTTTAGATGCAACTCGTATTATGAATGAAAAATATGCTAATGGTCCCATTATATCAATATCAATGGCGGGAAAAGGGATTATTAGTAGATTATCAGGTGAGTTATTTGGTTCAGCACTAACATTTGCTGCTGCTAAGAAGAGTTCAGCACCGGGACAAATTTCTGCAGTAGAGTTACGCAAAATAATGCAGTTGCTTCATAACGATATATAAAAATATGACAACACAATATAAACGAAAAGAACTGCTTAATTTGAGCAGTTCTTTTCGTTTATATTGTAGAAATTAATAATGACTAAGGGAGTTTTTATATTAATCTAATTATAAAATTATTATTTATTAAAATATGTATTAAGATTTATAAAAAAGATACGATAACAATGTAACCGTTATTTTCACAGAACATTAAGAAAATTATGGATAAAATCTTAAAGAGAATGGAGTGATTTATGTTGAAAAAAATAAGCACTAAGATAATAGCTCTAAATATTTCAGTTGTATTATTAACTGCACTTTTAATTGGAGGATTTGCAACATACAGAATGTCAGTCTTGAGTAAAAACACTATATCGACAATTGATATTACAGTTAGGAAAGATTATGATGAAAAAATTAAATATCAAGTTGAAAATGTCATAACAATGCTAGGAGGCATTGATAAAAAATATCAATCCGGAAAAATAAGTTTGATAGAAGCTAAAAAGCTTGGCGCAGATTTAATACGTGAGATGAAATATGGCGATGGTGGTTATTTTTGGGTAGATACAGTTGATGGAGACAATGTTGTGCTTCTTGGGGGTGTATCTGAAGGTAAAAACAGATATGATTTAAAGGATGTAAAAGGTAAAAGCATGATTAAAGAAATTATTGCAAATGGTTTAAAGGAGAACGGTGGATATACAGATTATTGGTTTGCTAAAAAAGGGGAAGGAGTTGCATCTCCAAAGAGAGGATACAGTAAGGCTTTTAAAGACTTTAATTGGGTTATAGGGACAGGAAACTATGTTGATGACATTGACAAATTTGTTGGGAATGAAAAGGCTACTCTACTCAAAGCTTTTATAAATAGTGTAACTAATTTTATAATTTTAGCAATTGCTGTTATCGGATTATCGATATTTATATCCTTTTATTTTAGTAAGAAAATATCAAATCCTATTTTAAAGATAAGCAAGCTTGTGGATAAGACAGCGAAACTTGATTTGTCATATGATGAAAATCTTGAAATGATTTTAAAATATAAAGATGAAACAGGTATTATTGCAAGGTCTGTCATTGATCTACGAAGTGCACTAAGAGAAATAATCGTTGATTTGAAGGAAAATTCCATAGAGGTTCTTCAGTATTCAAAAACTATGGCACTGGTTACAAACGAAACTGTTCAATCTATAGAAGCTGTATCTGTAGCAATTGAAGAATTAGCAAAAGGAGCTACAAATCAAGTGCAAGATGCGCAAAATGGTGCAAATGAACTTACAAGTCTTACACTCGAAATTAGCACTGCTGTAAATAGTTCTGTGTTATTAAAAGATTATTCTAATGAAACTAAGTTAGTTAATGCTGAGGGACTTAGATCTATGAAATCACTTACTGAAAAATTTAAGGAAAGTAGCAATTTAAATGAAGAAGTCGTAGAAAATATATCTACACTTCAAAATAAATCAGACTCTATCGGAAAAATTATAAATACTATAAAAGAGGTAGCGGAACAAACAAATCTTTTGGCATTAAATGCTGCAATTGAAGCTGCTAGAGCTGGTGAAGCTGGAAAAGGATTTGCAGTAGTAGCTGATGAAGTAAGAAAACTAGCAGAAAAGACTGAAGAAGCCACAAATGAAATTACAAATATGATTGGTGAAGTTCAAGGAGAAATCAGTAATGTAACAACGAATATAAATAAGGGAGTAAATATTAATAAAGAAGCAAATTTATCTATGGATTTATCACAAAAATCATTTAATATCATAGAAAGATCTATTATTAATATGATTACTCAAATAGACACTTTGGTTTCTAATATTAACAAGGTAGATAAAAATAAAGACAAGGTATTGTTATCTATAGAAGGAATGTCTGCAGTGTCTGAAGAATCTGCAGCTTCAACTCAGGAGATATCTGCATCTATGGAGGAGCAAACGAGTGCTATGGAGGATATATCAAATACTGCTGATAACTTTGAGAAGATTGTAGCTAAGTTAGATGAAATAGTACAGAAATTTATACTGTAATATGGGTAATTTCAAAATAGCAGAAGTGTAGAATAAAAATTAGCCTTCTAGGTTAATCTAATATTAGAAAGGGGGAGTTTTTAATGCCAAATAAAGCTACAAAAATGAATATACAACATGATCTAAACAAGAAACATAATAAACCGGGAATTAAGGATGCACAAGGTGAAGCAGTTAATAATAAACCAATTAAAGAAGCAAAACATACTTTTCGTTAAGAAAAGAGCCTATAGGGCTCTTTTTTATGTTATAAAATCATTTGTTGTTTTTATTTCCGCGAAATCCATAATTAGTTGAAACGTTTCTTCCAATACTGTTAATTTTACCGGTTATGCATCCCCTACAATGAGAGGGAGTATCTCCAGTACAAATTTTACCAGGGTATAATGCATAATATTTTCTGTATTCACCTTCTGTAACATTAGGCATAACTACGTTAGCACCACTTTGAAGTGCCATCAGCCTTCCATTTTTATTTAAGGATTCCATAGCAGTTGTTGCCGGTATGTTAATGTCTGGCAGAAGCAACCGTGTTATGGCCATAACTTTAAGGGACATAATTAGCTCGCGACCATGGCAACTTGCAAGTGGTGTATCTTCATTAGGAATGAAAGGACCTATTCCTAACATGTCAGCATTAATTTCTTTGAAAAATAATATGTCATCCGCATATGATTCTATGGTTTGATTTGGAAGACCAACCATAACGCCTGTTCCTACTTCATAACCTAATTTTTTTAGGTTCTTTAAACAATTAAGTCTGTACTCGTGACTCATGCCAGGATCTAAATCTTCATAAAGTTTCTTATCAGTTGTCTCAATTCTTAAAAGATATCTATCTGCACCAGCATCTTTAAAGGCTTTATACTCATCATAAGTTTTTTCACCTAGACTTAAAGTTAGAGCTAAACCCAAAGCCTTGATATCTTTTATTATTTTGATGATTTTGTCCACGGTATAGTAATCATCTTCTCCACCTTGAAGTACAATGGTTTTATAACCAAAAGATTTAGCCTTAGTTGCAAAGTCTAAAATTTGTTCATGTGTTAATCTATATTTAACTAAATTTTTATTATCTCGCCTTAGTCCACAATAAAGGCAGTTATTCTTGCATATATTGGTAAATTCAATAAGACCACGAAGATGAACATCGTCACTCACATATTTTTTTCGAACTTCGTCTGCCGCATTAAACAATTCTTGGTCCATATCATTACTTTTTAAAAGATCAATGATTTCTAGTTTACTTAAGTTATGTTCAATTTTAGCTTTATTTATTATTTCCAATAAATTAATCATTAGTTGCTACCTCCTAATATTTATGCTTAAGCTCTTTAAACTACAAAATAATTATAAAGTATTTTGTCACTAACGTATAGTGTTAAGACTATCATAATATTATATAAAATATATGTAAATATAAAATAAAGAAAATATTTTAATAAATTAGTAAGTTAGAGGAATACTAGTTAAACAATTCTTTAAAATTTGAATTAATAATATTGACTTAACTTGAGAAAAATGATAATATGAAATTAGATTTAATTGTATACAATTAAATTGGAAATAATAAAACTTAAGGGGAGATTATACATGAACAAAGTTGAAATTTATACAAGTAATAGTTGCGGATTTTGTCATTTAGCTAAGGAATTTTTCGAAGAAAATAACATTGAATATACAGAGCATAATATTTCTGAAAATTTGGAAGCAAAAAAAGCACTTATAAAAAAAGGATATAGATCAGTACCAGTAATAGATATTAATGGGCAAGAAATGGTTGGATTTGATAAGGAAAAAGTGGTTGCTATATTAGGGATTTAAAAACAATAAAATATATATGGTATAATAAAAAGAAGCTAACACTAGCTTCTTTTTATTGTCTATATATATCTTAGTATATAAAAATAAAAAAGTATTGACATGAATAAACTTAGCTGATATACTTTAAAAAGTAGTCACTTAGTGACGAATATATATAGTTTTTATCGGTCTTTGAAAATTAAACAGAAAAATAGGTAAAGAAATGAAATAATATTTTATTTTAACCAGTTAATTACTTTAGTAAAAGTAATATTTTAGTCGTAAGACTAAAAAGTATGTAATGAGCTTGCGAAGCAACCTAACGGTTGATTAAACGACTTAACAGTTGTCGCAGATTAATTATTTCAACTAAAAAAGTGTAAACTTTTAAATTGAGAGTTTGATCCTGGCTCAGGACGAACGCTGGC
>NZ_JAHLDM010000035.1:0-51469 GCF_018861295.1 Clostridium estertheticum | reverse complement strand
TCATTGAAGAGGATTCAGAATTAATACTACCTATAGAGCAAGTAATCATTGAAGAGGATTCAGAATTAATACTACCTATAGAGCAAGTAATTATTGAAGAGGATTCAGAATTAATACTACCTATACAGGAAGTAACTATTAAAGATGATTCGAAATTTATAATTCCTATTTGTGATAGATTAAGTAAGGAAAAGATCTTTATTATTTCAAAACTAATACAACGACTATATTATAGTGAAATGAGCCATAAAGCATTGCAAAACTGCTTAATAGATATTAAGCGTGAAAATAATGTAAAAGTAAATAAGTTAAGCTTGACTAGAAATTCAAAAGATAAATTGGAGACAACATACATACTTTCAACACAAGAAGTAATTATTAAAGATGATATTGAATGTATAAAGAAAAAAGATGATAGTAATATTACTATCAATGATGTTTATAAAATTCATGAAAATATAAATAATGATTACTGTGAAACTTTAATATCAACACTACCAATCATAATAGCTGAAAAAAATATAGATATTCCTATTGAATCAACATTTAGATTGAAAAATGCTGCATTAGATATAAAAAATATGAAGAAGGACGTATATTTAACTAGTAGTAAGTTACTACCTATGTTTGAAAAAGATGATATTTTTCCATCATTGAATGGAAAACTTTTTTTAGAGGGTTTTGTTAGAAATAAAATAGACTTTTCTATAGCAAAAGGTGTTTATGATAACATAATTAACCTAGATACTGAATGCGTTATAATCTATATACCATTTAAATGTACCACTTTAATCAACTGTAAGGTTCGCCCAGTTTTCTCAAAAGGAAAGGGTCTAGATTATATACCCATTTATATATCATCAGATTGTTTAAATATCAATAATGATTTTAATGAATATTTAAACGAAAAAAATACTCAATGTAATGAATATATCAATTGTGACATTACACCTATAAATTGTAAAATAGAAAGGGTGAAAATTTATGAAACATATACACTTGTTGATAGAAAACCTTTTAGTAAAAAATTTCCTTTAGAAATGAATTTTCATACTATTAAAGAGAACATATTATTAAATCTTTCATTAACATTGGTTCAAAAACAAGATATATCAATTAATCATAGAAAAAATCCTAGGTAATAACATGTGAAACGACAAGGAAATATAGACAATAAGCAAAAATGTGCTATATTTATACGATGCAATATAACTTTGTCGATTTTTGAAATGACTGGTAAATAAATTAACAAGTAGATATTTTGGTGATATTTATACAAAATTTAATTTTGAAAATCAAATAATAGGACTATGATTACTTTAAATAAATAATAGTAAGCCCACATCTTATGGTAAGGTGTGGGCTATTTTATGCTTATGATAAATTATAAATTTATGCCTTCCTATACTTTTTAAGAGCTATGGTGTTTAATATAAGAAATAGTAATGCATAGCCTATAAGAATTAGTACATCATATCTAACGTCTATTAGACCCTTTCCCCTTAGCATAACATCCTTTAATGCTTCTGCTCCATAAGTCATAGGAAATATTTTTGATAATATCTTTGCCCAGACAGGCGAGTTTCTCAAATCAAAAATACCACTGAACATAATTTGTGGAACTATTACTATAGGGATAAATTGAAATAATTGAAATTCATTACGTGCAAAGGCAGATAAGAGAGTTCCAAGTGCTAAAGATCCTGATGCAAGTACCAAATTTATTACAAGCACTGCCCAAAAGCTTCCTACCATGGGCACATTAAGGCCATATACACTAAAAATCTGAAGTATTATAGTCTGAATGGCTACAAAGGACCCAAACCCTAGGAAATATCCTAAAACTATCTCCCACCTTTTTAGGGGAGTGGCAAGAATTCTATCAAGTGTTCCGCTTATTCTTTCTCTCAAAAATGCAACGCCTGCTATTAAAAATACGAAAAAGAAGATAAAGAAACCCAGAAGGATTGGAGCCATGGAATCAAATGCTCCCATATCCATAGAACCATGTAAAAAACTAATTTCGGGCTTTTGAGTAGTACTACTTAAAGAAAGCTTGTTTAGCGTGTTCATAACAAGGCTGGTTATAGAAGGGTCAGCGCCATCTAGTGTAACCTTTGGTTTATTGCCAATAAAAACAATATAGGCATCTACACTTTTATTATTCAAATTTTTCAATGCGATTTCTTCGCTAGAAACTTTATTAACATTGGCAAAGGTTTGTAGTTTTTCTACATAAATAGGTGGTGCTGAAATAAGATCAATATTTGGGGTTGTGGTTGCGGAGCTGAGAATAGCACTTAAAAGGTACATTACAAAAACTGGAGCAACAAACATTAGAGCGATAGATCTTTTGTCACCGCGAAGTTGTTTTATTAATCTTTTGGCAATTGATAATACTCTCATATGTGATTCACCGTCCCTTCTTTTCCATAATAGAGAAATGCGCCTTCAACCGTGCTTTCTCCAGATTTTTCTTTTAATTCATCAGGGGTGCCAATTGCAATTAGCCCACCATTTCTAATCAGAGCAAGCCTATCACAATGTTCAGCTTCATCCATAACATGGGTAGTTATAATTATTGTAACTCCTTCTTTTCTTAAACGCTCAAATTCTTTCCAAAATTGGAGCCTAAGAACTGGATCAATTCCTACGGTAGGTTCATCAAGAATAAGTATTTCTGGTTTGTGAACTAAGGCTATAGCAAGGGATAATCTTCTTTTCATTCCACCAGAAAAATTCTTAACAAGTTTTTTACCTTCATCACGAAGAAGAACCAATTCTAAAACTTCACTTGCTCTTTGTTTTGCAAATTTGCCCTTCAGGCCATATAAAGATGCAAAAAATAATATATTATTAAGAGCGGTTAAGTCTTCATATAGTGCGTCACTCTGAGCCATATATCCAATTCTTGAAACTACAGCTAGTGATGGCATTTTAGTATCAAGTACGCATACAGAGCCATTTGTAGGTTCACTCATTCCAACAATAGATTTTATCAAAGTGGTTTTACCAGAACCAGATGGTCCAAGGAGGCCAAGTATCTCTCCTTTCTTTACATCCAAATTAATATTTTCAAGTACAATAAATTTTCCGAATTGTTGCTTATAATTTTCTATTTTTATAACATTTTCATTATTCATTTATTCCTCGCTCCTTTTTACTCCTATTCCATTTATTAAAATATCCACTATTTTTTCTATATCATTTTCATCTCCATCAGTCGTAAATACCTCAGGGAATAAATTACTTAATATAGAATAACCTGCAAGCAAACTAATTAAGCTCCTTGTCATAAGCCTGGGTTCAATTTCTCTTAAATTTCCTTTTTCTATATTGCTTTTAAAAAAGTTATCAACTATAGGCATAAGTTTCGGTGCAATTTCCTTTTGAAGGGGTTCTAATAGTTCTGGATGGTAAATTGATTCAATCATAACAGTTTTTACTAAAGGTCCATTTCTCTTAATCAAAGCCATTCTATCCATCATCATATTTTTCAATACTACATTTATGGACTCATCTTTTTTATTGTCCATAATTTTTTCCATGGATTTAAACATAAGAGGCCTAAAAAATTTTACTATTAGGGGCATTAGTAAACCAACTAATAAATCTTTTTTAGTTTTAAAATATCTAAAAATCGTCCCCTCAGATATGTTTGCCTCTTTTGCGATATCACTAGTTCGACCTCCGTCGAAGCCTTTTTCAGCAAAAATCTTTGTTGCAGCATCTAAAATATCCCATTGCCTTTTTGATATTTCTTCTTCGGGTAGGGTTTCATCAAACAAGTAACTATATAATTTTTTATCATCTGCCACTAATACCAACTCCTTATAAGTTATCATTCTAAAGATAATGAGTGACTACTCACTTTTTATTATAACGCTAAAATATACTTTGTCAATTTAAAAATGTTGCTTTACTTTTTTTGACATTTATGGCATAATATAAATTGGGAATTGTTTTTATTTGTATTTATTAGAATATAATTAAATTTACAAAAAGGAGGATAATTATTCAAAAAAAGTTAAAAAAAGTTGAATATCATTATTCAAAGTGGTAGTATGTACTTGTATTATCCTAAATTCTTCATTAAATTATATTAGTTTCTGAATGTAACTTATTCAATCTGGAACTTAGGTACCACTTAATTTATAATTTTAGGGAGGTAGTGTTTATGAATACTAACAAAACTGACAAAATTGTAAAGGTTTCAATTCTAAGTAGTGTAATTTTAGCTTCATTATCACCGGTTATTGCATATGCAGATGAATCGAATTTAAAGATTCCAGAGTTATCATCTAGTCAAAATGGAACACTTATGATGGGACTCGTAATTTGTCTTTTGGGCATGGCATTTGGTTTTTATCAATTTTTAAGGGTAAAGAAAATTAGAGCACATAAATCAATGCTTGATGTTTCGGCTATTATATTTGAAACATGCAAAACTTACTTAATTCAGCAAGGTAAATTTATTGCAATCTTATTTCTTCTTATAGGTAGTATTATTGCATTTTACTTTGGTTACTTGCAAGGAACTAGCTTTGGTGGAGTATTATTAGTACTTGGCTGGACTATTGTTGGTATACTCGGGTCTTATGGTGTTGCTTGGTATGGCATAAGGATGAATACGTTTGCAAATAGTAGGATGGCATTTGCTTCATTAAAGGGTAAACCTTTAAACCTTGTAAATATTCCTCTTGATGCAGGTATGAGCATTGGAGTACTTCTAATTTGTGTCGAACTCTTTATGATGTTAATAATATTAATTTTTGTTCCACGTAGCCTTGCAGGTGCAAGCTTTATAGGATTTGCAATTGGTGAGTCATTGGGAGCAAGTGCATTACGTATTGCCGGTGGTATTTTTACAAAAATCGCCGACATTGGATCAGATCTTATGAAAATTGCTTTCAAGATTAAGGAAGATGACCCTAGAAATCCAGGAGTTATTGCAGATTGTACTGGAGATAATGCAGGAGATAGTGTTGGTCCTACTGCTGATGGATTTGAGACTTATGGAGTAACGGGAGTTGCTTTAATTTCATTTATTGTTCTTGCGGTTGGTATGGCATTTCCAGAGGCTGATAGATTAATACTTCAGTCTACTCTTCTTACATGGATTTTTACAATGCGTATATTGATGGTTGTTACGTCAATTGCAGCATTTTATATAAACAGAGCTTATAGTGGAATGAAATACAGTAATACCGATGATCTTGATTTTGAACAACCTCTAACAAATCTTATTTGGATTTCATCAATACTATCAATAATTGTTATTTTTGTAGTTAGTTACTTAATTCTTGGACCTGGTACTCAGGTTGCATTAACCGCAAATTCTAATAGTATTTGGTATGTACTAGCTATAATTATTAGTTGCGGTACTTTGGGAGGAGCACTTATTCCTGAGGTTACTAAAATATTTACTAGTGGTAAATCAAAACATGTACAAGAAGTTGTTACAGCATCAAGAGAAGGCGGAGCTTCATTAAACATTCTTTCAGGACTTGTTGCTGGTAACTTCAGTGCATTCTGGCAGGGAATGGTATTTGTACTATTAATGTTTGTAGCATATATTGCAAGTACACTTGGCTTAAAAGATATAATGATATACCCTTCAGTTTTTGCGTTTGGTTTAGTTGCTTTTGGATTACTAAGTATGGGTCCCGTTACTATTGCAGTAGATAGTTATGGCCCAGTAACTGATAACGCACAATCAATTTATGAACTATCACTTATTGAAACTATTCCTAATATTTCGAAAGAAATAGAAAGAGATTTTGGTTTCAAACCAGATTTTGAAAAAGCGAAATATTACCTTGAAGCTAATGATGGTGCAGGAAATACATTCAAAGCAACTGCAAAACCTGTACTTATTGGTACAGCTGTTGTTGGAGCCACTACAATGATTTTTTCACTTATTCTAGTTATTCAAGATGTATTAAAGGTTAAACCTGAAACTATTCTTAATTTACTTAACCCATACACTTTATTTGGATTTATGTGTGGTGGTGCGATAATATATTGGTTTACAGGTGCATCTACTCAGGCAGTTTCTACAGGTGCCTATAGGGCAGTAGAATTTATCAAGAAAAATATAGAATTGGATGAGGATGCAGATCAAAGAGCATCTACAGAAAAATCTAAGGAAGTTGTTAAAATTTGTACTCAATATGCACAGAAGGGAATGTTTAACATATTTGTTGCGATATTCTCATTTGCACTAGCATTTGCATTTTTCTCAGCTCCTAGAGGTAATAACACGCAGCCAGTAGCATTCTTTGTTGCTTACCTTATATCTATAGCAGTTTTTGGTTTATATCAGGCTATATTTATGGCAAATGCAGGTGGATGTTGGGATAATGCTAAAAAGGTTGTTGAAGTTGATTTAGATGAGAAAGGTACTCCGCTTCATGATGCTTGTGTTATTGGTGACACAGTTGGAGACCCTTTCAAAGACACTTCATCAGTAGCATTAAATCCGATAATCAAATTTACGACATTATTTGGAATGCTTGCTATGGAAATTGCTATATCAGAAAGATTCAGAGCTGTAGCTCCATACATTGGAGCAATATTCTTTATAATCGCGATTATATTTGTATGGCGTTCATTCTATGGAATGAGAATTAAAAATTAATGTTAGTTTAAATTTACAAAGGACCAGATTTTATTTTAAATCTGGTCCTTTGTATTTTATGTTGCTTGCTATTCTACGGTATTTCTTAGATTGATTTTTGTGGAATCCAGCAAGCAAAAACGGTACTATTATCCTCTGAAAATATTCTTACTTCACCTTCATGCTTCTCTATTACTAAATTAACAATGCTAAGGCCTAGGCCCACACCATTACTTGTCTTTTTACTCCTAGAGTCATCACACTGGTAAAAAGGTAAAAATACTTTATCCTTATCATCTTTTGGAATGATTATTCCATCATTTTTAATTAAGAGTACAAAGCCTTCATTTTTTATAAGCTTTAGCTCCTCGATATCCTTATGTCTAAGCCTCTCTGTAAGTTTCGTATCTCCCATTGAAAAAGCACCCATGTAGATATTCCCATTTTTAGGAGTGTACCTTAGAGCATTTGACATCAAATTGTCTACTACTCTTGTCATTTGGTTTACATCCACCTTATATTTACCCTGAAGGCTTATTTCACAACTAAGCTTAATTTCATTCTTTTCACAATCTTCCTCATAGCCTGAGAAGAGCATTTCAAAGAGTTCATAACCATCAACTTCTACAAAATTCATCTTATAGTCTGTTGTTAGTAGGTTATACATTAAGAGATCATCTATCATTTTTTGCATATAATCACTTTTATTTAATATAACCAAAGCTTTATTTTTAATTTTCTCAATATCTGAATCCTTCTCATTAATAATAGCTTCTGAGTAAGCTCTTACAGCTGTCAATGGAGTTTTAAGGTCATGTGATATTGCAGAAATCATATATTCTTTTGTTTTTTGATCTGCTTCTATAGTTTTTCTTTTATCTTCTATGTCTTTTTTCATGATATTAAAATTAGTAATAATTTCGCCTATTTCATCCTTGTTTTCGTACTTAACTGTATTTCCATCTCCCGTGGCAAAATTATGCATTCCTTCTACTAATAGTTTTATTGGCTTATTAAATTTTCTATTAAGTAGCAATATAACAGCTGCATAGATTATAATAAGTACGAATATAAAACATATTATTGCAATTATTGTTTTATTGTTTACATCCTTAACAAAAATATTTCTTGCAATAGTAATCTTATAAAATCCTATTAATGTACTATCCTTAAATACTGGTTTTTTTAAAGTATAGGCCTTATACCCAGTAACTACTTTGTATAAATCAGAATACAATTCTTGTGTTTGAGTATATAGCATGCTGCTTTCATTAGAAGGATATATTTTTTCTCCCACATCTGTATATAATTCTATAAGTACTAAATTTTTATCTTTACTTATTACAAAGTTCTTATCTTTTAAGGAATTTGTATTATATATTTCAGGACTTTGTATTTTATCTTCATAGATTTTAAATTTGCTCATAATGAGTAAATAATCTTTTAAATCATTATTTTTATTATAATCTACGAGAACGTTAAACAATAAGGCAGCTGTTATTATTGGAGCTAACATTATAATTAAATGAGATAAGCTAAGCCATTTTTTAAGTTTCATATATTTAGCTCTCCTATAAACTTATAACCTGTTCCCCATACTGTCTGAATAAAAGTAGGCTTTTTTATATTATCATTTATCTTCTCTCTAAGAGACTTAATATGAACGGTAACAGTGTTATTACCATTCACATCAACATTATCCCATATATGATGGTAAAGATCTCCTTTTGAGAATACCTTATTGGGGTTTTGAGCCATCAGAGCCAAAATGTCGAATTCTTTTGAAGTTAAGGATAGTTCATAGCCGTTGAGTAATACTCTGTTTTCTTCTAGGATTATTGTTAGTCCATCTTTAAATTGAAGTTTTTTATCTATCTGAATATAATTTTCTTTTTTTCTACCTCTTCTTAAATGAGCTTCAATTCTGGCGGATATTTCCATAAGGCTAAAGGGTTTTGTCATATAGTCATCCGCCCCTGATTTTAGCCCTTTTACTTTATCTAACTCTGTTTGCTTTGCACTAACAATTATTATTGGTACTTCTTCATTTAACCATCTTATATTTTTACACAATGTAAATCCGTCCATCTCTGGAAGCATAACATCAACCATAACTAGCTGAAACTCTTCTTTTTTAAAATCCTCTAGGCCTTCTTTACCGGTTGATGCCCAAAATACTTCATAACTTTCCTTTGTCAAATGTTCTTTCATTATACTAGCAATCGCTTCGTCGTCCTCAACTATTAATATTTTTTCCTTCATGTACTATTCCTCCATAAAATGCTTATATGCACAATATTATACCATGATATACTTATTTTGAGACCGTAATAACTTTTTAATTGAAATTCATTAATAAAAAAACATTACATGTGCAAATCTTGCACATGTAATGTTTTTGCTAATTTGTAACGACTAAAGCTTCCACTACTTTTTTAGCATCTTCCATAGTAACTTTTGGGTTTTCAACAAGTATACTATAATTAAGATCATTCTCACTCCATGAAATGCATTTAATATCTTTCATAGCTGATCCTTTTTTACCTCTAACAGTTATTTTCTCTTCCCCTGGAATTTTTAAGTCTTCATCAACACTATCAATTACTTTATTACCATCTATTACTGTAGTTAATGTAAAAGCTAAAGCTCCATCTTTTTCGTAAATCTGGTTTATTTCTTTGTGTTTGCTTTTTTCAATATTTAAATACTTAACCTCTTTTAACTTGTAGGTTGAATTTTCTTTTAAAGTCAATATAGGTTTTCCTGTTATTTTAGCAGCTTTTTTTAAATCTATAGTAGTTTCATTATTTTTTGCAGCATCCTCAATATTCTCAACCTTAACATCTGAGGGAATCTTTTGAACAAATATGCTATCATCAAATTTAGGTGAAAAATTTAGTTTTGAATATTCCATAATAGATTTGTTATTTCCACTCTCTGAAGAAAGTTTAACTAAAAACCAATTGGATTTTTCTATCCAATACTCTTGATCTCCCATAATACTGTTCTTTTCTTTTGCCACTGCTGAAATATGATAGGTTTTAAAGTTTCCAACAGTTTCTTCACCTTTAAAAGTTAACTGATGGGTCTTACTTATATTTCCCAATTGATTAATTAATTGATCCTTATAGTTTGCATTTGAACCTAGAGCTAACTCAGAGCCTAATTTCATACTAAAAGCTTTTTTATCTTTAGCTGTATAGGATATAAGTTTGTCTCCATCATTTGTGGTTACAACTTTTCCAGAAGTTTTATCTTCTGTTTCTATACGTGTCTTTACTTTACCACTAGAGTTATCATTCCATTGTTTAAATAACATACTTTCTTTTAACTTCTTATTTTCATAGCTATCCATTTTAAATTCTGCATAATAAGACTTAGATTTTTCATTTGCTTTCATTACATTTGTTATTACCTCTTCGGGTATTATTACATCCCCTTTAGTACTGCAGCCTGTAAATAAAGAGGCTACAACAGATAATCCAATTAATGTAGTAATAATTTTTTTCTTAATCATAATAATTTTCCCCCTATTTTTATTCAATAAATTAACTTCATATATCTATTAGCCATGTGCACAAACCCTGCTAGATAGTGAGATATTGTTCTTCTTACAATTATTATTATATATGTTTATTGTATCTTATTATGAAACTTAATAAATTCTTTATAATTAAAAATTAAGTCCTGCACAATATAGTGAAAAATCAATATTTTATACTAGTAGGTGAATCATTGAATATAGTGATATACTTTATTTATAAACTACGTTACAATAGTACTCTTTAAATATCACCCTTCTTAAATGTAAAAATTATACCCGCCGAAACATTTGCAAATATTTAAAATAAAAGTGAAAAATCTATTAAATATAGGGATTTTGTAATACATTGTGAAGAGTAGTATATATAAGAAGGAGCTGTTTAAAATGAAAATTTTACTTATAGATGACGAAGAAAGCATTCTAAATTTAGTCCGTATGAACCTAGTACTAGAAGGTTTTGAGGTAATAACTAGTGCTACTGGTAATAACGGAATCAAGGCTTTTCAGGATGAAAATCCAGACCTAGTGTTACTTGATTTAATGCTACCTGATTTAGATGGCTATGAAGTTATGAAGAGAATGCAAGAGATTAATAGGGAAATTCCCATTATTCTTCTTACTGCAAAAGGTCAACTTAATGATAAACTACTAGGGTTACAGTTAGGTGCGGATGATTATATTACAAAACCCTTTGATAGCAGGGAAATTATACTACGAATACGTGCAATTTCAAGGCGGATAAATCAATCGAAGCACCATAATGGAAATTCTGAAAACAAAATAGAAAAAGGTTTCATTAAGCTGCTAAAAGATGAAAGAAAGATTTTTATAGATTCCATCGAAGTACAATTTACTTTTCGAGAATTTGAAACTTTAAATCTTTTAATGCAAAATATTAATAAGGTCTTTACTAGAACCGAGTTACTAAAAAAACTTTGGGGTTATGATTATGAGGGAAACACAAGGGCTGTTGACATTCATATAGAACGAATTCGTAAAAAACTTAAAAATCATGGAAATGCTATTCAAACTATTTATGGTGCTGGATATAGATTAGAGGTATGAAATGAAAATTGGTATAAAAAATAAAATTGTAATTATGAATATAGCAGTGTTACTTCCGGTTTTACTTATTGTTTGTTTCATTACCATTGGTAACCTTTATGGAAATATAATAAACAGTACTATTACATTGTTAAAACAAGAGAGTTACAACAGTCAATTAAATATAATTACATATTTAGATAACGAAAAAAACATAGGATTGCCAGAACTTATTAAGAATATGAGCCCTTTTATAGCTAAAAATTTGTCCGATCATTATAAATTCAGAATTCAATTATACAACAAAGATGGACTAGTAGGGGATTCCGAAGAGTACCCTGTAATTTTAGAGAATAAAGATGTTGCTTATGCACTTTCAGGAACCAAATCCTATATTATGAAAAAAATTGAAAACAAGCAATATATATTATTTTCTAGCCCGCTTTATTTTGAAGGAGAAACTATTGGTTGCTTTCGGTATATTTATCCCCTAGATAAAGAAATAGGTTTAGTTAAAAATACAAGTGTAACCATGCTTTTGGTAGGAATACTAGCGCTGATTCTTTCTATCCTTTTAAGCAATGCATTTTCTAGAAAAATTGTAAGTCCTATTGTATCTTTAAAAAGGGCCTCCCAGAAGGTTGCAAATGGAGATTTTACAAATACTATAGAAATTGATACCACGGATGAAATCAAGGATTTAGCAGACTCTTTTAATCTTATGTCTACTAATATAAGCAGCTCTATTTTAAAATTAAAAGATGAGAAAGCAAATCAAAAAAGATTTTTAGATAACGTTACTCATGAATTAAAAACCCCCATAACCTCAATCATTGGATACGCAGATTTACTTCCTAGAGTAAAGACAGAAAAAGATAAAACCCAATGTCTTGATTATATTCAAAAGGGTGGACATCGTTTGCTTTGCCTTGTAGAAGAATTGTTAAATCTCTCTAAATTAAATAAGGAAGATTTTCAAATGGAAGTTGCGCAAATGAATCTTAAATGTATAATAGAGGAAAGTTTGTTAATTTTAAGACCAAGATTAGAGAAATACAATATTTTTATAGAGTCACTTTTATTTGATCATTTCATTTGGATAGATAAACAAAAAACGGAACAAGTATTTTTAAATATATTTGACAATGCCATTAAATACAGTGATTGTACTTCCATTGTTATAAAAATGTTATCAAGGCCTGGATATCTAATTGTTTCTATAGCAGACAACGGTGGAGGTATACCAAAGGAACATCTGAAAAAGGTTTTTGAACCTTTTTATACTGCAAATAAAAGACTACAGAATCAATATGGTGGTATGGGCCTTGGACTTGCAATTTGCAAGGAAATTATGAAAAAGCAAGAAGGGGATATTTCTATAAGTAGTGACAAGGGAACAAAGGTGGAATTGCTTTTTAAATTGTTACAAAGTTGATTCAATTCTGATGTAATTCTGAAAACGTTTTTTGTTATGATAAGGAGGAAGAGAAAAATAAGTATTTTAAAAAAACATAAAAAGTTATTTATTGTTTATTTTGTTTTTATGCTATTGCTCGGAATCATAATATTTTGGCAATATGAAAAAAATTATGATCATGTAGTACTTATTCAAGATAGAGAACAAGTTTTAAAAGCTATAAGTACATCCACACCTGTAAAGTTAGAAGTTTATAGTAACAGTTGGGGTAAAACCGTTATTTCTGAGAGTAATGTTATTCGAAGTATATGGAATATTATAGATGAAATGTCTAAGAGTAGTCCTTTGCAAGAAAGTCAAAATACATATACGAATGATGAAATAAGTGGCACTATTTTTTATCTGAATGGTAAAAAAACTACTTTTACTTTAGGAAGTTACTTGAAAATCGGTACTATTATTTATGGAAATGCTAAAGATAAGCCTTATGTAGATCAGCTTAAAAATTATTTGGATGAAATTTTATGTTCTGCGCAAAATCTAAGCAATCTTATTAATGAACGAAATAAAGTTACTGTAGTAGATAGTAATAATAATATACAAAAATGTGGTCGTGATGATAAAACATTTATTCGTAATAAAATATTAAAATGTTCTAAAATTAAGGATAATGCCTCCCTAGAAAAAGCAATCAATACAAAGGGAAAAGTGCTATACCACATAAAAACCTATTTAGAAAAAGAAAGTAATTCTATTCCAAATACAAGAGATACTTTCTATGCAATTATAAATATTGATGTATATGAAAATGGGTATATTGTTATTCAAGATTTTAGTAATGATGTAGTAAATGCAATATATATGAAAGGAAATTTAGTAGAGGTATGTAAAAACATCAGTAAAACTGGTATTTAATTTTCAAATGTTCTGGAGGTACCTTAATGAAAGCTTACAAATTTACTATATTTATTCTTCTCTTGCTTTGCTCTGCATCGTTAACTGCATGCAATAAAAACAGGAGTGATTATCCTAACCTGGAAGGAAAAAAACTTTTGGTTTACGTAGCCTTTCATGAAGACGAGGCTAAACCTTTACTAGAAGGTTTCAAACAAAAAACTGGTTGTGAGTATTCACTTTTGAGGTTTCCTACAGGGGAAGCTTTAGCACGGGCCATGGAGGAAAAAGCAGCTCCTAAGGCAGATGTTTTTTTAGGTGGAACCGTAGATGCCCATGAGTACATGAAAAAAGAAGGCATAATTCAAAAATATATTTCTAAAAATGCCAGTTCTATTCCTGAAAGATATAAAGATGAAGATGGGTGTTGGACAGGACTTTATATAGAAGCCTTATCTATTGGTATCAATAAAGAAAGATGGGATGCTGAGTTTAAATCAAAGGGAATAAAGCTGCCGGAAAGTTTTCAAGATCTGTTAAATCCTGCTTTTAAAGGTGAAATTATTATTCCTAATCCAAAAACCTCAGGCACAGGCTACACTTTTGTTTCTTATCTTGTACAATCGATGGGAAAGGAAAAAGCCTTAGAATATTTAGGTAAACTCAACCATAATGTAGCACAAGTTACTACAAATGGTCTTACTCCAGCAGAAAAGGTAGGTATTGGCGAATATTTAATTGCTGTTAATTTTATAAATCAACAGCTTATCGTTAAAAAGTCTGGATTTAATATACAATCTAAAATCCCTAAAGATGTTGGATGGACTCTTTGTGCAGTCTCTAAGATTAAAAATGGTCCGGATTCTAAGGCTGCAAATGCTTTTATAGATTATTGCTTAACGGCGCAAGCCGGTAATGCTCTGAAAAATTTTTCTATGGCTATGTCTACAAGAGAAGATGTGTCATTGCCAGAGGGAGGACAAAATTTAAGTAATCTTATAGGTAGTGATAAATACGATTTTAAAAAAGCGGGCATTGATAAAGAAGAAATGTTAGATGCCCTTGAAATGATCAAACCGTAAATTTATATATTTATATATAGATTAATATATTTAAATTAGAAAATATAAAATGAAAGGTCGATGAAATGAATGGAGAATTTATTTAATTTTTTAAAACCTGCTCCAGCTATTGAAAGATTGTCAAAAGAAAAAATTGATCCAGTTTACAAAAAGTTTCGGTTACAAGTATTTATAAGTATTTATATTGGTTATATGGGTTATTACTTTGTTAGGAGTAATTTTTCACTAGCTAAGATGTACTTAATTCATGAAGGATTTACAAAAACACAACTTGGATTTGTTGCCTCTGCGCTAGGACTTGCTTATGGCATTAGTAAATTTGTTATGGGTAACGTATCAGATAGATCCAATGCAAGGTACTTTCTAGGCATCGGTTTAATTTTGTCTGGTATTACAAATCTATTTTTACCACTTACAACAAGTCTTACAGTAATGTTTATGTTAATGCTTATAAATGGATGGGTTCAAGGTATGGGTTGGCCACCATGTGGAAGGATCATGACTCATTGGTTCTCAGATAAAGAGCGTGGCGTTAAAATGTCGATTTGGAATACTGCACATAATGTGGGTGGTGGATTTATAGCTGTTATTGCGCTTCTTGGTGTTCAAATATTTGGAAGTTGGAAAGGAATTTTTTATTTACCAGCTATTATTGCAATTGTAATTGGAACACTTTATATGATTTTTGCAAAAGATACACCTCAATCTGTAGGTCTTCCTCCTATTGAAGAATATAAAAATGATTACCCTGCTGTAAAAGTAAAAGACAGAGAAAAGGAAATGACTGCAAAGGAAATACTGTTTAAATATGTATTTAATAATAAATATTTATGGTATATCGCTCTAGCAAATGGATTTGTATATATGGTAAGATATGGCATTATTAATTGGGCTCCATTATACCTACAAGAAGTAAAAGGTTTTAATATTAAAGAGTCAGCAATTGCATTTTCTTTATTTGAATATGCTGCAATTCCGGGTACTATACTTATAGGATGGATAAGCGATAAGGTATTTCATGGTCGTCGTGCACCAGTAGGTGTAGCTTGCATGGTAGGTGTTACGGCTGGTGTGTTCATTTATTGGCAATCTTCAAGTGTTTTAGCAATAAACATTACTTTAGCTTGCATAGGTGCCTTAATATATGGACCGGTTATGCTTATTGGAGTAAGTGCCTTAGATCTAGTTCCTAAAAAGGCTGCTGGAACTGCTGCTGGATTTACAGGACTCTTCGGTTATCTTATTGGGCAAGTTTCAGCTGAAATTGTAATGGGAATAGTTGTAGATAAATATAATTGGGATGGAGGATTCATGCTTCTTATGGTTTCTGCTGTACTTGCTATTGTATTTCTTTCTCTTACCTGGAACGTACATGATAGGTCAAAACCAGAATCTGAAGATATTCCGTCGGTAGGTTAGATCATCTCCTAGGTTGCTGCAATATTAACATGAAAAATATTTTTATAAGCCCCCTATTATATAGGGGGCTTATAATTGTGTAACCAGGCATAGTAAAATACTTATTTAAGGTCTTACTTAAAAAAATGGGAGGAACTAGATAATATAGCTGGACTATGCATAGAGGGATAGTATACAATAAAGAGAATGATTAAAGAAAATTAATATAAAGGGTATAAATGGTTGATCCCAATTAAGGAGGCAATGTTAATGGTTACATACATAGGGGTATTGTTATTATTTACATCTATGGGGTTAGGTATACCTGCTATTTTTATTTATGCTTTTACTGTAGATATAATTAATTGGTTTTCTAATAGAAAAACAAGGACTACTAAGTCTAAACGCAAAATATTTAAAAAGAAACAAAAATCAAAGTTAAATTTAACTGATAAGATTTTTGGATTATTTATTCTAATAGCAATATGTATATTACCAATATGGAGTTTACGTATGGTTACGCCTTATTGGTTAGATGTACCTAGTATAATCACAAAAGACTACAGTGTAGATGAGGGCGTTGTAACTGTTTATGCTTCAATACCTACAAGTAGGGAAACTTGGGGTTATGATTCTATAACTGTAAATGAAAATTATTATAAATTAGTAGATGATAGTAAGGTTAAGACTGGAATGAATGTAAAGATAAAATATTTACCCCATACTAAATTAATAATGAAATTGTGGTATGAATAACAAAGGAACTATTGCCTAGGTAATGGAGAATCCATTTGATATAGTACTTATTTTAATATCCTCTTACCTATAACAAATTTTTCTTTGTAATATCCCGTTAATTCAGAGATTTTTATAACGTCACCGGATTTTGGAGAATGTATAAACTTATTGCTGCCAATATATATTCCAACGTGAGATACTTGGTATGGTAGATCTGGATTTGTTTTAAAAAAGACCAAATCTCCATTCCTAAGATCATTTATATTAATAGAAATACCTTCATTTATCTGTTCCATAGTCGTTCTAGGTAAATCTATACCAAAATGTTTATAAGTATATGCTACAAAACCAGAGCAATCAAATCCACCACTCATATATTTTCCAAAAGCATCAGATATTGCAGGTGTTGTGCCCCCCCATAAGTAATGCATTCCTAGAAAAGTATCAGAGTAGGCTTTTAAATCATTCCCAGTTATTGATGAACTGTATTGTTGCCCGTTTGTTATATATTTAGCTTTATTTAAGGGAGTTTTAGAATTTGAGAAAATAGTAAAAGTCATATACATTAGAGATAAAAATATAAGAATTAAAGTTAAAAACCAGGGGTTTATTGAATTTTGTTTATAATAAGATCTTCTCATATAAGCTCCCATCATTTATTATTTTAAATTATCCTATAGTGTAACTTATTGTAGCATTTCTAATAATATACTAAATATTTAGAAAGATTAGCATGAAAATAAATTTGATTTTGTTTTAACAAAAATATACCAATATGTAAGACATTGTGGTATATTAATTAGGAGTAACTAAATTTTATGTAATAATATGTAAAAATATAAGGCGTTTTATGATAACTATACTGAAATGGACTGATTTTCGATTTGATTGTAGTACAAGCTTTTGAGAAGAGAGGATAATTGTTATGAATAAGACAGACTATAAAAGTAAAAAAGTTATGTTACTGGGATGTTTTTCAGCAGCTTGTTTATCATTAATTATAATCTTATTTAGTACATACAGTATGAATAAAGTACGTATAGAATCTGATTTTATTTCACAAAGAATATTTCCAGGTAAAATATTTTCATTGGAAATTTTAACATCATTAATTAATCAAGAAACAGGAATCAGAGCCTATATTATTTCAGAAAATAAAGTTTTTTTAGAACCGTATTATTCAGAAAGCATAGGAATTCAAAAATATTACGATTCTCTTAATAAATTAAAAGAGGTAGGATTAAATAATGACACTATTAACCGAATTGATAAGCAAAGACAATATATTCAAAGATTTTTTTACCAGCAAATTCTATTAGTGGAGTCTGGGGAGTCAGATCAGGCAAAATTAAACTTAACTAAGGGTAAAAAGTTAGTAGATGAATTTAGGGTAACTGATAATATTTTACTAAATGATATTAATTCACAAATAAATAGTTCCAGCAACAAAGTTGTAAAAACTCAAAAAATTCATAAATATTCACTGGGTTTTTTAGGTATTATACTTATTGCATGTAACTTTATATTTATTAGTTGTATTTGGAATTGTATGCATAGACAAATTAAGAAAAAAGATGAAGTAAATGAAGACTTACAAAAGGTGCTAACTAGTCAAGAGCAGTATATTACAAGTATATCTCATGAACTTAAAACACCGCTAAATGTTATATTATCTGCAGCTCAATTATTGGATATGTATTGTGACAGTGGGTTACTATATGAAAATAAAAATTCAACGATTAAACATATAGATTCAATAAAGCGAAATGCATATAGATTGTCTAAATTCATCAATAACATTATTGATTTATCTAGAATTGAATCCGGAATTTTTGAGTTAAATTTATCTAATAACAATATAGTGGAAGTTGTAGAAGATATGGTGATGGCTGTAACTGAGTTTACAAAAAGCAAAGGACTAAATATTATTTTTGATACAGATATAGAAGAAAAAATTATTGCTTGTGACCCAGAAAAGGTAGATAAAGTAGTATTGAATATTATATCAAATGCGATAAAATTTTCAAGTGATGGAGGGCAGATATTTGTAAATATTAAAAATCATATTGAATTTGTTGAAATATCTGTGGAAGATAATGGAATTGGGATTGACACAAAACATTTGAAGTCAATATTTAACAAGTATAGTCAGATAGACAAATCATTATCACGAAATGCTGAAGGTATAGGTGTTGGATTAACTTTAGTCAAGTCAATTGTAGAATTATCTGGTGGTAGTATAAATGTTGAAAGTGAACTTGGGATAGGAAGTAAGTTTACGGTTAGATTTCCTTCAAAACAAGTACTTAATGAAAAAATTCAATTTAATAATGCAATGAGAAATGAAAAGCAAAATATTAAAGTAGAATTTTCAGATGTTTATTAATAAAATATGTGTTTTAAATAAATATAATTCATCAAAAATAAAGAGAGCCCATTAGGCTCTCTTTATTTAATCCGTTTTAATTTTATGTCATAATGATTTTGATACTCTTTCATTCGAGGATCGTTTTTAAAATAACTCTCGTACATACCTCTTGCAACTTTTGCAGCATCAGAACCATAACCACCATCAAATATAACTACAGATATTGCGATTTTAGGATTATCAGCAGGTGCGTAGCCAACATACCATGCATAATCGCCTCTACCAATTTTGCTTTGTATGTCCGTCGTAGTAAACTGTGCTGTACCTGTTTTACCACCTGTAGGTATAGGAAAATCGCCAAGTGCTGCATATGCTGTACCATCAGTACCACCACCTGCACCTGTAACATTATTCATGCCTTGCATAACTAGATCTCTAGTTTCGGCACTCATATTAGCTTTATCTATTACTACAGGTTTCGTTTGAGATATTAATTTTCCATTAGAATCTTTTATATTATCAACTAAATGAACTTTATATCTTGTTCCGCCATTGGCAAGGGTTGCTATATAATTTGCCATCTGAAGAGGCGTGAAATTGTCCATACCTTGACCAATTGATGCAATAAACATATTGTATGGTAAGCTCAAAGAACTATGACCTGTTTGAACTGCTTGATAGTATACATCAGTTACGATTGCATTTATATTAGCATCAGTAAATTTTTGTTTTTTGTATATAGGATCGGCAGCGATTAATTGCTTAAATAAACCTACATAATTACTTTTAGAGAAAGTTCCGTTTTTTACAGAATCCCTTATATAATTTTTAATCTGTGTTTTAATTTCTGAAAGTTTTTTACCATCAGAAACAATACTGGTATCTTCATCCCTATCGTATAAATCTATTGGTGGAAAGTTTACGTTAGTACTAGAAACTCCATTAGTTAAATTTTGCTCAATACTCAAAAGATATTGTGATGCTGACAAAGTTTTTTGTGACACAGTATTATATACTTGCCCAAAATTCTCACTTATTTCTATTCCTGTACCAGGATTCATTGAATTAGGATTAGCTCCTAGGCCAAACATCCATGCGTATTTAGCTAAGGCATTATCACCAAATTGTTCTCTTAATTTCTGACCTATATTCATAAAAAATGGGTTACTAGATACCTCTAATGCCTTTACTACATTTACAACACCACGTGCACCATCTGATACGAAACGATTCCAATTTTTTCCTGAAGTTTCGCCTGTGCCTGCCATATCATACCCACCTATGTCATTGTAAGTTGAATTAGCATCTATAACTCCAGCTTCAAGACCTGCAATTGCAGTCATTGGTTTAAATGTGGAACCTGAAGGAATAAGCGACATAGTTGCATAATTATATAAGTATTTTGGATAATAATCAAACTTATCCTTTCTAAGGGTTGTATTTCCTTTTATATTTTTGTCTATTGGAAACATATAATCAGTTAAATCTTTTGATAAATTATCAGCCTTTGCCATTTTTTCATAATCTGGATTAAAATATTTTTGTGATTGAGCTTCAGTTAAACCTTGCGTTGTAGAAAAATCATTTGGATTATAACCTGGTAGACTTACAAGTGCTAGTACTCCACCAGTATTAATATCTATGGCAACAGCTGCAGCTCTTGTAGCGTTTGAAACATCTAAGTCTTGTACATGCCCTTCACTTTGTAATCTCTTCATTTCAGTGTTTAATGCGTTTTCTGTGGCATATTGCATATTTGCATCTAATGTAAGTTGAACATTTTTACCGGGAATTGCTTTTTTATTATGAGCGGTATTTTTAACTATTGCCACAGAATCATCATTTATATCTTTTTCTCCGTTAGTCCCTTTAAGGCTACTCTCCATTGCAGCCTCAATTCCAGAAGTTCCAACATAATCTACACTTGTGTCATAACCCTTTGCTGCGTACTTAGATTTATCGGCTGAGTTTATTTTGCTTATATATCCTAGAACTGATGAAGCAAGTTGGCCATATGGATATTCTCTCATAGGCTGATTTTCTACTTTAAAACCTTGTAGTTCTGAGAGGCTTTGCTCGAATATAAGCGATGTATTTAGCTTCATATTAGTTGCTACATTAATTGATTTATAATCAGAAAAAAAGTTCATGCTGATACCGTCTTCTATAATTAAATATCTTCTTAACATATCTGGAGTTGGTTGTATATTCAAACTTGCAAGTCCATCTTTCACCTTATATTTAACAAGAAGTTTGTTAAATATTTGTTCTGGAGTTAGTTTTAAAAGCTCATTATCAAGAGCAGTTTTTTCAGAAGGACTTAATTCTTCTTCTTTTTTATTTTCAAATTTTGCCTTTAATATAGTCAATTGAAGGTTTCTATCCTTTAAAAATCTTAAAAGCAGGACTTGATTTCCCTTAGCGTCATTTGAAGTAAATTCAAATCTGTATGGATTAATCTTTAATGCAAAATTGTCTGTCTGAACTTCTTTATTATCATCTAAAATTTTAAATACTTTTTGTAGTGTTGTAAATAGTTGTTTGTTATCCTTACTTGTATCAGTTGTACTTGTATATGTAAGGTTATAACCTAGTGTTTCGGTCGCAAGTTTTATTCCGTTTTTGTCTGTTATGAGACCTCTTGGTGCAGCTACTGTTACAAGCTTTGCAGAATTAATAGTTTCAGCCTCCGCTTTGTAATAATCTCCTTTGAATACTTGTAAATAATATAACTTTGAACCTATTGCTATAAATATAGCTACCATAATTATAGAAAGAATATTATACCTATTAAATTTCTTATTTTTTTTCATTTCATCACCATTTTAAACTTTCATTTTTTTTTGCATAATAAAATTATCAGTATCTGTCAGCATTCTTAAAAAACAATCTAAATGGTGACTTTGTGAAGCATTGCAATTCATATGTATTTTAAATATACGTCTAGATGTAAGCTTTGTCAATTACATTAATACATTAAAATGAAAATGGCCCAGCAATTACGCTAGGCTATTT
Source organism: Clostridium estertheticum (assembly GCF_018861295.1). Lineage (GTDB taxonomy): Bacteria > Bacillota > Clostridia > Clostridiales > Clostridiaceae > Clostridium_AD > Clostridium_AD estertheticum_D. The sequence goes on along the minus strand of NZ_JAHLDM010000035.1, from coordinate 29,350 downwards.
TTAAAATAATTATATCACATATCTTATACCTAGCATACATGATTCGACAAAATAAATCCATAACCGCATTTTGTCTCATTCATTTTTCATAAGTTATGATATAATATATATGGTAATATTCTTCGTAGGGGGACAAAATATATATGATAGGGACATTTCTTTTAAATAGATATGAGTTATTAGAGAACATTGGCGAGGGGGGCATGGGAACTGTTTATAAAGCAAAGTGCCATGTGCTAAATAGATTTGTAGCTGTAAAGATATTAAAGGCAGAGTTAAGTAATGATGAGGAGTTTGTTTCAAGGTTTAAAAGGGAAGCTACTTCAATTGCAAAATTATCACATCCAAACATAGTGAATGTTCATGATGTTTGTTCAGAAAATGATGTTAATTTTATAGTTATGGAATATGTTGATGGAAAAACATTAAAGCAAATAATAAAGGAAAATGGAAGACTTACATCCAAGAAGACCTTAGATATAGTTTTTCAAATAGCAAAAGCTCTCCAGTGTGCGCATGTGAATGGTATAATTCATCGCGATATAAAGCCTGATAATATTATGATAACCAAGGATGAAATGGTTAAGGTAATGGATTTTGGAATAGCTAAGGTTGCAGATGCAAGAACTGTAACCAATTCTAATAAGGTAATGGGAACGGCACATTATTTTTCTCCAGAACAAGCAAAAGGAAATTTTGTGGACTGTAGATCAGACATATATTCATTAGGCATTGTAATGTACGAAATGGTGACAGGTAAAGTACCTTATAATGCAGAAAGTGCTATTACCATAGCTATGATGCATATTCAGGGGCCAATTACTGCGCCAAAAGATATAATTACAAATATACCAGAAAATATAAATCAAGTAATTTTAAGGACCATGCAAAAGGAACCTATTAAAAGATACCAAACGGCGAGCGAAATGTCAGAGGTAATAGGTGCTATTAGAAAAAATCCTAATTATAAAGTTATAGTAAATAGTGAAATAGATGGCGCTACAAAAATTATGGACACAGTAGTAGCTTCTAATATAAGAGATGATTTAACAACAGTTATGAGCAAAGAAGAAATTTTTGATAAAACAGTTTTTGAAAAACCAGTGGCTGAGGAAACAATACTAAAAAAAGAAAGTGAAGTAATACCTATAAGGAAGAAGTTTAGTAGGAATAAAAAGGTTATGACAATTATAACGTCAATTATTTTAGTTATTAGTGTTGTCGCTTTAGGGAAATCTCTTTTTAATGGGAATGCGATTGAGGGTAAGGAAGCTACTAATACGAAATCTACAGTTGTGAAAACTATTGTTCCAAAAGTACCGGTAATTGAAAAGAAATTTGTGACCTCACTTATTGGGAAAACTCAAGATAGTGCAAGGCAGGTAGCTGTTAATAATGGTTTTTTGCTTGGGGATGTAACAAATAATTATAGTGATAGTATTGATAAGGGATTAGTTATTAGTCAATCACCGGGGGTGAATACAGCTTATGAAAAAGGTGGTAAAATAAGTATAGTTTTAAGCCTAGGTAAAGAAATAGTTCAAACTATACCACCACAAACAAAGGTAGGAAAAGATACAAAAAAAATTAAACAGAGACATGAAAAGAGCTCTAATGACAAGCATTCTAAAAATAAATAGAGCCATATTAGTGATATATTTGTATTAAAATGAATAAAACTTAATAAGTAAATATAATAAGAAGTAAATATAATAAGAAGGCATACAGTTATGGTAGTGATATGAATGGTATCTACCTAAAATCATTGTAATATAGTAAAATATAAGGTATATTATAGAAAGAGTGTAAAGTTTAGAAGTGATTTTAGAAAATATAAAAAATCGTTGTTAAGGTTTGTGTTAATTGATGAATTTTAATGCCAAGTGAAAGAAGGAGATACAAACGGAGACTTTAATGGTTTTTATCATAGGAGTGCTACAAATTACCATACTTGATTTAACATTATCTGGTGATAATATAGGTGTTATAGCACTAGCAACAAAAAATTTATCGCCTAAATTTGCGAAGAAAGCTAGTTTTATAGGAATAGCAGGAGCTATAGGATTAAGAGTATTATTTGCCTGTGTCATTACTCAAATAATGGCTATACAGTGGTTGCCGATTAAGTTAGTTGGTGGACTTGTTTTAGTAAAAATAACGTGGGACTTTATTAAGCCTCAGACTAAAGAAGTAGAGTGTGATGTAAAAAAAGCAGATAAATTTTGGGGAGCTGTAGCGGTAATTATTATTGCTGATATTAGTATGAGTCTTGATAATGTAATAGCAATAGCAAGTACAGCAGATGGCAATGTTTTATTAATTGTTATCGGTATTTTGATAAATATACCAATAATTTTTTACGGAAGTCGATTTGTTGCAAACTTAATGAAAGATCACCCTATTGTTATATTCTTAGGTGGTGCAATATTAGCTCACACCTCATTTAAAATGATACTCGAGGATAATATAACAATAAAATATTTAGGCCTTTCCAATACAGTTTCAGTAATAATTCCATGGGTTTTTGCCATTGGTATATTGTTGTATGGATACTTAGTAATAAAAAAATCTGAAAAAGAAAAGACAGCTTTTGGACATAATACATAAGAATAAATATTTAAAAAAACTGTACTTAATAGTACAGTTTTTTTGTTATTATAGAATTAACACTGTCATGAAAAATAGAACCTAAAATGATAACATAATATTAAAAGGAGACGATAATTATGTCAGAATGTATATTTTGCAATATCAATGAATCAGAAATAATAGTAGAAAACAGGTATGCAGTTGCAATACTTGATCATTTCCCAGTAAATAATGGTCATTGTTTAATAATAACAAAAAGGCATTTTGCTAACTTTTTTGAGGCAACAGAGGAAGAGATTAAAGCAATATACAAATTATTACATGAGGTAAAAGAGATGTTTGATATTCAATATGAACCAGCTGGATATAATATAGGTATCAATGTAGGAAAATATGCGGGGCAAACTATAAATCACTTGCATGTACATTTGATTCCTAGATATATAGGTGATGTGGATGATCCAAGAGGTGGAGTAAGAAATTTGAAAAAGCCGTTGGTTGAGTATGATGGATAGAAATTAATATTATTTCTAATCTTGACTATTATTCATTGCTATGCTAGTATACAAGTATACTGATTTAGTTTTTTTATATCATTAGAAATATTTACTGCCTATAGATGATTTTATTCATTAGATGTAGGGTAGTATTAATTATGTGAAAACGTAAACATATAAGTATAAGTAGTATATTTACATTATACTGTGAAGAAAGAGGGGAATATTAATATGAAAATGACACTAAGATGGTTTGGAAGTAAATATGACAGTGTAACTTTAAAACAAATAAGACAAATTCCTGGTTGCGTAGGGGTTATTACAACGCTATATGACACTAAGCCTGGAGAAATTTGGAGTACAGAGGCAATTAAGAATATGAAAAAAGAAGTAGAAGCTGCAGGCCTTGAGGTTAGTGGTATTGAAAGTGTAAATATTCATGATGATATTAAAATTGGACTTCCAACAAGAGATTTGTATATAGAAAACTATATTAAGACTCTTGAAAACTTAGCAAAGGAGGGTATAGATTTAGTTTGTTATAATTTTATGCCTGTATTTGACTGGACGAGATCTAATCTTGCAAAGATGAGAGCAGATGGTTCAACAGTTCTTTCTTATGACCAGGAAATTATTGATAAAATAGATCCAACTAAAATGTTTGAACAAATAGATTCTAATTCTAATGGATTTATAATGCCCGGTTGGGAACCAGAAAGACTTGCAAGAGTAAAAGAATTATTTGAACTCTACAAGGATGTTAATGAAGAAAAATTATTTGAAAATCTTGTGTACTTTCTTAAGAAAATTATGCCAACTTGTGAGAAGTTAGGAATGAAGATGGCTATTCATCAAGATGATCCAGCATGGTCTGTATATGGACTACCAAGAGTTATAAACAATAAGAAAAACATTCAAAGAATGTTAGATGCAGTTCCTGTTATGAATAATGGACTAACATTGTGTACAGGTTCTTTAGGATCTAACCCTGATAATGATATTCCTAATATGATTAGAAGTTTCAAAGGAAGAATTCATTTTGCTCACTTAAGGAATATTAAACACCTTGCACCAGGTAAGTTCGATGAAGCGGCACATTTATCATCTGATGGGTCATTAGATATGTTTGAAATTATGAAAGCACTTTATGATATTGGTATGGAAGGACCTATAAGGCCAGATCATGGAAGAATGATTTGGAATGAAGTTGCAATGCCTGGGTACGGATTGTACGACAGAGCACTAGGTGCAACATACTTAAATGGATTATGGGAAGCAATAGATAAATCATCTAAGTAAAGAAGTAACAAAGAGTAGCATCTTAATTAATTAGGATGTTACTCTTTTTAAATTTATAATTTATTAGATAATTTTCATCTCATCCAAGATATATATCACCATTCTATTTCTAAGCCTACTCCAACTTCTTTTACAGGCAAAATCTTATGTATTTCTGCTCGAACAGCAAATGAAGTACAATGGCAAGGATATAATTCTTTTATATTATTTTGTTTCAGATAATCAATAGTCTTGTTTACTCGCTCAGATACTTCAAATAAATGAAATCCACCTATGATACCTAATACTCGGTTATCATTACAAACTTTTTTTGCATATTCTACTATATTGCAAATTCCACTATGAGAACATCCAACAATGATATAAATACCTTTTTCACTTTGATATACGAGTGCTGTATCGTCCAGTACATAATCATCAATAAAAATTCCGTCAACATTTTGTTTACCAATAGATTTTCTTTTTTCAAAGGTGTTGACCTGTGGTATCTCACCTAAGAAAGTCATATGTTTACTAATCTTAATCGAATCTTTTGAAAGAACTAAATTGCACTTTTCTTTTAGTTCATCTATTAAAATAGGAGAACATATTTTTACAGTATCTACTATTTTTTCTTTGAATGCATCCGGATGAGCAAAAATAGATATTCTATTTTTATAGTTTTGTTCAAAATAATATTTTAATCCTCTTGTGTGGTCATCATGACCATGGGAAATAATGATAGCATTTATCCTTTGCAAATCGACACCTAATGTATCTGAGTTTGTTATAAATAAATCAGAATATCCTACATCTAATAATATACGAACATCCTCATCTTCAATATAATATGAAACAGCAGGTTCACCACAATAATATTGGTCAATATATGTATTATTATCTACTAAAACTTTCAATTTCACATCTATACCTCCTGAGAATAAATAAACTCTTAATTTATTTTTAAGTGAATTTTATCATGTAATTATATTTAATGTCAATGTTATACAAATAGAACACTTTAAAACACAGCAAACCATGGTATATAATGGTATAATTAACTGGAGATTGATGCATAATTGTAGATTAAACGGAAATTATTTATAATTTGAGAGGTGAATATTTTGGGAAAAGCAAGAATATCAGAAATTACAGCATACTTCAATTCCAATATAAAATCTGTTTGGAATGTTGTTACCAATAATAGTAATTGTAAATGGCGTAGTGATATTGAAAGAATTGAAATTCTTAATGATGGTAAAGAGTTTATTGAATACACTCATAGCTGCAATGCTACAAAATTTAGCATTACTAAAAAGAAAGAGCATAGAGAATATGAATTTAATATGGGAAATAAAATGTTCAATGGTTCTTGGTCTGGACATTTTTCGGTAACAGAATCAGGTGGAACAAAAATAATTTTTACAGAAAATATCTTTGTTAAAAACCCTATTATTAAGATTTTATCTTATTTTTTTATGGATTTAAAGAAAATGCAGAATAACTATATTTCAGATTTAAAAGTGGAATTAGGAGAGTGAATTATGTATAAGATAATGACAATTGAGGATGATAAGGCATTGTGCATTAACATGAATGAAAGTCTTATAAAGTGGGGCTTTATGACCTCTATTATAGGTGATTTTGAAGACATAACTGCAGAGTTTGCTAATGTAAAGCCTGATTTAGTGATTATGGATGTAAACTTACCTTATTTTGATGGATTTTACTGGTGTGGAAAAATTAGAGAAATATCAAAAGTTCCTATAATATTTGTTTCTTCAAGGGATACTAATATGGATATTATTATGGCAATGAATACTGGCGGCGATGATTATATAACCAAGCCATTTTCTATGGATATTTTAATTGCTAAGATAAATGCTTTGCTTAGACGAACTTATTCTTATGGTGAGCAACCCTCTGATTTAGTAGAATGTGATGGAGTAATACTCAATTTAGTGGATAACACTCTTCAGTATAAAGAAGAGAAAATTGACCTTACCAAAAACGAATTTAAAGTAATGCTTCTACTTATGAAAAATAGGGGTAAGACCATATCTAGAGAGAGGATAATGAGGGGAATATGGGATGATGATAATTTTATTAATGATAACACTCTCACAGTAAATATTAACAGGCTTCGCATGAAAGTTAGCGATATGGGACTAAAGGATTATATAGTTACCAAAAAAGGTTATGGGTACATGATTTTATGAATATAATCGCATACATTAAAAATTCAAGCTTAAAAATAATATATTTCATATGTATCTTCTTCACCATAAATCTAATCCTTTTAAGTAGTAGGCCTATAGATGCACAGTTTAACGATATTATATATATGGATTTTCTACTGTTTTTTATATCATTAATATTTGTATTTATTGATTATAGAAGATGGAAGTATAGTTACAAAGGTATTTACGATGCTATACGTAAGGAAAAAATCGTAGATGATAGCCTGCCTCATAATAGTTACTATTTTGAAGCTCAGCTTATAAAAGACGTCGTTAGGTTTAAAAATGATGAATCAGACAAGAAAGTTAACAACGTAAAATCAGCCTTTGAGGAAATGAATGATTACATAATAAAGTGGGTTCATGAAATAAAAATACCTATTTCGGTATGTGAGCTTATAACTGGCAAAATAGATGACACAGATGTGGCAGAACAGCTTATTGTTGAATACACCCGAATAAATTTTTTTATTAATCAGGTGCTTTATACAAGTAGAGCATCTAGCTACTCAGAGGACTTACAAATAAATGAAATTAGCATTGAAAATATGATAAAAAAAGTTGTTAAAAGAAATGCTACTCTTTTCATATCAAGAAATATAAATTTAGAACTAGGTAATATACATTATGATGTTTTGTCCGATGAAAAATGGCTCTCTTATATTCTTGACCAACTTATCAATAATGCTTGCAAATATGTGACTAGGAACGGGAAAATAAACATTTATGCTAAAAAAGATTTCAAATCTATTAATCTTTATGTTAAAGATAATGGTATTGGAGTTCAAGAAAAAGACATAAATAGAATATTTGATAGAGGTTTTACAGGAGAGAATGGGAGAGCGTTATCAAAATCTACAGGTATGGGTTTATATTTATCTAAAAAGATGGCTCATAAATTAAATCATGATATATATGTTAAATCTGAGGAGGGAAATGGTACGGAGTTCACTATATGTTTTTATAAATTATCAGATTACTCCAAGGTTACATAAATGTAATATTAAATAACAAATGTAACTTAAATTCGATGGTTAGCCATGCGGTTAATAGCTAGAATAAAGGTAAGCTTTTATTTTATGAGGAGGGTTTTTATGAGTTACGTTATTGAAACTAAAGATTTAAAGAAAATTTATGGTTTAAAAGGTATGGGCTTGGCCGTTTTAGATGGAGTTAATTTGAAAGTGGAAAAGGGTGAATTCCTTGGAATAATGGGACCTTCTGGTGCAGGAAAAACAACTCTTTTAAACATTATATCAACAATTGATGAACCTACTAGCGGAAGTTATTTTTTTGAAGGAAAAGATATGAAAAAAATTAAGGGAAAGGAACTAGCTAATTTCAGAAAAAACAAGATTAGCTTTATATTTCAGGATTTTAATCTATTAGATACAATGTCTGCCCAAGATAATATAGCTCTGCCTCTTGCCCTTAGCAAGGTAAATCATACTGAAATAATAAAAAGGGTAAATGAAGTAGCGGGCTTTTTAGGATTAAAAGATCATCTTGACAAATATCCGTATCAACTCTCAGGAGGCCAAAAGCAGAGAACAGCTGCCGCAAGAGCTCTTATAACTTCGCCCTCAGTTATCTTTGCGGACGAGCCAACAGGTGCATTAGATTCAAGATCATCAGCAGAGCTTCTGCAGTGTCTTACTCAGCTAAATGAGGAAACTAAAACTACTATAATAATGGTGACTCATGATGCTTTTGCTGCAAGTTATTGCAGACGAATAATGTTTATAAAAGATGGAAAGATTCATGCAAAACTCGACAAAAATGGAGGCAGAAAAGAGTTTTTCCAAAGAATTATGGACATGGGTGCATCAATGAATGGTGCAATAGATTATTACGCACAAAAGGAAGAAAATAGGGGTGACTCTAAATGAATTCCTTCAGCATAGCTTTCGATAATTTCAAAAGGAATATAAAAGTTTATAGCCTTTATATAATGTCTATGATATTTTCTGTAATTGTTTTTTATAATTTTGTAGCACTAAAATATAATCCGGATTTTCAAAAGGCTAATGAAACTAGTTCCTATATTAAAGCAACATCAACTGCGGTTTCTTATTTACTACTATTATTTATTATATTTTTTATTTGGTTTTCAAGTTCGTTTTTCTTAAATCAAAGAAAAAGGGAAATCGGTATTTATGCATTTATGGGAGTATCCAACACTCAAATAGCGCTTATTTATTCCATAGAGCTTATTTTCATGGGGATAACTGCAACAGCTGTTGGACTAATACTGGGAGTTGTATTCTGCAAACTCTTTCTAATGATGCTAGCTAAAGTAGCACTACTTAATATGAAAATAGGTTTTTTCATATCTACTAAAGCAATAATTCAAACTACAGTAGCATTTTTTGTAATTTTCTTTGTAAATTCAGTTTTAGGGTATATAAATATAGTCAGAAGTAAGTTGATAGACTTGATTAATGCATCCAAAAGAGAAGAAAGACTTCCCAAAGTTAATTATGTAAAGGGATTGTTATCTCTAATATGTATATCTGTAGGATATTACTTTGCATTGCATGCCCGTGGTGAGAAATTTGAAGCAAATTTCCTTATTGCTATTATATTTGTAATACTCGGTACCTACTGGTTTTTTGGATCTGTCTACTCCATAATAATGAAATTTATAATAAACCGAAAGAAAATATTGTACAATGGAGTAAATATAGTAAGCATGTCCAACATTGCCTTTAGAATAAAAAATAATTATAGAACTCTAGCAGCAGTTGCCATATTAGCTACAATTACTTTAACTTCTTATGGAACTGTAGCCTCTCTTAGGTATTTTGTTCAAATAAGAGATTCTATACAAAAACCTTATGAAATCTCTTATATGTCATCAGATGATAAAGTAAAGCAGCAGGTAAGAGACAAGTTAGCATCATCAAAAAAAGATATAATCCTTGAAGAGAGTACAGAAGTCATTATTATAAAACCTCATATTTATGCAGAAATGAATTTACAACTTGGGGAATATGTGGCTTTAAAATATTCGGATTTTATAAAAATTAGTTCTGATCTAAAAGTAAAAGATTTAAAGAATTTTAAAAAAGAAAAATTAGCTAAAGGTGAAATTTTATATGTATCACCACCTAGCGTTGTAATGAGTCTTTATGATTATAAAAATGTAAAAGCGACTATAACTAATAAGAATTATACTATAAAAAATATACTTAAAACTCCTATTTTGGGGAGTAGTATACCCCTTTGTCTAATATTAAATGATGAAGACTATAATTTGCTTAGGTCCACTTCCAAAATATATGAGTTTAATGGTATAAAAATAAATAACACAGACAATATAAAATTACTAGAAAAGGAGTTAATTACAATTAAACCTATTAAGAATTCTTTACATGTAAATGTCAGTAAAGATAAGTCTTTCTACAGTGTTTTTGGGATAGTTTATTTCCTTGGAGCTTTTCTCTCACTTGTTTTCATAATTGCTACAGGAAGCATTATTTATTTTAAACTTATATCGGAAGCTTACTTAGATAAGGATAAATATGTTTTATTAAAGAGGCTTGGAATGACGAATAAGGAGATTTTTAGAGCTACTACAAGGCAAATAGGAATATCATATCTACTGCCTTTAGTTGTAGGTATAATTCATAGCTGCGTAGCAATGTCTGTTTTAAGCAAACTGATAGATTATAACATACTAATGCCAGCTATTAGTAGTATAATTACTTTTATTGTAGTATATGTAGGTTATTTTATTGCTACTACAAGGAAGTATATGAAGATAGTTATGTGAATAAAAAGTAGTGTAAAGCTTCTTTTTTGAGCTGCCACATTGCAAAAACAAAGCTTCCAAAACCATCTTTATCCTCTTGAAAACTGTATAAAGCATTGATATATAAAGGCTTATAGTGTGTTGAGCTAAAGCCTTTTTATTTGTTCTAAAATTAACGTTTAGATAAAAAAATAATATAATCAGAAATGAGGAATAATATATGTATTATGGAAAAATTGATAAATTTGTTAAAGGTTTGAATAATGGCAATATTGAAGAGCTAAAACCACAACTTAGAAAATATGTAGGTCAATTGATGTTATTAATAAAAGATCAAGATAATAATCTATCTTTAGATGATATAGATAGTATGCTAGACATTTTAATTATGAGAGAAGAATTTCAAGAAGATATGGAAAAAGAATTAAAAGCACAAAATAGTAAATTTGGATTATTGACAGATGAATTTATGAATGTTTATAAAGAATTTATGAAAGAAATAGTTGAAAATAGTTATACTCATAATGCTATAAGTTTAACTAAGAGTGTCTTAAAAGCATTGGGATGTACACACAGAGATGTGTTCCTTGCAAATAAATATAAAGGATTAGCAAAAGAAATGAGTGAATATATAAGATCAATAGACTATTTAGAAGATTTACAACAGTTACTTTATGAACATTTAAATCAATATGTAAAAGAAGTTTCAAGAGAATATTTGCTTATTTTAGGATTGGTTAATTATATAAAATGTGAATTAAAAGAGAGCATTGATGGAATTGGGGAAACAATTTTATCAATATTAACAAATAAATCTTTAGAAGAGTTTAATAAAGAAGAACATATTAATGAATTGAAATCAATGCTTAATAAAGATTATATTAAAGAATTGCAAAGAAGAGTATATTCATGGAATACTTTGAGTTCAAAATTAACAGAAGGCTATTATATAGATGAATTGTATAAAAATTTAGAATAAAAGTTTAATAACAATAATTATAGGCATCCTTATGGGGGAATTAGGAATTATCCATTATGAAAGTCGTGTATAATTTGTAGCAATTAACATTCCTCCTTTCTAAATATTTTTAACTCGATAAATAATACAATAAAACAAACCAGTGGTACCAATATTAAAATTGAATTACTAAATTGGACTAGAACATTCTCTACACCAAAGAAAAATCCCTTATAGATATAACAAGCGGGTATAAATAAAGATGCCTTTGTGCCCTGTACTAAAAATGATAAAAAAGTGAACATTACTCCAAATCCAACAGGTAATATAAAATTTTTGAAGGTCATACTCAAAAGATGTTGAATACAGATCAAAGGAAATGTACATATTAGACCTATAATTGGGGCTGTAAGCAGATAAAATTTTATAGGTTCATTGGGTATAAGTAAGGTTTTAAATACTATAATTATAATAATATAACAAACAACATTTAACAAAACTATAATCGAGGTTGTAACTATTTTACCAATAAACAACTTATTTAAATCTATTGGTGTTGTTCTTAAACAAATTATATTGTTATTTTTATATTCTATTCTCCACGAAAGAGATACTATTAAGCAGATAACTAAAGGCAATAGCAAACCACCGTACAAAATAGAACTTTGATTATAAAGAGCATCCCACATATTATCTACTTTAACTGTTCCTGTATAGACATTAATCAATCCAATTGAGACCATAACTAGCGGCATCATAAATGCAATGATTAATGCTTTTAAACTTCTGATTTTGCACAACTCGGTTTTAATAATCTTTAACATTAAGTTATTCCTCCTTTATATCTTGATGCTTAAAATATGCTATTCCAATAGCTGTAAATAAAATCATGTAAAAAATAGACCATACTATATCTTGATTTAGAAGATTTGGATCTGAAAAAGGTGTATTATGCATAAAGTGTAAATATGGATTAAATTTTATTATAGAAGGATTTCTTAAAAAGGGGAAAGATGCACATATAGCTACTATGTTAACTGTAATTAAAAGCCCTATATCTTTTATAATGCTAAATAAAAATATCTGCACACTTATAATTCCTAAAGAAGTTAGTATTTGAAATAGTACATATCGAGTCAGTAGCTCTATATCCAGATTATTAGTGAGATTGTATATTTTCGCAAGGCCTACTAGTAAAAATGCTTCAACCACAATTACTAGTACAGTAAATAATAATACCATTATCCATTTAGCTAAATAGTAGTTTACTCTTTTTAATGGGCTTACAAATAAATGAGTTAAACAATTATTCTTTAAATCAATGTAAAATATGGATATACTAATTAGTATGATAAATAACAGAAGTAGTAATGGCCATATTAATGCCAGATGATTTTCTATTATTAAAGCATAAAATCCATCATTAACAACTTTACTATATTTGGATAATACATAGCTTTTTCTGAAATATAAGTCCATATTAAGCATTAAACAAGAAATTACTATAGGTGCTAATAGCACATATATAATGAAACTATTTTTATATTTCATTAATTCTACCTTTATAGTTTTAGTTAAATTCATAATTACATATCTCCTGTCAAATTTATAAATATTTCTTCAAGATTAAGACACGATTTATGCTCACTTTTTAATTTAGATAATGATCCTTCATATAGAAGTTTACCTTTGTTTATAATGCCAACATCATCTACTATAAGTTCCATTTCACTTAAAATATGTGAGCTAATAAATATGGTTTTATTAAAATCTTTTGCAAGAGATATTAATAGATTTCTTATTTCTCTTATACCCATTGGGTCTAATCCATTAGTTGGCTCATCTAAAATCAGAAAATCGGGATCTCCTATTAACGCCTGGGCTATTCCTAATCTTTGTTTCATGCCTAATGAAAAGTTATTTACTTTTTTACTCTTAGCTTCGGATAAATTTAGTAACTTTAGCACCTCAATTATTTTATTTGAATTCACTCCTTTAAGTTCTGACCATATTTTCAAATTGTCATATGCGGATAAATGACCATAGTACGATGGAGATTCAACTATAGCACCTATTCTTTTTAAAACTTTTATTCTGTTTTCTGGAATGTCATCGCCAAATAATTTTACAGTTCCACTTGTTGCTTTTATTAATCCAAGTATCATTCTTATTGTTGTAGATTTACCAGCTCCATTAGGACCTAAAAACCCGTAGATGGTCCCCTCTTTTACATTTAAGTTAATATTGTCTACCACCTTAATATTTTTATATGTTTTACTTAAGTTATCGACCTTTAAAACATATTTATCCATGAAAATTCCTCCCTTACAATTTGTTATAATATAACTATATAATACGCACCTTATCTCTAGTTAATTTAAACCTTAACTAAACCTTAAATATATTCTTGGGATGATTTTAGAATTTTAAGAAGGTGTATTATATATAGGTGGGGGTGATACTTTGGACATAACTAATAATAAAATTCTTATAATTGATGACGAGGATGCTTTATTAATTTTACTTACTGCAGTACTTAGGAAAGAAGGATTTACTAATGTAAAATCAATAAATGATAGTGTGAATTCAATCTATTTATGTAGAACATATAAACCTGATTTAATACTTTTAGATATAATGATGCCTAATTTAGATGGGTTTTCTGTTTTAAAAGAAATACGCAAATTTTGTATGTGCCCAATAATATTTTTATCAGCTAAATCAGAAGAAATAGATAAACTATTGGGACTTGGGATCGGTGGCGATGATTATGTAACTAAACCTTTTTCTCCTAAGGAAGTTGCCTTTAGAATTAAAGCACACTTAAGAAGAATTGAACTTACTAAGCAATCATTTATGAAAGAAGATTATATCTTTGAGACTAAGGATTTCAAAGTTGATTTGAAAAAAGGCGAGATAGAAAAAGATGGTGAAATTTATTTATTAAGAGCAAAGGAGCTTAAATTACTAACTTTCCTAATTCAAAATTCAAATATAATATTATCAAAAGAACAAATAGTTCAGGAGGTTTGGGAGGATACATTTACGGGTTATGACAATACAATTATGGTACATATAAGAAAGTTAAGAGAAAAGTTAGAGATATTGGCATCTAACCCTAAATATATAATTACAGTAAAAGGAGTAGGTTACAAATTTATTTTATAGAGAGGTATTGAATTAAATGAAACATGAGAAACCACAATTAACGAAGATATCCAATATTTTTATTAAAAGTTTATTAATAATACTTATTATACTTTTTATTTTTAATATGTTCATAATTGCCAATTTATTTAATCACGCTCGCTTTGAGTCAAATCCTTTAGGCTCTGCTGAAATATTGAACCAGTATATTGAATTAAATGGTTCTGTACCAGTTTTAAATGATAAAGGAAAGAAGATTGCTTCTAAAAATAATTTGTGGATTCAAATAGTAGACAATAATTTACAAGAAATCTATGAATTTAATAAACCGGCAGATGTGATTACTAAATATACACCTATAGATTTTGTTCATGCTTATAAATATGATATTGCAAACAGCACGGTTTTTATATATGAAAAAAAATTTAGTAAATCTAAGTACTCATATTTTGTTGGATTTCCTACTAATGTAGTGGCCAAATATAATATTCAATATAGCCCAACTAAAGCTAAAAGCGTTTTAACCAAAAATATAGTATATCTTTTAGCAGCCAATATAGTAATTATTATTTGTTTTTCATATTTCTATTTTGCTAAAAAAATAGGTAATCCTCTACAAAATATCATTGATAATATAGATACTCTTGTAAAAGGAAATTATAGTACTGTCTTAAAAGAAAAAGGATTATATAAAAATATTTTTAGAAATCTAAACGCGTTATCTGTTACGTTACTCGAAAATATAAAGGAAAAGGAATTATTAGATAAGTTAAGAGAAGATTGGATTGCTTCTATAGGACATGACATGAAAACTCCTTTATCTTCTATTAAAGGATTTTCAGAAATATTAATGGATAAAGACTATTCATTTTCTAAGAAAGAAGTAAAAGAATATACAACTATAATTTATGAAAAATCTTTATACATGGAATCTCTTATAAATGATTTGAATTTTAGTTATAAATTAAAAAATGATTGCATAGTACTAAATTTAGAAAAAACTAATATTGTTGAGTTTACGCAAAATATTATTAATGAATTGTTATTAAGTCCTGAGTTTATATCTAGACAAATAAATTTTAATAGTACGAATCCTTCTATATTATTAAATATTGATACTCACCTGATTAAAAGAGCCCTTTTCAATTTCATTATAAATTTTCTTACATATAACGATAGTAGTGTTAGGTTATCAGTAGATATAATAGGAAATAATGATTTTATAAAGGTTGTTATTAAAGACAATGGAAAAGGAATACAGAAAGAAGATATTCCTTATATATTTCAAAGATACTATAGGGGAACTAATACAACTACTAATTCTAAAGGTTCAGGATTAGGAATGGCTATTGCGAGTGACATAATTAAGCTTCACAATGGTTATTGCAATATCGAAAGCGAAATATCCGTGGGCACTACTCTAACTATATCTTTAAAATACCATGAAGTAATATTGTAATCGTCTCATTCATTGCATCTTTCATTGTCATGTTATTTTTGCTTAAGAAATTGTAATCTAGAAATGTGTTACTAACACTCTCTAAGATGGAACTGATAAGATTTAGATTAATATCATTCCTTAAAACTCCTGATTCCATAGACTCTTTTAGTGTTGTTTCTATGAGTTTTAATTTGAAATCCTTTAGATCTTGGAGTTTATTCCATTCATCATAATAAAACTTATGTGCTTCATCTAGTATATTAATGGGAAGTTTATATTTATGATAAGAAAAAATTATTGAATTCAACTTATCTTCTAAAGAACCAGCTTCCTTTATAGATTCAATAGTGTAATTTTTATCACTTTCTATTATTTCTTTAAAATATTCAAATATAATATCATCTTTACTTTTAAAATGTTTATATATAGTTTTTTTACTCATTTTAAGTTCTGAAGCAATTTCATCCATAGTAAATTTTCTTAACCCATATGTCTGTATCTTTTGGGCAGCAATTTTCATTATTATTTCTTTCATTTTATCCTCACTATCCTAAATTTATTTTCTTAAAAGAGCTTCTTTTAGCTTTTTTTACAGTGAATAGGCCCATTATACATATTGCTATTATTAAAAATAGAGCAATGTTTTTGTGATTACTCCATAAGAGACCGGTGATAACCGAACCTACAAAAGATCCAATATATTGAAAACTATTTATTATTCCATTTGCCGCGCCTCTATAGCTATTTTCAGCAATATCATTAGATGCAGAAGGTATTACAGTAGCTAGTAAAATATATCCTGTCATAAATAATATGCTTCCTATCAATATAAAGTAAAATGATTGATTCTTAAAATAAAAGCATATACCTATGGCACTTAAAATGAAGGCCAGCATAATTAAGTTTGAACTAGAGCCTTTTTCAACAAATATTATAGATTTCTTCATAAATATTATAGCGATAATTACTGCTGGCATAAAAATTTTCCACATTCCACTAGTACCAGTGATTTTTTCAAGATATATGGGGACTATATAAAATACTGATACCATTATATAATTATTTAAAAATCCTGCTAAATTAAGTCCTAGAAATTTTTTATTTCTTAATAAAACTTTTATGCCTTCTCCTATCTTAATTTGATTTTCGGGTATTGCACAAGAACTTTCATCATGAGTTTCTTTTAAGAAAAACAATATGATAATCCATACTAAAGAAATTAAAAGCGCACATACTAGAAACATTTGCCTTACTGATATATAGTTATTAATCAAAGGCCCTAAAGCAAATGCTGATGCTGCAAAAAAACCAACAATCATTCCTAAAATACTTAAAGCTCGAGGTCTTTTTTTATTATCCACACTACAAATAAGCCAGGAATATCCAGATGCAAGGATAGCTCCACTTCCTTGTAAAGCTCTAGCGAAAATAAGCATATATATACTTTTAGCAAAGAAGGCAATAACTAGCCCTATTATTACTTGCAAAAGTCCTATTAAAATCACACGTTTGTTTCCAATTTTATCACTCCATATGCCAAAAGGAATTTGGAAGATAGCTTGTGTTAGTCCGAAAATACCAAGGGATACACCAGCCAAAGTAGCATTACTATAGCTTAAAGTTCTACTGTAAGTTGAAATAAAGGGCATAACTATAGTCATTGCCATTTGTCTAATTCCTAAAGCTAAACTTATCGTAATTAGAAATAATAATTCATTTCGAGTAAATATTTTATTCTTCATATTAATACATCACCTTTCAAACGGGAAACTATAAAAACTAAAACGGTTTCCTAATCAAAAGTATATTTCTTATTTGCAATATTGTCAATAGAAGTTAATTATGGATAATCTTAAATTTAAATTAAGTGCTTTTTCTAATTACTAGTTCTGGGCGAACTAGTATATTTGATGCTACATTTTTTTTCTCTATAAGATCACTTAATAATTTAACACTTAAAAAACTTGTTGTTTCAACTTTATTGTCAACAGAGGTTAACTCTGGGTAGCAACACTCGGCGAGTATTGAATTATTAAAACCTATTATAGCAACATCTTTAGGTACGTTAATATCTAAGTCTCGAAGCTCCTTTATAGCACCAATTGCAGTAACATCCTCACCAAAAATTATCGCAGTAAACTTTTTACCTAAGTTAATAAGTTTTTTTACAGCATTCCGACCACCATCTAATCCACACTGTGTATTTATAATGGATTTGTCGTCTAGTTTTAAACCATTCTTATTCATTCCAACTAGAAATCCTTCTTTCTTTTGCTTTGCACTGTAGGTATCCATATCTTTTACGTATACTATATCTGAATGGCCTTTCTCAAAGAGATGATCAACACACATAGAAATACCATAAGAGTCATCTACTAATACTGAGTAGGTATTTTCCATATCTAAAAATCCATTTTGAAGTACGGTTGGAATATGATTAAGGTACGCGGAAATTGATGATTGTATATCTTTATTATTAAATACTGACCCCATTAAAATAATTCCATCTATATTTCGCTCAGATAACATTTTAATATAATTTATGCTTTCCTCGGTCCTTGCACCGGTATTGCAAAGCATAACAGAATAACCCAACTTGTTAAATTCCCTTTCCATTATGTAAGCAGACTTAGCGTGATGCATGTCAGTAATATTAGTAGTAACGATGCCTATAGATTTCATAGATTTAGTTACTAAACCTCTGGCTATAGCATTGGGTATATAATTATATTTTTTTAAAACCTTTTCAACCTTATCTTTAGTTTTGTTACTAATATTTTCTTTGTTGTTAAGAACTCTAGACACGGTGGTTATAGAGACACCAGCTTCTTTTGCAATATCATATATATTCAAAGTCATTCCTCCGTATAAATCTTAAACTCTAATTAAAAAATTGAAAGCGCATACAAGATAAAAGCGGTATATACACAATTATTTCTTGTGACATTTAGATTTTAAAATTTATTTATTAATTAGTTAACTTAATTATATTTATTAATTAGGATAAAGTCAAATTTATAATGGAAAGGTTAGAAATGCTGATATTACTAATGTATAAAAATAAATACAGTTTAAAAAGCCATAGATAATGTAAGCAATAAATACCTATATTATCAAAAAAATATAGGTGAAAGATAATATTATAAAAATAACTATTGAATTTTGTTAGAAGTTATATTATACTAAACTTAGTTCTTATGAAAGCGCTTCCAATTTAAACTAAGCGATAAAAATTGCAATTGTAAAACAATATATATTTAAAAAAATAAAATTTATAAGGGGTGTTAATCTATGATATTTGGTGATATTAAAAATATTAATGATATGGAAAAGGTTCTTCCAAAATCAATAATTAAGGTTATTAACTATTTGAAAGAGAGTGATTTTCTAAGTATGAAACCAGGAGTTTATAAAATTGAGGGCGAAGACATATT
This sequence comes from Clostridium estertheticum, assembly GCF_018861295.1. GTDB lineage: Bacteria > Bacillota > Clostridia > Clostridiales > Clostridiaceae > Clostridium_AD > Clostridium_AD estertheticum_D. The sequence goes on along the minus strand of NZ_JAHLDM010000035.1, from coordinate 10,012 downwards.
TGCTCAGGTAGTAGACATTACAACAAGAGAAAAAGCTGAAGTAAACCCAGAAGTTCATAAGAAATATATTGATGTACAATTTTCTGTAGAAGGAAAAGAAAAAATAGGGTTTGCTCGAGATACTGGTAATAATGAAGTATTAGAGGATCTCTTAAATGAAAAGGATATTAAATTCTATAAGAGTATTGATGATGAAATCGATTTAATAATGAATAAGGGCAGCTTTGTAGTGCTTTTCCCAAATGATGTTCATAGACCTGGTTGTTTAATAGGAGGTCATTGTTTAATAAGAAAAGTAATTGTAAAGATAAATACAGAGATACTTTGAAGTAGCATATAAGTGAATGACATTTGTAAACGAGTACTTAAAATAATCATAGGGGTGTGTAGATATGAGTGAAAATATGAGTTCAAAAGTAAAGATCCCAAGTAAACGCTGGATGCACATAATTCCACCAATACTTTTTGTATATATAGTAGCTTTTATGGATCGTACGAATATTGGGTTTGCAATGGCAGGAGGAATGAGTAAGGAACTTGGAATGACATCTAGCGTTGCAGGAATAGCAGCTGGTATATTCTTTGTAGGTTATTTATTTCTTCAAGTTCCTGGAGGGCAAATCGCAGAGCATGGAAGTGCTAAAAAGTTTATAGCAGGAACCATTGTGGTATGGGGAATTCTTGCTATAATGTCTGGATTTGCGACAAATATAACTCAACTATTAATTCTTAGATTTTTGCTAGGAGTTGCTGAAGGTGGCGTTATGCCAGCAGTACTTACAATAGTTCGTCATTGGTTCCCAAGTGAGGAACGTGGCCGTGCTACTGCCTTTGTTATAATGAATAATCCAATTGCATCTATTATAACAGGTCCACTTTCAGGATATATTTTAGTTAAATATAATTGGCATTATGTATTTATAATAGAGGGTATAATATCACTTTTATTAATCTTAGTTTGGTTACCATTAATAAGCGATAGGCCTGAAACTGCTAAATGGATTAGTAAAGAGGAAAAAGATTATCTTGTTGAAAGACTTCGCGAAGAACAGGAATGTTTCGATAAAAAACAGGTGAAGAAGGCAACTTTAAAGGAAATCCTTTTTAACAGGACTTTATGGAAATTAGTGCTGATATTCTTCTTTTATCAAACTGGTGTTTATGGATACACCTTATGGCTTCCAACAATACTTAAGAACTTAACCAAAACAGGAATGGATCAAGTTGGATTTTTATCAATATTTCCGTATATTGCAACTATAATTGGATTGTTTGTTTTTGGATCTTTATCAGACAAAACAAGGAAGAAAAAAAGGTACGTTATAATGCCAATTATAGGTTTTGCAGTATGTCTATATCTATCAGTAAGACTTCAACAATCTGTATGGTTATCTTTTGGAATGCTTGTTGGTTGTGGATTTTTCCTCCAGGCTGCATCAGCAGTGTTTATGACAATCCCACCAGATGTTTTCAGTGGAGAGGTAGCAGGTGGTGCTACTGGGATCATAAATGCATTAGGTAATCTTGGCGGTTTCCTAGGACCATTTTTAGTTGGATTCTTAATGCAAACATTCAGTTACAATATTAGTATATATAGTTTAGTGTTATCTTTAGTGATCGCGGTTATAATTACAACTACATTGCCAAAGGAAAAAGATGATTGTGCCCACTCGATAGCAGCAATAAATGTTGAAAATAGTGAAAATGTATAAATAAATATAAAAAAACCATAAACTAAGGTATAATAGAACCAGGGTTAGTGGGAATGAAAGCCCTTTCATTAAGAAAAGCAGTTTTTAGGGTAAATCAGATTTAGTGAGGTCTTAATATGATATTTGGTAATATTAATAACATTTGCGATATAGAAAAAGTCTATTCTAAATCAATAATAAAGGCAATTAACTATTTAAAAGACAATGATTTTGTTAATATGAAAACTGGTGTATATAATATCATGGGAGATGACATAATTGCTCAGGTAGTAGACAGAGAAACAAAATTTAAAAAAGAAGCAATAGCTGAAGTTCACAGAAAATATGTGGAAATACAGTTTTCTGTTTTAGGAAATGAAATAATAGGTTATGCAAGGGATACTTTTAATAACATTATTTGTGAAGAGTTATTAGAAGAAAAAGATTCTATTTTTTATAATGAAGTAGAAAATGAATTTGATTTAATAATGGTGAAAGGAAGCTTCGCTATATTTTTTTCGCAAGATGTTCACCGGTCTTGGTGTATATGTAATCAGCAAGGTATAGTTAGAAAGGTTAATATAAAAATAAAGATGTCAGTTATTTAATATTATATTGGTTTGAAAATATAGATTACACGAAAAGGAGAGATATTATAATGAGAGTTTCTTTTGAGAAAATGAAAAATGAATTTAAGAGAGTATTAATAAAAAAAGGTTTTGGTGAGGAAAGAGCAGAAGCATCAGCTTTATTATTTACGCAGACTAGCTGTGACGGAGTTTATTCTCATGGGTATGTTAGATTTCCAAGAGTAATAGAATATATAGAAAAAGGATATATCGATGTAGATGCTGTTCCAAGTAAAATTGAAGGAATGGGAGCATTTGAAAAATGGGATGGTAATATAGGAATGGGAAATTTAAATGCAAAATTTTGCATGGACAGGGCTATTGAACTCGCTAAAACAAATGTTATAGGATGCGTGGCATTAAAAAATACTAATCATTGGATGCGTGGTGGTAGTTATGGATGGCAGGCAGCTGATGCAGGATGTATTGGTATTTGCTGGACCAATACTCTTCCTAACATGCCAGTCTGGGGTGCAAAGGAAAGTAGGACAGGAAATAACCCTCTTATATTAGCAGTTCCTAAAGTTGATGGTCATGTGGTAGTAGACATGGCTATGGCACAGTTTTCTTATGGTAAAATTGAGGTAACTAAATTGAATAATGAACAATTGCCAGTACCTGGGGGTTATGATTCGTTGGGCAATATTACAAGAGATCCAGGGGAAATTGAAAAGACAGGACGAGTTTTACCAATAGGATATTGGAAAGGGTCTGGTTTGTCTATATTATTAGATCTAATAGCTACAATTTTATCTGGTGGTAACTCATCATATAAGGTAGGGAAAATTGATGGAGTAGCAGAATATAAATTATCACAAATATTTATAGCTATTGACCCAAGTAAGGCAACGGATAGTGAGTTTATAAAAACGGCAGTTAATGAAGTGATAAAGGATATTAAAGCCTCAGAAAGAGTGGATGAAAATAGGGAGATTTTCTACCCTGGTGAGAGAACATTAAATACAAGAAATAAAAATTTAGCAGAAGGTATACCAGTAGATGAAAAGATTTGGAGAGCTATAGAAAACATGTAAGTATATTAAAAAAGCAAGATAATATTAAGGAAATCATCTAAATAAAGATGATTTTTTTTGTACGGTTTATTATAAACTAAGACATTGTAGAATAGATTATGCTAACCTTAATATTTTAAGAAGGCGGATTGGATATCTTTTTCCGCCAAAGAAAAGTTCTTACACTATGGGAGAGGTAAATATTTCATACATATTGAAAAATTCAATGGAAAAGATGAATTAAAACAAGCAATGTAATATCTTTATTTAATAATCAACAAGCCAAATATAAAGATAATACTACCTATTTCAAGAACACTAATATAATAAATGTTTATTATAAATAAGTTAGAAATTTCGCATATAGGGTAGATAAATGGAGTTAACTAATAAATTAACAGTTATTTATATTTTAACATGATTTTCTTTCAGATAATTTATAACAAAGGAATGAAACAAACTTACGGCAGACGTACAGGATCTATTTTTAATATTAGCTATATAAATAAATCGTTTGCTTATATGATTCTTGATTTTTATTACTTTGAGGTCCATGGTTTTTAAAGATGGCATTTTTGGAACGATTGCTATCCCAAGGTTTGCCTCTACAAGACCAGCTACAGCAGTATCAGTTTCTGTCTCGAAAGCAACTATAGGTGTAATACTTACCTCTTTTAAAACATTATCAATAACAGCACGTAACCCACTACTTTTACTAAAGAGTATATATGGATAGAGTATTGTTTCTTCTAAAGTAATACTATGTAGCTTGGCGAGAGGATGATTCTTTGAAACAATAACCACTAATTCTTCTTGAGCTATTGGAGTAAAGTCAATTTCTGTATCATTTTCTATATAAGATGAAAGAACTAAGTCATATTTTTCTTCCTTAAGGTCAGAAATAAGATCTTGAGTAGTGCCTTGACCAAATGTAAATCTGATTTTTTGATGTTTAGGGTTGCTTAGAAAAGCTGAGACGATACTTGGAACAAAGTGAAAACTTAAAGGACAAATATATCCTAAATCTATTTGTCCTTTGTTTTGATCTGACATTTTCAACAACTCTTTTTCACCTAGTTTAAGTTCAGCCAATGCTTTTTCTACATGTGGGAAAAAAGAACGTCCATATTTGTTTAAATTAATATTTCGGCCTACTCTTTCAAATAATTGTGTTCCTAGTTCTTTTTCTAGTTCAGAAATGGCATGACTTAAACTAGGTTGTGTAATGTACAATTTTTCAGATGCCTTAGTACAATGTTCCATTTGAGCTAACACATAGAAGTATTCTAGCTGCCTTAAATGCATTGAAATCACCCCTTAAAAAGCTTAGTAAAAATTTGAAAAGAACCATATTAATAGTAAAGGTATTTTACAAATTATAGTTTTTCAGCTTTGTCAACGTTTTCATATAATAGTTATTATATCATAAACTATAGAGATTTTCTATGAAATTACCATATTTTATTAATGTGAAACATTATATATGCTATAGATTCTATAAATTATGTAATGATTATCAATTAGTTTTATGAAAACGGTTTTGTTATAATTGTAGTACAAGAACATTTAGATTATGCATAAAAATAAAATTAAACACACATTTAATTTTATAGGTGGGGGAATTTTATGAACATAAGCTTATTAAACCAGAGGAGGCTGTGACGCATATTAAATGTAGATATAATGGGTAGGTATGCCCAGAATGTATATGGCTTAAACAAATTAGCTCAAAAGGTAACAGCTTAATTCTGTTTTCTATCTTGAGCGTAGTGAAGGGAATGGTTATAAAAATGAAAGTATTTATATTAGGAGCAGGCACGATGGGTTCTGGAATAGTTCAGACTTTTGCACAGGCTGGTTATGACGTAATTATGAGAGACATCGAAGAAAGTTTTGTTAAAGGAGGTATGGCAATAATAACTAAGAATTTAGAGAAAAGTGTTAAAAAGGGAAAGATAACAGTTGACGCTAAAAATGATATTTTATCGAGAATAACCACTACTACAGATATAAATTTAGCAGTGGATGCTGATATTGTGGTAGAAGCTGCTGTTGAAAATATGATAATTAAGAAGAAAATCTTTGCTGAGCTAGATGGAATATGTAAGAACGAAACTATACTAGCTACAAATACATCTTCATTATCAATTACAGATGTAGCAAGTGCTACTAAAAGACCAGATAAGGTTATAGGTATGCATTTCTTTAACCCAGTAACAGTAATGAAATTGGTAGAAGTTATAAAAGGTATACTTACCTCTGATGAAACTAAAACAACTGTAATTGAAGTTACTAAGATTCTGGGGAAAGATCCAGTAGAAGTTAAAGAAGCACCAGGATTTGTAGTAAACAGAATATTAATACCTATGATAAACGAGGCTGTAGGAATTTTAGCTGAAGGAGTAGCAAGTGCAGATGATATTGATAAAGCAATGAGGCTTGGTGCAAATCATCCTATAGGACCTTTAGCATTAGGAGATTTAGTAGGAAACGATGTTTGCTTAGCTATCATGGAAGTATTATATACACAATTTGGCGATTCAAAATATAGACCACACCCATTACTTAGAAAAATGGTCAAAGCAGGATTATTAGGGAGAAAAACAGGAAAAGGATTTTTTAACTATACAAATTAGTTTATAAGTAAAACATATTTTAAGGTGGAAATTAAGGATAACTAATATTTTGTTAATGACTAAGGTAATATTTTAGAATATCATAACATCACAGAAAAGGTGATGATATTAAATAGGGGGTAGAAATTATGAATTTTAATTTAAATGAGGAACAAAAGGATTTACAAACAATGTTCAGAGAGTTTGCGGAGAAGGAGGTAAAACCTTTAGCTCATGAAATTGATGAGGAGGAAAGATTTCCACAAGAAACTGTAAAAAAGATGGCTGAACTTGGAATTATGGGAATCCCATTTCCAGAAGAGTATGGTGGATCTGGAATTGACTACTTAACATATACGGTTGCTGTAGAGGAGTTATCAAAAGCATGCGCTACGACTGGCGTAATTGTATCAGCACATACATCTTTGTGTGCTTCACCAATTTATGAATTTGGAACAGAAGAGCAAAAACAAAAATATTTAGTACCACTTGCACAGGGTACATGGCTTGGAGCATTTGGACTTACTGAGCCATCAGCAGGAACAGATGCGTCTATGCAAAAAACAACGGCAGTACTAGATGGCGACAACTATATTTTAAATGGTACTAAAATATTTATAACTAATGGAGGAAAAGCAGATGTATACGTTATTCTTGCTATGACAGATAAGACATTAGGAACAAAGGGTATTTCTGCATTCATTGTTGAAAAAAATTTTAAAGGATTTTCTATAGGAAAAAAAGAAGAAAAAATGGGTATACGTGGTTCATCTACCTGTGAGCTTATAATGGAAAACTGTATTGTTCCTAAGGAAAATTTATTAGGTAAAGTTGGAAAAGGATTTAGTATGGCAATGAAAACTCTTGATGGAGGTAGAATTGGAATTGCGGCTCAGGCGCTTGGCATTGCACAAGGCGCCATTAATGAGGCTGTATTATATGTGAAAGAAAGAGTCCAGTTTGGAAAAAGAATATCACAATTCCAGAATTGTCAGTTTGAATTGGCTGATATGCAGGCGAGTACTGATGCCGCAAGACTATTAGTGTACAGGGCCGCTTGTGCAAAGGATAATCATGAACCATTTAGTCATTTAGCTGCTATGGCAAAGTTAGTAGCATCTGAGGTAGCAAGTGATGTAACTCGTAGAGCTGTGCAGCTTTTTGGAGGATATGGTTATTGCAGGGAGTATCCAGTTGAAAGAATGATGAGAGATGCGAAAATAACTGAAATATATGAGGGCACATCAGAGGTAATGAAAATGGTTATTTCAGGATGGATGGGAGTTAAATAGAAGAAAGTTAGTTTGCAGCTGAACTTGATTAAGAATATAATTTTCATAATGATGGTAATTTATAAACCGTACACCAAATTTAATTGGTGTACGGTTTTTTAGAGGATTTTTCTTTAACGTATAGTAGAATTAGTTCAATCAATAGGCATATTCTATAAATTGTACGCTTATTATCAATTAGTTTTATGTAAACGGTTTTGATATACTTACATTAAATAAAGAAAGTAGAATTGTGTATTAAAAAACTATAAAAATATATATGTGTAAGGATGGTGATAAAATGTCTATGGAATTTAAATTTAATGAAGAACGAAAGCGTGAATATCGCAAGATGGGTTACTGGGGGGACGCCACTCTGGCTGATTATTGGCAGACAACTGTCTTAAAAGTCCCAGAGAAAGTGGCAGTTATAGATCTACAGGGGAGCATTTATACTTATGCAGAACTTGATGACGCTGCTGGGAGGGTGGCAACTTTTTTAAAGAAAGCAGGTGTTACACCAGGTGATATTGTATCAGTTCAATTACCTGGATGGTCTGAATTTACAGTCATTTATGTTGCATGTTTGAAAATAGGAGCAGTTATAAATCCAATCTGTACGAGAATTCATGCTGATGAATTATTATATATTCTCAATAAATGTGAAACCAAGGTATTATTTATTCCTTCTGAGTTTAAAAATTATGACTATGCTGAAATGTTAAAATCTATATCGCCAAAGATACCAAGTCTTATTCAGGTTGTCATGGTGGATAAAGGAAAGAAAGTTATAAATGGAATTACCTTAGAGAAGGTAATAAGGGAACATTCTCCTCTAGAATGTAATAGTAAATGTGGTGCGGATGATTTGGCGGCAGTTATGGTTACTTCTGGAACAGAGAGCTTTCCTAAATGTGTTATGTTAACACATAATAACATTATTTCTAGTGAAAAAGCGTTTGCTGCTTCAATTAACTTCAATTATCTTGACATTATGCTAATGCCTGCACCAGTGACACATGCTACTGGTTTTCATCACGGAGTGATATTACCATTTATGTTGGGTGCTAAAAGTGTACTACAGGATATATTTAATTCAGATACAAGCCTTAGTTTAATTGAAAATGAAAAGTGTACAGTTAGTATGGGATCTACACCATTTGTATATGATATATTAATTGCACTTAAAAAAAAGAAATATAACATATCTTCACTACGTTTTTTTATATGTGGGGGTGCTCCTATACCTAGACATATGGTTAAAGAAGCTTTGAAAGAAGGTATTAAAATTATTAGTTGTTATGGAGCCACAGAAAGTGTACCACATACGGTAGTACGTCCAGATGATCCTATTGAAAGAGTAATTAACACAGATGGTTTAGTTGTACAAGGTACAGAAATACGCGCGGTTGATGAAAAACGTCGACCAGTGGCAGTGGGTGTTGAGGGAGAGGAAGCATCACGTGGCCCAAATGTTTTTATGGGATATTTTAAAGAAACCGAATTAACAGCAAATGTTTTAGATGAAGATGGTTGGTACTATGGTGGAGATCTTTGTATCATAGATAAAAATGGATATATAAGAATAACAGGTAGAAAAAAAGACATTATTATTCGTGGTGGAGAGAATGTAAGCTGTAATGAAATTGAAGAACTTTTACTTCAACATCCTAACATTCGTGAAACTGGTGTAGTAGGTATGTTCGATGAACGTTTGGGTGAAAGGATTTGTGCTTATGTAGTATTAAATAATCCGAATAAGGGATTAACATTGGAAGAAATAAAAGCCTTTTTATGCAAAAAAAATGTGTGCAAGGGAAAACATCCTGAGCGTATAGAAATAGTGGAAAGTCTTCCTAGGACGATGTCTGGCAAGGTCCAAAAGTTTGTTCTGCGTAAGTTTATTAAAGAAAAATTGGAAAAAGAGAAAAAAATAATTGATGGATTGCCTATTTTAATATCTAAATAATAAAAAGTATAGAATTATTGTAGAAAATTTGTAAGTAGGAGTAAAGGGCGAGGAGGAATCCGAATGCAACAACAAGAATTTGGTCCCAGAAGATCCAGAGAACCAAAAAAACCTAAGGTTCTATGTCCGGAACTAATATTTTATTACTGCGGACATTGCGGAAGCGTCTTTCAGGCATCTAGTCTGAGAGAAGGAGCTGCTCCTATGTGCTGTAATGAAATAATGGTGTCATTAGAGGCAAAAGATCCCTTAGATGTTTTGGAGAAGGTATTGATTGATTATAAAATAACAGGAGGATATAACGAAAATGCAGTAGAAGTTTTCTGGAAAATAAAGGAGGATGATATTTGTATAGAATGGATTTATCTTAAAACATTTACAGGTGGACAATTAAAGTATGTAACTAATTTAAAAAAAACATCTTTTGTGTTTGCATTAGCAGATGAAGATGCATATGTGTATTGTGACGAAGATCCATGTTTAGAATGCACGTTTAGGTGTAAAAGGGAATTTGAAATTTATGTACACATAAAAGGAATGGGATTAATTAAAATTCCATTAGAAAAGATGCAGGCAAGTTGGCAATCATAAGTATATAAGCTTATATAATAAATACATGCAGATAGTCTATTGATTTCATTAAATAACTATTAGAATATTCAGAAAGATTTTGCTATACTTATTTTGTTATCAAGTTTAGATAATAATTTAACAAGCAATTTAAACATAAATTAAATAAAATTTAAGGAGGAATTATAATGTCAAAATTAAATGAAAAAGAGTTTCAGGCATACCTTAAACAAATAAGAGCTTTAGCAGAGGGT
>NZ_JAHLDM010000034.1:0-52490 GCF_018861295.1 Clostridium estertheticum | reverse complement strand
CATTTCTTTACCTATTTCTCTGTTTAATTTTCAAAGACCAATTTGCTTTGTCATCATGTGACGACTTCTACTATAATACTAGGTTTTTCTTATTTTGTCAACTACTTCTTTAAAATAAATTTTTATTTAAAATCTATTAAATTGTAATTAACAGTTAGTTTAGTGTGCCACTTCTATGTTACGACAAGGAGTATTTTATCATATATATATAAAGTCACTTTTAACATAAGTAGATTCTAATAAGATTAACTCTATATTTCTACATATAGGTCTAAATACTTCAATATACCGCATTCGGATACGCATGGTAAAATGATTTAAATATTTGTAATATTGTTAATGTTTAATAATTAGTATCTATTAAAGATAACTTAACATACCATAACTACTTTTAATGTCTATGTTAAAATCCATCAGATTTCTCTGATAGATTTTAACATAGACATAGTAACCTTTTGTAATCATAAATGTTGTATGTTTTTACAAATTATTTTCTATTTATAAACTTGCATATGCTCCATCCCAAACTATTTTCTTATAACTAATTGGATCAGTATCTCCTTCTGTACTTATAACAAGTATTTTTGAATCCTTATTTAATTTTAATTTTTCAGCTATTTCTTTTAAATTATCATCCCCTAAAATCAAGCTCACCATTCCCAAACAAACTGCACCAGATTCTCCAGAAATAACTTTAGGATCTCCCTTTAATGGATTCCCAAGTATTCTCATACCCCTTGCCGTTACATAATCAGGACAGGATATATACATATCAGCATAATCTCTTAAGATTCCAAAGCTAACAATATTGGGTTCTCCACATGCAAGTCCCGCCATTATTGTTGGCATATACCCTGTCACTACATGAGGTTTTCCATCTTTTTCTTTAATAGAGTTAAATATACATGCTGCCTCATTTGGTTCAACTATAGTGGTTATTGGTCTATCCTCACCAAATTCAGCTGCTAAATATCCTTGTATACTTCCAGCGAAAGAACCTACACCTGCTTGTAGAAATACATGAGTAAGAATATCTCCTTCCTCCTTTATTTGCTCTATTGCTTCATCTATAAGTGTTGCATATCCTTGCATGATCCAAGTTGGAATATCAGTATAACCTTTCCAGGCGCTATCTTGCACCATTACTCCATTATGCTCATCTGCATACTTATTTGCGAGTCTTACAGCATCATCATAATTTAAATCTGTTATTGAAGCTTCTGCTCCCTCTTTTCTTATATTATTTAATCTTACCTCTGAAGATCCTTTTGGCATAAATACTACTGATTTTTGTCCTAACTGCTTAGCCGCCCAAGCAATCCCTCTACCATGATTACCATCAGTTGCCGTAACAAAAGTAATATCTCCAAGCTTTTCTTTAATCTCTTTAGATCTTAGTTTTTCAAAAGAGAGCTCTGAAATGTCCATATTTAATTTATCTGCAAGGTATTTACCAACAGCATATGATCCACCCAGTACTTTAAAAGCATTTAGTCCAAATCTATAAGATTCATCTTTTACCCATATATTACTGACTCCTAACTCTTTAGACAATTCCTTTAAACTGCGAATTGGAGTTATCTTATATTCCGAAAAGCTTTTATGAAAATTTCTAACCTTTTTAACAACTTTTTTATCAATAAATTTTACAGATGCTTTCTTATTATATACTTTTCTAGCATCTTCATTAGTAATGTATTTTATTGCTTCTATATCTCTCATACTAACCTCTCCCACACATTATATTTATTGTAAAATTATTTTCTTATAATTTTACCAAATATCATTTTTTCTGCTAAATTAAAATATTCATCTAAATCAAAATTCCCCTCATCAATAAGATATTGCATAGAAGCTCCCAACATTAAGGACACAGTTAAATATGGCAACATGTCCAAATGCTTCTGATCCTTGTCTTCTATTTGCTCACCTTTACTTAAAACCTCCCGAATACTCTCACGCCAAATTTCAAATGTGTTTTGAAACTTTAATCTTATCTCTTCATTCACCGTTCCTTGAACCCAATAATCTATTTGTGTATAATCAAATTTTTTCTTGTTAAGAATATCATTTTTCTTCTGATCAAAAAAACCTCTAATATTTTGGTTTACTGTTTTATTTTCCAAATCAATATAATTTTTACGATCATTAGAAAATTCTTCTTGCATCTTATCTAAAAGAGAAATCAATATATCATTTTTTGATGTAAAATGATAATGTAAATTTGATTGACTCATATTAGCCTCCTGCGCGATCATACGCATACGAGTGCCACTAATTTTCTCTTTCGACACTATTTCCATTGCAGCATCAAGTATCTTTTGTTTAACATCATTAGACATAAAATAATATCCTCTCTCTCTTATAACATTTTAAATAGTGAATAACTACATAAATCTTCTTTTACAAAATCAACATTTACTGATTTTTCGCTTGAAATATTTCAATATCATTATCGATTTTTAAAAACAAAATTCAGGCTCTTTTATTTCTCTGCCAGCTACATATCTTACTTTAATGTTTCTATCATCCCCAGTATAAATAAACCTTTGAAACCTTTCTTCTATTGAAAATGTTTTAAAAGTTGCCATACTACTGTCATCAATAACTAGAGCATCAAATTCGTATCCCTCTTCAAAGCTCCCTACTTTTCCAAAGAATTCACCTCCGCCCTTTGTTGCAAGATAAAATAATTCTGATAATTTTAAAGGTTTGTCTATCCTACCACTCTCAAGCCATTTTATATTTGAAACTTGAGCAGCATTTACTATGATATCCATCATCGATAACGAATGTCCTGCTGAAATATCGCTTGCAAGGCCTACTTTAACACCATCTTCAAGCAATTTTCTTATAGGAGCATTCCCACTTGCCAAATTACAATTCGAACTAGGACAATGCGCTATAAATACCTTTTTTCTTGCCAAAAGTTCTATTTCATCTGCGTCAACCAAAACACAATGAGCCATTATGGTAGGTTCATCTCCAAGTAATCCAACTTCATTATAGACACTCGTATAGTTTTTACAATTTGGGTGAAGTTCTTTAACAAAACTTATTTCGCCATAATTCTCACTCAAATGTGACTGTATAGGAGTATTATATTTCTTCGCAAGAATTCCAAGATTTTTTAAAAGATCAAAACTACAACTTGGAACAAATCTCGGTGTTACTATAGGTTTTACTAACTCATATTTGTTTGTGTATTCTTTAAGTATTTCCTCTGTATCACGAACTGAGTTCTCTATTTTTTCTGTTAGATTTCCAGGAGAATTTCTGTCCATATTAACTTTGCCTACATATGCTGATAGGCCTGCTCGCGCAAACATATCCATTAATAACTTCGTTGACTCTTTATGGATTGTAGCAAAAACACATGACCTTGTAGTTCCACATTTCCACAACTCTTTTATTAAAGATGAGTATACTTTTTTAGCATAACTAATATCTACATATTTAGCTTCCTCAGGAAAAGTATACTCTTCAAGCCATGGCATTAGTTCCATATCTAGCCCGAGTCCCAAATTTGCAAACTGTGATGCATGCAAATGTATATCTACAAATCCAGGTATTATCATTGCATTCCCATAATCTATTACTTTTAAATCTCTAAACTCTTCAGTAAGTTTTTTATAAACACCTTTGACAAGATTGCCTTGCACTACTATATATCCGTTTCTAATTACCTCATATTCACCAAATACTTTAGTAAAAATGATATTTCCTTTAACTGCATAATCAATACGCATTAAAAGCCCCCCATTTTAGCTTCTTAAATCATGTATTCCCTATTTATTTATCTTCCTGAAAATATATTTACCAATAGGTCCTTTTTCAACCAGTTCCCCATTTGAGATAACTTTATTTCCTCTTAAAAATTCGTGTAAAACCCTTCCTTGCTGATTGAAACCTTCATAAGGATTATAATCTACCTTTTGGGTTTGATTAACAGCTGTAATATATGATTTGGAATTTGGATCCCAAACTACAATATCTGCATCACTTCCAACAGCAATTGTTCCTTTTTGAGGAAAAATACCAAATGTTTTTGCAGCATTAGTCGAGGTTATTGCAACCATTTCATTTATACTTATCTTACCACTTACTACTCCATAAGTATAAATTAGTCCCATCCTATTCTCCACACCTGGCGCTCCATTTGGAATCTTTGTAAAATCGTTAATCCCAATATCCTTTTGACCTTTATAATTAAAAGAGCAATGATCTGATCCAATAGTTGTTATTTCTCCCTGGCTTATGCCTTTCCATAATGCCTCCTGATCATATCCCTTTCTAAGTGGAGGTGAGATCACATATTTTGCTCCCGCAAAACTATCGCTCTTTTCTTCTCCATAACATAAATCATTTAAAAGTAAATATTGAGGGCAAGTTTCAACAAAAACTTTTACTCCTCTTTTTTTAGCATCCAAAATACTTAGTAATCCTTCTCTTGAACTTAAATGCACAATATATACTGTTGTATCCATAATCTCCGAAAAATTTAGAAGCCTTGTTATAGCTTCCCTTTCAGCTTCAACGGGTCTAGTCTTAACATGATAATATGGAGAAATATGACCCTTAGTTTTTGCCTCATTTATAAGTTCATCAATTACATCCCCATTTTCACAGTGAAAGCATAACAATGTCTTCGTTTCTCTGCTTTTTTTAAGCGCTTTTAATATTACTCCATCATCCACCTGAAGATTACCCTTATAAGCCATATATAGCTTAAATGAAGTTACTCCTTCTTTAATCATGTCTTCCATCTCAAGTTCCACTTCATCATTCCAATCAGTGATACCCATATGGAAACCATAATCACAGTAACAAACTCCATCAGATTTTTCATGTTGCGCATGAAGCGCCTCTTTTAAAGACTCTCCCTTATTTTGAGTTGCATAATCGATTATTGTAGTAGTCCCACCAACAATTGCAGCTTTTGTTCCACTTTCAAAATCATCTGCTGTTATCGTAGTTCCAACATTCAAAGCAAAATGTGTATGAGTATCTATTCCACCAGGAATAATGTAACAGCCATGAGCATCTATTATTTCGTCATCTATTTTTCCTAATTCACTACCAATTGATCTAATTTTATCGTTCTCTATTCGCACATCTGCATAATAAGTATCTACAGAAGTTACGACTTTCCCTCCACTAATCAAAATACCCAAAGATAAGACTCCCTTCCTAATATACATATTAATTAATAAAATATCTGAATTATTTTCCAATTATTTTATTCATATAAATTTTGGGTATTAATGCATACATCGCTGCACATTTAACCAATTCATCTTTCCATGTTTTTTCATTTGGTGCATGTGCTTGATCTTCATGTCCTGGACCAAATCCAATGCAAGGTATATTGTATCTACCCATTATTGAAACTGCATTGGTTGAAAATGTCCACTTATCAACTAATGGCTTCTTATTAAAAAGACCAATATATGATTCTACAAGCGTTTGGCAAGCAACATGCTGCTCAGGTATTACCCAAGTTGGGAAATAGCACTCCGTTGGATAAATAAGTCCAGTGTATGATGGTCTTTCATAATTGTACATTTCCACTTCAGCATTAGCTTCTTTTACGGAAGGTAGATCTTTTATCTGCTGCACTGCATATTCCCAGGTTTCTTTGTCAGTAAGCCTTCTGTCTATTGAAACTGAACATCCATCTGCCACAGCGCATCTTGAAGGTGATGAAAAGAAGATTTCAGACACTGTTAACGTTCCTTTTCCAAGGAAAACATTATCAATTAATCGCTCATTTAATTCTTTTAATTCATTGAGTATAGGTGCCATTTTAAATATAGCATTATCTCCTCTTTCTGGTGCAGACCCATGACAGCTTATACCATGAGTTGTCACTTTTATTTCCATACGTCCTCTATGACCTCTATATATATTGCAAGAAGTTGGCTCAGTAATTACTACAAATTCAGGTGTTATTTTGCTCTCATTTATTATATACTGCCATGCTAATCCATCACAATCTTCCTCTTGAACTGTACCTGTAACTATTAATGTATAATCGCCTTCAAGATGAAGATCCTTAATAATCTTTCCTGCATAAACCATGGAAGCCATTCCGCCTTCTTGATCAGATCCACCTCTACCACCTATCACTTCATCGTCTTCATAGCCTTTATATGGATCATTTTCCCATAAATTTATATCGCCTATCGCAACTGTATCGATATGTGCATCCATAGCAATAATATGTTTTCCATGTCCTATATAACCGAGTATATTTCCCATAGGATCTATATCCACCTTATCAAATCCAACTTTTAACATTTCTTCTTTAATTCTTTCAATTACCTTTTTTTCATTACAGCTCTCACTTGGAATTGCTATCATATCTCTTAAAAACTTAAACATATCTAATTTGTTTCTTTCTGCTCTCTTTAAAATCTCTGCCTCATTAATAATTACTCCCATTACTAGCCTCCTATATTTTGTTATATTCCAACCGTTTATACCCACAATTTTAATCTATAATTACTCTATATTATTTAAAAGCGGTTCCAGACATCACTTGCAAGTTCTCTGCTTTTTGCCATAATCTTTTCTTCATCAATGTTAATTAATTTTCTATTTTCCATAACAACCCTGCCGTTAATTATCGTTGTATCTACGAAGCGTCCATTAATACCAAAGAGCAAATGACTATTAATATTACTTTCATTAATTGGTGTTGGAGGATTGTAATCTACTATTATGATATCTGCCAATGCTCCTTCTTTTAAAATACCAACTTTTCCATCAATAAATCTCTCAGTAATTATTCTATTATTATTAAATAGCATATCTGGAATTTCATTCCATGCAACTGTAGAGTCACCTTTTACGTGTTTATGAATAATATTAGCTACTTTATAAGATTCCATCATATCTGATGTATATCCATCTGTGCCAAGGCCTAATAGTATTCCTTTTTTGTACATTTCAAGTATTCGAGCAACACCAACTGCATTTCCCATGTTGGATTCAGGATTATGAACAACCATTGTATTCTTTTCTTTTAATAAATCCATTTCTTTTCCTTTAATGTAAATACAATGCACCGCTATTGTCTTATCACAAAGAACACCAGCATCATACCACCTCTCTACAATGCCTTTGCCATACTTTCGCATGCAGTCCTCAGCATCTTCAATACCTTCACCCGTATGAACATGAAATCCAGTATTTAGATTTGCCATTGTATCTAAACATTTATATAAAGTTTTGTCTGATATAGTCATTGAGGCATGAAGCCCAAACATTCCTTTGATCATGTCATCATTTTTATTATTACAATATTTAATGAATGCTACATTTTCTTCAATACCTTCATCACAAATTTTTTCTCCATCTCTATCTGAAGTTTCATAACATAAATTACTTCTAATTCCTATCTCTTTTGCTGCATCTGCAATTTTAAATAAGCTTCCAGTAACTGCACTCGGACTTGCATGATGATCGAAAACAGTTGTAACTCCATTTCTAACTTGATCAATCATAGGTACAAGAGCACTATAATAAACATCTTCTAATGTCAAAGTTTTATCAAGTCTCCACCATAAACCTTTCAGTATTTCAGATAATTTTGTAGCTTTAGGACTGTCACTCGCCATTCCCCTAGCAAAAGTACTATAATAATGCATATGAGTGTTTATAAAACCTGGCATAATAAGTTTGCCCTCGGCATCAATAAACTTTGCATCGCTATATTTGTTTTTAAGATCCTTCGTTATTCCAATCTCTACAATCTTATTTTCAATAACAGCAATACATCCATCATCAATAATTGGTTTAAAATTATCCCTTGTTATAACTTTTCCGTTCCCGATTAATAACATACTTTTCCACCCCCGGTATATAGAATCTATTACTAAAGTATATACTCATAATTATTTATATAAGTTTTTATAATACTAGACATTTCCTTAGAAATCGATGTTTTCTGGCCTATTGTATGGCTTATAATATTGTCTTCCTCAGTCCTTATAAGGCAAATACCCTTTTTTATATCTTCAATAAAGAATCCTTTGTTTTTACTATTCTCAAAGTCTTCTTTGCTCCAGAAAACCGTTATTTTATCCTTGTATGGGTTTCCCTTGTGGGGACAAAATATACCACAATTACCACACTCATTACACATACCATCTAAATGTATAATTTGATGGGTCGAAGCAAAATCCCCTTCTACCTTAACAACTACATTTGCTCTGTTAGGGCAAACATCCACACACAACTCACAAATACTGTTACAAGATAAACATCTTTTTGCATCATCTTCATCTAATTTTGGATCTTTTAATATACCCTTCCTACTGTATATAGCTTTTTTATCAACAAAAGAATTACTCAACTTAAAATCTGAGCTTAGCCCTTCTTTTATAAGAATATCTTTTGCAACTCTTTTTGCATCTGCAATGGACTCAACAATTGTAGCTGGACCTTTTTTTAGATCACCAATAACATATACATCTAAAATATTTGTTTCTAATGTTTCGTTAACAATTGGGAAATTTTTAGCATCCAAGTTTATTTCATTTTCTCTTAACAAATCACTATCAATTTTTTCACCTGTTGCAATAATAACTGTATCTGCATCTATCATTATCATTTCTCCAGTACCAACTGGACTCCTTCTTCCCGAATTATCCATATTACCTAACTTCATTTTTTCACAAAAAAGTAAGCCATCCTTAATAGAAATTGGTGAAAGAAGTTCTTCAAGTAAAATACCTTCTGAAATTGCGAGTTCTATTTCAACCTTATCAGCTGGCATATATTCTTTAGTCCTTCTATAAATAATTGAAACTTTTTCTACACCAGCCACTCTTTTAGCTACTCTAACTGCATCCATTGCAACATCTCCGCCGCCAATGACACAAACATTTTTGCCTATTGATACATTTCCATTTTCCTTCTTACATTTTTCCAAAAATGAAATAGCATTAATTGTTTTATTGCTCTTATCGTCTAGTGAATTTTTTCCTTTTTTCCATGCTCCTATAGCAAGCACTACATAATCATAGTCTTTTTTCAGTTTCTCTAATCTAAAGTTTTCATCAATGTTAAATTCAAATTTAACACCTTGACTTTTAACCATTTCAAAATCTTTTTTTATCATTTCAGAAGAAATTCTAAACTCAGGTATAACATATTCAACTGTTCCTAATGCGTTTTCCCTTTTATCCCTAACGGTAACGTCCACGCCATTTCTTCTAAGAAAAAGAGCTGTAGAAAGTCCTGCTGGACCGGCTCCAATGATCACAACTTTTTTGTTAGTTTTTATAGACGCTTGCTTAATTGCCCTCGTGAATTTATCCTGAGCATTTAAAACAGCAACCTTTTTCAAATCTCTAATTAAAACAGATTCATCATAATCAAGTCTAGTACATTTATTCTGACACTTATGATTACAAATAGTCGCTGTAATTGCTGGCAGGGCATTATCTATGGCAATTACTGAAAAAGCCTCATCATATTTTTTTTCTCCCACCAAGGCTACATATTGTGGAATTTGCTGATTAATCGGGCACCCTATACTGCAAGGTGCTACTGCACAATCATAAATTGGAAGTTCAGATGTAAGTTTCCTACTCTTTGCAATACGTAATTCTTTACGATAGTGCTTATCATTTAATGCTTGCTTAGCTAAATCCTCCAGCATTTTCACGTTAATTTTAGAAAATTCCCCATTAAGTTGTTGCTCAACTTTTTTAGCCATTTGTGTTATTCGATAGTAACCACCCGGCTTCAAAATGGAAGTTGCAAATGTTATTGGGTTAATCCCAGTAGATAAAATTTTATCAATATTAAAAAAATCTGCTCCACCTGAATAAGAAATTTGCAAATCACCATCAAATTCTATAGCTAATTTACTTGCTAAAGAAATTGATAGTGGAAATAGTGCTCGCCCTGACATATACATTTCCTCTCCTAGTAACTCATTATTAGTAATTTTAGCCGGGAGTGTATTGGTTAGTTTAACTCCTATTTCCAAATTTAATTTTTTGGCAAGCATTTTCAATCGTCTTAACATTGAGACACCATCTAAGAACTGCAAATCATTTGTAAAATGCTCTCCATTGAGAGATATATAATCATACCCCATATTATTTAATGTTTCACGAACAAACTTTTCACCAAGAAGTGTTGGATTCATTTTTATATAAGTATGCAGCCCCTTTTCTTTAAGAAAATAAGTAGCAATCCCCTCTATCTCGCTGGCAGGGCATCCATGCATAGTAGATATTGTAATAGATTTACAAATAGTATGTGAAATTCTGTCCAAATCTTCCTTTTTAAATTCAGAAAACATGTCCATATGAGAAAGAAGTGTTTGTACGCATTCCTTCCAAATCTTTGTAGAAGATGCATCACGCATTCCTTCAATATAAGCATCCATTTTAGCCGATTTTATGCCACTCAAATTATATCCTACACTCATATTAAACATGAAGTCTCTTTCACAAGAAAATTTAAGTTCTTTCATCAAGACATGAAGTAAAAACCATGCTTTCACATATTCGTCAAATGCTTCTGATAATTTTAGTTCTGTAGACCACTCTACATTGTAGCCCTCATCTTGTGCGTTGATACAGGGTTTAGCCACTGTTATATCTTCACCATCAATAATCTGTACCGTTTTTAATTCAATAAACCGACTTCCAGTTAAATATGCACAAACAATATTTTGTGCTAATTGAGAGTTTGGACCAGCTGCAGGTCCAATTGGTGAGGTAATCTTTTCATTAAATAATGTAATTGTCTTTCCAGTTTCATTATAATAAAATTTATCTTTATGCACGCCAAAAATAGATCCCTTTGTCTCTAATTCTTTTGGAATCCAAGTAAGCATTTTTTCAAAAGGAATTAATCTCATCTTATCACTCATAAAAACACCCCTTAATATTTTTAGAAATTAGTTACCTTACCCTAAAAATCTTCCATTCTTAGAATTTAAAAGTGTATCTAGTGTTTTCTGTGGGCTTTTAACCTTACTTAGGAATATCATAGCAGCTATTATATAAGGCTTATAACTAGCCTCTTTATAAAGTGATGTGCGGTAACGATTGAAAACAGAAGCAGCAATTTCTCCAACTTCACAACTAACTCCAGAGATATCAGCTGGTAGACAGTGAAGATAAAGTGCTTCTCCATCTTTTGTTGTGCTCATAAGCTCCTCAGTGCATTGCCAATCACTATGGTTAGCATTTTGCGCAAGTAATTCTTTTTCAAGTAAATCTATACCAGCCTTATCACCCTTTGCGTATAAATCTGTACGTTTTTCCATAGCAACAAAAGGAGCCCAACTCTTAGGATATACTATATCCGCGTCTTTAAATGCTTCCTGCATAGAATTTGTTTTTGTAAATGAACCACCAGATTTTGTAGCATTTTTCATTGCAATTTCTTCGACTTCACTCATAACTTCATAACCTTCTGGATGTGCAAGAACAACATTCATTCCAAAACGGGTTAATAATCCAATTACTCCTTGGGGAACTGACAGTGGCTTACCATAAGATGGAGAATATGCCCAAGACATAGCTATTTTCTTACCTTTTAAATTTTCAATACCGCCAAATTTATTAATAATATGAAGAGCATCAGCCATACATTGAGTAGGATGATCTATATCGCATTGTAAGCTAACAAGTGTTGGTCTTTGTTCTAAAATCCCATTTTTATGACCATCTTGTACAGCACTAGACACTTCACGCATATATGCATTGCCTTTTCCTATATACATATCATCACGTATACCTATAACGTCAGCCATAAAAGAAATCATATTAGCAGTCTCTCTTACCGTTTCACCATGAGCAACTTGAGATTTTCCTTCATCAAGATCTTGAACTTCAAGTCCTAAAAGATTACAAGCAGAAGCAAAACTAAATCTTGTACGAGTAGAATTATCACGAAATAACGAAATTCCAAGTCCACTATCAAAAATCCGTGTTGAAATATTTTCTTCTCTCATTTCACGAAGTATATCAGCCACTGTAAATACTGCCTTAATCTCATCGTCTGTCTTTTCCCAAGTCAATAAGAAATCATTATTGTACATGTTTTGATAATCTAATTTTTCTAAACTTTCCATTAACACTTTAATGTCTACCATAAATATCACTCCCTATTATAAATAAATAAACCAAAATTGTAATTTAAATCCAACTGACTAGTTGATCTAATTTTATTATAAAGCCTCCCTCTTGTCAACGATCAATTGGCTATACATTATGAATTTTTCTGCTAATCAAACCTAATCACTTCAATTTTAATAAAAAATTTGATAAAAAATAATCTCTGCTTTATAATGAATCTAATAACAAATTAGTAATTTATTGTAAATAGGAGGTTGTTTATGTTCACCTTAAATGTCAATGGCAAAGATTCAGTTTCTAATACGGACAAACCTTTATTGTCTTATTTAAGAGATGATTTAAGAATTACTTCTGCAAAAGATGGTTGCAGTGAAGGTGCCTGCGGAACGTGTACCGTTTTAATAGATGGAAAAGCGGTAAAAGCATGTGTGCAGAAAGTTTCTAGATTTGTAGGAAAACATATTTTAACAGTTGAAGGCTTAAGTCCTCACGAAAAAGAAGTTTATGAACATTGTTTTGCAGAGGCTGGTGCAGTTCAGTGTGGTTTTTGCATTCCTGGAATGATAATTTGTGCAAAAGCATTGCTTGATACCAATTTAAATCCAACAAGAGTAGATGTGAAAAAAGCAATTAATGGCAACATTTGTCGTTGCACTGGTTATAAGAAAATTGAAGAAGCTATTTTAATGGCAGCAAAATATATAAGAGATAATCTCCAAATACCAGCCTCTCCAAGTGAATTGAAAATGGCACAAAGATTTAAACGTGTTGATGCAGCTGAAAAAATAAATGGAACAGGCATTTTTGTAGATGACATTGAATTACCTGGTATGATTTATGCAAAAGCCGTTCATTCTAAATATCCAAGAGCTATTATAAACAAAATTGATATTAGCAAAGCCGCGGCTCACCCAGACTGTGTGAAAATTTTACTAGCTAAGGATGTTCCGAGTAATGTTATTGGGCATATAAAACAAGACTGGGATGTACTTATGGCTGAAGGTGAAACTACCAGGTATGTAGGAGATGCACTGGCCCTGGTAGCAACATACCATAAAGATAAACTGGATGAAGTATGCCAATTAGTTGAAGTTGACTACACTGAATTGAAACCGATTACGTCACCAACCGATGCTTTAAAGGCGGATTCACCTTTAATTCATGTCGATGGAAACATTATGAGCCGTGCTATTCTTCAACGTGGAAATGCAGCAGATGCAATTAAAAATTCTAAATATGTAGTAACAAAAAAATATCGAACGCCACATCAAGAACATGGATTTATGGAGCCTGAGTGTGCAATCGCTATGCCTGAAGGAAAAGATGGAATCTTGCTATACTCAGGTTCACAGTCTGTGTATGATGAACAGCGTGAAATATCAAATATGCTTCAAATCCCTAAAGATAAAGTACATTGTCATTCCCAACTTGTTGGAGGTGGCTTTGGTGGCAAGGAAGACATGAGTGTTCAACACCATGCAGCATTAATGGCATGGCATACTAAAAAACCGGTTAAAGTCAAATTCACAAGACAAGAAAGTTTAGATTATCATACTAAACGTCATCCAATGGACATGGAGTTTACTCTAGCCTGTGATGAAAAAGGTTATTTAACAGCAATGAAAGGTTTTATTATAGCGGATACAGGAGCATATGCCTCTCTCGGCGGACCGGTATTAGAGAGAGCGTGCACACATGCAGCTGGACCATATAATTACCAAAATATTGACATTTTAGGAATGTCAGTTTATACCAACAACGTTGTTAGTGGAGCTTTCAGAGGCTTTGGCGCAACACAAAGTTGCTTTGCCACTGAAAATAATATTAACCTACTGGCAGAGATGGTAGGTATTACACCTTGGGAAATCCGTTATCGTAATGCAATACGTCCTGGTCAAATATTACCAAATGGTCAAGTAGCAGATGAAAGTGTCGCTATGGCAGAATGTTTGGAGGCTATTAAAGATGTATACGAATCAAGTCCATATGCAGGTCTTGCTATAGCATTAAAAAATAGTGGAACAGGTGTAGGTAACAAGGACATTGGGCGTTGCATTTTATCCATCGAGGACGGTAAAGTTCATGTTCGAACATCTGCCGCATGTATGGGGCAAGGTATTGCAATAATGTGCACTACTGTACTTTGTGAAACAACTGGTTTAGACCCTGCTCTTATTATCCACGAAAGAGCAGATACTGTTCATACCCCTAATGCAGGAACTAGTACTGCTTCTAGGCAGACCGTAATTACTGGGGAAGCTATAAGGCGAGGATCTGAAAAATTGAAGGTAGAATTAGATAAGGGATTAACACTTAGTGATTTGGAGGGACTAGAATTTTATGGAGAATATTCTGCTAAGACAGATCGTATGGGTGCTATAAAAGAGAATCCAATTAGCCATGTAAGTTATAGTTATGGAGCTCAAGTTGTTATACTAAATAAAGACGGAAAAGTTGAAAAAGTGGTTGCGGCATTTGATGTTGGAACACCAGTTAATATCCAATCTGTTGAAGGACAAATTGAAGGTGGCATAGTCATGGGCCTTGGATATGCAATGACTGAGGAATTTAAAGTTGAAGGAGGTTATCCTAAAACAAAACTAGGTACATTAGGACTTATGAGAGCAAAGGATGCTCCAAAGCTTGAGGTTATTCTTGTACATGCTAAAGGAAAAATCCCTGAAACTTATGGAGCCAAAGGTTGTGGCGAATTATGTTTGATTCCAACAGCTCCCGCATGTTCCCATGCTTATTACAGATTAGATGGCAAATTACGTACACAACTACCATTAAAAGATACATTTTATAAAAAGTCGAAGAATAAATAATATAGAATAAAGAATATAAATAAGCATAGTATTTAGAAAGTGAGGTATGCAATTGGAAACTAATGGTATCATACTTGTTGCTGGTTTATCAAGTCGTATGGGAGAATTTAAACCACTTTTAAAGATAGATGGTAAAACTATGATTGAGCACAGCGTTGATAGTATGCTGTATTCTGGTGTAAATCAAGTCATTGTTGTATTAGGCTATCGAGGGGAAGAAATTGAAGTTCTACTAAAAAGTAAATATGATACCTCTAGGTTAGTATTTACACATAACCTAAAATATGCAGAAACAGA
This sequence comes from Clostridium estertheticum, assembly GCF_018861295.1. Taxonomy (GTDB): domain Bacteria; phylum Bacillota; class Clostridia; order Clostridiales; family Clostridiaceae; genus Clostridium_AD; species Clostridium_AD estertheticum_D. Next base: position 37,255 of record NZ_JAHLDM010000034.1, on the reverse strand, counting down.
CATGTTAGCCTCTGTAAAAATTGGAATCGCATCACTTAATAACTGTGATGCATTTTATCTCCTTCCAGGAGATATGCCCGCAATTGATACTAAAACCTTTCTTGAGGTGAAGGAAACCATGGTAAAAAGTAATGCTATGATAGTATTTCCTACTATTGATGGACACCGTAAACATCCACCCTTGGTTTCACAAAGTTGCATAAATTATATACTTCAGTTTCAAAATGAGGGTGGTCTTCGTGAGGTATGGAAATTCTTCGAAAATGAAATAAAAACAGCTCCTGTTGATGACTATGGTTGCACCATTGATGCGGACACAAAAGCAGATTATCATAAGATTGTTAACTACATGGAGAGTAAGCGTAATTATAAAGTTTGAGGTGTTTATACAAATGCCTATTAATTAAATGTATAGGAGGAACTAAATGGAATCTATTAGTAATTCTGTAAAGAAAAAAGACCATGATACAAAAATAAACGGTCGTGCACTTTATGTAGATGATCAAGTTATGGAGGATATGAATTATGGTAGACTATTACACTCCGCAAAGGCAAAGGCACGTATCACAAATGTTATTCTTCCTGAATTACCAAAGGGTTATTTTATTGTTGACAAAAATGACGTACCAGGTATAAATCTCGTTCACATTGTTCTTGATGATACTCCTGTTTTTGCCAATGATACAGTAGAATATGTTGGCGATCCGATTTTGATGGTTGTCGGTCCAGATTTAAAAAAAGTAGATAAAATATTAAATGAAATTGTTGTTGTATACGAAGAACTAGTACCAATTCTTGACATGCTTAAATCTGATACTGTTTTTTTTAACTATAACTTTGAAAAAGGAGATATAGATAAGGCCTTAAAAGAAGCAGATCATGTTTTCATAGAAACTTTTCAAACTGGTTACCAGGAACAGGCATATCTTGAAACACAAGGTATGATTGCTTATCCTCATGATGGACGAATTACCGTACGTGGTTCTATGCAGTGCCCCTACTATATAAAAGGTGCAGTTTCCAAAGCAATGGGTTATGAAGACAAGGATGTCCAAATTATTCAAGATGTTACTGGTGGTGGATTTGGTGGCAAAGAAGCCTTCCCATCAATTCTAGCTTGTCAAATTGCTGTAGCCGCAAAAAAAGCAAACAAACCAGTTAAAATAATTTTTGATAGACGAGAAGATATGGAATACACTTCAAAACGGCATCCATCTATTAGCACATATAAAGTATCTATTAAAGACAATAGAATTACTGGTATGGATATTGATGTTATGTTTAATGGTGGAGCATATACCACACTTTCGGCTGTTGTTTTGCAGCGTGGTTTAATTTGTTCAAATGGTGTATATCGCATAGATAATCTTCGCGTTACTGGTCGTGCTATGAAGACAAATACTGTACCTTGTGGCGCATATCGTGGTTTTGGTGCACCTCAAACTTTTTTTGCAGTAGAAATGATCATGGATCATATCTCAAAAAAAATGGGTATTGATTCCCTTGAACTTAAAGAAAAGTATATGGTTAAACAATATGATTCTACTTCTACAAGTGGCAAATATCATTTCCATGTGCCCCTACCTGAAATGATAGAGCGAATTGATGTTCTTACTGATTACCGTGCAAAACGAGAATTATATAAGAATCAAACTGGCAGATATCGCAAAGGTATTGGTCTGTCTATGTATTATCATGGATGTGGTTTTACTGGCAGTGGAGAGAGAGACCTCATTAAGGCCGTTGCTAAAATCAGGAAAAACAAGGATGATACAGTAGACATTCTCGCAAGCAACGCAGATATTGGTCAAGGCTTAAAAACTACCTTCTGTAAAATTGTTGCGGATACCCTCGGAATTTCTTACGATAAGGTATCAAATATTAATCCAGATACAGATCTTGTTCCAGATTCAGGTCCAACTGTTGCAAGCCGCTCGCTAATGACCGTTGGAGAATTACTTAAGCGTGCAGCAAAGAGGCTTAAGAAGGAATGGAAATCTGGAGAAGAACAAATTATAGAAGAACATTTTGTTGAACCTGATTTTGTAATCCCTTTTAATATAGAAAAATTCAGAGGAGATGCATATCCAACCTATTCATGGTCTGTAAATGTTATTGAAGTAAAAATAGACACACTTACAGCCACTACAGAAATTCTTGGAGCATGGGGTATTTTTGATGTTGGCGTTCCAATAGATATGAATATAATACTAGGACAGATGCAAGGTGGATTCCTTCAGGGTATTGGTTATGCCTCTATGGAACAAATGGATTACAATGATAAAGGCATGATTCGTAATAATAATTTAAGTGATTATACAATACCAACATCCGTTGATGTACCAAATCTTGTGACTGAAATAATGAATAATCCATATACCCACGGCCCATATGGAGCAAAAGGTGCAGGAGAACTTCCTCTCGTCGGAGCGGCTCCAGCTTATGTTGAAGCAATGGAAAATGCGCTTTGTGAAAACCTATATAAATCTCCATTTACAACAGAAGATACCATGAAAGTACTACAAAGGGGGCTTAAATAATGATAAAGTTTATACTTAATGGAAAAGGTATTACATCCATCGCCAATGCAAATCAGAGATTACTGGATGTACTCCGAAATGAGTTTCACATAACTGGAGTAAAATGTGGCTGTAAAGAGGGAGAATGCGGTGCCTGCTCTGTCATTCTTGATGGGAAATTGGTTAACTCTTGCATGGTAGCTATGGGTAGCATAGAAGGAAGTACTGTTGTTACCATTGAAGGTTATCGCGAAACAAAGCGCTTTGCTGTTCTTAGTAGAGCATATTCATCTGTTAGTGCTGTCCAATGTGGATTTTGTATTCCTGGGATGATACTAGCGTCTGAATGTATACTTGTCAAGAATCCAAATCCCACTGAAGCAGATATTCGTGATGGAATTTCTGGAAATCTTTGTAGATGCACCGGATATAATTCAATAGTTAATGCAATCGGTATTGCAGCAAAGGAGGGGAAAGGATTATGGTAAATAAATATCTGCCAACATCACTTGCTAAAGCATTAGATATCCTTGCAACTGAAGTCGTCACTCCTTACGCTGGAGGTACAGATTTAATGATTAAACCAGATGAAAATGTAACATATTTGTTTCTTAATAAAGTAACTGAGATGAAAAACATTGTAGAAGATGATAAGTATATCCGTATTGGTGCTGCCTGCAGCTTTACTGATATTATTGAAAATAAACTTATACCTAGCATTCTAAAGGAAGCATCAGCAGAGATTGCAGCACCAGCAATCCGTAACTTAGGTACTGTAGGTGGTAATATTTGCAATGGATCTGCTAAGGCTGACAGTGCATTAATCTTTTTCTTGGCGAACTCTAAATTACGTCTTGTAAGTAACAACTGTGAGCGTGTAATTCCAATTACTGAGTTCTATCTAGGTAGAAAAAAGACTTGCATTCATTCTGATGAACTACTAGTTGAAATTCTTATGAGTAAAACAGGTCTTAATAATTATTATTATAAGAAGGTCGGTGCAAGAAATGCTTTGGCTATCGCGAGAGTATCTTTTGCCGGAGTTCTTAATGTAGAAAATGGTAAAATTTCTAACTGCTCTACTGCATTTGGTGCAGTAAGTGATGTTATCATAAGACGGGCTGATATCGATGTTATGCTTGTTGGCAAAACTATTGAAGAAGCTAAAATTGTAAAAGAAGATTATTTTAAAAAATATGATCAGGCGATTGTACCTATTAAAGGTAGAATTTCTGCTGAATACAGGAAAACTGTATGTATGAATTTACTTCGCGACTTTCTTGAAAGCAATGGAATTTAATTCGTAATATTAATAACCTTAGCACATTTAAACACAAATTTAGTTTACAAATATATTCATTTTATTAATTAATTGTAAACTGAATATTGCTTTACTATAATAAAACCAGCCTAATTAATTAGAATGAAGGTGGAGAGATTAACGTTTTTGTTATTGCCATGTAGTTAATGTGTAAACAATACACTCTTTTAACATTAAAAATTCATATCTTTTTAGGGGGGTATATCCATGTCGAAATCAAAAAATGTAGACATTGTAAAGATAGACAAAATAAATGAAATGCTTCCAATTGCTCAACTTGCTACGCTAGGCCTTCAGCATGTCCTTGCAATGTATGCAGGCGCAGTTGCTGTGCCTCTAATTATTGGTGGTGCTGTGGGTTTGACGCCAGCCCAACTTTCACTTCTAGTGGCTGCTGACTTATTCACTTGTGGTATTGCGACACTATTACAAGCAATTGGAATAGGATCCTATGTAGGAATTAGGCTACCCGCAATTTTAGGTTGTACCTTTGCAGCTGTTGGCCCACTAATCATTATAGGCAAAAGTTTAGGAATGCAAACTGCCTATGGCTCAATAATGGTCGCCGCAATCATAGTTATACTTATTGCACCATTATATGGTAAGATACTAAAGTTTTTTCCGACTATAGTTACAGGCACTGTTGTTACAATGATTGGTCTTTCCTTAATTAATGTTGGTGTGACTAGTATTGGTGGTGGTTCTCAACTTTTAGGATCAAAAAATTTCGCAAGTCCAAGAAATCTTCTACTTGCTGGCTTTGTAATGATCGTAGTTCTTCTTTCAAATAAATATTTCAAAGGGTTTTTTCAGGCGATTTCTATTCTAAATGGAATAGTTTTAGGAACTATAGCCGCATCATTTATGGGAATGGTCGATTTTTCCCAGGTTGCAAATGCAAAGTGGATAAGTTTTGTGCATCCTTTTAACTTTGGTATGCCTAAATTTGATTTAGGTTCAACAATTATGATGAGTTTTGTAATGCTTGTAGTAATGATTGAGTCAACAGGCACATATCTTGGTATAGGTAAAGTCTGTGGTAAGGATATTACACAAAAAGATATTGTACGTGGACTTCGTGCAGAAGGAATTGCAACATTTTTAGGTGGCATATTTAATTCCTTTCCTTATACCACATTCAATCAAAATTTAGGACTTTTGGCACTTAGCAAAGTAGTAAGCCGTTTTGTTGTTATCGCTTCTGGTATTATTCTTATTGCACTTGGCTTGATTCCTAAATTTGCAGCCTTAGCTACAATTATTCCTCAACCAGTTATTGGTGGAGCTACAACTATAATGTTTGCAATGGTTGCAGTAGCTGGAATACAAATGCTTGCAAAAGTAGATTTTAATAGAAATTCAAATATGTTAGTTGTTGCCTGTTCTATTGGGATAGGACTTGGAATTACTGCTGTACCTAACTTATTTGACCAAACACCTACAATTTTTAAGTCTATATTTAGTAGTGGCATAGTTTCTGCTTCAGTAGTTGCGGTGTTACTTAATGCTTTCATGAATCACGATGATAAAAATGCTCACACCGATATAAAACTCTCTGAAACAAATTTGGATGCATGATTCTAAAATTTCAATACTAGTAGCCCAGAGATATGGATAACTTATATTAATAAGTTATCCTCTAAAATGAAGTTTAATATATTAACTAGCAAGTATCATTCTATTATAGATATCTTATAACTATATTTAAATTCTTGTCCACTAGTTAATAAAACAGACCCCTCCTTCTCCTTAAATTCACCAGTAAAATCTCCATAATCAGCATGTCCAAACCAGGGTTCAATACATAAAAATGGTGCCCCCCCTTTTGGTGCCCATATTCCCATATAAGGAAATCCTTTAAATTCTACTGATACGGACTTCTCATGATTCTTTGATTTTATAGTTATTTTATCAGATTTTAAATCATCAAATACTAAAGCATCATCTTTAAATAACTCTTTTGATAAAATCATGATATCAGTATCATTTAAAGCCTCTTTTCTCTTATGTGAAAAATACCCCTCTTTAGTTATTTCCATTCTATCGCTTGTTTCTTTCGCATTAAATTCAAGATAATAGTCTTCTATTTTTTCATTTTTTTCAATAGGGCACATAAAAGCGGGATGTGCACCTATTGAAAATGTTATATCCTTATTATCTAAATTTTTAACATTGTATGTTACCTTAACAATATTTTCTTCAATTGTATAATTAATAAACAAAGAAAATTTATATGGATATATTTTCATAGTATCCTCAGAATATTTTAATTCAAAGGTAATTGAATCATTAGTTTGTGTTACAAATTTAAAATCTGATATCCTACCAAATCCATGAGATGGCAACTCATATATATTCTCATCAATTCTATATTTTGAACCTACTAGGTTTCCGACTATTGGAAACAAAATTGGTGAATGATACTTCCAATATCTCGGGTCTCCATTCCAAAGGTACTGAGTTCCTTCTTTTTTTCCAGTTATAGAATGTAGTTCTGCTCCCTGAGTACTAGCTGTTATTTTAATTATTGAATTTTCTAAAGAATAAATCATCAGATACTTCCTTCCTAATACACTTTAAATTATTATGTTAGTGGTCTTGCTTTTACACGATTTTTACTGGAGTTCCTACGGGTACTAAATTATAAAGTTCAATTATATTCTTGTTATAAGTTCTGATACACCCATTAGAAACAGACTTACCAATAGAACTTGGGTTATTAGTACCGTGAATTCCATAATCTCCACCAGGAACATTTAGGCCAAGCCATTTTGCACCAAATGGGCCTCCTGGATCGGATGCCTTATTTATAATTTTAAAATTTCCCTTAGGTGTAGGTGTAGTAATTTTACCTGTTGCTATAGGATATGTCTTAAATAACTTTCCTTCCTTAAACAAATTTAACTTTTTAGCATCAACATTAACTATAATATTATAGCTAATAACACGATAAAGACTTTGTTCATCATAATTATAATAGCGTATAAACATATTTCCTCCAACTATATAGTAATCTTTTTATAATATGTTGAAAAATATAAATTGTACCAAAACTATAGATTATACTAATTTATTATGCTTAAGGGATATAACAGTGATTATTAACATCAATAAAAATAGTCTACATAACGCTATTCTTTATTTATAAACTTTATATTCTTCCCATATATTCTCTAGAGTAGAAAACGTACTTGAAATTTTTTCTTTTTCTCTTAATCCAACAGCTATGATTAACGCATTCATTACACTAAATGGCGCTACTAAGGAATCAACAAAGGAAGTCATATTACTTTGTGCTATTAGAGTATAGTTAGCCTTCTCCGCTAATGGAGATAATAAACTATCTGTAATTACTATAATATTGGCATTCTTGCTTTTAGCAAAGTTTAAAGCTTCAATTGTCCTCATCGTATATCTAGGAAACCCTATCCCAATCACTATGTCTTGTTCATCAACATTAAGCAATTGCTCGAATATGTCACTAACGCCATAAGCAACTACCTTAACATTATCTAAAATAAAATTTAAATAAAAGCCTAAGAATTCAGCTAATGAAGATGAGTCCCTTAGCCCAATTATATATATTTTTTTAGCTTTAAATAGTGAATTAACTATCTCATCAAAAGTTTCATAATTTATATTTTCTAAAGTTGTTTTAATATTTTCCATATCAGCCTTTAATACACTCTTTAGTGCATTTTCTTGGGTCATGTAATCATTAGATAATTCAATTCTTTGCACAGTTGTTAATTTATTTCTAATTAACTGTTGAAGAGATTTTTGTAGTTTAGGATAACCACTAAATCCTAACTCACTTGCAAATCTTACAACAGTTGATTCACTCACTCCTATACTTTCACCTAATTTATCAGCTGTCATAAACGCTGCTTTATCATAATGTTTTAAAATATATTCGGCTATCAGTTTTTGACCTTTACTTAAACGTGGAAGTTTAAGTTGAATAGTTCTCATCAAATCTTGTTTACTATTTTCCATAATCAGTTCAACCCTTTCTATATCAATTCCAACTAACTAAAATAAAAATATTTAATAGATGATAGCATGGAATTTTTATTTCATTTTATCATCTATTGAACTCGGTTTCAATAAATTATTCATTTTATGTAATCTCTATGTATTTATTGTTATAAATAGCTAAAAACATTAAAACTATTGCTCCTTCATCCTATAGTATTGTTAAAATAATTTTACTATGCTAAAATTACATTGGCAATAATTTAATAAAAAAAGAGGTGAATTACATATGTTATACTCAACTGGTGAAAAACCCGGGAATGGAAAATATGTTTGTAAAATTTGCGGGCAAAAGGTAATATTAGATGATACTACTGATACTTTACCTCCCTGTCCTAAATGTAAAAAAACAAACTATAGAAAGCTTTAATATAAATAATTTATCTTTTTTTAGATTTGGAGAAGCATCTTTTCGATGGAATCTTCTCCTTTTAATTTTGCTAAAAATAAATGTTGAATTATTCCTTGCTTAATTCGCACTACATTCAAATTTAATATTCTTTTAATATTATTATTTTTTCCTCTTCAATAAAATTACCTACGAATGAAATTATTTCTTTTTTTTCATAATCTTTTATTCTATATTTGCAATCCAATTTTTTTATGGATTTATCAGCTTGTATATTTAAAATAAACTTGCCTTTCTCATATTCCAAAAAAGTTAAACTTTCAACTTTTTTATATGAGACAAGTTGTGCATGATCAATGATTTTATTAGAAAAGGCACCTGTATTAATAAAAATACCACTTTCATAAAAATTAAGATATTTATTTGCCAAATAATCCAAAGGCAAATCAATTACTAATATAATAATAATGAAAATATCACTTATTAACTCAAGTTTTGAAGCACTTTGGTGCATAGTTATAGACTGAAACATAAATATTATAAGAAATATAAGATTATAAGTTCCTGCATACTTTACTTTTATTGATATACTCTTTAATCTCGAGTAATTCCTTTTTAAAAGGAATGATTTTATATCTTTGATTATAACAAACACAAATAACATTAAAAATAATGAGAATAAAAAATATTCAAGTTTCTTAAACTTTAAAGCCAACATGGAAAACCCTAAAAATCCAATCATTATTAAAACAGTTATTATTCCATCTCTTATTTTAGTTTTGCTTTTTTCTATTTCAGATCTCATCATTGTTGAAACAAATGCAATAATAATTAAACATATAACTATAATAGCAACATCATATTTAGACCCACTATACATATTAATAGATTCCCCCCAAATTTTTTATTTTAATTGAAATATATACCATAAACCATATTTTATCATATATCTAACTATAAATGAGTATATTAGTTTATAATTTTTTAATTTAATTATTATTTCATTGATTATACGAATAAAACAATTAACATGATAACATTCCTAATAAAATACCAATAATAATAGGATTCTTTATAAGATTAATGCATAATTTCCAAAATAGCCTCACTTCCACGAAAAGATGCTTGTACAAAAGTACCTATTAATGTATACATTTTAATGATAGACACCATGAGTGTAAAAGATTAAACAATATAAAAAAAGCCATACTCAAGTATAGCTTTATGTTTTACTATTAAATTATTTCTAGAGGTTTACCAAGCTCAACATTTTTAACTATACTTGCAAATAGTCTACATTAAGTAGGTAGTTTTATGATAAACCTCATCAGTTTGATATTTTTGTTTTCTATTATAACTTCTTCTTCCCTTTTTAGCAGGTTTAATTCCTATTCCACGTCCAATTTCTGAAGTCGTAAATTTTCTACAATTTAATTGTAATGCATTCATGTCAATTGTCATTGATTTAATCTTTTTCATTTTCACACTTCTAACCTCCAATAAATTATTTATATACATATAATACTATAAAGGCGTGGTTAAGTAAATATTGAAAAAAATATTTTTTAAAATTCAATCATATTATTTTCCTCCTTAATATAAAACTTACTAAAATAAGTATTCTTGTCATATTATTGTTTTAGTAAGTTTTAGTCGTGTTTAGTTGATTTTTAGTCGGTTTTGTTGTATACTAATAATTATCAAATAAATTATAGGAGGGTTTGTATTGTTAAATTTTGATGACTTATGGTTGGTAAGAACCAATCCTGAAAACATTAATAGATTAAAAGAGTTTTTAGAAAATGACATAATTGCAATAGGCTGGAGTAACTTAATTGACTTAACAGATATGCCTAAAAACACTCTTCTTAAAGAACTTGCTAGGAATAACTATTCCTGTTCAAATGTGAAGCTCGGTGTTATCAATCAGTTTGTAAACAATATTCAAGTTGGTGATCTATGTATTATCCCTTATGGAAATAAAATATATCTTGCAAAAGTTACAAGTCCATATTATTATGATTCAACTAAAGTAGCTGAGGGTTATCCTCATCAAAGAAAAGTTGAATTTATTAACAAGGATAATCCTATTAGTAGATCTAGTTTACCTGAAGCTGTTCGAAAATCATTAGGTGCACAAAATTATGTTGCACATCTAAAACATCGTATCGATGAATTTAAGGCGTTTTTATCTGAGATGGAAACTGCTACTGACAAAATTGATTTACATGAAAGTTTGATAAAGTTGCTACCATTGGCTCTAGAAACTATAAGAAATGCTATGGAAAGTGATGATGTTCAGAGAAGGTTTGATGCATCCATTGAAGTGCTTAAATTAATACAGAAGTATGAATAATTATTTTTTAATTACTAACAAAAGAAAAATAATATACGCGAGGAGACAAATACTTTGAAACTTATTTGGAAGAGAATGTGGAAGAAAAAGTCCCTAAAAATGGAGCTTAAGGCTGCAAAAAAAACTAATTTAAAAAAGAATCTTACATCAACTGACCTTGCAGCACTTGGAATAGGTGCTGTTCTTGGTACAGGAATTTTTGTTTCAACAGGTGTTGGTGCTCATATGGCAGGTCCGGCAGTTGTTTTATCATTTATTGTAGCTGCAATAACAAGCGGACTTTGTGCCCTTACTTATGCCGAACTCGCTACAATGTTTCCAGTAGCAGGTAGTACTTATACATATTCATATATTGCCTTTGGTGAAATTATAGCCTGGATTATAGGATGGGATCTAATGCTTGAATATTTAGTCTCCTCCGCTGCAGTTGCCTCCGGTTGGTCAGGAACCTTTGTAGGGCTGTTAAGCTCTGCTGGACTTGATTTACCTAAAGCAATATCTGTTGGACCATCTGCCGGTGGGATTATTGATTTACCAGCCGTTCTTATAGTAGGCCTTGTAACATGGATATTATTTATTGGCATAAAAGAAAGTGCTAAGCTAAATAACGTCATAGTCTTAATTAAAATTGGTGTAATTGTTTTATTTATAGTACTTGGTGTATTTCATATTAGTGTAGCTAACTATAAACCATTTTCTCCTTTTGGATGGACGGGTGTAATGGCAGGGGCTTCAATAATGTTCTTTGCATATATTGGTTTTGATGCAGTATCGACAGCGGCTGAAGAAACTATAAATCCAAAGAGAGATGTACCCCGTGGACTTGCTATTTGCCTAGGAGTTGTAATTGTGCTTTACGTTGCAGTTGCAATTGTTATAACAGGCATGGTTCCATTTAAAGAAATTAGTCAGAATAATGCTATTCCAGATGCATTGAAACAGTTTGGTATTAACTGGGGAGCTGCTCTAGTTGGAACAGGTGCGGTTATAGGAATGATTTCCACATTACTTGTAATGCTTTATGGTCAGATTAGAGTATTTATGGTTATGTCAAGAGATGGACTACTTCCAAAGGTATTTTCAAAGGTTCACCCAGTTCACAAAACACCTACACTTTGCACAATAATTACAGGTAGTATAGCTGCTATTATGACAGGACTTTTGCCTCTAGAGGAAATAATAAAACTATGTAATATAGGTACATTATTTGCCTTCATTCTTGTATCTATCGGCGTTATAGTATTAAGAAAAACTATGCCAGATGCTGAAAGAAAGTTTAGATGTCCTTGGGTACCTTTTATACCTATCCTAACTATAGTTGCTTGCGTTTATTTAATGACAGCATTACCTCTAGAAACATGGATTAGATTTATAATTTGGTTATCACTTGGGCTAGCAATTTACTTTATATATGGTAGGCATCATAGTATACTCCAACATAGCAAACCAAGACAGTATAGTGATACAAATTCATAATATTAAAATCTACATTTATTAAAAAATAATAAGTATTTAAAATTTGAAGGAGGAAATAATTATGGTATTTTCAAGTTGGTTTAAAAATAGGAAAATAGAAATGCAAAAACAAGCAAAAATTAAAACTGCTAAAAAAGTAGCTATTGGTACTGTAGCAGGAAGTCTTAGTGGCTTATTAGGTGGTTTACTTTTCTCACCAAAATCTGGCAAGGAAACTAGAGAGGATATTGTTAAGTCATCAAAAGATATTACAAACAATATAAAAGAGAAAACTACAGAACTTAAAGACACCCTAGACAATAAAGTTACAGATGTTAAAAGCAGTGTAACAGAATCTAAAACAAAAATTTCTGAATACTTAAATGGTAAAAAAAACTCAAAAGATAATGCTACTGATGACGAAATTTCATCTAAATAATATTATAAAATAAGTATTTAAGTAAGAGATTATATAATTATAAACATTAAAACACCACATTCTTTATGAGTGTGGTGTTTTTATATTATCTAAAATGAGCTTATGCTAATTATATTTAAATCTTGCTATAAATTTCAATTCCATCTCTACTTATCTGTTTTTCTATATTTTCATTTAATGAATCTACAAAAAACAATATCATTCCAAATTTCTATATCTTTAATTAAACCTTCTTTAAATGCTCGTTTATAACACCCTCTTGGGTTATTTATTTCCAGGCCAGAAGCTTTAAATATCTTGGATAATAACTTCCAAGTCAGATTTTCTAGTGTCTCATACTTTTTTATTATAGAGTCTCTATATACTTCAATTGTAATGTCATCTGGATTTTTTATACTTTCAAAGTTATCTGTGATCTTTTTTAAATGAACTAACATTCTATAATCATAATTATATGTCAATTTTATTAATTCATCATATTTATCTAATATTCCCATAATATCTACTCTTCCTTTCTAAATAATATTATTTAAAAAGTTCAATCAAGCAAAAATATAATTAATTTAAGATACCACTGATTTATCCCACCCTCATTTAGATATATACACATTTATTAAACCTAAATAGGAAACATCATTAAATACATCTAGCGCTTGAACCTGAAATTTATATATTCTTCCAACTTTTAACCCAGTTACTGTAATGAAATTTTTAATATCTGTCGAAATCCAAACGCCATCTTTATAAACATTGTAGCCTTTTAGATCTATCTCAGTGTTCCTATTCCAACTTAAATTAACTGTTCCTTTAGAGGCATTAAATCCATTCAAGTTTATTGGTTTAGCAGGAGGCATTATTAAATCAAGTGAAGGACACCAATTTTGATCCATATTTGTATATCCACCAATAATTGCTGATTGCGTGAATTGCCAAATATTCCATCCACTCCACCCACCAAAGCTCATTGGCGTATCATCACTAAACTTCAAATAGTTACTAAATTCATAAAACTCAGCATTCCAAAGAGGTAAATCCTTTAATGTATTAATTTGGGCTGTAATGTTCCAGTCACTCCAGAAAGATCTATTTGTATATATCATTATAGTTCTTCCTGCATATAATTTAAAATGGTCACAAAATACTTTAGCCCAATCGACTATTTGTTTCCCCGTAAGCCCGATATCAATTTGGCTAAGTGGAGGTTCTATATCTAAAACAGGAATTAGATCTCCATATCCACTTATCCCAACCTTACTCATAATACTAAATATATGGTCAGCATATTTTTCAGCCTCAACATTGGCTTTATTTAAATCGAAATCTAATTTAGACCAGTATGGAATATAATAGAATCCTACTAAAAGCCCAACAGATTTTATTCCTAGAGTGTGTTTTTGTACCATAAAATCAGGTTTGTATCCATTATTTACTACACTACCACCGGCCCTAACATAAACAAATTTTACTTCATCATTTTTAATTTTATTCCAATCTAATTCTGGCGTATAAAAAGAAACATCCGTACCTTTTAAGTATCCAGAATATTGGTTAGCTTTTGACCAATAGACGACCCCTGTCGACGTTGTAATACTAACTTTTGCAATATTACTGTAACCAGAGAAAATTTTATTAGAGGTATATGATGTGACCTTATAATAATAAGTTTTACCAATTTTAATACTAGTATCTACAAAAACTCGATTTGGCGTAAAACCTATAGGAATATTATTTCTCAAAATATAATATCCACTCACTTGTACATTGTCATATGCAGGCTCCCAAAATAGAACTACACTAATTAATGTATTCCTTTGCACTGACAGTGACCTTGGAGCTCCTGGTGCAACTCTATTATTTGTTTTTAAATTCAAATTATAATTTTTAGCAATATCTCTTCTATTTTCATTAGGCCTCATCCTACGATCCTTTTCCCCAAGTGGCACAAACAAAGTCTGATCTTTAAATAATTGCACTGAATTCTGCAATCCGTTTGCTTCAATAATACTTTGTTCTGAAACCCCATATTGTTTTGCAATCGACCAGAGGGTATCCCCTACTTTAACTAAATGCACCCCCACAAAATTACCCCCTTAATATGTACTCTTATAATTAGTGTATTCATAACACAGCTATATTAAGACTAGGAAATCGTTACCTTTTAATTGTTTATCAATATGATTGTTAAATAATTAACGATAGACTGAAGGATTTTATCAATGAATAAGTTATCCCTTACCATCATTACTACCTTAGAGGCTAACATTGCATACTTTTTTGTATATTTTTTATAGTTAGCCTCTTAAATAGCATTTTAATAAATCTTATCTATTTGTTTTAAATATAATCCACATATTATTTAACGTTATCCACTCTTTTATTATTTATTTTGATATTATCTCTATACCATCCTCAGTTACAAGAATTGTATTCTCCCATTGTGCTGAAAGAGATCCATCAGATGTATATGTAGTCCATCCATTCTCTTCATCAATAAATATTTTATGACTTCCAACATTTATCATTGGCTCAATTGTAAATACCATTCCTGGTGCTAAAATCATATCTGTTCCTTTAGTCCCACAGTGAGAAACAAATGGGTCCTCATGAATCTGTAGTCCAACCCCGTGTCCTCCAAAATCCCTAACTACTGAATATCCATTACTCTGCGCATATTCTTGCACCGCCGCTCCTATGTCTCCTAAAAAGCCCCAAGGTTTCACTGCTTCTAGTCCCTTATTTAGACACTCCTTTGTAATTTCTACTAACTTCCTAGCTTCATCACTTACTTCTCCAATCATAAACATTCTTGACGCATCTGAATAATATCCATTAAGTATAGTAGTTACATCAACATTTATAATATCACCATTTTTAAGTATTACATCTTTACTTGGTATTCCATGACATACTTCATCATTTATTGATGTACAAAGACTTTTGGGAAATCCTTCATAATTAAGAGTAGCTGGAATTCCACCTCGAGATATTGTATATTCATGAGCTAGTATATTAATATCTTCTGTAGTCATTCCGGCTCTAATATTCTCACTAACTAAATCTAAAATGCCATTATTAATTTCAGCACTCCTTCTTATTCCCTCAATTTGCTCTTTATTCTTAATAAGCTTTCTTTTAGGAACTGTGCAGCATTGTTTCTTCAAAACCTGCAATTTTTTATCAAAATCCAAATGGCAATCCTTATATTTTAGTCCACTTTTACACCAACATTTATCATCGTTACTTAAAATCATTATACACTCTCCTATATTAATATTTTAACTATGGATATGACTATCTATAAATCACTCTAATTAATTTATCATTTAATGGTTCCGCCATGAAAAAAACACTCATATACCTTAGTATTGTCAAAATAAATTTCCTCATATCCTTGAAACCATTTAAATTCACCATTAACAATACAATGATATTTATATTGTCCATTTTGATATACCATAGGCCCACGATATGGATTTTCCTTTGGCACTAAGTTTAACACTTCTTTTAAAAAATTTCCTGAAAATCCTTCTCCTAAAACTCTGCCTGTATAATTCATTGACCAAAATGGAATATCATCCTTCCATAAGGCTTCTTCTCCTGCAAATTGCTCTCCCCCTATATAGGTATCAATATATTTTAGATTCCCTTCTACATACTCTAAATCATGTGAGTTAGGCCTTGAAGATTTAATTTCAGCACATTTTCCTGCATAGGTATGTTGTTTTGCTGTGCATAAAAATTCTATTACCTTTCCATTTATAGTGTCGACTTTATTCTCTTCAATAGATAAACGGCAATTTTCTTCATAATCATTAACTAATTTATCAATACTTACTTTAAAGAAATCACTTAATGTAATTAGTCTAGCAATATCAGGATATGAATGCCCCACTTCCCATTTTGCAACTGCCTGTCTCGATATCCCTAGCATTTCAGCTAATTTTTCTTGTGATAATCCTTTTTCTTTTCTAAGAATTTGCAATTGTTCCTGAAAGCTCATTTCTACTCACCCCCTAGATAAGTCTACTAATAAAACAACCATATTGCTACCAATTAATCATAACATTTTTGTCAACTATAAGTTGCTTTTAAATTTTGTGTTCCACATTCACCTCTTTAGTGTACCATTCCCTTAACTTACTGCTCATCACTATTATTATATTGATTAAAATACATGTTATAATATTTTCCTTTTTTATTTATAAGCTCCTCGTGGTTTCCCATCTCTATAATTTGTCCATCATCTATAACCATTATTTTGTTTGCATCTCTTATAGTACTTAGCCTGTGAGCTATAATAAAACTCGTTTTACCCTTCATTAGCTTGAGCATAGCTTCCTGTATTCTAAGTTCAGTTCTAGTATCAACACTACTAGTGGCTTCATCCAATATTAATATAGATGGATTCGTAAGTATTGCTCTTGCAATAGCTAAAAGTTGTCTTTGTCCTTGGCTAAGATTACTTCCACTCTCTGAAAGTACTGTCTCATACCCCCTTGGAAGCCTCCTTATAAATTCATGTGCATTTGCCATTTTAGCTGCATTTTCAATTTCTATATCCGAGGAATTTAGATTTCCATATTTTATATTTTCTTTGATAGTTCCTGTAAAAAGATAGGTATCTTGAAGCACTATACCAAAACATCTTCTAAGGCTATCTCTTGTATATTCCCTTATATCAACACCATCAATATATACTACTCCACCTGTAACATCATAAAATCTTGTAAGCAAATTTACAATTGTAGTCTTACCTGCCCCTGTTGGACCCACAAGTGCTATACTCTCACCAGGACGTGCTTCAAAACTAATTTTTTTAAGAATGTTCACATCTTTTCTATACCCGAAATACACATTACTAAATTTAACATGTCCATTGGATTTATTAAGCTCCTTTGGCTCTTTTACATCTTCTGTTTCTTCCACCGTATCTAGTATTTCAAATACCCTTTCAGCTCCAGCAACGGCAGATTGGAGTGTATTAAATATATTAGCCAAGTTATTAAGTGGCCTTACAAATTGCCTTGAATAACTTAAAAAGCTGGCAATCACACCTACTGTAATTATGCCATCTACCGCTAGAACTCCACCCACTCCAGCTACTGCCGCAAATCCGATATTGTTTATAACATTCATAATTGGCATTAGGAATCCAGAATATATTTGAGCTTTTAATCCAACCTTGCACAATCTTTGATTTATTTCATCAAATTCTTTCACTGTTTTATCTTCATGATTAAAAGCTTTTACTATATAAACTCCAGATATAGTCTCTTCAATTTGTCCATTTAGTTTTCCGAGTTCCATTTGTTGAGATTTAAAAAGCTTTCCTGTCTTTTTAGTAATTGCGCGAGTTAACAGAAATACTAAAGGCACTGTAATTAAACTTGCTAGGGTTAATATAGGGCTTAAAATCATCATCATAATAAATGACCCGAGTATTGTTATAATACCTGACATTAATACAATCGCAGATTGAGAAATAGTAGAGCTAACATTATCAATATCATTTGACAATCTACTCATAATATCTCCATTGCTATTTGAATCAAAGAAAGCCATTGGGAGCTTTTGGAGTTTTAAAAACAAGTTATTTCTCATAGTTTTAACTATTCTTTGACTAGAACTTGCCATGGCAAATCCCTGAAATAAACTTATAGCCGCATCTGCCAAATAGGATACTAATAAAACAATCACTATTATACTTAGTAGATTAAAATCTACTTTCCCCCTATTAGATGACATAGCATTTACGGCTTGCCCTATAAGATATGGACCTATTAGTACAATAGCTGAATCTATTATTATAAATATAAATATTATTATTAATGTTTTTCTTTCGCTTCCAAAATAACTCCACAATCTTCTTAAAGTTTTCCTGAAATTTTTCGGTTTTACTACAGGTGCCCTATTTCTTACGCCTCTAACACCATTAAATGGCATAGAAACGTTTTTATTATCATCCTTATATTTATTACCTGGCATCTACATCATCTCCTTTCCAATTTGAGAAAGGAAGATATCATTGTATATTTTGCAATTTTTTAAAAGTTCTGAGTGACTTCCAATCGCTTTTATTTCCCCATTGTCTATTACTATTATTTTGTCAGCGCTCATTACAGAAGTTATTCTGTGAGCTATTAAAATACAAGTTAAACCCTTAGAATATTTTTTTAAGCTATTCCTTATCTTCACTTCTGTATCTGTATCAACCGCACTAGTTGCATCATCAAGTATTAGGATTTCAGCTCCTTTCACTAGTGCTCTTGCTATAGATATCCGTTGCTTTTGTCCTCCAGAAAAATTAACACCACCTTGGCCAATTTTTTCATTATAACCTTCTGGAAGTTTATCAATAAAATCGCTGGCCTCGGCCACTTTTAGGGCTTCCTTAATTTCATCGATACTTGCCTTCTCACTTCCCCATTTCATGTTATCTAATATTGTTCCCGAAAATAGAAGTGCCTTTTGTGGCACTATTGCAATCTTCTCTCTTAATGACTTTATATCTAACTCCTTAATATTTACACCATTAACTTTTATTTCTCCACTTATTACATCATAAAACCTAGGTATTAAATTCACAAGAGTACTTTTTCCTGAACCAGTTGACCCTATTATTCCAACAGTTTCTCCCGGGTGGCAACTAAATGATATGTCCTTTAATATGGGCTCTTTATCCTTATTATATGAAAAATATACGTGCTTAAAATCAACCCTTCCTCTATCTTTAAAATTATCTATAATTTTCTTTCCATTAACCATACTATTTTTTTCTGAGAACACTTCGCTAATACGATCTGTTGATGCTCTAGCGCGCACAAACATTGTAAAAACATTAGTTACCATCATAAGTGAGAATAATATTTGTGTCATATAATTTGTAAATGCTATTATTTCTCCTACATGCATACTGCCTTTGTTTACATATATGCCGCCTATCCAAATCACCAATATAATACCAACGTTTACTATAAGTCCAATTATAGGACTGAAAACCGATGTTATTTTCATAGCTTTAGTAGAGGACTTCGTAAGCAAGGCATTTTTGTCCTTAAATCTTTCTATTTCATATTCAAATCGATTAAAAGCTTTAACTACTCTTACTCCTGATAAATACTCCCTCATAACTCCATTAACGCTATCCAGAGATTTCTGAACTTTAATAAAATATGGGAGTCCTATTTTCATATTAAAATATATAAGAATAGCTGCAATTGGTACAATAGCAAATAAAATCATAGATAGCTTTAAGTTTAGTCTTGCAGCCATTATAATACTTCCTATGCCCACAATTGGTGCTTTAACAAATATCCTCATAAGTCCATTAATAAAATTTTGAACTTGAGTTACATCATTCGTAAGCCTTGTAACTAGTGTACCTCCTTCAAATCTATCAATATTTTCAAAAGAGAATCCTTGAATTTTTTTAAATAAATAAGATCTAAGTTCTGCTCCAAGTTTTTGTGATACATTACTTGCCATAACATTACGAATACTTGCGAATATTGCTCCAATTCCAGCAATTATAAGCATAATAACTCCCATTTCAATTACATAATTCAAATCTTTATTTGCAACTCCTGTATCCACAATTTTGGACATAATCATTGGTTGCATCAAATCACAGAATGCCTCGAGTATTACAAAAAATACTGCTATGCAAAATCCTATACCATACTTATGTGCATATGCTTTTAAATACCCCAAAGTAACTTCCCCCTCCTTGCAACATACTTTAAAAACTTTAATAATTGTTAATTATTAAATCAATGCTCCCACTTAACAATTTGACACCTGTATAAATTATACAGCATATTATTGTAAATTCACAATGTCTTATAAATCATTCATGCATTATTATATTAATCAGCATCGCAGGAGATAATTTAACTAATGCTTAATTAGTTGCATTTAGTATAGAGACGTAAAAACCCGCAATATCCATTTCTGAATTTTACGGGTTTTAGAATTACTTCTACTTCACTTTGTTATAAATGAATTTATTTATTAGTTTTATTGTATTTTTCAATGGCACTATTCGCTGTTTTTGCTGCATTATCTAAGGCTTCTTGTGGTGTTTGTTTTCCTCCAAGCATAGATTCGATGTTTGTTTCAGTTGCAGCTCTTGCTTCTGGGAATACACCAAGTAATGCTCCTTTTGAATCAGGAGTAGATGCATGTAATTGGTCTATAGCTGTTTGAAATTGTGGGTATTTGACTAAATTATCCTTAACCTCTTTAAGATTATAAGCCTGTTTATTAACTGGGAAATATCCAGTATTTGCATTCCAATACGCTTGCTCTTTAGCTGATACCATGAACTTTAGAAATTCCCACGATGCTTGCTGTTTTGCTTCATCTTTTTTATCCATTATCCAAAGAGACGCTCCTCCTATAGAAACTCCACCTTTATCTATACTATTAACTTTAGGTAAAAATCCTGTCCCTACCTCAAACTTCTTATTTACGCCAGTTAAAACTGAACTTAGAGATGCCGTTGAATCTAAGTACATTGCTGTATTACCAGCCATAAATGCATTCTGAGTATCCTGGGTTTTACGTCCGAAATTTCCTACATCCCCTGAGTCAACTAACTTTTTCCATTCATTTAACACAGTTAGTCCACCACCATTTTTGTTGTATTCAACTGTTGTTGCAGCTACGGTTCTTCCGTTACCATTGTTTGCATAATTTTTACCTTGCTTAATCATAAATTGTTCAAAAAACCAAGCATATATAGGCATTGCATATCCATATTGAGTTACTTTACCTGACGCATCCTTTTTCAAAAGTTTCTTTGCCATAGTTTCAACTTCTGTTAAAGTTTTAGGTGGAGTATTTGGGTCAAGTCCCGCAGCTTTAAATGCAGTTTTATTATAGTAAAGTATTGGTGTTGAAGAATTAAAAGGCATAGAATTCAATTTTTTATCTACTGTATAATATGCTAGGAGGTTTGGCTCTAAGGTAGAGGTATCATATTTTTCCTTATCAATAAAATCCTGAACTGGAACTATAGCCTTACTATCAATCATATATCTTGTTCCTATATCATAACACTGCATAACATCTGGGCCCGACTTACTTAACTGAGAACTTTTCAATTTGTTAAGTGCTGCATCATAATCACCTTGGAATTGAGCAGTAACCGTGATGTTTTTTTGAGAATCATTAAAATCTTTTACCAATTTATTAAGTGAAACTCCCAGTTTCCCACCCATACCATGCCAAAATGTTATGTTAACATGTTCTGCTTTGGCACCCGTTACTGTTTTAGAACTTGATTGCTTAGCTTCGCTACCACACCCACTTAACATTGAAGCTGAAATCATAACTGCAAGCATTGTTGAAACCAGTCTTTTTTTCATTAATAAATCCCCCTTGAAATATAGATATTTTTTATTATTAACCTTTAACTGCCCCTGACGTCATTCCATCAATTAGTTGTTTTTGACCAATTATAAATATAAATATAGATGGAATTATGATTATTATAATTCCTGCGAGCATCATACCAAATGATTGTACTTCTGAAGATTGAAGCATAGTCATTCCAATTTGAACTGTCCTCATCTCTGGTTTACTTGTTATAAGCAAAGGCCACATATATTGATTCCAAGTTAATAGGAACATATAAATTCCTAGTGACCCAATTATAGGTTTTGAAATAGGCATAAGGATTTTAGTTAAAAACTGAATCCCAGTGCATCCATCTATGATTGAAGCTTCTTTAAGTTCTATAGGCACTGTTAAAAAATATTGTCTCATCATGAAGATCCCCATAGCTGATGTTAAATATGGTAATATGAGTCCTGTATATGTATCTAGTAAATTTAATGAACTTATTGTCAAATAGTTAGATATAATAATTGCCTCTCCGGGAACCATTACTGTAGCAATTATTATTATGAATAAAATTTTTTTCCCTTTAAATTCATAAAATGCAAAAGCATAAGCGCTAAGACAAGAAGTTATTATTTGCCCAACAGTTACAGCTGTCGAGACTAAAAAACTGTTAAATATAAACCTAAATATAGGAATCGCCGCAATTACCTCCTTATAGTTACCAAGGAAAAAGCTCTTAGGTAAGAACTTTGGTGGCATAGTATGAATTTGATCTGTCGTCATAAATGTTACAGACAGTGCATATAAAATCGGAGAAATAATAAGTAATCCGACAGCAAGATTTGTTAAAAGTAAAATTATATTGCTTTTTTTATTTTCCATTAAGAGTAATGCACTCCCTTCTTTTCATAACTAAATTGAAACATTGCTATAACAAACATAAGAATAAATAATATAATTGACTGCGCAGATGCGGTATCAAACCTACCATTAAAAAATGCTTCTCTATAAATAGAAAATACCAATACATTTGTTGAATTTCCAGGTCCACCATTTGTTAATATATTTACTTGTCCAAATGATTGAAATGCATTCATAATATCCATAAATACCATAAAAAATAATGTAGGTGATATCATTGGAATAATAATTTTAAATAATTTTCTAAAATATCTTGCCCCATCAATAGATGAACTTTCAAGTATTTCCTTTGGAACATTTTTCAGTCCCGCTAAAATAAATATAAAGTTTACTCCTATATTCATCCAAATGGTTACAAATGCAACAGATAATAGTGCCCAATGTGGGTCTATTAACCACCCAATGCTTGTTTTTAAAATATTGTTAAGCATTCCTATACTTGGGTGGAAAATTATCCCCCAAATAATTGATGCAGATGCTGATGATACTGCTATTGGGACAGCAAACATTACCTTTGATATTCCAATTCCTTTTACTTTATTATTCGCAAGTAGTGCTAAAAAAAGACCAATAACTACCGATGGAATAGTTGTAATAAAAACAAATTTCATTGTCACAACTAGGCTATTTATAAAATCTGCTGAAGTAAATATCTCTACATAGTTTTGAATACCAATAAATTCTTGAAATTCTCCATGAGCATTTGTTAAACTAAAACTCATATATAAAGTTTTAAAAAATGGATAATAAACAAATAATCCAAATAATAATAAACTAGGAAATAAAAATGCATATGGTTCTAATTTTCTTTTTAAACCTATCCTAGTCTCTTTTGACTCCAGTTTGATTACTTCTTTTTTCGTTGAAATAATTTCACTCACTATATTCTCCCTTCTAGTTCATATATTAATTTATTACAATTACTATTGTAAATGCTTTATGTTAAGGAAAAAGGTAATTATTGTTAAGGTTAAGTTAAGTGAATTTTTGCAAGCTTTAAAATATAAAGAACCCCATTGTTTTAATAAACAACGGAGTTCTTGTATATGACTAACATAGCATTTACTTTTTAATATTTGTTAAATCATCTCCTGCGGAGCTGCAATATTAACGACTTCAGAAGGAGATTTATATTCCCACTGAAGTTTTCTATTTGTTAAGGTATGTATCTCTGGGTAGATCTTTGGGGTAGATAACAATTATCAATTGTTATCCTCCTACTTATAGAAGTGGGAAACTTTCCTTCTGAAATGTCGTTAAAATTTTCTTTAATTTATCCGGATAATTAGTAATTATTCCACTAACACCAGCTTCAATTAACTTTTTCATAGATTCTTCACTATTCACTGTAAAAGGATTTACTAAAAGGCCCTCTTTTTTTGCGTCATCAATAATTTCCTTATTAATTGAAATATAATATGGATGCAACGCATCTGCCCCAGTATATTTACAATATGCTTCTGGATGATAAAGTCCAGCCATGTATAAAAGCCCTGTTTTTATTCCTTTACAAATCTCTTTGCAATGTACCATAGAGTAATGATTAAAACTAGATAATATTACTTTGTCTCCATAATTATATTTATAAATCATCTCTATAAGTTTTTCTTCAATGCCTTGATATTTAACTTCACCATTTTTTATCTCTAAGTTTAATAATATGTTATTTTCTTTAGCTAAAATAATTAACTGCTCAACAGTAGGTATCGTTTCATTATTATAATTATCATTAAACCAAGAACCAGCATCCAATTTATTTAAATCAACGAATCTAAAATCTTTTACAAGTCCCGTTCCATTTGTTGTTCGGTCTACATTCTCATCATGAATAAGTACAAGTACTCCATCCGAAGTCATCTGAATATCAGTTTCAATGCCAGTAGCCCCAAGTTCAATTGCTTTTCTAAAAGAAAGCATTGTGTTTTCAGGAAAATAGCCACTAGCACCCCTATGTGCATAATTAATTACCATATAAATACCTCCCATTATATTCTTACTCTCTTAGTATAAGAAACTGCTAGAATAAATATTACTATTTTAAATCCACTTATAATTACATTATAAATTAACATTGTTATTAATAGATTAAAACAATGTTAATTAACAACATACTTTGTTAAGTTTCAAGCAATAGGAGTAATAAAACGCCAAACAGATTCATAGATCTTTTTCCACAAACTGCGCTTAGAATAAGTTTCAATATCAAATATCGTACAATCTTTGATATCATTTAAAAATGTATCACGACATTTAATTGCAAATTCATTATTGTAAATAAATGCATTAATTTCATAATTAAGACTAAAACTTCTAATATCAATATTTGCAGTTCCTACTGTTGAAACGTGATCATCAATAACAAGTGTTTTTGCATGAAGAAAACCTGAATGCAGATATACCTTTACTCCATACTTTAAGAGTTTCGCCACATTTAATAATGAAACAGCATAAATAGGTTTTTTATCTGGTATACCAGGAAGCATTATTCTAACATCAACACCACCAGCAGCTGCCATCCTTAGCGCATCTAATATAGTTTTATCTGGAATAAAATACGGCGACTGAATATATAAATATTTTTTGGCAGTAGTAATCATCTTAACGTAACTATCTTTTATAGAGTCATTTCTACTACTAGGCCCACTTGAGAGTATTTGAACTCCTATGTTTCCTTCTTCAATAGGATCATAAAAACTTTTTAATAACCTTTCATCAAACTTAAATTTAGCCCTATTTATCTTTCTAAAGCTTTGATTTTGCAAAAAAACTAAATCAGACCAGAACCTTGTTTGAAATGAAAGTACACTGTAACCAGTCAAACGTATAGTTGTATCCCTCCAAGGTTTATTTGTTTTTTTCAAACCAAAATATTCGTCACCCACATTAATTCCACCAGTATGAGCGATTTTACCATCTAAAATAACTATTTTTCTATGTAATCTGTAATTTACAAGCAATAAACTTTTTATGATAGATGGCAAAAATCTATACACATGCCCACCAGCTTTTTTTAACTCCTTAAAATCACTCATATGAGTATGTAAAGACCCAATCCCATCATATATTAAAGTTACTTTCACTCCCTGACTTGCCTTTTCTTCTAAAAGAGATATAAATTTTTTACCAATTTTATCTTTTGCTTTAAAAATATAATACATTACTTCAATACTTATTTTAGCATTTTTAATATCTTCAAAAACCATAGAAAATGTTTCCTTAGCGTTTAATAAAAGCTCTACTTCATTATTTTGAGTAAAATAACACATTATATTTTTTGAGTTCATCGTAATCAAATCTCTATATTTTTTAGTTTCTACTTCTCTAAATTGTATTTTATCCGTATCAATATTATGAATGTGTTTCTCTAGCACTTTATTGTACTTTTCTTCTATTTCGACCATCCCATACTTTTTTGACATGATACGCATTTTATATTTACTACCTATTAAGAAATAAAAAATAAAACCAACATAAGGTAAAAAAAAGAATACTAAAAGCCATGCAAATATAACTCTCGTATCACTTCGTTTTATAAAAATCAGTTTCAAAACAGACATTATATTAAATACATATATAAATATTAAAAAAATAGTTGATAAATCCATGTTGTCCCCCATAAGTATTATATTTTAGGTGATTAAGTGCAACCTACTTAATCACTATTATACTTCAACTAACACGATAAATATTATAAAATCTTAGCTGCATTAAAAAATATTTCAAAATAAGCCACTTAATCCCATAAGTGGCTCTTTTATAAAATAAAAATTTATATATATCTGAAATATTACTGACAAGCATTATTTCACTCTAATACTAATTCCTTAATAGATTTCCCTGGCGGCACAATTGGGTATACGCCTTCCTCTTTATCTATTACACAATCTATAAGCATAGGCCTTTTTTCCTTTGTTACTATTTCGAGTACATTGTTTAATTGATCCCTACTTGTAACTCTATATGCCTCAATACCATAAGCCTGTGCAAGCTTTACATAGTTTACCTCATCACCAATATCTGTTTCACTGTATCTTTCATTGCTAAACATTCTCTGCCACTGTCTTACCATTCCTAAGGTATGATTATTCATAATCACAGTAATTATAGGAAGTTTATATTTTGATATAGTTTGAAGTTCATTGCAGCTCATTCTAAAACTTCCATCACCAGTTACTAGTAGCACCCTTTTGTCTAAATTACCCATCTGACTTCCAATTGCAGCCCCTAATCCAAACCCCATTGTTCCAAGGCCTCCTGAAGTTATAAATGTTCTAGGATACTTGAATTTCCACATTTGAGCAGTCCACATTTGATGTTGTCCTACATCAGTTGTAACAATTGTATCTTCCTCAAGAGCTCCATTCAAACATTTGAGCACATCAACATGAGTAAAACTATTTTGATTTATATTTGTATTGTTTATTACCTTGAGATTCTCTATCTCCTCATGCCATGCCTTTCTATTCTTCTGATCCATATTAGAAATTAAACCTTCAAGTATCATATTCATATCTCCAACTAAAGATAAGTCTACGCTCTTATTTTTATCTATCTCAGTTTCATCAATATCAATCTGAATGATTTTTGCAGCTGGTGCAAATTCATCTGCTTTTCCAATTACTCGATCACTAAATCGTGCACCAATTGCTATAATTAAATCACTCCTTGTCACTGCTAAATTTGTTTCGCTAAATCCGTGCATTCCCACCATTCCAAGGGATAATTTATGGTCTCTTGGAATGGTTCCAAGTCCCATTAATGTATTTGCCACAGGAATACCACAAAGTTTCGCAAACTCACAAAATTTCTTTGAAGCATTAGCTGTTTTAATTCCACCACCAGCATAAATTATAGGTTTCTTTGAATTCTGAATCATAAGAGCAGCCTCTTGTATTTTTTTCATCTCTATATTAAGAGTTGGTGTTTGTATTTTATCTTCTTTTTCTAACATTTTATATTCCGTTTCACTTAAGAAAATATCCTTTGGGATATCAATAAGTACTGGCCCCGGCCTTCCACTTTTGGCTATTTCAAATGCTTTTCTTATAATACCTGCTAATTCTTTTTCATCTTTTACAATGCAACTGTGCTTTGTAATAGATAAAGTTATTCCCATTATATCTATTTCTTGAAAAGAATCACGTCCAAGCAAACTCCGCGCAACCTGTCCTGTGATTACAACCATTGGAATCGAATCCATATATGATGTCGCTATTCCAGTTATAGTATTCGTTGCACCTGGACCTGAAGTTACAAAACAAACTCCAACTTTTCCTGTGGACCTTGCATACCCATCCGCTGCATGAACTGCCGCTTGTTCATGAGCTGTTCTAATGTGGGTGAAATAATCAAGTTCATCATATAGTGCATCATAGAGTGGAATCACAGCTCCACCTGGATATCCAAATATGATATTTGCCTCTTGCTCTTTTAAACACTTGAGTACTATTTGAGCTCCATTAAGTAACATATTATCACCTTCTTTTTAGTTTTTTAATTAAATCATCACCTTCGGTGCTGCGAGCTCACCCTTAACCTCTTCAATTTCATATACATTTATAATTTTTCTAAGCTGCATCATCGCTTGTTCTATCCCTAAATTAGAGTATTCCTCTATTGTTATCCTTAAATCTGAATATCCATCAATTTCAACTTCTGTCATTACTAGTCCTTTTATTTTAAATTCTTTTCTCCTTAAAGTGTTTGTAACTCTTACTAATGCGTCTATACCATGTTCCACCTTTGCACTTATAGTTTTATACATTACAACTCCCCCTTTTACTCACAAATAAAAAATCTTCCGTCCCTATAAACATAATTAGTTATGTTTATAGGGACGAAAGATTCGTGGTACCACCCTAGTTCGTAATTTACTTTTGTAAATCACCTCATTATTTTTACAGCTCAGGAGTGATTATTACATATCCTTAAAACACCAACTCTCAGCAACCGTTGACTCTCTGTAGTTTTAAATGTGATATTTTTATCTCCTTCATAGCTTTATTCATTATTTTATTTTTTATACCAATAAAACTAAAACTTCTTGTATTGACAATTATACTTATCTAAGAAAACTTTTTCTTAAAATAAAAAGTTTTCATCCCTATAAACACATATATATATGTTTATAGGGACGAAAACTTTCGTGGTACCACCCTAGTTCATAATTCAAATCAATGAATTACCTTATTATCAGCTCCAAGAAATTAAATTAAAATCACAAAATCTCTTTAAAACCTAGCCTTATAACGGTGGCATCCGTCCATGTTTACTTTATTTCAACTAAGAAGCTCTAGAGTGATATATTTATTCCCACTATAACACCAATTCTCAATAATTATTGGTTCTCTGTAGTTATGCTCTGGGATTTTTTTCTCCATCATCGCTTTATAAATTTTATTTTAAAACCAATCTTAATACATATAATATTCTAAATTTACACAATTGTCAAACAATTTTGTATGTTTTTATAAAATTCTTTTATTTTTATTATAACCTTTAAAAGAAACAGCCAATCAATATGCTTTAATATCATTTCAACTGGTTATTTGGCATGTTTATTATTTATTGTTTTTAATTGGGAAATAAACTTCAGATGTTTTATCATTGATAATTTTAAATTCATATCCATGATCTTTATAAAATTTTATTACTCTAGGTAATGCCTTACATGTATTTTTATGCATATAGTCACAATGCATAAGAAGTATTATAGGATGATCCCTAACTGTTGTTTTAGTTGCTTCTCTATATAACTTGTCAGGAGGAGTATTACAATTAACTCCATCGGACATAACTGCATTCCAATCATATACTTTAAAATTATACCCATGAAGTTCTTCTAAAAAACCTTTAGTTAAATGTTTGCTACTACCCGAAGGAAATCTTATTATTGTTGGTTTAACTCCTATAATAGAACTAATTTCATCCTGAGATTTAAGCATCTCAGATATAAATCCTTTTCTACTCGAGTATATTTTCTTATATGTGTGGGTATAGGTATGCAGACCTATGCTATTACCCTGCGTATATATTCTTTTTACCATATCCTCATAACCTTTTATTTGATTTCCTATAAGAAAAAAAGTAGCATTTACACCATTTTCTTTAAGTATATCCAGAACCTTATCCGTCATAACACTTGGTCCATCATCAAAGGTTAAATATATTACTTTTTCTTCATTTTTACTTGGCGTAGAATAAGCCATTGCTGTTTGACTCCCTAAGAAACAAGATAAAAGTAAAAAAATTGTAAACATAGTTAAACTTTTTCGCTTCATATTATCTCCTCCATAAATATAGTTACTCTTAAATATATTTATATACATTCTTAAATTATTGTTACCTAATCTATGCTAGATTAATCTATGTCTACACATTTAAATTTAATAACTCATAAAGGTTAGGTTAAGTTTATGTAAATAATGGAATATATTTTAAATTAAAATACTTTTTTTATTAGAAACAAAATAACAAGATAGTGTATAATATCTTATAAGGTTCAAAATAATATATACTTTAAATAAAAATAGGTGGTGTTAATAAATGAAACCTGTATTAATGTTTATAACTGACTGGTGTCCTTACTGTAAACAAGCACATTCTATTATTACAGACTTAAAGAATACTAATCCAGAATATGCAAACATTGAAGTTAAAATAATTGATGAAGAACTTCAACCAGAAATAGCTAAACAATACGATTACTATTATGTTCCTACATTTTATGTAGATGGGGTTAAGATACATGAAGGCGTACCATCTAAAGATATTATTCGTAAAGTATTCGACGAAGCTTGCAAGTAAAACTACTTGCAAATTAGTATGTAGTTATATGTTATTAGTAGACAGAGGTTGGTAACGTAGTTACCTATTTCTGTTTACTAATAGTATTAACTAATATTTTTAAACTATCAATATTTATTTCTCCAAATACTGATTTATCATTTCTTACTGCAGTTCCAAAATGATAAGCAGGTGCCTTTGTTTTCTCAATAATATCTTTAATATTTTGAGCATTTAAACCACCCCCAACTATCACGTTAATATGTTTCGATTTCTCTACCATATTTTTGATAACTGGAATATTTTTGAGTATATCCCCTTTTCCACCTGATGTAAGAACGTTTTTAATTTGGCCATAATTCGCTAAAACCTCTATACCTTTAACCGGATCTAACATGTCATCAATAGCCCTATGAAATGTTACATCAATGCCATCACATGCTTTTAAAAGCTTCTCTAAAGAAGGCACACATATCTCATTCTTCCTATTTAAAACCCCAAATACTACACCATTTACATTTAGTTCTTTTGCAATTATAATATCTTCTACCATAATTTCAATTTCTTCATCTGTATATATAAACGATTTCCCGTGTGGTCTTATCATAACATTTACTGGTATCTTAACACTTTGCACTGCTCTTTTTATAAGAGAATAGCTGGGCGTCAAACCGCCTTCGGATAATGCACTAATAAGCTCTATTCTATCAGCCCCACTTTCTTCAATTCTTTTTACATCTTCTATTGTCGCTGCAATAATTTCAATCATTTTTTAGTCTCCTTTGTGAAAATATACTCTATATTATATCTATTTGTTATTTTACCATATATAATATATTATTGAGTTAATATTTCTATAAACGACACTTCATTAAAGGGAGAGATTTTATTGATTACATATATTAATAATAAAGCACATGAATTTAATGGCTTAGAAAAAGCATTTTCTGAATATCCAGATACAAAAGAAGTTTTTTGGCTTAATATTAGCAACCCAACTGCTAATGATTTTAAATTTCTAAAAAACAAATTTAATTTCCACCATCTCACTATTGAAGACTGTATGCATAAAGCTAAGAGGTCTAAAATAAACGATTATAATGATTATCACTTTTTAATCATTTCCACAACAGATAATAATGTTAGCAATGCCTTTTCTTATAACAATATATATATATATATTAGTTTGAATTATATTATAACAATATATTATGGTGAAAATAGATCCATAAAAAAAATTATGAATGACATAAACAATGGACTTGCTATTGTATCTAATGGAAGTGATTTTGTTTTATATAATATACTTGATGATGCAATAGACCAATTGTTTGTTGTAACCGATAAATTAGAAGAGAAAATCAATTTTTTAGAAGAAGAATCCATGAACAACCCTGTTCAAAGTACACTTAACAATATTATGAAAGTTAAAAAAAACGTAATTAAGCTTAGGCGAGTTGTTTCTCCACTACGAGAGGTTTTAAATACTCTCCTTCGCCATGATGATATTATAACTGAAAAATATAGAGTATATTTCACTGATATATATGACCATGCACTTCGAATATATGATTTAATTGAATCTGACCATGAAATGGTTACATCTTGCCTTGAGCTTTATTCTTCCCAACTATCAAATTCCATGAATAAAATTATGAAAATCTTAACAATAATAACTACTATTATGATGCCACTTACAATAATCACAGGTATTTATGGAATGAATTTTCAAGATATGCCTGAGTTACATTACAAATACGGATATTTTATTACTATATTTATAATGTTTTTCATTTCTTTTTGTGAAATTATATATTTCAATAAGAAGAAATGGTTATAATAAAAAATTGGTACAAGCAATAAAAAATAAATTTATTGTTTGTACCAATTTTACCACTTAACTTCTTTATCAAGATTTTTCTTCTTTTCCACCGCTAATGCAATAACAATTGAAACTACCGTTCCGCCCCAAACTGTTCCACATCCGATTATCATCATTACTATAGCACTTGTTGACATAAATCTCCCTCCAATTATCTGTTTATAGAGTCTTCTTCATTTACATCATTATTTGTTAATAAACTTTTCACTTCTTGTGATTTTGAAGTCCATTTTTTTCTATACAGTACAATTGATGCCCCTATCATTAGGACTACCGTTCCCCAACCAAAAACAATACTTGAAACTATTTCAACTTTGTTTTTACTAAACAATTCAGTAATTAAATTGAATATATTTGTTACCACAACCGCTCCGAGTAATAATGGCGTAAAATATTTCAATAAATAATCCCACCATATTCCGACTTTGAAGTCTGAATATGCATTTGCTTCCTGCCTAAGTTTACTAGTTCCATAAAAATAACTAATTAAAATAACTTCTACGAGTCCAAGTCCTGCTATTACAATATTTCCTACATAAGCATCAACTATATCTAATATATAGTTGAATCCTGCATAACTTGCAAAACATGCACTGCCACAGAACCCAACTATAGAAATAATTGAAACAAGCTTTTCGCGAGAAATGTCAAATTTATCTAAAGCTGCAGTTGTAAATGATTCTAGCATTGAAATACTAGATGATAAACCTGCAATAAATAGACAAAAGAAGAATAAGAAACCTAATAACCCTTGGACCACTACATTTGTTGACATCGTTGAAATAGCTATTGGGAATGCCATAAATGCAACACCTGCACCGGTACCAAATGATGTGAATTTTACACCCATACTATTTACTAAATGACCTAATGTTGAGAATACTAACACACCCGCAATAAGATCGAAACTTGCATTAGCTAAAACTGTTATAATCGCACTGTTTACGATATCTGCTTTCTCATTTAAGTATGAACCATATGCAATCATAACACCTACAGCTAAAGTTGTAGAGAAAAACACTTGAGCATAAGCTGAAACCCATATACTAGGGTTTAATATCTTTGAGAAATCCGGTTTGAAGAGTGCTTCCAGTCCTATTGTAGCACCGTCTAAATTTATTGCATTAATCATAAATATAATCATTAAAACCATTAACACCGGTGTAAAAAACATAGACATTTTTTCTATTCCAAAAGCGATCCCCTTTTTAACAATAAGCCAGTTACAAATCCAGACTGCAATAACTGCTATTAAAATATAAATACTAATGCCAGCACCAAAATCTAATGCATTTTTTGCACTTCCAGTAACCATGCCCATTATAGGTCCTGGGTTTGATATCCAGTTAATAATACCAAATGCATGTCCTAACGAAAAAAACATAAAGACGACAGCTACAGCAATAATCGTAGAGTAATATGTCATAACAATAATTGGTACCATTACTTGAATCCACCCAATGATCTCTAATTTCTTTTTTAATTTTGCAAATGCCTTTACTGATCCTCCACGAATTTTTCTACCATAAGCGTGCTCCATAATCATTAATGGTATAGCACAAGTTATAAGTGCTATAAAATACGGTAAAAGGAATGCTCCTCCCCCATTTTTATAAGCTTGGAATGGAAATCTCCATAAATTTCCTAAACCGATTGCAGCTCCAACTGCTGCAAAAATAAATCCTTTCCTGCTTTTCCAATTTTCTCTCACTGAGCATTTCCTCCTTCGCAATACAATAATCTTCCTTTATAAGTTAATTTAATCATTTATCCTTTCGAATGGACTTCTCATACTTTTCATTTCTCCTTTGTATATATAGTGTAGCACAAGAGGCTATCCAATATAGAAAATAATTTCTAATATGAGACAGCCCCTAATTATCTATATTAAAATTCACTTTCCTCTACCTTTTCAATAAACTCATCCTGAAAATCAGAGGCCATCATCGGTTTTCCTATTAGATACCCTTGAATACACTGACATCCAAGTTCTTTTAATGTAAGGAATTCCGTTTTTGTTTCAATCCCTTCTGCAATAACTTTAATATCTAAACTATCTGCAACCGCTATTATAGCTTTAATTATAACTATACTTTTGGAGTTGTTATCTAAATTTATTATAAGTGACCTATCTATTTTTATTGTATCAATAGGAAGTTTGCTTAACCAACTAAGAGATGAATAACCTGTACCGAAATCATCCATTGAAATTTTTATTCCGCAGGATTTTAACTCTAAAAGGACTTTTATTATTAAATTAATGTCCTCCATGGCCTCATCCTCAGTAATTTCAAGGTTTAAATACTTAGGATCTAATGATTGATTACAACATATATTCATTACTAATTGAACAAAATTTGCTTGTATTAATTGTTTATATGAGGTATTTACAGATATACTAAAATTCTTTGAGCCCGAATTTTGCCATTTTTTACACTGAGCGCAAGCATTATGCAGCATCCAATTATCGATTTCTACCATTTTACCTATTTTCTTTGCTATTGGAATAAATTCTATAGGTTGAATAACCTTATCTCCACATTTCCACCTTATAAGAGATTCAGCACTTAATACTTTCATTAATTTCAAATCTATAATAGGCTGATAGTACGTTATAAATTCGTTCCTCTCCATAGCACTTTTTAAGTTCTTTTCCATTTCTAACATGTGTCTATTGTTAGAACTCATGATGTTATTATATAGACGATACCCATGTCCACCACTATTTTTAACTTCATACATAGCTAAGTCCGCATTTCTTATTAAAGTGTCTACATCATTTCCGTGCTGTGGAAATAAACTAATACCAACACTTGCACCAATATATAGTGACTCTTCATTGTATATATAAGCTCTACTTAATATTTCCACAATTTTTTCTGCGATTTTTGTTGCACCTGCTGCTGAAATTAAATCTCTTATAATTACAATAAATTCATCTCCACCAATTCTACTTACTATATCCTTTGATTTTGCAATATTATTCTCCAATCTCTCTGCCACCTTTGCAAGAACTATATCTCCTACCTGATGACCAAAACTTTCATTTATAGCCTTGAATTTATCTAGAGTTATAAAGAAAACCGCTAAATTTTCATTTTTATTTTTGAGCAAATCTCTAATGTTCTCTAGCAATTTTTTTCTATTTGTAAGCCCTGTAAGAGCGTCATAATTTGCAAGTGATACAATAGTTTCATCCGATTTTTTTAGTCTTTGGAACATATCGTTAAATTTAAATCCAAGTTCAGAGATTTCATCGTTTCCTTTTAAGATTATGCTTGGAAATACATCATAAGAATTATGTACACTCTCAACTACTGAGTTTATAATTTTAATCTTTCTCACAACAAATACATGTATTAATATAAAAATACTTAAAGAAAATATTATTAAAGCAACAAGCACAATTAAAAAATAGAAATCCATTGTATTTTGCGCCTTTTTAGAAACATTTCTTTCTGATGTAATCTTCACGAAAAAAGAAGGTTTTGAAAATATATCGTTAATTAAGCCATAACTACTAATAATTTTTTCATTACTTACTTTAACAAATTCATTTTTTCTTATAAAGTCGTTGTTTAAAATCAATTCTTTATCATAATACGCTATTTCTGTTTTAAGTCCCGTATTTTGGTTAAGCGTATCCATTTCCTCTTTATCATAATATTTCGCGAAAATCAAAAAACCAGGACTATGACCTAAACCGCCACCTTTTGTAATTCTTTGCGCAGATATTAAAATTGGATATTTACCATATAAAAAAGTTCCCTTAACATTTTTTATATTATTATTACTTAATAGTTTAGCAATATTTGAGGTTATATTTTTAGCAAAAGCCAACGTAAACATTTTCTTTGTGTCTTCTTGCGTATTTTTTTTATAAATTATGTTCCCCTGATTATCAGTAATGAAAATAAAGTTTATTTTTGCCCTGGCCATAGAAGTTGTATCATCAAAATTATCTTTTATATACTTATTATTTCTGTTATTCATATAATTATAAGTTTCATCCCATCTTGCATAATCTAAATTTACATCATTTATATTATTCAGATCATTTTGAATATAATTAAGGACAACCTTAGTATCCTTAAAAGCTTTATCAATTTCCATATCAGTGAAGCTCTTTAGTAAAAATAATTTTGAAATTATATAAAGAAAACAAATTAAAATTAAGCTTACTAATAATACTATTCTAAATAATTTCGCTGAAAGTTTCATATTTATCACCCATTCCATAGTTATTGCCTATTAACATAGTTTTAATCTTTTCCCGAAGAGTCATTACATATTACATGTAATCACTTCAAACCTCTTATAATTCTTATATCGGTTATATAAGACAAAACTTTATGTATTACCCCCACAGGTGACTTTAATAACCTCAATATTATTTATCTTTATTTGCAAAAGAAGACTCCGTTCTCTGTAGACGGAGATGAATTTTGTTGCTAACTTATTTTTATATAACTTAATATTATAGGCTCTATTAAGGCATAATATATATTAGAGATTATAAAAAAGGTGGTAATATTTTGAGAATAGAAACTAATTCTTCTACAAGAATATATAAAGATAAGCTCAGCTTTGAAAATCTCAACAATCTATCGAATATATTGTATGTTGGTAATGAAGCTAAAATTAAAGCTTATTCAATTTTTGTTTACAATCATGAGAAAAATCTTTCTCAGAGTATTCATTTAACTATTAAAAATATGTTTAATCTTAATACTTATTATACAAACTATGCTGCTCGCGAAGCTAAATGGAATAAATCTTCTAATGTTGAATTAAACAAAATGTACATAGATGATTTAAAGCAGAACATTAATCATAGAGAGAAATCTG
>NZ_JAHLDM010000033.1:0-55026 GCF_018861295.1 Clostridium estertheticum | reverse complement strand
CATTTATTTGCAAAAACAACATATTTTCTTGAACCTTTATGTTCTTCCATCCAATCAAGTAATGTTATTTCATATTGAGCAAGCTTTGGCAGTATACCAGGCATTTTATTTCCTTTACCTAATTCTTTTTCCATACTAGTTATTACTTCTGGAATTCTTGAATCACCCGCATGAGCGTTGAAGGCTGCATATAAATCAAGTTCTGAATTTTCTTCTATTTCAACTTCTAGATTATATAATTGCTTAATTGGTGCATTACATGCTAGGAAATCTTGTGGACGAGGTCCGAAAGAAATTATTTTCAAATTGTTAAGGCCTAGTAATGTAGTAGCAACTGGTACAAATTCTGAAATCATATCAGCAACTTCACTAGCTGTTCCAACAGGATATTCAGGAATAAATGCCTTTATATTACGTAGTGCTAAATTGTAACTAGCATTTAACATTCCACAATAAGCATCCCCACGGCCATTCATTAAATTATCACCGCTTTCCTCTGAAGCAGCTACAAACATTACTGGTCCACCAAATTGTTTTGCAAGTAATGTTTCCGAAGTTTCAGGACCGAAATTTCCAAGGTATACTACTAATGCATTTACACCAGCTTCTTTAATTTCTTTTAATGCTTTTAACATATGAGTTTCATTTTCTACAGTAGTTAAACATTCAAATATATCAACATTAGATTTTTTATAAGATTCAACTACAGCTTTTCTACGGCTAACAGATAACTGCATTGGGAAGCAATCTCTACTTACTGCAATAATTCCTAATTTTAATTGTGGTAAATTTTTCATTTTTCATTCCTCCGATTATTTTATTATGAATAGTTATTTTTAAGTCTTGTATTATTTCTAAATCTTCTAATTATTTAATTTATGCATCACTTGGCAATGATGTCGTTTTCATTTTTCGACTAATTTAGAACAATTATAATTTTCTTAATAATAATATTTACCTTCTCCTTCATTTAAATATAAACCGAAATACTTTTTAAACTCGTTTTAATAAGTTCATTCTACATCTAATTTTCACTTTCTGCAATATCATTTTGTAAACTTTTTCATTTTTTTTAAAATTATTAAGATCTTGCCTATCGGTTTCACTAGTATTTGCCCCAAAAATAACCTCAGACTAATAAAATGCCATTCATTACCATTAATTGGAACAAACTTGACACAAAGCCACAACTGTAGTTTTTCAATAAATAGCTATTTATACAGCAAAAAAGAGCCTATTGGGCTCTTTTTTCTCTGACCTGCTATGATTTATAAATCTATGTGTTTTGGTTTTTTATGATAATTCAAATCCCAGCTGCTCATGTTCTATTTTCTTAAATTCAACCTGCTCCACGCAGACCTGACTTCTTACCTGCATTACTACCGTCTGCTGCTTATTACCAATAAGTTTTTGACCTAGTATATAATTTACATCAAACCTTCCAGATATAGCAGGAGTAGCACCACGGGCTGGCACAATTAGCTGCACATTATTTGTTTTTAGGAACTCAAATATAGGTTCCCAAATATATATGTCTTTAGCTGCTCCAAATGGATTGTCTATAAATATAGTTTTTCTTAATTTATTATTATCTACATTAAAGGAATTTATATTTTTAATGTAATTAATGATGGATATTAAAAATTGAATATATATTCCTTGTGACTGACCTGTACTACCAACTGCCTGCTCATATTCTAATATTTTACTTTGCTCTGCTATCTGTTCTCTTTTGTAAAGTTTTAAAACTATTTTATTCATATCTGTTACAATAACAGAAAAAAGCCTTTTAAGAGCTAATTGATTTTTAATATATTTTATTTCATCAAAATTATCATCCATATTATCAACATTTCTTATTATCTCTTCTATATACAAAGACATATTGAATTTTTGCTGTTCTTCCTTAACATATGGTAACTGAAGACTAACCATTTGTATTATCTCATCATTCAAATTTAATCTTGATAAACGCGGTAATCTATCAAGCTCTGTTTTCACATCTCTGCAACGTTGGAGACATTGATTTTGAAAATTATCTTTTATTTGCTCCATATCCTTAATATCATTTTCTATTTTCCCCTTTTGAAGAAATATAAGCTCTTTAATACTTTCTAAATTCTCTATAAGCACCCTACACTGCTTAGTTAAGACAGGAGCATTAATGCTCCTTAAAAATTCTTCTGCTAGATCAAAAGCTCCCATTTCTTTAAGAGCTTTTATATTTTTTTCTTTATTACTCGCAAAATTTGCTCCACTGTTTTTTTCTTTAATGCAAACTTTATCAAAGTCTTTTTCTAAACTTTCATAATAACTTTTTATATCGAGAGTGTCGTCTATCATGTCATTTGTTTTGTCTTTAGAAATATTACTAGATCTTAGAACTACTTCAATATTAACTATAATAGCTTTTAACTTCTCAATAACTTTATTAATTTTAATTTGCAATATTAAAAGTTCTGCTTTTTTCAAAGCAAGTTTTTCTCTTTTGCAAGTATTGTCTTCTTCAAATTGTTGAAATTTAAAGGCTTCAATTTCAATAGCTACATATTGTCCAAACTTCTTTGAAAAACTATCTTCTAATAGTTCAATTTTTCCACAAATATTACTCCTGGCTAATGTATACTTTTGAACATCTTTATTAACCAATTCCTGCTTTTCTTTTAATATTTTATATTCTTCTTTTAATTCTTTTAATTCTTCCTGCTTTGTTACTGAAATCTCGTTTCTATCTTTAAGTTCATAAAGCTTATCTATAGAATATTCTCTATTATCAATTTCACTCCTATCTTTATCCATATTACTTTGATAATTTTGTAGTAGTTGATCTTTGTCTTTTATATCTGAATTTTTTTCTTCTAATGCTTTTTTACTTCCTCTAAATTTCGCATCTATTTCATCATCAGTTATGTTTAATTCTTCATATTTATCGTTATTATAATATGTTTTATACATTTTAGTCCATTCATCATTTACTTCATCTATTTCTACCTTTAAGCGACTATTTACCCCAAGTTCATTTTTTTGCTTACCCTCCTCTGTTATCATTTGTTTTTTGATTTCCATATGCTTCAAGTTTAAAGAATTTAAACTTTCTACAAATTTCTGAAGTTTATTTTCTTCCAAATCTAAATTATCTAAATCAATCTTTAATTCACGAATATTCTTTAAATCCTTCTCCAAAACAGTTAACTTATTTTCTAAATCTATATTTTCTAAATTGATGTTTTTCATCTTGAATTCAAGTCCATCTATATCTTTACTACAAACTATCCTTTCATTTTCTAATGAAATCTTTTCAGAATTTAATTTAGTGCGTGACCCTTTAATCACATCTATTTTATTATCATAAGAAAACTTGAACTCTTTAATATATGTATTATCTATTTTTAAGGTTTCTTCATTTCTTTTAAGAAGGTCCAGGTTACTTCTTATCTCTGATATTTCTCCCCCTATTTTATCTTTTTCCTGTTTTATTTTCTCTGAATTTATAAATTTGGACCTATCTTTTAAGGCGAAATCCAAACCATTAATATTAAAGTCGAAATCATCTTTAATAGTCTCTAAGCTAATAATCGGAATAGCATAGTTACCAAAATCACAATCCCTAAACTTTTCGTCCTTAAGAAGTTTATCAAAATTATAAGTTACAATAATAGAGTATGGCAAGAAAGGTATCTTACTTAAAAGAGTTTCTTTTTCCTCTATTGAGAGGTCTTTAAGATATTCTATGCCCAAAATTCCGTCCTCATTATAGTTCCTATTAATATATCTTTTTAATTTTAATATTTCTTTAGTTGTTGGCATTGGCTTATCCTCATCTAACTGAGTATAATAATCTAATGATTTTTGTAATACTTGCTCCTGTGCAAGTATTTCTCTAAGCAGCTCTTTATATTTAATTTCTAGACTATTACTTAAAGATAAAACATCCCGTGCCTCATAAACTTCTAATAATTTATTGACCTTAATTTTATCTATGTCATACTTATGCGTTAAATCATTATATTCTACTATTTTGCCTTGAATTGAGGTTATTTTTTCTTCATTTTTAGCAATATCAATTTTGTAGTTACTATTTTTTAACATTAAAGAATCAAATATATATTTATTATCTTTTATTTTTAGAAGGGTTTGTGATCTATCCAGATCGATTTTTTTGATATCACCACCTATATCCCCTATAATCATAATGTTCAGCTGATTTCTAAGAACTTTAACCTTTTCTTTTAGTGAGTTAAGTCTTTCTTTTGATTGTAATATGTTACTTTCAGAGACAGCTATTTTATTATCAATATCCCTTTCTAACCTAACAAATTCTTTTACTTTACTTGACAAGTCATAAACTTTACTTAATGATTCAGTTAACTTATTATTTAACTCCTTAAGTTTAATCTCATCTCTAATTTTTTTATTATAGGCTAATATATTTAAATCTGATGTTAAATTTTCATTGGCTTTAAATATATTATCAATTACCTCTTTTATTTCAGAATGTTTATTTTTATTCTCTAGAAAATCTACAAAATAATTTTTAACTTGTCTAAGATTAATTTCATTATAAATATTGTCAACTTTAAGCTTAACATTTTCAAATTTTTCTTGTGAATTTTTAAGTTCACCTTGTCCTATATTTAACTCATTTTTCATGATTTGTAGCTTTATAGTTTGAATGTTTTTTTCTGTTTTCTTATCTTCTTCATTAATGTTATTTGTTTCTTCTTCTATTAAATTAAGTTCTTCATATTTGCTTTTCTTTTTGCTTTCCAGCGTATTGTAAGTTTTTACAATCGCATCTTCAATTTTATCCTTTTCGTCATATACATTAACAAGTGTTTTTGTCCTAATAATAAAGTCGTTAACAACACTCGCCTGTCTATCGTAATTTGAGATTTCTTTTTTCTTTTTAGATAACTCTATGATTTTATCCTTGATATCAAAAAGGGTTTTTGCCATTTCTTCTTCATCATTTATCTTACTTGTTTTAGCCATAAAAGCTTTTTGAATAATCTTTTCTATAAGTAAGTCCTCAACAATCTTTCTTGATGTCCTATAATTTTCTTCAAAGTAACCTCTCACATGACCCTCAGTCTTATTTATCCCCCTAATAATTTCCCATTCGCTTTCATATAAACCATGCTCACTAATAAACCTTTGATATTCTCCCTTTCTATCCTCAAAGATACCCGAAACCACAACAAAAGAATTATCACTTTGGAGAGTCCTTAATTGTTTTTTTAAGCCACCATAAGTTATTCTTTCTTTATTATCTTGAAGTGACAAATTATTTATATCATTTTCATTATAAGTATTATAAAATATGCAGTAATTAAAATAATCAAAAGATGTTGTGTCTTTTTTATTTTCAATATTTCCAGAGTTCTCTGCAGCTTTCCTAGCACAAAAACCTGTGGTCATATACTTATATCCTGATTTATCTCCATCATCTAATCGCCATTCAATTAGTGAATGAATAACATTACTAGAATCTTTACCCCTAAAAAGTTTTTCTATAGGTTGCTTGTCATCTAAATGACAGTTGGGTATAAGATTTTGCATAAGCAATAACATTAAAAGGCTTTTACCTCCACCATTTGCGAGGTCATACAAAGTATTGCCACAAGAAAGTTCCATCTTAAAATCATCATATGTTTGAGTACCATTATTATATTTAACATTGTTTATTCTTATCCTGTTTATTTGTGGCATTAATTAAGTCCTCCTTCTGACATTATCGCGTAAAGCCTACCTCTAAAGTCTTCAAAGTAGTTTTCTATAAGTGCCTTAAATCTAACGCTTGCATAATACCGTTCCTCTACTTCAATAAAAAGGTTCTGCTCTTTTAGAAAATTAAAAACAATTTTTATATACCCTAGTTTTGAACTTTTATAGGCTCTAGCATTTACTGATAAATCAGTTGAGTGAGTTAAAGGGAGTTCATCCCACAAAAGAGCTATGGCATTAAAACTGTTCTCCTCAAGTTCGTTTTTTACTATTACATCCATTTTACTAATAATACTTGAAAGTGAACCATCAACGCTCCGCAGAACATCCTCACTTTTTATATACTCTTGAAATGTGTAACTTGATGAATCTTTATAAAACAGTGTAATAATATTATAAATAATAAAATAACACATATATAATTCTTTATTAACCTTAAGTCCTAGCATCTTCCTTAATTCTTCATTAGTATAACCAAACACCTTATTCTTTTCTCCAGCCGTAATAAATAAAGCACCCTTGTATTGATATAAAGTTAAATTTAGCTTCTCAATCATGCTACCAAATATATTATACATTTCCATGTTTGAATTATATTCCTCGTATAAGTCTGTATTTTCGCTACTGCTTACATTCTCGCCAGTAATAAGCTTTGCAAATAGCTCAAGGGCTTTCTCCATATTCCAGTTATCCAATTTACTTCACCCTTTCAAATTTTATGTTGGTAATTTTAAACAATGATGATATTTCTATTACATCCTCAGGCATTGGTATTACTCTAAATTTAAGACCTATAAACTCATAACGGTTTTCAGGCGTTAATATATTAATTATTATTTTATCAAAGATAGTTTTTTCGTCGACGTCAAGCTTAGATAAATCATAATAATTTTTTTGAGCAATAT
Source organism: Clostridium estertheticum (assembly GCF_018861295.1). Taxonomy (GTDB): domain Bacteria; phylum Bacillota; class Clostridia; order Clostridiales; family Clostridiaceae; genus Clostridium_AD; species Clostridium_AD estertheticum_D. Next base: position 48,397 of record NZ_JAHLDM010000033.1, on the reverse strand, counting down.
GGAGTATAAAGGAATAATAATCTCCATTTTTTAAGATATCTCCTTTAAACTTTCCTGCTAAATACAAATTAAACTCTCTTAAGGAAAATTGACCTTTCTCCAAAAGGAATTTCATTAATAAATTCATAAATATTATGAAATTAGAAGTTATTCTTTCATCCTCTATATCGTCAAGTGATATATATTCTGTTTCTTTATAAGTTGTAACCTCTTCTATATCTTCCTCATTATTGGGTCTGTAGGTTAAAATCTCATCTGTATTTTTTAAATTAAAAGTCTTATTAAACTTTATCTTTAAAAGTGGATTCATAAGATAAGCTAAAAGTCCAACATTGTCCAAAAGGAGAGCCCTTTGATAAACGGTTTTAAAATCAAAAGACATCCTAAGTTTATTTAATGTAACCTTTTTAATAATTTCATCCGATTTTATCTTAAGGTCAGTAGAAGAATTTAAAAGTGCACTATGCTTTGAAATAGCTCGTTTAATCTCAGTTTCTAGATTATAAATATACTCCCTATTCTTTAAGAAATCCTCAGTGTCGTGACTTTCATTTTCCTCCATCCTCTCAAGAGCAATTTCTATTAGTTTCTTATTTTTATCAAACAGTCCTTGTTCCTCATCAAACCACTTCATACTATTATTAAAAAGTTCATCTGTTGCTTTTATTCCCTCAGCAACGTTGTAACTCAAAATATTCAAGATCTCATTCTTTCTTTGCATTAATTTACTAACTTCATTATTAATACGTTTTACAACTTCAATGCCACCTTTAAAATTCTTAGATTCAATCATTTTAGAGAGTAGTATCTGTTGAATACTTATTTTGCTCTCGTCCTTTATTTCCTTTGTATCAAGGTAAAACTCAATAGCCTCAGATGTTATATAATAACGTATTGTATCATCTGATATTTTGGATTCAATTAGTTTAATCCTAGAGGACATCTGTTTTTTTTGAGCAGGGTCAAAATAATTATACGAAAAAGGTTTTCCATCATTTATAATTTTCTCGAAAATATAATTTACAAGTAAACTATTCTCTTTTTCATCCATGTACAAATTATAATCCCGTTTTAGAATTTCTGTAGTAAACCTAGAAAACTTTTCAAAAGAAACCCCTATATTATTAAAATTATTTTCTTCTATAAATAATCTTAACGTTGCTACTACTATGTACCCCATATCAATGAAATTATATTTACCTTCATTAAATAGGTCTAAAGATATCTCCCTAATCTTAAAAAAAGGATAATATTTTTTTAGGTTTTGCATTCTTTCATTATGTTCACTTATTATCTCATCCATATAATCAAATTCATTATTCAAAATCTATCCACTCCTGATCTATATCTATTAATGCAACTGCACTCCCATATATTTCTTTAAACATGAGGTTCTTCCTTTCTTTAGATCGTATATAATCTACTTATATTATAAAGCATATGGTTATTTTTTTCATTAATAATATTTAAAACTTGTACTTATAAAAATGAACTACCTTTTGTAAGGCAGCTCATTGATATCTATATCAATCATTCATAAATAAAATAATAGCTTTATTTATAAATTTCTTTATATCTTGTCCAACTTTTAAATAAGATCAACCACACTTGTTACATTCATGTTTCTTACACTTTTTGCATTCGGGTTTCTCACACTTTTCACATTCATATTTGTCCCACTTATTACATTCAGGTTTTTTACACTTTTCGCATTCAGGTTTCTCACACTTACTGCATTCGTATTTCGCGCATTTATTATATCCATGTCTAACCCGCTTTTTACATTCATCATCTTCACTCATATCAGCCTGCCAATAACTATACATAATTTTACCTCCTAGCAGTCTCATTATTTAAACTGCTACTATAGGTTATTCAGCTCAATGTAAACTGTGACATAAAATAATATACAATTTTTCATTGGAATCAAATAAAAATCTACTAGTTCCCAACTTTAAGGTGCGGATAACTTCCGTTTATGACATAAAAATGACATTTTAGGAAGTTTTACTTGTATTATAGTTTTTTATAATGCATTATGTAAATAAAGCTTGTTAAAATTCAAATAATGAAATGATTGGTGATAAATTGTGATAAAACTTGAAAAAAGAAAAAAAAGAAGAATAAGAAAAAGAATTATAAAAAGAAGAAAATTTGGTTTAATAATATCAGTTATAGTTATAGTTATTCTGTCATGTTTAATATTTTATATTAATAGTAATGGTAAAGTAAAGAGTGTCCTTCCTGCTAATGCAGAAAACAGCTTAAAAAAAAGTGTAGTAACACCAAAAAAAGTGACTTTAAAACCAAAGTTAAAATCACCAACTGCAGATTTTTATAAACATATTTATAAGTCAGATGGACATAAAATAGCCTATCTTTCTTTTGATGATGGCCCTTCTGCCAACAATACTCCTTTGATTTTAAAGACTTTAGATAAATATAATATAAAGGCAACTTTTTTTATAGTGGGTAATATGGCAATAAAATATCCTGATTTGGTAAAAAAAGAATTAGCAGATGGGCACTCCATTGGGAACCATTCATATTCACATAATTATAATTATCTTTACTCTAACACTAACACTTTTATAAGTGATATTAACAAATGTGATACTATATTAAAATCAATCCTTGGTAGTAATTTCAGTACTAAATTAGTAAGATTTCCAGGCGGGTCATTTGGTGGAAAACTAAAACCTTTTAGAGAATCACTTAATAGTGCTGGATATAATTATGTTGATTGGAATGATTTAACTGGTGATGCAGAGGGACAAAATATTCCAGTATCTAAATTACTAAGTAACCTAAAAAAGAATACTGAGGGAAAAGACCATGTAGTTATTTTAATGCACGATTTCTTTACGAAATCAACAACTGCCCAAGCATTACCACAAGTTATTGAATATTTAAAATCTCAAAAATATTCATTTAAAACACTTAATTAAATGATTCTATAAAAAATAGGGACCATGGATAATATTTATCCATGGTCCCTATTTCCGTTAGTAATTTCGGTTTTACAAAAAGTTCACATTTAATATTTAGTTAATATTTTATGTAGAAATACAATATTTAACTAATAAGAAGATATTACAAATAATTCAAATAAGCTTCAATCCATAACTACTAACAATTAGAAAGGTATTACAAAATTAAAAAAGAGTTAAAATAATAACCGCATATTAGCTATCGGAGAGTATTTTTAGCTCCTTTTTAATATGTTAACAATTATTGAATGATTACCCATATATTTAAGTTTTATAGCATATGATAACGATTTCAAATGGTTCTTAATCCCCCTTGTGGTAAGGATAGGAGAAAACATATTATTTACTTTTTCTACATAAATCCGGTGTAAATCTTTAAATAGCCCAAATTGACATTTTTTACGAGCTGTATTATTATATCAGAGTAGCCGAATCTTCTAAAAGAAGTACCGGGGATTTAATTTTGGGGTGAAACTTTGATTCACAAAGTAGGGTACCTCTACCCTAACCCGTCAACTAACCTGGAAGGCATTAGGAGGAATTAATTATTAAATTTAAAAGCTATAAATCAATTTTTTTAACATCAGCACTAACAATTGGTATTTCAATAATTTCATCACAAAATATATTTGCAGCTACCTTAACAACTAGAAATTATACTGTGAAAAGTGGAGATACTTTATCTAAAATAGCGCAAAAATATAAGGAATCATTAACTACTCTAAGGAAAACTAATAACAAATGGAATGATTCTATTTTTCCTGGACAAGTTCTCAAGGTTTCAGGGACAACTAGCGCTACTGTAAAAAAAAGTGTATCTAGTTTAAAGGCTGTATCACCAAGTGCAAAAAAATACACAGCAAGCGATTTGAACTTGCTAGCTAGATTAATAACTGCAGAAGCCGGAGGAGAGTCATATATTGCTCAGGTTGCTGTGGGCGCAGTAGTTATGAATAGGGTTAAGAGCAGCAGATTCCCAAATTCAATTAGTGCTGTAATTAATCAAAAGTATAACGGTTCTTATCAATTTACCTGTGTACAAAATGGCAACATTAAAAGACCTGCACCTGCAAGCGATGTTAAAGCTGCACTTGCAGCAATTAATGGAACTAATCCAATAAAAAATGCATTGTTTTTTAATAATGGCGTTAAAAAATCAGGTTCCATAAAAATTGGTAATATGATATTTATGTAGTCTATAAAATAAGAACTCTTTTTATACTAAATATAAAAAGAGTTCTTATTTTATACTTACCCTAGAATACGAAGTTCAAATTCCTTATTGCAACTAGGACATTTTACTGTATGTTTCCCCCTCAATCGTTTCAAACGAAGCATCTTCTTGCAATGTGGACATTTGCGAAAACGATGCGTTTTAATTTCTTTGATTCTGCGAAGCTCAAAAGATCCTTTTGATTTAATAGGCTTAAAAAATTTCATAAATTTTTCATTTTCCATGTTTCTTTTGTAAATATTTCGAGACAATGTTCTGAAAACAATCAGGATCAAAATAGCAAACATCAAAACGCTGATAATAGCAGAACTAATAAAAGCATTAACAATTACCAAAACAAAATATAGAGCAATCAAAGCAATATACAGTTGATCTGTACCATATCTTCCATACATAAATTGTGCTAACTTATTTTTAAAATTTCCCATTCTATTCACTCCTTATTAATATTTTCGTCATCAGCACCCACAGAACAGTTTCGCAAAACAAAGACCTAAGCATATCTTATTTAAACTTATTGTTGGCATGCCAAAGTCCTGACTCTGCTGCTGATACACACGACCACCATTTTGTACTTGGTTTAATAATCTTTGATATTCAAGATTACTTGGTTCCATTTGCACTGCTGTTTTTGCGTGATTTAATGTTGTGATTGTGTTGCCTAAACCGGAATTTACAATTGCGCTGTAATAATACCACTTTGCATTCCTAGTTGTGATAGCTTCCAGAACATTAAGTGCTTCGTTAAAATATCCTGCATTCAAATAGCTATCAACCGAATCAAATTCGGAATATTCCTGTTTTTGCCTTTGACCACCACTGAAAGAACCAAATCCTTCAAAAGGGTTGAAGTCTCTAAATGGATCTTCTCCTCCATAAGAACTGTTCCTATTACCGTATGAACTTTGCTCACTGTAATCTCCGCCGCTACTGTTTTGGGTAGTTTTCCCTCTTTTTATCTGTTCGTAAGCAGCGTTAATCTCACTCATTTTTCTTGTGGCATCAGCATCTCCTTGATTCAAGTCTGGATGGTATTTTTTCGCTAGTTTGCGATAAGCTTTAGTAATTTCTTCTTTTGAATCATTTGAAGAAACACCAAGCACTTCGTAAGGATCTGATATCATTATTTGTGCACCCCTTTTGTCTTGTTTTTTTCTGCTTCATACTTTGACCAAACACCTGAATATAGAATATTTTCAATTAATCCCTTGTCTTGATCAATTGGCAACCTTTTATAATTTTCAATGCAGTCAGCCATAAGCAGATTTAAAATGTCATAAAATTTTTCAGATGATGATGTCATCATCGGATTATATCGCTCATTTTTTATATCAGACTTTAAATCCATACAACCATCCATTATATAAATAAACTTGCCAAGTGATGTTCCAAATGTTCGTAATTTATCCGCATATTCATCTTCCCTTAAAACGAAAATTTCGCCCATTAGTTCCCCAAAACATTTTGCAGGAACATCGGGGTTAAGCTCTCCTGATTTTTCGATTTCATAAAGCTCGCAAAGACACTTGCGAATTACCTTACATTGATTTGGATATTGCCTTTCAATGCGCTTATATTGACGTTCAAACAGTTTTGCCGCGCTAAGTGAAAGTATATTCCTATCATCTGTCCAATCGTCAAGAAAATTATAATAGGCAAGTACAACATTCATGTCAGCACCATACTTTGTAATTTCATTTTGGCAATATTCATGTGGCTTCAAAGGATGGATGATGCATCTCTCAGTTTGCATTTGTGTATCAGTCTTATAAAGTGCTGAAAGAAACAAAACAAGAAAAGTCATGTCATAAGTGAGTGTGAAACGGCTTATTATTCCGTGACGTGTTCCTAGTGTCTTACATAATCCGCAATAAAATGCTCTATATTGTTGTTTTTCTTCAATTGTTAACTTATCCGCATTCACCACTACATAACCAAACATACTATTCACCCACCTTATTTATATACTTCACTTACAACTGTTACTTTTCATTTTTTTCATTATCTTCATTATTACTTGTGGTATTCGAAATATCATCATGTGGAACTTTCTGATCCATTTCTTCTAACACTTTGGATAACTCATTTACGGCTTCAACCATTTGAGTTTTATCTTTGCTCTTCAATGCTTTCTTAGTGTTTTTAACAGATTCTTTTATCACTAAGCTGTCATTTTTATCAAGCTTTTTCATAACTACTGATGCCTTATAAATTAACTGTTCCGCCTGATCTTTTATTGTGGCTTCTTCTTTATTTTTTGCATCCTCGCTAGAGAACTGCTTTGCATCAAGAATAGCTTGATCGATTTCAGACTGACTAAGGTTTGAAGTAGCAGTAATATTAATGTTTTGTTCTTTGCCAGTTCCCAAATCTTTCGCAGATACATTTACAATGCCATTTGCATCAATACTAAATGATACCTCAATTTGTGGAACGCCTCTTAATGCACGGCGAATACCTTTTAGTTTAAATTTACCTAATGTTTTATTATGAGATGCCATTTCACGTTCACCCTGCAAAACATGAATTTCAACAGATGTTTGAAAATTACCGCTCGTAGTGAAAACTTGGCTCCTTTTTATTGGAAGCGTTGTGTTACGATCAATAATTCTCGAAAAAACTCCTCCCATAGTTTCGATGCCTAGAGAAAGTGGTGTTACATCCAAAAGTAATAAGCCTTTTACAACACCTACAAGGACCCCACCTTGAAATGCAGCACCCATAGCAACACATTCATCAGGATTAATACCTTTAAACGGTTCTTTGCCTATAAACTTTTTAACACTTGCTTGCACTGCTGGAATACGACTAGACCCTCCCACAAGTAAAACCTTGCTGATTTCTGATATACTGAGCCCAGAATCACGCATTGCCTGGTGCATCGGATCCATTGTGGCCTCCACAAGTTTCATTGTAAGTTCATCAAATTTTGCCCTTGTTAATGTAATATTCATATGTACTGGACCTGACTTATTTGAAGTAATAAAGGGAAGATTTACCTCAGTTGATGTCATACCGCTCAGTTCAACTTTTGCTATTTCTGCCGCTTCCTTTACACGTTGCATAGCAGTAGGGTCTTTTTTAATATTAAAATGGTTTTCCTTTTTAAACTCATCTGCAAGATAATCAACCACGCAGCTATCAAAATCATCACCGCCCAAACGATTATTTCCTGCAGTAGCAAGTACTTCAATAACTCCATTATTGATATCAAGAATAGACACATCAAATGTGCCTCCTCCAAAATCGTACACAATGACTTTTTGAGGTGTTTCTTTATCTACACCATAAGCAACTGCAGCAGCTGTTGGCTCGTTAATGATTCGTTGTACATTTAAGCCAGCAATTTTACCTGCATCTTTAGTTGCTTGCCTTTGTGCATCTGTGAAATATGCAGGTACTGTAATCACAGCATCACTTACAGTTTCGCCCAGATAGCTTTCTGCATCAGTTTTAAGCTTTTGAAGTATCATTGCGGAAAGTTCTTGTGGTGAATACTTCTTACCATCAATATTAGCCCTGTAATCACTTCCCATTTCACGTTTAATGGAACTTATTGTACGCTCATGATTAGTAACTATCTGATGTTTTGCAGGCTCACCTATTAAACGTTCACCTGTTTTAGAAAATGCAATTATAGATGGAGTTGTGCGACCACCCTCTGCATTAGGAATTATGACAGCCTCCCCGCCTTCCATTACAGCCACACAAGAATTTGTTGTACCTAAATCAATACCTATTACTTTAGACATAATGTTCTCTCCTTTATATTATAAAATATTTTCGTTCAAATAACGTATAGTCTCGATAATTTTTATATTCATTAGCCACTTTTTAACTCAAGAAAGTAATCTTTCTTTGCTGCAATTATTGAAGGAATAAAACCTGCCATAAGGTGAACTACCATACTGATTATAACAATCACCATCCAGGAAGTCGCAGGCAGTTTAAAAATTCCTAAAACATATATAATGTAAAACCCTATTACATCGGAAACAAAACCAATAATAAGTGTTTCGGCATTAAAAACAAGGAAAATATCTTTCCTCGAAACACCAATGCTACGTAATACACCTATCTCCTTAGTCCTCTCCAAAACAGAAATATATATGCTAGTACTAATACTAATTAAAGATACCACAAGTGAAATTAATGCAAATACAATAAATTTACACCTAATTTTCATACTGGAAGTCGTAACACCGCTTGAAAGCAACAAAATAAGTGCAATTCCTATAATACCACTGCTTGCCATAAATGAAGTTATAAAAGTCTTTCCTTTTTTGCTCATCAAGCTGTTAAGACTTAGGGACAAAGCGGTTAATAAACCCATAGAAGTTTTTTTACATTTTTGATTTTTTGTCGGCTTTTCTACAACCACATGATAAGGATTAGAATCATAAATTACATTACCGTCAAAAAGTTTTATAATTCTTGTCGAATACTTCTGTGCAATCTCCAAGTCATTGGTAACCATGATAACCAGTTTATCCCTTGAAATCTCTTTTAAGATTTCCATGATTTTTATACTTGTTTCTAAGTCAAGTGTTTCCGTTGGCTCATCTGCAATCAAAACCTCTGGATTGTTTACAAGGGCCCTTGCAATTGTAACACGCTTAATCTCACCATAGGACATTTTATTTGGCTTTTTATTAAACTTATTACAAATACCAACTTTTTTTAGAACTGTAATTGCCCTTTCGCGGCGCTCAAATTTTCTTGCACCCGAAAGTTTCATAGTAATCTCAACATTTCCAAGTACAGTCTCATGCGAAATCAGCTTATAGCTTTGAAGCATCAAACCAATAGAATTATTACGAAAGGCGTCCCAGTCTCTATTTGAAAATTTCTTTGTGGATTTTCCATTTATAGATAAATTACCACTTGTATATATATCAAGACCGCAAATAATGTTCAACATAGTTGTTTTTCCACAATTTGGAGGTCCCAATATAGATACTAATTCATTTTCTCTGAAGTCAATATTTATACCTTTTAAGGCTTTTATTCTTGTATTTCCTGCTGTGTATTCTTTTACAATGTTTTTAAGAATCAGCATTCAATAGACTCCTTTCTTCTATATTATACTTTTCATTATATATTACTAATATTAACTGAATGTAAACTGAATCAAAAATTGAAAAAAACCTATTTACAATAAATTAATAAACTATCATAATGTAAGGATAAGAAGGGGGCTTTCAAATGTTTCAAATCTTGGTTGTAGAAGATGATAAAAATACAAGAAAATTAATGGAAGAGGTATTGCTTCAAAATGGTTACGAAGTTATTCTTGCTAGTGACGGCATAGACGCACTTGATAAAATGGATAATCATCATGTTGATTTGATTGTTCTCGATATTATGATGCCACGCATGAATGGTTATGAATTAACGGTCACTTTGCGTAGCTGTAACAACACTCTACCAATATTAATGGTAACAGCAAAAGAAACGCATGCTGATAAAAAGGAAGGTTTTATTGTAGGAACAGATGATTATATGGTTAAGCCTATTGACGAGGAGGAAATGATTCTTCGAATTATAGCACTACTTCGTCGCTCTAAAATCGTAAATGAGCATAAATTAACAGTTGGAAAAACTATTTTGAATTATGATGCACTTACCGTTTTTCAAAATGGCAACACTACAGAATTACCCAATAAAGAATTCATGCTGTTATACAAATTATTGGCCTATCAAAATAAAATTTTTACCAGGCGAAGTTTGATGGATGAAATATGGGATATGAACTCTGGTACGGATGAACGCACGGTAGATGTTCACATAAATCGTTTGCGTGACCGATTTAAAGCTAATCCTGATTTTGAAATTATTACAGTTCGCGGACTTGGTTACAAGGCGGTGACAAAAGCATGAATAGAATAAAATCTCTAAAAATCACTATGGTATTTCTTGTATTTTGCATTATGATATCTGCAGGATTATTAACATGGTTATGTTTTCTTTTTTTGTATTCAGCCGGCATTTTTGCAATTCCTGCACTTGCACCAATTATTTCTCAGTTAATTGCATTATTTGTTAGTATAGTTATAGGAACTTCAATTTCAGCTGTAGCAAGTGAAAACATATTAAAACCCCTTAATCAACTGATTAAGGCAACTAAAGTAGTATCTACGGGAGATTTTAGCGTTCGTGTACAAGAACTAAGCTCTAGATCAGAAATAGCAGATTTGCTTAGAAATTTTAATCATATGACAGAAGAACTTGGCAGTATAGAAATGTTTCGTAATGATTTTATTAATAACTTTTCTCACGAATTCAAGACACCAATTGTTTCAATTCGTGGATTTGCAAAGCAACTAAAAAATGATAATCTTTCAACAGTAAAGCGAAAGGAATACACTGATATTATTATAAATGAATCTGAAAGACTAACTAATATGTCTGCAAATATTCTGGTCCTCACCAAATTTGAAAATCAACGAATTATTACGGATCAAACAGAATATGAACTGGATGAACAAATTCGAAATTGCATCATACTTCTTGAAAATCAATGGAGCAGGAAGAATATACAAATCAACCTTAATTTAGATACTATTAAAATTTATGGAAATATCGAGATGCTCTCACATCTTTGGATAAATCTCATTGAAAACGCAATAAAAAACTCCAAGGATAACGGCAATATAACAATCGAGTGCCATGAAACCCTTGATGATATTGCGTTTAAAATAAGCAATGATGGTAATGGCATGGATGATAATACATTAAAGCATATTTTCGATAAATTTTATCAAGGCGATAGATCACACACATCACCCGGTAATGGGCTTGGCCTTTCAATCGTTAAACGAATTGTAGAACTTAGCAGTGGTGAAATCGCAGTTGAAAGTAAACTCAATCAAGATACAACATTCACCATAAAACTACCCAAAATTTAATTATTTTTTATTTGATTGTGTTACACCCCGAATCATTAAACCAACACCAATGGCAACACAACCAAACATAAGTATAACAACATATAAAGTAGTCGGTCTAAACCTTATATCAAATCCCATCAATAATCCTAAAAGAATTGAACCGATACCAAATACTATTAATATCCATCCAAAAACTTGATTATCCATGGCAAATAACATAATAATACCTATTATTACTGGCAATAACAGTAATCCAAAAGGTGGATTATAACCGCCCATAAATCCACCTAAATTAAAGCCCGTTCTAACTATAGTATTTTGTGTTATTAAGAATGTACCTAAAACAAAAAGAATTAGTCCTGTAAGAAAATTTTTAATAAAATAACATCTCCATTCTAAAACAATAATAAGACTCCATAATATACATGTTAATACATCATTATCTAATATAAGGTATAAAAACTCATTTATTTGTGATTTGTTTCACCATATAAATTTTGATTATTAACAATAATATTTTCATGTCTAATTATAACATAAATGGGTAACTACACAAACGACCTCATATGCTAACTTTTAATATTATAGTACCTTACTTAAAAACTCTTTAGTTCTTACATTTTTAGGATTGTCGAAAATATCTTCTGGCTTTCCTTCTTCAACTAAATATCCATCTGACATGAACAATACTCTATTAGCTACCTCTCTTGCGAATCCCATTTCATGAGTTACTACAATCATAGTCATGCCTTCAATTGCTAGGTCCTTCATAACCTGAAGCACTTCTCCAACCATCTCAGGATCAAGCGCAGATGTAGGCTCATCAAATAACATTATTTCAGGACCCATAGCTAGTGCGCGAGCTATAGCTACCCTTTGCTTTTGTCCTCCTGAAAGTTTATCTGGATAAACATCAGCTTTTTCACTTAAACCTACTTTTTCTAGGAGCTCCAATGCCCTTTTTATTGCTTCGGCCTTAGATAATTTTTTTAAATTAATTGGTGCTAAAGTAATATTTTGAATCACTGTAAGGTTAGGAAATAAATTGAAAGATTGAAATACCATTCCTAATTTTTGTCTAAGAATATTTACATCCAATTTATTATGAGTAACATCTTCGCCATCAACTAAAACGGTTCCTCCATCTATTTCTTCAAGTCTATTAAGACATCTAAGCACCGTACTTTTACCAGACCCTGAAGGTCCTATTAAGCAAACAACTTCGCCTTTTCTTATATTAAAATCTATACCTTTTAAAACCTCTAAATCTTTAAATACTTTTTTTAACCCTTTAACTTGAATCATATCTTAAGTCTCCTTTCCACAGACCTAGCTGCATAGGTTAGTGCCATAATTACAACAAAGTAAAATATTGCAACGAAACTCCACGTTTCAAGAGAACGAAAATTAGCTGCGATAATTATTTCACCACTCTGGGTAAGTTCTCTAATTCCAATTACAGATAAAAGAGAAGTATCCTTTAAAGAAATAATAAACTGATTAATAATTGCTGGGATCATATTCCTTATAGCCTGTGGCAATATGACTAGTTTCATAGTTTCCCCATAAGGTAATCCTAAACTTCTAGCTGCCTCCATTTGACCTTTATCTACAGCCATAATTCCCGCTCTAAAAATTTCTACCATATAGGCACCAGCATTTAAACTGATACAAAGTACTCCTGCAACAAAGGCTGGTATCTTTATATCAAGACCAGCTGGAAGACCAAAATAAATAAAGAAGGCCTGTACTATAAGTGGCGTTCCTCTGAATATATCAACATAGGCAGTAGCCACAAATTTTAGTACTTTGTTTCTGCTTATTGCGAGCATTCCAAAACTTAAGCCAAGAATAGTTGCTATTACCAATGATATTATTGTTATTTGCAATGTCACATAAAATCCCGATAAAAGGGCAGGTAGACTTTGTTTAAATAATGTTAATATGTCCATTTGTTTTACCTCCTTTGTGGTATTGAATCATCATAAATTGTTATAATAACTTCAAAAGCAGATTTGTACTCCCTTTTAAGTTTACAAATTCACTTTATTTTTTAATGTATTTTTGTACTATTTTGTCATATTCGCCATTCGCTTTTAATTTTTTTAATCCATCATTAAAAGCAGTTACTAATTCTGTATTGCTTCCTTTTTTAACTGCGAAGCCATAATTTTGTGTTGTTAACTTATTACCAATAATTTTTAAGCCTGAATTTGGATCAACTGAAATCATATATGCAATTACAGGGTAATCTTCAAAAGTAACATCTGCATTACCATTCTTAACTTCTTGCATCATAGAAGCTGTATCATTAAAATACTTAACTGTTGCTCCTAATTTATCTTTATTACCTTCAGCATATGTTGCTCCAAGTGTTCCTTTTTTAACAGCAAAAATCTTACCTTTGAAATCCGCTTCAGATTTTAGTTTATCATTCCCCTTTTTCCCAACTGCTGAAAGTCCCGATTCAAAGTAGCCCTCTGACATATCTAAAACTTTTTTTCGCACATCTGTAATTCCCATGCCTGCGATTGCACCATCAACCTGATTTACTTGGAGAGCTGGAATTATCCCTTTAAAATCCATAGCCTTTAATTCATATTTAAACCCTTCTAATTTTGCAATAGAAGCTAACAAATCAATATCTATCCCGATGTATTTATCATCCTTTTCATACTCGAAAGGAGCATATGTTGCATCAGTTGAAATAACATATGTTTTAGTAAACTTTTTATTCGAATCCTTATTTTGAGATGTACTAGCATTACCGCACCCAGCGAGCCCCATTGTAACTGTCGCTATAATTAATACTTTTAATATCATTTTCTTCATTTTTTTCCCCCTTTATTTTTTTGCTATATCGTCGTACTTTATGCAATTTATTATGATAAGTTATTCATTATTCATATTATTACTAAATCTAAATTCTATCGCTTTCATAAAATCATATAAATAAACTTTGTTTCTTAACTGGAAGTATATAAAAAACAACAAAGAAAAAGATATATCAAATGAGATATATCTTTTTCTTTTTACATTTTCTGTTATCTGATAAATATGAATAAGAGTTAGCTTATCTCTATATTTTATTATACGCAACTCCTAGTTTTTAGTTTATATGCTCTTTTGGCTATAACCTTAACTTCTTCAATGGAAATTTGTTCTTTAGGATCTAAGTTTTTATTTTCATTAGAAATTAGGCCATAATTATAAGCAGCTTGAACTATTCCTGCGTACCACTCATCTCCAAATACATCTTCAAATATATCATTATAAACATTGGTAGGTGGATATTTTAAATCTTTAAGTATCGTATCTAAAAGTTCAACCTTAGAAACATTTTTCTTAGCTATGAATATATCAATATAGTTGTTAACATCAATTTCCTCTGCCCAACTATTTGCCTTTATCCACTGCTTAACATCAGCTTTAATCTCTTTATCGCTAGGCTCTACCCAACTTTTCAATTGTTCTATTTGTATTTTATCTTCTGGTATATCAATTAAGTATTTAACTAAAGGTTCTATATTAACTTTTTTAATCTCTTCAACTACTAATTTAGCCATTTCAAAAGCTCCAAAATCATTGTTATGTGTATAATCCTTAGGAACAAAGTATTTAGAAGAGTTTTTTTGACCATGCTTTAAAATAAAGTCAACGCTTCTTTCATGTAAGTCTATTAACGGCACTCCTTTTTCCTTTGCAACTAAAATGCAGGCATCAGCATAATCTTTAAACATATCATTAAACGCACAATCTATACCATTCCAAATAGTTCTACTAACTGGAGTTACAATAACTGGACAAGCACCTTTTTCTCTTACCTCATCTATATATCTCCTTAAATTATTAGCATATCCACCAAAAGCATCCAAGTTTTTGTCCTTTTGATCATTATGCCCAAATTGCATAATAAATAAATCCTTTGGTTTTATATTATTCTCTACAATACTCCAGTGACCTTCCCGTCTAAAACTTTCTGTAGTAAGCCCTGAATGAGAATGATTTGATACAGCAATACCTTGACCCAAAAAAAGAGGTAAAATTTGGGCCCACCCACAATAACTAGTCAAAGGATTATAGGGATAAATTGTCCCTTGATCCGTTAAAGTGGAATCTCCTGCAACATAGATTGTTGGTATCTCAAGAGCTTCCTCAAGAGTTACTAAATTCATGCATGCATTCTGGCCAATTATAGTGATATCAATACTATCATCCCTATAAATTTCAGTTTTTCCTCTTGGTATTATGTCACAAACATTAGCCGTAAAATTATGTTCTAGAAGTTTTCCAGCTTTAACTATTACATTTTTAAGAACACATCTTCTCCTTTGAGAAAAGACTGATATAATCATATCTGAACTATTATTTCCCATAACTAATTTTATATTATAATTCCCACTATGAGGAACTTTCACTTTAAAGCATAGTGGTACATCAGGCTTATCGCTAGAACAAAACCCGCTAATTAAGTCATTTAGGGTTCCCTTTTGCTCCATAATAATATTAGTAATATTTTGCCTAGTTAACTCTGGATCAATGTCAAAGGCACTTCCGATTTCAGAAATTTGAAGCAATTGATTTTTTTCTTTTAGCTTTTCAGTAACAAAACCATAACCAGTTTCGTCAGAATATAAGGTATCTTTCAATATATTTATAAAGCCTTCAACTTCTGCAGTTGCGCCGAATATAAACTTTTTAAAAAACACGGTTTTTCACTCCTCTTTTAACCATTTAGGCGTCTGTTTAAAGACGCCTAGTTATTATCCTAAATCTATTATTTTTATTCCATACGGTTTTAAAGAAACCGCAATTTCATTTTTCTTACAATCATACACCGTGGTTTCTTCAACTTGACCCGTAATATTAATAACTGCTAATTTATTGATTTTAGGATAGTAGGCACATTCTGTATTTGCGTTGCTACAAGTCCAGAAGCCAAATTCTTTTTCTTCATCAGCTGCCCAATATATTGCTCTTAATAATATTCTTATATTTTCAGGGGTATACTTATGTCCAGAGAAATATACACTCCTACCTTTTCCAAAAGTATTTGTAGCTATTTGAATTGATTGATTTTTATCTGCAATAACCTGTATATTTTTGTCTATTACATATATATTATCAATTTCTTTTCCAAAATCCAATTCTCCCTGAATATCCTTAAGAATAAAGTGAGTTTCTTCAACCTTTTTATATGCATATTTATCAAAACACACGGTTAAACCGACTTCTCTCTCCACCCCAAATACATGGCACATCTGAAAGTATTGACCGCTATATTTTACAGCAGAAGGTTCTCCAACCCCAATAAGACCACCTCCCTTTGAAACCCACTCTGTAAGGATTTCAATAACTTTCTCATTACTCCAGTTCCAACCACCACTCCAAGCATCATCAATTTGTCCAGCATTAATTATTACTTTAATATCACCGGAAATACCTTTATCAATAATATCTTTAAAACTAATAAACTCTACTTCTACAGGCAATCCTGAGATAGATTCCATAATTTCATTATAATAATTTCCATGATTAAAGTGACCACGACAACCCCACGCCCGCATATTTCCCCAAGCAGATAAAATAGCTACCTTAAATTTAGAAGAATAAGGTTTTCCCTCTTTATGCAATTCCCTAATTTCCCTAAACTCTTCTACTAATTCTTGAACATAATCAACAAATGCAGGATGATCATCAACTAAATGCAGGTATCCACCAAAACCGATTCTATCTACGCAATCACGAAGTAGAGCTCTCCTTATATCTAACCAATAAGTTTTACATTCTAGCGATGGGTCTCCTCCTTCTATAAAAGTTCCCACTCCATTTACTCCTGTTGGAAAGAAATATGGGTGAAGCCTTAATTCTCTTATTGCAACACCTTTAGTTCCTGAAACCTTTCTTGTTTCAAATCCGCTAAACACGCCATCAATTATCCCATCAAAGCCAAACTCTTTAAAACTATCTAAGGTAGGTTCCATTCCTATCCAATGGTCATTATAAAATACATAGGCTTTTTTCCCATGTTTATGAACTAAATCAATACACTTTTTACCAAACTCAATCACGAATTTATTTATAAAATCCATCCAATCTCTATATTTTTCAGAAGGTGGTAAATATGAGTTATTGTATAAACCTTTATTTACAAAATCCTCTGAAGTCATTTTATAACCTTTTTCTTTTTCAAAGAGTTTCATAGATAAAGGATTTACTGTGAAATCATAGGCGCCCCAATCATTTACGATAAACTTCAAATTAGGATCACTGCCCCATAGCCACCAAAAATTATAAAACATAGATGTGAATCGTACTACTTTTGTATGTTGGTGATCTATAAGCCATTGATCTAAATATTTAAGAATATGATCTTGAGTCTCTTTGTACATAGGCTCTATAGGTAATTCATGCTCCCTGTTCCCCCAATTATTTGTTATATGGTTGTATGCGGATATTTCTTCCCAAATTCTATACACAAGAAAATTAACCGTGTATTTATGCCATTTTTTTGTGTTTTTCACCATAACTGTTCCCGTGTTTATGTCTAACTCCCATTTAGAAATTTCTATTTCTAATCCAGTAGTTCTATCAAAAACTTGCCAAAACTCTTTTGGGTTATCTTTAATATTTATCAAAAATTGTTCTTTAAAAAAGCCTTGTAAAATATCTATCTTAACTGTATCACCCTTAGCAATTAGTGGATAACTCCTTAGATAACATTGTTGAAGTTTATCCATATTTAATTTAGCCCACTCATTGGAACCACGAACTAAACAAATGGTAGAATAAATATCATAACCCGAAGTTATTATTTTATCTGATAATTGAGTTCCATCACTATCCCTAATTACATCTGCTCCCCATTTTTCTGCCAATTTCAAAGTTAAATCTTCAAAGCCAGCTTCCCCTGGCAATGTAAATCCACCGGTATTTACTATTTTTTCACTCATACTATCCCACCCTTTAAATTATTGTTCATACTTCAAAATTGCTGCAAGAAAAACCAAAGTCAAACCCTGTCCCCAGCCTTGAACCCTCTTTTTAGGAACTTTCTTATAACCCTGTGTATCTATCATTACTGCAGTACCTGCAGAAACATTCATAACTGATCCCTCTTCTGAAATATTATTCATTATTCCCTCTAGCGCCTTTTGAACATACTTTCTTTGAAGAGGATGTCCCACAATTACAAGACTTGCAGCAATTCCAGCAGAAGCTGAAGTTTCTAAATAGGAACTTTCATCATCTAATATGGTATGCCATAAACCTTCTTCTGACTGCAACCTAACTAAAGCACTTAGTTGATCTCTTAAGGAACCACTTATGCCCATAAATGCTGGATACAAATAATTTATAAGGGTGGTTGCTTCTGCCATAGTATAGGATGCCCAAGCATTTGCACGCGCCCAATGAATGCCTGACATATGGTTTTGGTTAATGTTATCCCATCCATGAAAAAATAGATCAGTTTTATTATCTTGTAAAAATTCTTCATGCCAATAGTATTGATTTAAGGCGTCTTCTACATATTCTTTATTATCTAACTTTTTACCCATTCTAAGAAGAAAATAAGCTGCCATAAACAAACTATCTGCCCAGGCTTGTTCCGGAAAATCATTGCCTGGCGAAACTGTATGTTGGAAAACCCCTTCCCCAAACCTAGTTGCATCCTTTCTTAAATATTCAGCCTTTTCTATAGCCAAATCCATATATTTCTGATCCCCTGTAGCCTCAAACAATGTTATTAGAGTGTGTCCCATAGCAACTACATTAACCGTAAATTCAGGCAGTCCTATTTCAATATATTCATCTATCCATTTCACAAGATAATCGATATATTCTTGATTTTTAGTGACCTCCCAAGCCTTACATATTCCATAAAAGGCAACTCCACAAGGCCAATCCCAAGTAAAGTCCATTCTCATGGTTCTCTTTACAACTTTGTCTATAAGTTCTTTTATTTTTTCTTCATCATATTCTAACTTCTTCATTAAAATTACTTCCTTTCTTCATATATCCCTTGTGAATTTTTAAAATTACACTATATTATAAATATAGCCCTGTAACAAATTACTTTATCACAGGTCTATATTTTTATTATTTCACTTTTTCATACCTTCGTATATTGATTTTCTTTCATTAATAACTTCTTGGTATCCACTTGTTAAATAATCTTTACTATATTTTGCATATAAAGCATCGAATTCACTTACTTTACCCATAACTATTTTGGCAGAAGCTTCTTCCCACTTACTTCCAAGTGTTTTCGAATTTTTTGTTAAAGAAGTTACAGGTTTATTAAACATAAAGTTTGGTTTTGCACCTATTAACGTTTCTTTGTAACCGTCAATATACAATTTTTCAAAACCAGGTGCTCCTTTAGCAATTGCATCCATCTTTAAATTTTTATCTAAACTCCCAAATTCTTTTTGTTCAGTAACAATACCCCACATGTCCTTGTTAGAGCTAAAATTAAGTTTATCCTCTCCATTATAATTAGCTACTTCCACTGGAAGTCCACCCTTTAAATTATAGTTTTTACCTGCCACACCATTTTGAAGTACAAATAAATTTTCGCTTTTGCTCATCCAATCCATATATTTTAGGACTGCATCAGGATGCTTACACTTTTTATTTATACCACTAAGCATGCCATATGGTGCGTATGCGAAAGCTTGTGGTGCTTGACCAGCTGGTAAAAGTGCACCTGCAGGAAGTACAGTAAATTTTGCTGTAGGTACATTTTTTACAAGTGTTTGTAAAACTGGAGGAGTTTTTAAAGGCATAAGAAATACTCCAACCTTACCATTACTTATATCTGCTTGTAATTTTGTACCATCTTTATCTAGTACAAACTCAGGACTTATAAGCCCTTCATTAAAAAGTTTATTGTCCCATTTTAATGTATCCTCTGTTGGCTTCCATGATAACGATGGAATTACTACATCAGAATACATTGCAAACTCTTCAGCCGAAACATTAGCTGGTCTGAATGCATAATTTATATTCCCAGAACCAGCAGCAGACATACTCCACAATCCCTGTGGTATAACATTATTAGCTCCTACTTTACCGGGATCTTTTTCTTTAAATGCTTTAAGAACTGCATAGTACTCATCTCTATTTGTAGGAACTTTCATACCCAATTTATCTAGCCAATCTTGTCTTATAACACTAGATATACCACCTACAAGTGGTCTTTTAGCTGGTATTAACATTTGCTTACCATCAAACACTCCATATTTCAAAACATCTGCTCCAAGTGTTTTTTCGAGATTTGGTGCATATTTATCAAGTTGAGCTTTAGTTACTTCTTGGAAAGCACCCCTTGTGTAAAAACTTGACGCCGTTGTATAGTCATAACTAAAAATTATATCTGGAGCATCACCGGATGCAAGAAGCATATTAAACTTGTCTACATCCGTAGTCCTTGGGATTGTAACATAAGTAACTTTTACGTTATATTTCTTTCCAAAGGTATCATTAACGTATTTAGTCCAATGATTGTTATCTACAGTTGCTTGACCTTGGATGCCCCTGTCATATATTGGAATTTTGATTTCCACTTGCTTTTTATAAGGTGCATCCACGGCAACTGAAGAATCACTTGTTGAATCTGCTGATTCTTTTGATGAGCCACACCCTGCAAGGCTACTTACAATAACAGTCGTTAGCATAGCCACACTGACGATTTTCAGAAGTTTTTTGTTCATTTTTAATTCTCCCCCTTATAATCTAAAATTTGAAACTATATAGAAACTGCATATTATTTTAGCAGCAAACTATCATTCTTTTACAGCACCAATCATTACACCTGATACAAAGTACCTTTGAAGCCACGGATATATTAGTAATATAGGAACTGTTGCAAACATTACTACAGAAGCTTTTAAAACTTCTGGTGCTAGTTGCACAGCTGCTCCAACTCCCTCTGCTGCAAGGGCTCCATTTGAAGAAGTGGCACTTACTAATTGATAAAGCTTTAATTGAAGTGGATATAATTCTGGCCTTGTGATATAAAAAAGTGCATCTTGAAATCCATTCCATCTACCCACAGCATAAAATAAGCTCAAGGTTGCAATTATTGGCATTGAAAGTGGAAGTACAATTTTAAAAAGTATACCTATCTCTGTACATCCATCTAGCTTTGCTGATTCCTCAAGACTATTAGGTATTGAGTTTTGAAAAAAGGTTTTAAGTATTATAAGATTAAATACATTTATTGCTCCTGGGAGAATAAGCCCCCACATGCTATTTAACAAACTTAAATCCTTAACAAGAATATAATCTGGTATTATACCACCTGAAAAATACATTGTGATTATAATTAGTAAAAAGAAAAAATCTCTGCCCTTCAAAGAGCTTTTTGTCAATGGATATGCTGCACATATGGTGAGTACCATACTTAATACAGTATATATCACCGTCATTTTTATGGTAAAGAAAAGTGATGTAATCATTGATTTATCATTGAAAATTTGCTTGTATGACTCCATAGTAAAATCTACCGGCAAAAGCGTAACTTTTTGCGCTACAACAGCCTGAGAACTACTAAATGATACTGCTGCAACATGAATTAGTGGCACTAGGCATAGTAAAACTACAATACTTATAAACAAAAATACTATTATATCTAAAATTTTATCTAATAACTTTGTATTCATATTTTCAACTCCTTTCTTACATAATCCCTTGTTCACCGAATTTTTTAGCTAACCTATCTACAAATAGTATTAGAACTAATCCTATAACTGATTGGAATAAACCCACTGCCGCTGCTATATTATATCTAACGGATTGAAGTCCAACCCTATAAACAAAGGTACTTATAACATCGGAAAAATCCATTACCAACGGATTACCTAATACAAATGGACGATCAAATCCTATTTTCATTACATTCCCAACAGCTAAGATAAGCATCATAATTATGGTTGGCTTAATCGCAGGTAAAGTTACATACCATATTTTTTTTAATCTACCAGCTCCATCAATCATAGCTGCTTCATACAATTCTGAGTTAACACTCGTTATTGATGCCAAGTATATTATCGTTCCCCAACCTACCCCTTGCCATACCCCTATTACACAATAGGTTCCTAACCAATGCCATTTTTCAATAAGAAAAGGTACTGCCGCTGCCCCTAATGATTTAGTTAAGATATTAACCATGCCTGTAGGAGATAGTAGCTGATAAGCCATACCACCTATAATAACCCAAGAAAGAAAGTGTGGTAAATAAAGTATGGTCTGAGATACCTTTTTAAACCACTTAATCCTTATTTCATTTAATAATATAGCAAGGATTATAGGTGCTGGAAAACCTAAAATTAAATCCAATACATTAAGCGATAATGTATTTCTTAAAACTTTATAGAAATCCGCCATTTTAAAAACTTCTTTAAATGCATCTAGTCCGATCCATTTACTACCATTGATTCCATCGATTACATCGTAATCCTTAAACGCTACTATTATTTGGTACATTGGTACATACTTAAAAATCACAAAATATGTAACAGGTATAAATAATAGCAAATATAAAAAGAAATCTTTTTTAATATAATATAAAATTCCTTTTTTCTTTTTCTTAGTTACTTTAGAAACATCTAAAATACCAAAGTTACTAGGTGTAGGTGTACTGCCGTTTCCCATAAGGTTCACTCCTTTTTAAAAATATAAATCGTTTACATTTATATCTTATCCGCTTTTACAATACTTGTATATAATCACTTTTGCCAATAGGCTTTATTTTTGATAACATCCTCAAAGCCTTTATTTTGAAAACTTTCCTTATTTAACTTTGCTAATTTCCAATAAAACAAAGTAAATAAAAGACAATAATAAAAGCTACTATCAAAAATAATACTGATAGTAGCTTCTATTATTTCGCACAGTTCTTGAAATTTAAAGTTCTATACTCTCCTGGAGTTATACCCTCATACTTTTTGAAAAATCTAGATAAGCTTTGATAATTGTTATATCCTATACATGAAGCTATTTCCGGCAAACTTTTATCTGTATCCCTTAAATGTATTTTGGCTTCATTTATTCTTAATCTATTGGTATATTCTATAATTGTTTTTCCTGTGTTTTCTTTGAATATCTTTCTTATATAAGAGTAACTTATACCAATACATCTAGCCATACCTTCAAAATCTATATCTTTATGATAATTACTCTTAATATATCCTTCTATTATATCCATATACTCTAGACTCTCATTTGCAGATTTCTTTTTATATAAAATTATACGAGAATAAAAATCTACTAGCAACAACCTTATCTCCTCTAGTGTCTCCTTTGCAGACAACTTCTGATAAATATTATAGCCGCTTCCATAAATATAACTTATATTAGTATTATCATCTACAAGATATTTTATTGTACTACCTATAAGCTGATTAAAAATTTGTGTAATATTATCATAAGATATCTCTTCCATAGCTTTTATTTCTTCAATCATAGTTTTAACTTCCTTATCGATATCCACCATAGATCCAGCATTTAAGTAGTTAAAAATATGTTTTTCAATATTATACGGATAAAAATATTTGTACTCCTTCCCTAAAGAGGATTTCCATTTAATCACACTTCCATAACCGTATAAAATTTTACGTTTTATCGCCTCGTTAGCCTCAAAATATGATAATCTTATTCCTGTTTTTTCACTATGACATTCCCCTATTCCAACCGAAATTGTATTGTCCATTACTTTTAATATTTCACCTTGCACTTCTTTAAACAAGTCTTCTACTATTTTGTAGGTTCTATTTTTGTTGAAAACTTCCATATTAATAATTACTGCAATTTTACTGACATCAAATAACACACTTGCATTTACATAAGTTTTGTTGATTACTCCTTCACACACGTTAATAATTAACATTTTCAAATAGTATTGCTGCTCCTGTGAATATTTCTCCAAAAATTCATCAAATCTGTCGATTGCAATTATTGCACAAATAAAATTTTCATAGAAAAAATCATATTCAACTTGATTTTCAGAGTTAATATATTTCTGTAAGTTTCCTTTTACTAAATCTAAAATATACCCCTGTTTTAAGTCTTTCTTATTATTCTCTAATATCCCATACATGGTATCCTCTTCTCTTGCCATAGCACTAAAAGCATTAGAAAGAAGTTTCATTTCATCTTCTTTTAAATCAGTCCATTTGTTTCTTGCTTTAACATCTTGAACTAACTTATTAAGAGGGTTATAAAGTCTTTTTGCAACTATATAACAAAATCCTAGACCCAAAAATATAATAAAAATAATAATTAAAATGATTTTGGTTGATAACTTATTTGCCTTTTCCATAAGGTTTGCAAGAGGATAAACTCCTACATAAATCCAATCATTAAATTGTGACTTATAATATGTAATAACTTTTCTTTCATCATCAACATTATCAATCATATACCCACTTACTTTATCAAAACTTAATATATTTTTTACATACTTTGTGCTAGAAATGTTAGTTCTTACTAATGACTTATTTTTATGTGAAATTATATTTCCTTTAGTATCTGTTATATAAATATAACCGTCTCCTAAAAGGTCCCTATTATTTATTAATTTACTCAGCTCATCTTCATACATGTTAATAACTATTGCTCCATCCACTTTAGAGTTTATAGGTGCCAAAGGATATACATAGGATATAACAGAGGCTGTATTAGAATTTTCATTTTGTAATACAGAATTTTGAGGATTTCTCTCTGGAATTATTCTATTTCCTATCCAATGTGGTTCCAAATTTATAGCCCTAGCTTCTTTATAGGGTTTAATCCATTGGACATCGTTAAATTTGTTCATTTCCACAGTTCCGCGATTAGAAGTGATAATATAATCCGCTCCATCAATATAAACATAAATTGTAGTTATCCTATAATTTGATGCTAAAATCTCATTTAATAATGCATAAACCTGAGTTACTTTTACTACATTATTAGCATCTGATTTAATCTTATTATAATTTTCTACAGTACTTAAATTATTAAGTACATCGCTTTGTGATATTCTCGCTACGTCTTTTAATATGCTGGTACTAAATAAAACATTTATATTGTTAACCGTTTTCAAATTAATTTCAGCTGTACTACCAATTTCATTTTCCGAGTAACTAATCATTGTATAATTGAAAATAATTCCTGTAATAATTAACGGAATTACTAAAAAAAGAGTAAACGCCAAAAAAAACTTCACAATCATTGGAAACCTGTTTACTGATATTTTTTTCATAAATATCCCCCTAAAACTTCGTTAACATAATATACCAATTATACCACTTCATTTCACATAATTACTAGCCCAAATTCCCGCATATGCCTTCGCAAATCATCTTTTCCAAAATTAAAATAGCGCATTGATTTTTTTACTAATCAATACGCTATTTAATAGGTTATTTTATTTTAACTTCCGTGCCTCCACGTGACATTGTAATATTAGGTTGTGGTGGAGTTGTCATTCCACTTCCTAAATAATAACTTGTATGTGGTGGTTGATTGTAACCTGTATTTTGAAATGCAACTCCAAGTCTATAAATAGGATCATGCATTAAAGTAGATAATTTAGTTTCCGTTACATCACTAGTAGCATAAATTCTTAAAGCACTACTATCCTCCGTTCTCCAAATTACTTCTTCTCTCCAATCACCAAACAAATCTGCCTGCAAACAAGGATTACCTTTTGTTCCATTATTAGAATTAGTACCCGTCGCAGTTAATATGTTTACAGATTTTTTATTAACATAATCCCATTTGCTAATAGTTCCTGGACTTGCAGGACCACCATAGCCATTCCAATTATGATCAAGTAATTCTCTTTGCAAATCTCCATCCCACCATATAGCAAAGTTTGATGATGGTATCCCCTCAGATATTTTTTCTCCCTTAACAGTATAAAGTCCACCTGTACTGCTATTCCATGCGCCATCTATTGCCCAAATTTCTTCACCTATATAATTTGGATCAATATCTGCCGAAAGTCCTCTTCCTGTATCAATTCCTGATTTAACGCCGAAAAGAATTTTTCCAGTCCCAGCATCTCTTATATCCATTCCATAAGGTGAGCCTTTTTCTTCTTGAACTTGATATATCTCAAGTCCTGGATTAGTAGGATCTAAATCACCAAAATGCATAGCGTCACCATGTCCAAGTTTTGTAGTATAAAGAGCCTTACCATCTTGATTTATAACAGCAGCTCCTGTAATAATCTCATCCATACCATCTGCGTCAACGTCACCGACACTAACATTGTGATTTCCTTGACCTCTATACTCCGTGTACTTAAGACCATTTGGATCTACTTCATCAAACTGACTATCGAAAGTCCATTGCTTAACAAATTTTCCATTCTTAAAACCATAAGCAATTATTGCCATTCTAGTATAATAACCACGTTGCATTACCACACTTGGTGTTTTTCCATCTAAGTAGGCTACACTTGCTATAAAACGATCTCCACGATTTCCATAGATATCGCCCCATTCATTAATATCAGTAGCAAAAGCTCCTCTTTGTGGTTCATATACCTGGGTATCTAAAGCCTTGCCTGTTGCGCCCTCAAACATCGTGTGATATTCCGGTCCATCTAATATATATCCTCTTGCATTACTATAATCTTTATCTTCATCACCAATTATATTCCCTTCTCCATCTATTGTACCATCTGCTGTTCGAGTAGTAAGTTCAGCTTTACCATCCCCATCAAAGTCATAAACCATTATGTCAGTGTAATGAGCCCCTGATCTTATATTTTTCCCTAAGTCTATCCTCCACATAAAGGTTCCATCTAATTTGTAAGCATCAATATAAGTGTTACCAGTATATCCAGCCTGCGAATTATCCTTAGCATTAGTTGGTGCCCAATTTAGAACTATTTCATACTTGCCATCGCCGTCTAAATCAGCAACACTAGCATCATTTGCTGTATAATCATAGATTTCACCAGCTTTATTAATCCCTGCTGCTGGTTTTCTAATTGGGAGTTCCTTATAGTTATTTTCCCAGGCAGTAACCGTTTCCGATTGTGATTCTTTCGAATTTCCACCTCTAGTACGAACAAAATATTTTGAAGTTGTGGTTCCTTTTGCATCTAAATAATTTGTGCTTGATTTAATGGGTTTACTATTTATTTTAACATTATCTCTATATACATCAAATTCTAAATCTTGTGCTTCTGTACCAAGTAAACGCCAACTAACTAGGACTCCATTAGCTGCTTTTACCGCATTTATTCCACGATCAATGTTTTCCATTTGGCGTTTTAAGACAACCTTAGCCCCTACAGTTAATGGATTAACCTTAGAAGATTCTCCTCCTGCATTTACTGCTACCACCTTATAATAATAAGTTGCGCTGTCTACACTTTTTTCATCAACATACTTATCTTTATTTGTACTGCCAACATAGGTATATTTCATATCTTTGTATAATGATTTGTATATATTATAAGATGTTGCATTTTTTAAAGCATCCCATGTAAGTTTTAACTTATCCTTACTTTCATATTTATACTCTAAGTCTTTTACTGCTTCAGATAAAACAGTTACACTGCTATCTGCTAATTTTCCTGTAACTTCAGTAGATTTTAATGACTCTCCATTTTCATCTATTGAAGATACTTTATAAAGATACTCAACCCCTACAGCTGCTTTTGTATCCTTATAAGTTCCATTTGTAGAAGTTCCTATTTTACTGTAAGCATAATCCACCTTTGCCGCTCTGTAAACATTGTAACCGGTTGAACCACTTACTGTTGCCCAACTTAAATTAATAACTGCCTGACTAGTAGCCTTACTATTAACTAAAAGTTCTGTTGGAACCGCTCTAAATGTAGCTGTAAGCTTTGCAGCTATAACTTCTGATAATGCTGATTCGCCACTAACATTCACAGCTGACACTTTATAATAATACATTGCATTTGCAGCACCTACATTACTATCTATATATAATCCATTAGTTGAGGTACCTATTTTAGTGAAAGTACCACGTTCACTAGTAGATCTATACACATTGTAACTAGTAGCACCATAAGTGTATGTCCAGTCAATTCTCACTTTATAGATTCCAGCACTTGCTACCATAGAATTTAATGTGAGTCCTATTGGAGTAGATGGTTTATGAATAACCTTTTTTGTAGTTACTTTAACTGCTGCTGTTTTTTCTGATTCTCCAATATAATTAAATGCAGCGAACTTATAAAAATAGTCCTTATGTGCAGTTAAATTTGTATCTTTATAATGGTAATCATTATTGGCCTTTGTAGCCTTTCCTAATAATGCATAAGTACCATCTTTAGCATCAGATCTATATACATTACATCCTATTGCCAAACTAGTAGAGCTACTTGTTAATTGGACTACAGACCAACCAGCTTTGTCTACTGTAACTTTTGCTGGCACTGCTGGAACTACAGTTAACGCCTCTGGAACTGAAAGTGAACTAGCCGCATGCACACTTTCCATTGGAAAAATACTGAAAATGAAGAAAAATAAAATTAAAATGCTAATTGAACTAATTTTTTTTCTATACATTTAGTGCCCCCTGGTGTTTTATTTTTTAAGCTCCGATGCTACAATACTAGCAAGTTTTATAGCTCCTGCGCGATTAGGATGTAAACTATCACTCATAAAAAGCTTAGCTGTAGCTTCTTGACCTATTGATGTATAATACTTCGAGCTTAAAACATTAAGATCTATTAATGGAACTTTTTCCTCATCAGCCAAAGCGACTGTTGAATGTCTATACCATTTGTCTACAGCAGAGTGTACATTATTCAAATCAAAATCAGTTGCCTTTCCTTGTGAAGTTACGATAACTACCTTTGCACCTTTACTTTTCACCTGCTTAATCATATCACGCATAATTTCTTTAAATTCCGCTTCTGTCTCATATTTTGAGTCATTAATACCAAATTCTAATATAAAGCAATCTCCTTTTTTTATATATTTCATTATAGATTCAAATTGTCCATCATCGCGAAATCCTCTTGCAAACTGTCCACCCGAAGCCATATCTCTAATTTGATATTCCTTATTACTTAGGAATTGTGGCAACATCTGCCCCCAACCACACTGCAAACTAGTATCAATTGGATAATAGTTACATACGGTAGAATCTCCACTAATGTATATAGTCTTATCTGTTTTGGACTTATCTGATATCTTTGTAATTTCAAGTGCACTTAACGTAAATGCTTTGCCTGCCTTACCTTCCGTCACAAGTATATTTAACTGTCCATCTGTAATAGGAATCTGAAATTTATCAGTAGCACCATTACCTGTCATATTCATTACTTGATAAACGCCCTCTGCTGCTACACTTGTTCTTGATGTATCTCCTAACGTCACCGCAACCTCATAAAGTCCATTTGGCAAATCTACATTAAATGTATTTGAACTTTTTGTGCCAAAAGTCATGAACTGAACTGCATCACTTCCTGCCCCGCTACCAGTTGCTGTAACATTTTTCATATTTACCGGAGTATTAAAACCATAACCCACAGATGGATTGTATTCTAGTGATGCACTAACATTTGTATAACCTGGCTCTGCCACGCTTCCAAAATCAAACTTGTAATTTGTTTGTTTTACATTTGAATTCATAACATATTTTGAAATAGATATATTAAGCGCTTTGATTTTTTGCGTAGTCATACTGGCAATCATATTTGCTCCGGCTTGCGTAAAATGAGTATAATCTGTTCCATTGGCTGATACTAAATAATTAGGAAATACAGTGTCATATCCAACGGAGGTATAATAATCGATGCAAGTGTTCATCATATCAATTATTGGTGTGTTTGTTTCAATTGCTACCTGCTTCATTGCAATCACATAATCCGGAAAATCATTTACAAATACTCCATTTTTGTAATTAAGCCTTGCTACAGGCGTAATCAATATAGGAATCGCTCCTATATCACGGGATTTCGTAATATATTGTTTAAGATAATCCTTGTAATTAGTATATGGGTCTGTATGACGAGCGGGAATATACGACGCATCATTATGACCAAATTGGATAAATAGGTAATCTTTTGGCCTAATTACGCTTAAAATATCATCCAGCCTGCCCTCAACAATGAATGATTTTGAGCTTCTTCCACCTATAGCTCTGTTATCAAACATCACATCTCTACTAAAATATTTTTCAATACATTGCCCCCATCCTGTTTGTGGAGCAAAGCTTGTACCATAGGTCTGCGCAGTTGAATCCCCAGCAATATAAACCATAGTGGGTGAATTATTTTTGAATGCACTGCCTGATACTTTAAAATCACAAATGCTTGCATAATCATTAGATGGAACATCTAAAATAATAATTTTCACATACCTTGCAAGGCCATTAAAAATGTCCTTTTGTTTTTGGATAGTACTGGTATTATTGCTTTTATCTATCCTTAAAGTCCAATGCAAATTATCTGTAGACGTTTCCACTCTGTACTTGTAAACAATATTTTTTCGCCACTTTACCTCAGTTTCCTTAAGCTCATAAAGGCCTCCCAAATCCACCGTCCAGTAATGGTTGTCACTTGTATCCGCAGCACTCCAATACGTTGATTGCTTGCCATCATTACCATTTGATGCACCATGCCCTAAAAGTTCACTATCAGATGTCGATGTTTTACCCATAGCAATATTGCTTGAAGCATATACTTTTTGAGGGCTAACAAATAAACTTGTTGCAATAAACATTACAATAAGAATCATTGAAAATAATTTTTTAGATCTACCTCTTGATTGAATCATTTTCTTCACATCCCTTTATTAAGATTTTGATAATAAATAGATCTTTGATATTATATGAAATCACTTACGTAAGTGTTGTATACAACTTGTCTTTTCGTATCCTGCCTAAATTATACATACTATTCGCCATTTTTGTAAATGTTTACTTTTGATTAAAGCTATCATTTTTGTCATAATTATGCAATTCATTCATTGCATTTTAAGCGCTAAAACTCTTTGTATATCAACGTTTCAGCTCACTATTTTACATATAATTAAACAAAAAAAACAAAAACTTCTAATTTCTATTACGACCTCTGAGATCGCAGTAATAACTAGAAGTCTTTGCGTATATTTCACCTTAAACGGAACAGATTGTTAAAATAACCTTCTTTTTCAAACTACATTATTTGGCTTTTAACAATTCATCCCCAAACCTTTCTTTCAGATACTCCATTATTAAAATTTCACTTTTTTCAATTCCCAATTTACTTGTATCTATTGACAAGTCATACCCACAGGCATTGTACATATCTGTCCCTGTAAACACCTTGTAATATTTTAATCTTTGCTTATCAATTTTTTCGTTTAAGTGCTCTGCTTCATCTCCTGATATATTATTGGATTCCCGAGTACGTTTTTTACGATAATCCACATCAGCATGCAAAAAAATACTTACATGTCTAGGATGGTTGCGAAGAATATAGGATGCTGCTCTTCCTATTATTACTGCTGGCTTTTCATTTGCAATTTTTATAATAATATTTGACTCTGCTTTATGTGCTTTATCGTCTGTAATTATTTCTACGTCTGAAAAAGATGAAAGGTTACCATGTTCAGAATATGACAATATATTCTTCCATATACCATCTTGCTTCTCATCATATGGTTCTATCTCTTCAACAGAAGTCTGCAAGTCTTTTGCTGCTTCTCTCACTATCTCATCATCATAATATGAAAATTTCAACTTTTCATTCAGTCTTTCACCTATTTCTTTTCCACCGCTTCCACTCTGACGATCAATTGTTATTATAATATTTGATTTATTCATATTTATCCCTCCACTGTAAGATTAAAATACTGTTTTTCGACTCAACTACTCAATAATAATAATTTAGAGCATACCATTTATATTCCACAAAACACTATATTTTCCTCTTTTCTTATTCTTTATTCCTATATTGAATTCTTCTACCTTATATTTAAATGTGTTATTCAACATATTTTTACATCTATGTCTCAATATGTATTTCTAAAAAGCTCTTTAAATTCCTTCTTAATAATTAGAAAATCCCCTAAATCATTTAAAAATTGAAATAATAATGCTCTAGCTTCGAATTCATTTCTATCCTTTGGTAGTTCCATGGCCCCATAATTTTTTCTAAGTAGTTCTAGCTTATTAATAAGTTCAATACAATCATTATCTTCATGAATGTTTACTGCAACATCATTTGTGAACTCTGCCAATATTGTAGTTTGTTCATAGGTCATATAAACCCTAGAAAAATGCCTTTTCATTCTTTTTATAGCATCTAGTTGTAGAATTCTCATATCTATATAACTTCCATAATAATCTTTACTTTTAAACAAATTGTTATTATTTATTCTTTGTGCCATTAATTTAGTGTTTACAATTAGTTTTTCAACTGTTAAAAGTACATTTTGTTCATAAATCGGCACCGCTTGGGTGACTAAGCTAGCAGCCATATCTGATAAAATTAATCTGTATTGTTCTTCTATCTTCGCCTTGTTTTTTTCAAAATCTTCCTCTAAAGAAGCACTATATAGATTAAATATCATTGCAACACCAATACCTATTATAGTTAACTTTGCTTCATTTATAATCCACAAAATATTAATATTTGTACTTGTTAAAAGATGTGTTGATAATACTGCACCAATAACCATTCCCTCCTTGGTTTTTGAAATATTGGTTAATGGTATAAATATAAGTAAAAACAGTCCAAATATCATAGGATTATTTCCAAGTAGTGTATATAAAGTAAAAGATAAGAGTATAGCTACAGTGGATGATATTATTCTTTTACCTGCAACTAATAGCGCCTCTTTCTTGGTATCTTGAATGCTTAATATCGCAATTATACCTGAAGTTACTCCAAATTCTAATCCAATATAATTTGATAGAGTAATTGCTATAGTGGCAGATAATGCTATCTTAAATGTTTTTGATTGTACAGTTTTTATTTGAAGGTTTTTTATCATTCCTTAATTTTTCTCCTTTTCTCTTCACTCTTCAATAACAAGGTTAATATGTGTTTTTAATCCTTGTAATCCAGCAATTATAGTCTTATTATATCACTGAAATTCTATTTAATTGATTTTTACTTCTTCTCATAAAATTAAAAAGCATATATCACTCCACTATAGAAATGATATATGCTTTTAAATTTTACATTTTTGGGGTCTTGTTGAACAATATTATAACATTAAATTATTCAGTTCATGTCCACCTTTAAATTCCAATATTGGAATTTAAGTTAACTTCTAGTTACTTACAATTTTAATATAGGCTTTTAAAGTTATTAAATAATATATACTATAAAGCACTGCATAAACTAAAATTATAATAATAAACTCTTTAGTAATATTAACTGCAACCATTTTTCCAATTGGAATTGAAGCAGCAAAAGTATTTATCGTTGCCACAATGAAAGGTACTCCAAATAAAATCATGAGTTCCTTTGAGATAGCTTTTGTTATTTCGGCTTTACTAGCCCCTATATTTTTAAGAATTATGAATTTGTTTTTATCCTCCGAAGCTTCCATACACATTTTAAAATATATAATACCTCCTGTGGCTGTAACAAATACCAATCCAATAAATAATCCAATAAAGGCCAATATGCCCATTATTTTTATGCCATCCATAAAACTTTCATAGAAGGTTAAAAGTTTATTTTCTGGCGGTATTACACTTTTTAAATCCTTAATAAAATTTTCTGAAAGGAAATCATTATTAAGCATATATCCCGTTACTTTATAGGTATTCTCTTTAGAAATTGTACTTTTAATTTGAGAGTAGACACTATCCTTAACAATTAAAGTTGGTTTAGAGTCATCAATTGCCATAAAGCTTTTCTTATCAGTATCGGTTATTTTTAGATTATAGTCACTACCTCCGCCAGATAATTTAACCTCTTTACCAATTACACTTTTATCTGAAACAAAATTTGCTACTTGAACGAAATTACAATCCATATCATTTTTCAAATTTATTTTTATGTCCGATTTTTCATGACTATTAATTTCATTAAATTTACTCTCGTTTAGAACTAAAAATTCATGATTGCCAAGCAGGAAATCTTTAGTTTTTACTTTAAGAAACTCCATATTGTCTTTATATGCAACTGAAATTTCTTTGTGGTTTTTAATAGTATTCTCGAAAGTTTTATCTGTATTATACGTACCGTTTGCATATTCTATAGAAAATGGTCTCATATTTCTTGAATTTTCTTCAACTTTATTAAAAAAACCAAAGCAGAAAATCGATGCGCAAAGTGCTACACTAGTAGTAATTGCTATTACACTTAGGGTACCTACATTACCTTTATATCTATGGTAAAGCTGTGAAATATATATGAGTTTTGTTCCTTTAAAGAGACTTTTTTCATTCTTTTTACTAATATAAATAATTAAAGAAGTAAAGCTTGTAAAAAATAATATAGTCCCAATAACAACTAACAATACTACTATGGGAGCTAGCAAAATATTAGCAACAAGATTTCTAATAGCAATATAATATCCATAGCCTAAGAAAACTATAGAAAGAATGCTAATTATCAGGGTTAAAAAGGATACTTTTAAACCTTTTTCAGCTTTTTTTGATGAATTGAAAAGATCTATAAGGTTATCCCTGTATATAAGCTTAGAACCGTGAATACTAATTATTATAAACATAGCTCCAAATACTATAGAGCAAAATTTTAAAGCTTCTAAACTAATTTGAAAAGACACATCACCTGTAGCTCTTATCATTACATATAATAGCATTATAAAAAATTTATTAAAAATCAGCCCTAAACAAATTCCCGAGCAAAAGGCGAAAGCTATAGTTATTAAATTTTCTATAATATTTAATTTTACCACCTGCTTTTTAGACATGCCTAGTAACATATAAGTTGCAAATTCTTTTTTTCTTGACTTTATAAGGAAAGAATTAGAATACCATATAAAAAATGCTGAGAAAGCTGCAATCATATATGCTGCTATGATAAATACAATCATAATGCTTTTCATGTCTCCTAGTTTGGCTTTTACATCTTCATTATATACAATAGACATAAAAAGATATAATACAAAAACACTGAAAGTAGAGCTTAGAAAAAATGTCCAGTAATTTTTAAAGTTTTTCTTTATATTGTTTATAGCCATACTAATTAAGGTCATCTGTCTCCCCTCCTATGACTGAAAGAATCTTTAATATATTCTGATAGAAATCCTTCCTTAATTTATCCCCTTTATAAATTTCATTAAATAGTTTACCATCTTTAATAAATATAATTCGCTTACAATAAGATGCTGCAAATGCATCATGAGTAACCATAATAATTGTAGCTTTATTTTTATCATTTAAATTTTCAAGGCAGCCTAGTAATTCTTTGGAAGCTTTAGAATCTAGAGCTCCTGTAGGTTCATCAGCAAGTACCATAGATGGCTGCGTAATCATTGCCCTTGCAGCAGCTGCTCTTTGCTTTTGTCCGCCTGATACCTCATAAGGATATTTGTTTAATATATCATTAATGCCAAGCTTAATACTTATTTCTTGTAGCTTTTCCTTTATAGTCTTATAAGGAGTTTTCGATAGAGCCAAGGGAAGCACAATATTTTCCTTTAGCGTCATAGTATCAAGTAAATTAAAGTCTTGGAAAATAAACCCTAGTTTTTCCCTTCTAAACTTAGACAAATTTGGCTCCTTTAGCTTGGTTATGTCATCACCACTTATTAAAACACTTCCTGAAGTTGGTTTATCAATAGTTGATATTACATTTAAAAAAGTTGTTTTTCCTGAACCAGATGGTCCCATTATTGCTACAAACTCACCATTTTCTACTTTCAAATTTATATTATCAAGTGCTGTATATTTTACACCCCCAAATTTTGATCCATAAACTTTTCTTAAATTTTCTATTTTTAATACTTCTGTCATTATAAAGACCCCCGTAATATTAATTATTTTGAATATGTTTTACACTCTTAGTATACAAAAAAGCAAAATATACCGCCATTGCTTCGGCTTACATTTTGCTCTTTCAACTTACATTTTTGTAACATCATAATAATTATCCCATTTCAAAAAATGAATAATCACTCCAGTTCCGCTGCCATATTCTGACTCTATGGTAATATAATGACCAAGTTTTTTAGCAATCTTTTGTGAAAGGTACAAACCCATTCCACTAGCTTTCAAGTTTTCGTTTCTTCCATTAAAACCTGTAAAGGACTTTTTAAACAATCTATTTATATCTTCACTTTTAATCCCTATTCCAGTATCTTCTACTATTAATAAATCTTCTTTTGTGGATTCAGTATGTTTAAATATTATACTTCCACCATTACTGGTATATTTTAATGCGTTTGATAGGAGCTGATCAATTATGAAAAGCAACCACTTTTTATCAGTATCTATAATAAATGTTTCAGGGACTTTATTTATTAATTTAATGTGTTTTTTTATAAATATAATTGAATGTTTTTTAATGCTTTCTTTAATTAATTTATTGATACTTACTTCTGAAAGAATATAATCCTGTGAAAAACTATTACTTCTAGAATAGCAAAGCACTTTTTCAACATAATCATCAATCTTTTCAATTTCTTCTTTTAATGATTCGCAGCCTTTCTCCTCACTCTCAAGCAGTAACTTTGAGGTAGTAATTGGCGTTTTAATTTCATGAACCCAAGCAGTCATAAACTCTGCATTTTCTTTGAAATCTGTTTCCGTGACCCTTGCCATTTTGATGAAATCTTCATAAATCATCTGAATTATCTGAGCATATATTTCATCTCTATAATCCATCGGACTAGGTAAAATAGGAGTTTTATCCTCTGAATCCTTTACGAATAAAAGCTTTTTAATATGTTGGAATTGTACATAATAATCTATACTTATATAAATTATTAACATAAAAAAAGAAACGAATATAATATAAAGAACATTAGAAGTAAGTACTCGGTTTTGTCTGTCAAAACATATAGTTAATAAAATAAAACCCATGAGAATAAAATAAAATACTAAGAGCCTAAGGTTTTCCTTTAAATATTTAGTAAACCTCATTTAATAACATATCCTTGATTTATAATAGTCTTAATAAAATCTGTAAGACCAATTTCCTTTAGCTTTTTTCGGAGTCTATTTATATTAACTGTTAGTGTATTGTCATCGATGAAATTTTCATCCTGCCAAAGTTCTTGCATTATATCTTCTCTACTTACTATGTTCTCATGTTTTTCCATTAATATGTATAGTATTTTAAATTCATTTTTAGTTAGTTCAATTGATTTTTCATTGAAATATAACATGTTATCTTTTAGTGATAACACAACTCCTTTATAATCAATGGTATCCATACTTGTATCTCCATAAGAATAGGTTCTACGTAAAATTGCATTTATTTTTGCCATAAGTATATCCATTGAAAAAGGTTTTGTAATGTAATCATCCGCGCCCATATTCACAGCCATAATGACATCCATATTCGTACTTCTAGAAGATAAAAATATGACTGGCACCTTAGAAATGCTTCTAATCTTATTACACCAATAAAAGCCATCAAAAGCAGGCAGATTTACATCCATAAGAACAAGTCCCGGATTTATCCTAGCGAATTCTTCAAATACATTATTGAAGTTATCAACTGCATAAGCCTCAAACCCCCACTTGCCAAGGGATTTTTTTATTATATCCCTGATTTTCTCTTCATCTTCAATTACTAATATTTTATACATAACGTCCTCCCTAAGTGGTTTTGCAAAATATCATGACTGCTACAGTTCTTACTTGGCTACAAGGAACAGTTGCATTTGTAGTTTTATTTTGTAAATCTGAGTAACCATCTGTTATTGCTAAGTTTTTTAATGTACATTTCATACTAATTATACTATAATAATGTTTAATTGGATATAACTGTTACCCCTGGGGTAATTGAATGGAGGTAATGCTAATTGAAGATATTAATTGTTAATGGTAGTGCACATAAAGGAAATACATGGGCGCTTGTGGAAATAATAAAAAAACATATGCAAGAAATTTCACATAATAAAATAGTGTTTGACGAGATACATTTGGCAGAAATAAATCTCCCCTTTTGCATCGGATGTAGTTCATGTTTTATTAGAGGAAATAAAAGTTGTCCTCATCACTTGGAAGTACAAATATTTATTGATAAAATCGAAGAAAATGATGCCACAATTATCGCTTGTCCTTGCTTTGCCAATCATGTGACTTCATTGATGAAGAATTTTATAGATCATTTAGCTTTTAACACTCATAGACCAAAATTTTTCAAAAATAAAATGTTAGCAATATCAACTGCAGGTGGGAGTGGTGCTAGAAAATGCACAAAATACTTACGAGAAACTTTTATGTGTTGGGGATTTAATCATGGATATGAACTTCCAGTTATATCTAATAGCTACGGTGGATATAAACCTTCACAAAAGGTGATTAAAAAGTGCAAATTAGTTGCTGAAAAATTCTATCTGAATGTATCTTGTGGAAAATTATATTCTCCAACATTTGTGAGTTTGTTAGTTTATAATATTTTTCGTGGGATGAGCCATTCTGGAACTGAGGGTGAGTTTTATGACAATGAGTATTGGAAAAAGACTGGACTAATTGATGTTGCCTATGCGACGGAAATACCCCTTCCATTATACAAACATGTTTTGGGGAATATCATATATTCCATTTCGAAGAAAGTAGCTAAAAAGACAAAAGTAACTTACAATAAATAAATAACTGTTACCCCTGGGGTAAATGGATGCGATACTATTTTATTCTTTCCAGTACTCAGAATGATTAAGAGAAAAATAAAATGACGTGAACCAAAATTCACGTCATTTTTCATGTTCTATACCCTCATTCAACTTTAATATATATAATAAATACTTAACTTCATATATTGGTATCTAATTGAGAATAAACACTACTTTTATGCATTATCCATTACTTATTATTTTCAGCATAAAATTTTAAAGCTTCTCCCATAAATTTAGATGAACCACTGCCATATTTCTTGTCCATTACTTTGATATACATAGGATTTGACAAATAAAGTTCTGCTGTATAACCCCAATGATTTTCTCCCTCATCTACTTTTAAATATTCATTTATTTTTTGGTTCTCATCTGCTATTTCAGAAACAATTTGTTGAATCTCTTTTGAAGTAGGGTCTTTACTTAAGTCAGCTTCAAGTTTTTTATATAGTGTTTCTATTTTAGGCTCATAATCTCCCAAATAAATTTTTAAAGCTTTTCCCATAAATTTAGACGAACCCTGTCCATATTTTTTATCCATTGATTCTATCCATGACATGCCACTTCCATCATAGTTTTTTTCTAAGCCCTTAGGAAATTCCAACAAAAGCTTTACCATAATGTTCCAATAGTAATCTCCAAGCTCATTTTTAAAAACTTCATAATCTCTTTTAGCTATACTCGTTATTTCACCAGCAATATCTTGGATTTCATCTGAAGAAGGATCTTTACTTAAGCCTTCTGTAAGTTTTTTATATAGCTCTTTTAATTTAGGATGTCTATCATAAAGACAATCTTTTTTAAAATTATCAATTTGTTCTGCTTTAGTCATTGCATCACTATTAAAATTTTTCTTCATAGATTCCACATATTTTTTTATACTTCCATATTCTTTTATAGCCATTTTAGCAATTTCAGTTTCTTTAGATTTACATGTTTCAATAAATTCATCATATTTATCTATATTACCCCAACTTTTAATTATAATATCTTTGTGTTCAGTTTTAAACCCTTCTAGTGCATTATAATATTCACTCATATCAAATTCTTTAAAACTCATTGTATTTTCTCCTTTTAATGTTTTATTTACAAGCTCTATTAAACCATTTAATCTGTTGCGTTTTAAAATAAGCAACTTTTCATGACTTTTTAGTGCTTGCATTTTATCAAAGTGGGCACTAGCCATGATTTCTTTAACTTCTTTCAAAGGTATTTCAAGTTCCTTAAAAAATAAAATTTGTTGCAAGGTTTCAAGAGCTTCATCGTCATAAAGTCTGTAACCTGAGTCTGTGAAATTACTTGGTTTTAGCAATCCGATTTTATCGTAGTAATGTAGCATGCGCACACTTATTCCTGTCAAATCCGAAACTTGTTTTATTGTTTTCATTGCTGCACCTCCAACTTTGATTTTAGAGCTATCAATACTGCCAGGCACTCCGCCGGCTATGAGTTTTTGTCAATATACTTAAGCTCTATTTTTATATTACACTATGACACTGTGTTAGGGTCAACACTTTTTTATAATTTTTTTTGTGAGCATCTAACTTAGTTAGACAAAGTAATTTAAATCACTCCATATAATAAGATGTAAAAGACTGAGCGAAAAAAATATAATTATATGATTTAACATATTAAGACAGTCTATTAATATACTATTAGTGTGGTATATAATGTTAATAATTTATTTCTGTTAAGGTAAAAAGTAAAAAGAAAGAGGGCTGTAAACGATGAGAATGAAAAAAATATTTTGTCTTCTAATAACTGGAATTATGCTTACTAGTCTATCTGCATGTGGTAAAAAAGATAGTAAATCAACAGTTTCTACTACAACTC
Source organism: Clostridium estertheticum (assembly GCF_018861295.1). Classification (GTDB taxonomy): domain Bacteria; phylum Bacillota; class Clostridia; order Clostridiales; family Clostridiaceae; genus Clostridium_AD; species Clostridium_AD estertheticum_D. The sequence goes on along the minus strand of NZ_JAHLDM010000033.1, from coordinate 7,716 downwards.
ATGAAAGTACTAAAAGCACAGGTAAAGACATACACATCGCATCATGGAACAATGCAGCAGATAATTTGACAACGATTGCAAAAGCTTTCAACCTAACACATAAAGGCAGCGGCAAGGTTATTATTGATTATGCAGATAGTGATTATTCAAAACTTAAACCTACACTTGCTTCGGGTAGTGGTGTACCTGATATTTTTCAAACTCAAAATCGTGATATACCTGCATTTTATAACAATTATGGGTTAAAGTCATTTGCTGATATAAGTGATATTGTTAACCCGGATTCTGCAAATTGGGTAGATTTTGCATTAGAAACATGTAAAGCAAAGGACGGTAAATACTATTCGATTCCATGGGATATCGGACCAGTTGCCCTATACTATAGAACTGATGTGTTTAAAGCTGCCGGAATTGATGTTTCCACATTAACAACTTGGGATAAATATATTGAAGCAGGGAAAAAAATAAAAACAAAAGGTAATTATTATTTAGAAGCATATAATTTTAATGGTTCTACTTGTCAAGATGAATTTATGATTTATCTAAATCAATTGGGAGGACAATATTATAATAAGGATGGTAAAGTAAACTTAGCATCTGAGCAAATGGTTAAAGCCTCAAATTTAATTAATAAAATGGTTGATGCAAAAGTTGCTATGGATATTCCCAATGCATGGGATGATAGGATTAAAGCAATTAATGACAATAAATTAGTAGCATTCGCGTATCCAGCTTGGTTCATGGGAACAATGAAAAATTCATGTGCAACTACTTCTGGTAAATGGGGTATTATTAAAATGCCTGCTTTTGAAGAAGGAGGAAACTCTTATGCTAATGCTGGAGGTTCTATACTAGCTGTTTCTGCTAAAACTGTAAATTTACCTTTGGCAAAAGAGTTCTTATCATATGCAATGAAAACTAACGAAGGTAATGATGTAAACATGAAATTTGGTGAGTTTCCTTCCTACAAACCTGCATATGAAACAGAATTTTTCAAATCTAAAAATGAATATTATGGTGGAGTATCAGTTGGTACTATTTTCTCGAAATTAACTGGTGCTAAAGCAACTACTTGGGGTCCTTACTTTACAGATGTTTCAGCTGGTTTAAAAACTGCTGCTGGTAATATATTAGCTAACAAAATGGAACCTAAAACTGCTTTAGATGCAGCAACAAAAGCTGCCCAGAATACAATAGATGCTAAATAGCTTTAATAAGCCATAAAACTTTCATTAATATGTAATGAAAGCTTTGTACCATAACATAGGTATGAAGCTTTTATTTTTAAGACTTCCATAATAAGAAAGGAAGGTGAGTCTTTTGAAAGAAAACACCAAAAGAAAGATAATACCATGGATGTTCTTAGCGCCATTTCTAATTATATTTTTAACTTTTATGGTATATCCAATCATTTATTCACTTGCGATTAGTTTTACAAAATACAGAGGTGGAGAATTCGTTCCTGTTGGATTGTCTAACTTTAAATTTGTTTTAACGGATCCTACTTTTCTAAAGGCAATTAAAAATACATTTACAATTTTGATTATTCAAGTTCCGATTCAAACTATGCTTGCACTTGTAATAGCAAATTTTTTAAATAGCAGACACTTGAAATTCAAAGGATTTTTTAGAATGTTTGTATTTATGCCCGTACTTATAGATACAGTAAGTTATTCTATTGTATTTTTACTCTTCTTTAGTAATAGTAAAGATGGTTTAATTAATAGTTTAATTAGTATGCTAGGTGGATCATCCGTTGAATGGATGAATGTAGCATGGTTATCAAAGATTGTAATTATTACTGCATTAACCTGGAGATGGACAGGTTATAACGCCATTATCATCTTAAGTGGACTACAAAATATAGCTGCTGATTTATATGAGGCAGCATCTATCGATGGAGCTACTAAAATAAAACAGTTTTTTTCGATAACCTTACCAGGTGTAAAACCAGTGTTACTGTTTTCAGTAGTTTTATCAGTAAATGGGGTACTTCAGTTATTCACAGAGACAAACTTAATTACTAGAGGCGGGCCTGTTGATGGGACTTTAACAATTGTTCAATATTTATACAATACAGGATTTGTTTCATTTAACTATGGGGTTTCATCTGCTGGGGCATATATTCTTGCGGTTATGATTGCTATTTTAACCTTTATTCAGATGAAAGTGACGAAAGGAGATTAAGTTATGGCTGATATAAAAAAATCTAAAAGAGTAAAAGGGTCAGGACTTGTTTATGTTATATTAACAATTGTTGCTATAGTGTGCTTCTTTCCATTTGTATGGACTATCATAGCATCATCTCATACAAACACACAAATTTTCCAGAGTTCTAAATCATTTGTTATAGGAACGAACTCTATTAAAAATTACATCAACCTTATGGCATTCTCTAATATTTGGAGAAATTTGTTTAATAGTATTTTTATTGCCACGGTATATACGATTTTAGTCTGTATAATTGATTCAATGGCTGCCTTTGCATTTTCTAAATATAAATTTAAAGGAAGAGACGTTCTTTTCTTTATTTGTGTATGCTCCATGTTCATACCACAGCAAGTTACATTAGTTCCACTTTTCATGCAACTTTCAGCAATGAATTTAATTAGCAGTCCATCAGCAGTTATTTTGCCGGCACTTGCTAGTATCTTCGGAGTATTCTTAATGCGTCAGAACCTTATGGCGTTCCCGGATGAACTTATGGAATCCGCAAGAATCGACGGAGCTAATGATTTCAGGATGTTTTTTCAGATTGTCGTACCAACTATGAAACCAGCATTTACTTCTTTAGCTATTTTATCATTTGTTCAACAATGGGGTAATTATTTATGGCCATTGATTGTTCTAAATACTAAAGATTCTTTTACTATTCCGCTAGTTTTAGCATTAATGCGGGCTGGTGGAAATATAGTAGATTATGGTGCTATTATGGTTGGAGCTGTTATGGCATTAGTTCCAGTACTTGTATTATTTCTCTTTTTTCAGAAGAATTTTATACAAGGTATGCTTAGTGGATCTTTAAAAGGATAAGATAATATTTCAAAAAATGAATTTTATTTTAAAAAACAATTCATAAAACTATTGACGAATTATAAAATACAAAGTAAAATGAAAGGAATTCAAAAACAAAATTCATATAATCAATATAAAAGCCTTGATGGGAAGAGTAGTTATTATGAAGTAGTCAAAGCGAATCAGTGGTGGTGAGAGACTGATACTAATCAAATGGTGAAGAACATCCCGGAGCTTCCAAACGAAATTTATTAAGAGTAGTATTGGACGGAGCCAAACCGTTACATCTTGGACAGTATCGAATTTATATTAATTCCGTACTGATTAAAGTGAGCTTTTTAAGCTAATTTAGGTGGTACCGCGGAAGTATAAGTCTTTCGTCCTATTTTTTATAGGATGAGGGCTTTTTTTTGTATCTAAAATTAAGGAGGTTAAAGTCCTAAATGGACTTTAACGGGTAATTTGTTAGCGGAGCGAGCGGGTTTAATTGCCCCGTGTTCCGACTAAAAGGAGGATATTAATATGTGTACAATTATGTGTTATACAGGAACAGATATGAAACATGATAAATTTGCAGAGGCTCTGCAACGAACCGAATCTAGAGGGCCAGATATGACAGAGATTCTTACTTTACCGTCTGGTATTTTAGGGTTTCAAAGACTTTCTATTATGGATTTAAGTTTCAGCGGAATGCAGCCATACACAAGGAATACAGATGCATCCATCTGTAACGGTGAAATTTTCGGTTTCCGTGAAATTAAGAAAGACCTAATAGAAAAAGGACATAAGTTTATTTCTAATAGTGATTGCGAAATATTACTTCCAATGTACTATGAGTATGGGCTAGATATGTTTTCAAAATTAGATGCAGAATTCGCAACTGTAATATACGATGGAAAAAAAGACACTTTCATTGCAGCAAGAGATCCAATTGGAATCCGTCCTCTCTTCTATGGTTATTCCGAATCAGGTAAAATCATATTTGCAAGTGAAGCGAAAAATTTAATTGGTCTTACGTACAAAATCATATCATTTCCACCAGGCCATTATTATGCTAATGGTAAATTTACATGCTACTGCGATATTGCGGCAACAAATGGTGATTATTGCAATGATGACGTAGAAGTTATCTGCAGCAAAATTCATGATAAATTTGTAACTGCCATAGAAAAACGTATGGATGCTGATGCTCCTGTAGGTTTCTTGTTAAGTGGAGGTCTGGACAGCTCCCTTGTATGTTCAATTGCTCAAAAAATGTATCCCGGTAAACCAATTAAAACCTTTGCCATAGGTATGACTGAAGATGCAATTGACCTTAAATATGCTAAGGAGGTTGCCGATTACATTCATAGTGATCACACCACTATATATATGACAAAAGAAGAAGTTCTTGGATCACTTGAACAGGTTATTAAACTTCTTGGAACCTACGATATTACCACAATAAGAGCAAGTATGGGAATGTACTTGATTTGCAAGAAAATACACGAGATTTCTGATGTCAGAGTACTTCTAACCGGTGAAATTTCTGATGAGTTATTTGGATATAAATATACTGATTTTGCTCCAAATGCAGAGGAATTTCAAAAGGAATCACAAAAGAGAATAAGGGAGCTTCATATGTACGATGTACTTCGTGCAGACCGTTGTATCAGCTCAAATTCTATAGAAGCAAGGGTGCCATTTGGGGATTTAGATTTTGTAAAGTATGTTATGTCCATAGACCCTGAAAAGAAATTAAACAAATACAACATGGGTAAATACCTTTTGAGACATTCGTTTGAAGGTGATTATCTACCAGATAATATTTTATATCGTGAAAAAGCAGCATTTAGCGATGCTGTAGGTCATTCTATGGTAGACTATTTAAAAGAATATGCCAAGGATTGCTATTCTGATGAAGAATTTGAAAAACTATCTAACAAGTATAAATATAATTCTAAACCATTCACAAAAGAATCATTGTTATACAGAGAATTGTTTGAAAAATATTATCCATTACAATCAGAAATGATAGTAGACTTTTGGATGCCAAACAAAGAATGGGAAGGCTGTAACGTAAATGATCCTAGTGCCAGAATGTTGTCAAATTATGGTGCCAGCGGAAAATAATCAAGGAAACAAGGGTACCCTTTGTAGGATACCCTTGTTTATTTATAGCTGCAGCAAAACTTACTTGTATACTCCAGGATAAGGCATATCAAATGTGTTGAAAGTCAAAGTGGAGTTGTTATATGCATCTAAAACCATAGTAAGGTAATTTATATTTGCAATCACTTTGTTTGAGAGTTTGTTGTCGTGCGTATTACCATCAAAGTTCTCCTCTACTAGTATTGCTTGCGCATAGTCAGCTGCATAGGATGCTACTGTGCTCAATAATGCACTATGCACATGATTGAGACGGTATGCCAAAAGCTGTGCTGCCAAATTAAAGCAGAGGTCGCTGAACATTTTTTTCTTACCATTGATGGTAAATTTGTTCATTATATTATAAGCATATATTTCAGAAGTTCCGGCATTATTTGGAGTAGTTCCTCCTGGCAAAGGCAGTATGCCAATGATTATAGTCTTATTAGCTTGTGTAGTCTTATAAAGCATCCTTGGAGTTTGGTTGTAGCTACTTCTTTTGTATGAAGAATGGTCTCTCCAATATCCGAGAGTCAGTGGCATCTGGCCAACTTGATTGTTTATTTTAATTTTTTTCACTGAATTCATTGTCCGATTCCTAACTTGCAAGTTAATTGCGCCATTGCTTTTCACGATAAAGTTAACCGCTACCCACACTACTGGCTCGGTGCCACCTGCATTTGGTGCATAGCCCGGTTTAAACCATTCTTCACCATAAGCGCCCAATATATAGTCTGGTATATAACCATTAGGTACCAGCTGGCACAGCTGATAAATTCCCGGCATAAGAGGTTTGTTAAACTGTACAACTCCATTATTAGTGACCATGTTATTGGCTGTTTCAATGGCTGGTAGTCCGAATGCACCATCAATTGGTGCAGCACCCTGGCGAAGTTGCAATCTAACTTCGGGACTTGAAGATATCTTATTTTCCACAGTGCTAATTACAGAGATACTAGATTTACCAATATATCCGGACTTGTCAGAACTTGTAATATCCACACCTGTTGGGGACTTGCCACTAGCAGTACCAATGTTCTGGTAAAGGCCACAAACAGCGATTCCTGTCTGCTCCAGTGTAATGCTTTTACCTGGTGCAAGAGTATTAATTGTACCTATACTCCCAATCACATTGTCAGTGACATTAATGGCTGTTAATGTAACATTCCCGGTATTGGTAACTGTGTAGGTCCATTTTATAGGCGTGCCAGCTATGATGGTGACACCGTCATTACAGGCTGGTTTATTTGTATCCATAATACAGTTATCATGAGACTTGCTTTTCCGTATGATAGAAGTCCTACTGTTGCAAGTTGACCAGCCAATACTCTGCACCAGACAAGCAGGTATGGTTATGCTAATAGGAAAAATTTTGTCATTGCAGGGTTTCTTGCAAGGGATTTTACTCATATCTAGCGTTTTCTTTACAAGAGATAGTCTCGGATTCTGAACAGCATTTACTGTGGCAGTTGCCACATTGGTGCCAGCTGATATAGCTGAGTTTGTTATATAACCAGTATCTAAATCCAGCTGTGTGATTATATAGGTTGCAGTTCCAGTTGTAGACTCACCAGGACTTAACGCACCATCAGAGGGCTGAATAACAGTTACTGTTACCTTATCATCAGTTATACTGAATGGCCCAATGAGTGTAATATTACCAGTATTAGTAAGTGTATAGGTATAGGTTATTGCCTGACCAACCTTATTATAGGTTGATGGACTTGCGGTCTTAACAAGTGTGGGATCAGGCTTCTGGGATGCTGTTACTGTTGCAGTAGCTTCATTTGATAATATGGTACCATTGTCTGCTGTAGCTGTAGCTGTATTTGTAACATGGCCTATATCCAAATCCAATTGAGTAATTGTATAGGTAGCAGTTGCTGTTGTAGATTCACCAGGTGTTAAATTACTATTTAGTGGCGGAGTTACAATTGCCTTGTTGTCAGTTACATTGAATGGACCATTGATTGTAACATTACCGGTGTTGGTAATTGTGTAAGTGTAAGTTATTACATCATCAACCTGACTATAAATTGATGGACCTGCTGCCTTTGTAAGTGTAAGCTTTGGCTGCTGGGTTGATGTTACCGTTGAGGTAGCTTCATTAGATAAAATAGTGCCATTGTCTGCTGTAGCTGTAGCTGTATTTGTAACATTACCAGCATCCAAATCCAATTGAGTAATTATATAGGTGGCAGTTGCTGTTGTAGCTTCACCAGGTGTTAAATTATTATTTAGTGGCGGAGTTACAATTGCCTTGTTGTCAGTTACATTGAATGGTCCATTAATCGTAACGTTGCCGGTGTTTATTATTGTGTAAGTGTAGGTTATTACCTCCCCTATCTGACTATAGGTTGATGGACCCGCAGTCTTAACAAGTGTAAGCTTTGGCTGCTGAGTTGATGTTACCGTTGAGGTAGCTTCATTAGATAAAATAGTGCCATTGTCTGCTGTAGCTGTAGCTGTATTTGTAACATGGTCTATATCCAAATCCAATTGAGTAATTGTATAGGTGGCAGTTGCTGTTGTAGATTCACCAGGTGTTAAATTACTATTTAGTGGCGGAGTTAC
>NZ_JAHLDM010000032.1:0-57368 GCF_018861295.1 Clostridium estertheticum | reverse complement strand
TAATATTCATACTTACCCCCTGTATTAGTTCATTTTATATTCTATAAAAGAAGTATAAATGATTACGCTACGTAAGGTACAAGTATTTTACGAGCACGACACAAAATACTTGCTTAATTATCTTATTCTATATTGATCTAGAATCCTTTAAAAATATATTTCAACAAAGAAAATGCCGTTAAAAGATGACCTTCATGATACTTGTTTAGCATATAGACCCATTCTTATTCTTAAGTATGCAAGTAACTGCTTTAATATTGACATCATTTAAGACAACATAGAAAAAAGTCTGACAGAAAGTATAATTATCTCATAAATATCAATATCGGTAACCAATCACTAAATGTATGTCCAATAACAGCAGTTTCATATCCTCTTTTTGTATAAATATATCCAAATACAATTCCACTAATTGTTGCACAAACAAATTGGTTTATTGGGAAACCCCAGTATATCTTATACATTGAATTAAGCGGAATTAAATGATATATTCCAAATAATAATGCAGATAAAACAATGGAGAGCCATCTTTTATTAGTTAATTTCCAAATAAGTGATAAGAAAATTAACCTATATACAGTTTCTTCTGCAATCCCGCCACCATAAAAAAGCATAAAGAATAATAGACCTTTATTTAAATGTATCATACTCATTGAATTAGTAGTATTATTTTCTCCAAATGTAGGTGTAATTTGGTCTAGAAATACAACAACTATAGTTACTAATAACCGCACTTATATATCCCACCAATGCAATAGCTAAAGAATATTTCCACATACTAATCATTTTATCTTTAAATAATTGTGCCCTTTTGTTTTTTTTACTAATAATAAAAATTACTAATATAATTGCAATCCAGAATATTCCGGATAAAAACCCTGCAATACCCATTATTAATACCTCCCAAACTTACTAGTATATCATTAAAAATAACTTGTACTACATTATATTTTACGATTACGATACAAACATATGGTTAATTATACTATAATTTACTATAAACCCTATATTAGTAATTGAAATAAATCCTGATATATAGAAAAAAGCACGTTATATATTAAAAATCAAAAAATAAAAACGATGTAAAAATATAATTTCACGTCGTTTCTTATGTACATATAACTAGCCTATACACTCATTCTAGCTTTTTTCTTATACAACAAACTACTATTTCACTGCATAAATGGTGTCTAATTGAGAATATACACTACTTTTATGCATGATTTTTCACTTTAAAATATATTGAATGTAACAAGTTAACATATTTATCTAGCACTTAATGGTACAATATTCTTAACAGTTAAGAAAATAAAGAAAGAAATGAATATGCATTTGTTGTAATAAATCATAGATGTATTTCTCAGGCTATTATTTTTGAAATGAGGAAGGTGTTAATAATGAAATTAAAAATAATTGGTACCATCGTTGGAATAATTGAATTAACTATGATGTTATTCATCACAAAACACTTCTATAAAGGAGCTTCTATATTTCCGACTGCATGTATTTTATCATTCTTAGTATTGCAAGCTGCTTTTTATAATAGGTTATCCAGTAAGAGCCCCCAAAAATTGATACAGAAAATTGTAATAATTAATATTCTCTTAATGATTGTATCTTTTGCTTTGTTACCAAAGTATACCTATGTTGAAGCTAAAACTATTGCACAGACCAAGTATAAAAATGAATTAGATCATTTTGTTGAATTTAAATCATATTCCGATAATTCTATGTTTATTAGATCTGATAATATTAAAGATATATTTGTGCCACATAGATTTTATTATTTTTCTTTTGTTAAAAATAATGGTGAGAAAAAATATATTATGATGAATCCTTCAACAGGCGAGATTGTAGAGTTAAAGAATCCAATGTGATTTTACAAATCTTACAATTGCATTATAGTTAGGAAAGCTATTAATTGATAATAATCACAGTTGTAACAAAAATCAAAAAGGCATACAATATAATGAAATTATATTGTATCAAAAGTATCCATTCAAAAGCGTAATCACTTAGTTAAATTTAACTGAATGCTTAACAACGTATATAAACCAATACTTTAATAAAATAATTTCCCCCAACTCTCAAAACCTCTCCCTTCCTCCATATATATAAGTAAAACCCTAAAGGAGGAATCATCAATGGACAAAACCCAAATAATAGAAAGCCTAATCCCAGGAGCTTCACTATCCTATAAAAAATACAAGATACTACCCTCATTAACCATAGCTCAGGCAATACTCGAAACAGGCTGGCTGCAATATGTTAAAGGGAATAACATCTTTGGTATCAAATGGACAGAGGGCTCTGGATATGAAGTTCAAGAATTTAACACTCATGAATTTATAAATGGAGTAAAAACTCCCATGGTATGCAGGTTTAGAAAGTATGACACGCTGGTCGACAGCATCCTGGACCATGGAAAGTTTTTAAACTTTAGCAGGTATAAATCTGTAATAACATCTAAAAACTACAAGGAAGCTTGCCAGAACGTTTATAACTCTGGCTACTGTACTGACAAAGGAGTACCCTGAAAAACTAATAGCTATAATTGAACAAAATAAACTTTATCTTTAGGAATTGTTACCCCTGGGGTAAATGGTACATTCAAAATGAAATTTTCAAGGAATGGGCAATAACCCCAATGTGAAAGTAACACAATTACTATTGAGGTACATTCAGAATATTAAGTACCCCCATATCATTAGATATGGGGGTACTTGCGATGAAATAGAAAAAAAATATGTAACTTTAAATACTAATTATCTTTTTTATTTTGTAATATGTTTAAAATAATATCTATATTTTTCTCCATTTCTTTATTTCTATTAACATAATTTTTAAACCATTGTATTGCTTTATATATCCCTATTATAATTGCAATTAATATAGCAAAGTTAATAATTGTAAAAACAATTGTAGTAATACTTATACTTATACTTCCCATACAAAGCCTCCCTTTTATATTAAATCATAAAATACTTATTTAACTATAACATAATTACCATGAATTAAGTATATTTACAATTCTTTTAAAATGATCAATAGCCTCAAGTTGAAAGTAACTCAATTGGTATTGTGTTACATTCAGAATATCAAATAACCTCATATAATATATATGGGGTTATTTGCGACATATAAGAATGCTATGACCTAATAGTATTTAAATATAGTGTAGCTTTCTAATGAGTAAGAGCATCCGTTCCAATCACAAATTTTCCAAATCTATTAAACGGATATCGAACAAATTGTGCTTTTCCTTGTATATCTTTACCATCTATATATGGATTTACCCATCTTCTTGCATCAAAAGAATCCGCTCTGTTATCTCCCAAGAATAAGTATTTATTTTCTGGTACTTTAAATTTTTTATCTAAATCTTCAGGATATACTACATATGGTTCTTCAATTTTAATTCCATTAATAAAAGTTTGTCCCTTATCTTTTATAACAATTTCATCTCCTGGTAGACCTATCAATCGCTTTACTAATCTCATCTTTAATTCATAAGAGTAAAATACGATTATGTCACCTCGTTTCAATTTACTTTTATTATAAACTTTTGTAACTGTAATTTTATCTCCTATCTTAATTGTAGGATACATAGATCCTGATGGAACTTTAATATTAAAAAATACAAATTTATTTATTAAGGTTGCCAAAATTATCGCTGCAAAGATTGGCAATAGCCAATCTTTGCTAAAATTTTTTAGTTGTTTCATTTATTTAACCTCCTCGTAAAAATTAAAATGCAATAGTTGAAGTGAAAATAGACATAAAAATACATATTAAAATCCATACTTGTATCAGTAATTTATAAATATTTTTTGAACCCCAAGAAAGATAAGGCTCATAAAAAAGTCTTTGATAAATTCTTTTTTGAAACTGATTTTTGATCTTTGTAATAAACCATCAATTGATTTTGACGTTTTGCATAAATATTTTGCAATGTCATTCACGCTATAATAATCTATTTATTTTCTTTATATTAAAAATATTTTTTATCATCTATTTCCACCTAACTATTTGTAATCGTAAAGTATAATATATATTTTCAAGGCCTTCATGTCTTAGTAACACAACAAGAAGGAATCCCCTGAAAAAAATTAAAAATACAACAAAATAAGTTTTTTCTTAAATATACAACGATTTGTAATAAACTAGCCACAAGACAGCATTCTTTATTTAGTAAACTATAAATGAAGAATGGCATATAAACCAAATAAAGTAAACCCATACTTATTAATATGGGTTTACTTGTGATAACATAAAAAAATTTAATAATAATGATAAAATTAATAAAAAAACTGATAATACTGAATTTAAGAAGGAATTAAATGCAATTAAACTTAGTATTACGCGATTAACAAATAGTATATTGCCGGCGAAAACCTGGTTTAATACGAATATGATAGGAACCGAAATCCCTGAATCAATGGTTCAAGGTACAAACAGAAAAACAGCACCAATGGAATGTTCTCACAATGAGTTATGAGTTCAAAACAAGACAGCAGAGCCCTTATTTTAGGACACGTGATGATACTTTCTTACGAAAATGGACTGTTTTTTTCATACATCCTGTTAACCAGTAGGTTCAACCAACTTTGCCCACATTGTAATGTATTTACAGATATGGTAGTATCGATATATGGAAAAGATAAAAAAATAAGGGGGGAAAAATAATGAGTCCTGAAAGTTCCATTATTAAAGGTAAGAAAGAAAGTCTTTGGACAACTAGTTTCTTTATTTTATGGCAAGGACAACTTGTTTCAACATTAGGAGACGCAGCTTACAGTGTATCATTAGGATTTTGGGTGCTTGCAGTTACCGGTTCGACTGCACTAATGGGAATGCTCATGGCTGCATCGACGTTACCAGGTGTATTGGTATCGCCATTCGCTGGTGTATTAATTGATCGCCATAACAGAAAACATTTATTAATTTTAATGGATATGATAAGAGGACTAAGTATTGTGCTTGTTTCGGCTGCCGCATTTACAGGAATAATAGCAGTTTGGATGGTTTTTGTAGCTGGCATCATACTGAGCATTTGTGGAGCTGTATTCCGTCCTGGTGTTAATTCCTGCGTACCCTATATTGTTTCTACATCAAAATTGTCAAATGCAAATGCTATGTTATCAATTGCTTCCACTGGATCGAATATGCTTGGTAATGTCGCTGGAGGATTCCTTTTTCAACTACTTGGTGCACCATTTTTATTTATTTTTAACGGTCTATCGTATTTATTTTCTGGAGTTTCACTATTTTTTGTGAACATTCCTAAAAATGAAAACTATAATAAGCAGAATGTTTGGAAAGACATGAGTGACGGTTTTCATTTTATGTGGAAGCTGAAAGGTTTAAGATACCTATTACTGATAGCAGCAGTTCTAAACTTTTTTCTATTCATTGTACTCATTCTTTTATTGCCCTTATTTCAAAGAACTCCTTCTCTTGGAGCAGTCAGATACGGTGTTGCCATGGCATGTTTTATGGGAGGTGCTATGGCTGGGTACGTTTTTTTATCTGTTAAATCCATTCCACCTAATAGAAAGTTAAAATTATTCATTATATCGATTGTAATATTTAGTATAAGTATTATTATTGCAATAAATCAGTCGGTTTTTGTGATTATGGATATATTCTTATTTATTGGCGGATTGTTTAATTCAATTGCAAATGTAATTCTATTATCTACAGTACAGGCTGCGTCACCTAGGGAAATGATAGGGAAAGTAATGGCTTTTATGAGTATGACTACTCAAGGACTTACTCCCTTTGCCATGGCGCTTGGCGGTGTACTAGCTGGTTTTATTTCAATTAGAGTTATTATTTCAGTTTCCTTATTTTTGGTGGTTATTATAATAATTCCATTTTACTTTGTAAAATCTTTTAAGAAATTTATAAACTACGATTATGAAAAAGATATACAACAAACATAGCATCCTTAACTAATTTCTATATTTTGAGTTTTAATTATTTTAATATAAGAAAACAACTAAAACAACTGTAATTGATATATTGATTTATAGGCTAGTTATTAAGTAAGTATAATATAAGATAAAAAAACAAACGTCGTGAAAACATAACTTCACTACATTTGTTTATACTCTATAACTAGCCTATACCCTCACTCATACCTTTACATATGCACTGATTCACTATTTTAACTGCATAAAAGGTGTCTAATTGAGAATATACACTCCATTTATGCATTATTTCCACTTCAAAATACCATTCAACTTATCAATAGTTCATTATCTTAACAAGGGCATACTTCCCGTTAGCTTGTTAACTTTTTTCTTATTGCCGCAGATAACAAGACCTAAATAGGTATGCTCTTTTTCTGATACGGTTGATATTTTCTGTAAATATTCGCTGTAAATATTACAACATTGTGCAACATCAGAAAAGTCAGCTACAATAACATCATCGAAATCAGAAGTATATAATTTATTCCTCAATTCTCTAAGTATTTCTTTGTTCCCTTTTAGAATTGGAACAGGTATTTTAATAATACCTAAATGTGTTTGTCCCGAAGCGTCAATAGCATCTTCACCAACAAGTTCAGGGATATGTTTTCCTAACGTAATACCTAATATTGCGGCAGTATTTGCAAGTATTCCTAATGGAATGTTTTCATCTATTACTATAACGCATTTCTTATCTTGTTGTGGTATCATATATTTCTCTCCTTAATTTTATAATTAGTTTTCCTTCTGAAATAAAAAGACCTGCTAATGTAAGAATGATTCCTACAATTGCAACTCCTGTAATATTTTCGTGTAACAAAATAGCAGACGAAACAACTGCAATTATAGGCACTATATAAATATATACACTTGTTTTCATGGCTCCCAATACTTTGACAGACCAATTCCAAGTAACAAAACATAGTGCAGACGCACCAAAACCTAAATATAAAATATTAAGCAGGTTAGACATATTGGTAAACCTGTTTAAATCCATCTTGAAATTAAATATGAATAGGGCAGGAATCATAAAAAACAATCCATAAAAAAACACTTTGCGTGTGCAACCGATGGTATTGTAATGAAATTCGCTGACTTTTTTCATAAGAACAGAATAAACAGCCCATACAATTGCAGCAAGTGCCGCCAATATGCTACCTAAAGGACTTAACTTTAAAACAATATTTTCATTGAATCCAATCATGATAATTCCTAATATAGCCACTATAAACCCAATAAAAAAGCGTAGTGTCAGTTTTTCAGAGTCTAAAAACTGATGTGCAAAAATTGCAGTGAAAAATGGTGCGATGGAAATAATGACACCCACATTGGACGCAAGTGTATATGTTAATGCAATGTTTTCTAAAAGAAAATACAAAGTTACTCCGAATAGCCCCGCTACTATAAAATATAGTTCTTGTTTAACATTTAAAGTTTTAATTCGGTGTGGGTATACTATCAATAATGTTATGTAACCAATAGTAAATCGAAAAAATAAGATTTCTATCGGCGTGAATTCTTTCAATAATACTTTAGTAGAAACAAAAGTTGTTCCCCAAATCAAAATTGTAATAAGTGCCGCCAGATGCCCTAGGGTTATTTTTTTGTCAGTCATTCTCTGTCCTCCCACATTTGTCTATAAAAATATTCATGTATTGTTTTGGTGTAAGTCCAATTAGTTTTTTAAAAAAGTTTGTAAAATGGCTTTGATCTGTGAACCCTGTTTGTAATGCAACATCTATTGGAGTAATCCCCTGCTCTAAAAATTTCTTTGCCTTACCAATTCTAATTGTTTCAAGATAACTGTATGGCGATATTCCCTTTTGTTTGGTAAAAGAGTGTAACAAATAATATTTACTTAGGCCAGTTAAAGCACTTAAATCATTTAGCTTAATATTTTCCATGTAGTTTTTTTCTAAATAATCGCATACCACCTTTATTTCCACATTTATTTGCAGGGGCTCAACTGGTTCAATCACATTGGAATATTCAATTATTAATTCTTCAATTATAAACAACAATATTTCTTCTTTTTTGAAATCTTTTTGTTCTTGCATTACCATATGATGTAACTCACGCAAGGAAGCTATTAAATCATTGTGAAATAGGACAGTTTCCGTAAAATAAGGCAGATAATCTTTGCCAGTTATTTCAAGTGCAATTCTTTTCATTACATTAGGTTCAATATTGATGCAGCGGTAATCAAGTTTTCTACCATCAATTTGTTTGCAGGTGTGGTTGTCACGAGGATTAAACAGAATTAAATCACCAGTTTCAATAATATATTCTTTATTTTTACAAGATAGATATCGTTGCCCACTCTCAATAAAGCCAATAACATAATACTCATGAAAATGGTTTGGAAATTTTTGCATAATGCCTTTGAAATTATAAGCTTCTATATTCAAATCTGTATCAAAACAAACTGTTCGAGTTTCATTTTGCATTTATAATCCTCCTTTCTACTTATCTGTCTTTAATGATAACAAAAATAAGTAAATAGTTCTTGTATGATGTTGCTTTAACTTTATATATAAATAAAAAAAGCATACAACCTAATAGGTGAGTGAATGCTCCTTCGATCTATTGGTATTGCATTAAAATCAAAAGTATCCATTCAATAGCGTAAGCACTTAGTTAAATTTAACTAAGTGCTTAACAACGCATATAAACCAATGCTTTAATAAAATAATCTTCCCAAAATCTAAAAACCTCGTCCTTCCTCCATATATATAAGTTAAAATCCTAAAGGAATCACCAATGGACAAAACCCAAATAATAGAAAGCCTAATCCCAGGAGCTTTACTATCCTATGAAAAATACAAGATATTACCATCCCTAACCATAGCTCAAGCCATACTAGAAACAATATGTTAAAGGTAATAACATCTTTGGCATCAAATGGACAGAAGGCTCTGGAGATAGAATTGTTACCCCTGGGGTAAAGGGTAATCACAATAATTTACGCTTTTGTTTAACATTATAGCTGTGAATGAATAATATATATTAAACCATATGTAAATTGGTTATGTTATAAAAGGATATAGGTGATATAAATATGGACAAGCATTATAACAAAGGAGAAGTGATAGGAAAATATATTATTGAGAAATCTTTAGGTGAAGGACGTTATGGTATTGCATATTTAGGAATAGATGATAAAGGTAAAAAATGTGTAATAAAACAATTGAAGGTAGAAGAACTTGAAAATACTAGAAAAAAATTGTTTTATGAGGAAAAGATATTGAGGAATTTAGATAACTATTCTGGTTTCCCTAAATTTATTTCAAGATTTGAAGATGAGTATAGAGAAGGCTATATATTAGAGTATATGGAGGGAAATACTTTTCAGCAAATATTATCTAAGACCCAATATGAATTTACCAAAGAGGACATTTACGAAATTGCTGATCAGCTTTTAGATTTGATAGAAAATTTGCATAATGAAAATATTGTACACCGAGATATTAGAGCTTCTAATGTAATTGTAAATCAAAGAAAAGAATTATTATTAATTGACTTTGGATTGGCAAGATTCATAGATAATAAAAGATATACAAAGAAAATAGATTATTGGTTTTTTTCAGATTTTTTAATTCATTTATATTATTCATCTTATGTCGGCGAAGATTCAGAAGAAGAAAGGCCTTGGTACGAAGAACTTGATTTAATAGAGGAGGAAAGACATTTTTTAAAGAAGCTTATGGGTATTGGTGATGAGTATAAAAATCTTGAAGAAATCAGGAAAGACCTAGAAGAATTAAAGAAAATTAATGAGGTAAATAAATGAAATTTCGTTTTTGGCATATAAAAAAAGATATTTTCATTCTAAAATAAGGAGGAATCTATAATGCCAAATTCAGTTGGCATATATAAAATGTATGCTAAAAGCTTTAGGGCAAATGTCTACACTTTAGATCCTTTTAGGATGATAGGTTTAATAGATGTAGGTATTATGTTTAATGAAGACATGGAAACAGTAACTTTATCTTTTTACAGATCTTCTGGAACAAATAGTGGAAAAATAAAGGGGCTATGGTATCCAATAGCTGGTATAAAGACACACAAAGGAAGTTTTACAGAATTTACACCATATATAAATTCTGTTTTAACTAAAACTACAAGAAGTGGCGGAGCTGGCAGAGGGTGGCTGGCTAAATCATTATTCTTTGGTCTTAGAAATAATGATCCATCTATAATAAGAGGATTTTCAAACGGAAAACACTATAAAAACCTTTTATGGATAGGTGAGACTTTAAGGGATTTATATGAAGAAGATGAATATGAAAAAATGCCTTCCTTAAGTTCTAGGAAGTATAACACTATATTAACTACAACAGATATATATGAGGGTAATAAATATTCACAAAGAGAAAACTTTGAGAAGTTTATAGGAGAAATATTTTTGGATCATCAATAATAATTACTAACAAAATAGGGGGCTGAAGCATACTATATATTAGGTTAACTAGGTTAACTTAATATTACTCTAAATAAAATATGAATTTAAGGAGGTGCCTTTATGGGTCATTTAAAGAATGAATCATGTAAAGGTCATAAAAAATATAGAATGAAAGATGAATATAATAGTAAATCTTATAGTAATTTGAGCGATTCATATAGCAATTTAAGTATATCAGATATAAGTACAAGCAGTAGTTCAAAAAGTAATTCAAGAAGTAGTTCAAGAAGTAGTTCGAGTAGATCATACAGTAGATAATATATTTAAAATAGTTAATTAAGCATCGATAGAAGTGCTAAAAATACTAGGAAAGGAAATATTAAGTACCCTTTGTAAATAATGGACAAGGGGTCCTTTTTTGTATTCTTGTAGTGGGCACACCAACAGGACTAAATAATAGCCTTAAACCAAATAATTTTACGTAAAGGTATACCTTTGCGTAGAATAGAAATACCCATAAAATTCTATGTGTAAAGTATAACAAAACAATTACGAACATCTACGTAAAGTACATTTACCTTTATACTTGCTTCGAATAAAAAAACAAGAGCTTTATCATTTGGTGATTAAACCCTAGATATATCACTGCTTTACGCTGATGTTATATGCTTTTTGAGTTAGAACTATTATGTATTAATTCTAACTCAGAATGTTTTGATAAAAGATTTTTTTGGTAATAACTGTCTTAACGTATAAAATCCGCGTTTTGCGAGCACTACCCCATATGGATCAACAATACTTTTATCGTTCAATTCTTCCGAAAACAACTCATCTTGAATTTTAATGATACTTGGGTCTATATATTCTGGCTCTCTTCTGTTCATTAATCTCCTAAGTAGTGTTCGTTTTTCAATATAGTCATATGGTATATCGATTGCCTTCAATTATCCATTTTTATGCATTAAATACTCTAATAATTTATTTAGTAAATCCTCTCTTCTCATATATTTACTCTCCTAATCTATAAAGGAGTATCAAGGAATTTTTTACCCTTGATACTCCTTTTATTCTAATTACAATGTTTCTTCAACTATCTTGGTTACTTCTTTTAAATAAGCTTCACGAGCTTCATCTGTAGCAGTTGGAACTGCTCCAAAGAAAGTATGTTTTACTTCTTTAATTCCACTAAAATTAAATATACCTTCATCAGTAGTCTGTTTCATTGAATTATGCATTCCGTTTCCAGCATAAATCTCACTAGGTGTTCCAGTAGTACAAAATAATAATCCCTTCTTGATTTTCAATAATCCATTTGGAACCCCATCTACATACTCATAAGCAAAACCGTAAGAAAATACTCTATCTACATACCCTTTAAGCATAGCAGGAAATGAAGTCCACCAGACAGGATAAATAAAAGTAATAACATCTGCCCATTTAATATGCTCCTGTTCTACTGCAATATCTTCTGGAATTTTTCCACTTTGAAAATCCGTAAAATCTAAAGGTTTAAGCAATGGGTCAAACCCGATTTCATATAGGTCCCTAACTCTTACGTTAGCACCTTTTTTTTCTGATGCTTTTACAACTGCGTCTACTATCCCTTTTCCAAAACTCTTTTGATTTGGATGTGCAAAAATTACTAAATTATTCATAATTAATTCCTCCTGTGATTTATAATCATTTATTGTTATTTTATTGAGCAACAATCTCTAAAGTTAAAATATTTTGATATCCAAGTATATATATAAAAAAATTTATGTTAACTTAGAAGTTGTTATAAATTTTCTCTAATACCCTTTGAAAAACTTCTTTTTCATTTTCACTTATACATTTATATTCAATATTATATAGTTCCTGTGAAATTTCTTTAAAACGTGGCTCTAACTCCTTTCCTTTTTTAGTTAAAAAAATGATTGTTGACCTATTGTCATTAACATCTTCATTAGCTTGACGATTATCTTGGTTCTTGTGTATTATTCTCATCATTTTTCTTGCAATAGCCTGTACAATAAGCAATTCCAAAAATATAACTATACAAAAGTTACGTGGCCAAGCGATTGGAAAATTTCTTATAAGTTCCATACTGAAACCTGTTCCTATACCTGCGCCTACATTGGTCATAATCATTGACATACCAATAACAGTAAAGAATGCCCTAAACAAAATATGAGCATTCAAACTATCTTTTGGTGCACAAGTCTAATTGAGAATATACACTCCATTTATGCATGATTTATAGTTTTTTAATACGTTAAGTATATAGCTATAGCACTTATTAATATCTATTTCTTCTTTTTTTTAAAAAAACCACACTATTTTTATAATTGACTTTTTATAATTCTTTCGTTAGTTTTATAAATAATTTCTTGTGGATATCCCATAAATTCAAGTACCTTTATTGCATTTCTAGTAGATGATATGCCACTTTTTATTTGATAATCAAACTCTAAACCATCTTCTCCAACATTTTCAGTAAAATAATAGCATTCATATAAATCTCCTACCATAGTAGCTATTTCAAGATCATGTGTAGCTACTGCTACCAATGAATTATGATTAGACAAATAAGCTAAAATCTCAGCAGAAGCATTTACTCTCTCAATAGGGTTAGTTCCCGTAAAAATCTCATCAATAAGACATAAGCTTGTTAATTCATCATTGCAAGCATTAATTATTCTAAAGAGTGCTTCTGCTTCACTTAAATAATAACTTTTTCCATTAGTTACGTTATCGCTTACACTCATTGAAGATATTATGTTAAAATATCCACCTTCGTAGCTTGTAGCAAGGCAGGTGAAAATAGTCTGCGCAAATAATGCATTTAAGCCTAGAGCTCTTAAAAAAGTAGATTTTCCGGACATGTTAGAACCCGTTATAATTACACCCTTGTCTAGGGCTAAAGAATTCCCTATAGCCTTCTCTATTAAAGGATGTTTTAAATTATTAATCTTTATTGCCTTAAGTCCCTTTGTTAATTTAGGCTGTGAATATTCTAAAAGTTCATCCCTATAAGACGCTACAGATATTAATGCGTCAATTTCTCCCAGGGTTAAATAAATACTTCTTATATCGTCACTATGCATTTTAACTTCATCTATTATTTTATAGAAACCTCTAGCCTCATTCAAAAAGAATAAATTATAATACTCGTAGAACATATCTACGCCCTCAATTCTTCCTATTTTAATAGAGGCATCTTTCTTTGTTATTGTCTTGCAAATATTTGATTTTTCTTTAAGGACTGAAGTATACTTTTTTAACTCTTTATCATCTATTGCACCAATAGTCTCTGCAAGTCTAATAAGTTTACCCAAATAGCCCATTGATACAATTTCTCCACCAATATCCCTTTTGATTTTAGCACTAAGAAGACCATTAACCGCAAAGATTATAATTATAAGAGGAAAGACCTTTCCAATACCAAAAAATATTATTGAAATTAAAGAACCATAAGCTAGTATTGTTAAAAGATATAGAAATGTTTTCATGAAAGTTTTATAATATATCTTATTCCATAAAAAATACGTTATAGTATTACTATGTTGTCTTCCCAATTTTAAAAAACTCATTTGAATTTTTTCTCTTATTTCCTTATGCTTTTGGAAAAAAGTTATAATATCATTTCTATTACTTAATTTTTCTTCTTTTAAAATTGGATTTCTTAAAATGTAATATAAATATTGTTCTCCTGGAGAAGATAAAGTTCTATCCAACTTTTCAAAAACTTTGTCCATATTTAAATCTAAATAAGTTTGGTCATCAACATATATCTCTTCCAGATCTTTGTATTTCAATACATCAAATAATAATTTAATATCTGTAAATTTCCTTTCCCTTTTATTTCCAGCGTCATAGTTTTCTCTAATCCTTTGCAAATTTTTATAATAAATTGCTTTATTTCTTGCTACTAGTCCTAGCATAGCAAAGACTAAAGAAATAATAATACCCAAGTAATATATTTCACTTACGTTTTTAGCTAAAATAATTGATACATAACATATAATTGCAGCAATAACCAGACTTGCTATAAATAAGTTATTAAATTTTTTCTTCTCCATTTGCTTCCCCTCTTAAAAAACACTATATTTTTTTCAAATAAACTAAGGCATATTTAACTAACTTCAACCAATCACATATATAGAAATATGTGATTGGTTGAAGTTGTTTTTTATATTATTTATTTTTACTTCCTATTTTTCTAATATAATTCTTAATTTTTATAAAACCATATGGGCCAAGTATAATTACGATTATATAAGGGATTATATAAGGGATAATATCTGTTATGTCTAAATTCATTAAACCCCACCTCTTTAATTTTTTAGATTTTCAATAAACTCTGCCGAACTTAACCCTAATTTACTTTTAATATCATCACTTAATTCATTTTTGATTTCAGCAATTGCTTCTATATATATTTCCTTATCGATTTCTGTATATCGTTTGTAATCCTCATTTAACATTTCTAAATATAAATAAAAAGTTTTTTCAGGTACTCCAATATTAAACATATCATAATATTTAATTATAGCTTCGGTAAAATTCTTTTCGTCTTCTCCAGTTTCATTTATTAATTTTATCATTGAAATAATATTTTGTTTATATTCTTCTCTCGTTGCCATATCTCCACTTAAAAGATTTACTATATCATTTTGATACTTTTCATTTAAAAATTGAATTTTATCATTACCTATACTGCTTATACCTTTAGCTAATTCATCATTATCATTTAATTCATCCAAGTTATCCAAAACCTCTACAAGCTTTAACCATGCTTCTTTCTTTTCATTATTGTCTATAGTAATGTTTAAAAAAGGTTTAAATCTACTCACAAAAATCTCACCGAAATTGCCAGGGAAAATTCTAATCAATGCGTTTGACACAAACTCCTTTTTTTCAGCTAAGGAAAGCTCTAAAGTTTCTCTTAGTCTTATGACTTGTTCACCAATACTATAGTAATCCTTGGTCTCTTTATTAATAAGATTGCTAAGAATAAGTTTAGTCTTTTCTAAATTGTTTATAGTTTCAGTAACTTTTATTAGAGTATCATTCATAATGTCCTGTAGCCCTTTATCACCCTTTACTAAACTCTTTATTTCACATATTGGTATGTCTATAATTCTTAGTGCACCAATCAAATTAAGTTTTACAATATCATTATCTGTATATTCCCTATAGTTATTATCATTATTTTTTAAGGGACTAATTAATCCCTCACTTTCATAATATTTTATTGCCCTTTTGGTCAATCCGGTTTTTTCCGATACAACTTTAATATTCATTAATAGCACCTCCGTAAACTTAAAAGTTAGCTAACCTTTATGTTTAATATAAGGGTGTCTGTAAGGTACATGTCAAGTCTTTTACAACAAATATTTTAAATTTTAAATATAAATAAATAGCAAAGGGCCTACAACATAACGAGAAAATTATATTGAATCAAAAGTATCCATTGAAAAGCGTAATTGCTCAGTTAAATTTAACTGAGTGCTTAACAACACATATAACCCAATGCTTTAATAAGAAATTAAAACAAAATCCGAAGATAAATCAATTGCTATTGCGTTCCCTTCGCTTTATATAATAAAATAATCTTCCCAAAATCTAAAAACCTCTCCATTCCTCCAAAGTTAAAACCCTAAAGGAGGAATCACCAATGGACAAAACCAAAATAATAGAAAGACTAATACCAGGAGCCTTACTATCCTATGAAAAATACAAGATACTACCCTCATTAACCATAGCTCAGGCAATACTCGAAACAGGCTGGCTGCAATATGTTAAAGGTAATAACATCTTTGGCACCAAATGGACAGAAGGCTGCGGATATGAAGTTCAAGAATTTAATACTCATGAATTTATAAATGGAGTAAGTACTCCCATGGTATGCAGGGTTAGAAAGTATGACACGCTCGAGGCAAGCATCCTGGACCATGGAGAGCTTTTAAACTTTAGCCGGTACAAATATGTAATAACATTTAAAGACTACAAGGAAGCTTGCCAGAACGTCTATAACCTGGGTTAATGTACAGACAAGGAGTACCCTGAAAAACTAATAGCCATAATTGAGCAAAATAAGCTTTATGTTTATGACTCTGCTCCTAGATCTGAAATTACTAAAAACACAACTGATGAAGATATTAGGAATTGTTACCCCTGGGGCAAAGGGTATTTTAACAATAGAATGTCCAGGCAGATAACTTTTGTAATCACTTCGATGGTGTATATTTCTTATTTGAATACATTCAATGTAACAAGTCAACACGTTATTGTACATTCAAAATGAAATTTTCAAGGAATATGCAATAGCCACAATGTGAAAGTAACACAATTACTATTGTGTTACTTTCAGAATATCAATATACTCCCAATATAGTAAGCCCACATCATTAAATATGAGCTTAATTGTGTCAACATATATGAAAAATGTGACGTTAAAAACACCGTAAAATCGAATTTTGAATAATACAGTGTTCTAATAAATTTGTCCGGTTTTTCAGTTGTGGCATTAAGCAAAAATATTATTAACGTATATATGAAACTTTTTCTTTTTTTAGAGCATCTTTAAGCCACATTGGATGCATTGGTAAGATATTTTCTGGTAAATAATTAAAATCAAAGTAATCCACATCTAATGTTTCTTCTCCTTTTTTAATTAAGTTACCGCCAACAACTTCACATTCAAAACAGGTCGTAATAAAGTGACTCACTTTACCACTTGGATACGAAAAAACTTGCGAAACAGGATCGGAATAAACTCCAATTAATTGATTGACTTTAACTTTTAAACCAGTTTCTTCACTAATTTCTCTGATAATTGCTTCTTCTACAGTTTCTCCAGGTTCAACATGTCCTGAAGGAATACCCCATAATCCGTTATCTACACGCTTCATCAGAAGAACCCTTTGAGATTTATCAAATATAATACCTGCAACTCCTGCCTTAACACCATCATTAGTCCAAGAAAAACAAGGTGAAATCCATTTTTTTATGGTTATATTATTGTCAAATAAACCTTTTAAGTTTGGAATAGTAGCATCAGGATTACGAAAATCCCTAGCAGATGGAAATCTATTTGTTTTTTTATCTGATACTAAAATAGCTGGTATTCCTACTTGATGTGCCCCTAAAATATCAGTATATGAGTTATCACCTACCATTACTGCTCTAGAGAATATTTTTAAATTTTCAAGGGCTTTCTTAAACATATATGAATATGGTTTTCCTATAATTACAGGTATTTTTTCTGCTGCTACTTGAACGGCTTTTACAATTGCTCCAACTGCTGGTAATGGACCTTCTGTACTTGGAAAATTTCTATCAGTGTTTGTCCCAATAAATTTTGCACCATTATTAATTAATTGCACTGATTTTTTAATGTCATGAAAACATAAATCATCATCCCAACCTATAACAACTGCTTCTGCATTGATTGTATCATCAATATTAATGCCTACTTGTTGGCATTCCCATTTTAAATTTTCATCACCAAGAACAAATACAGTTTTTATATTCTCATTTTGTAAATATTGAGCAGTTACCCAACTTGATGTAATCACTTCTTTGCTGCTTGCCTCTATTCCAAGTGCCTTTAAGCGTTTTGCTATTTTTTCACGTGTTGTACATGGATTATTTGTTAAAAATCGAATTGTTTTCTTATTTCGACGAAGAAATTTAAGCGATTTTACTGCTTCTGGAAGAGGATCATTCCCTATATAAATGACTCCGTCTAAGTCAAATAAAAATACATCAAATTCATCAACTATCATGTTACTATCTCCTTAAATTTTATTTTCAGTAATTAAAATTATTGTGTTTTTTTCTTTACTTTAAATTCCTTTAAATGTTACGTAAATTTTTACAATTACGACTAAAAATATATATTTGATACCATAATTACCATAAATTAAGCATAATTACATCTTTAAAGAATGGGTAATAGCAGCAATGTGAAAGTAACTCAATTGGTATTGTGTTACATTCAACATATAAATACGCGCTTAATAAAGTAACCCCATATCATTAAATAGGGGGTTACTTTCGACGACATATTTGAAAAATATGTATTACTAAAACTTCAACATATCATTTTTATCAAATGTAAAATTAGGTCCCCATGCAACTTCCCAATAGTATCCGTCAGGATCAGAAAAATAGGCATGATATCCTCCCCAAAATACATCCTGTGGCTCTTTTTCGATTTTCGCTCCTGACCTTCTTGCCAGTTCAATGACCTCACATACTTCTTCCTTGCTTTTAGCAGTATATGCAAGCGTAATTCCTCCAAAACCAGTAGCGATTTCAGGTGGGTTGTTTTTGTTAATATCATTTGCCAATAGTTTTACTGGATATAATTCGAGTATTGTTCCAGACGTATTAAAAAATACTATTTCTGGATTATTACTTATTTCATCTGTTTTGAATCCAAGTCCATCACGATAAAATCTAATTGATTTTTCCATATCTTTTACGCCTAAACAAATAATATTCATTCTGTTCATTTAAATTACCTCCATACAAATTCCATTTTATTATTACTTCACATTTTATTATAATTTCGACTAACAATATATATTCAATCATAGCATAATTACTATAAAATGTATTCAATTTCATTACATCCATTACACATGTTTCCATAGCAACCACAATTACTGCATTCAGTACCACAACAACTAAAACTACTCATTTTTGGAATCCTCATCTTTTATTTTTTTATCTTTTTCTTTCTTGGTTTTGGTTCGGGTAATTCTTCATACATAGTTACTACCATTTGTTTTAATATCTCACTATTATCGGCAATATCTACATGCAACATTGGCTTTGCTCCATCGTATGGACTTTCTGAAATGCTATCAGGCATATAATGTTTACTTGCTTTAGTAATTTTTGCCATAAAGCCTGTTCCGTAGATTCCACCAAATATTCTCCCTTTATAATAAAACAAGTAACCACCCATCATAGGTATATATTTTATATCTTCCACTCCTTCTAATTGATCCATTATGTATAAAGCTAATTCTTTGTTTGCCATATTACCCCCCCTTTCGATTTATGGTGTTGTTGTAAACCATGCATATGGTTAATTATACTATAATTACCATCAATTATATATAAAAATTAAAATAGGTATTTGTTAATAATACGATAAAAACTATTTAATAATAAGCTCAAAGTTAGAATTTTAAGTTTGCATAATAATAGTAATTATTGATGATTTTATTATATTGCTTATAAGCTTATTTATACTTAATAAAGATTAGCTTTTAGCAGCCTAATACCTTCCTCATAATCTTTCAATCCTTTTAAAACGTTTAATGCGGAATCATCTATATATGATTGGTACATTTTCTTTCTCACGGATTTTTGGCTTTCTGCAGCTACCTCTAATTGAACATCTTTGAAAAATTTATTATTACTATAATCGTATTCAGTAGAAATCACACCTTCAACATAAATTTTAAAATATTTTGCCGCAGAATCTAATTGTCGCTTTTTAATATATAACTTGCAAAGACTATAGTCGCCTAAATGTAACCCCACATTAAATATGCTTTGTATTTTACGAATAGCATCTATATATATTTGTGCATTTTCATAGTTTTGCGTACTAATAGATATATTAGCTATGGTAGTAAGCATTGAAGTACTTTGAATTATATGTGATAAAAGCATATTTTCACATTGGACTTTAGCTTCATCATTTTTTCCTTGTCGTTGCAAAAGCATTGGATAAATTGTCATAGGGTCTATAGATGATGAGGTTGAAAGTTCTTTTAATGCTTTTTCGCTTTCATCATAGTTTTCTAACATCATTTGAATACTGGCAATAGCAAATAGAGCTTTGGACATATATTTAGCATCTTTGCTTGTTACAATTTGGTCTAATAATTTAAGAGCACATTCCATTCTTGATTCATAGAGTTTCTTAGACTTATCTGCGTACATCATTGAATACATTTGTATAAGTTCAGCAATTGTTAACTTGAGATACACGCTATTAGGGTATTCATTTAAAAGTACTTTGCACTTTTCGTATCCTGCGTCATAGCCTTCTTGTATAAATACCTCTGTCAATTTTTTCTTAATGTTAATCACATCATCTTCTAACAGTTTAGAATTAAAAGACAATAGTTCATCTAATGAAATATTTAATGCACGTGCAAGCGGTGCAAGTAGTTCAATATCTGGAAATGAGTTCCCAGTTTCCCATTTACAAACAGCACCAGCCGAAATCCCTACCATATTTGATAGTTGTTCTTGTGTAATGCCTTTTTCTTTTCTACAACGCAATATTGTATCACCAATATTTAGATTTTTCATATAAACCTCCATTTGTTAAATTTAAAACCTTTTGATGATTTTATTATAAGTTAGTTCAAAAATCTATACAATGGAGGCTAAATCATAATAAGGTTAATAAAAATTGAATGCTATTCAATAAAGGAGTACATCAAACGTTAAGGAATATATCAATAATTCTCATTGTTTTTTAATAAAGTTAGTGTTACATCAACTTAAAGTTCGTTTATTTTATAGTAAGGTCGTGTAAGTTAGTCATATAGCCAAAGTTCGCTTTTGTAGATAAAAAAAACGAACTTTATAAATAAGCAGATAAACCTAATCATTTATCTGCTCCAAAATTATAATCCTTTTGTAAAAACCATATCTTTTATAAAATTCTAATAAATTTTAATTTTCTGCTTATACTTATAATTCTACTTATAAATTTAAATCACTATTTTCCAATGTAGGTGCATTAATGTCATGAGGTGCCAGTATTGGGTTATCAATTGGGTATATAAGTCCTATTTCAGAATCATTATATGCAATTTGCCTTGAATAGCGAGAATCAAATGGCTCATCAAAACGCATAATGTTTTTTGTATCATGTTCCAGTGAAATAAAAGCATGACCGAACCCTTTAGGAATATATATCTGTTTTCGATTATCCTCACTCAATTCTACACTAATCCATTTTAAGTATGTAGAAGAGCATTTTCGTAAATCAATAGCATAATCAATTCCCCTACCCTTAATGCAAAATAATAGTTTAGCCTGTGGTTTTGGGTTATTTTGAAAATGTATGCCATAAAGTGTACCTGCCTTCTCAGAACAATATATACGTTCCTCTATATAATTAAAGTGAATTTCTTCTTTTTCCAATTCACTTTTGCAGTATAGCGGATAGGAAAGTCCTCTATTATCAGTATTAAACTCATATTCAAGAATTTTTACTTCTTCTAAAGATGTACTTATAATTTTCAAAAGATCACTCCTCTTCTACCACTTATACCTTGATTTTTGTTAAGCGTATCCCTAAACTTAATATAATTATTCCATTCATCATCCCCATAAATATTGGCATGAATGTGATGTGTTCGAATATCTTTTTCATAATCTCCGCTGGAAAAAAACATATGCTTTTCATTATCATTAAGACTTTTATGTATAAAACCATTATTTTTTAAAACTGGAATCACTTCTAACACATCGTAAAATGATTTTACTCCCACCACAATGTCAATAATGGGTTTGGCCTTCAGATCTTTTACGGCGGTACTTCCTATATGCTGAATATCTACTGCTTTACCATTAAAAATATCCATTAATTTTTCAATTGTTTTTTTCGCATTTTCTTCCCACTCTATAGAATGATTTTCTAGTTGAACAGTACCTCTTTTTAATCCAATCATTTCTCTAACCCCCAATTATATGAATAATCCTTACTCAACAATATTTTACGATTATGAGATAAATATATGGTTAATTATACTATTTTTAACTTACATTTTATATATAATTTTAAATTGGGTTTACTAAGATTGGGATAAAAAAGTACGTTATATATTAAGAATCAAAAAACACAATGTCGTGAAATAAAATTTCACGATGTTTTGCTTACCCCCTTAGCTAGCCTATACCTTCATTCCAGCTTTTTTAATATGCAATAAGTCTCTATTTTTCTGCATAAAAGGTGTCTGATTGAGAATATACACCCCTTTATGCATGATTTTCACTTTACAATAATTGATATTTAGTTAAAATTAAAGTAATATGATATTACCTTTATTTTGACATAGGTTTTAGATACAAAGGTAATTAGTTAGCCTCAACTTTCTAATTACCTTTATATTTTTTATTTATAGGAATTAATATATTAATCAAAATTAAAGGATGGTGATAATTTAATAAACTATGAAAGGAGGATATTATTGCATTGAAAAAAAACTCCATTTCAGTAATCATAATTTTTATTTTATTGATTTTGTCTTTTGTATTATCTAAACTTGGTTTCACATTAATTAGTCAAATAGGTAATGGAGTAGTTATAATTGCATTATTAATATTATGCTTACCCAATATAAAGACTATGAATAAAACTCGATTTACTATTGCAATGTCAATTACAATAACTCCATGTTTAGTTCTTTTATATGCTTTATTTTTTATGGATACAAATACTTATCTGTTATATGGTAGTTCTATATGTATTTTACTTTCCTTTCCAATAGGACTAACAATTATACATTTTCATAAAAGAAGTTCATAAAATAAAGTGTTAATGAATCAAAAGGATCCATTCAAAAGTGTAATTGCTCAGTTAAATTTAACTGAGTGCTTAACAACGTATATAAACCAATGCTTTAATAAAAAATTACTAGCTCTTAAAAGTTAGTAATTTTTTTTAACTAAAATACAATCTGAATGTAAATCAATCGATATTGTGTTACCTTCGCTTTATATAATAAAATTTTCTTCCCCAACTTTCAAAACCTCGCCCTTCCTCCATATATATAAGTAAAACCCTAAAGGAGGAATCACCAATGGACAAAACCAAAATAATAGAAAGCCTAATACCAGGAGCCTTACTATCCTATGAAAAATACAACATACTACCCTCATTAACCATAGCTCAAGCCATACTAGAAACAGGCTGGCTGCAATATGTTAAAGGTAATAATATCTTTGGTATCAAATGGACAGAAGGCTGCGGATATGAAGTTCAAGAATTTAACACTCATGAATTTATAAATGGAGTGAGCACTCCCATGGTATGCAGGTTTAGAAAGTATGATACGATTGAAGACAGCATACTGGACCATGGAAGGCTTTTAAGCTTTACCAGGTACAAATCTGTAATAACATCTAAAGACTACAAGGAAACTTGCCAGAACGTCTATAACTCGGGTTACTGTACAGATAAGGAGTACCCTGAAAAACTAATAGCTATAATTGAGCAAAATAAGCTTTATCTTTATGACTGCGCTCCTAGATCTGAACACACAACTTCTGTAGATATTAGATATCTACAAAAATGCTTAAACTCTATGAAAATAAGAGATATAAATAATAATGTTTTAGTTGTAGACGGAGCCAGTGGTCCATTAACCATAGGTACTATTAAAAAGCTCCAGCAAATACTTAACCTTTCTATCGATGGTATATGTGGACCACAAGTGTTATCCGGAGTTAAAACTATTATGGAAAAGCCCCTATGTAGCATTGAGTCTACGGGAGATAAAACAGCTATAAGATATATTCAATGGAGAACTGGCAGCGCTATCGATGGTATTTATGGAAATGAAACTATAAGACTTGTTAAGCAATATCAACGAAGCAATAAATTAGTGATTGATGGAATTGTCGGCAACGGTACTTGGCAAAGCTTACTCTCTTAAATCAAAATCTTCATTATAATAACTTTATCATATAGATTTGTCCTTAATTTATATTAAGTTCTTCATAAAAGTATTGCAAAGTAGTAAAATTAGCGCCATTATATGAAGGCACTAATTTTACTACCATCCTAAAAGTTTTTTTTCTAAATCCTCAAAATCATATTCCCTTTGTGGATAATCATTAAATACCTCTTGTTTTACTTGGGGCACATAATCCTTTTTAATAGCTTCAATTACCCATCCTACTATATTATTTATTTTACCTTGGCTATTTGAAATTTTATATTTTCCTTTTATTAACTCTATGTCACCCTTTGATACATCTAAAAGTTTTCTTGCTTCAAGTGGTGTAATATCACTTGAAAATATGTTTTGTACCTGTATAATCTCTGGATCTTTCGCACTATCTATGGCAATCTCTTTGGAAACCGTTTTGTAAGTCTCTTCACATTTCGATGATCTAATTGAAAATTTAAGAGCCGTAACTTTATTTCCAGTCTTAACTTCCTCATATTTAAACTTAATATCTGAATTATTATTTATTTCTTCATGCGCTGGTTCTAATGCAAATCGCCTAAAATCAGAATATTTTTTATAACTCTTAGGACATTGAAGTTTATCTCTAAGTGCGTCAAGGTTATCTATTCGCCACCCGGTGTCCTCATAGCTCTTTAGGTAATAATAAAACCTTTTACTATAAATACAACTAAAATTTAATGTGTATTTAATATGATAGTAAATTCTTTTCTTAACTTCAAGAAACATACTTTTAAGTTCACCATCAATTCTTAATAAAATTTTACCCTCTTTATTTTTATAATGTATTTTAGAAAACCAGGGATAATATATTTCTTCATTCTTTTCCTTATCTACTATTAAAAACCCTTTACCCTCAAAGGATTTTACCGCTTTCTTTAAATCACCATAAATATTATTTTTATCTTTAATATTATATAGCATTTTATATTTGTTAATATCAATACTGTATTCTACATTATGATCATCTTCAATTTGAGTAAAAAGCATATCTAAAATATCATTTTGACGCGATGTTAAAGCAAACCTAGCTTCTATGACCTTCTCAGGTCTTACTGCTATTAATTCACCCTTCTTCTTCATATGTAATCCCCCTGTACAAGCTTATTAACAATATTTTACCAAATGAGGAGGTGAAATGCAACCAATCATTTCACCTTAATAACAACGGTCATTTACTCACCTTAACGGTCATCTTCTCACCTTTCTACGGTCATTTACTCACCCCTCTACAGTCATTTACTCACCCCTTAACGGTCATCTTCTCACCTTTCTACAGTCATTTACTCACCTTTTGTCGCTGACAGACGTTGGTACAAGCTAGATTGGAGCACCCCTACTATACTTACTATACTGTTACTATACTGTTACTATACAACAATAGCTGTTGATTTAACGGTCATTTACTCACCTTTCAAACTGATTCACTTATTTAAAATATATCAAATGATAGTATTATCTTTGATACTACATTATTAAACAATAGATTACGTAATGCTGATCTTGTTAATATACCTGTTGATTGCTTACAATCCCATTTTTTTAGTTCAGGAGCTGCTTTAAGTCTTTTCCTAAAACTAGAGTTAGCTCGTGTCAGTTTGACTATATTTTTAATATTAACATAAGTTCCATTTTCAATTTTATATTTTACTGATATCTAGACCACCTCACTACTTGTTTCTGTATCAACCTCTATAAGATTAACAGAATAATATATGTACAATAGAAGTAATAAGTTCTCTGTATAAAAAAATACAATAGTTATAGCTTATCGAATACCTATATTAATGGATATTGAGTTAACTAAATAAGCAGCATATTGAAGAGCTTACCTGCTCACTATAGTTGTTATTAAAAGTATATTCATATACTTCTTTCCCAAAAGGCACAGTTCGGCTAAAATATCTTTTCCATGTTTTGACCCTTTTTCAAAATGGTTAGTAACTAATTGGAGAGTGCGCACTTGTATTATTATATTACTATCCTATAATTATATAATGCAGCTGTATTTAAAACCATAATCACATATATAATAACAATTCATATTTTTTGAATATCTTTAAAAGGAGATTATTATGATTAAAAAATATCATTTATACCAAATTGACTCATTCACTAAGGAGAAATTTGCAGGAAATCCAGCTGGAGTAATAACAAATGCTGATGGATTAACTCCAGATGAAATGCAGAAAATAGCTAGGGAACTTAACAATTCTGAAACAGCTTTTATTCTATCTTCAAATAATAATGAGTATGATGTTCACATACGGTTTTTCACGCCAACAAATGAAGTTCCAATTTGCGGACATGCAACTATTGCAGCTCACTATGCTCGTGCTATTGAAAATAAGCTTGTCACTTCTAGGGTTTATCATAAAACTGGTGCCGGAATTTTACCTGTTGATATAGTAAAAGAAAATGATGATTATAAAATTATTATGACACAAGGGAAAATTGAATTTGGATCAATTATTGATGAAATAAATATAAAAAATATTATATTGGCGTTAAATATAAGTAGTAAAGATTTGCTAAAAGATTATCCAATACAGATAGTTTCAACAGGTCATTCTAAGGTTATGATTGGTATAAAAAGCATTGAAACTTTAAATAAGATGAAACCAAATTATGATGCACTTTCTAAATTGAGCAACGATATTAAGTGCAATGGTTATTATGTTTTCACAGTTAATTCTCAGGATACCGATATTTTAATACATGGTAGAATGTTTGCTCCTGCAATAGGCATTAATGAAGATCCTGTAACTGGTAATGCGAATGGCCCTTTGGGTGCATATCTGGTCCATCACAAATTGGTTAATCATAATAATTCTTTATTTAGATTCAAAGCTAAACAGGGTGAAGCTATAAACCGACCAGGGATTATCGACGTTGAGGTAAAGATAGAAAATAAAGAACCTGTAGAAGTTAAAATTTCAGGAAATGCTATAATAGCATTTCAATCAGAAATAACAAGATAATACCGAAGCCCTATTAAATTCAATGAATGAGGAAAAGATTATAATCTTAAACAATGATACAACATGATTATGATTCATATTATGTTAATTTTCGTTGTATTAATTATTTTAAATATAGTATTTACATTCATAGGCGTTGAGAAATGGATTATTTTTACCATTTGGGGTGTAATTGTGTTCAAATATATTTGTGGAGTTGTTATTTTTTATTATCTATCTAAAAAAATGTAGGTTATAAGTAACACCTTAACTCTCGGTGTTTACATTTTTGTTTACATCTTTGTTTGCATTATTTGAAACATTTATATCATTAACACTTATGATATCTTTTTTAGTATTGCTATTTTCTTCTGTTTCATATTCAAAAACAGTTTTACCTAGTTTGCCAGCTTCTGTGATTTTTACTCTCCTATGAATTTCAAGTTCCTTAAGTTTACACTAATGTTTACATTTATGTATACATAAATATTTGTAATGGTTTCTTCTTATTTTTATAGTAATATTAGCAGATACAACTTGTTGTAAAATCTTAGAAAAATCCATAACAAAGCTCGTGTTTTCATTAAAATAGCGAATTTAAAATTTATGAGAGTTGATGCAAAAGTTATTGGAAATCAATACTCAAAAAAATGAAGAAGACACTGCGTTTTACCGCAATGTCTTAACTTAACTACATTTATACTAAGCTTCTTCTTCAAATATTGGAGCTTCTATAAGTGTAGCAAATATTAACTCGTGAAAATGACCATTAACGACAGTAGTTTTAGCCCTTACAAAATGAACATGCCTACCATTGCCAACTGGTATTGGTAGACCTGAAACTGCTTCAAATTCATGAAAGTGATCAAAAAAAATGTAACTTGTTTTAATATTGAACCAAATATAAAAAACTGACGTGAAAAGTACTCATAATTAAATATATTACCAATGAAATTCAATAAGTAGCTGAACTTCAACTCTCAGTGTTTACACTTTTGTGTACATATTTGTTTACATTATTTGAAACATTCATAACTTTTATTAGGAAAATTAAATTAACTAATGGTTAATTTTTATGAATAAAAGGTGAAAATGCTTCAATTGTTTAAGGTATATAGCTTTGATATAATTTAATTAACGAAGTCCTAGGTTAATTAAATGAACAAATAAATGGAGGAGTCAATTTTATGAGAATAAGTGAGGTTATTAGAAATTATAGAAAAAAGGAAAATCTTACTCAAGAGCAAGTTGCTAATTATTTAAATATAAGTGCACCAGCAGTCAATAAATGGGAAAGCGGAATATCATGCCCAGATATATCACTGTTAGCACCTCTAGCACGTGTTTTAAAAATTGATGTTAATACTTTATTAGCATTCAATGAGGAATTAACAGATGTAGAAGTAAAAAAGCTTACAAAAGAGGTAGGTGAAATGGCCTCAAAAGAGGGAATCCAAAAGGCTTTTGAAAAGGCCGGTGATTTAATTAAAAAATATCCAAATTGCGATGAGTTGATATATTGGATATCAGTAGTATTAAGGATATATTTATTAGGGCCTCAAATTGAGGAAAAAGATAAATATGAAAGAAAAATCATTGTTTGGCTTGAACTTGTAGCAACAAGTAGTAAAGAAAAGACAGCTTCTATGGCAAAATTAGAATTATCAGCAATGTATAGGGCTAAAAAAGAGTATAAAAAAGCTCAAGAATTATTAGATAAAATTCCAGAAGTAGAGGTGGATAAAAAAATTCAACAGGCATTATTATATGAAAGTAGCGGAAAAATTGATGAAGCTTATGGTATTTATGAAGGTGAATTAAGGAAAAATGCTCATGAAACCTTTGGGGCGTTATCTCTAATGATAAATCTGTCATATAAAGAAAAGAAATTTAGTGAGGCAGAAGAATACATAGAGCGTGCTAAAAAGGTTGCTGATGCATTTGATTTAGGAGCATACCATAAATATTCATTAGATTTATGGCATGCAAGAGAAAAACAGGATAAAGAAAAAGCGATAGAAATGATTATAAATATGGTAAATGAAGCAAGTAGCATAGATGGTTCTATGAAGTCAAAGCTTTATAAGCATATAAAAATTAATGTTAATAGTAGTTGGGACAAAGATAAATATGAAAAAACAGTAAAAGGTGCATTTAAAAAAGATAAAACTCTTGATTTTGTCAAAGATGATCCTAGGATAAAAATTCTGTTGGAATAACACTAAAGGATAGTTTATTTAGTTATCATTTTAAAGAGTAATTTACTTAATATTATTTGTTTTGTAAAACCTATTGACTATCACGTTACGTCATAGTGTATATTAATATTACAAAGGGGATGGTAAGATGAATATTACACTAATGCGTTCAGATAAAATTTATAAAAAAATGATGAATTCACCAAAGGAAAAACGAGATGACATTTATCGCTATGAAATGATGAAGCCTTTTGAATTTAAGTGGTCTTGCATTAATGTGCCTATAAAATCATCACAAAAATGTGGTTATGATGTAGTTATGGCAAGTAATATGTTGGGATTTTTACCACCATCAGAGGTAGATGATAAACAAAAGAAAAACATCGAGATGATTTCAGAGCAAAATTTATGGCATACTTGTGAAAATACAATTAAAAATTCCTTAGAATGTTTTACGAAAGTTGGGTATGAGTTGCCTGTAAAAGATTATATGTTTTCAATTTTACTTGGTAATCCTCAAAGTCCATATATGGTTATGAATGATGGTTATTGCGGTGATGGAGGTATCCCAGGATATATTTTTATATCCCTCGTTCCAAATGAGTATACACTTAAAAGACTTCCTGTAGCCTTAGCTCA
The DNA here is from genome assembly GCF_018861295.1 of Clostridium estertheticum. Classification (GTDB taxonomy): domain Bacteria; phylum Bacillota; class Clostridia; order Clostridiales; family Clostridiaceae; genus Clostridium_AD; species Clostridium_AD estertheticum_D. The sequence goes on along the minus strand of NZ_JAHLDM010000032.1, from coordinate 27,473 downwards.
CGAATGTAATCATAATGTGCGTTTTCAATTTGAAAAATGGAAAAATAATATTACATTAGCAGAAATGATGATTAGTGAGGGACTCGCTGAAAATTTTGCTACCTCACTATTTGGTGAGGATATGATTGGACCTTGGGTAAGTAAAACGGATATAGAAAATCTTAATAATTATATCAAGCCAATTATCAAAAATGGCTTAAATGCAACAGGGTTTGATAACATTACAGCGTATCTTTATGGTGATGAAATGGCACAGTTACGAGGCTATTTCCCTGTAGGACTTCCATATTGTGCAGGATATGCTTGTGGTTATCATATGGTTAAGCATTATCTAAAAAAGACAGGAAAATCAATTGTAGAAGCTACTTTGACACCTGCAAGTGAAATTATGAAGGAAATAGAGGATTTTTGGGATTAAGACTCAATTTAACAAGACCTATTGACACTCCCTTTAGAGGATACTGTAATCTTAATTTACAAGGAAAGGAGATGTGAATATGTTTCGAATAGGCGAATTTTCCAAACTTACTAAAACTACAGTAAAAGCATTAAGGTATTATGATGAAATTGATTTATTAAAACCTGAATTTGTAGATGAGGAAACAAACTATCGTTTTTATACGACTAAACAGTTAGTAAAACTTCACAAAATCCAGTCTTTTCGCCAAATTGGTTTATCAATTGATGAAATAAAGCTGATTATATCTGGACACAGTATAAAATTGATTTTGGAAAAACGAAAAAGTGAAATTGAAGATACTATCGCGCAAAGTAATGCACAGCTCTCTCGAATTGAATTTATATTACAAGGGAAAGAGGATGAGTTAATTATGAATTATCAAGCGATTTTAAAAGAATTACCAGAGTGTATAGTCTATTCAAAGAGGATGACAGTATCAAGTTATGACTCGTATTTTGAGCTCATACCGGCAATCGGAGAAGAAATTGTTGCGGCAAATCCTGAATTGAAATGTACTGTTCCTGAGTATTGCTTCATTAAGTATCTAGACAATGAATACAAAGTTAAAGATATTAACATTGAATTTTGCGAAGCGGTAGAAAAAATGGGTAAAGAAACTGGTGATATTAAATTTAGAAAGATTGAAAGTGTATCTGCAGTTTCCGTTATGCATAAGGGAGGATATGCTGGACTTGCAAAGGCATATGCATTTGCTTTTAAGTGGAGTGAAGATAATGGATATGTAATTGTTGACAGTCCACGAGAAAACTATATCGATGGTATTTGGAATAAAGAAAACGAAGATGAATGGCTTACCGAGTTACAAATACCTTTGATAAAAAAATAATCTGCATTTGCATTTATGTCTCAACATTATTGTATTGTTTCCTTCTTTCATTTTATCATTTAGTGATTAAACTTTAGATATATCAATAATTACTATTATTATACAAACTTAAAAGCCTAATTTTGTCGCATAAAAAAATAGAAAGATAAACCGGGTACAGCTGACATACATGTAAAAATGAGCCACATGCTGGATATTAATTCCAATATGTGGCTTATCTTGTTTCCATTATCATTTTTAGTAGTTAGTGAACAATATATGAAGATTGTGAATGAGTATTGGATTTAATGTAGTTGTTGTATAAGTTCTGGTAATAGCGTATTGATTAATTTCTCCATTATTAAAGGAGTATTTATTTTATAATCTATTCCTTGCTTTGTATCTGAATTAATATCATCTTTTCTTGGAATATCAGTTATTCCTCTTAAAATACAGCATTTAGTTTTATTTAATTTACAAATATGAGATATTGCTCCTGATTCCCAATCTGCACATAATACATTTTCACTACATAGATTGTCCATCTGCTCCTTTCCTAAATCTTGATCAGCAGTAGCAATTAAGCCTTCAAAAATATTTAGTGATAACCTTTCAAAATCTATCCACGAATTATCTATCGCTTCAATAAAACCTTCAAAAAAAATAGGACTTTTTTTATCCATCCTAATAATACAATCATACTGAACTGTTTTATTAGCAATTACAATATCTAATGGATTTAGAGTATCTAAAACTCCTCCACACGTTCCTAAAACAAAGATGAACTGTGGTTTCCATTTATCTATTGCATATTGACAAGCACCTGATGACTTTGTTTTAGTTGCACCACTATGATAGAAAAGGCACTCCTTTCCTGCAATACTTTTAGACGTATATTCACCATAAGGTGTAAAACTTATTAAATCTTGATTAATATTTAAAATATCTTTTAATGCCCACCATTCTCTTTTGGAACATACCTGAATACATATCAATCTTTTCCCCTCCTACCTTACATTTTTTTACGTCGCACAACAATAATTTACGATTACGACCTAACTATTTAGGAATATTATAACATTTTTGATGAACTATAAATCAAAAACGGAACTACTATTTTGTGGCTGTTATGCTGTAAAGTATGAAGAAGGGGACACAACTAATGCGTAAGACTACGTATTTTATTAAATTCTAATTTATTAAAACTAAACTTTAGTGAATTGGTACACAAATTTCACAAAAATGGTTTTTAACCATTTCAATTTTATACCTTTCAAGAATAGCTCTTGCCTTATCCAGTTGATAGCCTTTCTTGAATAATTCCGGAAAAATTGCAAGCCACGCTTTTTGAACTTCTTCAGCTGTATGTCTTATTTTAAAAACTGCATATTTTCCTCCAACAATGTTACCATCACTAATATAATCATCACTAATGCAATAATCATTTGAAATAACGATACCTGTGTCATAACGACAATTTTCAGGTTCTACTATTTTAGGGTTATCATGGGCAATTCCTAGTATGATAGATTGCTCATTAAGCAGTCCATTAGACTTAGCCCATTTCTTTAATTTTTCCATTACTTTAATATTATTCTGCCCATAAGATCCAATCTGCCTTATATAAGCAATTCTATAAAATGAAGTTTTTTCAATTTCTATATTCATAATTCTTCCTTTCTTTATAAAGTACATCGATGTCTATAAACATCATATAATGCTTTAAAATAGAAAACAAGACATTTTTTAAAATCACTAAATTACTACTTATATGTTCCCATCCAAGTGGAGAAACATGTTTCAGAAAGTCTTCATTAACGTCTTCTTTTTCCAATCTAAATGAAGATATAGTCGCCAAAATTAATGAAAGTATAGCTTATGCAAAAAACAGATATGATGAAAAACGGAAGGATATTAGCTATAGCGAGATTTATAGATACAGTGATAATTCGGATTTTTTTGAAAACTTACAAAATATAAAGTACAAAAATTTTTATGGTGAAAATAACGTGGTTTCTTATTATATACAAATGGAGGAGATCTATAATGAATTTAACGATTAATCAGGCTCAATCAAGAAATTATACAAATAAATATTTGAAAGATAATAGAAATGAAAAAATTAATTTAGATATTGAACTTGCCGATAAAAAAATTACTGAGGAAGAAGATAAAAAAGATTATGAAACGTACACAAAAGTCATATGCTTAATTCAGCTTACTCTTTTGAAGATGCTCAAAAAAACAGAGTATCATTTCCTCCGGCAACAGCTCCTGGAATAGTTCGTAAAGAATGGAGAGAACAATGGGCAAATGCTACTGAAAAAGAAAAAGATGCTATGCGTTGGTTTAGTTCTGACTGTATGAGTGTTTTAAATTCAAATAAAGAAAATATGCCAAATGATTTAAATGGTTATTTAAACTTAATGGGCAATATGAAAGATTATATAGAAAGATATAATCATTGTCCCGGCGTAGATCAAACGGTTTATGAAAGCCTTGTGAATGTATGTAATAAATTTGAAACAGAATTAAATAAATATAACTAAAAGATCCTGAGACATTTATAAAACAAAACTGTTCCTGGAGTGACTTTAATAAATATTGTTAAAGAAATTGGCATGAGTGATAAAACTTTAAGAAAAACTTTAAAAGCAAAGAATTATATATTCGATAGAGCTAAAAAGATTTATTTATTATTAGAGATTAACCCCCTCTATAATACATATATGATGCTAAGAATATTTAAACCATTACATTGAGGTCGATTTGCCTTGGGTAAATGTACTACTGCATTTCATATAGGGCAGAAAACACGCTCTATACTCTACTTGGTCTTATTCTAATTACTCATACTGGATTTTATTTTTATATCTGTTTTGTATCTTGATCTTGTTGCTGTGTTTGCATTCTTCTTATTAACTTCTCAGCCTGCTTCTGGTATTCTAATACCTTTTCATAGGATTCTGCCTGTTGCTCCTGCTTTTCTTTGTTAAATAACTTCTCTTGCTCCAGGAGTGTTCTTTCTTTTTCGAATTCTAATTGATCGGAAACTCGAGTTACTTCCTTAAATCTTTACTACTTTTGCCACTTCCTTGAATGAGTTCCATGAGCTTCTTTTTGTCATCTGCTTCCATTCTTACAGAGAAATGATTGTTATTATCTTCCAATGTATGGCCTCCTTATATTTAAATAATATTTACAATTAATTATGTGTAAATGTAGTAATAATAGTGTGTTTATTTATGTTTACTATGTATTGTTTACGGTATACTCTTTTATTGTGAAAATCTCAATAGAAAATTAACTTGGGAACATCTCATGCATTGCTCTAGAAGGTTATTAGGGTACAAAAGCTTGAAAAAAATGAAACATCAGTAATAAATTATATTTGGAATGATAAAAATTTGTAAAATTAGTGTTTTATGGTATAGTTTTCATTAAAGGTAGTGAAGGAAATGTAGTAAATGCACCTAATGTTTATAATAAGAAGTTAAAAAAATGAATACTTAATTGATAAGTTCTGTGGAAATGAATAACTTGGATATGACGAACTTGTAAAATATTCTTTTACAATTGAAATTAAGGAAATAATAGGGGGTAACGATGATTACTATAAAGAAAATAATATATGATGATTTAGGTGATTTGGCAAATTTATATGAAGAATTATTAGAAAGAAAAACGAATTCGGAAAAATTTAATCAGAGCTTTGATTTGATTAATTCAGATAAAGATTATTTATTAGTTGGAGCAAAAGATGATAACGGGAAATTAGTTGGTTCATTGCTTGGAATTATTTGCAAAGACCTTGGTGGAGATTGTAGACCATATATAATTATTGAAAATGTGATTGTAAAAAGCAGTTGTCGGGGAATGGGAATTGGAAAGTTACTAATGAGTTTCATTGAAGAGTTTGCTCGGATGAAAAACTGTTACTTTACTATGCTTGTTTCGGCTTTTAGAAGAAAAGATTCTCATAAATTTTATGAATCAATAGGATATGCTAATGATGTTGTAAAAGGCTTTAAAAAATATTTATAATATAATTTAATAGTGAGTTAGTGTAAGCATTTTCGACAAAGCCATGCTTATATTTTTCACAGAGGTGGTAACAAAGATGAAAGACACTATAGGGACTGTATTAACTATTGGAGGTGATTGTTCAATAACTTACCCTGGTGAGTTTAAATCATATCCATTTACAGATCAAGCAATGAAACTTATAAAAAGTTTAAATATAAAGGTATTTGCATTTACAAATCAACCTGGAATTTCAAGAGGAGAAAGTATGACTTATGAATTTGAAAAAGCATCTTTCATAAAATCTGAACTAATCGAAAGTCTTATGTGAATACAAATTTAGTGTTAGTAAGTGCAAAATTTCTAAGAGGGAATGCTAGACTTATATATTGACAAAGCATTCCTAAAGTTATATATTTATAACATACAAGTTATAAATATATAACTTTAGGGAGGTTTATTTTATGAAGCGAAAAATGAATATTAAATTAGAACTTACTATGCACATTGTGACAGTATTATATTTATTAATTACTATATTACTGAGCAAATTAAATCTAATCGATTCTGACAATTGCATAAATATTCCAAGTGTCAGTTGGGCTATAATGTGGACCATAATTATGTTGAATGGAAAAAAATTAAGTGGTATAACTGATGAATTAGTAATTAATATATTATCTAAAGTAAATAAGATTGGTATGAATTTCTTAGTGATTTCAATTGGTATATTAAGCGTCCTACTTATATCTCCATATAATAAAGATTTTATTATTTCAAAAGTTACAATGGGAATCTGTTTACTGTTAATCCTATTTATATTCACTATAATAAGATTATTATCCTTTATATATTATGATAGAAAGGGGATTTATAAATAAGGGTCAGTTATAAATACAAACATTAAAGAATATAGAGAGAAAGCATTATAGTGATATTATCTGTTACACGAGTAATCATTTTCTGTGTAATTGATAGCGAAGGGATGTAGTAATATGCCAAAATTGAAAACAAAAGTTAAAGAGTATAGAGAAAACATGAATATAAAACAGAGTGAGTTAGCCAACTTAATTGGTGTACGGAGAGAAACCATTGTTCACCTTGAAAATGGGAAATATAATCCATCGCTTAAACTGGCAATGGATATTTCAAAAGTATTTCACACAACTGTAGAAGAGTTATTTGAATTTGAAGATTGATCTTAAAATGGGGGTGATGAATTATAAGAATCGAAAGTAAGAAAACTTGGATAGGTATATTTATTTTAATAGCCATAGAACAGACTTAAACTCCACCCTTCTTTTTAGTTAATTATTTTTCTTCATAAACAATCATAGCCGAATATTGGGCTGTCATTGAAATAAAAAAACGAACGCTAGTTGTACTATACTGTATGTCATAAATTTGTGTATCCTTACTTTTTATAAAATCATTTACTTCTTCTTCTAAATTTAAAAAACTTTCATTTGAAAATATTTTTACTTGTTTCAAAATTATTCCCCCCTATTATAATATCGTACAAATAAGACTTAATTATATATAATACCATAATATTATAAGCAGTTAACAGAAAAAATAAGGTTTTTAAGTACGATAGCGGTTATTTCAATTAGTATTTTATTTGTTTGTATTATGAAAAGCAAGAATAAAAATAAAAACAATATATAGCCATCTCACATTTAATCTTTTTAGAAAGTTCGTGTTTTATCCGATACGCGGACTCTGGTTATATGACTAGCTTACATGACCTTAATATAAAATAAACGAACTTTAAGTTGATATAACATGAACTTTATTAAAAAAACAATGATAATTATTGATATATTCCTTAATGTTTGATGTGCTCCTGTATTGAATAGCATTCAATTTTTATTAACCTTATTATGATTTAGCCTCCATTGTATAGATTTTTGAACTAACTTATAATAAAATCATCTATAGATCCTATGACAATTTACCCAATGCTATTGCAACGTCAAGGCAAAAATGATGAAGCTAAAGTCCAATGTGAAAATATGCTTTTATCACATATAATTCAAAGCACTTCAATGCTTGCTACCATAGCGAATATATCTATTAGTACTGAAAACTATGAAAATGCACAAATATATATAGATGCTATTCGTAAACTACAAAGCTTATTTAATGTGGGGTTACATTCAGGTGACTACAATCTTTGCAAGCTATATATTAAAAAGTAACCTCACATATTCTGATAAACTCATTTATTATTGTACTTTTCCATTTATTCTTATGCATAAGTAACTGTAGCATCAGCTTCTCTTCATTTTCCTTATCCTTATCCTTTAAATATAGTCGCTTTATTCTTTGATCTTCATTTGCTACTAGTCCAGGCAGATATGTTATTCCAAGCCCATTCGCAACGATTTTAATAATCGCTTCTGTTGAGGAGCTCTCCATTAATATGTCCGGTTCAATTCCATTTTTTTCGAAAAATGCTTCTACTCTTTTCCGATATTGACAATTTGGTTCTGTCAAAATGAATTTCTGTTTCTTTAAATCCTCCAGGAATATACCTGTAGATACCAGTGGCGAATTTGCTGCTATGTAAAAGTCAAGTTTTATTGTCTTTTCTAGTAACAAATACAATTCATCCGATGGTTTATTAAAATCCAATACAAATGCAATGTCAGCCTGTCCACTTGCGAGATAATGCTTCAATTCATCAGCAACACCTGATATGATTTTAATATTTACTTTAGGATACTTTTGAATAAAACGATTTAAAATACTCGGCAAAACTGTCATACAGACAGAATCTACTGCTGCAATCCTTAGTGAACCTGATGTTTCCTTTTCTTCATGCATAGCATCCAAAAATCTGTCTGTAATTCTAAAAATTTCATTGCTATACTCTAATAATTTTTCGCCCGCATCTGTAATACGAATTGTATTTCCATACCGTTCAAATAATTTTATTCCAAGTTCATTTTATAATAGCTTAACCTGTGTAGTAACTGTTGACTGCGCATATCCAAGCTGCCCCGCAGCTTTTGTAATACTATTCAATTCACATACTCTTTTAAACGTATAAAGATTCTTATTTTCCATGTACACCTCATCATTAATTTTGATGTGTTCTTTCGATTATATCAATTTTACAAATACTAATTAACATGATAACATTTAATTAATAAAACAACAATATGAAAGGAGCTTTAACATATGAAAAAAATATTAATTCTCTGCGGAAGTGGACGTAGACATGGAAATTCTGAAAAGCTTGCTGATACTTTTATAAAAGGAGCAGCACTACATAACAAAATTAGCAAAATTACATTAGCTAATAAGAAAATTGCCCCATGCTGTAACTGCAACTACTGTCAAGATCATAATGGTGAATGCGCTATCCAGGATAACATGCAGGAAATTATTACTGCATTACAAAATAATGATATCCTTGTACTTTGTTCACCGGTCTATTACTTAGGCTTCAGTGCGCAGCTCAAGACTGTCATTGACCGAACTTATGCCGAAAGTGCAATAGGAAGAAAGATTCAAAGCACAATTTTATTATCTGTTTCCGGGAAAAAAGACGTATTTGTTTCAGACTGTATGATTAATGCTTATCAACAATTATGTGAATATCTTGGTTTCCAAAATATTGGAATTATCTCTGCTAAAGGCTTCGAAAACCTTAATGACATCGAAAATTCCCAAATACTAATTGATGCATTTGAACTTGGGAAATCTATCATATAACTAAATTGGTCAACACCAGATTTCTTCTTGATAGAATCCAACTGATGTTATTGTCATTACTTTCGTTATACGACCCAAATTCAAAAAGGTGAAATATTTTTTTTGCAAAAACTATGCTTAAGATGGGGGTTATATTTTATGATAATTTTAGACGAACCTTATGTTTCAACATTCTTGCTAGAAACCGCACGTGATATGGGCATTCCTGTATTAGACTGCTCCAATGTCAGGGAATTGACATCATTAACAGGTTTAAAAACTGTAAATGAAAATGAGTTTATGAATATAGCTAAAACAAAATCACCCTTATTACTTTACTGTAATTCTGAAAATTCCTTTCAATGGATAAATAAAAATCTAAAATACACCGAAATTCCTAGCGCAATTGAGATGTTCAAGGATAAAGTGTCATTTCGTAAGTTAGTTAAAGATATTTATCCTCATTTCTTATTCAAAGAAGTTTCATACGAACAACTATCAAAATTTGATACGACCGAAATTGAAAAACCTTTTATTATCAAGCCTACAGTTGGATTTTTTAGCATGGGAGTACATAAGGTGAACGAAGATAATGAATGGGAAGCTATTATAAGTCTAATTCGAAATGAAATGGACAAAATCAAGGGACTATATCCGACTGAAGTTATGAATTCTTCAAAGTTTATTATTGAAGAGTATATTGAAGGCCCAGAATATGCCATTGATGCTTATTATGATAGCAATGGCGACCCTGTAATTCTTAACATATTAGAGCATCCTTTTTCATCAAATGGAGATGTTAGTGACAGAATATATTTTACATCAAAAAAAATTATAAAAAAGTATTTAAATGCGTTTAGTAATGTATTGATGTCAATAGGAAAAGCAACTGGAATATCTAATTTTCCAGTACATATGGAAGTTAGAATTGATAAAAGTGGAAATGTGATACCCATAGAAGTAAATCCTATGCGGTTTGCAGGGTGGTGTACAACGGATATTGCATATCATGCCTATGGAATTAATGTATACGAGAATTATTTTCATCAGAAAAAACCTGACTGGAATCAAATATTGAAGACCGATGATAATAAACTTTATTGTATTGTTGTTGGCGATATTCCAGAAGATATTAATTTTAAAGAGATTAAGAAAATCAATTATGATGCGTATTTATCAAATTTTAGTAACATATTGGAATTTAGAAAAATCGACTATAATCAATATCCGGTATTTGCCTTTTCGTTCATTAGTGTTGAGTGCAATTCAAATGAAGTTGATAAAATTCTGAAATTAGACTTAAGGCAATACATTTATTAATATACTAGCAAATTGATATTTCATAATCTTCAAATATTATTTATTAACATATAATAGCATAAACGGTTGTTTTAGGTACTTAAATAAAAGCCTTAAAAATAGTCGTTTATAAATTATTTCCAGTTACAGAACTATTATCAAAACAAAGCATTAAAACATAACCTAGAAAGTTCATTATTTATCCGATACGCGGACTCTGGCTATATGAATCACTTACACGACCTTACTATAGAATAAACGAACTTTAAGTTGATATAACACTAACTTTATTAAAAAAACAATGAGAATTCAATTGCTGAACTTATACAAATATATTCAATGATGTACGCAGATAAGTCCGAGAAACTCTTTGAATCAAGAATGGAATGTGCGCTTAAATTATTAGACCAAATTGTAACAAGCAAAGATGCTAAATATATGTCCAAGGCTCTATTTGCTATTGCCAGTATTCAAATGATGTTCAATTAGAGGTAGCTACAGAAGGCCAAAAATCCGTAAGAAAGAAAATGTACCAATCATATATAGATGATTCTGCATTAAACGTTTTAACAGGATTGGAAGATTATGAGGAAGGTATTAGGCTGCTAAAAGCTAATCTTTATTAAGTATAAATAAGCTTATAAGCAATATAATAAAATCATAATATTCGTAAACTACCTACTAACCTAATGATGAAAACCAAAGTTAAAGTAACACAATTGAGTTACATTCACTTTGAGGCTATCAGGAATTTAAAAAGAATTGTAAATATGGTATTATTGAATAATCTTTCAGATAAGACAAAACATAACACAAAAAGTCGGGAACAACCGCTTGAAAAGAGATAAGATAATTTACAGACAGGGGGGATGATTATGGGGTGGATTGAAGAAATCGGTGAAGCTATCAACTATATTGAGGAGAATATCACTGAAGAAATCGCAATAAAAAATGTTGCAAAAAAAGTACTTATGTCTCCGTTCTATTTCCAAAAAGGCTTTGCAATGCTTTGTGGTTTTACGGTCGGAGAGTACATCAGACAACGCAGGCTTACCATTGCCGGCAGTGAGCTTGTTTCTACTGATGAAAAAATCATTGATATTGCACTAAAATATGGCTATGCCTCACCAGATAGTTTCACAAAAGCTTTTACTCGATTCCATGGTGTCACACCTACTGCTGTTCGAAAAGATGGAGCAATGATTAAATCATTTGCTCCGCTGAAAATCAAATTTTCATTGGAAGGCGGTTATATTATGGATTACAAAATTGTTAAAAAAGATTCGTTTACTGTCATAGGCGTATCAAAGGTATTTAAATATGATAGTGCAACTACAGAAATTCCACAGTTTTGGATAGATCATTATCAAACAGGAAAAGGGAAATTTGTATGCGGAATGTACGGAGTAAGCATAGATGAGAGCATGGGTTCAGATGAGTTTGAATATTTAATTGCAGACAATTATAATCCGTCCATAGAAATATCTAATGGTTTTGTTACAAAGATTATTCCTAAGCACACGTGGGCTGTTTTTGCTTGCAAAGGCGCAATGCCGAAAACTCTGCAAGAGGTGAACAGAAAAATCTTCTCAGAATGGCTGCCTAATTGCAGTGATTATAAAATTGCAGCAGGTTATAATATAGAAATGTACACCAATACGGCTGATTATCCGCAAGGTAATCAAGATGAGAACTACTACAGTGAAATTTAGATTCCTGTTAAGAAAAAATAACTACGTAAAGGAGCACAATTCGGAGTTCATCAAATTCCAATTTGTAAAGTTGATTTAGAATAATTTTAGATTTAGTTTTTGTTGTATCTTTGTTTTATATGTCGCAAGTACCCACATATTTAATGATATGTGGGTACTTTATTTAAGTGTATATTGATATTCCGAAAGTAACTCAATAGTAATTGTGTTACTTTCGGAGCATTAATATAATCTAAATATATTAAACCAACACATCATTAAATCGTGGGTTACTTGTGACAACTTATCTTTGAAATGCGCACTAAAAATGCCGTAAAATTCACTTCTGAATAATACGGCATTTTCAATAATTATTCGGTTTTTTAGTTATGTTTAGGTAATTGTAATTTATTGGGTTTTTACATTGCTACAACGTCTTATACGAATGTTGTAAACTAATTTAAAAAGTATTTAGTTTACTTATTATCATTAATGAACACTAATACATTACCATTCCACCATCCACATTAATAACTTGACCTGTAATATATCGAGACATGTTTGAAACAAGAAACAAAACTGCATTTGCAACAGCTTCTGGTTTGCCATAGGCTTTCATTGGGATTTTAGATAACATTTCCTCAGTTATTTTATCAGAAAGTGTAGATGTCATATCGGTTGAAATATACCCAGGAGCAATGGCATTTACTGTTATCCCTCGTTCAGCTAATTCTTTAGCAACCGTTTTTGTAAAACCAATAAGTCCAGCCTTAGAAGCAGAATAATTTGCCTGTCCCACGTTGCCTGTTATTGCTACAACACTTGTAATATTTACTATGCTCCCTGACTTTTGCTTCAACATCTGTTTAGATACAAATTTAGTACAGTTAAATGCTCCTGTAAGATTTACGCTAAGTACATTATCCCAGTTTTCTTTTTTCATTGTCATCATTAAACCATCACTTGTAATCCCTGCATTATTTACTAAAATATCTATTCTTTTAAACTTCTCAACTATAGTCTTTACAACTTCTTTTGTTGATTCTTCGGAACTCACATCATGCTTTAAACCTAAAGTTTCAACGTTGTAAGCTAATGATATTTCATTTGCTACTTGTTTTGCTCGTTCCTCATTTACACCAGTTACAATTACCTTTACCTTTTCTTCTGCTAATTTCTCTGCGATAGCTCTACCAAGCCCACGTGTACCTCCTGTTATTAAAGCTATTTTATCTGTTAAACCTAAATCAATCATACTTATCCTCCTGCTTATATACATACTCACTAAATTTTTCTTTAAATTATTTTGTTCTTAATAAATTACCATTTTGAACTAACCTAATGGTAATTATATCATGTTTTATTATTTTTTAACACCGTAATATTCAATTATCAAAGATCATCGTTCGTGTTTTTCATTCCAATAGTTACGACGTATTTTAATTCATATTCCGTACAATATAATAATATAAAATTTAAGACCAATGCATAAAAAAATTACTTTTTATTATGGCTCAGTATACTTTGTTCACCCATTATCATCTTAAGTTATGCTTTATGTATTACTAGGGATAAAAACCCATTTTAATTAAATATAAATCGAATAAATTATAGGAATAACACTAAATGATAGTTTATCTAGTTATCATATAAATCAAGATCAGTAAAGCCTTGATTTATATGGGTTATTAAGCGTTTTGTTAAATTTAACTAAGCAATTTTAGACTTGAATATATCTATTTATATGATATATCGCGAATTAATTAGGTAATCTTTTAAATAAATAATATAAAAATAGAATTGCTACTGCTAGCTTACATTTTTTCTCAATGGAAATGGAATTAGTATTATCCATAAAATTTTGAACATCCTCTAACTCAAGTTTCGCATATATTGCTAAAGTTTCATTTTGCTTTTAACTGTAAAAATATTCAAACATAAAGTTTTTATATGATATAATTTATATACTAATTATGAGAGGAGAGTCTATATGCAAAATAAAACTTCAATGTCAAATATAAGTAATGGACTTAGTATTATTTCTCTAGTTATTCCTACAGTTATACTTATACTTATACTAAATTGGCTTTTTAAAATAACACCTTTTCAAAGATTAGAAGGTTTCGCTGTAATGGTAACACCTTTTATATGTCCAATAGCAATTATTTTAGCAATTGTTTCAAGAATAATCTGTTTTAATAAATTTTGGAAGATAAGTATTATTTTTAATGTAATTCTAATTCCACTGCCATTTCTATTTTGGTAGTGGAGAACATTATTTTTAAGTTCATCAATATCCTTATATTTCACAAAAATTATATAGTCATCATTCTTTGGGGATGTTATAATGCCAGTAGAATTTTTAACTGCTGTACAGGAACCAAAACACGAGAAATTTTCTGATGAACCAATGTTAGAGTAAATAGGGGAGAAGAGTGATTAGTTTGTCTGAAAATAAAGAATATACATTTAAAAGAGAACCTTCTGAACCATTTAATAATTTAATTTATACAGTTTGTATATTTCCAATCCTGTGTCATATCAGGGATTTTACAGCAAATTCTATCTACGTAAGACTGTATGGACTATTTATTGCAGGTACTTTTATTGTATTAATTTTAAATCAATTATATATAATTATTACTAAAAGATATAAATTATCAGATTTAATTATAGATAACAACCATATAACTATTAAAAAATGGTTTTTGATGAGATATTATACAATAGATTTACAACAAATTAAAAATATTACTGAATTGCTGCTTACATTGGACAATTTAATAGAAATTACACTTATGAATAATAAAAAGATAAGATTGAGTTTAAAGGGTTATTCAAATAATGATAAAAAATTAGTAAGTAACCAATTTAAAGTAATTAATTCAAATCTAAAAATTCAACTCAATTAAAATATAGAAAAAGTAAGAGAGAACTGTTCCAAATTTTAGTTTGTATAGTTTTGTCTTACTTTTTATGGGGAAAATCAACATTATTCTTAAACATGACATCAAAAGGAAGCTGCTAATATACTGATTCCAAATCTCTTTGGATTGATTATGCTAATAATAGCGTATTATATAACCTATCTTTTTCATTTTTTAAATAATGTATAGAACCTTTTATCAAGTTACACACTATATGTTAAAGAAGGTGGTGTTTAAAATGGAAGTTGCTATTATGGGAGCTGGAATATCTGGGCTTACTTGTGCCATAACATTAGAGAAAAATGGAATTATTCCGACTATTTTTGAAAAAAGGAACCGTGTTGGAGACAGATTTGTTAATGCAGAAGGAATGTTCAGTATCCTTAATAGACCGGCTAGAGATTGGATACCCTACGTATCAGAGAATTATAATATAAATTTAAAACCAATAGATGATGTTGATAAATTATTTATACATTCTAAAAATGAGATTGGTACTATTAATGGAAAAATTGGATGCACAAATGTACGTGGTAGACATAAAAATTCATATGAAAGTCAATTAGAAAAACAAGTTAAATCCAAGATTAATTTTAATTCAACCTACGAATATACAGAGTTATGTAAAAATTTCGAGTATGTAGTTTTAGCCACTGGAGATGGAGATTATGCCTCTCATTTGGGAAATTATAATTGTAATCTTACTTGTACTATTAAAGGAGCAACTGTTCAAGGGAACTTCGTAACAAGTAATCCTCATGTATGGTTTAATTATGAAATACTACCAAAAGGATATTGCTGGTTGATACCTTTTTCCGAAAAAGAAGCGAATTTAGTTATTGCGTATCCTGATTATCCTGACAATATAAAATTAGATTTAAATGATATTTGGGAAAAATTTAATAATTTCGCATGTAAGAGTTTAGACCAAAATCTTAAGATAACTGATAATTTTGAAGTTACAAGATATATGATGGGAATATGTAATAAAGCTAAAATTGATAATACATATTTCGTTGGAAATTGTTTTGGTGCTATTTCTCCAGGTCTGGGATTTGGACAGTATACATCAATTTTAACAGGAGTATATTCGGCATTTGGTATTTGTGGGTTAGAGTCCTATGATAAACTTGCCAAACCTTTATTTGAAAATTACAATCATTCTCTTGTTTTTAGAAAATTTCTGGAGAGTTTAACAGATGAACAAATGGATTTTCAAATTAAAAATTTAGATAACAAGATCATAGATAGCTTAGTTGATAAAGCCTGTAACCATAATAGTAGTGTTGATTTACTTAAATTATCAACTCCGATGATGAGGTTGTGGAATAATTATAAAGAGTAATTTTCTATACTTTTTCTATAATGTTGGCAATGAAAATCCAAAAGGTATAAAAAATATTCTATTAAGTATTGATGAAATTTCTAATCCATCGTTAAAAGGTACTAAATTTATATGCTAAATATCATTAACCATTGGTCGGTGATATTCACCTACTTTTTATAGGTAAGTATTTCATAGCCTGTTTCTTCAACTGCTTCTCTTATAGCACAGCCGGTAAAATTTTCACCGGCTTCTATTCTACCTCCCGGTAAGTCCCATATTGGAAAGTCTTTTCTTTTTACAAGCAATATTTTATCTTTATTCTTATTGAGGATTATTGAAAATGCACCTTGTGTACTCATAAATTTCGCTTACAAAACAATTTTTCTAATGTACAATATTTACATAAATATTTAGTTAATTATACTGTTTTTACCATTAATTGAATAATAAATTGATCATAGCATCTAAACTACATTATATTCAAGATAGCTCAATACAGGTTTAAGATGTTATGAATGTAACACAATTGCGTTACATTCACTTTGGGACTATATAACATCCTTAAATCATTGTAAAGATACTCTATTCTCAGAAATTACATTCTCATTCATCACCTGTAAGTTTCAATCATCCGTGTAACCAGGATCAAAGTAATATAAGAAAGATGCGAATTCAGTAATCTTATTTTTATGTCAATATATAATCCAACCTTTTTAAGTCTATAACCTGAACTTTACAATTACTAAAATACAAATAATAAAAAAGTAGTATTAACTAATTCAATTAACTTATTTTAAATCACAGTAGAAAGCTTTTAGTATTATAAATGGGAAATTATATTGGATAATAATTGATCACAGCCATTCTAATCATTGTAGGTGAATTATTTATATATATGTGAGTTTTAGATGCATCGAAAACAATGGAGTCCCCAGATTTTAAAATATATTTTTTATTATCAGTTTCTAAAATAAGTTCTCCATCAAAAATCAGTATATATTCTTTTTCATTCTCGCCGTGAGAGTCTGAAGTATAGGAACTTTGGGTATCTAGTTCAACAGTAAATAGTTCAAAATTTCTTTCTCTTTCAGTAGAAAAAGAGCAGAAAATTCGGTATTTACCATCTTCACTGCACTGCCTTATAGTACTATCTTTTTTTACTAACGTAGTTCTACTAGCAGGTTCATCTATTAGTGCGGTATAAGGAATTTTAAGCCCATTAGCTATTTTCCAAATAGTATTTATACTTGGATTTGATTGACCTCGTTCAATTTGACCAATCATGACCTTGCTTACACCTGAAAGCGTAGAAAGTTTACTTAAGCTTAGTTTTCGATCAGTTCTAAGTCTCTTGAGATTTGAAGCAATGATGTTATTTAAATTCATTATAATTCACCTCTTGACAAATATAACGTACAGTTGTATAACTATAGCATGCTAAAATATAACGTACGATAAGTATATTATAACATACGTTTGGCAGTTATAAAACATTTGGGGGGGATAATGTGGTTAATCAGAGTAAAACTTATTTAAACAAAGATTCTTTTCGAAGTGGAGTTAGAGACTGTATTCCAACTTTATTTGGATATTTAAGTATAGGATTTGCCTGTGGAGTAGTAAGTAAATCTTGTGGCATGACAATCTTAGAAACGGTAGCTATGAGCACTTTTGTGTATGCTGGTTCTTCTCAATTTATTGCTGCTAGTATGATACTATCTCTAGCAACCGTCCCCAGTGTAATAATAACAATTTTTTTAGTTAATCTTAGACATTTACTTATGAGCGCATCCATAGCACCTAAATTCAAAAATAATTCATTACTTAAAAACTTTACAGTAGGTGCCCTTTTAACAGACGAAACCTTTGCACTTGCTTCATCAAAATCAAATAGCAAAGATACCATTGATTACAAATGGATGATGGGAATAAACTTAACGGCCTATATAAATTGGGTTTTAGCAACTTTTATTGGTGCCTATTTTAGTAGCTTGATTTATGATTATAAAAAATTTGGACTTGATTTTGCACTTATTGCAATGTTTATTGGACTTTTAATTTCCAGTGTAAAAGAAAATTCTAAAATAAAGAGATCAATACTTATTATGGTTTCATCCGTTTTAGCTTTAATAATTTCCATTAAGTTTTTTTCTGTAAATACCGGAATTATGATTGCAGCCATATTCGGAGCTTTTATGGGGGGAATAACTGAAAAATGAATATGAATATTTGGTACATAATCCTGGGAGGATGTGCAGTAACTCTACTGCCTAGGGTACTTCCTGTAATGCTAATTTCAAAGATTAATCTAAATGATAGAGTACTTAAATTTTTTAAATATATCCCAATTTCCATTTTAACTGCCCTTGTAGCTTCAGAGTTATTGATTTCAAACAACAAGTTTTCAATGAATAATTCTGTAATAATTGCCGCAGTTATTACTGCTTTAGTTGCAGTTAAAAAGAATAATTTGCTACTAACTGTAATAGTTGGTGTAATATCAATGGCCGTTTTAAGATTTATATTTTAATTATACATAATAAAAATTTAATCACTTAAATGAATTTCTATTAAAGATATTTAGGAGGACTAAAAGATAGAGTGGGAGCATAGGTATAAGTTAATGACGACTCATACTGCTATGCATATTTTATTTGGTGTAGTGTGGAGAGATTATAAAGCACAAGTAACTGGTTGCTATATTTATAAATCTAAGTCCCAACGTTCCTCTAAAACATCTTTACCCCAGGTTGTATTTTTATGGGATTGTGTTATTTTAAAACCTTTACTTGCATAAATATGTCTGGCAACTTCAAGAAAGCTGATTGTTTCAAGAAACACATGATTGTATTTTTTTTCTCGGCAAAAATCCAATGCCCTGTCAACAAGTTTGTGTCCTAAGCCTCTACCACGGGTTTTAGGTTCAAGTAAAAAATACCTTAATTGAGCAGTTTCATTATCTGCATTAACAATTGCGATACTTCCAACAGCTTTTCCATTAATTACAGGTATTAAAATACAATCTTTTTCGCTATTAAAATGCTGTGCCATATAATGTACACCGTTTTCTACATAAATACCAAAAACAGATGACAATCCATATTCTTCTTCATATAAAATTCGATGACGAGAAATAATATACTCCAAATCGTCTGCTACAAAATTTCGAATGGTAATAGGATTAATTATTTCTGAAAATCTGTTTTTTATAATTAGCATTGCATCTAAAACATTGGAGACCTCATTGGGATTTAGATATTTAATAAGACTTGCAATTTGTTCATCTGATTTTTTACCAAGTATGCCTATAATTTCTCTACCTTTTGTGGTTAGCGCAATAAAATTCACCCGATTGTCATGTTCAGATTGAACCTTAGTAATAAGTTCATTTTTCTCCAGACATTTTATTATTCTGCTCATATAACTGCGGTCAATTTCTAGTTGATTAACTAAAGTATTCGCCGTACATTGCTTGGTTTTGCTAATCTCAAGCAGAACTCTTACTTCTGTTAAAGAGTAATCACTATCTAAAATATGTTGGTTAAGCAAACCTAACACATTTGTATAAAAACGATTGAAACTTCTAATTTCATTAATAGCATCTAATTGATTATCCATATTTTAACATTCTCCTCAATTGCAATATAGTGGACTGAGTCCATGGAAATATTATAAAATAAATATTGGACTAAGTCAACTATTTTTAACTTAATCTTTGTTTGTTAAAATCCAAAATAATATAGCTTACTTTACATTAATTCACATTATTAATAGTACAATTAAGTAAATATTTATTGAGGCATAAAATGAAAACTAAAAATATTCTATTTTCTGCTCCACTATTAAGTATTGTAGAAGAACCGTGCAATTATATCAAAAAAAGCAGGGATTAATTCCATGAAAAAAAGAAGTTGTTAACCGAAGCACCTGAAAAACTATCATTTCATTGTGCAACGAAGAATTAACTCTTATAAACCGCTTTAACTAATTAACAGTTTCTTTTCTCAGTCTCCTAAATGCCAATACAAAACTGATTGAGCAAAGACAGATAAATACCACTGTCACAAGCAATAAGTTTTGCCAATCAATGGATGTTACTAAAAGCAATCTTCGCAGGCTGTTTATAATATGAGTGAAAGGGTTAATCATTACTGCAATTTTCAAGCCACCCGATATACTGTCCATGGGAAATAATGCTGTGCTTGTAAAGAAGAGGGAAAGTACAATCAGATTCATGATGGTTTCATAAATTGCTTCATTGGGCAAACACAGACTAATAGCATAAGATAACCCCGACATAAAAAATGCCGTAAGAAAAATAAGAGGTAACATCAGAATCAATCCAATCAATCCAGATGCAATACGTACTGACAAAAATATAGATAGAACTAGCATGATGGCTATTTCAATAAATGAAACTAAAACGACTTCCAGCATTTGTCCAAGAATAATGGAGCTTCGTTTTACAGGCGCTATCAATATCCTATAGAAGCTACCATTGGATTTCATAATAAAATTGATATAACCGCCGCTGCTACAGCATGCAAGTGTAACAAGCACCATGATACCAGGTAGAATAAACGTAGTATAGTTGCTGCCTGATATGTTCTTCATGGACTGTCCCGCGATTGAACTGTATAATATTAACCAAATAAGAGGCTGTATAATTGTAAGTAGTATTGAAATAGGGTTCTGAAAGCGCCACTTTATATTGCGCCATAAAATATTTATTATCTCCATTTACTTACCCCTTCCTCATACCCAGTTAACTTCAAGAATACATCTTCAAGGCTGGGCTGTACTATTTCTATCGCCTCAAAAGAAACACTCTTTTCCAAAAGCCGCTTGTTAACATTTTCAAAAATTTTTCGATCGTCTCCAGCATCCGCAAAAATTGAGCATTCACGGACGTTTATGGATGTAAGTATATGTTCTTTAGCAAGTATATCCGCACATTCTTCCGCTTTTTTCTTCTCAGAAAAACCAATGCGGAGTATATTTCGTCTTATATATTGTTTCAGATTTCCAGGAGTTTCCTGAACCAATTCGTGACCTTCTTTCATAATACAAATTGTATCACTAAGTTGATCAGCTTCATCAAGATAATGCGTGGTCAGAAATATCGTTGTTTTAAAATCATTCCGTATTTTTTGCATGATTTCCCACATGGATTTTCGGGAAGCAACGTCCATACCAACCGTTGGTTCGTCTAAAAAAAGTATTTTAGGCATTGATACCATATTCATTGCAATATCCAATCGACGCTTTACTCCGCCGGAATAGGAAGCAACTGGGTATTTCAAATATTTCGACAGTCCAAAACTGTCAATAAGGATGTTTATCCTTTTTTTTGCTGTAACATTGTCCACCTTGTAGAGCCTGCTTTGAAATATCATATTTTCCATAAGAGATAGATGATCATCAATAGAAACGCGCTGTGAAACACAGGCTATCTGTGTACGAATCCAAGCGGGGTCCTTGCATAGATCTTTACCTAATATGGTTACAGTTCCAGATGTAGGCTTGTAAAGTGTTGTTAGTATGTTGATAAGTGAAGACTTTCCAGCACCATTTGGTCCAAGCAAAGAAAAAATTTCTCCACTGTTTACTTTCAAACTTAAATCATCTAAAGCTCTGACGCCGTTCTTATACTGTTTAACTAATTTATCAATTACAATTGCAGACATTCTACTGCACCTCTTTAATTGGAAATAGTATTTCTGTAATATACTTTTTGGGATTGCCTTTCAAAAACATTCCCGGTCCCTTGATATAGACTTCCCTAAATGGATGCTGTAATGTTAGTCTATTTTCCCGTGCATAACGCTCAATTGCTTCATATGCGTAATTCATAGTTTCATAAGCACCGATATGAGTAGCACAAACAGCTTTTATTCGCGGAAGTTCTTTTACTGTAATACCATTACCACTTGGTGTTTCAGCAGTAGGAACACATAATTCCATTTCACCAACTTTTGATTTTTGATCCACCACATAGTAGTAGATAAATGGTGCAGCATTTGATTTGCCTTGAATAGACTTAAACACATTAGGAAATACTTTATTTGCTTCAGTGACAGCTCCTTTATATTTCATAAAAGCCACTCTAATAGGTTCGATATCTCTAATTTCAATTTGATAATTCATTTAGTCTTCACCCTCTTTCTTAATTGCAATCCATACTTCTGCATGACCGCCTTTTGAGCTTTTATTGTTAACAGGATAAACTTCTATATCAGGAAGCTGCGCATATTCATATCCTGAAACTGGAAGCCATTCTGTAAGAAATCGTTTGAATATAGTTTGAACAGATTCCTTAAAATGACCGTTACATTCAAAGACTACCCATGTGGCAGCTGGTATTTCAAACTCAAACATTCCATCAGGTATAGGTTTATCCGTAGGCGCAGCAATATAGTAATAGATATTTTGTGGATTTGTATAGGCAGTGACACCAAAAATACCATATGACTCTTTGTCTATAAGTCCGCAAATTTCAGAAAATAACGTACTTTCAAGCATCCTATTCCAAAATACGGGAACAATTTTTTGGTTTTGATCCATATCCTCTTGTAATGCTGTTCTAGCACCAACAATCCTAATTGTTTCTTTTGTTTCAATTCTATAATTCATATTCTCTCCTCCTACAACTGAAATTGAAAAACTAATAGGTGAATAAGCGGTTAATAATGTTCCCTTTGTACGTGCAACAGTTGGAGCGACACCATGAACACTTTGAAATGCTCGATTAAAGGATGTTGGGGATTCATATCCGTATTTTAAACCGATATCCATCACTTTCTTATCACTTGTTTGCAATTCAAATGCTGCTGCCGTCATACGTCTACGGCGTATATACTCGGACAAGGGAATGTCTGCAACGTAAGAAAATATTCTTTGAAAATAATAAGTGGAGCAGCAAGCAATTTTTGCAACTTCATCATAGGAAATAACCCCAGTTAAATTATTTTCTATATAATCAACTACTTCGCTTAATTGTTTCAGCCATTTCACTTTTACTCCCCCTCCCTTCTTATATAAAAGTTTAGCACAATGTAAATTATAAAGCCTCTCTTTTGATGTCCAGATTTGTAAACTAATTTTTACAGAATTTGTTACCTATGGGGAAAGGTGGAGCATTACATTTAGGGAAACAAATATACAAACATTAATGTTTACATATATGTACACATAAGCATTTAGTTAAATTTAACTGATTAATTAGAGGTTTGAATATATCTATTTATATGATATATATTGGATCATGAATGTAATAAACTTAATCAAAAACACTGTAATAGCTGTTACCCATGATTGAAGTGAAATTACCATATCAAGGGTTTAAAGATTCTTTTTATTACTCCAAAATGACTGTTCATGCTTTTTCTGTTGCATTTTATTGTATTTTTGTATAAGTTAATATTAACAAATGGACAACCATTAAGGATTTAGAAGCTAGTGCCACACCTGTATTTAAATACAAAATAAATATTTTAGGTTTTTTATAAAAACTGAATAAGCCCTTGCTAATGTAAGGATTTATATAATAAAACAAAGGGGGATTTAAAAATGAAAAAGATTAAAAAAATTAAAATGAAAGTTCTTACTTTATGTCTATCTTTAGGAATGGTTGCAGGTACTTTACTTACACCAATTTCCACTTATGCAGCTGCTTGGAATGACAATCACTCAGGTTATGCTACATATACTGGTTCTGGATATTCTGGTGGGGCAGTGCTTCTAGATCCTATTCCTTCTACTATGGAAATTACTGCATTAAACGCTGCTGACCTTAACTATAATGGAATCGATGCAGCTTTAGCCGGTGCATATTTAGAAGTACAAGGGCCAAATGGGAAAAAAACTACTGTATATGTTACAGATTTATATCCAGAAGGAGCTAATGGAGCTTTGGATCTTTGTCCAACCTCTTTTGCTAAAATCGGTAATATGTCTGCTGGAAAAATCAATATCAATTGGCATATAGTAAAAGCACCTATAACTGGAATGTTTTCTTATCGTATAAAAGAAGGTAGCAGTCAATATTGGGCAGCCATTCAAGTAAGAAATCATAAATATCCTGTTGTGAAAATGGAATTTTCAAAGAATAATACTTGGGTTAATATGAGAAAAATGCCATACAACCATTTCCTTAGTGAGAATATGGGGACAGGCTCTATTAAGATAAGAATAACGGATATTCGTGGAATATCCGTTACAGACACAATATCAGCTTTACCTAAAAGCGGAGATTCTCCCGCTTATATTATTCCTGGACATGTTCAACTACCAGATTAAATTAAAATTTAAATGAGGGTGGGTAAAATTATGAAAAAAATTATAAAAGTTGGAATGTCAATTTTATTATTTACAGCAGTGTTAACAGCATTTGGGGCTAATAATAAAGCAAATGCTGCTGCAATATGGTCATCATCACAAAAATATGGGGCATGGTCTAACGGTGGATATACATTCAATAATGACGTATGGTCACAAGATACAGTAGGACCTCAAACTATTTGGGCTAACTCATATAGTAATTGGGGAACATGGTCAGCACAGCCCAATACGGGAGGAATAAAATCCTATCCCCATGTTGAAAAAGCAATAAACAAAAGGTTAAGTACTGTAAAGACAGCTACAAGTAGCTTCAATGTTACAGTTCCTACAAGTGGAACTGCTATGGAAACTGCCTATGATATATGGTTATCTGATCCTAATGCTTATGATCCTAGTCATCCTAGTAAGAATAAACATGAAATTATGTTATGGATGAATAAATATGGTGATGTAAATCCAATTTCATATAAGTGGGATTCAGCGGGCCCTATTCCAGTATATAAAAATGTATCTATAGGAGGTCATGCATGGAATGTATATATAGGAAACAATGGATCAAATAATACAGGAAATATGGTTTACTCATTTATAAGAACTAATGGAAATATTAGTTCAGGGTCTCTAGATATTAAGGCAATAGCTAATTGGATTAAGAATACACCAAAATGGTATGGAGATATTGTATTCGATAATATACAATTTGGATATGAAATTACATCAAGTTATAATGGTGGTAAAGGTTATAATTTTAATACAAATACTTTTTCTGTAATATTTAATTAGAGAAATGAAAGAAAAACTACAACTGTGTTATACTTATACAGTTGTAGCTTTTTTTATAAGTATTCAAGGTGACTAAAAAACTTAATCATAAACTAATGTATCTAAGTATTTTCAAGGGATAAACGGTATAATTAACAGATTTTTACTCCTGTTATGTTTTTTAACTTTTCAAAAAATGATGATAAATTAATTCACACAAAAAAACTAAAGATTTAATTTTTAATCTCGATGACAAAAATAACTAAATAAGGGTTTCAGATGAAATCCATGAGATAAATTGTATTAATTTGAGATATTGTGAACTAGCTGTATTTAACTTAGAAGTGGATGAGTGAGTACATAAGAAATATTTCGTACACCTAAATTTACACGATTAACTAGTAAACTTTTATTTGTTATAAAAATAGAAATATGAATGCTTATAAATTAAAAAAATTTAAATTAAATATCGAAGGAGTTTTATATGATTAAGAAATTACCAAATGGTGAATTGGATTTAAATGTCCTAGAAATCAAAGATGTTATTGATATTAAGTTACTGCAAACATTTCAAGACAATTTTGCTACTGCACTTGCTATGTCAAGTGTTACTGTAGACAAGGATGGCATTGCTGTAACTAAACCAAGTTCCTATACAAGGGCCTGTTTAAGCTTTACACAATCAACTAAAATAGGCCATGAGCGTTGTGCATTATCACACAAGGAGTGTGGAGAAGAGGCTACAAAAACAGGTAAACCATATATTCATACTTGTCATGCTGGATTATTAGATTTTGCTGCGCCCATATCGGTAGGTGATTATCATATAGGAAGTATTTTAGGTGGTCAAGTTTTTACTGCAGCTCCATCAGAAGCAGAATTTAGGAAAACAGCGAAAGAAATCGGTGTTAATGAAGACGATTATGTAAAGGCAATTAATGAAATCCACATAACTCATGAGAAAAATGTAATAGCTGCTGCTGAAGTGCTCTCAATAGTAGCAAATTCACTTTCACAGGCTGGCTATGAAAAACTTAAATTAAGTATAATGTCTCAAACTCTTGCAGATAATTTTAGCCAAATATCTGCAACTATGGAAGAACTAAGTGCTTCTTCTATAACAGTAACAAATAACCAACATAACTTAAGTGAAGAGATTATTAACGTAAAGAACCTATCTATAGAGATAAATTCAATATTGGATTCCATAAAAAGCATAGCAGATCAAACAAAGATGCTCGGATTAAATGCTGCTATAGAAGCGGCTAGGGCAGGAGATGCTGGTAGGGGTTTTGGTGTAGTTGCAACTGAGATAAGGTCTTTATCACAAAATTCAAAGGAAACCGCTATAAAAATATTAAATCTTACAAATAAAATACAAGAGTCTGTTGATAAGACTATTGAAACTTCTCATGCTACACTTGAGACTACAGAGCAACAATCAGCTGCAATTCAAGAGGTTACTTCTACTCTTATGGAAGTTACAACTTTAGCTGATGAATTAAATGCAATGGCAAATGATAATTAGCATTTAACATAATAAAGTGTTTATTGATTGTTTTTATTAAAACATAGTAAATATAGAAACAAAGCAGTAATACTAACACTTATAGGAAGTATATTAATATTTAGTATTGGAATGAAACTAGCTAATACAGTTACTCAACAATCATCAAGTGAAAATAACAGTCAAATGGTTTATATAACTAAAACCGGGAAAAAATATCATAGTGCAGGATGTAGATACTTACGTAGAAGTGAAATCTCTATTAAAAAATCCGAAGCAATAAATGAAGGTTATACCGCATGTAGTGTATGCAATCCATAAAAACAGTAAATCTCTTTAAAAAAATGGCTACTAACTAATTTTAACTATATGATTATATAAAATCAATAAACAACAAATTATCCTTAAAATTTTTGTCTTCTATATTTTAGTACAAAAGCTACGTGCTAAAATATTATTATACATTTAGAATATACCTCCTTGTAAAATGGTTGTGTTTAAAAAACTTACTACCATTATAATCTGTACCCTTTGTCAAGGACAATTAGAAAAAAACTATGCTAAATTACTAAGATGGTTTCTGTATTGAACAGGAGTCATCTTTTTCAA
>NZ_JAHLDM010000031.1:0-57404 GCF_018861295.1 Clostridium estertheticum | reverse complement strand
CAGCATAATGGGTAAAATTTGCTTCGTGATATTTAGTTTTATATAGATCTATAATCATACACCTAATATCTTCTGAAATGGTATGAATAGGCTTGATGCCTTTATTCCCATGAATAAAGAATTCCTTACCATTAGAACGATAGCCTCTAATCATACGATTTAGATGTCTAACAGTGCATCCAATACGAAAGGCAGCAGCTTTCTTATTGCCGTTAACTTCTACTAATTTTTTGATGATTTGATATTTAAAATCTTCTTTCATATTTAAGTCTACCTTCCTGATTATGAACACCTCATTTATAAATTCTTATGAGATAATTCTACACTATATTTTTGTTTGTTTGGGACATAATCAAAAACGGTATAGTAAGACATTATCATAAACGGATCATATTATTAATTTGACATTAAAAGTTTTTATTGACTTTATAAAAAATTAGATGTAATGTTTTATATAAAATAAATGATATTACTTTGAAATTATTAGCATAAAAGTATAATTTAATAAAGTATAAAACCTATGATGAAAATAGTAACAAAATATAAAGGTTAAGAGAGTCAGTGATTGGTGTAAACTGATACCTTCATTTTTGCGAATCCACTTCCGAGGGACTGTGAGTAGCAGTACGGTATAACCGTTATATTTGATAAAGAGGATTAGATATTTATATTTAATCAAGTAGGGTGGCAACGCGGAGTCTTTCGTCCCTTTTTTTAGGGAAGAAGACTCTTTTTTTATTGTATTTATATTCTAGGTATCTTAATTAAGAATTGAGAATAACAAACATTTATAATATATCTAAGGAGGAATAATTATGTTAGATTTAAAGAGAATAAGAAATAATCCGGAAGAAATAAAGGCATTGATGGCAGACAGAGGGGAAAATTTTAAAGTATCATTAATTGATGATGTTGTGTATCTTGATAAAAAAAGAAGAGATATGTTAACAAAGGTAGAGGAGTTAAAAAACAGAAGAAATACTGAATCTGCACTTGTACCAAAAATGAAAAAGAATGGTGAAAGCGTAGAAGAAATAATGGTGGAAATGAAAAAGCTTTCAGATGAAATTAAAAACTATGATGTTGAGTTATCTGAGGTAGATGAGAAAATCAAAAATATCATGTTAAGTATTCCAAATATTCCCAATAAAAACGTACCACTCGGAAATACAGAAGAAGATAATGTTGAAATAAAAAAATGGGGAGAACCAGCAAATTTTAAATTTGAAACTAAAGCACATTGGGATTTAGGAATAGATAATGATATTTTAGATTTTGAAAGAGGCGGAAAGATTACAGGTTCAAGGTTTACAGTTTATAAAGGCCTTGGAGCAAGACTTGAAAGAGCATTAATAAGCTACTTTTTAGATTTACATGTTGACACAAATGGATATACAGAAATATTGCCTCCATACATGGTTAACAGGCAAAGCATGATTGGTACTGGTCAACTACCTAAATTCGAAGAAGATGCCTTTAAAGTAGCTAATACAGACTATTTCTTAATACCTACAGCTGAGGTGCCGGTTACTAACATATATAGAGACGAAATATTGAATGGTCAGGATCTTCCTATAAAACATGTTGCGTATAGTGCTTGTTTTAGACAAGAAGCAGGATCAGCAGGAAGAGATACAAGAGGACTTATAAGGCAACATCAATTTAATAAAGTTGAGCTTCTTAAATTCACAAAACCTGAAGATTCTTATGCGGAACTTGAAAAATTGCTTGCTGATGCAGAATCAGTCCTACAAGGACTTGAACTTCCTTATAGAATAGTTAAGATATGTAAAGGTGATTTAGGATTTACAGCTTCATTTAAATATGATATTGAAGTTTGGATGCCAAGTTATAATAAGTATGTTGAAATATCAAGCTGTAGTAATTTTGAAGATTACCAAGCAAGGCGTGCAAATATTAGATATAAGGACAATAAAAAAGATAAGGCTCAATACATCCATACACTTAATGGATCGGGAGTAGCTGTTGGAAGAGCGTTAGCTGCAGTGCTTGAAAATTACCAAAACGAAGATGGATCAATAACTATACCATCAGTTTTATTAAAATATATGGGGAAAAATACAATAATATCAAAATAAAAAAATTATTGTATATATAACACAATAAATATACGTTTTAATATTTGATATTAAGGCGTTTTATTTATTATAAAACATATATTAATTGGAAATATACAAAAAAACAATAAATATGTTGACAATGAATATTTATACTGATATAATATATTTTGTTGCTACAATATGGAGGGATGGTCGAGTTGGTTTAAGGCACCGGTCTTGAAAACCGACGTACGTGAAAGCGTACCGTGGGTTCGAATCCCACTTCCTCCACCATTTTTTAACAACGTAATATTAAGCCTGGAGAAGTACTCAAGTGGCTAAAGAGGTGCCCCTGCTAAGGGTATAGACTGGGCAACTGGTGCGAGGGTTCAAATCCCTCCTTCTCCACCAGAAACATTTAACATTTGTTAGATGTTTCTTTTTTTTATATAACAAATTATATCTATATTGGATATCTTATATTGTGTAATACTATTATAAATATTGAGTAAATAGTAAGACAATTATTTCATAAATTTAAAATGAAATATAATTATAGTTATAAGATTAAAAAAATATATTGACATGATATAAACATGCTGATATAATAAATCTTGTCGCACAGGACATGGAGGGATGGTCGAGTTGGTTTAAGGCACCGGTCTTGAAAACCGACGTACGTGAAAGCGTACCGTGGGTTCGAATCCCACTTCCTCCACCATTTTTTAATAACGTAATATTAAGCCTGGAGAAGTACTCAAGTGGCTAAAGAGGTGCCCCTGCTAAGGGTATAGACTGGGCAACTGGTGCGAGGGTTCAAATCCCTCCTTCTCCACCAAAAACATCTAACATTTGTTAGATGTTTTTATTTTAGTGTGTGGGATATATATCTATTTAATTGTTAATTTATTTAAGGGTAAATAAAAATATAATTATTATAATTAAGGAGAAAATATGCTAAAAGGTAATAAAGTATCTCTTAGATGCGTAGAACGAAAAGATTTAGACATATTTTATGATATTTGGTGTAATGAAGATATTAGAAAACTTGATGGTAAATTTAGATTACCTCCATCTAAAGAGGATATATTAAACAATTTCAATAAATTTGTTAACCTGGATAAAAAATATCTTAGTATTGTAAATGAAAAAGGAATAGTTGTAGGATATATAACATTTAGAGAAAGTAATGAATGTAAGAATGTATATACACTAGGTATTACTATAGATAAAGGATTTTGGAATAGAGGATATGGACAAGATGCTATAAAAGTATTGCTTCAATATTTATTTATGAATATGGCCGCACATAGAGTAGAGCTACAAGTGTTAGATTTTAATTTAAGGGCAATTCAATGTTATAAACGATGTGGGTTTATCGTCGAGGGAAAGAAAAGAAAAGCTTGCTTTTCATATGGAAGTTACAGAGATGTAATAGGTATGGGAATTTTGATAGAAGAATTTATGAATAATAATTTGTAAAAAAACTTTACTCTTATCATATAATATGGTAGTATAGTAATGTAGTTTATGCGTTGGTAGCTCAGTTGGATAGAGTAGCTGGCTACGAACCAGTTGGTCGCAGGTTCGACTCCTGTCCGACGCACCAAGACGAATGTAGGCACCTCAAAGGTTTGAGGTGCCTATCACTTTTTGATTATTATTGAATATACCTTAAAGGGGGACTGTTTAGGGGAATATGGTCATAAAAGCAGAGTGTTTTATGCCGGTTAAAGCCTTTGATTTAAATATGAGCGTATGAAAAAAGCAAATTTGTTAGTAGATTCCATTGAACCCCAGTTTCTAATATAGTTGATATTAGACTATGATAATGTTTTATAGTTTTAGGATATAATCCATCAGATTTATTGTCTTTTCTGATTCCATCTTCTCTAAGATTATTATAGAAAGCTATTAAATGTATAGGATGTAACCGTTAATCTGTATTTTTGTCATTTATAATTAACTCTTGTTTTGAAATAGAACCAATTTTGCATTTTTGATATGCACCCAATTCATCTCTATATGAATGTACTGTTATCACTTGTTTGTATAGATTATCCAATACATCATAATATTGAACTTCAATATTATTCGTATTCATCATATACTCGGTTTCTGTCATATATGATACTTTTAAATTCATAATCCCGTTAACTTCAAGTGATTTAATTTCATTGTTTACAGGGTCTTTCATTTCAGCGTCCGAAGAAGATCCTTTAATGCCCATAACCCTAAGGGAAATGAGTGGTCCAATACCTATGTTCTTAATTTTAATTATCATATCATCAGTGTAAATATAGTTGTAAGGGTCACCTTCAAATATATGTGTACAACATTCAATTACATTAGAATTTTCTCCCCAATACTCACTTATATATGGACGAACATGCAATCTTTGTTCTTGTATATAGTTTTTATTATCATTGTCTAATTGAGTCTTAAGCAAGTTATTTGCCTTCCTCTGCTCACTTATTTGTTTTCTCACCCCACTCATGCTTAGATACATGCTATAGAATGTCAGCAATCCGCTTAATAAGCCACCAAAAATAGAGGCATAAAAACCAATCCAATCATTTGAAGTGGGTATATCCACAATATTGATTGAGACCAAAGTAGCAACTATAAGTGGTGATAAGAAAATTATTAGCCATATTATTTTAAAATTTGGTTTGTAATCCATATTACGCTCTCCCTTAATAATATAGTTATGACAATTATAGCATATTTTTTATATATTCATATTGTTATATTACTTAATTATTGTAGATGAGTTCATATTTCAATACCGTTTATTAAGTTTTTTAATTCTTCATCTCATTTGCTACACTATTTTTAGAAATTTAGACTTAGATTAATCTAAAGGCATGTACGTCTAGCAATAGTTACAGTACGGATAAAAGGTTATGTCGAGATATATTTGAAATTTGACGTTATTAAAATCTAAAGTGTTTTAGATATTTCATCTAATTTCTGTTGTAAATTATTTTTTCTAATAGATTCATTGTTATTAATAGTTTTCTTCAAATCACTTATTAGTTCTCAAACTTCAAGCATAATACTTGTATTTTTATCAGTTTTTATAAGTTCAAATTTACTTAAAATGTGTTCGATTTTGTTATCTGTTATTTTTGACATTAATTATCCATCCATAATTTTAAGTCGCATTTTTCTCATATTTTGGTGCGACAAGAAGTCGCTAATTAGTATTGTTTCGTAAGAAACTGCGTTAGTTACTAAGCGTATCCTCGCTCGAAACTGCACTCCGAGTAATTGGTTTGTAGGTTGCATGAGAGTAAGGGAAAAAAACAGCGGGTGTCGATAGATTTACAGTATTAACCGATGGGGAAAGAAGTAAGTTATTTCGAAAGATGGCTGATTACCAAATAAGTCTTCACCATCCAAAACCATCCCACAGAACATACATCAAAAAGAAAAATGGAAAGCTTAGACCGTTAAGTATACCAACGATAAAAGACAGAATATATCAGAATATCGCTAAGATGGCACTAGAACCAAAATGGGAAGTAAGATTTGAACCGACTTCATACGGATTCAGACCCAAAAGAGGGTGTCATGATGCAATAGAAAGGATTTTCAAATCATGTTCACACAGAAAGAAAAGATGGATATTTGAGGGTGACTTCAAAGGCTGTTTCGATAATTTAAGCCATGATTATATTATTAAGCAGATAGAAGATTTTCCTGGAAAAGAAATGATAGTAAGGTGGTTGAAAGCAGGTTATGTAGACAATAATGTATTTAATAGAACGAAAAAAGGAAGTGGACAGGGTTCAGTCATTTCGCCTTTATTAGCAAATATTGCACTACATGGAATGGAGGAACAACTGGGTATAAAATACAAAAACTATACTAGGAGCAACGGGTATCAGTGTACATATAATAAAACTCGCTATGCGATGACACGCTATGCAGATGATTTTGCAATCATTTGCAAAAGTAAAGAAGATGCAGAGGAGATTTATGATAAACTGAAGCCGCATCTAGCATTAAGGGGAATTGAATTGGAACCGAGTAAGACTCGAGTTGTAGAAATTACAAAAGGCTTCGATTTCCTGAGTTTTAATATTAGAATATATCAGACATCTACAGGTGAAAAATTGTTAATTAAACCATCAAAAGAAGCAGTTAAAAAGAGCATGAGACAGATTTCTGATAAGGTGCACGAACTCAACGGTCATAAGATAGGGAAGGTTATTAATATACTGAATCCAATTATTATTGGCAAAGCAAACTATTGGCGTCCAATGGTATCCAAAGAAATGTTCTCGAAAATGGACTTTCATTTATATAAAGTAAATAGAAGATTTTTAGAACGATTACACCCTAAGAAAACAGCAAAATGGATAAATGAGAAATACTACAAATCAGATTTGACGGGCAAAAGTAAAAATAAATGGATACTTACGGACCCAATAGAAAATAGGCAATTAAAAAGAATGATGCAGACACCAATAATAAGACACACAATGATAAAACATAATGCTAGCCCTTATGATGTAACTTTGGGAGAATACTTTAAAATGCGTGATAGAAAATATAATGATAAAACAAAAGTACAAGACAACTAGGATAAAAGTATGCTTGAGCTGTATGTCATGAAAGTGACACGTACAGTTCCTCCGCGAGAAAGAGGGGGTAACTCCTCTGACTTAGCCGACAAACACACAAGTACGGATCTTAGAGGGGAAAGGAGCCGTAAGGCTCCCTACCTACTCGACTAGTAATCTATATATTTTTTCTAGCCGTTCCATACATCCAAATTGGAGGTACCCAATTGAAACTATCGAATTTATGAAAATCATCATTAGACATTTGCAACCAGCTTTTAGCTAAATCCATTTATAATAGCCCCCTTAGATTTTCACATTCTATTCTTAAATATTTTTCATGCCTATTGTTGTCAACTTCACTAATGCTATGTTTATTATCAATATTTACGCAACTATTAAATATATTTTTAATTTTAACTACCTTCAATAACTATCAGATTATACATCAATCACTTGTCCTCCTTGTCCTCCTTTTACTTTTTTTACAAATTGTGATAAAATGCTAATAACTGCCAAAGGGGGTGGGAATCATAAAAAAGCATTTCGAAAATTTTTTTAATATTCATATGAATTTTTCTGTGTTAATAGCTTCAATTATTTCAGTACTTGCAGGAATTGTAGTAACTTTTATATCTTCCACGTCACTAATCTCTATGAGAATATTTGTTGTATATATATGTATAAGTTTGTTTATAATCTGGTTATTATTAATAATAGTTTTCTCACCACAAAAGGTCACCAATGGAGATTTGAGTTTAAAACTAGTAAAATTTTTCAACGACAATACTAATTCTATCTGCTGTATACTCCAACCCTGTAGCTATGTATCACAAGGTAGCTTTGTAACCTTTTTTTATTTAGATAATGAATTAGAAATCTATTTTTCAACTGGAGTAATTTATAATATTCAAAATAATGATTTAATACAAGTGAATCTCCAATCTATTACACAAGATACATTGTTATTAAATAAAATCAACAATAACAACACGGATTTTATAAAATCAATTATTGTAAAACCTATTGTAACTAATAATTTTCTTGAAAGGGGATCTATCTAATGAGTAAACCAACTTCGCCCATTTATGTTGTCAGCATTATTGATGACTACACAATTGTTATAAACAAAGGTTCTGATGATGGTATTATGCAAAATCATAAATTTTTAATTTATTCAATTTCTGATGAACCAATAATCGACCCTATAACCAAATTGAATTTAGGTTATTTAGAGATTGTTAAAGGTGTTGCTGAAGTAAAACATTTGCAACATAAGATATGTACCTTAGAATCTTCGAAATACACACACCCAACTAAAAGAATACGTAAACATAACAACTCACTAGTATCAGCTTTCGGGTCATCGTCGTCTGAAGAAATTATTGATGATAAAGAACAATTACCATTTGAGAACCTTAATAATGGAGACTATGCTAAACTAGTCTAAATAAATGATGTTATTAATATTAATTTAATTTAAATGTCTCACAGATAACCCAAGCGATAGAATTTGAGAATATTTTCAGGTTCTTTCTCTTATTATTTCCCTAGGATTCCATTTGGCTTTCTCTTTATTGGTCATGCTAAACTCCCTCATAAAGTATTTGCTTCAATATTCCAGTTTTCTTTTTAGCTTCATCAATCATTGTGCTCCTTTGGTTGTTGATGATAGGCGTACACATTTCCTAAACTATCCACAGTCCTTCTGCCGTAAAGTTTAAGAAATCTCTATTCTAACTACAATTTGAAGTAAGTCTCCTTAAATAAATTGCTTTGTATATTTGTTTTTTGATTTTTGATTTAAATTCAATTTCTCTCATTTCTATCTCCTTTCATAATATTGGTTATATAAGAAAGGACTTATAAGCCCATTCCATATCCATTATTTTTTTATGAAATTGTAGTTAAATTAGTTATATCAACTAATTTTGTATTTAAAAATGTCGACCAATTGCAATAGCAAGTTGAACCAATTTGTATTTATACTTAAATCGTTGAAATTACTTATGCTGCATAAATTATATCTAATTGTGCTTCGAATAGATCTTCGGGGGTTTTATATTTAAGTATACGTCTAGGAAGAGTATTCATCCATTCCTCAATAAAAGAGATATCAGAGGCACTATAATCGGACATACGTTTTCCTTTGGGAATGAAACGACGTATTAAGCCATTGTGACGTTCGTTAGTACCCTTTTCAAATGAAGAATATGTATGAGTAAAGTATACTTTTGTATCACTGTCATCCTCAAGTGTGGATAAATCAGCAAACTCAGAACCGTTATCTCCAGTTATTGTTTTGAATACTTGGCTGAACTGATCACCATACAAGTTGCTGATGTGTTTAAGCTCACCCATAACTGCATCAGCTGTTTTGCTTGCAATTGAGCGTACAATGGCATTTCTGGTCTTACGTTCTACAATAGTTAGAAGTACACAATCATTGCCTGCTTTTTCTCCAATTACAGTATCAATTTCCCAATGACCAAATTCCTTGCGACCATTTATAGAATTTGGGCGTTCTTCAATACTTTTGCCAAGGTTTTTCTTATGTTTTATAACTGTTGATGGCTTAATATTTATACGTAGTTTTATTGGTAAATCAATATTTTTAACGCTAAGTAGACCAAGATCAATATAGTTGTACAAAGTTTTAGTA
Organism: Clostridium estertheticum; assembly: GCF_018861295.1. Taxonomy (GTDB): domain Bacteria; phylum Bacillota; class Clostridia; order Clostridiales; family Clostridiaceae; genus Clostridium_AD; species Clostridium_AD estertheticum_D. The sequence goes on along the minus strand of NZ_JAHLDM010000031.1, from coordinate 48,111 downwards.
CAGACTATTTCAGAGCGTTTGAACAGCTTAGTTTCAAGTGAATTACCAACACAAGCATCTGGGGACCACGATGAATTTTTAATCTTATTCACTACAAAGTTTATAAATTTACAACATTCTAACCGTTTAAAGGAACGACAAGAGTTTAGACGATGTTTCCTGTAAATGGCTTCACCAGTATCTGCAAGGTACATCTCAACTGGTTTAGCTTGTTTAATTTGAGTTGTAGTACCACGATGTATTTCATTGAGAATAGTGTTTATTGGGCGTTCAAGTTCCTTAGCTATTTTATATGGCGAAAAGCCATCTTTAAGACGAATTTCAATCTTAACGCGTTCTTCCAAATTCAAGTGTTTATTTTTACGTGATTGTGTGTTACTATTTGGGTATTCCATAGTGATTATCCTCCTGTTTGTTTTTGTTTTAGCGATTAAAGCATAACACAGAATAATCCACTATGGATCTTTTTATTGGTTCAACTTCATTTTACAACAAGTCATTTAAAAATGTCTTTACACTTTCCATTGATTCATTTCTCCATGCTCCTCCATCAGCTTCTATAAGTGCTGTCACTAGACTCGATTTCATTATAAATATAAATTTACTTTGGATGGTCTAGTTCTGGGAATGGTCTATATGGTGATAACTTAACAGGGCTTGGTATAACTACAGCTCCCATTATTGCAACACCTGTTTTAACAGTTGCTGATTGAAATATATCATTATCTCCAACTTGTTTAGCCTCTTCATCTTTAATACTGCCTTTTACAATTAGTAGTTGGTAACTCTATAAGTCACACTTACTTGTATTTCTTATTCCAGGTTAATCTCACAGTTAGGTCCCTCTATTTTGCCATCATCACTCACCTCAAAAACATTTTGGTATTTATAATCGCAACATGTACACGTGAATTCATCTTCGTTAGTCTCTTGCACTTCATTTTCATCTACAAAATTAATTTCATGTACTTCACTATGATATATTTTTTCGCCTATTTTTAAGTTTGTGCTTATTCTCAGTTTATTTTTAATTTTAGAAATAGATCTTGATCCTTGCTTAAATTTTCGTAATTCACTGGAATTTTATCCAAACTATAAATTCCCTATTCCATAATTTCTCCCTCTCCAATTTGTTACATACTATTTAGCAATTTCGACTTATTCTAAAAGGAAGTATGCTTCTTAATAGTCACGGTACATAGTGGATATTGTTTATAGATGGATTACTAAATTTTGATTACAAAACAGAAAAATGAGGATGCATAAGCGTACACAATAACATTTGTTTTCTACTACACTTTAAAGTTCCAAGAGTTTGGAGATATGTATTACTTTTAAGTGGGTTTCGAGGTATTTTCATGTCAAAACATGTAGTTGAAAATATTTATACCTTTTCGCATACAATTTGGAATAAATAGTATATTATATATTAAGAAGTGTATTTGAAAGGGTGGGGAATGTATGTTGTATGGATATGCAAGATGTTCAACCGATAACACTAAGCAAGACAAACAAGACAAACAAGACAAACAAGACAAACAAGACAAACAAGACAAACAAGAGAGCTAAAGGCCTTAGGGGTTACTACTGATAATATATACCTGGAATATGCTAGTGGCACTAAGACAGACAGAATAGAGTTTAATAAGCTATTAGATAAAGTTGAGCATGGAGACACTATAGTAGCAACAGAAGTTAGTAGAATCACACGAAGCACCAAACAATTATGTGAGATTATAGAATTAGCTAAAACTAGAAGGATTAAATTAGTGTTGGGAAGTTTTATAGTAGATTGCATAAATGAACTTGATCCAATAACAGAGGGAATGTTGAAAATGATGGGTGTATTCTCAGAATTGGAGAGGAACATGATAAGCCAAAGAGTTAAGAGTGGTATGGCAAATGCTAAGGCTAAAGGAAAGCTAATAGGTAGACCTACAACTACTATAGAAGATGTTCCATTGGCAGTAGTGAAAGCTTATGATCTATTAAAAAATGGCAAGATAAATAAGAGTGAGTGTGCTAGAATGTGCGACATATCAAGGTCTTGTTTATATAAATACATTAATATCATTGAGGAGAGCTATAAGCAGCAATTAACGAGAGAGTTAAGGACAGCAACTGGTTTAGAGTGCACTATACATAAATGATAGAATTGATAGTATTAAATTTAATTGAAATTTAACTAAGTATGGAGAGGGCAGGTAAGCCTTCTTTTTTTATATGCAGATCTTGGACAATTTCTAAAGCCGTAGGTAATGGTTTAGTAAGGGTTAATTCATGTAACACAGTTATTGTATAGGGGTAATTTATTAATTGGAATATAAAAAGAAAAAAACCTACAAATAGAAAGGGTAAAGGTGCGTTCTGTATAAATAAAGTAAGGTGGAAGCAATAAAAAACATCTACAAAAAATATATTTATAAAAACCTCTTCCCAAAAATATTCTATATATAAACCTTAAGCATGTGTACTTAAGGCTAAGCATGTTTGTATGAACTTTCCAGTAACCCTCAGTAATTAGATTTGATTTATATGTAAGTTGCAAAATAAAATATTACTATATAATACAAATTTTATAATTACTATTAGAATATGTTATAATTTAATAGAGGGAAGTGAGATATTATGATGGAATTTCAACAAAGTTCAATCTGGCAAAAAACATTAGCAAGGCAAATGGAACCTGACTATTTTATTAAACAGAGGGAATTCCTAAGAGTTGAATTTGAGAACTTCAGAGATAAGGCTAAATTATTAGCTAGTGAAATCGCGAGAGTATTGCCTGAATTTACAGTTCATGATATATCTCATATTGATGCATTGTGGGAAACTGCCCAATTAGTTGTTAAAGAAAATGTTGAGCTAAATCCAGCAGAAGCATTTGTTTTGGGGGGGGCTTTTTTAATTCATGATTTAGGAATGGCCTTAGCTTCGTTTCCTAAAGGGATTAAAGAATTAAAAGAAGAATCTGTATGGATAGATACAGCTACATCATTGTTAAAGAAGAAACTGGGACGTACCATTTTAAAAAGCGATTTTGTTAATTTAGATAAAGAGACAGAAATGGAGGCTACAGAATATACATTACGAATATTACATGGTAAGCAAGCAGGAAAGTTGGCAAAAATTTCATGGAAAGATTCAAAAGGAGATGATATTTTTCTTATAGACAACATTGAATTACGTGAAGCGTATGGAAACGTAATTGGGTTAATTGCCTATAGCCATTGGTGGGGAGTAAATGAATTAGAGGAAAAATTGCAGAATACCCTAGGAGCATTAAGTATGTTCCCTTCAGAGTGGACTATTGATCCGATTAAATTAGCTTGTATTTTAAGAATTGCAGATGCTACTCAGATTGATGACAGAAGAGCTCCAACTTTTTTAAGGACACTAAGGAAGGTATCCAAAGAGTCAGATCTTCACTGGAATTTTCAACAAAAAATGTACCAACCAAGGTTGGAACGTGATAGATTAGTGTACACATCTAAATCGCCATTTACAATTAGTGAGGTAAATTCTTGGTGGACATGCTTCGATACCCTAAAAATGATAGATAATGAATTAAAAGAAGTGGATTCTTTATTGGCTAATACTAATAGGGATAGACTTGGAGCTATTGGTGTTGCATCAGTAGAAGATCCGAAAAGACTTTCTAAATTAATAACTGTTGATGGGTGGCAGCCAGTAGATACTAAAATTAAAGTCTCGAATGTCGCAAAACTAGTTAGAAGTCTTGGTGGAGAGCAACTATATGGACAAAATGGGACTGTTCCATTAAGAGAACTTATACAAAATGCGTCTGATGCGATTAGAGCAAGAAGAATCTTTGAAAATGAAGATGATTTATTTGGTGATATTATCATAAGGGTTGGGAAAGATACTCATGGACAGTATATTGAAGTGGAGGACAATGGACTAGGTATGTCATCAAAGGTTTTGACAGGGCCATTTTTAGACTTTGGTCAATCATTTTGGGGAACAGCTCTAATGCATGATGAAGTCCCAGGTTTAGAATCTAAGGGGTTTACTTCAACTGGAAAATATGGAATTGGCTTTTATTCTGTTTTCATGTGGGGAAAGAGAGTTAAAGTTTCTTCAAAACGATTTGAAAAAGGGAGAGATAGTACTTTAATCTTGGAGTTTAATGATGGGGTGTCTATAAGACCAATATTAAGAAAAGCAAATGAAGATGAAGTCATTAAAGATGGAGGAACTAGAATTCGTGTTTGGTTTTCTAATAATAAAATCTTTGAGGATTTATTACAATTAAATCAATATCACAAAAACAAAATGACATATGCTGAATTGGTTGGAACAGTATGTCCTAGCATTGATTGTAACATTATTTTAGAAACGAAAGGTAATGTAAAAACTATAATAAAAGCAAATGATTGGATTTCCATTAAGCCTTTAAATCTTTTAAAAAGGATTATTGGAATGTCATGTTACAATGGTCTAGGGAAACTAGAACAGAAATTATTATTAAACCTATCGAAACATATGTCTGTAATAAAAGAAGACGATGGGACTATTGTTGGGCGATTACTTGTTTTTAAAGAAGGTTTTGATAAAAAACGAATGCTTAATATTGAAGGAGCAGTTACAGTTGGTGGGTTCAGAACATCAGGATTAACAGGATTGCTAGGAATTTTAATTGGTAGATGCGATAGGGCATCAAGAGATATAGGAATTCCTATTATCTCGTATAAGAAATTAAAGGAATGGTCAAGCAATCAGGCAGTTCTTTTATCAAAGTTAGCGCTAGATGAAAATATAGAAATGGAGTGTGCGTCTATAGTAAGATGTTGTGGTGGAAATACTTCGGTTTTAAAAGTAGCATATCATAAAAGTGGAATGCTAAATTATGACATGCTAAAAGAACTAATTTGTAAAATAAGTAAAGACAGTTACATAATCACGTCAGAGGCAGCTGTGTACATTCAAGATAGTAATAAATCTTGCAAAATTGACTATTCGGAGAATTTATTTTGGTCTAATAGTGGTTGTCCAGGCATTTTACAAACACATAGTACTAACTGTCATATAATGTGGCCTGATACTTACGGTAAACCAGAAGATTGGTATCTGGATAGGACATTACAAGGATTAATTATAGATGCTTTTTCAGAAAGTTGGGGTAACAGTAAAGACAAAATTTTAGGTTGTTCTGATATTTCATCAGATAAAAAAAATTATGAAGCAATAGTTGGATATGCTGATGGTGAACCAGTTGTTTTCGACAATATTGATATAATTAAAAAGCCCAAAAGGTAATGATTAATTATTTAAGGTACGGTTGCTAGTTATCATTTGAATCTTTAAAATAAGCTATGAAATTGATAAATTATACATGTCATCGCAGATTTTCGTTACTTATAACCTTTTTTCATTTGGGGACTACAGATACAATAAAACGTTAAAACACACCAAAAGATAAAAAAGGTACTATGCTTATAACGATTATATATCAAGAGTTGCAAAATACTATCTAGCAGAATACGAAACAGTTGGTAGCGAAAGGGGAGGTCAAAATTTATGGAAACGAGTTATAATAACCCTAAAAGCAATATTATTGGTAAAGGTATTACGGAAGAGGCAATAATAGATGCAGTAAACAAATCTGGTTACCCATTACAAACTATTTCAGCTAGCAAATTAGTTAAAGATTTTTCAATTACTCAAGAATGGAGTTATGTTGATAAAGATACTGGTGCGTTAAGAACATTGGATATATTTGCACAAAAGGACTTGTATAGTCATACGGAAAAGCATCAACATAGAGTAAGGCCAGCTCTAAATTTACTTATAGAATGTAAGCAATCGGAACTTCCTTACATATTTTTTTTAGATACTGAAATAACACATGCTTATAACTTTCCTGTAATAGCAGGACTGGTTAACGAAAATGTTCGTATATCTTCTGATGACACAATATCAACGTATAATCTCCCAATACTTAACGTATTAGAAATGGATAAACATGGGTTTATTTCTAAAAATCCACAATTTTGTCTTTCATTTTCAAAATGTGCTCGAAAGGGTAAAGAATTAGAGCTTTCAGGAACTGATGCATATAATGGGTTGATTCTACCGCTATCAAAGGCCGTGGAGAGCTTTAAAAAAACAAAAATTCCGCCTAAAACCGCTTATTATTTTGATGCTGATTTAGTTATGCCTATTGGGGTCGTAGACGCACCTATGATTGGGGTAATTGTATCTGAAGGCAAGAATAAAATGATAAATATACCTTGGGTAAGAGTACTTAAACATGAGACAAATAATTCAAGCGACTATCTTGAAAGAGAAAAAACTTATGCAATAGATATAATACATAAGGATTTTTTAGAAACTTATATTAATCAACATTTATTACCATTTTCAAATGAATTTGCTAAGCGTATGATTAATCATCAGCATGTTATAGCTACAGGCGAAGGATATATTAAAGGAATGGATAATAATTCTTTTCAGAACATAGAGTCTAGATTGAAAAGAAAACCAATTATATCAAAAGGAAATAGGTTAAAATTAATTGTAAAGAATTTTTATAATAATATTAAAGGTATGAGTGATGTGTAGAAGGTCACAACAATAAAAAACTATTGTTCGATATAAGCTGATAATATGTATATACCACATTCCTTAATTAAGTTAATTTTAAAATCATAAAGTGGAGTATGAATGAGTAAAAAACAGCGAATAAATGATAGTTGTCTTGATACTCTTGCCTACAGTTAGTGTCTAGAAATAGGCGGGAACGCATATGATTACAAGAACAATTATAAATATGGGCCATATAATTTGATTATACAAAATTTTAGAAAAACTATGGGTTTTGAAAATGACTAAGGTGGTAAATAAATTGTCCCTTTTACGAACCAGTTGTCCGCAGGTTAGATAACACCGTAACAACCTAGAAGTTTTATGGGCGAGGGGTTCTGTTAGTATTCTAAAAATTATTATTGGGTACTATTTGGGTACTAATGATAAAAAAACAGTACCTGATTTTAATATAATATACTATAAGACAATAGCATATAAACGTTGGTATAACAGTGCTTATTAAAGCTTTCTAAATGTAAATATAGGCAATCCAACGCACTCGTAACGCGTAGGTCGAGGGTCTGACCCCCTTTTTAGGTTCTAATAGTTATATCAATGATTATAACTTAATGATACGGTCCTTTTGTAACTATTTTAGCCTCTCTTTTCTATTGCAGCCATGGTTATACATTGGAGTTTGATAATGAAAATTTATTAAGTCATGGGCAAACTAATTTAAATAGAGATGGAAAATATTAAGGAATAATTGTAAGTATTTAATGGAGAATGAGGTAAAGATGTTTATATAGAGCAAGGCATGGATCAAATAAAAAACAGTAATATAAAATTATTGAAATAGTCACTTCCTAAGGCTATGAGTTTTGATACTTATAGCCATTTTTTATTTGGGACTACTGGGGACTAGAGACACAATAAAACATTAAAAGACACCAGAACTTATAAAAGGTACTATGTTTAAATGGATAATATAAAAATTTATGTAAGAAATAGGAAACCGAGCAAGTTATAAATCAGTTATTTCTAAAATGCTTTAAACTATGCCAGTCGAAGATTCAGTATTAAAAGAAGAATCTGTGCTAAATGAAGAAAATTTATAAAACATTTTAGTATATTAAGAAATTAGAAAATAAATATATTTTAAAACCACAATAAAAGGGCGGGAAAATTCTTGCGCTTTTATTGTGGTTTTTTGAGCTTGGATATTAATAATTTCAAATTATATCTGTAGTAATTTTACACTTTTTTTAATCTTCGGTTTCATATTTCATAAATGCTAATTTATTTTAGCACAGTCTATATCAAATATATAAAAATCATTTATATCATAATTTTGAAATTTATAAAAATGACTACAAAAATAATTAATTATAAATTATTAAATAATAAAATAATTAACAATATTTTATTTGATGTTTGCGATTATTTTTTTTATAAATAGCAGAAAAGTTTTTAATAACTTTGTCCATCTTTTTCAATAAATTACATACTGTTTTCATAATAATTTATCGCCTCAGATAATTTTATAAAAATAAAGTTAAATGACTATTTTTATGAAACTTTCTATATTAAAAGCAACAACTCATGGAAGATAATTACAACCGAAAGAGAAGTAAAAGACCCTTTATGTTAAAAAAGGAAACTTTAGAGCCATAAAGGAAATTTTTATAAAACTTCAGATATCTTTGTCCAATGAAAAAGGAAACTTTTAGACTCATGTGTTATTAAAATGAAAACCTCTCTATAAACTATTTTATTCATTTTCTTATATTATTTTGCACTGTTGACTATATAAATGTACAAGAAGATTGTCCAGTAATTGAAAAGCCAAATTAAAATGAAAATATATAGTTCAATTATTGTTTTTCACTTGCTGTTATATATTCTTGTACAAAATATGGTGATAAGGAAAACAATATGAAAAATGAAATTAACAATAAAAATCAATTTTTTAAGGATTTAAGTCAGCATACAATGTACAGTTCGCTTATAAAAGAGTTAAATGAATACTCTGTTAGAACAAATTTAGATGAAAATATCAAACATTACAATGAGTTCTGTGATAAGGCCGAAGTAGTTAAAGCTAATTTCGTAAATGAGATGATTCGTCTATATGAACTTAAGATCATTACGGATGATGTGTTCAATAAGGCTTTAGATCCACAGCTACCAGTGTGTAACTACAATAATAAAGCAGAAATTTTTACAATGGACTTTAACTTTATCCCACATGTTAAAAGTATGTATTCTCGTGATGTTTACAAGGTTAAAAATGCTCTGATATGTATGATTATGCAAGGCATAAAAAGGATGGTAGAGAAGCCCCATTATGGAACAGAACCGATACTTATTATCTTTTCAGTATACCATCAATACATCTTTGATGTAGACAATATTGAGCTTAAATATGTGATAGATGCTATGAGATATTGACATTTTTTTCATGATGATAGCTATAAATATGTCTCGTATTTGGTGGAAGGAAAAGACACAAATGAGCAGAGTATGATGAGGGTTAAAATCATAAAAAAAGTGATATAAGTTTTGTTAAATAGCCGTGCAATAGTGGCTATATGATGTTCGTGTAAACATGCACTAGGCAATTTTAAATTAGATATGCACTACAGTTGTTAAAAATAACCATAGCGGTAAATGCTGTAACACCAATACTCGTACTTTGTCCAATTTATATTAGTGCATATTAAACTAATTTTATATTTTAATTCATAAAAAAACCCTATTGAACTTTTGTAAGCTTTGCACCACGAAAAAAACTACCACCAGACAAGAACTTTGAGCGACACCAACTGCTACAAAATAAAAAACGTTATACAACTAAAAAAAGAAAAAATAAATACTGCAAAATTTTATATTATTTGAGGAGTTTGACTACTTATGTATATAAAGAGAAACAAGAAAAAAACCATAAAAAGAGGTAAGAAAAAATAAAAAAAGGAGTTAATAACAATGTCAGAAAGTATTGTTAATATCGCGTAGAAAAATTAAAAAGAGAAATGAAAAAAGATAAAAATGAAATGTTTAAAACCAATGGAAATAGTTCTATTAATATGGAAGTAGGAATGACTTTCTTAAAGGAAAAATAAATGAAAATGCTAATAAAAGATAAAAAAATAAATGGAAAGATAGTAGATAGCTTTGTAACTAATTTAATAACGTCAATAAGTTAGTAAGGGGATGACTAAGGTGTATTTATCTAAATATGAATATAATGAAAGTGAAACAAGATTGTTAAATATAAATGGATTTACAAAGGAATATATGAACCCACAGGTACTAGGTAGAATAATAAGAAAGAAGAAAAACAAAGAAAAATCACAAAAGAGAAAAGCCTTCTACTATAAAAATAGGGTAGATAAACAAAATAGAATGGACTACTGCAAAATCAATAAATTAAAAGGAGAAATAACTATGAAGATAATAAAAACTTCTTACTAATGCTTAATGAAACTGATATACAAGATAATGTAATGCATACTTCTGGTTGTCTAAATAGGATAAATGCAAATATATATACTTCAACTGAAGTCAGATAAAAATAAAATTGATATCATTATCTAAATATGACCAAATATATTAATCAAATGCAAATTTACGTTTTTTAATTTTTAGTTTTTTAATAATTGTCAATCAACAAAAAAATTATTGCTTAAATGTAGTAACTTTGTCCAAAAGAAAGAATATAGCAAGGCAGTAAACAAGTTTTAAAATAATGATAAAAAAAAACCAAAAGAAATTTTACCCGTTACCGTAATGCCAGTTAAAAACATTGTCCAAGCATGTAACATTATATGGTTAGATATTAAGGACCAGTATTTGAAGTATAAAATAATGGCTCTAAACTTAAAAATCCTGACTATCAATATAAAAAATATACATCCAGGCGAAAGTGATTTTTATTGATTTGATTTATATAAGTGATAACTACTTTGTCCAAAAAAAATAGAGAAAAGGAGATAAATATATGATAAGAATAATGGAACGAGATAAAAACTTTTTAATCGCTTTAAATGAAACTGGAGCTTCTAATACACATACACTATTTAGATTTTATCCTGAGAATTACGGTAGGGAACGTATAGGTAAGATGGAAGCTGAAAAGTTAGTAACTAGAAAATATGGCTTAATAATGTTAGGGGTAGAAGGTAAAAACTATTTAGAAAGCATCGGTATAATCCCTAAAATATTAGATAGAAAATCACTAATAATACAACGACGACTAGCTAGGGCCTTGGAATTTAAATATTTACTACCTGTAATGGAAGTTGTAACCTCATCTAGACACAAAAAAGAACACAATTTAAATCGTGGAATGCAATTTATAGTTGCTGCCACAATAAAAACTGGTTTGACGTATTTGATTTATGATGTGCCTAAAAGAATAACTATTGGTGCTCAAACACAATTACTAAAAGAATTAAAAAATAAAACCCAGTCAATAGATAGAGCAATAATTTTTACTAAAAACACAGACTTTGTCCAAATTGTATCTGAGGGCAAAATCCATATAGATGAATTGCTACTATTACCACCAATCGATTTATTTGTAAAACTTACAAACGAAATGGCTGAAGGTGATTTCGATAGAAGAGTAATTGGAGCTGCTTTCCCTGACCTAATAGAAGATAAAGTATTCAGTAAAAAACGCAATCAGTATCTGATAGACGGTAATGCGTATATCAACATGGTCCTAAACAACATTAATGTATTCTCTACGCTAAGTAGTTTAAATATTCAAGATAAAATAAATGATAACTTTGTACAAACTTATAATATAGTTTGTCTTGATATTCAAGAACAATATTTTTTTTAGTAAAATAGAATCACTAAAATTTGAAAAATTAAATATTGAAATAACAACTATAAACCCAAAAGTAAGTTCGTTTTATTAATAAAATTATAAATACTATATCTAATTTTCAAATCAAATAAAGGTGGTTAAATAAATGATACAAATAACACAAAGAGATAAAGGCTTTTTATTAAAGGTTAATGAGACTGGAGCTTGTAGTTCTAAGTTGCCACTAACAATATATCCTACAAGGTATTGTAGGAGCAGACTAGAGCTAATGGAAAGAGAAAAAATAATAAATAGAAAATATGGATTAATCATGATAGGCGTTGAAGGTAGAAAATACTTAGAACGTATAGGGGTAACATCAAAATTAGTAGATAATCTATCAATAGTCACTCAAAGACGATTAGCAAGAACATCCGAACTTAAATATCTAATGCCAACTATGGAGGTAGTGACATCTGCTCAATATAAAAAAGAAAACAATTTAAATAGAGGAATGTTATTTGTAAGTGCTGCAACAACAAAAGAACGTTCAACTTACCTAATATATGATATACCGAAACAAATATCTAATGATTCAAAAGTTCAAATTTCAAGAGAATTAAAAAATAAAAGAGATGAAATAAGTCATGCAATAATTTTCACTAGAAATGCTGACTTTGCTAAGGTTCTAACAACAAGTAATGTTTATATTAACGAATTACTTCTTTTACCACCGAATGAATCTTCTTTTGGTTTATTGAATGAAATGGCTAAGGGCTTCTTCGATAGAAGAATTATATGTGTAGCGTTCCCAAAACTATCAAAAGAAAAAGCATTTTATAAAAAACAAACTCAATATATAATAGGCAATAATTTTTATTTAAACTTAGTACTTAATAATATATTAAGTAGCTACGATATGCTGGCGGTGCAAGCAGATAGTTCATCTGACTCAATCTACTATGTAGTATGCCTTCATGAGCAACAAGCATTCTTTCAACAAACTATGGATCAATTAAATCTTAAAAAATTAGATGTTCAATTAGTTGGTATAGATGAAGACTCTTTTTAACAAAAAAAATAGAAAAGAAAATATAAAAATATAATTGCTTGTGATAGTAAGTTGTTCCTTGGGTGTACTTATTTATTAACGGCTCAATTGATATCACATTTAACAGGTGTTGCAACTGTAGAGGATGTTGGTAAATCAAAATCAGCCGGACTAGAGGGATTGCGGGATTATGGTAAGGAAACTCGCAAAGGTGCAAAAATAAATTTATTGAATTCAGATGAAGAATTAGCTTATCATTATGAAAATTCAATAATGAAAACAATGGATCAGATACCAAAAATGAAGATACTACTCTAAAAGTAAAAAATAATACCCACCAAAAACCAAAACAACAAGGTAAAGGTGATATTCCTGCTGGAGATGTAATAAGTTTCTCTGATAAATAAATTAACTATAAAATTTAATTGATAGTATAGATTGATAAGCCACTACGTTAAAATAGTAATTTATCTATTATTTTTTCTTCTTTTTTAGTTATAGATGAAATTCAAAATAATATAGATTGTAGATAACAATACCATAATAGGTTCGTATTACATTACAATAACAAGCTTTGGCTATATTACATGGACCAGAAACTTCATTAAAATTTATTCGTACTTTGAATTAACCTTAACGTAATATGATCAGTAGCATTAACTGAAGAGTTGTATAGGTGTTTGAGGTATGCTAGCTGTAATTATATTCTTTCTTTTTTAGAACTAAAGAAAGAGTAGTTAAATCTCTTCAGCATAACAAATATGAGAGCTATTATTTATAAATGTGATAATTAATTTATATTTTAAGCTGAGGCTGGAGACGTTTAGCATTACCAATGGTATGACCAATATAGGTATTAAAGAAGAACAAAAATGATAAATTATTTTAAAATGAGACTTTATGTTTAAATAAAAAAAGTTAAAATAAACTTTAAATTTTAGGTTAATTTTTTTAGATTTGCAATAATAATAATTTAAGTAAAATTTATGGCATTGCTGCTGAAAAATAATGGTATTAGTCTTACTAATTACCGAAATTGTGGTTGACTCCGACAAAGACTGAGCTAAGTAATATATCTTAATGTAGGTTAGTCGAAAGTGTTGTCTGAATCACATACGAATTAAGTACTAATACTAAAAATTTTTTAAAGTATTAGACATAAATTTTATCCAAAATATAAAATAAAGAGGTGGAGGTTTAATGTTTAAATTGGATCAAGAAACTAAAGACATAATGATAATTTTCAAGACGATTGAAGAAAAACAAATTATTGCAGACATGTTATCAGTAATTGTTGTTAAAATTGGATTAGAAAGAGAATCTTCTATGTTATTTCATTATTATGGAAAGGACCAACCAGATTTTGTTATATCAGCATGTATTGCTCTTGGTTTGATTAATATGATGGAGGAAGATTTTTACATTGTTAAGGAGGTAATGGGTTATAAAATCGTGATGAATTTTTTAAAGAGCAAGAAAAGATTTCTTAAAATAGTGTAAACACTAATTTAAATAATAAGGAGCATCTACTTCAAAGTGCAGGTGCCTCTTATTAATCCTTGTTTAATTATTTGGTACCATTGGTGATTCAACTACTACTTAAAAGTAGTTATGTGTGTTGAGAGGAAGAAGTACTAAAGTACAGTGTATTTTGTAATAACGATGTAATCTAAGTCTTAGAATATAGATATAGTATATTTTCAACTTATGAAAAAATTAGTTGCCTAATTAGGGGAGGAAAGTTTCACGTTATATTCCAGAATCTATTTAGATTATATTCAATTTTTAACTTTTAAAAGGAATTACACCACAGCTTATTAATGCTTTTTTAAAACTCCCCAAATAATGAAGGTACCAATAATAGTGACCTCCTCTAGATATATACTCTCTTACAATATGTCTTTTAACTAATTTTGATATACTCTTTATTTCGGTTATTATTTCATCCTTTGAGGGTTTTGTATGTTCTTGGACTGGATTTAATCCAGCTGCTTTTAAAGCATTATTATATGTTTTAAATTGGGAACAGATAGTATTAACATGGCGTCCTCTTATTGTAGATTCTGCACTTGAGGGAGATCTTCCAAGTTTAGATGATAAATCTCTTAAAAAGTTAATAATATCTTTTTTAGAATTTTTCGCATAGCATTTGAAAAACTTTGTTATTTCGCGGATGACTTTTTGACCAAGGAGCTTGTAACAGTGGGAACGGGATGGAATCTTCTTATCTAGACTAATCTTATCGAATAATGAAAGAAAGCTGCTGGCGTTAAGCCTTACTCCTTCATTTTTAATTAATTCAATTAGTGATTCATTATCTGTAATCATTTGACTTTCGGTTCCAACGTGACTGTTGAAAAGTTCCAATAAAGCGTGGTTATCGCTTTTAAGTGTATCCAATAAACAATTTTTTCTATATAAATCATCTATTATGATAGATAAATTTTTATCTAAGTTAGTAAGCTTGTTTTGTATACTAGCCTCAAATTTAAAGCAAATCTTTCTTTGAGGACAAGGTATTACTATAGTTGAGGAGAGTTCATCTTCTAATCGGAATGAGACCATCTCTGTCAATATTAAGTTTCTGGATATCTCATCTTTGTATTCAATAATTTTTTTATCAAATTTATTTACTAAATTTTCATCAAGTTTGTTGAAAATTAACAGTGCAAGTATTTTTCTATTAGATAAATTATAACTTAGATCTTGTGATAAACATTTCTCATTAATTTTGTTGCAACATATAAAGTTCTCAAACTGTTTTGGCTTTTTTACCTTCATATTTGTAATTAGATTATCTCCAATTTTTGTTCTTATACCTCTAACATAGCCTAAAATTTGCTCAAGTGGATCCCTACTACTAATATTGTCTTTAATTTTTAGTTCAATAACTATTATGTCAGCATAAGATGTTATAAATAGAATGTCTATTCTCCCAGTGCCGGATACGGTAAATTCTTCAATGTGAAATAAATTTTCTTCATTAAGGTTTAAATTATAGGATTGATTTATCATTTGTAAGATAATTGTTGCTATACTTAGTAAGTATAGCCTTAAGTTTATTTTCGGGATTTTTATTGTTATAGTCTATTACTTCCTTAACTATATCGGTTTTTACTAATTTACTTATTTTATTATTTGTAATTTTGTGAGCTGTAATATTGTAATAATCCAATAAACTCAACTCCTTTAATAATATACATAGATTGCTCTAAATCAAGCATTATATACTTAAATTAAAATAAAAACATCTAAAGCTTTTGTTATTAATAAAAGTAAACAAGGCTTCATAAAGGACCCCTGTTAAAATACATATATAATTATTGAGAGCATTTAAGATAGAGAAGATCGAATAAAGTTATAGATGTGAACGAAAATTATAAAACAGGATAGTTGGAATACTCTCTTCCTTTGTATTTAGCATGTAAAATCCAATTACCATTTAAGTTATACTGTAATTCATATTTGTGTAGCAATTTATTCAGTCATAAAGCTGTCATTTCATTTACTTTAAATATTTGATCAATTGTTATTGTTGTATCAGTTAATCTAGTGCTTTTTTCAATTAGATTTATAAATTATTCAGGTTTTTGAATACATTGTTTGGCTCTTAAAATTTCTACTTATAGAACTTTCTTTTGTTCCTTAGCTAAAAATCTAGTTGTCATTACTCTCTTCTGTTTAAATTGCAATATTGTTAATTCACTCATTATTTTTAAAGCTATTTTATAAAAAAGGAAAAAGGTCTTGTATTTATTGCAGCATCTTTAGCTTTCAATTTATTTTAACCATCCTTTAAAAATAATTATTAGTGTTTTAGAACTTTGAAGATTATGTGGTTAATCTATGGGGTTAAATGGTAAGGTATTGATGTTCAAAGGGTAAGAGAATGAATGTTAAAAGTAGGTAAGGGCGAACAAGTTTTAATTTTAAAAGAATCTTCTGAAGCACAGCAAGATATTGTTGATAAGGCTCAAGCAAAAATTGACGCACACAACGAAGGACCAACAATTGAGGTGATAACAGAAGAAGTATTAAATTATAGCTGGGGAAAGCCTACATTAATAAATAAAATAACAACAGCTTCTGGAATAAATGAGCAATGGGTCTATGAGTTTAAATATTTATGGAAGATTAGTAACTATACAAGATTAGAGGCATGTTAAGCATATAATATCTATTTTGTTCATTTCAATCAGTAAAAAATTAATAACACTATATATAGTGTCATAACTTAACGGTATTGACACCAGTAAAGTATAGACGTATAATCAATACATAGAAAGGTGTCAAAACTTACGGTCAAAACTATATAGTGAAAAGGGTTGTGAATTATGATAATAGGATATGCAAGAGTAAGCACAAAAGGGCAATTAAAAGAAGGTCATTCTATAGAAGTTCAAACAACGGATATATTAGATAGATATGATAGTGCAGTAATTAGAGTAGAGCAGTACACAGGAACTACAACTGATAGACCTATATTTAATAAATTGGTATATGATTTAAAAAAAGGTGATACCTTAGTGGTTACTAAATTGGATAGATTGGCTAGAAATACTGTAGAAGGGATTAATATAGTTCAGGAGCTTTTTAATAAAGGAATAGCAGTACATGTAATAAATATTGGACTGTTAGAGAATACAAGTATGGGTAAATTTTTTTTAACTACATTACTAGCAGTTGCTGAGATGGAGCGTAATACAATTATTGAACGTACTCAAACAGGAAAGGCAATAGCAAAAACTAAAGAAGGATTTAAAGAAGGTAGACCAAAGACATATACATCAAAACAAATAAATAATTCAATTGAGATGCTAAAAAATAATTCATACACAGAAGTTGCAGAGATAACTGGAATATCTAAAAGTACATTAATAAGAGAAGTTAGGAAAAGAAAGGCAGCAATAATATGAGTTAGTACATATTTGTGGAAAGTACTGCTGACAGGAATTGCTAACAAGTAGATTATGAATCAACTAATAAAATAAAAAAATGTGTAGAAGAATAATTTAAATTACGATTAAATAAATATAATATGTGAAGAAGAATTTAATTGTAAAGATAAAAAGGTGGATGAGGTTATGAGTATAAAAATAAAAGATATGATAAAAGATTTTGAAGTGGATGCGACCTATATAGCCAAGATATCATGTGTAAATAGAGTAAAAGGGATACATCCAATTAAGGATGATAAAGGACAGATAGAGAGTGTCGCAATTTTATGTACAATAAATGGAGAATCATATCAAATCAATGGATAAAAGAAGAAAAGATTTTAAAATATTATTTTTATGGAATAAAAGTGGCAGGAGAAAAAAGATTTAGTACTGAATATGAAGATAATAAACCAATTATTCTTGCAAGAAATAAATATCCTATATATGCGTTTGTAAGAGAAGATAAAAAAACAAATTTCAATTCAAAGGGGAGTTTGTACTGCTTGAAACTAGTGAAGATAAAGATGGAGCAATGTATTTTATATTAAACAAGAGAGATAACGTAGGTGTAAAGATATCTGATTTACCGGCTCAAGATAATGATAATTTCCCAGAGGGTAAGGAAAAAGAAAGATTACATAAATATAAAGAAAGAAATCCAAAAGTAATTAAGGAAGCAAAAGACAGATTTAAAAAGGCAAATGGAAAGTTATACTGTGAGGCATGTGGCTTTGATTTTTAAAAGGTTTATGGAAAAGTTGGTAAGGATTATATAGAAGGACATCATACAAAGCAAATTTCTGATCTAAAAGAAGCAGATATAACTAACGTGAATGATATTATGCTTGTTTGTGCTAATTGTCACAGGATACTCCACAAAAGGAGACCGTGTCTATCAAAAGAGGAAATTAAAGAACTATTAGTATTAGATTAGTATTTTAAAAGTGTTAGAAGTAAATGCAATAGTGTATTACACATAATGATAAATAATAGTTGAATGGATATGAATGGTATTATAGGGGTATTAATAAAGTTGGATACTAGTGTAAAATATGTTGGATGAGATGGGTTTTAAAAGATAAAGTTTAATATCCAAAAAATATTTATACTACTGTACTGTAAACTAACTCAATGATGTATAATATAATATGTGTGAGGAGTGATTACAATGGATAATATGGACATTGCTAAAGGTATGATATTTAAAAACTTGAATATAAATAGCAAAAACTCATTAGATTGTCGAGTGATTATACAAAAGAAAATATATTTGCTTCAAGAACAGGAAGTAGATTTAGGATATGAATATAACTGGTATTTAAAGGGACCATATTCACCTACATTAACGAGTTATGTATATGACAATCTTGATGTTTTGAAGTCAATGGAATATAAAGAGGTTTCATTAAATACAGAAGTTATAAGAAAAATAACAAAGGTTAATGAATTTCAAAAATGGAAACCGAACAATTTAAGTGAAGCTAGTTGGTATGAAGTATTGGCATCAATTCTATATATTTTTAAAAATCATTGTATGTGGGGAATTAAAGATTATAATAAGGAAAATATTATAAAAACATTGATTATAGAGAAACCTAAGTATTCTAATCAAGATTGTGAATTTGCATTAAAAAAATTGACTGAGTTCGAATATATTAAGGTTGATTTCTCATGAGTCTTCTAAATATGTCCAAAGCAACGGATTTTGGTGTTAAGTACATCAATGATCCTGTATATGGAGGAATTGCAATATCAACATTAGAATTACAATTAATAAGTACACCAATTTTTCAAAGATTAAGAGGCCTTAAACAGTTAGCTCATGTGAATTATGTTTTTCCAGGAGCAGAGCATTCTAGATTTGTTCATTCTTTAGGTGTACTTTATATTATGGGTTTAATGACAGATCACCTATTAAGAAAAGGTGATATAGTAATTGAAGATGTTGTAATAATGAGAGTGGCAGCGATATTACATGATATTGGTCATTATCCGCTTTCTCATTTAGGGGAAGGCGTTTACAGCTATTGTAAGGATAATAAATCCGCTGTAAATCTATTATCATTACTGGATATAGAGGAAGCAAAAGAGATTCCGCTCCATATATTATCTAGTTCACATTCTAAAAGTGCACACCATGAAAAATTAGGAAAGTATGTTATTGAGAATAATATAGATATTGCTGAAATATTAGATTCTTATGGAATCAACAAAAGTCAGATTGGAAGTATTGTAACAGGACAAATAGGTTCTCATAATATGGTTTATTCTCAATTGCTTCATTCAAGTTTAGATGCCGATAGACTTGATTATTTGTTGAGAGACTCATATCAGACTGGTGTAAAATTTGGACTTGTTGATTTTGAGTATCTTATTCGTCTTTTAATGGTAAGAGATTATAAAATGTCAAAAGATTCTCCAAGTATGAAGGTTTTAGTTTGTGATAAGA
Organism: Clostridium estertheticum; assembly: GCF_018861295.1. GTDB lineage: Bacteria > Bacillota > Clostridia > Clostridiales > Clostridiaceae > Clostridium_AD > Clostridium_AD estertheticum_D. Next base: position 28,306 of record NZ_JAHLDM010000031.1, on the reverse strand, counting down.
AAGGCCAACATGTTGTTGAACATTTTTTAATGTCAAGATATTTTCACTACTCTCAAGTTGTAGGTCATAAAACCAGTTTGGCTTTTGAAGGTATTATTAAGGCAATGTACATTAAGATGGTTAGAAAGAATAAATTGATTTTTAATTCTTATGAAGAGATACAAGATAATATAAATAGCGAAGAATTTTTAATGTTTAATGATTCTATGCTATATCAGGCATTTAATGATTACTATAAAAGTGCCAATGATGAATCTTTCAACAAACTATATAGAAGTTTTATTAAAAGGATAAGACCTAAAATAATTTATGAAATTAAGGATTTACATAAGAGATCTCCCAATACTAGCTTTGCTATTTTAGAAAGGGAATTAAAAAAATACCCTGAAAAAATAACGGAGATATTAGGTGTAGATGAAAATAGTTGGGGGTTTCAAATAATGCAAGTTAAATTTGAGTGCATCCCTGCTCATTACACTTTTAAAAAAGGAATTGATGAATATGAAGAAGACCTAAGAGAAGCTATAAAAATTATAGATTCTAAAGGGCAAATTTCTTATTTAGCGGTTGATGAACTATCAATTATCAATAAATTAGCAGATTATAAAAGTGAAGTGTTGAGAATATTTATGATTGAGGAGGATGGCCAGAGTTATGACTATGATCTCATAAGAACTAAAATTCACAATTTATTAACTTAGTTTATAAATATAAATTGATATGAAGATTTGTACAAGCTATAGATAAGTGATAGCTATAAAAGTATAAGTAAAATTATAAAACATATAATAGTTAGAGCCAGTAAAAAGGCTCTTTTTTGTTTGAAAAGGAACTGGCAAAAAGATAAGTAGGAAACGTAATCTTATTAAAATGAATAAGTACGGAAGCATAAGAAATTACGAAAAAATGATGCAAAGACAGGTAAAGTGGTTAATAAATATTATTTCAAGGGAATGAGAGCGGCTATTAATTCAGTGTAAGAATTATAAATCAAGAAAGTATGAGCTTGAAAGAAATGAAAAAAGGCAGAATCAGAGTTTGAAAAAAGAGTAATGAAATATCTTAGTGAAAGAGGATATAAAATTTCTCCACAATGGGAAGTCGGTTCGCTTAGAATAGATATGGTTGCAATTTATAAAAATAATAAGGTAGCGATTGAATGTGACAATGGAGAGCGTAATCAGTAAATTAAATAATTTTGATATATATCCAGAAGAAAGATCAGATATAATTGAATATGAATGTAAATTGAAAGAAAAAATTATTACTAGGTCAGATGAAATAAGGAATTCATGGATATGTGATGTTATTGAATGAAGGTAATTTGTATCAGTAAATTATTTAATTAAGAATGAAAAAATGATCACTCAGGAATAATATAAGATTACTTTAAGTGGCTCATTACTTATAATATTAAGGATACTTAGGGATAAGGTTGTGATTATACTAATAAGTGGAAGGGATTCTATAGCCAATTTATAACACAATAAAAACACAACTACAGTAAAGATATATATATTAATATAACGTTAAATAAAGTATTGGAGCTTCCAATCCATTGGAAATAAAGAGTTGTAATCTTTTGTAATGTCACTGTTTCCGTTCCAGTTGGTCGCAGGTTCGATTCCTGGAAGGCGAACCATAGAAACCCAGTAACTGTAATAGTTACTGGGTTTAATTATTTTTTGAAGGTTATTACAGTATAACTTATTTATTTAGTAAAGTTATACCATAAAAAGGCTACAATAATAATCAATATTATTAAAGAGATGGCAAATCATTTTATTTGAGGGTATAATTATGTTGTATTTGTACAAGATGTACAAATACAACACTCTATATGAATTTAATAAAAAATAGACATTTAGTTGCACATGAGACATATGCACCAGCTATGATATTTACGGAAGTTGTGTGTTTATACGAAAAAAGCAACATAATTATTGATAGAATTAAACAAATTATTTTTCCTAAGATTAATAGATTCTGTGAATTTGTACAATAGACCGCTCTTCTAGTTACTTATATATATTTATATCACTAAAGTTATTTATTTAAATAATTTCACATGGGGAAATAAGATCTTCAATGATAAGATTTTAATGGCAGTAGTAATTGGAAGCGATAACTTCAGATAGTACCATAGTATCTGAAAATGTTATAATAACCGGAGGTGAAGTAAATGGCAAAAGAAAAAGAAGCAAAATCTACGATAAATGCAGATGGTTCTGAAATTACTGTTCTTTCTATTGGAACAGGTAATGATTATATTAGCTTAACTGCGGTAATATCTCCGGTTATTCTTCCTATAAATGAATGAACAACTAATATGAAGATGAGAAAAAGAGTTATTGGAGGCTATTTAATATGAGTTCTGATGAAAATTTTGTTATTAAAGAAAAGAAAATAATATTTTACTCGAATGATGAGGCAACTGTAACTGTAGATGTTTATTTTGTAGATGAAACATTTTGGTTATCACAAAAATCAATGTCAAAGCTTTTTGATGTAGATGTTAGAACAATTAATGATCATTTAGAAAATATTTATGCAGCAGAAGAACTATCTAAGGATGCAACTATCCGTTATTTTCGGATAGTTCAAAAAGAGGGAAATAGGAATGTTACTAGAAATGTTATGTTTTATAATTTAGATGCAACTATTTCAGTAGGATATAGAGTAAATTCAAAACAAGCAACACAATTTAGAAAATGGGCAACAAACACACTTAAAGAATATGTAACAAAAGGCTTTGTTTTAAATGATAAAATGCTTAAAAATGGTAAGCCTTTTGGAAAAGATTATTTTGATGAACTGTTAGAAAAAATTCGTGAAATAAGAGCCAGTGAGCGTAGAGCCTATCAAAAGATAGCAGATGTTTTTGAACAATGTAGCAGTGATTATAGTTCTAATTCAAAGGAGACAAAGCTGTTTTATAAAGTTGTACAAAATAAATTGCATTTTGCAACAACTGGGAATACAGCTGCTGAAATTATTTATCATAGAGCTGATAGTGAAATGCCATACATGGGACTAGCTACATGGAAAAATGCACCACAAGGTAAAGTATTAAAGAGTGATAGCACAATTGCTAAGAATTATCTAAATGAAAAAGAAATAGATAAACTTAATAGGCTTGTTAGTTTATTTATAGATTTCGCAGAATTAAGAGCATTAAGTCAGCAAATTATGACCATGGAGGATTGGTTTGGTTATGTTAACAAATTCTTAGCCTTTTCTGATCAGGAAATATTAGAAAATGCAGGTGTGGTATCTCATGAAATGGCTGTGGCAAAAGCTCATGAGGAGTATAGTAAGTTTAGAGTAAAACAAGATAAATTATATGTATCAGATTTTGATAAAGAATTTGAAAAGTACCTAAAAGGTTGAATACAGCGACATAGATAAAATTGAGTTATGATCGTACTAAGCAAAAACCTTGGAAACACTAAGTTTTCAGGGCTTATTTTTTTTGATATTTAATAGGGTTTAAATTTGTTTTTATCTCCCACTATAATTATTATCACATAATATTTCTTTTATATAAAATAAGATCACTGTATACTATTTTACGTATACTTATAACGGTATTAATGGAATAATGAAACTATATTGTAAAAATAACGTATATAATAGGGGAGATAAAAAATATCAGTTCATATTTTAAAAAGAATTTTTTTAGAAATTGAATCGATGAGATACATTGAAACATTTAAATAGTGTTAAAAAAAATAATAGGGGGTAGAAATATATGAATAAAAAAATTACAAGTTCAGTTCTAGTTGCATTAATGATAGCAGGATCAACGTCTTTCTCAGCTTTTGCTGCAATGCCTACGGGTACTGTAGTAATAGGAACAAAGGCTTTTGACTTAACTTATGCTAATAACTCAGCAAATGCTTCTGAAATAACTGCTGCAATGGTCGATGGTGGATCAGTTTATTTTAAAGATTTTAACGGAGACTGGATTGACAATATTAAAGGGTCAAAAGTAGCTGCAAGCCTTATACCAGCAGTAACTTATAAAAATGGGACAGGTACATCTAATTTTGCTGCTTCAGATACAGATACAAATACAAATACAAATACAAATACAAATACGGTAGCTACATCAGTGGCGTTAAGTGCTATATCTACAAATCAACTTAAAGAAACATTTAATGGTAAAGTAGCAGATACAAGCAAAGTTGTATTTACAGTTAAAAGGGGAACAACTCCTGTAACAATGGTTGCTACTTGGAATGACGCTAAAACAGAAGCTACATTGACATATGGAGATAACTTACCAGAGGGTACTTATACCGTCGGTGTAATGAATAACACTACTGATATTGGATCAAGTACAGTAACTGTTACAAAACAGAAAGTATCTAAAATTGAAATATTAGGTGATACTGTTGCTGTAGATCCTCCTATTCCTGTAGGTGCAACTAATTCTTCTAGTGGGTTTTGGCCAGGAGATGGTCATGTTTCATACAAAGTACTTGATCAATATGGGGTAGATATTACAGAAAATTCATTAGCATCAAATATTAAGTGGAAAAGTTCAATAGGTACAATTAGTACTTCAAAGGGTTTAATCACAATAAGCATATTAGAGGGAGCCGGATTAAGAGATGTAGGATATTTGACACAATATGAATCAACAATTATTACAGCTACTGATTCTGATAGTAATATAAGCCAAAGTAATACACTTAAATTTGTAGATAAGGCATTGACAGTAAATAAAATTGAAAATATAACAAAGAACATAGGTGATAGTTATACATTACCAACAACTGTAACCGCAACTTTAGCTGATAAAACAACTAAAGATTTTGCTGTAACTTGGGATAAAGTGGCGAGCACGAAAATAGCAGGACAATTTACATTTATAGGTACATTAAGAATGGTAGATGGAATTGTTAATACAAATAATGTAACGGCATCAGCTACGCTAATTGTAGCAATGCCTATTATTGATAAGACAGATATAACGAGCAAGTTTACTGATGAAAATTTCAAGAGTAGTGTATATTCGCGGATAGGAAAAGCCGCTCCTTCGCCAATACTTGAATCTGATGTTAAAGACATAAAATCCTTAGATTTGTCTGGTGATGATGTGAGTAATTTAAGTGGAATAGAGTATTTTACATCATTAACTAATTTAAATTGTTCAAGTAATGAGCTAATAACCTTAGATGTAAGTAAGAATATAGCATTAGCTTCTTTAGATTGCTCTAATAATAAACTAACAAGCATAGATGCAAGTAAGAATATAGTATTAGCTTCTTTAGATTGCTCTAATAATGGACTAACAAGCATAGATGTAAGTAAGAATATAGCATTAACTTCTTTAGAGTGTTCTACTAATAAACTACCAACCGTAGCAGTAAGCAAGAATACAGCATTAACTTCTTTAAATTGTTCTAATAATGGACTAACAACCTTAGATGTAAGTAAAAATGCAGCATTAACTTCTTTAGATTGCTGTAATAATGGACTAACAACCTTAGATGCAAGTAAGAATACAGTATTAACTTCTTTAAAGTGCTCTACTAATAAACTAACAACCTTAGATGTAAGTAAGAATACAGCATTAACTTCTTTAGGGTGCAATTATAATAGACTAACTACTTTAGATGTAAGTAAAAATGCAGGATTAACTTCTTTAGATTGCTCTACTAATGGAATAACAGCCTTAGATGTAAGTAAGAATACAGTATTAACTTCTTTAGATTGCTCTGCTAATGGAATAACAACCTTAGATTTAAGTAAAAACACAGCATTAAACTCTTTAGATTGCTCTACTAATCAACTAACAACTTTAGATGTAAGTAAGAATATAGGATTAACTTCTTTAGTTTGTCAGTCGAATAAATTAGCAACTTTAGATGTAAGTAAAAATGCAGCATTAACTACTTTAGAGTGCGAGAATAATGGAATAAAAACCATAGATGTAAGTAGGAATACGGCATTAACTACTTTAAATTGCTGGGCTAATCAATTGGCAACCTTAGATTTAAGTAAGAATACAGTATTAACTTCTTTAAAGTGTTGGAATAATAAATTAGCAACCTTAAATGTAAGTAAGAATACAGCGTTAACTATTTTAGAGTGCGAAAATAATCGACTAACAACCTTAGATATAAGTAAGAATACAGCATTAACTACTTTAAATTGCTTTGAGAATCAACTAACAACTCTATATGCTATTAAAGATACATGGGCTAGTTCCGTATATAGACCTCAGTATACAGATTCAAAACGCATAACTAATACAGATAGATTGGTTATAACAATTAAACATTAGATATTATTGACTAACAAGGATGTTCATATTAATTGAGTATCCTTGTTTTTTTACATAATTTAATATACATAAAGTGATTTGTTATTAACTAGCCCTTATGATATTATGAAAATAATTATTTATACATAAGAAGGAAGTGTCTTAATATGAAACTATCATTTTTAGGTGGAGCCTATGAAATTGGGGCTAGCTGCATTTTATTTAAGATTGACAATAAAAACATATTAATGGATTCTGGCATACGTCAAAGTGCCTCAAAAGACCCCTTACCTGATTTTAGGACAATTCAAGAGATGGGTGGAGTAGACGCTATTATAATTAGCCACGCTCATTTGGACCATATAGGCAGTTTGCCTATGATAAGTAAAGAATATCCAAATGCTAGAGTATATATGAATAATATGACTAAAGATTTAGTAAGAGTATTACTATACGATAGTCTTAAAATAATGAATAACAGAGATGCTGAAATTCCACTTTATGCGCAAGTAGATGTAGAAGATATGTTAAATAGAATCTTTACTATAAATTATGAAGTCGATTTCGAAATTTTTGATTATTTAAAACTTACATTTTATAATGCTGGACATATAGCAGGAGCAAGCTGCGTATATTTGCAAGGCAATGAAGGCTCATTGTTTTATAGCGGTGATTTTTCATTATTTTCTCAAAAATCAGTAGAAGGTGCAAAAATTCCTAGATTAAGACCAGATATCGGTATTTTTGAATCAACTTATGCGGATAAACTACATTCAAATAGAGAAATTGAGGAAAATCGTCTTATAGATATTGTTAATGAGTGTATTAATACTAACGGAAAAATGATAATTCCAGCATTTGCCTTAGGTCGCGCACAGGAAGTTATACTTATACTTAAAAAAGCTATGAATTCTAAGAAATTAAAAAAAGTTAATATATATATAGATGGTATGGTTAACGATATTAACAGGGTTTACAAATTCAATCCATTGTACCTTAAAAACACTTTAGGTAAAAAGGTTTTAAGGGGTCTGGAGCCTTTTTATGATGATAATATTATACAAGTAAAAAATAAGGAGCAAAGAGAAACCATTTTAGGAAGCGAGGATAGCTGTGTTATAATATCCAGTTCTGGTATGCTTACAGGAGGACCTAGCCAATATTATGCGCAGAAGATTGCTGCTTTAGAGAATGGCTATATAGTTATAACCGGATATCAAGATGAAGAATCGCCTGGAAGAAAACTTTTAAATTTGCTGGAAACTGATAAGGAAGATAAAAGTTTAGAAATAAATGGTAAAATAATTCCTGTAAAATGCCAAGTAGAAAGAGTAGGACTTTCCGCTCATGGAGACAAAAGTGAAATTCAAGCTCTCATAGCAAAACTAAGTCCCGATAATGTGTTTTTAGTACATGGGGATAGTGAAGTTATTAATACATTTGCAAAGGAAGCTGCAAGAGAAATTCGTGGTAAGCTTTTTGTACCCAAATCTGGAGAGGGCTTTGATATAGAAGTTAAAGCTCCAAGAAGACAATTAAGCAAGCAAATCCCTTTTGTAATGAAATCAAAGAATCAACTAAATAAAGAAAATTTTAAATTATTATGGAGTTTTGTTCGTGAAAAATATATGGATAAATTTTTTACTATTGAAGAATTAACTTTCATATGGAGTGGTACAAAAATTCTTAAAGCCTCGGAAGTAGATAATTTTAGAGTTCAACTTTTAGATTCTCCTTATTTTGAAAGTGATTTAAGAAGACTTTTCTTGTTTAAGGCTAGAACTCCTGAAGATGTAACTTACGATTTATTACCTAAATCATTAAAAGCCAACGAAATAACTGATCTTGTTTCAGAAAGTTTAAGCTCCTATGAATACAAAAAACTAGGACTAAATCAAGAAGAAAGAAAAGCAATTTTGTATTTTGATTTTCCTAAAATAATAGATAAGTCTATCCATGAAGTTATTAAAACACTTGAAGGAAAAACTGGGTGGAAGATTGAGATAAATGATCAAATGAATCTTAATTCTTCTGACAAACTTATACGAAACTTATTAAAAGAGGCTGATATAAAAAAAATATCTTGCCATCTTAATGAGAATAAAATTATAGTAACGCTAAAATCTTTTTTTGAAATCACCACAGAATTAGAAGATTTTAAGCATATTACTGGTGTGGATTTATTGATTCAAAGTGAAGGTAACAGCCTATCAAATTCTAAGATTATTGATAATAGCAGTATGTTTAGTGAATATAGCACCGCTCCACTAGAACAAAACAAAGCTTTCGAACTTATTGATGAAGCGTTTATGTATGAGGAATTTAAACCATATAAAAAAAGTATAAAGAATAATCACATTGGAAAATATATAGAGCTTACTTTTATTTCTCCAGTTGTTGGAAAAAAATATTTTGATAAACTTGAAAAGTTATCAGAAATATTAGCCTGGAATATAATCATATCAACTTCTGTTAACCAAAATGCTATTATAAATTTAGTATTACAGTTATGTGATAAAAATGATGTTAAATTAAAAAAGAATCCCGCTTTTAATGAAACTGCTTTAAAAGTTAGTTTAAAGTGTGAAAATATAGATGAGGTTATATTTCTCAAAATAAAAGAAACCTTTGAACATAACACTGGATGTACTTTAGCCCTGGGATAAAATTAGTGGTAATAGTAGTAGTTTAATCCCAGTAGATATTATTGATTAACAAGGATATTCATATTAAGTGGGTATCCTTGTTTTTTTGCATCAACCGTATTCATATCTTACTAATTAACTATTATTTTAATATTAAAAACTTTTTAAAGTGCATTGAAAAAGTTTATTTTAAGTGGTATACTAAATTTGTAATGAAAACGTTTAATATTTACAGGTCCATGAGACAATAAATTTACAAACAAGTTAAATTAAATAAAAAAGTAGGAGATGGTTCTGGTGAAAGGAAAAAGAAAAATTAGCAATACTCTAATTTATATTTTCGGTGCACTTAGTGGACTTTTGTTTGGTTATGATACAGGAGTTATTTCAGGTGCAATTCTGTTTATTCAAAAACAAATGCATCTTAATTCATGGCAACAAGGCTGGGTTGTTAGTTCTGTATTACTAGGGGCTGTTCTAGGTGCTGCGATTATTGGACCAATGTCTGATAAGTATGGACGTAGGAAATTGATTTTACTATCATCAATTATTTTCTTTGTTGGTGCACTGGGATCAGCATTTTCACCAGGGCTTTTTACATTGATTTTATCACGTATTGTTCTTGGTATGGCAGTAGGTGCTTCATCTGCCTTAATTCCAACATACTTAGCAGAATTATCACCTGCAGAAAAACGTGGTTCTGTGTCAAGCTTGTTCCAGTTAATGGTAATGAGTGGTATTTTATTAGCTTATATAACTAACTATAGTTTCTCTAATTTGTATACGGGTTGGCGTTGGATGCTTGGTTTTGCTGCTATTCCAGCAGCAGTTCTTTTCCTAGGAGGTCTTGTATTACCAGAAAGTCCTCGTTTTTTAGTTAAAGATGGTCGGTTTGAAGAGGCCCGAGAGGTCTTAGAACAAATGAATAAACATAATGAAAGTGCCGTTAATAATGAACTTGTCCAGATTAAGAAACAAGCTGAAATGAAAAGTGGCGGAATTAAAGAATTACTGGGTAAATTTGTTCGACCGGCATTGGTTATTGGTGTTGGACTAGCTATTTTCCAACAGATTATGGGCTGTAATACAGTTCTTTACTATGCACCAACTATATTTACTGAGGTCGGATTTGGTGTTCAAGCGGCTTTACTTGCTCACATCGGAATTGGAATTTTTAACGTAATTGTTACTGTTGTAGCTGTCATGATAATGGATAAAGTTGATCGTAAAAAGATGTTGATTTATGGGTCTATTGGAATGGGAACTTCCTTACTAATTATGAGTTTTTCAATGAAGTTCTCTCATGGGTCATTAACTGCTGCAATTATCTGTGTTATCGCATTAACCGTTTATATTGGTTTTTTCTCAGCTACTTGGGGACCTGTAATGTGGGTGATGATTGGTGAAGTATTCCCTCTAAATATTCGAGGACTCGGCAACTCATTCAGTAGTGTAATTAATTGGGGTGCTAACATGATTGTATCATTAACATTTCCACCATTACTGAATTTCTTTGGGACTGGTAGTTTGTTCATAGGTTATGGCGCCCTTTGTTTTGTTTCAATATGGTTTGTTAAGTCTAAGGTGTTTGAAACACGTAATCGTTCTCTTGAAGAGATTGAATCTACTCTTAGGGCACGTGCTAGTGAAAACGATAAGCAAGATGTTTGTAGTTAGAATTTTCATATATTGTATCGAAGTAGCCCCATATCATTAGATGTGGGGCTATTATTTTTGTGTAAAAGCAGATTGTTTTATAAAATTTTAAAAATATATGTTATGTTAATCAAACAAAGAGGGCAATATATATGATAAACTAATAAGACTAACAAAAGTTAAATAGAAGAAGAGAGGTGTATTAAATGGGATTTATTAAAGGCATATTTAATAAAAAAACTCAAAATGTAATAAATGATTATAAAAATAAAACTCCAGAAGATATAAAATATATTGATTCGTATATAGACATAATTAAACTAGCATTAGTGAAGAATAATATAACTACTGTTGAATTATTTTATTCATTTGATGGTGGAGAATTATTTGATAAGATCAAGGGTGAAAATTCATCTAGCAATATTTTAGTTTTATACAAAGGAGATATTGACAATTTAATTGCAAAAAACGGATATACTAGTGTGTATCACTCAAAACGAGGTAATTACTCTTTAGTTATTTTTCAACATCAATTTATCTATGAAGAGTTATTTGGAGTTGAATTATGGAATGATGGAAGTTCAACACCTGAGAAAATACATGCATTTAACTGTTACATAACAGAAAAAATCAATTATTTTGCAGGGATGAATTGTGAAGTTATGGGTATAGGTGTAGGAAATATCAACAAAAGACAGTATGAAAATTTGATGGAAGATTATCACAATGAAGTTAAAATACCTAAAATTAAAACGACCCCAGGTAAAGTAGCAATATATACAGGGATTGCATCTACAATTGGAGCCGGATTACTTATAGGTTTAAAAATATTGTCTAAAAAAGATAAAAAATAACACAAAAAATTAAATTCTGAAATGGCACTTAAATTTAAATTATGTGAAAACAAATGTTGTGAAATTAATTTTCACGACATTTGTTTTAAAAAAATTTATAGGTACTTAAGTGATAAATCATCAAGTTCTGTCTTTATTTTAGAAATACCAAGGTGAGCAGCAATAGGTGAAAAAATGTCTATTGTCTCTTTTGCCTTGTCCATCCATTTTTCAGGTTGCATATACTTGAGAGTTCGCATATTGTGAAGACGGTCTGCAAACTTAATTAAGATGACGCGATGGTCTACTTTATTGTCATCTTTATTTATTAAATCCCAACTAATTTTTTTGAATTTGGTAACTTCGTCTACTAATTGAGCTATTTCATTGGAAAATTCATTTGTAAGTTGATCTATTGTCACTAATATGCCTTCTGATACAATATCATGAAACAGGCCAGCTATAATAGTTTCCGTATCCGACTCCATTTCTGACAGTATAAGGGCAACGCAGAGTGGATGGGTGATATATGGTTCACCGGATTTGCGATACTGACCATTATGGGCTTTGTAAGCTAAATGATATGCCTTTTCCACCATGATTAAGTCATCAGAAGAATGATTTTTTTTAAAACTATAAGCCAAGTCCTTATACAATTCCTCTGGCTTAGTAAAGTCAACAGATGATTTCAAAAATGGGTTTGCATTATCTAATTGTATATTTTTTACAGGCTTTGTTGAATTATCAATCATAACATATCTATCTCCTTTTTCGTTAAACATATGGTTTGACATATGAATAGCATAAATCACGTGTTGGGTTGGAGTAAAACCAAATTTTTTCTTAAATGCTTTGGAAAATCCACTATGTGTTTTGAAGCCGAATTCTATTGAAACATCAAGGATTTTCTTACCTGAAAATATATACTTTGATGCACAAATAAGCCGTCTTTCCCTAACATATTCCATGAGTGACATCCCCATCTGTTCTTTAAAAATTCGTGAAAAATGATATACAGAATATCCAACTTCATTAGCTAGAAGTTCTATTGTCAATTCTTCTTTAATATTTTCTTCGATATATTCAATACACATAAAAATAGCATCTTTGTACTTCATTTGGAATCACTCCTTCAAGCATGTGTTAATTATAGTATAATCAAATTAAATTTATTTTGCTGTTCCATTTTTGCTAATATGATATAATTTAAGCAATATTCTGAACATAATACAAAAATACGTGCCCTGTGGAATAGATTTTTTTAAATATCTACTCCACAGGGTATTTTTATGTTAGATAAAATAACCTAAAGAGCTCAAGTAGTAATAACAAATACTCGATAAATATATTATAGTATATATTTAACAAAGTATCAGAAAGTATATTACAAAGTATGAATTATATGTTAATATGTATTCAAGAATATTTTTAAAGTTCAATTAAACATAAATGAGGAGGGACATAATGAGTGTTAAACATTCGGATGTTGTAGAAAAACAGGAAAGCGAAGGTAATAAAAGGGGTATGTCTATAAGAAAAAAAATACCTTTATTTTTCGGAATACTAATAGCTATATCTATGATGACAATTTCTATTTTTACATATATAAAGTCATCACAAATAATATCAAATCAAGATGGGATAAGACAAGCAGTGGATCAATTGGCAAATGGAGTTTATATAATATCAATAATAGTAATTATAATTTCTATATTAATAGGTATAGTTTTATCAAGGTTATTAATAAAACCATTAACAAAGGTAACAATATTAATTGATAAAACATCTAAATTGGATTTAAGTGATGATGAGGATATAGAAAATTTAACCCTAATCAATGATGAGTTTGGAGATATAGCTAGGACTATAGTTAATATGAGAAAAACATTAAAAGATGTTGTAAAGGATTTAATAGAAGCATCAGAAAATATAAGTAATAATGAACATTCTGTTGAAGAACTTGCGAATACACTAAAAATTAAGGCAGAAGAAAGTTCTAGTGAAACCAAAACATTATCATCTGGAATGGAAGAAACTGCGGCGACAGCACAAGAAATTTCAGCTTCTTCAGGAGAAATGAAAAATATGGTTAATACAATAGCAAAGAAGGCGTCAGAAGGAACAAGTATAGCACAAAACATTGTTCAAAAAGCAATGGGAATTACAATGGGCACAACTGGATCTAAGGAAGAAACGGATAAAATATATGGTAATATAAAAGACCAGCTAGAAGCTGCAATAACCGATTCGAAAGCAGTTGAAGAAATACATGGACTGGCAACTTCAATACTTCATATAACTAGCCAGACTAATTTATTAGCTCTAAATGCAGCTATTGAAGCTGCAAGGGCTGGAGAAGCAGGAAGAGGATTTGCTGTAGTGGCAGATGAGGTTAGAAAGCTAGCAGAGCAATCCGGAGATACAGCAGCTAATATTCAAAATGTAGTAAAAGTGGTAAGTGATTCTGTAAAAAATCTATCCGCTAGTTCGCTTAAAATGTTGAATTTTATGGATGAAGAGGTTTCTTTGAATTATGAAATTATTATGGGCACGGGTAAAGAATATACAGATGATGCAGAGAATTTTAATAAATTTATGAAGGAATTTGATGAAACAGCGAAACATTTAAATGAATCAATAAATGGAATCTCAATTGCAATAGATCAAGTAGCAGGTACGGTTAATGAAGGTGCAGAAGGTATATTTAAGATATCAGATAAGAGCGTCGATATTGTAAATGAAACGGAAGCAATAAAAAATACTACTAGTGGTAACAAAATTAGTGCAGAAAAATTAAGAAATATAATCTCAAAATTTAAAATGTAATAAAAAAAAGGACTGAAAAATTATTTCAGTCCTATTTTTTCGCCCATTAATACAGCAGTTTCAAAACCTAATTGTGTTTGAATTAACAAATTATCGTCAATTTTTACAGCATTTTTCTTGAATAGTATAATTACCGTGGATCCACCAAATTTAAAATACCCTTTCTCATCTCCTTTTATAACTCTTGAGTCCTTGCTGTAACTTTGAATAATTGTACCTACACATGTTGCACCGACTTCAATATAGATAGTATCACCAAAATTATCTGAGTGAAAGACACTCCATTCTCTTTTATTTTGACAAAATAATTTATTTATATTTTTTAGAGCAACGGGATTTACAGAATAATAATGACCTTTTATTTTAGTAGTACCTCCGCATACTCCATTGTCAATAAAATGAAATCTATGATAATCAGTTGGAGATAATCTAAAGATTAAGCATGTACCTTCATTGTATAAATTGTGTATTTTATCATCTTGTAGTAGTTCTTTAAGTGAATATGTAAAGCCTTTAATTTGAACTATTTTATTTAAGTTAATATTTTCATAAGCAGATATTTTTCCATCACAAGGTGATATCAAAATATTATCATTTTTATCGATTATTCGGGCACCTGGTTTTAATGACCTTATAAAAAACTCATTAAAAGATGAGTATTCATTATAACTTTTATCATACATAGACATATCAATATCAAGTACCTTAATAAAATCCTTGATTTTTTTAGAACTTATTTTTGTATCGCAATAATAACCGTATAATTTTGAAAAAAGTTTTTTCTTAAGTAGTAATTCAACTAGCCCTTTGCCGGAAGGAGAGGAATAAGACCAATTTAAATATTTTTCACCAGCTACTTTTTCGATCTCATATTTATTTTGTTTTCTATTGTAATATTTAATCATAAAAACACCTCGATTTTAATAGAATTATAGTTTGTTATTATAATTTACCGGATTTTATTATAGAAATTAATAACCAAAAGCCCATGAAGGCTGCGCTTAAAAAACCAGTTATGCCAATAATTGTTACATTGTATATTTTAGGACCTATATTAGAATTTAAAATTGTTGAAGATCCTATAATTGTAGAAGAAATAATAAGAGCAGAAACCAATCTATTTATACCTTTATTTAACTCGCTTATAGGAGTACTTAAATTTTTGTGTTCAAGTTGAAGTTTAGCCCTTCCACTTATTAAGCTGTCAGATAATTCTATAATTTTTGAGGGAAGCCTAAATGAATCTTTCATAAATGAATATGAATGGATAAGTAAAGTGTTAAAATCTAAATTAGTTAATATAGAAAATTTATTATTAGCTTTTACATAGGGGATAGCTATATCAATTATTTTTATATCTGGAGCTATGCTTGCGATTACTCCTTCTAAAATTACAAGAGATCTTATTAAGAGTGTAAAATCACGAGGCAGGCGAATATTGTTTTGCCTAGCTATATCAAAAACTTCAGAAAGCATAACAGAAATTTGAATATTATTTAAAGAAGTTGAAAGGTAATTTACAATAAGGTAATCTAAATCTTCATAGAGTTTATTTCTATCGACATATCCCTTTCTTATTCCTATAGTTAAAAGAGCGGAAATCATTTTATTTATGTCATTAAGCGCAATCGCCGATATCATATCATTTAATGTTGATTTTATGGAACTTGATAGGTTACCCATAATTCCAAAGTCAATAAAACAAATTTTGCCTTCACGTATAAATATATTTCCAGGATGTGGGTCGCCGTGAAAAAAACCATCTTGTAGGATTTGTTTTAGGTAAGATAAAGCTAATTTTTTACCTAAATCATTAACATCATAATGCCCAATTAAAAGATTTTTCATATCATCGACTTTAAAACCATAAATCCTTTCCATGGTTATAACCCTAGTACTTGATAAATCGTGAATAACATAAGGCACGTATAAGAATGTTATATCTTTATTAAAATCTCTAAATTTATCCATGTTTTTAACTTCGTTGTTAAAATCAATTTCAAGTTCAGTTGTTAAAAGGATTTCGTGAAGCGCTTCTTCTGGGTCAATTAGTGCATCAGCGAATTTTGCTTTAGTGAACTTTACTATGCGAATCAATATAGAAATATCTGTTTTCATCTTTTCTGCAATATCAGGTCGTTGCACTTTTACTACAACTTGGCGACCATCCTTTAAAGTTGCTTTATGTACTTGAGAAATAGATGCAGAAGCTAAAGGTTTTTCATCAAAAGTTTTAAAGCACTCCGTTGTTGATATTGAAAATTGATCGAAAAATACTTTTTTTACTGTTTCGATGCTTTCTGGAGGGACTCTATCTTGGAGTTTCGAAAGCTCACTTATATAATCAGGTGGTAATAAATCTGGCCTAGTACTCAATATTTGTCCAATCTTTATAAAAGTAGGGCCAAGTTCTTCAAAGGCTTTTCTTAAATTTTCAGGGAGTTTATTTTGTTTATTAAACTTAGAGTCTACAATATATCCAAAGCCATAAGAACCAAGAACTTTAACAATTTTTTTGAAGCGATTAACAGAACTTCGTCGCATTTTATACCTCACTTAGATTATCACCTTCACAGCTACTTAGAGCCGTGGGTCTTTTAATATTAATGGCTTCACAAGGTAAATTACATTCTTTATGAAACTTTACGGTTATTGTAATATATAATAACTTTTCAAAAGGAGCAGTTTCTCTTTAAGATATGTATTTAAAAATAAAAGCCCTATATAAAATCAGGACTCTTATTAGATTCGAATTTGTAAAATTATGAGTGACTTATTTCTAAATTTGCCAATCTTTTATTTACATTTTCAATATCTTCTTTAGTTGCAAAATTCATATCATTTAGAAGTAAAATCATATCTTCTTTTGTTAAAGTGTTCTTATCTTTTGTCAAAGTGATTTCTTCTTCTTTCTTTTCTTTTACAGTTCGTTTTAGTTCTTCAGATAAACATTTACCCTCATCTAGGGTAAGCTTACCCTTTTGTACGAAATCATCTATTAAATTTGTAGCCTTTTCAAAAGTGTATGCTGCAGAACCTAGTCCAGCGAGAAAAAAATTCTTTATATCATTATTCAATTAAAACACCTCCACATTAATAGTATATAGTATATATTATATACTATTAAGTGGATTAAAATTCTAATAATAGATAAACAGTGTAATATGTATATCAACATTTTTTAAAATTCATTTTTTTAACAGAATATAGGTTGACATATTTATGAAAGTGTAATATTATATTGAGGTAGAAATAAAATATGCACCCATAGCTCAGTTGGATAGAGCGTCCCCCTCCTAAGGGGAAGGCCGGAGGTTCGACTCCTCTTGTGTGCACCAAAAAAAACTAGCAAAGGAATCCTTTGCTAGTTTTTTAATTATTAGTATAATAATTATTATATAGTTCAAAAGGGAATATAAGTATAGTTGTATTGAAAATATGTTGTTTAAGAAGTATACTATAAGGAATAAAAATTATTTTAAAATAATTATTTATAAATAAGGGGTTTACATGAAAGAATATTTTATTCATGAAGCATTAAAAGAAGCGAAAAGATCATTATTACTAAATGAAGTACCTGTAGGTGCAGTCATAGTAAAAGACAATAAAATAATTGCTAGAGCACATAATCTAAGAGAAACAATGCAGGATGCCACTGCCCATGCAGAAGTTTTGGCTATAAAAGAAGCTTGCGTAATTTTAAATAGTTGGAGATTAACTGGATGCGATATGTATGTAACTTTAGAACCATGCCCGATGTGCGCAGGTGCTATATTACAGTCTAGGATAAGCAAACTATATATAGGTATTTTCGATCCTAGTGTAGGAGCTTGTGGTTCCGTCATTAATGTTATTCAAAATGATGATTTAAATCATTGGACAGAAATAAATTGGTTATACAATGAAGAATGTGGTAATTTGTTAACTGATTTTTTTAAAGATAAAAGATAGTTTAAAGGAGAAATAATTATGGAAAATAATATAAATAGTAAAGTCTTGGATAAACTTACTAAAATATGCTTATGTAAAGTTATATCAAAGGCTACAATAAAAAAGGCTATAAAAAATGGTGCAAAAACATTAGAGGATGTTCAAAAAGTAACAGGAGCAGGATCAGGTGGATGTAGAGGTCATAGATGTACACCTATGATAGAGGACATTCTAAAACAAGAATTAGAGAAAGAAAACTAAAATTATGGTAATTTGAAGTTAGATGTTTTAAAGACATTTGTATGATAAAAACGAAGCCAATAGGTTTCGTTTTTATTTTTTTTGAAAGATTATATAAAGAAACATTTAGTATATTTTATGTGTTTTAAATCATAATAAAAAATAACTTTAAAATAAAACAAATAATACTATTTTTGTATTGACAACGTTATCATAATATATTAAAATGAACACAAGTGAAAGTAAACGAAGAAAAAGTAAAATATAAACGAACATTGATATATTAAAATAAAACAATAAGGAAGGATAAATTATATGTTTCCTGAAGAAAGAAAATCAAAAATATTAAATAGCTTGAACAAATATGGAAAAGTAAAAGTGTGCGATTTATCTCAGCAATATGAAGTGTCAGAAGTCACAATTAGACGTGACCTTCAAGAGCTAGAAGAGGATAAAATGATTAAAAGAGTACATGGTGGGGCAGTACTAAATGGGAATACTAAATTTGAACCTACTTTTTCAGAAAAAATAGATAAATTTTATGATGAGAAAGAATCTATTGGAAAGCTTGCAGCATCAATTATAGTAGATGGAGATACAATAGCACTAGATGCAGGCACCACAACCATTAGCATCGCTAGGCAAATAACAGCTAAAAATATAACTGTTTTAACAAATTCTGTGGATGTAGCCTATGAGCTTGCTAAAAAAAGAGATGTTGAAGTTATTATTACTGGAGGTACACTTAGGTGGGAAACAAGAGCAATGGTAGGGCCAGTTGCAGATAATGCACTTAAAAATTTTAGGGTAGATAAAGTTTTTATAGGAACTAATGGTATTTGTGTTAGCAATGGTTTAACTACTCCAAATATTATTGAGGCTAACACAAAACGAGAAATGATAAAAATTGCAGATCAAACTATAGTAGTATGTGATCATACTAAATTTGGAATAGTCTACTTTGCGAAAATAGTAAATTTAGATAATGTTGATATTATAATTACAGACAATCAAATAGACAACAGCATCATTGAAGAGTTTGAAGAAAAAGGTGTAAAAATTATGAAAGCAAAATAATTATGGGGGTGAGTGAATGATAATAACAGTGACATTAAATCCAGCAATAGACAAAACTATTGAAATAGATGACTTTAAAATTGGTGATGTCAATAGAATCTCATCCACAAGAGTTGATGTTGGAGGAAAAGGAATTAACGTATCTAAAGTTATTAAGGAATTACAGTATAAAAGCTTAGCATTAGGGTTTGTAGGTGGAACTAGTGGAAATCAAATAAAAGATTATTTAAATGATTCAAACATTAATAATGATTTTTTATCTATAAATGGAGAAACTAGGACTAATATAAAAATATTTGATAAAGTTAATAATACACATACAGATATAAATGAGAACGGTCCTAGTGTAACGGTAGATGATATAGCTAATATAAAAGGAAAGATTATGGAATATTGTGATGAGAAATCTTTAGTAATCCTTTCAGGTAGTGTTCCAATTGGAGCAAGCAGTAGCATATACGGTGATATTATTAAAGATATAAAAAATAAGGGCGGCAGAGTTATATTAGATGCAGATGGAGATATGCTAATGCAGGGAATAAAAGCTGGTCCTTATATAGTGAAACCAAATGTTTGCGAACTTGAAAAGGCTTTTGGTATAACAATAGATAATGATGATAAGATTATTGATACTGCTAGAAAAATATTAGAGTATGGAGTGAAATATGTAGTAATATCTCAAGGTTCAGAAGGATCTTTAGTTATAAGCTGTGATAAAATCGCAAAGGTAGTTGGTCTAAAGGTAGAAGTTAAAAGTACAGTTGGGGCTGGAGATTCAATGGTTGCAGCAATGGCTGTAGGAACCCAGAATAACTATGGTTTTGAAGAAACTATGAAACTTGCTTGTGCAACCAGCGCTGCTAATGTAATGACTGAGGGGACTCAGACGGGAAGGTTAATTGATATAGAGAAGCTAAAAAAACAAGTGACTATAAAATATCTATAAGAAAGGGTGATTATTAATGAATATAACTGAATTATTAAATGTTAATTTAATTAAACTTGAACTTACTAGCAAAACAAAAGAGGATGTAATTATAGAGATGGCAACAATATTGGATGAAAATGGAAAATTGCTAGACAAAGATAAATATGTAAAAGCTGTACAAGATAGAGAAAAAGAATTTTCAACAGGAATAGGAATGGGTATAGCAATTCCTCACGGGAAAAGTAGTGGAGTTAAAGAGGCAGCATTAGTATTTGGACGAAGTGTTAATGGAATTGATTATCAATCTATGGATGATGAGTTAGCTAATATATTCTTTTTAATAGCAGTACCTGAAGAATCAAGTGATGAGCATTTAAAGATATTAAGCCAGATTTCTAGAAAATTAATGCATAAAGATCTAAGAGAGAGCTTAATGAAAGCAAGTACTCCTGAAGAAATAATTACTTTATTAGAGAAATAGACATTATATGGTTTCTATATTTTTTACAATGATTCAAAAAATATTTGAAAATTAAATTAATAGGGGGAATGTTTATGAAATTTGTAGCAATTACTTCATGTCCAACAGGAATAGCACATACTTATATGGCAGCCGAGGCTCTTTCAATGGCTGGAGAAGAAATGGGTATTGAGATTAAAGTAGAAACTCAGGGGTCTGTAGGAGCAGAGAATCAATTGACAGAAGCTGATATAAGAGAAGCAAGAGTTGTAATAATTGCAGCTGATACCAATGTTTCAAAGGAACGTTTTGAAGGGAAGACTATAATTGAAGTTGGAGTAAAAGATGCAATTAAAGATGCAAAGGGTCTTATACAGAAAGCGATAGATATAAAATTGGAAGATAAAAACACTTTAAAACAAGGGAGTGAAAAAAAAGAAGAAAAGGTTGAGAGAAAAGGTGTTTATAAGCACCTTATGACAGGGGTTTCTTATATGATTCCTTTTGTAGCTGCGGGAGGTATTTTAATTGCACTTTCTTTTGCTTTTGGAATATATGCATTTAAAGTACCAGGATCTATAGCAGAGGCCTTAAAGACCATTGGTGGCGGTAATGCCATGGCACTTATGTATCCAGTACTTGCAGGTTTTATAGCATTCTCTATAGCAGATAGACCGGGTCTTGTACCGGGTATGGTTGGTGGTATGCTAGCGGCAACGGTAGGTGCTGCATTTCTAGGTGCAATGGCAGCAGGTTTCGTAGCTGGTTATACTGTAGTTTTCTTAAAGAAAATAATCAAATTACCAAAATCATTACAAGGTTTAATGCCAGTTATAATATTGCCAGTTTTATCTACGATGGTAGTAGGGCTTGTAATGATATATGTTATTGGAAAACCCGTAAGTGCCTTAACTGTGGTAATGTCAAAATACTTAACTAATTTAAGTGGAGCAAACGCAGGACTTCTCGGAATTATTCTTGGTTTAATGATGGCTTTTGATATGGGTGGACCATTCAATAAAGCAGCATATACTTTTGGAGTGTCAACTTTGGCATTGGCTCCTTCTTCTGCGATAATGGCAGCAGTAATGGCGGCAGGAATGACTCCTCCACTAGGAATTGCGCTTGCAACAGTATTAGCAAAAAAGAAATTCACAGCAGAAGAAAGAGAATCAGGAAAATCTGCTTGGGCACTAGGGGCTGCATTTATAACAGAGGGTGCAATACCATTTGCTGTAGCAGATCCACTTAGAATAATACCTTCAACAATGGCAGGTGCGGCAGTTACCGGAGCGTTATCTATGATATTTAAAGCATCTATAGTAGCTCCACATGGTGGTATATTTCTCTTATTTATCCCTCATGCAGTTACTAATTTAGGTGGATATATAATTGCAATACTAGCTGGTACAATAGTAACTGGAGTTATGGTTTCAATATTAAAGAAGGATGTTGTCTTAAAAAAAGTAAATTAATAAATAAGATATTTTTAAATTAATGTATAAAGTTAAATTCACTCCTTAGAAAGCAAATATTTATGTTTGCAACTAGGAGTGAATTTTGCGTTTAATTAGAAGATTTAATGAAAGGTATTAGAATTTCATCCATAAATTATATAAAAAAATATTTATGTATATTTATCTTTACTTTTTTATCATAGTTAGAGACAATAGGAAGAAGATTAATTATAGATAAATAAAAACAATTATTAAAACTGTATGATAAAGGGGAGATTGATTATGGATCCAATAGCTTTTAATATATTTGGCTTGGATATTAGATGGTACGGCATATTTATTGCAATAGGAATGATGATTGGAATTACATTAGCTAATTTTACTTGTAGGTTAAAAAGCCTTGATTATGATGAGTTTTTAAATATTGTACTAATATCTTTTCCTATGGCTATTATTGGAGCTAGAGCTTATTATGTGATTTTTGAATTTAGTCAATATAAAGATAACTTAATAGGTGTCTTTAATATACGCCAAGGTGGGCTGGCTATTCATGGCGGGATTATATTTGGGATGATAACAGCATATATATATACAAGATATAAAAAAGAGAGTCTCCTAAAATTTGTGGATGTGGCAGCGCCGTCTATAATTATCGCGCAAGCTATAGGGAGATGGGGGAATTTTTTTAATAGTGAAGCTCATGGTGGGCCAGTTACGCAGGGATTTATAAGTATATTCCCAAATTTTATACAAAAGGGTATGTTAATAGATGGAGTGTATTATCAACCAACTTTTCTTTATGAATCAATATGGAATGTAGCAGTAGGTTTATTGTTAATTTATTTATTAACAAAGGCATTAAAGCGTGGTACAGTCTTTTTCACTTATATAGGATTATATTCTTTAGGAAGATTTTTCATTGAAGGATTAAGAACTGATAGTTTAATGCTAGGCAGTATAAGAGTAGCTCAGCTAATAAGTTTATCAGGTATTGCTTTATGGATTATTTTTATTGTTATAAATTATAGAAAAAGAAACCCTCATTATTAATTTAGTTTTAAAATAAGGATAATTAATAATAAGTGTATATATATAAGTAAGGTGTGAAATATTATATAATGTGATATTAATAATATATTAACAAATAGCTATTGAAATTACTATTTATTAATAGTATAATTATTTATGTTGCACTAATCATGTGTATACAAAAATAATTATACTTTATGGAGAGATGTCCGAGTGGTTTAAGGAGCATGCCTGGAAAGCGTGTGTAGGAGAAACCCTACCGAGGGTTCGAATCCCTCTTTTTCCGCCAGTTTATATTTCCGTACTAGCCGGGGAGTTAGCGGTGCCCTCAACCTGCAATCCGCTACAGCAGGGGTGAATTCCTCGCCAAGGTTATAAAATGTGTGGTCTGACTTATATAAGTGGTGTTGAGAACCGGGCCCCACGCAATGAAAATTCATGAACCCCGTGAGATTCGGAAGGAAGCAGCGGTAAGTGGACACTTTCATGTGCCGTGGACCAACCTGGTTTGAGCTAACTGTATAGGTATCGCACATAGTTTATTTATCGAAGCGAGGTGTACGGTTTACATAAGAATTATAAGATACCTTTATAGGTATCTTTTTTTTACATATGAATTAAAACAATATTAATGATATAATTAGATAAATAAGTGAGTGCAATTGTTCTAAAATAAGGTTACAAATTAATAAGTATTTAAAATAAAGTAAATACTATTATTTAAAAGAGGTGAAATTTGTGGCATATATGGCTTTATATAGAGAGTGGAGACCAAGAACTTTTGGAGATGTAGTAGGTCAAGAGCATGTCACTATAACTTTAAAAAATCAAATAAATAACGAGCGAATAGCTCATGCATATCTTTTGTGTGGTACAAGAGGGACTGGAAAAACTTCAACGGCTAAGATATTAGCCAAAGCAGTTAATTGTTTAAACTCGGATAATGGTGAACCTTGCAATGAATGTGAAATGTGTAAGAAGATAAATGCAGGAACAGCAATAGATGTTACAGAACTTGATGCGGCATCACATAATGGAGTAGATAATATCCGTGATATAATTGAAGATGTTCAGTATCCACCACAAGAGGCTAAGTATAAGGTCTACATTATAGATGAGGTTCATATGTTATCTATAGGGGCAGTTAATGCTTTCCTAAAAACACTAGAGGAGCCACCAAGTAACATAATATTTATATTAGCAACTACTGATCCTCAAAAACTGCCAATAACGATATTATCTAGATGTCAAAGATTTGATTTTAAGAGAATAAAAAGTTCAGATATATTTGATAGGCTTAGAAAAATAGTTACAGAGCAAGGTGTTTTTGCAGAAGATAATAGTTTGAAATTAATATCAAGGGTCTCTGATGGAGCAATGAGAGATGCCCTAAGTATTCTAGATCAGGCAATATCAATGAATGAAGGCAGTGTAGAGTATGATAATGTTGTAGAAATGTTAGGTCTTGTAACTAATGAAAGTCTTATAAAGCTTTCAGATAGCATAATAGATAGAAATATAGAAAGCTCAATAAAGGGGATAAATGATATAGTTTCTAGTGGCAAGGATGTATATGTATTTATAAAAGATATGACTACACATATGAGAAATCTTTTGATGGTTAAGGTAAGCGATAATGCTTATGATATTCTGGATATGTCTAGTGAAAATATAGAGATTTTAAAGAAGCAGGCGGCCTCTATTAGAATAGAAGAAATCATGAGGAACATAAAGATACTTCAGGATGCAGAGCAGCAAGCTAAATGGAGTAAACAAAATAGAATTTATTTAGAACTTGCAGTTATTAAGATGTGTAAAATTGAATACGATACATCAAAAGAAGTGCTACTAGCTAGGGTAAATAAGTTAGAAGAAATAATAAAACAGGGTAAGATAACTGTTGCATGTGAAAGCATAACAACTAGGGCTACTGAAAACAATGGGTCTAAAATAGAAAATAAGGTAAAGAAAAAAACAGAAATAAGACCAGTACAAATTCATAATGCTAATTCTAATTTAACAGTGGAAATTGTGAAAAAATCTTTTAAAGATATCTTAGATATGTTTAAGACTCGAAGACACATGGTTATATACGCTTCTTTAATGACTGGAGAAATTGTATCCTGTAATGGAGGGGTAATAGAACTTGGTTATGAAAAACAGTATGCCTTTAATAAAATTAGGCTTGAAAAAGAGGAAAATAAAAATGTAATAGAAGAAATATTCTCAGAGCTACTAAAAGAACCAGTAAAAATAAAATATACTATAGAAGCGCAAGAGAAAGAGGAAAAATCACCAGAGGACATATTAAAAGAGACATTTGGAGAAGATATTGTGGAAATATTAGATGAATAGGTATAGAATATTAGATAAATATCTGATAAATACTAGATTAATTAAATCTTTAATAAATCTAAATTACTTATAAAAAATATTTATTTAATTAATGGAAAGTATTATAGTTATTAGTATATAATAATATAGAAAAGCTATAACAGGTTGGTAACATGTATCCATTTAGATTATAAATACTTAACTTTTAGTTTTTAAAAATCTAGAGGAGATAAATATAAAAATAACTTAAATTACAAATATGTAGGAGGTAACTATTATGGCAAAAGGCGGATTTCCAGGTATGGGTGGAAATATGAATAGTTTAATGAAACAAGCTCAAAAATTTCAAAAACAAATGGAAGATATGCAAAAGGATTTAGGCGATAAGAGATTTGAAGCATCTTCTGGTGGTGGAGCAGTAACTGCAGTAGCTAATGGAAAAAAGCAACTTGTTGAGGTGAAAATAAAACCAGAAGTAGTAGATCCAGATGATATTGAAATGCTTGAGGATCTAATTATGAGTGCTTGTAATGAAGCATTGAAGAAGGCAGAAGACGAGTCAAGTAATGAAATGGGTAAGCTAACAGGCGGAATGAATATGCCAGGAATGTTTTAACGACATTTCAGAAGGAAAGTCTCCCACTTCTATAAGTGGGAGTTATGTGTTGCAATAAAAAAATTCAGTGAGAGTCGAAACATCCTTCTGAATTTTTTATTGTATCTTCACAAAAGATGATAAGCTCCGCAGGTGATGATTAATAAACAGTTATGAGGTGACTAAATTGGATTTTTATCCAGTAGCAATTGAAAAACTTATAGAAGAATTTGCTAAACTTCCTGGAATAGGGAAAAAAACGGCCCAAAGGCTTGCATTATTTGTACTAAACCTTCCTAAGGAAGAAGTAGATGAGTTTGCTGGTGCACTTATAAATGCCAGAGGAACCATAAAATATTGTTCTGTATGTGGAAGTTTTACAGATACAGATCCATGTTCAATTTGTTCCAATCCTAATAGGGATAAGAGCATTATATGTGTGGTGGAAAATCCAAAAGATATTATGACTATGGAAAAAGTAAGGGAATTCAATGGTGTATATCATGTTCTTCATGGAACAATATCGCCAATGTCAGGACGAGGTCCTGAAGATATAAAATTAAGAGAACTTATAAGAAGAATTAATGGGGAAGTTGAGGAAGTAATAGTAGCAACTAACCCTAATATAGAAGGAGAAGCTACAGCTATGTATATATCTAAAATATTAAAACCATTAGGTGCAAAAGTCACAAGGATTGCACATGGAATTCCAGTTGGTGGCGATTTAGAATATATAGATGAAGTAACTCTTTCTAAAGCATTAGAAGGAAGAAAAGAAATATAGAATATTACTCCTGTTTTATGTCAATAATTGAGAAAAGATATAAAATAGGAGGCTTTTTATTATGAACAGGAAAAAAATAATTGAAATATTGCTTTCAACTATAAAATATACACCGGAGCAGAAAGATATTATTATGCAATTAGAGGAAGCTAAACTTGAATGGGAAAGTTCAAAGGAATATTTTCAAGTAGTAGATGACCCTAAACTTGTAGATTATGCAATTTATAGAGAAGATCAATCTAGAGCTAGATACATATATTTTTTATTAGAGGCTAGAAGAAAAGATGTAACTATCGATACTAGTTACATGATTGAAGATCTAGATGCTATTAATAAATAGAAGCAAAGATTCAAATAGGGGGAGTTAGATATGGACGTTGCATTATATTTTTTAATTGGTATAGTAGGTATGCTAATTGTGGTCAAGCTTTTTTCTTGGCCACTGAAAATATTAGTAAAATTAATATTGAATTGTGTTTTTGGTGTTTTACTTTTGCTGCTTGCGAACTTCGTAGGATTAACTATTCCAATTAATGCTGCAACGGCAATAATTTCAGGCTTTTTAGGAGTGCCAGGAGTAATATTTATAATAATTTTTCAAAAATTAATGTGATGTTAATATGCTAATGAAGATTTACAGCAATAACGAAATTATAATAGAGTAATACAACTATTAGGAAATAAAAGTTGTATTACTCTATTTTCTATTTATCAGTAAAACCGTAAAGTCGGTTTAGTATTAATAAGGTGTAGGTTATATTATACGTGTACTATTAATATTCAAAGATAAAATATTTAATAATAGTATATTTTGGTTTATTAATGTGAATACTTTATATATATAATTGTTAAAATCGTTATATATGGCGAATTCTTGTTAGATGATAGTTAGATTGAGCTAAATAACTATCCTGGTGTATCAATATAAGATATATTGAGAGAAGGTTTAAAAATTGAAGAATTTGAAACCTATTTTATTTTAATTACTAAAAAAGATATTATGTATAAGACATCTTATGATAAAATACTACATGTTGATGCGTTTGAGCAGCAATAAAGGTAAGACTTAAGAGGTTAACATTTATTGATTTGAGAATATATTTTAATAAATTAAAAAAGTGTTGACAAAATAAGATATATCTAGTAAAATAGTAGAAGTCGTCACATGATGACAAAACAAATTGGTCTTTGAAAATTAAACAGAGAAATAGGTAAAGAAATGAAATAATATTTTATTT
>NZ_JAHLDM010000030.1:0-61740 GCF_018861295.1 Clostridium estertheticum | reverse complement strand
CATCTTGTATCCCATTACTCCAGGAATATCCACCTTCAGAAGTTATACATGGTTTATCACCATAACCAACGTTATACTTTGTATTGCCAGCGTCATGTTCGGCTTTTGTCACTACTTCTTGTAGCGAAATCATTTTTTCTACTGAAAAACCTTCGCCACTAGCTCTTTTAGGATCTACAACATCATTTGGATGATGGTTAAAAAGATTATTAAATGTTTGAACATTTTTGTAGGTTTGTGCTCTTAAATTGCTAAATGAAATATACATTGTTCTCCCCCACTTCTGTGTATTTTAAAGTTGTAACAATATTCAATTTTTATATTTAGGCACATAAAATAATAAACCCAAAATGCGATGGATAATAGCAATATAATAAAATGAATTACCTATGGGAAGTGATTGAGATTGTCTAAATACCCTGTTTATTCTTCAACCACTTGAATCATATTTAAAGCAGAATCAAGTAATTCTCTTAAAATTTCATTTTTACCTTTACCAGTCATTTCAGCTAATTTATTAAGATTTTTATTTTGGCTCTCTCTTACATAATAAGTTGCTCGAATTAGTTTATCTTCTTCACTTTTTTTCTTTGCAATGGTTATAACACCTTGGTTCTCAGTGTTTACACTTTTGTTTACATCTTTGTTTTCAACTTTATTTACATTATTTGAAACATTCATATCATTAACACTTGGGATATCTTTTTTAGTATTGCTATTTTCTTCTGCTTGCCTTCTTTTCTCAAGCATTTGAATTTTTAATTTATCAAAATTGTTTTGTCCTTTTGGGTTATGCAATTACTTTCACCAACCTCTCTAAAACTTTAAAAAATTGCGAAGCAGCTTCTTCATCATATTCAAAAACAGTTTTACCTAGTTTGCCAGCTTCTGTGATTTTTACTCTCCTATGAATCGGGTCTGTTACAATATCTCTATCAGAGAAAAATTCCTTTAAAAAATCAAGATTCTCTTTTGAATCCCTTGTTCTTTGATCAAACATATTTGGAATTACAAGCGCAATCATGTCAGGGCTTAATCTTAAATCACTAAGATATTCATAGATGTTACCAATAGCCCTTACGGATGCTGCTTCAACTTGAACTGGCATAACTATATGATCTACATAACAGAGCACAGCATCATTAATCTTTGTTCTTTGTGGACCACAATCTATAAGTATATAATCATATCCAAGGTTCTCAAGTCCCTTAAGTTTTTCACTGAGGTATAAATCAATTCTAGCTTCCCTATGAAATTCTGCATTTATTTCTTCTATATGTTTATTGGGCAAGAGATCTAGACCCTCTCTAGCATTAATAATACAATCTTCAATCTTTGCCGGGTTTCTTCTATCAATAAGATCATAGAATGTCTTCTTATAATCATTTTCATTTTTCCCTAAAAACAAAGAAGAGTCATTTTGACCATCTAAATCTATAAGTAAAACTTTGAAATCTAACTTTGCTAGTCCATGTGCTAGCTGAACAGATACGGTGCTTTTGCCTACTCCACCTTTGTTATTTAGAACTGCAATTTTTTTCATTTATTTATTCCTCGCCTTTCAATATGAATTTACATTAATGATATTTTACAATGGTAATATCCACTTCTATAAGTTGGGATATTAATTACATTTTGAAGTCATTAATATAGCTTCGTAGAATATTATTAACAATAGAATAACATATAACAGTAGGTATTTACAACTCTATTTACAAAGTTAGCTACAATTAGAAAAACACATATACAAACATTAATGTTTACATATGTGTACACATAAGCATTCGTAACGGTTTCTTCTTGTTTTTATAGTGATTTCTTAACGAATAAAATCTACGGTTACTACCACTATAAGTACAAAAAAGGCTTCAGAATCTTTTAGTTATATTTATTTAATTCAGTTTCAAAGCTATTAGATAAATTCACAAGTCCTTCATAAATGCTCTGATCTACACCGGGACAATGATTGTATAGTTCTATATAACTTTTCATATTATTCATTAATTTTAGATAACCATTTAAATCATTTGGCATATCTTTTTTATTTTCCATCGAGAACGTTTCATAAACGCTATCAAAACTTCTCATATCATCTTTTTCTTTCGCTGTAGCCTTTTCCCATTTTTCTCTCCATACTTTACGAACTATTCCAGGAGCTGTATCAGGTGGAAATGTTATTCCGTCTTTTTTAAAATCTTCAAAACTCTTGGCTGAATGAGCCATATGGCTTTTTTGGTATAGTTCATATAATATTTTATCTTCTTCCTCACTAATTTTTTTATCATCAATCTTAAAACTATTTCCTCTATAGTCAAGATCAAAAATAATTTTTTTATTTTTATTATTTTCTAAATATTTATTTGTGTAATTTCTTGGTTGAACCTGATTAATCATTGAATTCATTATATATCCTCCATTTATATATAATAAACCGCAGTATTTTTAACTGAAGTTTATTATATAAGCTTTTATTTTAATTTTACTACTGAATTTTTATTTTAAGACATTTATACCTAAATATATTTTTAATTCAATTTAATTATATATTTAGTAAAATATATAGTCAATTACCTATTTATGGTGTGATTGTTCATGAAGGTGAATTTTTGAGTTTTGGGATCATGATAAGAATTAGTGGGGTAAGTGTAAATAATATTGATACAGTTGTTATAAATCCGAATAAGACATTTACATGGAATACCATTTGTAAAATATATACAAAACACTGTGCTAATTAATTAGTGTGGTATTTTATACCATTTTAACTTCATAAAGTTCGTATTTCATACATTTAACGAACTTTGGCTATATTGAAGGGTTTAACAAGTCCATTAAAATTTATACGAACTTTGGGTTAACGTAATACGAACTTTGATATATAATAGAGATATCAATTAAAAGTGAGGTAATGCAAATTATGCCCAATAAAAAAACAGTAGCATTAACTGAAGAACAATATAAAAGTATTATTAAGATAATAAAAGAAGGATTTACAGTAGATGGCAAAATTTTCAAAATAAATAATAGGATTGCAACAATTTTAGTTCTTGAAGCAAATCTAGGATTAAGAATTGGAGATGTATTAGCATTAACATTAAATAGTATAATTAGAGATGGTTATAGATACAGACTTAATATTATTGAGGATAAAACTGATAAACGAAGAACATTCACAGTACCCGTAGATATTTATAATTATATTAAGATGTACTGCCTTGAAAATAGTATAAGATCAAGTGCCATAATATTTGATATTACAGAAAGAGCTATTCAAAAGCAATTAAAATTAGCATGTGATTATTTGGGGTATGAAAATATCAGCACTCATAGTTTTAGAAAGTATTTTGCAACGCAGATATATGTTAATAATAATTATAATATTGCGTTGGTTAGACAGTTACTCCAACACTCCAATACAAGCATTACACAAAAGTATATTGGGATTAGTACGCAAGAAGTTGAAAATGCATTACTTAATCACATAAAATTATTATAAAAAGCTGAAGGGTGAGTAATTAGTATATTTTTATATTGACTACTCATAAAGGGTACACATTCAATTAGTTACCTACAGAATCCATTTAGATCCAAGCAAATTTTTAATTTTATTTCTTATATTTATCAGCATATTCTATTAATGCCATACTTATTAAATCCATTGACTTAAATTCTTTGTATGAATCCATAAATGTTTTAAAGTGTTCCCAAACCTCACCATATAATCGCACGGTGGTTACTTTTACTTCCCCCCGTAATTTATCATTATCAATTTTCAACTCATTTTCATCAACATTAATGATGTCCTTTTGATGGTTGTACCATTCCAACATTTCTTGTATATTATCATGTTTTTCTATGATGTTTAATATTTTAGTTTCAGAGTCTTTAGAATTGAATATATTTGTATTACTTTTATACTCATGCGTTGATATTGCTTTAATTGCAGTAGACTTAGGCACTGAAATTACTGTTATATTACTTTTGTATTCATCATTTTTTATGTATTGTTTTAGTGGCTTACTAAATATATATCCCGCTTTTATAAATTTTTTTCCTATAGTTTTTCTACTAATATTAATATTTAAACTAATTTCAGTTAAAGTTGATCCTTCTTTTAATTTATTATTAATAAAAGTTAATTGATCCAATATGTTTAACTTTTTATAATCTTCACCTTTCATTTTATCCACCTCATATAATTGTAATATACTTGTAATTATATCATGAATACATTTGTAATATACAGAAATAAACAATTATTACTTGTAAAAGGATACATACATATCTGGGCCACTTCTCAAAGGGATTAAAAAAATGATTTCTGTGAGTAATTCAAATAATAATAATTATTATATTTCCACTTATTATTATTATTTGAATATATTGTACAGAATATTGTACGATATATGCGTGGAGGTAAGTTTATGATTGCTATAGGTTACTCAAACGCAAGACAAAATTTTTAAAATTATTGTGACAAAGATATTGTGCATTAAATATGCTAATAGTTACGCTAAATTTCTGTATCTTCTGTAATAGAAATAGCTATTGCTTTCCATGTTGGGTTGTTTGTGTTTAATTGGTGTTCGTTTTTCAAATAATTCAAAACCGCATTTCTCTGCAAGGTGACAAGAAGGAATGTTTGCACAATCAATCGTCAATATAAGATACTTTATATCTGATACATTGAAACACCAACCCACTAAAGCATTTACAGCTTCTTTTGCGTAGCCATTTCTCTGATATTTTTCCGACATAAAATAGGCTACTTCAACTTCATTTACTGTATCTTCAAGCCCCATACCTACCATTCCAATCAATTCATCTGTATCAGGTAATGCAATTGCATATCTTTTATTCTCATAAACATCTGTTGAATCTTTTTGAGTTTGGTGCCAATCAATATACCCCGAAAAGGCTTTTGGCGAATCATTATCTTCTGCCCAATCAGGCATAAATCTAAAAATGTTTTTCTCTCTGACAATCTGATAAAGGTTTTCTGCGTCTTTTCGCTCAAAATCTCGAATTATTATATGGCTTGTTTCTATTCTCATATTGTTCTTTTCCCCCATCGTCTATAAATAATGTTTGCACCCTAATATTTTACAATTACGACTAATTATATATATTTAACTATAACATAATTACTATAAATTGAATATATTTACAAAGGGTTTAAAATGGTTAATAGCATCAATGTGAAAGTAACTCAATTGATTTTGTTGCAAATCACTTTCATCTCGTGTTATGTAGCTCTTAATTTTGCCTACTCAGATTTTCTAAATGATAATAATTGAAAGGTAATTCCTCAATTTGTCCATCATCTACTATATTTATAGTCTCTATATAATCAAATCCGATTTTTTTGGCCACTGCTATTGACCCCAAATTATCTGGTTGTATAGTCGTAATTAAATATTCATATCCAAATTTGCTGAATATATATTCCACAAATGATTGCATGGCCTCTGTGATATACCCTCTACATTTATAATCTTCATTTATAAAATATGCAACACCTACCTCGTTTACATTAAAACTGTGAACACCTACATTCCCTACAATTTTACCAGATTCTTTTTCTATGACTACATAGAAAAGAATTCCTTCCATTGGATTATTCAACTTATACCCATTCATAACTTTTCCTTTAATCCAAGGAGTAGCCCATTCCTCTGCTCCAATCCAGTCTGGAAGCCATCTTGTAATGAATTCTTTTCCTGCGAAAGCTCCCAACTCTTTTCCATCCACTGTCGTATACTCACGTATTAATAATCTTTTTGTTTCACAGATCACTTTATTAATCATTCTATTCTCCCCCACCTATACTTCATGCAATTTTCATAAAAAAGTCAAGTATTGCCTTGATTCTCATTACCTTTTAACTATATATAAATTTATTTAATTGTGGTACTTAAATGTATTATTTTTTTTATTAGGCATAAATCTCTTTATTTTACTTAGAATAGTATCAAGTTCATCATTAGTAATACCCTTGTTTAGTACCATAGCATAAAAATATGCCAACATGCCTAGTGCAATAGCTATAAGTACAGAAATTGCATTATTAAAATATCCCTTGAAAATAAAACCTAATATATAACTTAGAATATTATAGCCAACATAAACCACTGCTGCCATGAATATAGAAGAAACTAACGGCTTAAATATATATGCCTTAAGATTAATTTTTATTCTTAAGGTTTTAAGTATGTATACAGTGTTCAAAACTATTGGCACACCAAAGCCTATCACACTACCTATTATTGCACCATAAATACTTACACTTGGAATAGCTACTAAAATATAATTTACAATATATTTTATAATTAAACCTAAAATTGAGAAACAAATTACGGCGTACAATTTCCCTATTCCCTGCAAAATACTCGTTTGAATTTGAACTAATGCTGAAAATACTACTATTACAGAACCAAATATCATAATTTTATATCCATCACCAAAATGTAGCAATTCATATATAGGCTTACCTAATAATGAAAACCCTACTGCGGCTGGTATTACTATAAGAAGACTTATTCTAAATGCAAAATTTATTTTATTGGTTACAAGTTGTTTATCTTTAAGAGCCACAGCAGTTGATATTGCTGGTAATACTGCCACCGCCAATGCAGATATTATAGTAATAGGCATATTGATAAGCATAATGTATTTGGTATACATTCCATAAAGATTTTGAGCATGATTTTTTAAATTTCCTCCAGCAATTAGCCTACTTGTTATATTATAACTATCAATAAGTGTGCCCGCGCTGAGTATAGCAACACTTAAAGTTATAGGTATGCTGTACTTTAAAATTTTTCTTACAATCTGCTTGTTGGTATGTCTTACGTTGTTTTTATCATTATCTAAATTAACAACTTTAGATTCTTTATTTTTTTTATAGATTACTATTAAATAAAGTGCAGAAGCTAATGAACCTATAGTAGTACCCATAGTTGCACCTACACAACCTACTTCTACACCATATCTTATAAATATAGCTGCAAATAAAAGTGTGAATACTGTATTTAGTATTTGCTCCAATACTTGTGATATTGCTGTAGGTTTCATATTTCTTATACCTTGAAAATAACCTCTGTAAGCAGAGGATACCGAAGTAAACAGTATAGCAGGGCAAAGAGCAATTACAGAATATTTAGCCTCTCCATAATTCATATGTATTGTAAGCGGACCTGATATACAATACATTGTAAATGCCATAACTATACCCAAAATAAAAAGTAAAAATCGTGATATTTTAAATGTGTTTTTTGCACTTCTGTAATTTTCGACTGCTACAAATTCAGATATAATTTTTGATATAGCACTTGGTATACCTGCATTGGTAAGTATATATATATAAGCATAAATTTGATATGCAACACTATAAATTGCATAGGGTCTATTTCCGCCAATTATTTTTAATAGGAATGGTACATAAATTATAGACAAAAATTTCCCAGCAATAGCAGCGGATGATAAAATTGCAAATCCTTTGCTAGTAGATTGTTTTTTCATAAAATTAACCTCTCATGTACTTTGAAATCAAAACATTTCTTTATTCTAACATCGTTTTACCAACCAATTTAAAAACTATACTTTCATATAGCAACAAGGAATTGGAATGGACAACTTATGTTTGATACTTCATAGTAATTACATACTTAATTAAGTATTCTCTAAGCTTATTTATATTTGGTGTCGGTAACTTTGATTTTTTAGTCCATTCTAATAACGCCTTATCTAAATATTCCATTTCATTAAATGCTGATTTGCAATGATCACTTATTGCCAGCCTGCCAACAGGTGTTGCTGCACATATCTTTAATCCAAAATAGACTACTCTTCTATAATTTTTCAAAAAATTCAAGCTACTCTCTGGATCAATTTTATATCCTAGCTTAACTAGTACATCACATCCTTCTATTATAGAATCAATAGTAGCATTTAATGCCTTTTTATTCCCTGCTATTTTTCTCAAATCGCAATTAGACATGTAAGCTAAATATGCCAACGGCATAACAAATGCAATATGTGTCTTAAGAAAATCATCCATATTTGTGTGAAACTTTATTTTAAACATTGTTGCCTTAAATATTGTTTCTATAATAGTTTTATAATCATTCTTACCGTCTAAATCTCCAATATCAAGATCTGGATGCTTTGTATGTATGCTAATTACTTTACCATCTTCACGTCTTCCGCCAATACTGAAAAATCCAAAAAGTATCCTAGGATTACTTGTAGATATATTTTTAATTTTTTCGCTTATTTCATTTGCTTTATCTTCATTGCCAACAAATATAAATAGAGGACATTTAACATTCGCACTAATAGCGGGTAATATTGCATTAACTTGTGAACTCTGCATAACTATAAAAGTCACATCGTATCGATCCTCTGGAAGTAATTCTTTTACTACATTTATTTTATCTACTGTTGTTTTTCTTTGCAACCAATGTCTAATTACTAATCCTTTTTCTTTTAGAGCTTCATATCTTTTACCCCTGACAAGAATTGTGACCTCATGGCCTACTCTTTTTAATTCATGAGCAGCATAAGAGCCTAAAACACCTGCCCCATATATTAATATTTTCATAAAGCTTCCTCCCCATAATAAATTGTTAGCTTTTATAATACGCAATGATTACCGTTATCTAACCATTCCTTAGGATGACACGCGAGAGGTTCTTCATGCAATAAATTATGTATGATAATATGCGTTCTCATAAAATGTTGATAATGTTAAAGGAGTTTAAGTGAATTAATTTGCACCCTTTTTCTTTTGCAGTTTTTTCTACTTCATTTAAAAGTGCCGAACCATACCCTTCTTTAACTTATAGATTTTTTGTGTGGCTTATCTAATACTTTCGACTAATAATACCATAATTACCATAATATAAGTATATTTAAGATTCTTTTCCATCCACTGCATTTAGATAAAAACTATTTAATATAGTAGTGATAGTAAAAAAATCTAGCCAATAGAAT
Organism: Clostridium estertheticum; assembly: GCF_018861295.1. Lineage (GTDB taxonomy): Bacteria > Bacillota > Clostridia > Clostridiales > Clostridiaceae > Clostridium_AD > Clostridium_AD estertheticum_D. Next base: position 52,746 of record NZ_JAHLDM010000030.1, on the reverse strand, counting down.
CAAAGTGAAAGTAACTCAAATACTCTTGTGTTACTTTAACTTTAATTATGACTTCAAAATTAATATGGAAATATATTATATTATATGTTAAGTTATCCCAAATATTTTCGATAATATAAAGTGAATGGTGTGTAGTTTTTGGTTCTACTACATCTAATGAAGTAGAACCAAATAACTCATCTAGTGAGGCTCAAGTTAATATATTTGTAAGTGAAGTTATAACTACACACCTATAATATCTAATATTAATAAAAGAAATGGGATGATTAATAGTGAAGTTAAATAATTATATTTATTCATTAACAAATTTAAATGTAAGTAATAAATTTAAAAATCAAAATCTAATAAAATCTAATAGAAATACAACTAGTATGAATTTGAATAAATCAATTTCTCAAAACATAGTAGACAGAATATCTTTTGGTGCTGGAAAACAATTTGCTCTAAATCGAGAACTTCTTTCATCCATTACAAAGGTAAACGGTCAAGATGTTACAAAACTAACAGCAAGTAACAATGTTCTTGATTTTAAGCAAGGTTCTTATTATAAGGTACAAACAAGTTCTGGTTTAACAGCTATACTTACAGCAGGTAATGGCGGTGGTGTTCATATGCCAACTACTGAATTTAACCTTGGTGAAAATTTTTCTCTAGCCCCATCAGATTGGAAGGACTTAGATAAAACAGAAAAACTTTTCACATATCTTGGAAGAGACAAAAGCGGTTATTGTGCTTATTCAAACTATAGCAATACAGAAATCAAAGATATGTTAGGTAGTGTAGGTATTAAGCCAGGGTTCTTTGAAATTAAGAGTGATACCACATCAAACAAATTTTATATGTTAGATGATGGTACTATATATCCACAATATCAAGTAGATGGCATAAGGGGAGCTTTAAATTTAACAAATTATTTTAAAGAAGGCTATACAAAGGATTCTGTCTTTACAATTGACGGTAAAGATTTTAAATTAGACGATAGTGGGCATCTTAATGTTCCAGAGGGGACTGCCTGTGTTATGGAAAACATAACACGAAAGAAATAGAATGATTTTTAATTAGATATACAACACACTAATTATTAAATGGTTAGAAGCTATTTAATATAATATTTCTTTAAAATGGCTATGTCGTGAAATTTTATTTCACGATTTTTTGTTGTATATGCATATATAGCTTATATCCTTAAAGTGAAAGTAACTCAATTGGGTGTGTTACCTTCTGAATATTATTCATCAACTTTGATGTTCATATTGAGCTAACCATTTACTAAATACATCCATAAACTTATGAATGACACCTAAATTGATTACCATAATTATAAAACCAAAAATGGAGTACAAGACAACTGTACCCAACGTGAATAATTGTACTATATGCTTAATAATATACATACAGATAGGCAAACAAAAAATGCTTGTAACAATAGCAGGTACATATTTTCTTACTATCAATGTTTGAAAGCAATGTACTACTAAATGAAAAGTAAATGCAATAAACAAACCTATCCATAGGCTATACCAATTCATTACATATGAAATAACCGTAATTATAGTAATCAAAATAAATTCTTCCGCTACTCCAAAGGCAAAAGATGATGTTGTAATATTATCAAAATGAGGTAATAACTTTTTTGATAATATCGGAAATTTTTCACACAAATAGAGTCTATTTTTATTTATCCATGGTTGTATAAAAATTATTTCTTCAAAATCATGGAAAATAAACAGTATAGGGAAAAGCCATATAATTACTTGGATATTATTCATTTATCATCCCTCCATAATAAAAGATAACTCATTTCAACATTAATTTATTTTTTCATTCGTATTTTTTGCCATAAGTATATGATAAATTTCCCAATTCTTAATTGTTCACCTACATAATTTGCCACCATCATATAAAGTTTCGTAATTACTATAATTATAAATATACTAATTAAGATATTTAAAGCATAATGGATATAATCCAATCCAGATCCTCCTATCAGCAATCAAATAACCAAAGTTTGTTTTTCGTATAAATAACGAACTTTGCCTATATAACTATATAACTTTGAGTATATATTATGTTGAATGTTTTTTATCTTAATGCATTAATTTACTTTGTTTGTATAGGTTTGCCATGATATAAAATTTTTTTTACTACATAAATGGTTGGCTGGAAGCTATAATGATGCTCTAGATAGTCGCAAACATGATTAGTAATAATACCAGTGAAAATGGCACATAAAATAGTACCTAAGCCAACACCGTCAATATAACCTAGCATAGAAAGAGAAAAGGCCAACGTAATAGCCAGACAGACTAAGTCGAAAGAGGTTTTTACCCTTTTAACAGGCACCTTTAGGTATTGTGTCATGTCACGAACAAAAGTATCAAATGGCAATATCGGTAATTTGCATTTAATAAACAAACTTGCTCCATAAGTAAGAACAAAAAAAGCCACAACAAAATAAGCAACACGCCAATTAAGAGTATTTGGCCAGGATGCCAAAATTACTTTATCTAAATCCAGCAATTCACTAAAGATCACTGCAATAACAAAGGAAATCAGATAACCAATTTTAAATTTTTTTGTTACGATAATCAGAATTAGAATGGATGCGCTTTGAATCAGAAAATTCCAAAATCCAAAGGAAAATTTACTGAAAATATCGCTGAGTACAAAAGGCACTGAGGAAATTGTGGATATGCCAAAATTACTTTTTACCATCAAACTGACACAAAAACTATTTAATAATATACCTAATAACAATGCTAATTCAGAAGAAAAATTTTTTTTATAATTCATGTAAAAAACCTCGATTTAATAATATTTTTTCGTACCCCAATGCATTCAAAATATAAAAATATACTGGAATATCCAAATGATTTACTTACCATTATATCACATAATTAACATACAACATAATAAGAGGTTATATTGTGTAATGAAGTATATACAAAACAAAATATATTATATATAATACTGTAAACATATGAAGTTTACATTAAAAAGGAAACAGTGTATATAAGTGGATAAAATAAAAATATTCAAAACTAAAATAAAGGTTTTAAGGGCGGAGCGGGATATTACACAAGAGAAATTAGCAGAAAAGATAGGTGTTTCAAGAGGTACAATACTTGAAATAGAGAGAGGGACATTTAACCCATCTTTAAAATTGGCTTGTAAAATTTCAAACTATTTTGGTAAGAGTGTGGACGAAGTATTTGAGATAACTGAGGAGGGGTTAGAAGATGATTAATGTATTTACCGATGTTGCTGCAATTGTATTTATACTGGTTTGTTATCCGTTGATATCAGTACTTATAGGTGTTTATGTTTTTTTCTTTTTATCATGTTGCTTTGGGAGTAAAATATCATATTTAAAGGTGGAGAAATGAAATGTTTAAGAATGAATAATTTGCTATTTATGATTATAAAATGAGCAAAATTAATTAGTATGCAAGCAAGTACACTAAATTTGACAAGGAGTGATTTTATGTTGGATATTAATAAGTCAAGTATATCAGATGTATTCGGATGGACTTGTTCTGATATATGGAGAAAATTTGCTTTGGATAACAATGGTATATTTGAAAAAGGAAATATAGTAAAAGAGCAAAGTATAAAAATGAAAAATGTGGAAGGTTACATTTGTTATAAAGCATATAGGCGAGCCAATGATAAAAGAGGTATGAATACGCAAATAACGGCTTCTTATATTACAAAAGGCAATTTTATTTTTAAATCTAGAATAAGGGGAAGCATATATACGCCATTTGTAAATTTCAATAAACTTGAAAATGTAAAAATCGATAATAAAATTTTCAATAAATTTATAATAAGAACTAATAACGAAAAGGCTTTAGGTGAATTATTTAAAGATGATGAGATTATTAGTTTGATAAGTTCGCTAGATTTATTCTGTATGGAAATAAGAAAAGGGAAAAAAATCAATGAAAAAGTTTTATATATAGAGATCAATGGAATAGTAGATAATTATAAGAAAATGGAACAAACTTTTAATTTAACTACTAAAATTATTAATAAAATCAAATAATTAATGAGGTGGCTATGAAATGATTAAATTAATTAAAATTGAACTAGAGAAATTTAATTTTAAGAAATATATAAAAAATGCAATTATAGCAAATATTATTATTTTAGGGATTTTAACTCTTATCACATATCCAATAAAAGATTTAAAAATAGATCCATTATCAAATTATACAACCGTCTTTACTATGATAGACAGTTTGGTTCGAGCAACGTTTATGATTTTCTCTAGTGTACTTATTTCAGATATTGTTATTAATAAATTAAAAAATAAGAAAGTGAACATAAAAAAAACAATTTCAGCTAAAATTATTATCATTATTATGTTTACATTCTTAACAATAATGTTATCAAATATTTTTATAGAAATTAGTTTTTATTTTTTAGATAAAGGTTTTAATCTAGTCCCTAACAAGTTAAATCTAAATATAATAACAAGAAATATATTAACAATATTTATGTATGCAATTACATCTTCTCTTATGAATTTAATCTCTTTGTTTTTGGGAATAATTAAGAAATCAACTTTTGTAACAATATTATCATCTATTGTTTTAGTTTCTATTGTTTGCTCTTATAACAATGGATTTTCACTAAATTCTATAATAACAATTCCTCTGTCACTTGCAGCGTTAGGAATATTGTCTGCATACTTATCGGTAAAGCAAATAGAAAATTTAAGTGAAAATAAATAGCAAATCTCAAAATCAACGGTAATAATATGTATTTACAACTTTATTTACAAAGTTACTTACAATTAGAGAAACAAATATTCAAACATTAATGTTTACATATATGTACACATAAGCATTTATAACGGTTTAGCCTTGTTTTTATAGTGAGCTTAACAAAACCAATCTTCTAAATACACATTTCAATTAAATCCATAATGTCATAAAGAATTAATATTTTTCCATGAACTGAGTGGTTATTACTATTATAAAATCATACATTCATTTATGATAAAATTTAAGAATCTTGTCACTTGATCTATAAATTATTCTTATACCACAATTAATAAAAGTAAAAAACTATTTACATTTTGTTAAAGTTAATGTTAAAATAAAAATGTAAAAAACTTTTTACATTATGGATATTATTATGAGAAAATTTCTTGGTGTGTTGTTATTTTCTATAGTTATTCTAGTAGTGGGTAAGTTACTTATTATAATTTAAACAAGGGAGTGATTTTTATGAAAAAAATGGATGAAATGGAACTGAGTATTAGTTTAAAAGCTATAAAATGGGCCTGGGCTTATACAGTACTATTTTTAGTAATTTGGGATATCTATGATTATAAACAGACAGGAACATTTGGATTAGTAAATTTCCTTTTAATAACGCAAAATCTTGTACTTATGGCAATTCATTCTTTTTTGAAATGGAAACTTGGAAAAGATGAAAAATAATATAAGAGAATTAAGAAAACAACTTGGATTTAGGCAGGAGGATATGGCAACTACGCTTGGTGTTACAAGACAAACCATAAATGCGATTGAAAATGAAAAGTATAATCCAACTCTGGAATTAGCTATGAACCTTGCTAAACTATTAAACACTACGGTAGAAAAATTATTCATACTTGAAAATTAAAAAGAAAAACAAATTTAATTTATTAGACAAAAAAACTACGTGATTACAGCCCTATAAAGTAAAATAATTACTTTTATAGGGCTGTGTTTTTCTTAGCGTACGAAATATGAGTTTTGCGTACGCCACCCCTATAAGGTCTCTTTCAAATTGACTAATTCCTGCCATAAAAGTAAACATCAATTTTCCCTGAGGTGTAGTAGTATCTAACCAACTCTCTTTTAAGCTCTTAATATTGGTACATTTCTTTTCAATCTGTTCTACCAGGCTAAATAAATCCTTTGTACTTCTGCTTAATCTTGTAAGATCTGATATTAATATAACATCACCTTTTCTTAATTTACCCAATAGTATATTTAATTCAGGTCTATCTGCTTTAGTTCCTGTAATCTTATCCTGGATTATTTCTTCAGCTCCTGCTAATTTTAAAGCATCAAGCTGCCTATCCAAACTTTGTTCCATTGTACTTACTCTAGCGTTATGTAAGCAAGTCACATAACCAGCATAACCTATTTTCATGCTATCACCCTCATTTAAATAGTACCAAAAACGTTAGATGATAGTCAATTTTGAAACTTTGTTTTTGGTAATAGTTTTGGTGCTGAAAAATATAAAAATAAGAACTAATAAAGACCGTTTATGGTGCTGCTATAAAAAATAAAACAAGAGCATTTTTACTCTTGTTGATGAATAAAATTTATATCTTTACCAACAAATTTATGATGGATTTTTTCAATATCAAATTTAAATATTTTAAATATGAGTTGTACAAAAAATCCTATTAAACAAGCCATTATGACAGTTCCAATACCAATAGAACCTCCTATCATGACTCCTATTATAAGTACAGATACTTCAATAAAGGTTCTAACAATGCGGACTGATTTCTTTGTTTTTTTTGTAAGAACAATCATTAATCCATCTCTGGGACCCGAACCTAAACCTACGCCCAAATATATTAAAGATGCAATTCCCAATACAAGCATACCAAACATCATCATTATTATTCGTATAAGTATATTGTTAAAAACAGGTATTAAGTGATTTTTCATTAGGAAATCCATAAAAAAACCAATTAACAGCATATTAGAAAGAGTTCCCCAACCTATTCTTTCTCCTAAAATACTGTTTAGTATCACTATAACTATACTAATTATTATAGTAGCTTGTCCTATGGTAATACAAAACGTCTTTGCTAATCCTTGGTGAAATACATCCCAAGGTGCCAATCCCAAATTAGCATTTATTGTCATTACCTCACCAACTGCATAGAGAAAGAGACCTAAAAACAATTTTATAAAAAGTTTAACTTTATTTACAATGCTACTATGATTGATGATATATTTATCATTTATCATATTTTTTGCTATCTGATAAATAGTCGTTCAATTTACTAATTACACTTTGGAATGTACGTTCAAGTGTGAAAATATCACTATGCATTGCATTTTCTATCTCTATAACTGATGAGTTCTTTGTTTTAAGACTATTACATAAACTTATTATCTCTGGAACATCTCGTGAACCATAAATAATTGACTTTTTTGTATTATCATCAAATTTAACTTTCTCAAGTTTTTTCATAACTTCCCAAAGTTCTCCTGAAAAAGCCTCTCTAACTCTGTAGCCTCTTACATTTTTTAAAATTCCTTGAGTTTCTTCACCAAAGGCGGTATTAAGTGCCGGCGATATTCCTATAGCAAAATCTGAACTGCTTATTAGTGCAAGTCTTCCACCTAAAGAATGTCCAATTACAACTACTTTTCCAAAACTTCTACAGTATTTAATTGCAGCCTCCATATCCTGTAAAACCCCTTCATCCAAATTCAATGTATGTTCACCGTGTCCACGTAAGTCAATAACACATGTTTTTAGACCTATTTCAGCTACTCTATACGCTAATCCCAACATTTCTTCTTTAGAACCGCCGTAGCCATGAATTATTACAGCTGCTCCATGTATATCTGATGGTGTAAAAATTATACTTGGTACATTAAAACCATTACTTTTAATTATTTTTCGTCTAATATCCATATTGACCTCTCTTTATACCTTATAATAGAAAATTTAATTTGAATTGCAATTATACTTTGATGTCAAAGTATTTATTTATAAAAAAGAGTCTTAAAAGTTGTTATAAATTTTTTGTAGAAGACTCTTAAATATGATTTTTTCCTCATCTGAAATTCCATTGTATTCAAGCATATAAAGTTTCTGTGAAATTTTTTTAAAACCTGATTTTAAACTCTCTCCTTTTTCTGTTAGATATATGATATTTGATCTGTTATCATTAGGATCTTTCTTGCTTGAAATATATCCCAATCCAATTAATTTATTTACTAAAGCTGTGACAGTAGACCTGTCTCTATGAATAATATCTGCAATTTCCGTCATAGTTGCTTCTTCACATCTGAACAACGCTGCTAAAATATCTCCATGAGAGGGAGCTATATTTTGTAGTCCTAACTTCCCCAACTCGTTCAATAAAAACTTGTTAGCCTTTTCTCTTATTCTTCCTATTAAATTTATTGTATTATCTGTATTCATAATTTCATTATACTTTGATATCAAAGTATTGTCAAATAAAATGATATTTATCTGTTTTATGTCTTAGCGTGGGTTTTGTCGGAAATGTTGGCGCGACTCATATTTGCCTTTTTCACCTTCTTCTTCATAAGATTTTCTTGCTCTTTTTTACCGAAAGACTGCACACTCTCTATCTGAATGTCATGTATTTGAATAGCCTAATCTATAAGTTTCTTGCAAAAATTAATTAAACATATTGAAAGAACAGAATATCTTTTTTCAGTATTGAACCTTTTAAAATCATAGAATTCATACTTTGATCATGATTTATATAATTCTTCAATTCTATTGTTATGTATGTTGCCTAAATCAATATTTTGAAGCTCCAAACTATGTATATACTCAATTCTATCAGCAATTTCATTGAAAGTTTTTGATGAGGATTTCCCTGGTATTTCACGTAGACAAGATAATTTAGTTTTTTCATACTATGGGTCCCTATATGAGTACTCAGCTTTACATTATCCTGTATGTTCTTAAATATCCTCCAGGCCATTTTTATGCTTAACCAGCCCTACCCCATTAAGATATTATTTAAAAGTCTGAAATGAATATCAGTTTATGAAAGTAGTTAACACCTAGTTTTTTAAATTCTATGGAAAGCAGACTTGACATTAAAAAAATTCAATGATATATTGGTTATGGAAAGATAGCTTTCCATACATTCAGAGGGGAGTACCAAGAAATGAAAAATAGACTTGAAGAGTTAAGAAAACAGAGAGGGATTAAGCAAGAGGAATTAGCAGAAATTTTACAAGTATCAAGACAAACAATAGGTTCTCTTGAAAATGGAAGATATAATCCATCTATTATTCTTGCTTTCAAAATTGCAAGATATTTTAAAATGAACGTTGAAGAAATTTTTATATATGAGGGGGATGAATAATGAAAATTAAAAAAGGGTTAAGGTTATCTAATATTATATTTCTTGTGGTAATAGTTTTAATAGTTATTAGTTCCGCAGTTGCTATGTTTTTTATAGGTGGATATACATCAAAAACTTTACCTATAATTATTGCAGCAATGGCTGTAGCCTCAGTAACGAATGGTATACATCATAATTTTTTCAGTAACCAAAAGGAAAAAGATAACGATGAACGAGACATTAGCCTTGAAAACAAGGCTAAAGCAAAGGCTTTTGATGTTATGGAAATAACATTTGGTATTCTTATAATTATATATGTTTTATTAAAGGCCAATTTACTCACAATTGCATTAGCGGTTGTAGCATATTTAATTATTTTGGCAGTTAACATGGCGTCTTTTTCTAAATATCATAAAGAAATGTAGAAAATATTTACTAAGATTATAGAATGCTTAATAGACCCAATGCAAGTGTAGCTATTCCTCCAAGTAATAATTTCAAATAATAGACCTACGAGAATACACATGTTAAAAGAATAATGTGTATTTATTATTTAAATTTAAATTTATTTCTTATAGATATTGAATTTTTTTTAATAAATCCTATTATAGATACAATAGGGGCTCCTGCAAATGTTGCAATACGAACACTTCCACCCCCTAAACTTCCAGTTAGTATCGAACTAAGCGAGTCCATAATAGCATTGTCTTTAACAAGATAAGTCCAAGTTGAGGTAGGCGGTTCTATTCGCTCACGTAAACTTAAGATTCCACTTTCTGATAATTCCATACTGGTAAAATCCATTAAAATATTTTCTAATATGTCCTGCTGCAAAGAATTAAAGCATAAATTTGTTTCTCTTTGAAGTACCCTAAGAGGGTTTTTACCGCCAATGATGTTTAAATTTATACCCTCTTGAATAATGACTACCTCAGCCAGGTAATTAGCAAAGCTTTCATCTATATTATATAAAGCCACTTGTTTTTCAAGTTTATTTATACATTTTTCACCAAATAGTGTATTTAATTTTTCATAAAGTTTTTGATTTTCATTTTCTAGAACATTAAGGGGATCAATATCCTCTAGTATCTCCAATCGTCTATGATATACCTGGAGCCGATGGCTTTCTAATAATGAAGAGTATTTCCATAGAGCTCTACGCAAATCAGAATTCTGACCTTGAATGATTCTCTGTACCTGGTCTATCTTACGTGCTATTCTAGGGTCATCAATTGGTTCTTCTTGATTTTTGGGTCTAATATATGCAGGAATTATTTTATCAATCCCATACTTTTTAATCAAATCATCTTCTAGGCTTATAAAGAACCTGAACATGCCAACATCACCTTGACGACCAGCCCTACCTCTAAGTTGCTTATCAATACGCTTACTCTCGTATCTAGTTGTCCCAATAACGTACAATCCACCTAAGGCAATAACCTTATCTCTACTTTCGCATTTTGTTCCACCTAACTTTATGTCAGCACCTCTTCCAGCCATATTAGTTGAAACAGTAACTGCACCTATTACGCCTGCCTGTTCAATGATTTCTGCTTCTAGCTCATCATTTTTAGCATTTAAGACCTGGCACTCAATACCAATCTTTTTTAATTTTAATGCCAAGTAATCTGATTCCAATACACTTGAATTTCCAATTAAAATAGGTTGACCAGTTGCATGTACTCTTGTAATCTCATTTATTAAAGCCTTATACTTTGCTTCCTTATGAGTGAATATTACATCTGGATAATCTATTCGGTTGCAAGGTACATGCGAAGGGATAACAAATACTTCAAGCCCATAAAACTCGCTAATCTCCTCAGCAGAATCCATAGCTGTGGCTGTCATTCCAGCAACCTTTTTATAAAGCATAATAAAACTTTGAAGAGTTATCTGATTCATAATTCTCCCCTTGGATTTAAACTCAAGTTTTTCCTTAGCCTCAAGAGCTTCCTGAATCTCATCTGGCCAATGCCTATTTTCTGCTATACGCCCAGTAAATTCATCTACCATTTCGATTTTATTATCTCGTACAATATAATCTATGTCCTTTTTTAATATAACTTCAGCATAAAGTGTATTATGTACTTCATTAAGCAATTTAATATTTTCGTCAGAGTATAGATTATCACAACATAGTTGCGCTTCCACAAGGTTTAATCCTATTTCTGTTAGAAATGCATTTCTTTCATACTCATCCTTATCATAATGAATTTTAGGTTTCAGTCCTTTTATAATATCCATAGTAGACGAAAGAGTATTATCATTTTGATATCCTCCTGCTGCAATCACCAATGGTATTTTTGCTTCATCAATTATTATAGAGTCCGCTTCATCCACAATAACAAAATTAAAGGAACGCTGGATACGTTCGTTTTTTTCATAACAAATTGAGTCCCTTAGATAATCAAATCCAGCTACTTTTGCTGTTATATAGGTAACATCACATAAATAAGCCTTTTGTTTATCCTGCATTTTCATATTATCCTGCACATACCCTACTGTAAGCCCAAGCATTTCATATATTGGACCCATCCACACTGCATCACGAGCCGCAAGATAATCATTAAAAGTAAGAATATGGCAACCAAGGCCAGAAAGTGCATTTAGATATGCAGGAAATACTGCAGCTACCGTTTTACCTTCCCCTGTCTGCATTTCAATAAGCCTTCCTCTATGCATTGCTATACCAGCTATTATTTGCTCATCATAAGCCTCAAAGCCTAAGGCTATTCTAATTGCTTCTTTTACAAGTGCGAAGGCTTGTATCATTATTTCATCAATACAAACTCCTTGTGAAACCTTCATTTTCAGTTCTATTGATTTATATAAAAGTTTTTCCTTATTTAAAGATTCAAATTTAACATGATTTATCTCATCTACAATCTTTTTATAGTCATCGTATTCGGCTTTATTAGATATACTTTCAATCTTTTTTAACATACTCTTTGCCATATATACTACCTCACTAACTACATCATATTTTATAGCTACTATGTAAGCTATATGCTTTATTATACTATAATTACCGTAAAGTGGATATACGTAGAGTTGGATGAACGTACAAGAATAAAAGAAAGACAGGAGAAGGTATTATTATTGCTATGAAAAAGGAATCAAATTTGGAAGAAAGAAAATATCCAATTGAAACGAAACCTTTTTAACTTAAATTTCTTTATATGGTTAAAATTTATCTTTTTGGTTTGACAATGGATAATGTAAATGGTATATTAATAATAAAGTTATATAAAGTATCCTTCAGGGTTGGGTGAAATTCCCTATCGGCGGTATAGCCCGCAAGCCGTAAGGCAGATTCGGTTAAATTCCGGAGCCGACAGTATAGTCTGGATGAAAGAAGGTGAATACAATTATACGTAATTTTTATTATGTATATTGGTTGTGTTCTCGAACCCCCTTAAGGTTGCTTAAGGGGATTTTTTGTGGTGTAATTTAGAAAAATGTGTTAAAAACCTTAGGTGCTTTATGTAAAATTATTATAATTTGGAGGGGTTTTTAATGAATGAATCACTATTAAATCGGTTTGGTAATAATCTACAACGTGTAGAAAAAGCATTGGGTGTTCTTAGACAAGGTAAAGGTATAATTCTTGTTGATGATGAAAGTCGTGAAAATGAAGGAGATCTTATTTTTCCTGCTGAAACACTTACTGTGCCTCAAATGGCTATGTTAATTAGAGAATGCAGCGGTATTGTTTGTCTCTGCTTAACAGAAGATAAAATCAAAGAGTTAAATTTACCTCAGATGGTTCCTAATAATACATGCAAATATGAAACTGCATTTACTATTTCAATTGAAGCTAAAGAAGGCGTAACTACAGGGGTTTCCGCTGCTGATAGAGTTACCACAATACTTACTGCTGTAAAAGATGACTGTAAACCTGAAGATCTATGTCATCCTGGTCACGTTTTTCCACTTTGTGCACGTACAGGAGGGATTTTAGTTAGACGTGGACATACGGAAGGTACTGTTGACCTTATGCGCTTAGCAGGACATAAACCAACAGGAATTTTGTGTGAACTTACAAACGTTGATGGAACAATGATGAAATTGCCACAGATAATTGAGTTTGCTAAAAAACATGATATGACGGTTGTTTCTATAGAAGATATTTTTGAATATAAACAAAATATGTAAGCTTATGAAATTAAAAACCACCATAGGTGTATTCCTATGGTGGTTTTTACTATTTATTTTAATGTCCATTAGAACTCAAATCTATGGGATTTTGTATGTTATGCAATGCTCAAATAAATAAGTGATTTTAAAAATATACTAAATTATTAGTAGAGGAGATAAAAAATGATTAAATTAATAATTTTTGATTACGATGGTGTAATCGTAGATTCATTTCCTACTGTTTATGATATATATAAAACTATAGGAAATAAACTTAGTGTAAAAATTCCTGATTCAATTGACAAATTTAGAAAGTCATATGGAGCTAATTTTAGTGAATGTTACAAAAATCTTGGCATGGACATAGATGAACAAAAAAAAGCTATGAAAATCTTTGGAGAAGAGGTAGGAAATCAAAATCCAGAAATTTTTTATGGAATTAAAGATGTTTTAAGTTGGGCAAATAATTATTACAATTTAATCTTAATATCTTCAAATTATACAAAAGAAGTCATACAAAAGCTTAAAAAGTATAATGTATACAAATATTTTTCTTTTATAGATGGTAATTGTACAACCGACAAATCAAAAAAATTTATACTTATCCTTGAAAAATATAAGCTTAAAACTAACGAAGTAATAGTAATTGGTGATAGATTATCTGACTATAGTTCTGCAATAGAAGCAAAGATTGAACATATAATTTTAGTTGAATATGGTTGGGGATATGACAGAAGTAAATATCCTAATAATAAATTTGTAATAAATGAGCCAATTCAATTAATAGATGCTATTAAAAAAATTGGCTAGTACTTATAGTAAATATAGCACTATATTGTTCAGATGAATAATAGTGCAATAGAATCTCTTAATGGTAACCTAATTGAAGTTGTAACTGTAGATGACAATGATTTTTTTATAATAGCTTTTAAAAAAGCATATGGAATATATGTAAAAAAACAATATAGAAATAAAGAATTATTTAAAAATATGGGAAGACTCACAGGTGAAATGCATAACTTATCAAAACAATGCAATTTAAATAAAAAATATTTTTATAGACCTCAATGGTATAATTCAAATTTATTAAATTACATAAACAGGACTGTTGACAAAAGTGAGACGCTTATATATAAAGAGTTTTATAACACATTAAATGAATTAAATCAATTACCTAAGAATTATTCTTCATACGGAATTATTCATTCTGATATTCACTTTAACAATTTTAACGTTTCTGATAATGTAATAACATATTTTGATTTTGATGATTGTGAATATGGTTGGTTTGTAAATGATATTTCTGTTCAATTATTTTATTTTTATGTGGAAAACTATGATTCTAATGAAAAAGAAAAAGATGCAATATGCTTTATAAAAGATTTTTTAGAAGGTTATAACAAGGAAAATCATTTAGATAATTATTGGATTACAAAATTACCATTGTTTTTAAAATTAAGAGAAATTATACTGTATTCAATGCTATATAATTGGAAGACTTTTGATAGTTGTAGCACATGGGTAAAGAAATACATGATTTACAGAAAAGAATGTATAGAAAATAAAAAACCACTTATAGATTTGGATTTTTCTAAACTGTGCCCTGAAAAATAAAACAAAATCATTTCTACCATTGTTGATAAAACAATACAATAATGTTGCGACATAAATGCAAATTCAGATTATTTTTTATCAAAGGTATTTGTAACTCAGTAAGCCATTCATCTTCGTTTTCTTTATTCCAAATACCATCGATATAGTTTTCTCGGGGACTGTCAACAGCTCCTATAAGATTGTAAAAATAGTATTTAATGGTATAATAAAATAACAAAACGAAATTTTGATTATATCGCTAAAATTTAAATAGTAAGGAGTGACATACTAATATGAAAAACAAAAAGATACTGGCTTCGTTGACCATGTGTTTTACACTCATGGCGGGGATGACAAACACGGCGGGTGCTGCGACGTCTTCCAACACATCGAACTTTATGAAGGCTCTCGGCAGTAACACGGGTTTTGATACGTTCGACTCGGTGCAACAAACTTCTGATGGGGGATACATCGCTGCGGGCTCCTTTCAATCAGCAGACGGCGATTTTGCCGGAGTTAGCCATAAAGGCTTAGATGACGCGACCCTCGTTAAGTTCAACAGCAATGGTTCAACTGGGTGGATCAAATCTATCGGAGGCACGAAAGGTGATATGTTTAATAGTGTGCAGCAGACTTCGGACGGCGGATATATCGCTGCGGGTTGTTCCGAGTCAACTGACGGTGATTTCGCTGGAGTTGTCAATAAGGGATCTCTCGACGCGACTCTCATAAAATTTAACAAAAACGGTACTACCGAATGGATTAAGGACATCGGAGGCAAAAACATTGATAGATTTTATTCCGTACAGCGGACTTTAGATGGCGGATATATAGCTGCGGGTTATTCTGAGTCCAGCAACGGCGATTTTACTGGAGTTAGCAATAAGGGCTCCGCTGGCGCAATTCTTGTAAAATTCGATAAAAATGGCACCACTGAATGGATAAAGAACGGAGGCACGAAAAGTGATGTCTTTGATAGTGTGCAGCAGACTTCGGACGGTGGGTATATCGCGGCGGGTTATACTAAATTTGGCAATAAGGGTACAGAGGATGCTATTCTTATCAAATTCAATAAAAGCGGCGCTACTGAATGGATCAAGGATGTCGGCGGCTCGAATAGTGATAGATTAAATAGTGTGCAGAAGACTTCAGACGGCGGGTATATCGCTGCAGCTTATTCTGCGTCAACCGACGGCGATTTTACTGGAGTTAGCAATAAAGGCACAGGTGGCGCGATTATCATCAAATTCAACAAAAGTGGCACCACTGAATGGATAAAGAACTTTAGCGACTCAGGTTTTGCTGGCTCGGAGTTCTCTAGTGTACAGCAGACTTCGGATGGTGGATATGTAGCGGCAGGCACCTCTTTCTTAAAAGGCGGCTACCTTGTAGCGGGATATGAGAAGATGCTTCTTGTTAAATTCAACAAAGGCGGAACCAGCGAGTGGTTCAAGAGCTTCGGCGGCGCACAGTGTGGTGATAAGTTTAATTCTGTGCAGCAGACTTCGGATGGTGGATATGTTGCTGTGGGTGATAGCACTGATGGCGCTACACTCATAAAATCTGATAATACTGCAATAACCGCTGATTCAACTGCACTTAGACCAACTGGGGTAAATTAATAGATCCGACAAGTAGCATAACTAAAACCTCAACTCTTAATAATTAAGTTAAACTCATAAAACAAGCTCTAATCCTTGATATATAAGGATTAGAGCTTGTTTTATTTAAAGAGTTAAATTTAACATAATTTATCTCATCTACAATCTTTTTATAGCTGTTATATTCAGCTTTTATTAGATAAACATGAATACACTAATTTTATTTGGTATAATATGTTTAAATGTAATTGGGAATATTATAAATTTTTTATATAAACATATGGAGGAATTAAATGGAGAGAATTTTGATTGTTGAAGATGATAAGGATATTCGAGATATATTAAAAATCTATTTAAAGGCTGAATCTTTCGAAATATTGGAAGCTGAAAATGGCAAGAAAGCTTTTGAAGTTCTTCAAGATACAGAGCTAGATTTAGTTATTTTGGATTTAATGCTGCCAGATATAAGTGGACTAAACATTTGTAAAAATATACGCACCAAATACAAATTTCCTATAATAATGCTCACTGCAAAAACAGCGGATCAAGATAAAATAATAGGTCTTACTTATGGTGCAGATGATTATATCACTAAGCCTTTTAATCCCTTGGAAGTTATGGCAAGGGTCAAAGCTCAGCTTAGGCGGTACAAGGAATATGGTGAAGGTACAAATGAAAATGATACTATATATTATAAAGGGTTAATCTTAGATAAAAATAGTAGACATGTTAATTTAAATGGCAAGGAACTAAAACTAACACCTACAGAATTTAACATTATTGAAATATTACTACTAAATAAAGGACATGTTTTAAATGGAGAAAAGTTGTTTCATTTGTTGAGGGATGATGAGTATTATTCAAAATCTACAAATACAGTAACAGTTCATATTAGAAACTTAAGAGAAAAAATGAAGGAATCTTTTGAACATCCGGAATATATCAAAACTGTTTGGGGGGTAGGCTATATCATTGAAGATTAAAAAATGGAAATGGAATTATTATATTTTAGCTTTTTTTATATTTATAGGATTAATGTTATTTATTGATTTAAAATTAGAAGGAACTGTGGCAGAATTTTTTGAAAGGCAAATGTTATTTGATAGAGAAAAGGTGTTATTTGTTGGCATAGATCGTACCAGGGGAACATTTTATTGGCCACGGCTTAGATATATATTGAAGGATATGGTTATTTGCGGTTTTGTTCTTTTAGAGATTGTTGTTTACTTTACATCAAGATACTCACAAAATAAGCAGCGAAAAAAGATAATAACTCAGTTAGAGCAAAGAATATCTTTGCTAAGAAAGGGAGAAGTACCTGAAAAAGTTCAAGAACTAAAACTAATTGATTCTGAGATAAATGAAATTAGACATGAGAATGAACTCGTTAAGCAGGAGATCTTAATAGAGATGAACAAGAAAAATGACCTTGTAACCTATTTAGCACACGATTTAAGAACTCCATTAACAAGCATCGTTGGCTATCTTACAATTTTAGATGAATCTGAGGTACCAGAGAAGGTTCGTCGAGACTATATAAAGAAACTTTTGGAAAAATCATATAGAATGGAAGATTTAACAAATCAGTTTTTTGATATTACTCGCTTTAGTCTTCAGGAAATCCCTTTGAATAAAAGTTTACTAGATGCTGCGTTTTTCCTAGAACAGTTGACTGAGGAACTATATCCTTTACTTAAAGAGAAAAACTTAAAATTTGATATAAACCTTACTCCGAGTATTAAGATTTATGCCGATGGATCACTATTTGCCAGGGCGTTAAATAATTTATTAAAGAATGCTATAGCATATAGCCACAAGGATTCTGTCATAAAAATAAAGGGCGAAATGGGAAAATGTAGTATGAAATTGTTTGTAGAAAATGATGGTGACGTAATAAGTCAGCAGGAACTAAAACTTATATTTGAAAAGTTTTATCGAAGAGATCAGTCAAGAAGTCAATCAAACGGGGCAGGACTTGGTTTGGCTATTGCAAGGGAAATTGTACAAAAACATCAAGGCTCCTTAGACGCGGAAAGTCAGGATGGACATACTGTATTTATTATTACTCTACCCAATTCTTAATAAATTCTTTATAAATACTAAATAATTTATGAATAAACCTTTCTTTTATCTCAGTTATACTGAATATAAAGGAAAGGTTTTTTATTGCTTTTGTTTTAATGACATTTCAGAAGGAAAATCTCCCGCTTATAGAAATGGGAGGATAACAATTGAGAATTGTTATCTACCCCAGAAATCTACCCAGAGGATACTACCCTATCGAAAAGAAAACTTCAGTGAGAGTCTAAATCTCCTTCTGAAGTCGTTAATTACAGCTCCGCAGGAGATAATTACAGCTCTGCAAGAGATGATTAATAAGGAGGAAAAAACATGAAATTAGTTGCTTATAATATTTATAAGGAGTTTAAAGATTTAAAGGCTGCTTACAATATAAATCTTGAATTTACTCCGGGGATTTGGGGGCTTTTAGGACCAAATGGCGCGGGGAAAACCACATTAATGAGAATGCTAGCTGGGAATACAACGCCAAGTAAAGGTAAAATAATGTTAGACGATGTAAATATCGCAAGCCTTAAGGATTCGTATCTAGATAAAATAGGATATCTGCCTCAGCTCTTTGGATATGATAAAAATCAATCTGTTGAAGATTTTCTCCATTATATTGGAACTTTAAAGGGGCTTAATAAAGAAATTAGAAATAAAAGAATCAGTGAATTATTAAATGAATTTAATTTATCAGAAGTTAGAAAGAAAAAGATTGATAAGCTTTCAGGAGGTATGAAGCGTAGAGTTGGAATATGCCAAGCTATGTTAAATAATCCTGATATTTTAATTGTAGACGAGCCTACCGCTGGTTTAGATATTGAGGAAAGAAACAAATTTCGTAAGTATTTAACTGCAATAAGCAAAGAAAAGATCATTATTGTATCTACACATATTGTTTCAGACATTGAGTTTATTGCTAATTTCCTTGTGCTTATGGAAAAAGGCAAAGTAATTATAGCAGGAGAAGCTCGTTCTTTAATTCAAACACTTGATGGTAATGTGTTTGAGACTGTTATTGATGAAAATGAACTTTCGCGGCTAGAAAAGGAATATAGAATTATGAATTTTCGTAATGAATCTAGTGGGAAGGTTTCAATTCGTTATGTTGCAGATGTTCCATTAAAAAATAGTAAATTAGTTTCACCTTCTCTTAATGATTTTTATCTTTCAAAAGTTACGGAGGTATAAAAATGGATGTATTTTTTCAAGAGTTAAAAAGACAGCTAAATTTTAAAAGGCTTCTAACATATGTTTTAATTGCAATTGCTTTGGCAGGGTTATGGACATGGTTTATTGTAGGGAGAGCTACTGAAGACTTTTTGCAGCAAGGAGTTTATAAAGAATATAAAGGTAGATCAGCAATAGACGCAGCAGGTAAGGATAGAGTAGGCGCTGAAGGGAAAATGACTTTAGATAAATTTCAAAGTGGCTGTGATATTTTTCTAAAGTCATTAAAAGGTGATAATGACAGTGATGTAGTAATTACTAAAGAATTGTTGAAATATACTGTCTATATTGACAAGTTACTTAACCAGGAGTTTCGCTTGAGAACTATGATAGGAACATCAACAAGTGACCTTTTGCATATTCCGAGGGATGCAGGAATGAATTTTTATAAAAATGAAGATTTATTCTATGGTAATTATATTGATAAAAATGCATTTAATGAAAATGAAAAGACCTTAGCTCTCTCTTTATTGGATAAAGTGAAAAAACCTTATACTTATTACACTGGATTTAAACAATGGAATGATGGAATTAGTCATATTGTATTTTTCTCATTTGTACTTATGGTTATGTTAGGGGTTTTTTCAAGTTCCATAATAACCAATGATAAAGAAAACGGAATGGATGAAATTATAACTACTACAGTAAAAGGCAGGAAAAGCCTCACTATAGCAAAAATTAGTATACCTTTAATTATGGCATCTATTATATATCTTTGTGGAGTTGGTCTTTATGTTTTGTTATTAAAGTATTTATTACCTGCTGATGCTTTAAATACTTCAATACAGGTTTTAAGTAGAAGTTTCCTTCCATATACTCAAGGTGACTTACTTAGAAATGTATTTATCATAGGTTGGATAGGAATTTTAATAGTGTCAAGCTTTTCTACTTGGATTTCATCTATATCTAAAAAATCCTCAAAAGCCATTCAATTCTCGATACTTACAATATTAGGTTCTTTTATTTTAAGCACATTTATCACTAGTCACTCTAGGAATATGGATATAATTAAGATGTTTATACCAGGAGGAATAGGATTTTCATATTTCCAATCTATAGAATTTCCATTTATTACAATCTTAGGGAAGACTCTATGGATGCCATCTATTTTGCTCATAGTAAGCGCAATTATATTTTTACTTAGTACCATTTTTACAACGCTTAACTACAAAAGGAGGTAAGGAGATGATATATCAAGAATTAAAGCGTCGCCTTTTTACAAGATATGTTGCATTTTCAATAATAGGTATACTTCTCTTGACTGCTGGATTAAGTGCAATACTTATGGGCGGAGATAAAATTTTACCTAATGTATTAAAAGAAGAGGCCGTCTATTCTGGTCAAATGACTGAAGATAAATTATGGCTAGGTCTAGAAAAAGTGCAGAACGAGAAGTCCGATGAAATAAAATATAAACCACTCATAGCTTTTATAAGTCGGTTAGTTTATTCTTATCCTGGAATACTATACAATGAAAATAAACTAAACGAATTTCCTGATTATTATGCCAAGAATTTTTATAAGTGTTGGGAAAAAAAATCTACTGCACTTATAGAAAAAATACCTAAAAGTAATCAAGCAAAAGCATTGGAAGAACTAGATAAGGTGAAAACACCTTTTTATCAATATGAAGGCTATTACCTTTGGACTGAAGGCTTTAATATTCTTAAGGTTCTTTATCTAATAATTATATTTATGGTAACATTTTTTGCATCATCCACTTATTCTGATAGTATGGAAGACGGTAGTATGGAAATTATGGATGCAACAGTTTTTGGCAAAAAGATGATGGGTATTCGCCTTCTTCCTGTTATGATATATGGTTTGATTTTAGTTTTGGCAGCAACACTTTGCACCGTATTAATTTTAAGTTCAGCGACTAGACTTTTGACTTTAAAGAGTAGTTTAAAGGTATTTGCATTATTTTCTATAGGTAACTTTACATTAGGAAGTGGAATACTCTTAATGTTTGTAAGTGAACTTTTAGGGGTGCTATCGTTAACAACTATTATGGGATGGATATCCTACAAAACAGCAAGTACAAGCCTTACTACATCAATAGGAATAGGAATAAATGTTTTATATATTATAATGGCTTTATTTATTAAGCTTCCGTGGAAATTTTCCCAATTTATTTTAAATGCATTGCCAATGGCATCATCACAAATTATAAATGAAGTGTCTGGATTTCAGTTCGACATGGGGATTTGGAGACCATATGCAGTTATAGTAAGTATGGTTTTGGTGTTTATTGTATTTGGTATGTTGCTTAGTCATGCAGTTTGCAGAGAGGAAATATAATTAATATATAACTCCCACTTATAGAAGTGGGAGACTTTCCTTCTGAAATGTCATTAAAATGAAAAAGATTCAAATATATTTTTTTTAGGTTTAGAAACTTTACGTTCAAATACCTTCGTACTATCAGAAGCACTTATCCATACCCTATGTAATGAAAATATACCATTCTTTTTAGAGGACCAGCCATTTTTAGTGGTGAAAGCCATTTTGTAACCAGCTTCTTTCAATGCCTCAATTGCATTTTTGTTGTACCCACCATAAGGATATGCAAAGAAATTTATTTTTTTATTTAATGTTTTTTCAAGATATTTTTTAGATTGAATTAACGTTTTTAGTTGGTTATCCTTAGAAATCAATTTTAAATTATCATGATGTGCAGTATGACTTTCTATATCTACACCATATTTGTCCATTTCTATAAGTTGTTTAGATGTTAGCATATTGCTATGTACATCAATAAGGGAACTAATAACAAAAATTGTTGCTTTAAATTTATATTTTTTTAGAACAGGAAACATAGTCGTATAATTATTATCATATCCATCATCAAAAGTAATGACTACCGATTTTCTAGGTATTGGAGTATTATTCATAAGGTACTCATACAAGTTTGTAAGTGTTATAGTATAATAATTGTTATCCTTTAAATATTTCATTTGTTCCTCAAACTTTTTTATTGGAATACAAATAGGATTGCCTTTATCATAGCTAATTGAGTGGTACTGTAGAACTGGGATACTCTTTCCGTAAGGTTTAATATCAGTAGTATTGTCAAACCCTGGTATTGTAGAACTTTCAATTGGTTTAGCTTTAATTACAGGTGTAGCTACAACCGTTGGTTTAACAAGGTTTGTTTTTTTTATTGTAGTGGATGTAGCCCTTGAACACCCAACGATAGAGAGTACAAAAATAAATATAAATATGAAATATAATTTCTTTTTAATAGCAATCCACTCCTTTTTATAATGTATTTGTTAAATAGCATAAAATAATACTTATTACTTATTTTATAATATTTTATAAATAGGTATAATTCAATATTTAAAGCCTTAAACGTCATTATTTGAACATAAAACGCATTTGGGTATATTTATAAAACATTTTTTGGGTTGTTTTCAGGTCAAATTATCGGAATTATTGAATTGTGATAAATAGATAAAGACAACAGACTTGGTAATATGTGTAAATTGTTAATTAGAGAAAAAAATAATATAAATTCATGTTTAATAGTTTTATATCAAACATGAATTTGCTATTAGATTTAAGTATAAATACAAATTGGTTCAACTTGTTATTGCAATTGGTCTTATTTTTTTTACTCCTTTATAAACCCAATAAATCACTATTATACCAATAACATAGCGAATATTTGTAGAAAAAATAACTATAGGGCTTATTTTCAACGAAAGTACGTATGGAAGTACAAGCAACGCAACTATGCCGCAAACAAATGCAAAATTTTCGAGCTTATAAAAACGGTTATTTAGGAATGAAAAACTAGTTTTACCTATATAGGTTACCAAAATACTTACCCCTATAATAATAAATAAATTGCTTACTAACATAACTAATGTATAGTTATAAATTAAATTTAAATCATGAGTCCCTTTTAACAACTTAGGAAAATATTCAAAAATAAAATCTATAGTTAACATAATAAATGAAAAGTCTACTAAAGCAACAAAATATTTTTTAATCCTTTTTAAGATATGTTTTTTAGGATTCACGGCTGCTATTATATTATCAGCAAACTTTTTATAATCATCACCCAACATACTTTCTACAGTTTTACCTTCTTCTTGCCAATCTAGGAACATCCTCAATATATCATTAATAATTTCTTCTTGTTCTTCGTCACTTAAATTACTTACTCTCAAATAACAAGCTATATTTGTAAATATTCCATCATTTTCTTCTGTTAGATTCTTACTTAATTTTAAATTTTCTTTTATTTCCCTAGCTACGTTACTCATATTTTTCCTCCTCATAATCTTTAAATATACTATCTATGCTATCTCTAAGTTCTTCCCAGTTATCATAAAAATTTTTTAGTTCTTTTTTCCCTAAACTAGACAAACTATAATATTTTCTTTTAGGTCCAAAAGCTGACTCTTTTTTTATAGAATCTAAAAATCCATTTTTTTCAAGTCGCAGTAGTAACGGATATATCGTGCCTTCACTAACCTCATAAATACCATATTTATTTAACTTTTCTGCTATTTCGTAACCATAAACTTCTTCATCACTGATAATTTTTAGAATACATCCTTCTAAAGTTCCTCTAAGAAATTGTGATTTATCCCCCAAATCTTAACACCTCTTTCTTCTATCATGTAGTGCATGTTAGTTCAACTATATTGTACTACATGATAGCAAAAATGTAAAGTAATAACAAAAGTCTTGATTAAATCTTCTCCTGGGTCGCTGCAAGTTCTAAAGAATTGTAAATATACTTAATTTATGGTAATTATGGTATGATTGAATAACTATAAAGAAAGAGGTAACCATGAAAATATCTATTGAAGAAATTGATAAAAATAAGCAAGAGGAAATTATCATTAAATGTCATGAACTGGATGACGAAGTTTTGCAAATTCTAAAGCAACTACAGACAAATAATGATGTATTAATTGGTTATGATGGAGAGACTATACATAGAATTAAGCGGGAAAATATATTTTATTTTGAGGCAGTAGACAATAGGGTATTTGTATACTGCAAAGAAAAGGTATTTGAATCAAAGCAGAAATTGTATGAACTGGAGGAAATATTTGAATTCAGAAATTTCTTTCGTGCCTCTAAGTCAACAATTGTAAACATTGCAAAAATTTCTTCTGTACAACCCTCACTAAGCGGCAGGTTTGAGGCAACTCTGGATAATGGTGAAAAAGTTATCATATCTAGGCAATATGTGTCGGTTCTAAAAAAAAGATTAGGATTGTAGGAGGAAGAAAACATGAAGGTATCAGAATTTATAAAAAAGCTTATAAAGGATTATTTTGTCATATTTGGGGTAGTTGTTTTTGTAGTCACAGCATTAAACAGTGAATCGGGATTTTCATTAAACATAAAAGACTTATATACAGTTATGATTGGAGCGTTGGCAGGTGACCTGACGAGTTTTATTCTTTATTCTCCAAATGAAATGAGTGGGAAAGAGACACGTGTCAGAATTTGCATTCACTTCATTACACTTGAAGTGATTCTTTTATTATTAGCTCATATTTTGGGGATTGCCGGGGGGTACATCCAATTAGCCAAATTTGCGCTTGAAATTGCAGTTATCTATTTGGTAATCCGTTTTTTAAGTTGGCAGGTATATAAAAAGGATGCAAAAGAAATTAACGGGAAATTGAAAAATATGAAAAAGTTAACTAGTCATTCCGATAAGTAGTAAATGAATAAATATTTGTGGTGTAAGCTACAGCTTGCTGCCCTTTTTTAACCACTTACTGATACCCTATGACGACATACCTATTTTGATATTTACATTAGTTTTTCTATGCTGTATATTTTTTTTATGATTTAAAAAGGAGATTTCGGCATGGGTAATTTTCAAGCAACACCATTAACAAATATTGTAATTGTAATTTCATTAATTGTATATATTATATATATTCAAGTTGCTGAAAGGAGATTTAAAGCAAAAAAATATGTTGTTTTACCAATAGTTTTTATATGGCTTACAATTTCAGTGATTAAAAAAATCAAAGGTGGTATTGAACAAGCAGCTCCAGGAATAATAATGCTTATAGTAATTGGATTAATATGTGGTGTTATTGCTGGCTTCATTACAAAAATATACCGAAAAGAAGACGGAAATCTTTATATAAAAGGTGGCTGGCAAATGCTTCTTTTTCTCATTATATCACTTCCTATAAGAACGATTTTGAGCCATTTAATTACAAGTTTACCTCAAGAAATAGGATTAGATTATGCAACAGCTTATCTTCTAAGGCTAACTTTTTTATTTATAGGAAGAACTATAGTTATATACATGAGAGTACCTGATTTTTGGAATGTTATTCATTCACAAAGAGATGAGAGGAAATTAAGAAGAAAAAGCAAGAGAAAATAACTGGAACAAAAAATGGTGCAATTTATTTGAAATTTAATTCTGATTCGTAAAAAATACGCAGTAAAGATTATTAAGTTTCGTTAAGGAGGATAAGATGAAGTCTATATTAAAAAAAGAAACAGTTCTTCACGGGCGTAAAACCTATTGGTTGCTTCAACTACGTTTTCTTTTACCCTTACTCACAGCACTTATAATAGCTTTGTATGCTATTGTTATACGTCCATATCTTATGATTACGATGAAAACTGTTCCTATAGAGTTAGGGTTTGCGTTCATATTGATTCTTTCGCTGTCTGTAACAATAGTAACTCTGGTTATCTCAATTTTGATTACAGTAATTATTGCTATTTGTACCCGTACAAGAGCAAAAATAATGACCTGGCTTTTGAAACTGCGCAAACAGCTTATTGTAATAGTAGCATTACTATTTGTAAATATTATTTCTATAATATGCAGCCAGTGGATGGCATACACTCCACCTATACTTGGGGAGAATGGCAAACCATTAGTGGGTAGTATTGCTGTCTTAGAAAAAGTAACTCTAGGTGGCAGTGATCAATGGATAACTATCCGTGGAAAAAATAAGAATAATCCGGTACTACTTTTTCTAGCTGGTGGGCCAGGTGGAACGCAACTAGCTGCAACTAGAGAACAATTAAAAAAGCTTGAAGATAACTATGTGGTTGTTAACTGGGAGCAACCAGGGGCGGGTAAATCAATGAACGCTATACCTCTTAAATCAATTACCCCTGAGCGATACATTTCCGATGGTCATGAACTAACACAGTATCTATGCCAAAGATTTAAACAGAAAAAAATATATGTACTTGGTGAATCATGGGGGAGTGCATTAGGTATATTGCTTGTACAACGTTACCCAGAACTATTTTCTGCTTTTATTGGTACAGGTCAAATGGTTGCATTTGCTGAAACCGAAGTTCGGGACTATGAACTTGCATTAAAGATGGCAAAAGAGCAGGGGGATACAAAACTGGTTGAAACACTTAAGAAACAAGGGTTGCCACCATACTATGGTAAAGATGTAGTTTGGAAAGTATCTTCTTACAATCAGTACTTAGGTGATTACATGACAAAAAACCCTAAAATTGAAAGGCCGGGTCATAATACATTTAGCGATCTAGCAGGTCCTGAATATGGTTTATACGATAAAGTAAATTTTCTACTTGGCTTGGTTACTACTTTTAATCATGTCTATCCACAGTTATATAATGTAGATCTACGTAAGCAAGCTATAAAGTTAGATGTTCCAGTTTACTTTATTGAAGGCCGCCACGATATCGACGCACCACCAGCATTGACTGAGGAGTATTTCAATGCACTAAAAGCTCCTCATAAAGAGTTTATCTGGTTTGAACATTCTGGACACAGTCCGTGGATTAACGAACGAGACAAGTTTGTTGATTGGATGGTAAATTTGATACTGAAGGAAACAAAGATAAAGTAATTTGGAGATAATACTATAAAAAAAGAGTATGAATGAGTATATAGGCTAGTTATAGAGGTCAATACAATGTCGTGAAATTTTGTTTCATTTCACGACATTTAATTTTTTAAAGGGAGTTGAGAATAATGGAAATGAATAATTATTTAGATTTACTAAATAATAAAATGGGAAATTTGCCTGAAGGATACAAAAAAGAAATATTAAAAGATTATGAAAATCATTTTCAAAAAGGTTTATTAGTAGGAAAAACTGAAAATAATATTGCATGCGAACTTGGAGAGGTAGATCTTATTGCGAAAAATATTGTTGCGGAATATTATATTGAACATTCATAAAAGGTAAATAGTGTAAAAAATGTATTAAAAGCATTATATGCAGTTGAAAGAGTTGGAGTTGGAACATTAAATCTTTTAATAGGTACACCAGTTGTTATATCTATTGTACTTTTTGTTATATCTTTATATATTCTTGATTTATTATTGCTTCTGACTCCTGTTCTTTTAATATTAAATTTAATTTCTCCTAATTTGCCTATTAATTTTGGAGTTAATATATTGATGGTAAAGATTTTAATTGTTTTAGTATTTGGTGTCATTGGATCTTTACTTTACAAGATTCTAAAAAAATGGAGTGCAAAATTATTTAGTTGGCTTTTTAGATATATTATTAGAAGTATTAAATTTCAAGTATTTCTTCTATGAGATACATAGAATATCTTAATGTTCCCGGAATAACTATTTCATGAAAACCTGTAAATTGGTCACTTACAAAGTTAGAGTAGTTCACACCACGTCCTCTTCCAAAATATTTAGAACTGGCTTTTGTTAATATTTCTGCACGGAAATAGTTTTGCTCTTGTATCTCCATAATTTTTAAATACCATCTAGCGGAGCATATGCATATTTACTGTCTGTACTGCTCTATTTAAATCTTCTTTTGAAATCTATAAAGTCATGATATCCATATAACATACATATTTCTTTTCTATGATTTTTAATATTTTTACAATGAATTTGTGAGGAAAGCCCACTTCTTGAGATGTGGGATGGATAGTATAAGAAATTAAATTTTCATTTGTGTATAAAATTATTGACAACGTACACGTTTTGAAATATACTTTAATTATGGAAAATAAATATAGAACAACTAAAACAACCGTGTCATTAATTAATTATCATTTTATATTTTGCCCAAGATATAGAAGAAAAATATTTTTAATACCTAATGTAGAAGAAAGATTTAAGCAAATGGTCAAATTTATATGTGAAGAGTTGGAAATTGAAATCATTGCTATAGAATGTGATAAAGACCATACTCATATGTTTTTGAATTGTATTCCAACATTAAGTCCTTCTGATATTATGCAAAAAATAAAGGGTGTAACAAGTAGGGTTTTGAGAGAGGAGTTTAACGAATTAAAGAAAATGCCTAGCTTATGGACTAGAAGTTATTTTATATCAACTGAGGGAAATGTGAAGAGTGAAACGGTAAAAAAATATGTGGAAAATCAAAAAACAAGATATTAAAAGAACGTAATAAACAATTTAATGAATTAAATAAAAAAAGAAATGACTGAGAGTAGCAAAGATAATCTTCTTCTATCAAAAAATAAAAAGATTAAAGCAACAGCTTATGACCAAGGTTAGCCTCCATAGTCTTATGGAGGCATAATTTACCACTCTTTGAAACAGTTTTCCTATAAATAGAGACCTTTAAGATGGAGAGACAAGTAGACAATTATCAACAAAATGCTTTGAAAATACTAAATGATGCATCACATTTTGATAGTTTCATGACATTTGCTATTAGTAAAATAAAAATCGCATTATGTTATCCTAAATAAGAGTATAATAGTTATAAATTAACAATAGGAGGCACGTCATAGTATTAATTCCTATTATAGAAAGAGATAATATTAAGAGGATTTTTAAAGCATTTTCCACCTGAGAAGGCGATTATAATTTCTGCTTTTTTATTTGCAATATGCCATGGAAATCCATGGACCCTTATGGATGAACTTATTGTTTTATGTTTTATAGGGACTATATCTTTATTAAAAATATTTAAAAACAATAATTTTTATAATCAAAAGTTAGATGTAAGCTAAAAATTTATATATAATAAAAACCTTAGATAAACTAAATGTGTTGTCGAATATTTCTTAAAACGGGAGGGAATTATTTTGAAGCAATATAAATATAATTTGATACAAAAAATTTTATTTAGTATGTGTATACCCATTATTTTATTATGCGTTTTATGGGCAGGTGATCCACACTCATTCGGTCAACTACTTGTAGAAGTGTATGGTTCAAAACATTCTTAAAGGTCTCAAACTATCAAGGGGTAAGGCAACGATTCGTGCAAAAAACAGCCACAAGACAGTATTTCCCATTTTGATGAATTATAAATCAAAATCGTAACTACTATTTTGTGGCTATTATAACGTAAAAAAAAGAATTGAGAACTAATATATAATCATTGTTTGAAGTCCATCCTAATAAATTCTTTGCCATCTGGCAGCATATATCTTTTGTGTTTAATACAATTAAATTTAATGATAGAGAATGCTTCTTTAAGTCTGTACTCATTAATGTCATGATGAATGGATAAAATAGGTTCTAGTTGTGAATTGTTCTTTGAATTACTTACAAATGAATTGTTATTATTTTTCTGTATAATGCATGATATTACATCAATGTTTATCTTGTTTTTATCAATGATAGCTACAAATTCCGTCTCACCTATGAATTCAATAATCAAATTACATATTAGTAGATTAGTATAAGGAAATTGAAAATTTTTATCAGTTAAATCTTCGCAAATAAGGTCCAAGGTATCTCCCATATTCATGTATCGTTCTTTACAATTATTAAGATACTTTTGGTTTATATCTATAGCGTAAACTTTTTTTGTTTCCTCAATATCTATATTTTCAAGACCATTACCACCACATACTCCAACAAATCCAACATAGGTATGACAATTGTCTTGCAACTGTTCTTTAGTAATTTTATTTAATGTTTGTAGCTGACATACTTGACCAGAAGACATATGCTCCTCATATATTTTCAAATCAATTTCTTTCCATGGATTGTCCATTTCTACACCTTTCCCTTATTTGTATGATTTTTTTGAAATATAATATTTTGACAATTTGACGTAACTCTTAGGAATATTATACCATTCATTTATGCAAGTTGTCACAAAAGGTAGGCATTAAGTGAACTTGGAAGAGCAATAAAAACTATATTTATTTGCAGATATATTATATCAGAAGAAATGCGAATAGAAATTAACCAAAGATTAAATGTTATTGAAAATTGGAATAGTGCAAATAATTTTATTTTCTGCGCAAGAGGTCGTGAATTTTCAACTAATAATATTGAAGACCAGGAAATATCAGCTTTGGCTCTCCATTTAATACAAAACTGCCATATGTTCCAACGGAGGACGAGATAAAAAGTTATTACAAAATAGTATGGAATTCTAAAAACTTTCAGGATATGATGATTATCAAGGTTTTGATTTACACTGGCGTTAGAGTCAGTGAGTTAGTCAACATAAAGATTAGTGATATAGCTGTCAGATAAGAATTAATCAAGGCAACGGCAATAAGGATCGTGTAGTTCCTTTCCCAGAGGGATTTAAAGAGGTGCACCCATAAATGCAATGAATTCTTTGCATAATTTATTGTATTTTTCTTTGGATAAATAGTGTATCCAGGTAAACTCCAACCATAACCATGATAAGTTCCAACAACTGGAGCATTATCAGATTTGAATTCTTCTGGTTTCGAAAACAAATCTTTAACAGCATTTATTTAAAGATTTCGGGAATACCCAAAAATTCGCAAGTGAATGGTAACGTTTCTTAAACTCGTTAACTATTTCAATTTTTTTAGGAGTAATATTTAACTAGTTTAACTTCTACATTTTACAAATCTATAACTATCTTTATTCTCTTTTCCAAAGGTCCAAGCAAGTGAACATATATTATCACCTTTCATGATTTTTGGAATATATTTTTCTAATTAATGAAATTTTTTTATAAAACAATAATGCCTCATCAGACATATCAGCGTCATTAAAACAATTAAACTTGGTAATATCTTTATAATAATTAAAACTCATACATTTGTCTCTATAAATAAAATCTATTTATAAATCTTTTAACCGGCTAATAGACTCAAAGTTAAGGTAACTCAATTATGTAATGTGTTACATTAGCTTTTAAAATGTTAATTTTTTGATTAAACATATGTTTTACCCTATTTAGGATTTAAATTACTTTTAATGTCAAAAAAATGACTGTTCATGTCAATAATTTAATAACATTTAAGGTAACATTTTTTATGACTGCAATTTCTTTGTTGACACAAGTACAATATTAGTGTACTATTAATCTAGTTCACTAGTATAGTAGATATATTTTTAATATTATTATAAAAAATGCAAATGAATATTGAGAAAATAATTATAGAAATAGGAGGTATTATATATGGCTGTAATAGAAACAAATAATCTAACCAAAAAATATAATGAAAGTTCTGTAGTTAACAATTTAAGTATATCAATAGGAGAAGGACAAGTTTACGGATTCCTGGGACCAAATGGTGCAGGAAAGACAACAACTATAAGGATGATTCTTGGACTTATAAGGCCTACTAATGGAAACGTAAATGTATTTGGCATGAAGCAGAACATTGAAAACAGATCCAAGATATTAAAGAATGTGGGTGCACTTATTGAGAATGCTGCAAGCTATCCTCATCTTACAGCTTATGAAAACTTAAAAATCATGAGGACTCTTACTGATTCACCTTATGACAATATTGATAAAGTTTTGAAGACTGTAAGATTAGATGATGTTAAGAATAAGCTTGTTAAGGAATTTTCTCTTGGAATGAGACAGAGACTTGGAATAGCTATGGCTCTTCTTAGAAATCCAAAACTTCTTATCCTAGATGAACCTACTAATGGTCTTGACCCTTCAGGTATTCATGAAATAAGAGAGCTTATAAAGGACATTCCAAAGACTTATGGAAGTACAGTATTAATTTCAAGCCACCTTCTCTCAGAGATTGACCAGATGGCAACTAATGTTGGAATAATCACAAAAGGAAGCCTTGTATATCAGGGAACTATTGAGGATTTAAGAAGCAAAGGTGAGCAAAAGATTGTCCTTCGTACAGATAATATTCAAAGTACGATCAATATATTAAATGAAAACGGAGTTGCCGGAAAGATAAATGAAGGATGTGTTGAAATGAATTACTTTAATGACAGCACACTAGGCAAGATAATTGACAATATTGTGTTTAAGGGAATTAAGATTTACAGAATTGTGGAGGAGAAAACTTCTCTTGAGGACATTTTCCTTAATCTTACAGGAAAGGAGCACAGTTTATAAATGAAAGATATTATTAAAGCTGAATTTATGAAAATTAAAAGGAAAAAACTTTTTCTTCTTATATTGATGGGCGAACTTGCATCATTTTTTATCGGTTACATTATTCAAGGAAGAAATACAGGAAAACAGATATGGATGGATGTTTTATATAACTTCAGTGGCTATAATTTTATGATTATGATTATAATTTTCACAATCGTAATCTCCAAACTTGTAGATGTTGAGTATAAATCTGATATGTGGAAGCTTATGTTTACAGCAGTTAGTGATAAAAACAAGCTTTTTGCAGGCAAGTTTATATGTGTGATGGTGCTTATTGCTTTTTCAGCGGTTGTGGAATTCTTTGGGATTATAGTTCTTGGGACACATGTTGGAGCAGAAGGTGTTGATTATCCTCTTATATTTAAGCAATGTGCACTGCCTTTAATCGGGTATCTTCCAGTAATAGTACTGCAGTTTGGCCTTTCTTCAATGATAAAGAATCAGAGTATTTCCATAGCAGGCGGTGTTGTTGGATGTTTTCTTGGAGTATTTGGTATATATATGCCTTTTCACAAAGTTCTTATATGGACATATCCATTCTTAACAGCGCCTATGACAATATTTCAAGAGGGACGTAAAGCAATTACTATTATGAATCAGGACAGCATGTTATTTAGTTTTGTGAGCATAGCTGTTGCAGCTGTTATGTTTTTTATATCACTACATCTTTATAATAACAAAGAAAATTTTTAAAAGGAAGTGGGATATTGTGTATGGTTTAGTTAAGTGTGAGCTACTTAAGCTCAAAAGACAAAAGGTTATACCAATTTCAATAATAATAACATTTATACCAATTCTATTAGGATTGTTTAGTTTTAAGACTAATTATGCCGTATTTAAAGATGTAAATACAGGTGACTGGCTTAAGGCATGGTCTCAGGTTGGAACGTTTTATGCACCTATTATGCTTCCAATAATAGCAAGTGTATACTGCGCCATAATATTCAGGGTTGAATATGCAAATGGCAATTTAAAGATAATTTTATCAACACCTGTATCAAGAAAGTCAATATATAAGTCAAAGGTTATAATATCGGCACTAATGGTATTGTTCCTTCAAGCTGTGTTTGGAATATCATATTTTATTTTTGGAAAACTCTTTGGAATAACAGGTTCATTCCCAATAAGTAAAATGCTTGAATTATTAATCCTTGGATGGGTTGGAATCCTTCCACTTATTGCAATACAGATTCATCTTTCATTAAAATATGAAGATTTTACAAAGCCTATAATGATAGCATCAATATGCTCACTAGGTGGATTCTTTATAGGAGCTATAAGCGGCATAAGATATTTATGGCCATGGGCTCTTCAAAAAATTCCAATGGATCTTTCAAGTGGAGGCATAGAAGGGGTAATTCCTAAAGCTATTTACATTCTTTACTGCTTAATTTTTGCAGGAGTAATAGTAACAATTGGAAGTAAAAAGTTTGAAAACATGGAAATCAAATAAAAGTATTATTACATTTACATAAGAAGGCTAAAAAAATTCTTCCTTTAGGTGGGCATATCGAATTAAATGAATTGCCAGAAGAGGCATGTATTCGTGAAACACAAGAAGAATCAGGTTTGAAAATAAATTTATACAATCCCATAAATAACCAGCTTAGGAATTCATGCGAATTAGTAGAAGAAAAATTATTACATGGTTTTCTAATATTGTTCAACAACCCAAAAGGCAGCAATGCCTTTTTTTCTTTTCTTAAAATTGATGATTTAAAATCAAAGTAGAACTTAGTTTACATATCACTATCAATTGTTAGTATTATGTAACATTCAATTTATGCTTTTTATACAAAACATTCGAAAACGTTGCTAAATAAGGAAAATGAAAGTTACATAAATACATTGTATAACTTTCAAAACACTCAAAATCCATATTAACACTCCACAATGTTAATTATTCTATCCGTTTGATTTGCTAAATGTTTACTATGCGTAACCATCATTACAGTTTTTCTATACTGTTTGCTTAAATCCTTAATTAGATTAAATGCTATTTCGGCAGCCGCAGAATCTAAAGATCCAGTTGGCTCATCTGCAAGAATGATATCACCTGGCTTGAGTATTGTTCTTGCCAGGGCTACTCTTTGCTGTTCATCACCTGAGAGTGTATTAACTTTTTCTAAATGAACCTTTTTTAATATTTCCTCTATTCTTGTATCCTTTTCCTTTGTAGTGATATTAGAGAATTTCATTGCCAGAAAAAGGTTATGATAGATTGTCATATCATTGATTAACGCAAATGATTAAAATAAGTAATTAATTGTATTGCTCCTTAGCATTGTAGATTGGCTGCTTTTTATTTTAGGAATTTCTTTTCCTTTTGTTCCATTGGATTGGTAAAAAAATGCGTCACAGTTGATTTAATAATAAGAAATGTTATAAGTTTTTAAAAACAATATTTAATGATATTATATTCCTAAACAATAAAATTTAATTGTTAACCAGATTAGGGGGTGCATTATGCCAAAAAATGATAATATGCTAGCAATTTTATGGATGCTGAATTCAGGTGCAAAAATAACTGCAAAGCAAATATCCGAAAGGTTAGAAATAAACATACGATCAGTTTATCGTTATATGGATGCACTGTGTGTTAGTGGAGTGCCAATAATATCGGAGTCTGGTCATAACGGCGGATATAGTTTGCTTAACAATTTTATCCGAGCGCCCCTGTTTTTTAATCTTGAAGAGAAAAAATCACTTTTGCATGCTGCTGTTTTTGCAATGGAATCAGGATATCCTTTTATGGAATCACTAAATAATGCAACATCAAAGTTAAAGATGTTTTCGAATCAAGAACAAGAAAAAGTTCTCACTCGTCATTTAGTTGGATTTGAAGTAGTAAGCCGTATTTGCGATCCAGCTGTCAAACCCATATTAATGGAACTCGAGCAAGCTGTTGCAAATGAATGCTCTATGGAAATTGAATACTGTACAGGTTATGAAGGGCATCCCAATCATAGGGTTGTTGACCCCTATGGGATTCTTTACTGGAACAATAAATGGTACGTTATTGCATTTTGCCATCTTAGGAATGAAATTCGTAACTTTAGGGTAGATAGAATAATAAATATTATAAGCACTAAAAATACGTTTAAGCGTCCTGAAGCTTTTTCGGCACGTGAGTTTTTTACAGAAAGCTTATTACCGAATATAGAAAGTAAAGTAGGACTTTGCACTTTAGTAATTGAGGGCAAGTCAGAAGCATTGAATGACCTAAGTGCACATTGGTTTTTAGGGTATCATCTGATAAAACGAACTGAATGCAGAACGGTTTTTTTAATGGATGAATACTCAATCCATACCTATGTTCCTCATATTCTACTTCCATATGGTAAAGCAATAAAGGTGCTTGAACCAAATAGTTTTAAAGCTGCTATGGCATCAATTCTTAAAGATTTGCTGGACTATTATCTTCACTGACTGAATTTGTCAGTAAAGATAATATATAATTGATTAAGATGGAGCTTGAAACTATCCTGTGATAAATAGTACTAATAAAATGAAAGTGGAGGAATAGAGAATGAAAAACAAAGTATATCTTTATGTATTTGATACAATGGCAGACTGGGAAATAGGTTATTTAAGTACTGAAATCAATTCGGGAAGGTACTACAAAAAGGGATTAATGCCTCTTAAAATAGTAACTGTAGGAATTAACAAGAACCCTATTACTACAATGGGAGGTCTCGAAATATTGCCAGAAATTGAACTTAAGGAGTTTAGTATTGAAGAGACAGTTGCTTTGATTCTACCTGGTGGGAATACATGGACAGAAGCAATTCATGCTCCCATTATAAGAATGGCTGAAGAATGTTTAGAGAAAGGTATTGTTGTAGGGGCAATTTGTGGTGCTACAATAGGACTTGCTATGGAAGGAGTATTAAATAAGCGAGCTCATACAAGCAATGACCTGGGATATCTTAAAATGGTCTGTCCAAGCTATGCAGGAGAAAAATATTATAAGCAAGAATACGCAGTAACTGATAGAAGTTTGATTACTGCCTCTGGAATAGCTCCTCTTGAATTTACTTTGCACATATTGAAAATTCTAGAGGTGTTTTCACCACAAACCTTAGATTCTTGGTACAATCTTTATAAAACTCAAGATGCAAAATATTTCTTTGAGTTGATGAGCTCGATTCAATAGTGGGGTAGTGCTCGCAATTTGTGCAAAAGTCCCGTTAATGAAAAACGGTTACCATAAATTCAATTTAATTGAAATAGGTAACTGTTTTTTTTCATAAGTTGGCTCATAATGGTCTCATATTATTTACTAAATCATAATCACAATTATCATCAAAATTATACTGTCCAATAAAATTTATATGTTCCCATCCTAAAGGAGAAATATGCTTCATATACAATTCATTAACTTTTTCTGCTCAATAGCTTTAGGTAAATATCAAGCTCTGTATTATGACTAAGAAGTATATCAACTACATGAATTGCATCCCTTGAATTTGTATTTATAACTCCACCTCCAAATCTAGAAGATTGGTCACTTACAGCTGTTGTGTAACTTTCAAAACCTCCCAAATCCATATTAATAATATATTTTGCCCCTATATACATTTTTGGCGGGATAGGCAAAACTACCAATTATGATTTTTTTAAAACTACATTGTATATCAAGGTAGTTGTGATATACTGTAAGTAATATTAATACAAAAAAGGCAGGTTAATCTATGGATAAAGAAATGTTAAAAGGTTCATTGGATGTTATATTATTACAAATGTTATTGAAAAGTGAAATGTACGGATATGAAATTGCAAAACAAATAAAAAAACTGGCCAAAAATTCTCTGGAAATAGGAGAGGGTACTTTGTATCCCGCACTCAAAAGACTTGAAGAAAAAAAATATTTAGAGTCTTATTGGGTTTCAATTGGAGGCAGAAATAATAGAAAATATTATAAAACTACAAAGGATGGAATATTGGAATTAAAAAGAAAGTTAGAGAGCTTAGATATTATTAATGACTTAATTAAAGAACTTATTTTGACGAATCAATAAAATTATATGGAGGTTTAATATGGATAAGATTGATAAGTATATAAAAAAAGTAATAAATGGATTGGATTTAGATAAGAAAGAAATTGATGAGCTAAAAACTCAATTTAAAGACCATATTTTTTCATTAAAGGCTGAATATCTAGAAAAAAGTTATTCTGATGATAAAGCAATTGACCTAGCATTGGAGGACTTCGGTAATGAACATAATATTTCTGAAATGTTTGATAATAATAAAACAATGTTTTTTAGCGCTTACAAAAAAGTAATTTTTGTAATTTTTGGCATATACTTATTTTTGTTATTTGTATATTTAATTCGCGTATCAACTTTGGGACCAGCAAGCTTAAGGCTTAATATTATGTCTATAATACCATTTAGAACAATAATTTCAATAATAAAAGCTATATTAGCTGATGGACTAAATATAAATACATATATGGTACCTTCTGGGTGTTTGTGGTTTATCCCAATGGGAGTATTTATCCCTTTAATAAATTGTAAAGCTAATTCATTTAAATATGCAATTAGGACTTTTATAATTATCGTTTTATTGATACAAGTTGTAAATTTTGTAGTTGGTAAAGTAGGAAATATAGATTTTGCAATAATTCATTTGTTAGGATGCTTAATTGGGTATGGAATCTTTAAAATCCTTATGAAATCCAAGATATTAAAGAAAGTTAAAAGTGTGGTAACCTATTAATAATAACTATAGAACTTTGTGCCGCATTCGGAAATGAGGGTATAGCACTTATAAGCAAGGCCGTAAGAGGAAAGGCATCTGTTGGCGCTGTTAAATTTGATCACCATCCTGGATTTGACTTTAAAAGTGGTGATGAACTTTTTAAATGATTTAAATAAACTATGTGCTAAATAAATAATAAAAAAATAAAAGCCAATACATATTTTTCTTATATTATACATTCTAAAAGCTTTAGGGAGGAGAATATTATATGACAAAATTTAATGCCAGTAATTTAAACTTTTTTTCAGGAATCTTATTTGCAATTGCATCAATAATATATTTTAGTTCCAATAATAAAGTACAAGGAATTATATTTATATGTTTAAGTTTCACATTTATTGCACAGGGGTCTATCCAGAAAAAAAAGGAAAAATAATAAAGTATATTACATTCATGATCCAATATATATCATATAATTATATATATTCAAGCCTATAAAGGATTAGTTAAATTTAACTAAATGCTTAACACCCCATATATAGCTTAAAATGATAAATTCCCGAAGTAACTACAAATACTATAACCTGACTTTTAGTTCTTCAATTTTTGTTATTTTAGTACATCTTCTCGCATAATATGAATCACTTTTTTAGGCTCTTCAAATATTGGACTGTGGGCAGATTCCTTAAAAAGATAAAATTCCTTTACAGGTGCACTAAGTTTTTTAAGATAAGCCTCTGACAGAGAATAATTTACTGTATAATCATATATTCCCGAAAAGAAATATACCGGAATATCAAGTTTTGTTATAGTTTTACTTAAATCCGTACTGTAAAGTTCTTTGTTTAAAACAGTAGAATTTGAAAATGCTTTTCCACGCCATATATTTATTTTCTCTCTCAAGGTATATTCACTATTCTGCATAACTGGCATAAAAATTCCAGAGACTACTGATTCCATTTTATGAGTTGTACCAATTCCTGCTCTATGCATCACATCGTCTCTTATTTTTTTGTATGCATCTGATAGACCATCCATTGTTTCAATAGGTGTTGCTTCAAGTTT
The DNA here is from genome assembly GCF_018861295.1 of Clostridium estertheticum. GTDB lineage: Bacteria > Bacillota > Clostridia > Clostridiales > Clostridiaceae > Clostridium_AD > Clostridium_AD estertheticum_D. The sequence goes on along the minus strand of NZ_JAHLDM010000030.1, from coordinate 12,970 downwards.
CTTTACAGTTTTTTTATCGCCTTTTGCATTGTAGTACTTAATCATATATTCATATGCAATTTTCTCTGATTCCATTTGATTTGATATTTGTCCTACACCAATATAGGCATGATATAACTCAGGTGATTTTGCTGCTGCCTGCAACGCTATATATGAACCCCACGAGTGTCCCATAAGGTATAATTTGTCCTGCCCGAAACGTTTACGTAAATAGTTTGTTACGCTTATTGTGTCAGACACAAACTGCTTTCTTGTCATTGTTTTTGCGGAGATATCGCTGCTATAGGATAACCCTGCGCCCCGCTGATTCCACCATACCACCGTAAAATATTTTTCAAGTCCCGTAGGATATGTTTCAGTAAGAAAATATTCCGGCATACCAGGGCCTCCGTGAACAAAAAGCAGTACTGGATTTGATATATTCTCACTTTTAATAATCATTCCCATATTCACTCCGTTAATTTTAACATTAATCTTTTCGGAAATACTGCCCTTCATAACATTTCCATTTTTGTCTCGCAACGGGTTCACTTTCCCAGGACTTTGTACTAATAAAATAATTGCAAGTACAATGATGCATAGAGTAATGAGAGAAAATGAAATCAACATTATTTTACCAACCTTTCCTGCTAAACCTCGTTTAAAAGAAGTAATTATTTTGTGCTTTTCCATTTTGACAGTTCCTTTCATTTATAATTGCTCAGCTACATAATCCTAGCAATCTCTTATACAACATGCAATAGCGATTGTCCTATGTTACAAATACACTGTCATTACTTACAAAAAAGTCACCTGCCAGCAGCTTTTTACTACTTTCTAACACCTAATTATTCATCTGTTTTCCCCTCTTTTTTCGCTCTGTTAATTTTTTGTTGATATAATCAGCATCCTTTCTTATCCCTACCAATCGTAGTAAATATCCAACTGCATATACTGGGATTGTATATATAAATACGAACCATTCTTCTCCTTTTGGGTACCAATTGAATTTTATCCCGAAGGCAAAAAACAGAAATACCACAACAACGTATTCCGCAAACATAGAAATCACAGGCCTATTATCTAATACTAATCTAATCACAATCGGTGCCAGACACATTATAAAAGAATAAACCACAATAGATCCAATGATTTTAAAGTTTGACCATAAACCATAAAAAAGAGCATCGATACAAAACACCCAAAATATAACAAGCATGCTAAATGCAAGACTTGTAATAATATAATCTCTAAAAATTTTCTTTTTACTTTTCATAATGTTGAGCCTCCCCCTCTAACCATTTTTTAATTGCCGGAATATAGGTTCTTGTAATAATAACATTTTCACCATTAATCAATGTTGCTTTCAATCGGCTATTAAAAAGTGTATTTACACTATCTAGTACATCAATATTCATAATGCATGCTTTGTTTATTTGAATAAAACCGAACCCAGTTAATTCATCAATTAACTGATATAGTTTTTTACTACTTTTGAGTACCTGATTTTTTGTATAAATAAAAGTTTTCCTTTCAATACTTTCAATGTAGAAAATATCACAAATATTGAGGACTATATTTTTACCATTATTACTTCCAACTATTTTCATATCTATACCCTTAATTCTTTGTATAAGCTGCTGTACTTGTACATTCATAATCGGGTACCTGATTTGTACTTCAATATTGCTCTCCTTATCTTCTATAATTATAATATCCACTCTGTTACTCCTTTCTCTTTAATTCAGTCTCCAAGTTGCTCACAAATAATATCTATTTCTCATAATTTCACGATTATGAAATAACTTCGAATGCTACTAGATCCATTTACTATTAAATTATTTGTACCAAAACGCCAAGCGTCAAAATAAAAACAAGAAAAACCGTTAAAAGTGCGTAACCTATGAAATGCTGATACTACACAAAACATTTGTTTAATCATACCATAATTACCGTAAATTAGAGTCGTAATCAAAGAGTAGTGGCTCTATAAATATGTAGATTATTGCAGCAGCCTTATTATGCATGTTTCTAAGGGTTTTACAACAAGTTGTATTTGCTAAAATCACTATAAAAACAAGAAGAAACCATTATAAGTGCTTATGTGTACATATATATAAACATTAATGTTTGTATATTTGTTTTCCTAAATGTAATCCCACCATTTGACCTCAACTTACAGGTTTTAAAAAATTAGTTTACAAATCTGGACATCAAAAGAGAGGCTTTATAATTTACATTGTGCTAAACTTTTATATAAGAAGGGATGGGGAGTAAAAGTGAAATGGTTGAAACAATTAAGCGAAGTAGTTGATTATATAGAAAGCAATTTAACTGGTGTTATTTCCTATGATGAAGTTGCAAAAATAAAGGGGTAACAGGAGTTGAATCTGCAAAACTATTGAATATAATTAAAGCCACATTATATAGACACATAAAAGAATATGAAATGTAAGCGAGGGTTAACACCTTCTTTTTTTATGGAATGAAATAGGAACGTTATGTTACATTCATAAATTTTAACAAAGTAGTTTCTTTAAAATTGATAAGAGGATGTTTTTTTTGGTTAAATACGTACTCAACGAGAACCGCCCAAAAACAAATAATTAACATTTTACCATATCAACGGTTTAAAGGTTCTTTTTATGATCAAAAAATGACTGTTAATGTTTTTTCTATTGTATTTTATTGTATTTTTTTATAAGATAATATAAACCATATAATTAAAAGGAGACTATTTATGAAAAATTATAAAAAAATATTAGTGAGGTGGTTCAGATATTAATAAATTATATAATTAATAAGGGAACCCACGCTAATATTAGAAATTCAATAAAAATAGCACGAACTAAAACTAGCTGGAGAAAAAAACTTGAAACAGATCCCGAACAAAAAAGAATAATTTATGAGAAATCAACAAGTATATTAACAAGATCAGCACTACGTGATCTATTATTTAATAACATTAAATAATTGTAAACGTTTATAAATTAGTGATAACAATAATAGGCAAAGCCACAATCTATAATTGAATTTTAACAAAATGAAAATATTTATGAAATAGGACAAATTTGTTGACGAGTGAGGAGCAAAGAAAGGGGGTTACAAGACTTGTTGTGGTTTGATGAGCACATGCAGCTTATGACAACTTATTTCAAAAAATAAACCTTTTGTTAAATATATAAATATTAAAATTAATAGGGGGGTATTATTTTATGAAAAAATTATTGAAACATTTAAGAATGGTAATCTTAGTAATCGCAATTGCTATTTCATCGTTTGGAGTTTCGCAGGCTAAAGCAGCAACCACTAACCAGACTTTGTTAAATACGTATGGAGGTAACTTTGGAAGAGTTGGTTCCTGTGTAACATTAGCACAGTTACAGGATCCGGCTACTTTAAGTGTGATTAAACAAAGATACAACAGCATTACCCTTGAAAACGAAATGAAGCCGGATGCATTGCTTGGTTTATCTCCGACTTTAATTACGGTTTCACAAGCAAAAGCATTAGGATACTATATACCAAGTAATTATACAGAGACTACAGTACCAAAGATTGATTTTACTAATGTTGACAAGGTGTTACAAATTTGCTACAAGAACGGTTTAGGTGTCCGTGGACATACTCTAATATGGCACTCGCAGACTCCACCTTGGTTATTTAATACAAGATACAGCTCAAGCGGAAGCTACGTAAGTTCAACTGTTATGGATGCACGTATGGAATTTTATATAAAGACAGTTATGAGTCATGTTCATTCAAGCAATTACGGCAGTGTTGTTTATGCATGGGATGTTGTAAATGAGTACTTACATTCTCTACCCACACCAGCATTACCCGCATCAGGATGGTTTAAGATTTATGGAAATATTACAACTTCTCCTCAATATGTAAAGAATGCGTTCCGTTATGCTTACGAAACAACAAGTCATTTTGGTTTGACAAACAAAGTAAGTCTATTCTACAATGACTATAACGAATACATGGAATCCTCTAATATCATAAAAATGATTAATTATATTAACTCAGGTACTCGTTATTGTAATGGTATCGGTTGCCAATCTCACCTCAGTACTTCATTCCCAAGTGTTGACTATTACAAGTCAGCTTTACAGGCATTTATGAATGCAGGATTAGAGATTCAGATTACAGAACTAGATGCGGGTGCACCTACGGAAACAGAACAGGCAGCATATTCATATAACATTATGAAAGCAATCTGTGATGTTAAAAAATCAGGTGCAAATATCACAGGCATTACATGGTGGGGACTTTCTGATAATGTATCCTGGAGGAAAAAAAATAATGATAATCCACTGCTTTTCTCAACATTATATGTTCCGAAAGCTTCTTATTATAGAACCCTAGATGCTTATACAAATGTTTTTAATTAAAATTGATATATTCCGTGGCATAGGTAATAATGTAACAGCAATCGGTTATAAGCATGTAAATATGTGATTACGATTAAGCCTAATGTGTACTCAACAATCGTTTGAAAATACCAATTATTTAATTTGAACGTTCAAAAGCACAAAAAATAAATGTATTAACCATTGAAGATGCTGTTAAAAAAGTACACTTTTTTAACAGCATCTAAAATAACAAGTTACATACTATATGTAAATAAATGATTTTCTTATTCCACTTTTTTAGTAGGGGTAGTCAAGAAAATACTTACTTGTAGTGTAGCCTACTCATATTATGAAAAGAATAATAGCTATGTTTTAACAACAGGCACATCTGTAACATTAGCGTCTTATCCAAGTTCATTGCCTTTCCCCTACACATATTCGGCGAAGTTAACCGGGAGCGTGCCCAATGATGTCCAGACTAACGCCGGACCAAAGTAACCTATAACAACGTTAAACAAATATTGTACTATAAAAATCATACATAATAAAAGTTTTTTCAGTATTATGTATGATTTCTATAAGTGCTATTTTATTGCTCCGATATTTATGTAAATAACATGTGAATCTCACTCATTTATTTGAAATACTTATTAGTTCGTATTAAGTATGCAATATAACATTTTTATGTTGCATGCTTAATACGAACTAATAGTTTTTATACATTCAAATATTATACGATTAATTTCTAAATATGCTAACAAAATGTGGGATTATATATTTGTCTTGTAAATATATAGTTATTATAAAGGAATATGGAAAGTTATGTAGAATATATAATTATATCAAGTAATAGTATGTTATACAAAAATCTTGATATATAATTAAAAAAAGGGGTGGAACTAATGTTTAAAAAACTAATTTGTAAGACCATTACTACTATAGGATGTCTAGGATTACTTTTGGGAAATATAGCTATTATGCCTGCATCACTTATTCATTCTCATGAACCTAATTGTCCTGATGAATTTTTAAGATAAAAATAGCGACTCTTTTGTATGGAACTTTTAATTTCTATTACAAAAGAGTCATTATTTTATTAAGGGGAAGATAAAAATGATTATAGAAATACTGCTTGATATTTTTGAGGCATTAATATTATTGGGAACTTTTAGCTCTTTAACGAACCAAAAGAAGTATATTGTTGAAAATAAAATCAGATCCGGATTATTTTGTATATCATACACTATTACAGCTTATTTAAGTACAAATTATTTTAATAATGATTTATACCATACGCTATTTACAATAATAGTGTCTTTAGTGTTATTAACATTTATTACAAAAACAAATCTGTATTCCTCGATTATCATATTTTCGTTATTTTTTACAATGATATTTGCTACAGAAACTTTGATTCAATTTATTGAAATGTTTATACTTAAAGTTGAACTAAATCAGATTTTGACTATTTATAAGTACGCACTTATTTTTAGAGTTAGTAGTAAATTGCTACTGATACTTGTTTTAATCATGATTTCAAAATGTAATATTTTTTTGAATAAGAGAGAACTATTTAATAGCGAAAAATCTCTTTTTTCTAAGTTTTTTATAGAACTAGGGGTCTTTAGTTTATTTTTATTAGTTTTATTATTCAGTGTTTTAGATATTGAAAATAACAAAATATATGATATCTTAGTTTTCAGTTCATTTTTTATGTTTTTATTAATCGCATTTATACATTTGAAAAAAAATGTGGAATTAATAAATATAAACAATAAATATAGAGTTCAACAATATCAAATTTCTAATATGGAGGAAATAATTAATATCATTAGGCAAGAAAAACATGATTATGCTAATCATATAAATGTTATACAAGCATTGTGTTGTTTAAACAAACCAAATACCGTTGAGCGAATAAAAGAATATGTATCAAAACTTTCAGACATAATTCACTTATCATTTAGATATTTAGACACTGGAAATGATTATCTAGATGGGTTATTATCAATAAAAAACAACTATGCGACTCAAAATAATATAGATTTCAAAGTACTTATTAATGAATCTTTTAGTTTGCTAAAAATTAGGGAAGATGAGTTAATAAGTATCATTAGCAATATTATAGATAATGCGTTTGAGGCATTAATGTTAAAAGCATTGGATGAAAATAAAGAAATATCTATTATTACTTTCTTAGATGATAACAAGTTTTGCATTGAAATATCAAATAATGGAAGTGGTATTCCTAAAGAAATAATAAATAAAATTTTTGAAAAGGGATATTCTACAAAAACTAAGGGAAAAGGTGATCATGGGTATGGATTATATATTACTAAACAACTAGTCGAGCATAATAATGGAATTATATCTGTAGAAAGGACTTCATTAAAAACTAAATTTTTAATTAGATTTTTAATGTAGAAGAAGGTTAAATGAATGAATAAATTAGTAAGTTATTTAGTAAAAAAGATTTCTGAAACCAATTCTCAATTTACGGAACTAGAACTAAAAAAAATGAACTATGGATTTGTCTGTTTATTTGATGAAATTACTAAGATAATTCCGTATTATATAATATTCTATTTGTTTTCACTTCAACAATATTACATAGTTATTTTTGTGTTTTTTTGTCCTATAAGATTATTTTCAGGTGGTTTTCATGCAAAAACATATTGGGGATGTTTTTTTATTAGTTTTGTAACTTTTGGTGTAATGATTATTATCGGTAAATATATAACAATAAATATTCTCACTTCAATAGTAGTATTAATTAGTTCTATTTTGCTTGTATATATCTTTTCTCCTGTTGATAATATTAATAAAAGAATAAAAAGTAAAGAGAGAAGAAATAAACTGAAATACTTATCTGTTGTTATAACTTCTTTATTGAGTGGAATAAGTTATATTATACCAAATAAATTTTTCACTACAGCAGTTCTAGCTATTTTTATGGCTGTAATGATGATGATGATGGGTTGCATAAACAATAATAAAGATAAGAATTGCTCAAATTACAATTAATTTATAATATTTATTATACAAAGTCATAACCACAGAAAACATTTGAAATTTATAAATAGTATTATATATTATTTATAAATAAAGGAGATTGCAAATATGAAAGGGTCGAAAATAAACATAATCATTGCTGATGACAACAAAGACTTTAGTAATATTCTTAATGATTATATATCAATGCAAAAGGATATTGTTGTTACGGGTATCGCAGCGAATGGAGTAGAAGCATTAGATTTGATTCAAGAAAAAAAGCCTGATGTAGTAATACTTGATATGAATATGCCTATTATGGATGGGTTGGGGGTTCTAGAAAGGTTAACTACAATGAATTTTGATATAAAGCCCCATATACTAGTTTTATCAGCAGTTTCAAAAAAAACAACAACTCAAAAGGCCCTAGCACTAGGAGCCGATTATTATGTCCTAAAACCTTTTAGCATTGAAACATTAGTTAAGAAAATAAGACAAATTATGAACGTTGCATCCAGTTGTACTTAAACGTAATATATTACATAATATAATCAAATATTAATATTAAGTAACATTTAAATTGACATTCTATATAAAAATACAAAAAATCTTTGGAAAATAAGGAAAGTGAAAGTTACACAAGCACATTGTGTAACTTTCACTTATTTAAAAAAGGTTAAAATAAATACCTTAGTTATGGGTATTCCATCTGCCTAATATACCTTTTAGCGGAAATAGGCAAAACTACACCATTCGCAATATCTTGAGCTTGATCTTGATCTGAGTTGCTATTTACAACTTGATGGATACCCCAAAGGAACTACAATATTTCTTTGAGAGAAGTATAAAAGTAATAACACTTAATACACCACTTCTTTTTATGATCAAAAAATGACTGTTAATGCTTTTTCTATTGTTTTTTATTGTATTTTATTGTATTTTTAAATAAGTTAATATTAACAAAGGTACAACCATTAAGGATTTATATAATAAAACGAGGGGGATTTAAAAATGAAAAAATTTAAAATGAAAGTCATTACTTCATGTCTATCTTTAGGACTAGTTGCAAGTGCTCTATTTACACCGGTTTCTGCTTTTGCAGGAACAATGGGTGATCCAACAACGCAACTTGATGGGAGACTAAGCACATTCCACCAGGGGGCTGCTAATGATTGCGGTGCTGTTTCTGGAATACAGGCATTAGCTAATAGTAGATTTGGTAGAAAGTTCTTAAATAAAGTGATTTCAGTTAACAGTGATGGTAGTTATACACTCAATTTCGGTTCCGGAAAACAGACAGTATCGGAAACAGATGTAGCCAATGCATACATAAGCGGAGACCTTGATGCTAGAGTTATAGAAGCTGGAATGCAAAAAGCCATGAATGTTTATAATGGTTGTTTTGCTTGTGATGTATTTGCGAAAATGACAGGATTTGGCCAAAATGTAGTTAGTGGAGATACTGCTAAAACGAATATGATGAATACTATGGCTTTAAAATGTAAGTCTGGAGAGGGTATTACAGCTGCTTGTGATTTTACTATAGCTGATCCAAGTAAAGGAATTATAGGTGATGGAGGTCACTCATATTCAATAAAGAGTGTAACTAAAGACACTGTAGTAGTAATAAATCCATGGGATACTTCTAAATTTATAAATATGTCTAGAAGTCAGTTTGAAAGTTCTATAAGGTATATGACATATGTAAATGAAGCAACGAATAAAATCGTAGTTTTTTGGAATTAAGTAAGTGGTAACAGGTGTCTAATTTGCAAAACTATTGAACATAAGCAGAGCCACATTATATAGACACATAAAATAATATGAAATGTAAGAGAGGGTTAACACCTTCTTTTATGATCAAAAAATGACTGTTCATGCTTTTTCTATTGTATTTTATTGTATTTTTGTATAAGTTAATATTAACAAATGGACAACCATTAAGGATTTAGAATATACTACAGGATGGTTTCGTTAACAAAAAAAAATATACAGGGGGTTATTTTATGCAAAGACTTAAAAATTTATGTATGGTAGCAGCACTAGGAGCAATAGTTATGGGAGGAAGTTTATTACAAAGTACATCAGCTTATGCTGCTAGTACTATCAATGTTAAAGCTGGAGGAACTACATTATCAAGTGCTTTAACTTTAGCTAAATACGGAGATACGATTGCAATCTCAGGAACAGTAACTTCAGGCTCAGTAGTCGTACCAGCAGGAGTAATAATATCAGGAAAATCAGGAGCTGGAAAAATAAATTTTTCTTCAACTACTGGAAGTAGCAGGGGATTAACAATTAATACTACTGGATCCACAATTACAGATTTAGAACTTTATGGTGCTGCAGATAATGGAATATATATGGAAGGGTCAAGTAATCGTTTAACGAACTTAAAGGTTCATGGTAACCATGACGCTGGTGTACAATTATCAAATGGAGCGGCTAATAATACTTTAAGCAACGTTTACTCCTATAGTAATGCAGATGCAAAGGGCGAAAATGCTGATGGATTTGCAATTAAATTACATTCAGGTGCTGGAAATAAATTAATAGATTGTACCGCTGAAGGAAATTCAGATGATGGATATGATTTATATGCTGCTCATGGGGCTGTAACATTTACAAGATGCCACGCTATAAACAATGGTAACTGCGGTGGAATAAAAGGTGACGGTAATGGATTTAAAGTTGGCGGCGTAGACAACAAAACTCCAGGTAAACCAGCACATATGGACCCATTAAATCATGTGCTTATTGATTGCACCGCAACAGGAAACACAAACAGTGGATTTGATAGAAACAATCAAAATGGTGTTGTTACAATGACGGGTTGTATTGGTAAAAATAATGGTATAAAGAATTTTAATTTTCCACTTACAGGTACACCCTCAGCTTTAGGAGGAAAAACAGTTCCATTTGGAGTAGCTATAATGAAAAATTGTACATCTATAAATGGTACAAATAATATTACAGGAGCTACATTGAGTGGTTGCATAGGTTTATAAATATTACAAATATTTTATTTAAAAATATAAATCAAATTTTTATTTTGGGTAAATCACTTTCGGCAAAAAAATAGTTAAGAATGGATTCCCAAGTATCTTAATATAAAAAGAAATGTGTAGAAGTATATATGCTTTATAGGGGGCGTCGCCAGCATCTTTCGGGAAGGTTGGCGCTACCCCCTATATGCCTTATTAATTTAATTTCAAAAGAATAATACCCATTCTATAATCTAATCTCTAATTCTTTGCAAGATAATCGTACACAACATGAGGTGATGCAAGAGTTAAATCTGTAAGAATATGTGATGCAGATACAACTTCTAAGACTTGTAAATCAGCTAAAGGAGCTAAAGCATGACTAAATAATTGCAGACGTGCACAGCCAGTCCATGCGCCGTGTATGGTAATATCCTTATTCTGTGTACATATAAGTTCACAAATCCTTGGTTTTCCATCATAGCCTTGTAAAATTTTCAGCATAAAGCTAGGTCGAGAGATTTGATTATAAGCTTCCTTAATATCTAGAGGTTCATGTTTATAACCCATTGTAGCAGTGGCAACTCGTAATGAGCCATAGTTTAGTGTACCAACTAATGTATCTGAGTCAACAAATAGCTTTGGAGTACCCAGTTTCTTAGGGTAAGCACTAATCTCTCTTCCAACAGCAATGGCTGGGTGATTGTCTAAGTACATCATATGTAGATAATCACCTTTAATTCCATTATACTTTACTGGAATAACCTGCCCACATTCAGTATAGGATCCCAATCCAGTAACATCTGGCATAGCCATCATTTCAAATCTAACTAGGGGCTCATCCTCATCTAATTCTAATGGTTCTGGCACCATTTTTCGAAGTGACGCTAGGTCAGTACGGTATAGTATATTTAAGTATTCCCTATTATGGAACTTATATGGTCCTTTTGGGAATGCTGGAGCAGTAAGTGGGGTTGTAATTTGTTTAGATATTTCACTTTCTAACATAAAATATTCACTCTCTTTTCTTATTTTTTAATTAAAGGTAAATTTTTATACATCCATAATTTTTATATTATCTGGAATAATTAAAGTTGCTTCCGTTACAGATTTAATTTCATCAATTGTTGTATCTTTGTGAATTTCTTTTAAAAGTAACCCCTTATCTGTTACTTCAATTACACAAAGTTCTGTAACAATTAAATTTACTTGAGATTTTGCAGTGAGTGGCAGTGTACATTTTTTAAGAATTTTAGGTTTTCCTTTTCCAGTATGTCGCATGGCTATAATTACTACATTTGCACCCATTACTAAATCCATAGCACCGCCCATTCCAGGTACCATTTTGCCTGGAACAATCCAATTAGCTAAATTCCCTTTTTCATCTACTTCTAAAGCTCCAAGCACAGTAACATCGACATGTCCGCCTCTAATTAGTGCAAAGGACATAGAACTATCAAAGAATGAACCCTCTGGAAGTACAGTTACACACTGTCCGCCTGCATTAATTAAATTTGTATCTTCTTGTCCTGTTTTTGCTTTTGGACCCATGCCAACCATACCATTTTCTGATTGAAAAGTAATATGCATTCCCTTTGGCACATAATTTCCCACCAAAGTTGGAAGCCCTATACCAAGATTTACAAGTTGACCATCTTTTAATTCTTTTGCAACTCTTTTAGCAATAATTTCTTTTGCTAACTTACTATCTGTAATCATTAAACTGCCTCCTTTACAATATAATTCACAAGTACACCAGGAGTCATTATATCTTCTGTTCTTAATTGTTCACATTTTACTAAGCTTTCAGCTTCCATTATTACCGTTTTTGCAGCCATTGCAATATAAGGATTGAAATTTTTTGTAGTTGCTTTATAGTAGCTATTCCCAAATTCATCTACTATACTGCCTTTTACAAGTGATACATCTGCCTTTAATGGAAGTTCTAATAAATAATCCGTATTGCTAATTGTAATTATTTTTTTCCCGTTTTCTACAATAGTTCCTAGTCCAGTTGGTGTTAATACACCGCCTAGACCAGATCCAGCTGCACGGATTCTTTCAATTAATGTTCCTTGTGGAGAAAGTTCTACTTCCATTTCACCAGTATTCATCCTTCTTCCAGTCTCAGGATTGGTTCCAATATGTGAAGCAATCACTTTCTTTACTTGGCCGTTAACAACCAATTTTCCTATACCTTTATCGGGGAACCCCGTATCATTTGCAATGATGGTTAAATCTTTTATATTTAAATCAACCAACATATCAATTATTGTGTCAGGGGTTCCACAATCTAAAAAACCACCGATCATAATTGTCATTCCATCTTTAAAAATAGATTTTAATTCTTCCATTTCAAATATTTTATTCATTTTAATAGCTCCTTTCTAGCAGTATAAATTTTTTTGATGGAAATGTAGGCGGCCACTTACTCTATTAAAAGTTAGCTTACAAGTACACATCTCCTTTGTCTTGTAAAATCTCTTGCAGAGGTTATACCCTCACCAGTAGGTCCAGCAATAGTGAAAGTTGTAAATCCTTCTGCACCAGAACCTACTCCAGCAAATGATTTAGCATTCTTTACAAAAATAGTTGTATCTATTTCTGTTTCAAATCTATCTAAATTATCGATATTTTTTGAATATATATATGCACTAT
>NZ_JAHLDM010000029.1:0-63299 GCF_018861295.1 Clostridium estertheticum | reverse complement strand
CCGAAGGTGGGATCGATGATTGGGGTGAAGTCGTAACAAGGTAGCCGTAGGAGAACCTGCGGCTGGATCACCTCCTTTCTAGGGAGTAGATGTATTGACTTCGGTCGATACAATAGAAAAATATTAATTTATTTTTCAAAATATCTATTGTAATTACTCGTTTCTATTTTTCTGTTTAATTTTGAGAGACTAATAATAAAAAAAAAACAAGCAATGATAATCACTTTTAGTGTTTATGATTACTTGTTTTTTTTGAGTATAATTATAATTATTTTTTTTGAAAATGATTTGAAGATATATATATATTTTTAGTTTTTGCAAATACTATAGGCAAGAGATACAATAAATTTTTTGTATCTAAAATAGGTAAGAGGAGATGTTATTTTGGAGAATGATAGTAATAAAAAGGTAAGTAAAGAAAAACAATATGTAGAGAAGAAAAATGGAGATACGAAAACTTTTATAAGTGAAGTTCAGGAATTTGACAAACCAGAAGATTATGATGATGCATTTAAGGAGTATTATCCTGAGCAAAGCTAGATTGGTTAATTAAAGAATCAAGCTCTATTATGGAGCTTGATTCTTTAGCATTTTTATAGCATATTTTTAAAAATTAAAAATTTATAAATTTACCTTTTAATGCTGGGTTTGTTGCAATAAGTTTATGAATAAAAAATCCGACAAAACAATTAAATACAGATGTAGGAAGTACTATTGATACAAAGAGTGCTAAAAAAGGTGCCGGTAAACCAAATAGAAAGAGAGCTGAGCTTAAAAAAATACTACCACTTACTATAGTTCCAAGAAAATAAATACTTGATAATTTAAGTGAAGAATTAGATTTTAGGCTTTTATATATAAAATATACAATTATTGAACTTATTGTTTTATCAATAATGCTAGGAAGTTGCCCGCCTGGAAAAGTGGTGGTTAAAGCGCATAAAACACCGGCAACTATCCCTGTTATTAACGCAATTTTAAAATCTTTTGTAATTGTTATGGATAAAATCATAAATACCAATAATAAATCTGGTTTCATACCTAAAAATATACCTGGTGTAATTTGATGCAATATAAGACCTATTGCCAGTAATAGAGAGGTTATTATTATTTTATTTGTTTTCATAAAAAGCATCCCCTTTTCAAAATAACTAAGATTTATTTGTTTTAATATTATTTCAGAAGCTAGTATCTTTCAGCACATCAAATTGATCACCACCTTTATATTAATTATTAAATCATCTCCTGCGGAGCTGCAACAGCTTCACAGAAGATGCATTGACGACTTCAGAAGGAGAGTTACCCCTTTGTGGTTCTCTGGAGTAGATGACAATTCACAATTGTTATCCTCCTGCTTATAAAAGCGTGATACTTTCCTTCTGAAATGTCGTTAAAATAAAAAAAACCTCCGCCCTATATTAGGGCGAAGGATATTCGCTATACCACCTAAATTATGCTGAAAAATAAGCATATTTTATATTTCGAGTACTAAAATACTCTAGCCCTTTTAACAGTGGGCATCCGGTAACTACTACACTCAAAATTTGAGTTCGGGTTACTTCTAGCAGGTCCATTCACTAAAGTTATCAATACTGAGATTACACTATCCTCAGCTCTCTGAAATTGCATTACTTTAATTACTCTTCCTGTTCAATGAATTTATAATATAATTAATAACTTTACTTTGACAAGTCATTAAATTCTATAAGATTATAGAAATTATAACATTTAAATTAGTAATTGTAAATATATTTTTTTAAGTTTATAATAACTGTAAATGTAGTAAAAACAAGGAGGTGAATAATTATGTTAGGCACAATTGTAAATTCATTATCAATAATAATTGGCGGATTTATAGGTTCATCATTTAAAAATAAAATTTCTGATACATATACTGAAACAATTATGAAAGGTCTAGGGTTATGTGTAATACTTATTGGATTAAAAGGTGCATTACAGGTAAATAACATATTATTACTAATCATTAGTGTAACTCTTGGAACTCTTATTGGTGAAATAATAAAAATTGAGAAAGGTATTGAAAACATTGGAGCGTTACTGGAAAGTAAAGTATCAAGTCAAAGTGGAATAGCAAATGGTTTTGTAACAGCAAGTTTGGTATTTTGCGTAGGGGCGATGTCTATAATGGGCTCACTTGAGAGTGGTCTTTCTAAAAATTATAGTATACTTTATGCTAAATCTTTGTTAGATGGTATATTTGCAATTATTTTTTCATCGACATTAGGTGTTGGAGTATGTTTTTCTGCGATTTCAGTATTTATATATCAGGGGATTATAACTTTAACAGCTTCTCTTATGAAAGAATTTTTAATAACTTCTGTTGTAAGTGAGATGTCTGCTGTGGGGGGGTTATTAATTGTTGCAATCGGTGCAAATATGCTTGATATTAAAAGAATAAAAGTTGGTAACATGCTTCCAGCAATATTTATTCCTCTTTTATATTATATATTTAAATGCATTATAAATAGTTTCACATAAAAAAGAAGAGTTTAGCAATGGAAATATTGCTAAACTCCTCTTTTGTAGAATTGTTTTATTAAAATTCTATGGTAGTTTTATCAAGCCAAGTCCATTCTGGTTTAAATACTTTTACATCTTCTAGAAGTTGGAAGAAGGCCACATCGGCTAGTTTTGCTTCTATTAGTACATCAAAATCTATTCCTAAAGGAATGCATTTCTCAATAAATTCAATGAATGATGCCGCATCAAGGTTATCAGCGTGTTTTTTATCCTTTTCTCCAGTTTTCGGACTAGAAAAATGTACCTTAGGTGGTAAAGGTTGACCTTCCCAAGTGGCGAATATATCTTTTAACATAGGTTCTAGGTCGTCACCGCCATTGTTGCAGTTATGATGATGTACATCTAGTACCATAGGTGCCTTTATTTCTTGGCAGATATTTAATACTTCTTTTGTAGTAAAACTTTTATCATCATTTTCAAATATTAGCATATCTGTTATTTCTTTTGGTAAGTTATTAAAATTCTTAAAGAATCTTTCTGTAGCAGCAAGTTTTCCACCTTCTTTACCCCCGATATGTAATACCATTTTTCCTAAAGGATAATTAATATCTTTAAAAAGATTTGCATGAAACTGTAAACTTTTTATAGTGCTTTTTATTACTTCTTCTTTAGAACTGTTTATAACATTAGATTCATCTGGATGAGTATCTACCCTTAAATTATTATTATTAATATAATTTCCGAGCCATTCAAAATCCATTTTTAAAATTCTTCTAAACTCCCAATTAGTAACTTCTGGATGTACTGCTAAAGGTATTAAAGCAGAAGTTATTCTATAAAAGTGCACATCATTTTTTACAGTGTATTCCAAAATTTTATGCAAATCATTAACGTTTGAAACTGCTACCTTTTGTAGCTTTTCAAGCTTATCCCTATCAGTTGATTGTTTTGTATATGTAGAAAAAGTTACAGTGCTTGCTGAAGTTATTTTAGCTGATTTTAATGCTGTAGCCACATATCCTAATCTTATTTGCATAATATCACTCCTCATATAATATAGTTATAACATTGAATAAAAATTAAAACATTTCTAATAACTGATATTCATTAATACATTTAAATTGTAGTACTATCATATCAAAATCTATTCTATAAATTAAAATATACTTTAATTTGTATAATCTTATGGCTATCATATTATCTATAATAAAGTCAATTTACAAATATTGTATGTTAAATATTGAGTAAAGGTCAGAAAACTTACTGGCGAGATAGTTTCCTATTAATCTCCATAATGTAAAAACAAATACAATATTTTAAATGATTCTTAAGAATACTTTATTAAATAAATATAATATCTAAATAGATTTAAGAACGAACCCAAATTTAATCATATCACATAACTATAGTGTATGTAAAACAATATACACATAATTGAATAAATATTTGCATAGTTGGGGAGGTTTATGGAAGAAAAGTTAAAAAATATTAAAGTATGAAGATTATTTATTTTTCATTGGAAGCCCGATAGTTATTTTTGTGCCCATTTCAATTTTGCTTTCTACTAGAATTGATCCATTATGTTTGCCTATGATCCATTTTGAAATAGATAGACCAAGGCCTGTTCCACCACTTTCTTTTGCCCTTGATTTATCACACCTATAAAATCTAGTGAAAATATGTGGAAGATCGTCTTTCGCGATACCAATGCCTGTATCTATAATTTCAATTGTTAAATTACTCTTTTTAATATAACTATTTAATTTAATAGTCCCGCCAATTGGGGTATACTTAATACTATTATCAATGAAAATTCGTAATGCTTGTTTTAATAAATTTTTATCTGCATAGATAGATAATTCTTCATTAATATCACTTGAAATTTCATGACTTACATCAATTAGTTTAGTCTCCTTTATGATTTCATTTATTAATTCATTTATACAAAAATCTTCCTTATAAACTTTTTGTGTTTTCTTATCACTTCTTGCAAGGAAAAGAAGCTTTTCTACTAGTTGCTGCATATTGTAAGACTCACTTTTAATAGCTGAAATTGATTCGTCGAGTACTGCTTTGTCATCTTTTCCCCAACGGTATAACATATTTGCATAACCTTGTATAACTGCAATAGGTGTTCTAAGTTCGTGAGATGCATCTGATACAAATTGATTTTGCATTTCATAGGAATTTTGAATCCTATTTAGCATCTCATTAAAAGTTTCTGCTAGTTGTTTTAATTCATCGTGAGAAGTGCTAACATCTAGCCTTTTTTCCAAAGCATTAATTGAAATAGCTCTTGTTGCTTTAGTCATGTTTTTTATAGGTAAAAGCATTTTTTTACTAGCTCTAGAACCAAAACCTAATGTAATAATTAAAGAAAATAAATTTACAATAAAAATAATTACTGTGAAAATAGTCAAATATTCATTTTCTTTATTTAAAGTTTTAGAAGTTTGAAGGAAAAAGATTTTATTATTAAGTTTAAGTTTAGTGGTAACAAAAATAACTTGTTGGTTTAGGTCAGTGATTACTGGGCTAGCTTTGGTATCCTTATGGAAAGATATATCCTTTTTATCGTTTTGACTGGAATAAACGAGATTTTCATTCTCATCAAATACACTTAAGGTAACATATTCTATATTAGCAAAAGCACTATAATTAAAACTCTGAAGACCTTTGTCTGATTTGGCATAATTAATAGCTACTGTGCTATATTTAGTAAGGTCGCTTTGTGCTTCATTAATTAAAAAAAACCTAAATCCAATAATTAAACTAATACTTAATATAAATAGTGTAATAGAAAAAATGAGAGTATACACTGTAGTCATCTTAAAACTAATTGAAAACCTTAGTCTCTTATGAATGGTGTCTGCTAATTTTCTTAATAATTTTGGTGTAAAGTTTAATATTATTACGAGCATTCTTAAGAGTAATCTGAAGCATTTTATTATAATTTTAAAGATAAATCGTAAATTATTCATCTTTTAAAAGATATCCCACCCCTCGCACTGTATAAATAAATTTCTTGCTAAATCTATCATCTATTTTACTTCTCAGATATCTTATGTATACATCTACTACATTAGTATCACCCATATACTCATATCCCCATACTATATCTATAATTTTATTTCTTGTAAGTACAATATTTTTATTATCTACTAGTAATTTAAGTAAATCAAATTCTGTCTTAGTTAGATCTATAGAGTTGTTATTAAAACTAACCATATGTTGATCTAAGTCTATGATTAATTCTCCAACAGATAATATATTTGAACTTTTATTTACTTGTGTGTTCTTTTTTAATGCTGTTCTTATTCTTGCAAGTAATTCTTCAATTGCAAAAGGTTTAGTCATATAATCATTTGCACCTATGTCAAGGCCAGTAACTTTGTCCATTATCTCATCTTTCGCAGTAAGCATTATGATGGGTATATCTGATACTTGCCTTAGTCTTCTTAACACCTCTAGACCGTTTAAAGAAGGCAACATAATATCAAGAAGTATAAGATCAAAGACTTCATTCATAGCCTTATCTAAACCCTCACGTCCATCATGGCTTTGTGAAACTAAATAACCTTCATACTTTAGCTCTAACTCAAGAAATCGTGCTATTTTTATCTCATCTTCAATTATTAAAATCTTTTGTCCATTCATATATAACTATACCTCCAAAACATATTATATTAATCTACATTATAATTTTCTTATCAAATTATTAATTTTATAATAATAGTATTATTATATATTATTTTGAATATAATTGCAGATAATCAGACTTATGCAATAAAAAAATTCTTAAAAAAACAACCTACATTAGCAAAATGTAGGTAATTATAAGTTTTATTCAGTTTTCAGTTCCTCATTAATTTTTGTAGTTACCTTATTAACAACAACAGACACTTTATCAAAGATTTTGTTCACCTGCGAATCCTCATTGTTTTTCTTTACAATTCTTATTTTGTGATTAGTTATTATTGCGAGTATTAATCCTACAATTACTATGGGGGCAGCTGAGATAGTTATAATAACAGCTAGTGTTACGCAGATATTTAAAACCACATTATCATTTTTTTTGATTATTAATTTTGTTTCATTGCCTTTTTTTATAAGTGATTTTACATTGTTAAAAAATGTGTTATTAGTACAAGGTTTTTCATCTGGCTTAATTTTATTTTGTTTTTCAAGATATATTAAGGATTTAATGAGATTACCCTCGTTTTGCTCCAAGGCATTTTTAGCATCCTCATAACTTACATTTGCTCTTTTTCTTAATTCATCAATTTGTTCTAAATTTATTGACATATTTATTCCTCCCTTTTTAATTTAGTAGATAACAATTTTATGTCACTGTAGCTGTTTATTTGTTTTCTATGTCTTTATTATAAGACCCGAGAATTAAAGAATTATTAGTAGAAGATTAGAATTGCATTAGAATATATCAATGTTAAATAAAGAAATTTATAGTATTTTAAAAATTATAATATGAATTGTAGTCTTAATCATGGTATAATGTAGACTTATGAGCTTAAAATTATATATGAAACAAGAGAGGAAGTTAAAATGAGTAACATGAAATTTGAGGAATTTAAAATCAGTGAAGAAATATTAAAAGCAATTAATAATTTAGAATATAAAAAACCTTCAGATGTACAAGCAGCCGTAATACCTATAGCTCTTGAAGGCAGAGATATTATAGTAAAATCACAAACTGGTAGTGGAAAAACAGCTGCATTCGCTATACCACTTTGCGAAAGTGCTGATGTAGGGGAAACTGAGCCACAAGCTTTAGTATTAACACCTACTAGAGAACTAGCACTTCAGGTAAGTCAAGATATAACAAACATAGGAAGATATAAAAAGATTAGAGCAATAGCTGTTTTCGGTAAGCAACCAATAGAAATGCAAAAGAAACAGCTTAAGCAAAGAGTACATGTAGTAGTAGGTACACCAGGAAGAACTCTAGACCATATTGAAAGAGGTACTATTAATTTGGAAAAGATAAAATACCTAATATTAGATGAAGCAGATGAAATGCTTAGCATGGGCTTTATAGAACAAGTGGAAGAAGTTATTAAGGCTGTCCCTAAAAACAGAGTTACTATGTTATTTTCAGCAACAATACCAGAATCTATTGAAGCAATTTGTAAGCAATATATGGTTAACCCTGTTAAAGTAGAAATAAATCCTGAAAAGTTAACGGTTGAGAAAATCGACCAAATATGTTATGAAGTAGATGAGGATAAAAAGTTCAGTCTACTTAAGAGATTGCTTTATATTGAAAATCCAGATTCTTGTATTGTATTTTGCAGAACAAAAGAAAATGTTGACGAAATTACTGTTCAAATGAAGAACCGTCATTATTCATGTATTAAGATACATGGAGGTATGATTCAAAATGATAGATTAGATGCTATGGAGAGATTTAGAAAAGGTGAATTTAGATTCTTGGTGGCTACAGATGTTGCCGCAAGAGGAATAGATGTTGAAAACATAACTCATATTATAAATTATGATTTACCACTTGAAAGAGGTAATTACGTACATAGAATAGGTAGAACTGGACGTGCTGGAAAAAAAGGAAAAGCTATAACTTTTGTTACCCATAATGAAAATAGATTCTTGCAAGCCATAGAACAGTATATTGGTATGGAGATACCAAAAGGATCAATTCCAACAAAGGAAGATTCAGAGCCTTTTAGAGTAGCATTTTATGCAAAACATGATGCTAAACCTATTATTAAAAAGACTAAATTATCGAATTTTAATAGTGATATAATGAAAATGTATATCAGTGCAGGAAAAAAGAAAAAAATAAGGACTCTGGATATTGTAGGTACTATTTGCAATATAGAAGGAGTTAGTTCTGATGACATAGGTATTATAGATATTCAAGATAGTTTTTCACATGTAGATATTATGAATGGAAAGGGTGATTTAGTGTTAAAAGCCCTTAAAAATGGTACAATAAAAGGAAAAACTATTAGGGTTGAGAAGGCTAATAAATAGTATTTAATATATAACCCAAAATAGAAATGAGATAGATAAATTAATTATCTATCTCATTTTTATTTTGATAAAATTTAAACAAATAATAAGTAGTTGAATATCATAGTGTATTAATATATGCTAGCAGAACTATATATAATACTACATTTATGAATATTTTTTAATAATTTGTAAAGTATATATTTGATTAGAAGTATTTTACAAAGACTCATATTTATATAAGGAAATGTGTGTTCTTATTTTTTATATTTTAAATGACAACAAACGTTCTAATTTGAAAAAATAACCATAGAGTTATAATATTATTTATAAATATAATTCAAATTTTCTTTGATATGTGTTAAAATGTTAAAGTTGTGGAAAAGATTTGTTAAAGGGTGATTTTTTTAAATAAACAACTAGGATTTATAGAATATATTAATTGTAATATAGATGATAAATAATATTACCTGTTAAAAAGGAGAGCTATAATGAAAACATTTCAAGATTTAGTGAAAGAGACTTTAGATGTCCAAGATTTAGAAGAATTAGAATCGGCAGCAGATTTATTTCAGTTTGGTATTGAAAAAGGATATTATAATAAACGCCAAGCGGATCAATTTAACGTTACCTATTGGAAAATGAAAAATAAGTGCTTGGCTTATGAAGTTGCCAAAGAAATAAAAGGTAATAAATTAGATATAATTACTATGGTTACTAGTGCTCCAACAGAAATAAAAGATAATATGCGAGAACTTACTAATTATGTAAATGGGCGAGTTAAAGCTTTGAAGGGCAAAATGAACGGTATTAGATAGTAGTGATATTTTACAAATAAGAATGTTAAGAATAGAGGTATATATTGTTATAATTAAGTAATTATAATAGTATATACCTTTGTTTATATAATCCTGAATTTTAAAATGAAAAGTTGATTTTATAAAAGTTCTTTAAATATTCAAAAAAAACTATTGCATATGACGTAACGTAATGTGTTAATATAATTATAGAGTCATTAATCAAGTATTGTTATTGATCAAATGTCCATAATTAGGAGTGATCATATTGGAAAAGAATGAACCCGATTTTTTTACAATTGGTGTATTCGCAGAAAAAGCAGGTGTTACCTTAAGGACACTTAGGTATTACGATAAAATAGCTTTAATGAAACCAAGTTCTTACAGCGCTGCGGGGCACAGATTATATAGTAATCAAGATTTTGCAAGGCTTCAGCAAATTTTGACTTTGAAGTTTATTGGATTTTCTCTAGATGATATAAAGCAAATAGCGCAAAGTGATGTAACGGATAAAAACTTTGTGAAATCTTTGGAAATACAAAAGAAAATTATGAAGCAAAGAGTTCAGCATACTTTAATGGTAATTAAGGCAATTGATGAAGCAATTGAAATGGAGAATAAAGCAGATGTAAGTTGGGATAAGTTTACCAACATTATAAATGTTATAAATTCGGATAAAAAATTACTTGAGCAATATGAGAATGCCTCGAATTTAAGAGCTAGAATGAATATTCATGAAATGTATAGTGTAAACAAATATGGCTGGATGAGATGGTGTTTTGAAAAATTAAAATTACCTAATAAGTGCAAAATCCTTGAACTTGGATGTGGCGATGCTAGTTTATGGAAAAAAAATAAAGATAACATTCCTAAAGAACTCGATATAACATTGAGTGATTTTTCTAAAGGAATGTTAAATGATGCTAAAATAAACTTAGGCAAAGAGTCTGAAAATTTCAAGTTCCAAATTATAGATGCAGAGGATATACCCTGTGGCGATTGCAGTTTTGACGTTGTAATTGCGAATCATATGCTTTATCATGTGGAGAATATAGGTAAGGCATTGTCTGAAATATATAGAGTGTTAAAACCGGGTGGGTATTTTTATTCTTCAACTGTTGGAGAAAATCATATGATTGAAATTAGAGATATAATGGTTAAATTTAAATCAGAAACAATGGATATTAGAAGTTCTGATATTACTTCAAGGTTTAAACTCGAAAATGGCGTTGAAAAACTAGAAAAATTGTTTGACAATATTGAAATGAAAAGATATAAGGATAATTTAATTGTAACAGAAGCTACACCTATTATTGATTACATTTTTTCAATGCCTGGAAATGTACGGCAAAGTTTTAACAAGGAAAGACTTTATGAACTTACTAAATATTTAGAAGAGAGAATTGCTACAGAAGGTGGAATTTATATAACTAAGGATACTGGGTTTTTTAAGAGCCAAAGGGGTTTATAATTTTAAAATTTATAAAAACTACGCTTTTTTCTTTTGCTTTTTAATTATAAGATTAAAGCTAGAAATAAATAAGATAATAACTATATTTTAAAATAAAATTTAATATGAAAGGTCGGATATATATGAAAATAAAGAATATTCCTTTCTCACCACCAGACATAACAGATGTGGAGAAAAAACTTGTAATGGAGGTTTTAGATTCAGGTTGGGTTACAACAGGACCTAAGACTAAAGAGTTTGAAGATAAGATTGCTAACTATTGTGATGCAAATAATGCTGTAGCACTTGCAAGTGCAAGTGCATGTTTAGAACTTATATTAAAGGTTTATAACATTTGCGAGGGTGATGAGGTTATTACAACCCCTTACACATATACCGCGACATCAAATGTAATACTTCATAGAGGAGTTAAACCAACTTTTGTAGATGTTAGAAAAGATAGTTTTCTAATAGATGAGCAAAAATTAGCTATGGCAATTACACCAAAAACTAAAGCAATAATAACTGTAGATATCGCAGGAGTTCCTGTTGATTATGATGCTATAAGGGCAATTCTTAAGGCTAAAAATAGAGAAGATATTATATTTATATCAGATTCAGCTCACTCTTTCGGTGGAATATATAAGGGTAAAAAAGTTGGAGCACAAGCTGATTTTAATGTCTTTTCATTCCATGCAGTAAAAAATTTAATAACTGCAGAAGGTGGGGCAATTACTTTTAATGATAATAAATTTAAAGGTAAGGAAGATTTAGTAAAAGAATTTAAAATAACTTCACTTCAAGGTCAGTCAAAAGATGCTTTGGCTAAGATGAAGGCAGGAGCTTGGAAATATGATATTATAACAGATGGTATGAAATGCAATATGACAGATATAAACGCAGCTATAGGGCTTGGACAACTTGGAAGATATGAAGCAATGATTACAAGGCGTAAAGAAATCTTTGCGATATATACTAAAGCTCTTAGCACTAAAGAGTGGGCAATTATTCCTTTTACAAAGGATGAAATTAGAGAGACTTCATATCATTTATATACATTAAGGTTAAAAGGATTCAAAGAAGCACAAAGAGATGAGTTAATACAAAAGCTTGCAGATATGGGTATAGCTACAAATGTTCATTTTACGCCTTTACCAATGTTTACACTTTATAAAAATCTTGGTTATTCTATAAAGGATTATCCAAATGCATATAATCAGTATGCGAATGAAATAACACTTCCAGTATACTCAACACTTAAATTAGAGGATGCAGAGTACGTAGTAAACAATGTAATAAAATGCGCAGAAGCAATAATAGCTAAATAATAAAGATTAAAATGGAGGCCATATTATGAAAGTTAAATTTTTTACACCGACAAGAGAATATCAAGAGAAAAAATCAGAATTCGACAATGCTGTTCTAGGATTTATGGAAAGAGGAGTATCAATGCTTGGTAAAGAAGTAACTGACTTTGAAGAATCAGTTAAAGAATTTACTGGAGCTAAATATGCAATTGGTGTTGCATCAGGTACCGATGCCTTGGTAATGGCATCTGACATACTTGGTTTTAAAGAGGGAAAGGAAGTAATAACTTCACCATTTACTTTCTTAGCTTCTGCATCTTGCATAGCAAAAAATGGCGCAAAACCTGTATTTGTTGATATTGAAGAAGAAACTTTTGGTATAGATGCCAGCAAGATTGAGGAGAAAATAACAAAGGATACTGTAGGAATCCTTCCAATCCATTTATTTTCACAAATGAGTGATATGGATAAAATTATGGATATAGCTAACAGGCACAATTTAAGAGTTCTTGAAGACTCAGCAGAATCTTTTGGTATGAGATGGAAAGGTAACGGAGCTGATTATAAACATGCAGGTACTATAGGAGATTTTGGTGTATTCTCATTTTTCCCAACAAAGACTTTGGGAGCATATGGCGATGCAGGGATGATAGTAACCAATGATGAAAACTTAGCAAACCTTGCTAAGATGTATAGAGTTCATGGAGCGTCTAGAAAATACCATTATGATTTTATTGGATATAATTCAAGACTAGATGCAATTCAAGCATCTATATTACAAGTTAAAATTAAGTATATAAATGATGCAATTAAAAAAAGAGATCATATTGCAAAATTATATATGAAAAGGTTACAAGAATGCGAGTTTATTAAAATACCTAAAATAATAGGTAATCAGAAATCAGTTTATTATGCATTTAACATATTAGCTGACAAGCGAGATGAGCTTTCAGAATATTTGAAAGCAAATGAAATAGGAACTAGTATTTATTATCCAATCCCACTTCATCTTCAAAAATGTTTTGCGTACCTCGGCTATAAAAAAGGAGATTTTCCAATAGCTGAAAAAACATGTGAGAGCATCATTGCACTTCCTATATATCCAGAAATAACTGAGGAAGAAGTAGAATTTGTTTGTCAAACTATTAAGGAATTCTATAAAAAATAAATTATAGTGATGTGAAGATTATGCATGCAAAATGTTATGATAGTAGGACATTTGTTAACAGAATCTAAGATGGCAGGTCATAAGGAGAACATTATGGATAACGAAATAAAAGAAATGCTAATAGAAATGCAAAAGGATATTAAAGATATTGGTTTGAGACTAAAAAATGTTGAAAATAATCAAGCAAATGTGGCAAATGCTGAACATAAAAATTGGCATATGTTAGCAGATAAATTAGGACAATATGATTTAATATTACATAAAATTTATGGGAAAAAGGCTTCTGATAAATAGAAATAGTAAATCATACAACAATAAATAAAATAGTAGGGAGGACACTAAGCGGTGACCTCCCTACTATTTTTATTAACAAATAATTATAAATATAATGAACTATTTAGCGCATTTTTTCGTTAAAGGATTGTTAGGGGTGGTTATTATTTGGATGAGGTAGAACTTATTAATAAAGCTAAGAATGGAAATAAGAACGCATTAAATACTCTTTTCAAAGATAATCTTAATATTTTAAAAGGATATGTTATTAAAATGGCAGGAGACCCCTATTTAGCACAAGATATTATTCAGGATGCATTGCTCAAAGCTGTACTTAATATAAACAAGTTTGAGCCTAAGGCTAAATTTTCTACCTGGTTAATAAAAATAGCTACTAATGTTTACAGAGATTATTTAAGAAAAAACAAAGGGTTTAAGTTATCAGATGAGATTTTAGTTGATAATGGCATGCAATTGGAGGATATTGTAATACAAAATTATGAGTACAAAGAGATAATGAAAATAATCTTAGAGTTATCCTACGAGAAAAGAATCGTATTTATTTTAAAACACTATTATGGTTATAAGTATGTTGAAATATCAGAAATTATAAATTGTCCCCTTGGGACAGTTCGGTCAAGACTTCATAATGCTGTCAAATATATAATAAAAGAAATTGAGAGAAAGGAGATAATATAAATGAAGGATTCGGGTAGTAATAAAAATTCTTTATCTGATAAGGTTAAAAATTCTTTAATTAATGAATTCTACAATGAAAATCAGAAGAATGTAGATAAAGACATAAAGTATAGTGATGAAGCTTTAGAGTTTAAAAATAAACTAAATTCTACAGCTATAAAAATGGATGTGCTAAATGAAGATATATTTGATTTTAATATAGATACCTTAGGCATAATAGAAAAAGGAGAGTCTATAAAAGAAAGCAGGAAAACTAGTAAAGAATTTATTTTGTTTATATTATCATCTTTTATAATTGTTTCTTTATATGCAATAGCAATAATTAAAATCGATTATAGGATATTAACTATATCTCAGGTTTTTATAGCAATCATTGCTCCTTGTATAATAATACCTATTTCAGTTGCCAGAAGAAAAGAGAGTGAATTTTAATGGGTATTTCAAAAATGAAATTAATTTTAGTACTAACGATAGCTATTCCTATTGTATTAATGGAAGGGGCTTGGGTATTTCGTGATGCAAGAAAACGTGGAGAGAAATACTATTGGTTTTGGGGGATTTTTGCATCTTTAAATACAAGTAATCTTTTTATTTATTTATTAATAACACGGGTAATATTAAAGCATAATAAGACAAAGCTATAAAATAAATGCTATAATTAAATGAATATGTATTTATTGGGGGCGCTATTTATGACAACTAGCATGTTAAAATTTATTGCATGTATATTAATGCTAATTGATCATATAGGGGCAGTGATTTTCCCAAGAGTTATAATCCTTAGAATGATAGGTAGATTATCATTTCCTATATTTGCTTATTTGATTGCTGTAGGGTATTCTAAAACAAACTCTTTTTATAGGTATTTATATAGACTTTTGATATTTGCAGCAGCATCTCAAGTACCATTTTCATTAGTTTTTAGTGAACAAATTAAAATTCATAGTTTCTTTGACTTTTTAACCTTCCTTATTGGTAGTCCAAATCTACATTTAAATATTTTCTTTACTTTAGCGATTGGGCTAATTGCAATCCGTATATGGGACAAAGGGGAGTCAAAGTCTTTTAAAATAATGAGTGTTTTAGCATTAGGCATAATAGCTGAAACTTTTAATACAGATTATGGATTTTATGGAGTTGCTATTATATTATCTTTTTATATTTTTAGAGATAGCAAATTTAAAATACTTTTATCGCAAGTCATTGTATACTTAGTATTTAACGCATCAGAAATTTTGTTATATGTGTTTGAAATTCAAGGTAAATCAATAAATCCTAGTTGGTTTATTCAAATATTATCAATTTTATCATTGATTTTTATATTTAAATATAATGGTAAGAAGGGTAAAGATTTAAAATATGCTTTTTATGTATTTTATCCAATGCATTTATTAATATTAGGTTTAATAAAAATAATGATTGATCTTAATAAAATTCTATAATACTAATAGATTGTTTAAATATAAATACTACAATTTATATTAATTTTAATAAATTGTAGTATTTAGAATCGTTAAAATACATTATATTACTAAAAAAAATAAATTATATCACCATATGTGATAATTAATTTTTAATAGGCAATTCATCTAAGCTTTTTAATACGTAACCTTGCTTCTCCCACTGAGTTATCACATCATCTAATATTTCAGCATTGGTTTTTGATACTGCGTGTAGCAACATAATTCCGCCATTGTGGGTTCTTTGCATTATACGTTTTTTTGCATCTTCATGTGATGGTTGTTTGCCTGCAAGCCAATCCATATAAGCAAAACTCCAAAATATAGTTTTATATCCATAGTTTTTAGTGTATAGGAGGGATAATTCACTATATTTACCCATAGGAGGTCTAAAATACTTGGACATTTTTTTGCCAGTAACACTTTCAAAAGCATCTTCCACATCGGATAATTCTTTATCAAATTTTTCTTCATCTTTTATAGATGCCATTGAGAGATGATGATTACTATGATTACATACTAAATGCCCTTCGGCTACCATTCGTTTGATTATGTCTGGACTAGAAGTAACATATGGCTTTACTACAAAAAATGCCGCTTTTACATTATGTTTTTTTAAAACATCTAGTATTGGAGCAGTATATCCAGCTTCATACCCTTCATCAAATGTTAGATATAATACTTTTTTTGATGTATCGCCTAAATGAAAACAATCATATTTAGCTATAAGTTGACTAGTTTCTTTAGGTCCATCAGGTGGAGTATTATCGTTTTTAGGCTGAAAATACCAACTATATTCTTTAGTATTTACTCCATCAGGCGTTTTATTATTAAATGCATTTTTAAATGAATTTAATATACCGTGTGTTTTTGTATCAACGAATTTATTATATCCAATGGATTCAGTTTTTGAATTTTCACTTGGGATTTTTTTTAAACCTTTACTATAACAAACACCTGTAAAACTATTAGCTACAATAGTTGAAGAAATAATAAGACTCATCATTTTTACATTCATATAAATCACCTCTAATTTAATATATTTAGATAAATTAATTATTTAATATATTACTTATTATGCTCAGTAAATGCGTTAAGATATTCATAAATTCAATGTTGTTATATTGGTAATTTTTCAATTTTTTTGATTAGTTTATTTGAATTTATATTTTATATATAAAAAATGAAATTGCAAAATTTTATAAGTTAATCAATAAAAATTTTACTTTAATGGTGATATTATTGTATAATATTATTATATCGACAGTGGAGGTGATTAAATGGAACTAGGTTTAAAACAATATAGAATGATTCATAGTAAGCCCTCAAGCTATAGTTTAATTAGAGGTGCTAAAGGAACAGGCAAAACAACTGCAGCCATTTATAGAAGCCTCTATTTAAAAAATAACTATTGTTTATACGATGATGATAAAGTATTAATTCTCACATCTAATGAAGAGGATATAAATTCTATTAAAAATACATACATAGCAGCACAGGAAGAAACTAGATTCGAGTATTTAAGTATATTTTCTAATGAAAAAATAAAGCCCCAAGTACTTACATTAGAAAGTATTATACATAAATATTTTTTGAAATATGAAGATAGATATAAATTAAAAAAAGAAATAATCATAGAGAATGATAAGAAAAACATTATGAAAGATTGTATATTGAAAGTTAAGGAGAATTATCCGAGATTAAGAATACTACAGATCGATTATACTCAGTTTTTTATAGATGAGGTAAAGTGGATTAAAAGTTGTAATTACTTGAAAACCGATTTGTATCTACAAGTAAATAGAATAGGTAGAAAATGTGAAAAAGGCCAAGGTCCACAAAGAATTAATAAAAATTCTACTGCTAGAAAAGCGATATATGAACTTATGATTATGTATAATGAAAAGCTTAATTTAAAAAACTTCGTTGATGACGAAGATGTTAATATATATGCACTGAAAATGTTAGAGTCTGTTTCAATGGGCGAGTATACTCATATTATAATTGACAAAAGTGAACATTTAACTAAGGTACAATTGGAGTTTATTAATGCTCTTTATAAACAGAAATCTTATTCTACTATGACATTTCTTATTGATATAGATGGAGAATATAATGCTAATTCATGGATGGTAAAAGGCAAAAGAGTTAATATTAGGCCTCTAGGAGAAAAAGTAAAATCATATATATTTAAAAATAATTATGAACCTCAAGAAAAACCTATGGAAACCAATGAGGATATAATAGTTAACAATTTGAATGTTGATGATCTAGAGAATTTTCAATATTGTGATATAAGACATGGCAGAGCATATGACTTTATGAGGGATTACAGTAGAATATCTGATATTATAGTAAATGATGAAAAAGGTGACTATGAGTACATAAACGAGGAATTAGTGGAACTTCCTGTATACAGTGATATAGCAGCAGGGGAACCTATACAGATTAATTCCGAAATAGAAGGCAATTTCTACATTCCAAAGTATTGGTTAAAGGGAGTTAAGAATCCTTTTATTTTAAAAGTTAAAGGTGATAGTATGATTGGAGCTAACATAGATGATGGGGATTATGTGGTTATAAGGCAGGAACAAGCAGCAAACAATAAGGATATTGTGGCAGTATATATAGGTGGAAATGCTACCCTAAAGAGACTTTCCATAGGTCGTGATAGAATATTACTAATGCCTGAAAATGAAAAATATAAACCTATTGTTATTGATAGTGAAGATACATATATTATAGGTACAGCTATAGGAATTATAAAACATAAGAATTAATTTCTTAAAAAGGGAGTTTTTATAAGTGAAGATATTTTTTGTTTCAGATATACACGGCTCTTTATTTTATTAAAAAAACTTAATAAAAATAATACCCCAGGATATCCTAGGGTATTATTTTTATTAGGTTTGATAAAAACATTCTATTTTCTAATAAAAAAGCTAAATTTATCTTTTTCTGTAGTATCAATAGATAAATTCCGTTTATGAAGTATATTACCAAATTCTTCGACTTGTCCATCACATATGTTAGCATAATCAGTCTTGCCTTCTTTTACCCAACCCATAAATATGTACGCATGAGAAGGTGTACCGACTTTGTCTGGCATATCTGTAGTGAAACATATATCACCCTTTTTCAGCTGCGAGACGTCACGATTCTTTTTCCAATCCATAGATAATAAGGATGCCATCAATTGCTTAACAGTTGTTGTTTCTGCGGGAATAGCGTAGGTATTAGATCTTAAAATTTCAGATAAGAGGTATACGTTAAGTCCCTTTTTACTTCCGTGATTTAAAGTAATTGCTTTTTTTAAAAGCGAGGTTCTGTTAGCTTCGACATTTAAATATTCATAAATATTAGTAGGAGCAATAATAGGTTTAGGTTTAGTTGCGTCAGCAGCAGTAGTAGTAGTAGTAGTAGTATCAGAACTTTTTGTAACGGGTTTATTTACAACTACATCTGTTTTGGGTTTCATGAATGAAGTGTTCATTAAAATAGAAAATATAATTATAGACACTATAACTATTCCAAACCCTATAAATACTATGTTATTTTTAAACTCATTTTTGTCTGCAATATCCTGCATTTCTTTTATGTATTTTTTACTTTCCGGATCATCTTTCAACTTGTTTGATGCACCATACCCAGTTTTAGAGTTATAATTTTCCGATTTGTCGTCATTCGAATACAATTTATTTATACTTTCACTATTATCCTTATTTTCTTCATTTTTTACGTCATCTTTATTCATATTTTTCTGCTCAGTAATATAGGTAAAAATCTTAGTGTTAACCTATATTTTTGCAGCACCTCCCTTTGTATTATATTAAAGCCTTAACTATAAATATTATTCATTTTAATTGATCTAATATATCATATTATTTATACCACCCACTTTTAACACTATAAGTATAACATATGGCGAGGTATTTGAGTGCTATTTGTAAAAGTTCAAAATAATTTAATAATTTATGTAATATATTACATCTTATTATCCGTTTATGTAATATAAGCGTGGTTTAATTTTTTTATATACATTTTGAAACATATATTTGTAGTATAATATACTTAATATTTAATAAGCGAGGGATTGATTATGCCTATAAAAATAATAACAGATAGCACTTCATATATAAATGCTGACCTAAAAGAAAAATATGATATTTCTATAGTTTCGTTAAGTGTTATTTTTAAAAACGAGGAATTTAAAGAGATAAATATTGAAAATGAAACTTTTTATGAAAAACTAGGTAAAAACTTAAGTATTCCAACTTCATCGCAACCACCACTTGCTGAAATGTATACTATTCTAGAAAACCAAGTAAGTGATAATAATGAAGTGGTTTGTATTTTTATGTCGTCGGATATGAGTGGAACTTATTCAAATGCATGCCTTGCAAAGAGCATGATTCTTGAAAAGTACCCAAATGCAGTGATAAAAATTATAGATTCGAGATCCAACTCAATGCAACTTGGCTTTGCAGTATTGACAGCAGCGAGGGCAGTCTATCAAGGAAAGTCAATAAATGAAGTAATTAATATAACGCAAGATAACATCAAAAGAAGTAAATTCATGTTTATACCTGACACTTTAGAATATTTAAAAAAAGGAGGTAGAATAGGAGGTGCAAGTGCATTACTTGGTACTATCTTTCAGATAAAGCCTATTCTTACTGTAATAAATGGGAAAACAGAACTATTTGATAAAGTAAGGACTAAAAAACGTGCGATTCAAACTATGGTTGATAAATTTATTGAGGATATAACAAAACATGGACTAGGAGAAGTAATCATCCATCACATAAATGATGTTGAAGGAGCAATTGAATTTGCAAAAATAGTTGAAAAATATATAGGAAAAAAAGTGGACATAGCTCCTATCGGACCAGTAATCGGAACTCACGTTGGACCTGGTGCGTTGGGTATTGTATACTATACTGAGTCTGATTTATAAAATTAATTAGTTTAAATTAAAAATACATTGTAATTATAACATCTAAACATACGTAAAATGGAGAAGTAACATGGAAAGCTCTTAGTATAATTATACATAGAAAAGCCTAAATTACGGTTTTTCTATTTCTCATTCCTATTTTTAAAAAAACGTGTTAAATCCTTATATATTCTATGATAAAGGTGTATTGAAGTGATTTATAAATAATAATAAATATAGTTATACATTATTGACTTTGAATAAAGTTGCAATTAAATTTTATAATTATACATTGACAAATCGTAAAATTTACATTAAAATAAGAAGAAATTACAAATTAAACAAAGGTACACTTTTAAGTTAGCCCTGTGAGGCTAGGAAGGAGTATAGATAATTATGGCATGTGTTATTTATTCTGTCAATTTTAAATTTAATATTATTAAATATAATGCAGCCGCTGCTGCTTTGTGCAATAAAACTGTAAGTATATTTTTTATTTCATTAATAAATGCGATTACCATATTAAGAAAGATAACAGAGTGATTATTTTAATAGTTGCTTTGTTATCTTTCTTAATATACTTGGAATAATATGTACTTTTATGCAATTTAAGGAGGATTTAATATGAAAGGTAAGTTGATTTTAGAAAACGGAATAATCTTTGAAGGTAATTTGTTTGGATATTTAGAAGAAAGTGTTGGAGAAGTGGTTTTTAATACAGGTATGACTGGATATGAAGAAATTTTAACGGATCCATCTTATTATGGCCAAATAGTAACTATGACTTATCCACTTATCGGGAATTACGGAATTAATTTAGAAGATGTAGAATCAAAGTCTCCTAAGGTGAAAGGTTTTATTGTCAGAGAAAAATGTGATTATCCTAGTAACTGGAGATGCGAAATGGATCTCGAAGGTTATTTTAAACAAAATAAAATAATAGGACTTGAAGGTATTGATACAAGAGCATTAACAAAAATACTTAGAGAAAATGGTACTATGAAAGGAATCATAGCGACTACAGAGCTTACAAAAGATGAAATAGATCAAAAACTTATGAATTTTAGTAATAGTAATGCAGTAATGAAGGTTACACCAAAGAAGTGTTATACAATTGAGGGCAGCGGTCAACATGTAGCTATTGTAGATTTTGGAATAAAAGAGAACATACTTAGGTCGTTTAAAAAAAGAAATTGTAAACTAACAATTTTTCCAGCAGATACTACGGCGGAGCAAATATTAAACGTTAACCCAGATTTGGTGTTTTTATCAAATGGACCTGGCGACCCAAAAGATTTACAAGATGTTATTAAAATGATAAAAGAGATTATAGGTAAAAAGCCTATAGTAGGAATATGTCTAGGACATCAACTTTTAGCATTAGCCCTTGGTGGGGAAACGGCAAAACTTAAATTTGGTCATAGAGGATGTAATCATCCAGTTAAAGATATAGAAGAGAATAAGGTTTATATTACATCACAGAACCATGGTTATTATGTAAGCAAACTTCCTGAAAATATGAAGGTTACACATGTTAGTGTAAATGATGGAACCATAGAGGGAATGAGACATAAAAGTCTTCCAATGTTTAGCGTTCAGTTTCATCCGGAAGCTTGCCCTGGACCAAGGGATATAGATGTAATCTTTGATAAATTTCTTTCATTTATATAGAATAATTTAAACAGCCATTTTTATAAGATAAAATACATAAAAAAAGATAATAACAGATTATACGGGAGGAATTCATATGCCATTAGATAAAAATATTAAAAAAGTATTAGTAGTTGGATCAGGTCCAATAATAATAGGTCAAGCTGCGGAGTTCGATTATTCTGGAACACAGGCTTGTCAAGCATTAGAAGAGGAAGGCGTAGAAGTTGTACTTGTAAATAGCAATCCAGCAACAATAATGACAGATAAAGAAATTGCTGGCATTGTTTATATAGAGCCTTTAACTATAGAATTTTTAGAGAAGGTTATTGCAAAGGAAAGACCGGATAGTTTACTTGCCGGTATGGGCGGTCAAACAGGGTTAAATTTAGCTGTAGAATTGGCAGATAAAGGGATTTTGGAAAAATATAATGTAAAAGTAATTGGAACCTCTATTGAAGCAATAAAAAAAGGTGAAGATAGAGAACTTTTTAGAGATTTGATGCAAGAAATTAATCAGCCGGTTGTAGAAAGTGAAATTGCTACAGATGTAGCCTCTGGAGTAAAGTTTGCAAGTGAAATAGGTTATCCTGTAATTGTAAGACCCGCATATACTATGGGCGGTAGTGGAGGTGGAATTGCTGAAACTGAGGAGGAACTAATTGAAATTCTAGAGTTAGGATTACAATTAAGTTCTATAGGGCAAGTTCTTTTAGAAAAGAGTATTAAAGGATGGAAAGAAATAGAGTATGAAGTTATGAGGGATAGCTTAGGCAATTGCATTACCATATGTAATATGGAAAATATAGATCCTGTTGGAATACATACTGGAGATAGTATTGTTGTAGCACCAAGTCAAACACTTTCTGATAAAGAGTACCAAATGCTTAGAAGTGCATCTATAGATATTATAAATAGTGTAGGTATTGAAGGTGGTTGTAATGTTCAACTTGCACTTGATCCAAAAAGCTTTGAGTATGCGGTAATAGAAATTAATCCAAGGGTAAGTAGATCTTCAGCACTAGCTTCAAAGGCTACGGGATATCCTATTGCAAAAGTAGCAACCAAAATAGCATTAGGATATGCACTAGATGAAATTAAAAATGCGGTAACACAAAAAACTTACGCATGTTTTGAACCAAGCCTCGATTATGTAGTTGTTAAAATCCCTAGGTGGCCTTTTGATAAATTTGATGATGCAAATAGGGTGCTTGGTACAAAAATGATGGCAACTGGCGAAATAATGGCAATTGGGAGTAACTTTGAAGCAGCACTATTAAAAGGGATTAGGTCTCTAGAAATTGGACAATATTCAATGCAATATGATTCATTAGAAGAGAAAAGCTTAAACGAATTAAAGAAAAGAGTAATGGCTGCTGATGATGAACGAATATTCTATTTAGCTGAGATGCTCCGTCGTGATTATAGAGCCCAAAAGATTTCGGAAATTACAGGAATAGATAATTTCTTTGTAAATAAAATCAAATGGATAGTAGATGAAGAAGAAAAGATAAAAAAATCTACACTAAAGGATATGAATAAAGAATGGTTATACCTACTAAAGAAAAAAGGATTTTCTGATAAAGGAATAGCAGATTTATTAGGCACATGCCCAAATGAAATTTATGAACTCAGAAACACATTGGATATTAAACCTGTATATAAGATGGTAGATACATGTGGTGGGGAATTTGAAGCATTATCACCATATTATTTTTCAACTTATGATGAATATGATGAGGTTGAAGTGAGTAATAGGAAAAAGGTTATGGTAATAGGATCAGGTCCTATAAGGATAGGCCAAGGCATTGAGTTCGATTATGCATCTGTTCATAGTGTAATTGCCCTTAAAAAACTAGGAATTGAAACTATTATAGTAAATAATAACCCCGAGACTGTAAGTACGGATTTTAATATTTCAGATAAATTATATTTTGAACCACTAACAGAGGAAGAAGTATTTAATATTGTTGAAAAAGAAAAACCAGATGGAGTTATACTTCAATTTGGAGGTCAAACAGCTATTAAACTTGCTCAGTTCTTAAGTGAAAAAAAGATACCTATATACGGAACTAAACCTGATCAAATAGATGCAGCAGAGGACAGAGAGAAATTTGATGCATTACTAGAAAAATTAAATATAAACAGACCCAAAGGAAAGGCAGTTTGGAATATAAAAGATGGATTATGTGAGGCTGAAAATATAGGATACCCGGTTTTAGTTAGACCATCTTATGTATTAGGTGGGCAGGGAATGGAAATCACTTATGAAGAAAAGGAACTAAGACATTATTTAAAGAATGCATTTGAAAAGGATAAGAAAAATCCTGTCCTAATTGATAGGTATTTATTAGGTAGAGAAATAGAAGTTGATGCTATCTGTGATGGGGAAGAAATATTAATTCCAGGAATTATGGAACATCTAGAGAGAGCAGGGGTTCATTCTGGAGATAGTATTACAATATATCCAAGCCAAAACATATCGAATGCAATAAAAGATAAAATATTAGAATATACAAAAAAAATAGCAATAGGCCTTGAAGTTATAGGTATGGTTAATATTCAATTTATAGAATTCAAAGATGAACTTTATATAATAGAGGTTAATCCAAGGGCTAGCCGTACAGTTCCATACATAAGTAAGGTTAGTAAAGTCCCAATAGTAGATCTTGCTACAAGGGTAATGCTTGGAGAAAAATTAAAGGATTTTGGGTATGGATTCGGAATTTACAAGGAACCTAAATTAGTGTCGGTTAAGGTACCAGTATTTTCGACTCAAAAACTTCCAGAGGTTGAGGTATGTCTTGGACCGGAAATGAGATCAACTGGAGAGGTTTTAGGAATAGGAAGAACTTTTGATGAGG
This sequence comes from Clostridium estertheticum, assembly GCF_018861295.1. Lineage (GTDB taxonomy): Bacteria > Bacillota > Clostridia > Clostridiales > Clostridiaceae > Clostridium_AD > Clostridium_AD estertheticum_D. Next base: position 38,226 of record NZ_JAHLDM010000029.1, on the reverse strand, counting down.
CTTTATATAAAGGTTTTATTGCATCTGGTATGAAGATTAAAAAAGAAAACGGGGTTATACTTGCAACAATAAACCCACTAGATTATGATGAATTCTTATATATAGCTAAGGGATTTAGTGAACTAAATTATAAATTTATAGCGACGAAAGGTACAGCTAAGCTATTAAGAGATAATGGAATTGATACCATAGAGGTTAAAAAGATTTCGGATGGAACGCCTAATATAATTGATGTAATTAAAGGCAGGCAGGTTGATTTAGTTATAAATACCCCTACAAAAGGAAATGATTCAAAAACAGACGGGTTTAGAATTAGAAGAACAGCAATTGAAAGTTCACTCGGTGTATTAACATCCCTAGACACTGCAAAAGCATTAGTAGAGATTATGAAGAAAAATATTAGAAGTGAAGATTTAGAAGTATTCAATATGGCTGATTAACTGCTTTATAAAAAAATAAAAATGCCAGTGGCTTATTATAAAAGCTAATGGCATTTTTGTTTTTTTGTGAAAATCATTAAATAGCCTAGTTTGAAAAAGTTTTCATAACACGCCATGCATAATTATCATATATAATGAATAAATATTAGTAAAATACATTGCATTTTTATTAAAAGTAATATATAATAAATAAAAGAAAGCCAGTCAAACCAGTAACACTAGTCGACTGTCAGTAAATAAAGAAAATATAAATAGAATATTCAATATACAATTAAATGTATAAATATTCATAGCGTTATTATATTATAAATGGGGGAATGCTAAATTGAAAAAATTCATGTCGATAATATTAATAGTTACTATGGCAAGTGTATTACTTGTCGGTTGTGGGCAGAAACAAGCAAAGGTTAATTCGTTAGAAGCAGTTAAGGCATCAGGTAAACTTACGGTAGGACTAGATGATTCTTATCCTCCAATGGAATTTAGAGATTCTAAAAATAAGTTAGTTGGTTTTGATGTGGATTTAGGAGATGCAGTAGGAAAGAAGTTAGGAGTAAAGACAGAATATATTACTAATGATTTTAATGGAATGGTTTTAGCTCTTGGATCATCAAAATTCAATGTTATAATTTCAGCTATGAGTATTACAGATGCTAGAAAAAAGAGTATAAATTTCTCAGACTCTTATGTGATGGGTGGTCAAGTTGCTATTGTAAAACAAGGAAATACGAAAATAACAAAAATAGACGATTTAAAAGGCAAAATAGTATCTTGTCAGTTAGGTTCTACAGGCGATACTGCAGCAACAGCGATGAAGGGACTCAAGGAAGTCAAAAGGTATGACAAAATTACGGATGCATACCAGGACTTATCAATTGGAAGAGTAGATGCAGTAGTTATGGATGCTCAAGTTGGCCAATATTATGTAGCCAAGAAGCCCGGTCAATTTAAAGTTTTAAATGAACAAATTAGTAAAGAACCTATTGGAATTGGATTTAAAAAACAAGATAAGGAATTACAAGCAGCTGTGCAAAAAGCACTTAATGAACTAAAAGCCGATGGAACTCTTTCTAAGATTTCTCAAAAATGGTTCGGATTTGACGCATATAAGAAATAACTATTAATAATTGTTATTTGCTTTAGGGAAATATTGGGAGGTCAAGAATGGATATAAGTATTTTAAAAGAAATGTTTCCTGTGTTATTACAAGGAAGTTTGCTTACAATAGAACTAACTATAATATCAGTAGTAATCGGAACTTTAATAGGGATAATTACAGCCTTAATGAAACTATCTAAAAATAAATTGCTGGCTTGTGTAGCAGGGTTTTACACCTGGATATTCAGGGGAACACCTATGCTTCTTCAATTATTTGCTTTTTATTATGTACTACCATTTGTAGGTGTTCAGCTTTCACCCTTTCAAACGGCAATAATAGGACTTAGTTTAAATTCAGGTGCATATATGGCAGAAATAATAAGAGGCGGAATACTATCGGTAGATAAGGGGCAATTTGAAGCTTGCAGATCATTAGGATTTACCTATATAGATACTATGAAAAGAGTGGTATTACCACAAACTTTCAAGATAATTATTCCATCAGTTGGTAATGAGTTTATAACAATGCTTAAAGATACGTCATTGGTGTCAACAATTACTATGTCGGAAGTTATGAGAAAAGCACAGATTTTATCTTCATCAACATTTAGACCAATGGAAGCTTTCTTTATAGCAGGATGTTTGTATCTTTTAATGACAACAATTTTTACTACAGTATTTTCACATTACGAAAAAAAACTGTCAGTATATTAGCAGAGGTGATATAGGATGTATATGATTGAGACTAAAAACTTAACTAAAAAATTTGGTAAACTAACAGTCTTTGAAGGTTTAAATGTAACTGTTGAAAAAGGAGAAGTGTTAGTTATAATAGGTCCTTCCGGTTCAGGTAAAAGCACATTTTTAAGGTGTTTAAATCACCTTGAAGTACCCAATGATGGTGAAGTTTTTATTGAGGGAGAAAAGTTAGATGTTAAAAATAAAAAGCATATGAGAAATACCATTGAAAAAGTAGGTATGGTATTTCAAAACTTTAACTTATTTCATCATATGACTGTAATTCAAAATGTAATCGAAGCTCCAATTACAGTTAAACATGAAGAGAGAGACGAAGTGCTAAAAAGAGCAAAAATAATTATTGAAAAGGTTGGACTTAAAGAAAAGGTAGATGAATACCCGTCCAAGTTATCTGGAGGTCAAAAACAAAGAGTAGCTATAGCAAGGTCACTCGCTATGAGACCTGACATAATGTTATTTGATGAACCAACCTCTTCATTAGACCCGGAACTAGTAGGAGAGGTTCTAGGAGTAATGAAAGATCTTGCAAAAGAAGGCATGACAATGGTTGTTGTAACCCATGAAATGGGGTTTGCAAAAGATGTAGCAGATAAAGTTATTTTCATGGACGGAGGAAAAATAGTAGAAGAGGGAACGCCAGAAGAATTGTTTATGGCTCCTAAAGAGCGGCGAACTAGAGAGTTTTTAAATAAAGTGCTTTAGGGTAAAGCTTATATCCACATATATTTAATTACAAGTTAGTAAACATGATTATTAATCAAAATAATTAATAGGTTGATATTAGTATAAAATAAACAAAATCGAAAGGGGAAATTAAAATGAAAGAAAAAGTAGTTTTAGCATATTCAGGAGGATTAGATACTTCTATAATAATAGCTTGGCTTAAGGAAAACTATGATATGGATGTTATAGCGGCATGTATTAATGTTGGACAAGAAGATGATATGAAAGCAATTGAGAAAAAGGCTATGAGTTCAGGAGCTGTGAAAATATATATTGAGAACTTAACAGCGCAGTTCATCAAAGAGTATGTATTTAAAGGAGTTAAAGCAAATGCTACATATGAAGGAAAGTATTTATTAGGTACAGCTTATGCAAGACCATTAATAGCTAAAAAACTTGTAGAAATTGCACATAAAGAAGGGGCCAAATATATATGTCACGGATGTACTGGTAAGGGAAATGATCAAGTTAGATTTGAAGTTGCAATAGCAGCTATAGATCCATCTATTAAGATTATTGCTCCTTGGAGAATTTGGGATATAAAGTCAAGAGAAGATGCTATAGATTATGCTAATGCTAGAGGTATAGAAATAAATGTTAGTAAGGAAAAAATATATTCAGTTGATCAAAACTTATGGCATGCAAGTCACGAAGGCGGAGATATTGAAGATTTTAAAAATGATCACAAAAGAGAAATGTACCTTATGGTTACACCCCCAGAACAAGCTCCAGATGAACCTACTCTTGTAGATATATATTTTGAAAAGGGAATTGCTACAAAAGTTAACGGAGTTGAGCTTGAACCAATAGATATCGTTAAGATATTAAATAAAATTGGTGGAGAAAATGGAATAGGTATTGTAGATTTAGTAGAGAATAGACTTGTTGGAATGAAATCAAGAGGAATATATGAAACACCAGGTGGTACTGTTCTTTATGCAGCTCATAAAGAGCTAGAGGAAATAACTATAGATAAAGATACTCTTCACTATAAATACCAAGTATCACAAAAATACGGAGAACTTGTTTATGATGGACTTTGGTTTACTACAATGAGAGAAGCTCTTGATGCCTTTGTAGATAAAACTCAAGAAACTGTAACAGGATCTGTTACATTGAAGCTTTATAAAGGAAATATTATGGTAGCAAGTAAAGAATCACCTAATGCACTATACGATGCAAGTATCTCTTCATTTGGAGCTAGCGTATTATATGATCATAAAGATGCAGAAGGATTTATTAACTTGTTCGCATTACCAAGTAAAATAAAAGCATATAAACATTTAAATAATTTTAAATAAAAATTACAAAATATACAAAAGGTAAAGTGGGTGACAATATGAAACTTTGGGGCGGAAGATTTTTGAGTAAAGAAAGTAAGCTTATGGAGGACTTTAATAGTTCTCTTAGCTTTGATAAAAAATTGTATTATGAAGATATTATGGGAAGTATTGCTCATGTTGAAATGCTTGCAAAATGCAACATTTTAAAAAATGAAGAAAGTAAAACTATAGTTGACGGTTTAAATTCTATAATGTCAGACATTAAAGAAGGTAAATTAAAAATCGAAGGCGATTATGAGGATATTCATAGCTTTATGGAAATAAACCTTATTAAAACTGTAGGTGAAGTAGGTAAGAAACTCCATACAGCAAGAAGCAGAAATGACCAAGTTGCAGTAGATATGAGATTATATTCAAAATATAAGGCCTTGGATGTTATTGATAATTTAGATATAATTTTAGAAACAATTAAAATATTAGGGAATGAAAATGCTGTTATAATGCCAGGTTATACACATATGCAAAGAGCTCAGGTAGTAACATTTAAGCAACATATAATGGCATATTACAGTATGCTTAGTCGAGATAAAAAAAGGCTTACTAGTGCTATTGAAATTATGGATGAAAATCCTCTTGGATGTTGTGCTCTTGCTGGAACAACGTATGATACTGACAGAAAATTTACAACAAAAGAGTTAGAGTTTAAAAAGCCTGTAGATAATTTTATGGATGGAGTAAGTGATAGAGATTATTTGTTAGAACTTCTATCTGCCTTCTCTATAATAATGATGCATTTTAGTAGACTTAGTGAGGAATTAATTTTATGGAGTACTAAAGAATTTAATTTCATTGAAATTAGTGATGAGTTCTCCACAGGTAGTAGTATAATGCCTCAAAAAAGAAACCCAGATGCAGCAGAATTAATAAGAGGAAAAACTGGAAGAGTGTACGGAGATTTAATGAGTCTCCTTACAACTATGAAGGGAATCCCACTTGCCTATAATAAAGATATGCAAGAAGATAAAGAACCTTTCTTTGATGCTGTTGATACAGTATTAAAATGCATAAAAATTATGAATGAAATGTTAGGGACTTTAAAAATTAAAAAAGCTAATATGCATAATGCCGTTAAAAGAGGTTTTTTAAATGCTACGGAAGCTGCAGATTATCTTGTTAATAAGGGAATGGCATTTAGAGATGCTCACTCCGTTATAGGAAATATTGTTATTACATGTGAGAAAAAAAATAAGGCAATTGAAGAATTAAATTTAGATGAACTTAAAAGTTTTAGTGATTTATTTGAGAAAGACGTATATGAATTTATAGATTATGAAAACACAATAAGTCGCGGTATAAAAAAAGAAATGTAAAAATCGCTTTATACATGTAACAATATGGATTTAAAATAAAAAACGTACCAAGTGAATTTCTGCTTGTTACGTTTTTTTTATGATATTTTCAAAAGTAAATGGTTTCGTTACAAGTTAAATTCTAAAAATTTCAAAGTAAAAATTTAACAAATATCATCTGATGTAAAACTGTCACAAATACGTTTAAAAGTTCTATTATTAAGAGAATTAACTCTCATAATTCTATGCTTTTTAAAGTCGCTTTCAAAGGTTTGGAGAAAACTCCTAGCACAAGCTTCACCGGAATTATATAAATCAATTATTTTTTTACTTTCTATATTGAAATCTGTAGTTTTTATATCAAGAGTATCGATTTTTACTGTTCGTAAAAAATCCATCTCGCTTATATGAATATCATCTTGTGCTTCTAGCATAGTCTCAATTATTGAGCTAGTGAAGTTTAAAATATTTGTAATTTTATGTTCTCGTATTTCTTTATTCCCTCCAAGTTTAAAACCAATGGTTGGCCAGTCTGGTATACCATTTACATCAAAAATCCAAACTGGGTAATTGCTTAAAACACCACCATCAACAATTAGAGATTTTCTATTAGAATTTTTTTTAAATAACTTTACAGGCTGAAAAAAATATGGAATAGATATGCTCATTCTAATTGCCAAACTTACCTCAAACTCATCAGGATTTATGCCATATTCAGCAATATCTTCAGGTAGTATTATCATCTTTCCGCGGCTTATGTCCGTTGCTATAATGTGCAGTTTATATTTTCTTTTATACTTTTTATTATTCAAAAGAATACCTTGCTCATCTGGAATTATCAAATCTCCAAAAGTTACTTTTTTTTTACTGCGTAGTTTAAGTTTATTTGAAAGAGCATCATCAATCCAGTTTTTTATATAATCTCCTTTAAAAAGACCCTTTTTAAAAAGTAAATTGTGAGCATTAGAGAAAAAAGGCATGATAGAATAATTTTTATCGGCAATTTTTGTATAATCTAGATCTATCATTAATTTTTTTATCTCATAACTTGAGTAGCCGACTGCAACTAGTGCAGCAACAATAGACCCCGCAGAATTTCCAGAAATATTTTTCCACTGATATCCTTTTTGCTCAAATGGTTTTAAGGCACCGACAAGACCGATACCCTTTACACCACCGCCCTCAAATACAATATCAGCAAATTTTATACTGCTATAAATGTTCATATAATACCACCCCTTCATGATTAATATATGAATAAACATATTTACATGATTTTTATAATCCCCATTTAAGTACACCTACCGTAGTAATATTAACTAGTTTGCTTGCAACTCCATGGCAACTTTCAAACTGTAAGCTTAAATCTTTACCAGCAGTTAAGCCAAAGTGTGTAGCTCCGCTCCATTTTGAATTATCGCTTACATCATATACAATTCCATTAACTGCTACATAAGCAGGTTTTCCCATAGCACCATCATACTGAGCAAGTTCACTTAAGGTAAATTCCTTGGTTTGCCTATGAGTTCTTTGTCCCTTTTGATAGTAGTCACCGCGTTGATCTTCAGCAGCTTTTGCATCTGCTTTAGTTACATGAACTGTACCACGTAGATGCTGAGGTGGCGCATAAATAGAGTACAATTTAAGTGGTTCATAACCTGTATTGATTAAATTGTGCCATTTACCCGCGGGTATAACGAAGGCAAAGTCATCATAGACTCTTTCTTTAAAATCCAACATATCTTTTCTATCACCCATTTCAACTATTCCTTGACCTTGTTCAATACGTATGAATTGATCAAGATCGGGATGAACCTCTAAACCTATGTCTTCCCCAATCTTGATGCTCATCAAGGCAAGTTGCAAATGGCTTCCTGTCCATAAAGCAGTACGATAAGTATTGTTTAGCTTAGTAGCCTCCTCAATATTAACTACAAATGGTTTTGGTCCATAATCCTTATACATATTTCTATTCCTTTTATAGTATTATAAAATTATCATATGACTTATGTTTAGAAAATGTGCTTCGATTCACAGGGGCTATTAATCATTTTTAAAGAGTTGTAAGTATGCTTAATTTATGGTAATCATGGTATAATTAAGAATGTTTATTTAATTGTGTAGAGAGAACGTTTTATATTAAGTAATATGTGTTAAGGAGCCGATAAAAATGATAAGGCAGATAGAAAGAGATGAGATTAAAGTGTGTGTAGAAGTAATTAGAAAAAGTTTTGAAACTATAGCACAACAATTTAATCTTACAAAAGAGAATTGCCCTGGAAATGCAAGTTTTATGAAGGCTGAAAAATTATATAAGCAGTATGATGGAGGTCGATTAATGTTTGCTTATCTTGATAATGGTGTAGTTGTAGGTTATTTTTCGCTTAGCAAGAATGATGGTGGGAGTTTTGAACTGAATAATCTTGCTATATTGGTAGAATATCGTCATAAAGGTTATGGCAGAGAAATAATCATTTTTGCATTGCATAGAGTCAGAGAAATGGGAAGCACTAAAATGACTATTGGATTAATTGAAGAAAATACAAAATTAAGGAATTGGTACAGCAGTTTAGGATTTATACATACAGGTACAAGAAAGTATAAACATTTACCTTTCACAGTAGGCTTTATGAGAATTGGACTTTAGGCTTCTATAATAAGAACAAATGTTCTTTTAAAGAATTAAATCTTTGTTCTCATAATATTTAATTGATATATTCACCGATGTGTACAATATTATAAGTAATATACCTATGATGGCAACATTAGCTATTATACCTGGTATACCAATAAAATATTTAATAATATTATAAACATTTTCAATGCCTATAATGTACAAAAATAAGATTGGAACAAAACAAATAAGAAGACTTACAAGAGCAAAAATATTTCGTACTTTTAAATATTCTAATTTGAAATAAATCGGGAAATAAATAGATATTAACAATATAGTACTTAAAAGAGAATACATAATTATACTTTTGAAATTCATAAGTTTGCTAAAATCATCAAGATGCATTAACTTACTTAAATGAATAAAAGTACCACCGCCTAAACCAGAAAGCCCTATACGCCTAAATACAAATGTGAAAACTATAGTGCAAATAATAGCAAAAATTAAAAATAGCATGGATTCTATATATTTTGAAAATACTACCTCTCTTCTGTTTACTGGTAAACTACTAAACATAATATTGGAATTATACTTATAATCATTTCCACAAGAGTTCTTAAAATACTCATAGGCAATAAGTGGTGGAACTATTATATAAATAAATGCTGGAGCATTTATGAAAAACATATTATTTGTAAAACATAGTATTAAAACTACTGGAAAAGTTCCTTTGGTAATGCTAAGGTCCTTTAAAACTAAATTAAACATATTACTCCCTCCATTAAACCCTTACTTATTTTTTATTCTTATATATATTCCTATTGATAATATAATTGCGATTCCTAAGAAAAAAAATGCAGATTGCTTTCTCACAATATAATCTGTAATAGTTGCTATTAACAATTTACTACCCCCAAATATTGAATTTTAATAAGTTTTTAAACTTATTATTTAATTTATAAATCCTTATTAATATAAACCTTGAATGAAGTAAAAATTGATATTGAAATTAATATGATTGAGAAACATATAAATGATATAACCATAAATAATTCAAAATTAGGCAAAATCACAAAATTCATTATAGAGTCTTTTGCAGTCCCATTGTCAATGACAGTAACTAGCACAACTGTTATAGCTACACAAATAAACATAAAATAATTTAAAATCTTGTTAATCAATTGTGATTTTAAGTATCCAAGCCATAGATAAATGGGTAAATATACGCAGCTATAAGCAACAGTAAAAATTGAAACTATTATTATATCAGTTAAATTCATAAATCTATTAATATGGCTAAGTCCAGAAAATTTGATTATAGAAGCAAATAGTATGGTAATAGCAATTCCAATAATAAGAAAAATAAAACTAGATAAATATTTGCTAATAACTATTTCTTTTCGGCTTACTGGCAAACTGTTAATCATCCTATCAACATCATTTCTTTCACCAAATCCGCAACTGCTTGTAATTAATGAAATTGCAAATATAGATGGTGTTAAAATATAAACAGATGCAGCTCCTAGAAATTGTAGAATACAAATGATAATAAAATTTAATAAGATTGCTATCATTAAATCCTTAGTACTTTTTTTCTGCATAAGAATATCCTTTAGAACTAAGTTACCCATTCCTACCTCCCTTAACCGTATAAACCATAATATCCTCTAAACTTGCTCTTTCAATTAAAATGTCTTTGCCAATAACCTTTTTTATTCTTTCAGCGTTGTCAGTTAAAGCTTCAAATCCAAAAGAACTTTCATTTATTCCAATAAATTCTCGTTTTATATTATCAGTTATAAGTGATCGATCACCTTTCACCATTTTGTATTTTTCTAATATATCATCTTTAGAATCAGAAAAAACTATCTTGCCATTATTAATAAAGGTGATTGAATCAGCCACCTTCTCTAAATCTGTAGTTATATGCGTTGAAAAAAATATACTCTTATTTTCATCTTGAATGATAAAACGAAGAATTTGTAATAATTCACTTCTAAATACAGGATCTAACCCTGAAGTTGGTTCATCCATTAAAATAAGTTCAGCTTTATGTGAAAGTGCAATAGCAAGAGAATATTTTATTTTCATACCTTTTGACAATTCTTTTATCTTTTTATTTTTAGGTAAGTTAAAATCTAAAAGATATTTATTAAATGCATTATCATCCCAGTTTTTATAGAACCGAGCTATTATATTTTTCATTTCAATTAATTTTAAATTTTCATAACAGTATGTTTCATCGTATACAAAACCTATTCTCTGTTTAATATCTTTTTCACTTTTTATGTTATCAAGACCAAAAATTTTCACATCTCCCGAATCTTTTTTAATCAAATTCATTATAAGGTTTAGTGTAGTACTTTTACCGGAACCATTTGGCCCTATAAATCCCATAATATAACCTTTTTTCAATTCAAAATTTACATCCTTTAAAGTAAAATCTTTATAATTTTTGGTTAAATTTTTAACTTCTAAAATATTATCCGTATTAATCCCCACCTCTATTTAGTATTTTCAGATAAAATATCAAGTAATTCTTTCAAATCGTCTAAAGACAAATCAATAAATTTGCTTTCTTCAATAACTTCTGTTAATTTATCCTCAATAATTTTCATCTTTCTTTCCCTCAATAACTCCTTGTTTTGCCCTGCTACATAAGATCCTTTTCCAGGTACAGTGTTTATAAATCCTTCCCCTTCAAGCTTTTCATAAGCCCGTTTAGTTGTACTAACACTAATTCGAAGCTCAATAGCTAAACTTCTAATAGATGGAAGCGCATCGCCCTCATTTAATTGTTCATTAAAAATATGATTTTTTATCTGTGTTGTAATCTGTTCGTATATTGGCTCATCAGATGAGTTTGAAATTATTATTTTCATTTTAAGTCTCCTTTAAAGAAACATGTGCATCTGTGTTAACTGTGCTAACTGTATGTACACAGTGTATACTTTTTTTTTACTTATGTCAATATGATAAATAGAAAAACTTACTACTTTAATTTTATATTCGATGAAGTTGTAAATCAAGATGATTTAAATGATCATACTAGAATGAGAGCCATTATTGCGACCTTCATTGTATGTCATGGGATGAATTGGCAAGAGATCATTTTTAGAAGTTGAAATATCATGCATCAGATTGTATAGAATGTTAATAACTTTTGTGGTTGTTTATGGTACGAAATGTTGCCGTATGACATAATATATAACAGGGTTAACATAATTAAATTGGAGGCAATTTTATAATGGCAGATAAGACTTTAGTTTGTAGTAATTGTGGTAAGGAATTCATATTTACTGAGGGTGAACAAGGATTCTATAAAGAAAAAGGATTCGAAAATGAACCTAAAAGATGCCCAGATTGCAGAAAAGCAAGAAAAATACAAAGAAGTAAGCAGTAAATAGTATAAGATTTATTACTAGTTCCATGGGCTTATTTATATAATACACATGTATAATTCTAATTATATAAATAAGCTCTATTTTTTGTAAAAACAAATCTGTAAAAAACATAAATTTTTCAATTAACAAAAATTCAATACACCGAAAAATATATATAAAATTATGTAAACAATATTAGCAATGTAGCATACTTTATAGTGATTAATAAATCTTCTAAATTAGGGGGTGCTTAAATAAATGGGTACTACAAATTCTTATGAATGTTTAGATTGTGATAACCAATGCAACGATAGACCTGATAGATCGCTAGCCACAATTGAAACTTCATATCCAGGTCTACAGAATATAGTTTCAAATAGTCCAATATTTTTAGGTTCAGTAGTTGATAGAACAAAAATGGGCAGGAGTATACAACTAAAAGGAAATAGATTAATTTTCAGTGTACCAGGCCTATATTTAGTAACGTATAGCACATCTGCAGTATGGACCACGCTTCCCTATGGAACCAATGAGGCGATAGTCCAATTAAAACTCAATCAAACGCTATTAGATGGTTCAGAAACTAGAGTTCAAGTGTTAACACCACAGCCTGTGGAAAACCAAAAATCAAATTTAGCTAAGACAGTTCTTGTTCCAGTAACTACTAGAAACTCATGTTTAACTTTAATAAGTACAAGCTCTCAAGTTATGGGCTTCATAGACACAACAGTAACTGTTGTAAAAGTAGGATAATAGAAAAGTAATGTAAAGGGACCGATATTTTAGATAACGGTTCCTTTTTTATTATGGTGAAGTGATGGCTTTGGTCGTGACGGCTTCGGTCAGAAGGATTACCGCAATAGAGGCCATGAATTGGGATTATGAGGATTTATCGGCTAAAGAGTTTTTACATAAAGTGTTTGAGCGAGCAAAAAGGCTGGAAGCATTAAAATTTTATATTCCATGAAAACGGAAATAATCTGCAACAATCTTTGATATATGCAGTATACCTTATAAGTAAAATGGAATAAGGGGTGATAAATTATTAATAGTACAATAGACAAGTATTTTATGTCGCAAATGTAAAAAAACTGCGAGGAAAAGATTAGTTATATAATCAGCAAACAAGTAGTAATTTGAAAAGGAGAATAAATATGGATAGTGTATATGTAAGTTGCCCCGAATTTGAAAATAAACGATTCAATTTAAGATTTATTTCTATAGATGACTGTGATAGCTTATTAAAAGTATATTCTGATAAAAAGCAGTTCCCTTATTTAATAGCGATAATTGTGGCGGAGATGATTTTTACTATAATACACGTGAAAGAATGAAGCAGGCTCTTAATTATTGGAAATTCTACTATGACCAAAAAGGTTTTGTAAGATGGGCTATTGTAGATAAAAAAGATAATATTGCAAGTGGAACAATAGAGTTATTTCATAGAGATTCTAAAGATTATTTTAATAATTGCGGACTTCTTCGTTTAGATTTGAGAAGTTAAAGATTATTTTGAAGAGAAAATAGGAAAATCAATCTACAGTTTACTTCCAGGAGTAGCTGGAAATAGGTAACCGTGATTATGTTGAAAATCTTGCCAATCAGCTTAGCGTATCTCTCTCAAAAACATAGAAAAACATAAATTGGAGACCTACTCATGGATAAAATTCGTGAGCAGGTCTCTTTTGTGTACAATAAGACATTATTATAGGCAAAAGAGTAGCTATTATAAATTGAGAACCTTTCTGTCCTTGTCAATGGGTGTAGGAGCAATGGCCGGGAGCAGAAGGTTTTCAATATCTGCTTTTAAAATGGTAACAGCTGTTGCAATTTCGCCTTTTCCCAGATAGTCAATTAAAGCAAGGTGCAAATCCATGGTAGTGGAATACTTTTTCTGTACGAAAAAGATAGTCTGGATATTTAGAGCGTCTTCCAAGAGTTTATAGGCATAATGGTTGCCGTAAATAGAGAACAATTTCAGATGAAATTGGCAGTTGTGATGCCAGTGGGTCATGAAATCATTGGCTGGACAGTTGACGTAGTCCATACAGATGGTTCGCAGTTCTTTGATCCAGGATTCATCGATATAGATACAATAACTTTCTAAAAAAGAACATTCCAGGGCAGAACGGAATTTAGTGATTTCCAATAACTGTTGTCTATTCGGCTGAAGAATTTTATACCCCTGTCTTGGTATACTGGACACGATATGAATTCCAGCTAGTTGGGTAAGTGCTTCCCGTATTGGTGCACGACTGACATTATATTTTTCCATCAAAAATTTTTCGGTTAAGATAGTATCGGCAGGAGACACTCCATTGATAATATCAGAAAACAAAGCATCATAAACTTGTTTCTTTAATGTATTGAAGTTTTTTTCAACCATAAACCCACCTCCTAATGTTGTTGTTTTCAAATTATTATAGAGTTAAAAAGAAGGAAAGTCAATATGAAAAGAAGAGGAGTGTATAAATATCGATGAAAATAGTGCCACTGGTCATATCACAAAGCAGTAATCGTTGTTATATTTAGGTGTAAATTACAATATTTATATAGAATGTCCAGTGTAAAACAAAAATATTGCAAAAACATTGAATATTCTGTTGATTCATACAACTTTTCGTGATATGATTACAATACGTACTTGAGTATGGAGTTACATAGTATGAGATGCTAATCGCTGATATTTTATATATACTAGGCATGCTAGTGGTCATATCAGAAGTGAACAGACCTCTAATATTTATTGGAGTAGTTGTTATGGCAAAATATATTATGAGGAAATTGACGTTGTCCTTAGTAAAGACGTTTACAGTTTTATGGATTACGTAAATGATAGATTCATTAGTCTAGACTAATGAACTCCGCTATTAACAATCTGACCAATACCTTTGCAGGTGAATATTGTACAAGCCATGTACGTGTTCCCTATGTTATGACAAGGTTTACTGTAACATGATGTAGTCAGCGATGCGATTGCATCAACAATCGAAGTATTTGGAGAATGCAACATGACGCTGAACCCAACATTCACATATAACAGACTCGAAGCTAAAGAAATTTAAAAATTAAGTTATGATGAACATTCGCCAATAAGCGTTAAAATTTAAGAAGAAAAGGAGAAAAAGATTATGATTGATAATAAAATTAGTATAATAGGTGATCCAGTAGTAGACATTACGCGAGGTGCAATTGGACATCGTTCAACCTGGACCGGTTTAACATACACAAAGGCTAGAGATGCAGGCATGGCAAAAGAAGCAGAAAAAATAATACGTGAAGCAATTGTAGAAACAGGTAAGGTCCAGGGCGCTGAAATCAAATCCAAATGTCAGGATCCAGAAAACGTTACCTGTTTTATAGAAACTTTTCTAAGTCCTAATGCCGTAAAGACTTATGAAGTTGAATACAAGACCAAAACAGAAGATAAAGTGTATTTGGAATTCCATCACTGTCCACTGCTAAAAGCATGGCAGGATTTAGGCTTTGATGATGCAACCTGTGAGAAATTATGCGACATGGCTATGGACGGTGACAGAACAATTGCAGAGACCATGGGATTTGAATTTAAATTGGAAGATACTATCGCTAACGGATGCAAGACTTGTCAGATAACATATTTTAAAAAATAAATAATTAAGCAGTACCAAAAGGAGAATTTGTAAATGGATAAAATTCAATATGATAATTATGTTAAAATATTAAAAATAGAACTGATTCCAGCTATGGGATGTACAGAACCGATTGCAATTGCGTTTACAGCCGCAAAGGCAAGAGAGGTCCTTGGGCAGATGCCGGAACGGATGGTTATCCGCTGCAGCGGTAATATTATTAAAAATGCGAAAGGCGTTGTCGTACCTAATTCTGGCGGCCAAAAAGGCGTGGAAGTTGCAGCCATCTTAGGTGTTGTCGCAGGGAATGCAGACCTGGAGCTTCAGGTCATCAGCAAAGTAAAACAGGAAGATATCGATAAGACCAGAGTGTTATACAGTCAGGGATTCTGTAGTTGTGAGCTGGAAGAAAGCGAAGAAAATCTTTTCATTCGCGCGGAATTGACAGCTGGACAGAAAACGGCAGCTGTGGAGGTCAAAATCAAGCATAATCACATTGCTAGAATTGAAAAAAATGGTGAGGTGATATTTGCACAACCTGATATTACAACTCAAGAGTCTGGAGATAAGTCAAAGCTCAATATCAAGGACATACTCGAATTTGCCAATGAAGTAAACTTGGATGATGTAAGAAAAATTATCAGTAGACAGATTAAGTACAATTCTGCCATATCAGAAGAAGGCCTGAATCATAAATGGAGTGCTCAGGTTGGACGAACTCTTCTAAAATCTGGCAATAACGATGTCCGAATCATGGCGAGAGCAGCAGCAGCAGCAGGTTCCGATGCTAGAATGAATGGCTGTGCTCTCCCGGTAGTTATCAACTCAGGAAGTGGCAACCAGGGGATCACCTGTACCATGCCGATTGTCGTTTATGCACAAGATATGAAAGCAGATGAGGATACCCTCTACAGGGCTCTTATCTTGAGCAACCTTCTGTCTATGCATCAGAAGCATTATATTGGAAACCTGTCTGCTTACTGTGGAGCCGTATCAGCTGGAGCATCTGCAGCTTGTGGCATTGCCTATCTAAATGGTGCTGATTATGATGTCATTGGAAAGACAATCATCAATACTCTAGGTAATGTGGGTGGCATTGTGTGTGATGGCGCTAAGGCTTCCTGTGCAGCAAAAATTTCCAGTGCAGTAGATGCAGGCATCATGGGTTATGAGATGGCAAAATACGATCAGGTATTTCCATTTGGAGAAGGTCTCGTAGAAAAAGATTACGAAAAGACAATCCAGAACATCGGTCGTATGGGCCGTGAGGGTATGAAATCCACCGATGTGGAAATCCTTAATATTATGATAGGAAGGTAATTTACAGATCATAACTACCGGCGTGCCGGTAGTTTGATCATTAAGATTTCTTATATTAGTACATGGTAATTTAAAACTTGAGATTTATAAAAATAAACAAACTTATTTCTTACACCGTTTCTAAAATTATTAATGAAAAATAGTGTAAGAAGCCTTGCAATAACTAATTTAAATACAAGGAGTGAATAAAAGTGGATAAAAAACCAATTAGTATAAAAAAAGTAATAATTCTTGCGGGAGCATTGTGTGCATATTGGATTGGATCTGGGTTTGCAACAGGACAGGAGGTTTTGCAATTTTTCGCAGCACATGGAACAAAAGGTATTATAGCAGCTTTTATTTTTCTAGTTGTAATGATTCCCTCAACGTACATTTTATATGGAATAGGCCAGAAAAAGAAATTTCCTAATCCATATGATGTTTTTGAATATTATTGTGGTACAGTTATAGGTAAAGTTTATGTATGGTATAGTGTTGTATTAGTGTATGCTATATTTGTAGTTATGCTCGCAGGTGGAGGTGCAACAATTCATCAATATTATGGATTACCAACATATATAGGTACTGGGGCTATAGCTATTCTTGCATTAGGGACAACATTGTTAGGAGCAGAAAAACTTATCGACATAATAGGCATTATAGGGCCTATTAAAATTTTATTTGTAGCAATAGTAGGCATTTGTGGGATTATTACTCTTTTTGGACAACCGACTTTATTGGCAGAAGCCACCAGGCTTATGCCAACGTTAGGGTTTAAATCCGCTTCTTCTAATTGGGCATGGTCAGGAGCGTTATATGCATTTCTTGCTCTTATGGTTAGCATACCATTTCAGGTTAATTGTGGAGCGTCTGCAGGAAGTTTAAAAGAAGCAAGAACTGCAGCTTTTGTTGGAACTGTTGCTTTTTCTATTGCAATTATTTCGCTTGTAATAGGTGAACTTGTTTATTACAAATTGATTATAGGACAACAAGTTCCAACATTAGCAATTGCTAACCACATATCTCCTATCTTGGGATTGATTTTTTCAGTGTTAATAGTACTAAGTATCTATTCAGCAGTGGCTTCATTCCTTTTAATGGTGGTTAGAAAGTTTGCTACTGACAAAACTAAAAAGTTTAATATCATTGCGACAGTACTAACTGTTATTGGTATGTTCTTTGGAGGGGTACTTCCTTTTGATAAATTGGTAAATATTCTATATCCTTTGGCAGGGTATTCAGCTATCGTTTTCGCTGGCTTTATGATTTATAAAGAATTAAGTGTAAGAAATAGAAAATCTAATGTTGAAAAAGAAAATTTTACGTTATAATTACGCTTAAAGCTGCAATTTGGTGTTTGCTTAATTTATAATTCCTACCTATAGAAACTATAAGAGTTTATAATAAATTCTTATAGTTTTTTAACTGTTCTAAAAAACATCTAAATTATATTATTAAACAATATATGAATTAATTGTATACTTTTTAGCCCTATAATCGTTTTAGTAATAGAGGGGCTTCTAAAATGGTTATTTCAACATATATTTTGCTTTAGGTTAGGGGGATAAAATGAAAAACGATTTAATAAGCAAAATATTTATGGATAAGATGAATATTATACATTGTTATTTAATAAAGTTAGGTTGCAATCAGGAGGATGCAGAGGATATAACACAAGATACTTTTTATAAAGCATTAAAATATATTGATGGAATAGATGTTTCTCAAATATCATCATGGCTTTTTAGAGTTGCAATTAATAGATATTATGATCTATGTAGAACAAAAAAAAGACATGTACAGGTAATTATAGATGAAGAAATATTTAAATCAGATAACAATTTATGCGAAGATTATATAATAGATCTAGAGAGAAAAGGGGATGTGCTAAAAATACTTAATTCATTAAATAATATTCAAAAAAATTTATTAATTCTAAAATATAATATGGACTTATCCTATAAAGAAATATCTAATGTCTTAGATATAAATGAAAGTACAGTGAAAACATATTTATTTAGAGCAAGAGCGCAATTTAAAAATAAGTGGGGTGTTATGTATAATGAATGATGAAGAAAAATTAAAAAAATTGTTTGAAGATAAAGATCCGTCTAATTTTGATAAGGTTATAAAAAAGGCAAAACTTTTCTCTATCATAAGAGGGGTTATAACAAGTATATTAGTATTTACAGTAGTAAGTTTCGTTGGTTTAGTCTTTAATGCTACAACTTTAAACAAATTGGGAAATGAGAAGAAGACTGAGCTAGAAAATTATTACAGAATAGCCCACCCTAATTCATATATTGGAAGTGACCAAATGGATGATGGCTTATTGACTGGTGAGCTTGATTATGTTACTTATAGATTTTTAGGTAACAAACCTATTGTTGATGGTAACAACAAAGAATCTTATACTTATCTACCGTTAATAAATGGTCTTTATGGTGATATTAGCGGGCTGTTGTATGAGTCTAGTGGAGAGTCAGAACAAGCATTATATGAATCAAAAAGATATAGCAAGGTTGGCAAAAATGTAATGCAATTTTACCATCCTAGTGTAAGATATACTAAATATAGAGATGATTTATCAATGATTAATAAAATTGAAGAAGATAAAGTTATGGAAATGTCGTTATCATTTGATAAATCTTATAGTATTTCTCAGGTGAAAAGTATGATACCACAAAACATAACATTGAATTGGTATTGGGTGGATACGTATACGAAAAGTAAAGTTACTGAATTGAGTTCTCATATTGAAAAAATAGGAAATGAAGAGGAGATTCCCGTAAATAAAAGAGAAAAACATATAAGCCCTAATATTATACTATATGAGGATGAAGTATATGGTATTAAAGCAATAGATGAAGCGGGGAAAAATAAAGAAACACCTGAAAAAGACTTTATTGATACAATTTCTTATGGAAAAACAAATAAAGGAAAAAATCAGCAACTCTATGAAACGTTATTTAGTAAGTTAAGTAAAGATAAAGTGAAAATTACGAAAGATAACATAAAAATTTTAGGAGTTGTAGTTACAGGTGATAAGGATTCTTTAAAACTCCTTAAAAATAAATCTTTTATTAAGGCTTCTAGCCTTGGAGCAGTGGGTGATAAATACTAATTATAAATGTCAACTGCTTGTATAATTTATAATTGAGAGGAGTAAAAAAATGAAAATGTTTTTTAAATTTGATCTTAAGAGAGCTTTTTTTTCTAAGAAAACCTTAATATCAAGTCTAATAGTTTTAGCATTACTATTAATACCCTATTTTAGTCAAATTAAATTTCCACATCCTGGACTAGACGGCATTAATTATTTTATAAGAATTGGTGATTTTACTTATCTTCCTTTTATTGCGCCATTACTTGCTAGTATTCCATTTTCTAATTCTTATATTATAGATAAGGAAAAGGATGTTTTTAGCAAATTTTTTACAATAATAGAACCAAAAGTATATTTCACTAGTCGGTTGATAGTAAATGCCTTAGTTAGTGGGTTTGTATTTTTAATAACTAAAACTATATTACTTATATTCTTAATCAGTGCTTATGGCATTAACAATATTCATATGGATGTAACAGGGGCATTTAGTCCTATTTATAATAAGTCTAAAATTGCTTATATTATTATTTCACTCCTTATAACCTTTGTTAGTGCAGCTTCATTTTCAACATTTATTTTAGGAATATCGACGTTAACAAAAAGTAAATTTTTGATACTATTATTACCTTTGTTTTATGTTGTAGTTACGGCGGTTATATTACCAAACACTTGTTTAGTTGAGCAGTTAAATGTTATGACATTATTTCAAATTGATATATACAGTAAAATTACAGGCATAGGGATTATATTCTATGACTTAATATTATTTTCAATAGGTAGTTTCTTATTTTATTGCTTTGGGTATAAAAAATGAATAAGGTTATATAAGAAACATTTATTTTTTACATTCTTGGTTAACTTAACAAAAAATATCTTGTCAAAATACTTGACAAGATATTTTTTGTTAAGTATAATTGTAAATATAAGGATGAATGGGAGGCGTTAATTATGAAAATTACAACTGGGCAAGCTGCTCGAGGGGAAAACTTTTTTAAAAGGCCTATTTTAATAAATAAATTATGGAGAAAAATTGATTCAGATAGCAGCATTATAATTTCAGCTCCAAGAAGAGTAGGAAAGACATCTTTAATGAGGTATATAGAAGATAATCCAAGGGAGAAGTACTATGTAGTTTATGTAATTACAGAGTCAGTATATAATGAGAATAAGTATTATAAGGAAATTGTAAAGGCCATTTTAAATTGTGATTCAATAAGAAAAAGAGATAAGGTAATAAATTCAATAAAGGACATAGCTAAAAATATTTTTAAAAGTATAGATGAGGTTGGTATAGACTCCGTTAAGTTCAGTAAAAATATTGAATATAATTATTATGATAAATTTATAGAAATCATGAGATCTATTGATTTAGAAGGTCACAAATTGATTATAATGATAGATGAATTTGCTCAAACAATAGAAAACATTCAACAAAAAGAAGGCACCGCATATGCAGTTCATCTCCTTCAGAGTAATAGAGTTTTAAGACAAAATAGTGATATAAATAATAAATTTCAATTTATATATACAGGTTCCATAAGCCTCGAGGGTATTGCAAGACGAATGGATTCTTCAAAGTTTATAAATGACCTAGATATAGTAAAAGTCACTCCACTAAGTAAATCCGAAGGTAAAAATCTTATAAATGAGTTACTTAAAGGACTGGATTTTACTATGGACGAGGGTACTATAAATCATATGCTTAATGAGATTAAGTGGTTAATTCCTTTTTATATTCAACTTGCTATGGATAAAATCCAAGATATCTACGATGAAGATAATTTATGCGTCATACATAATAAATCAGTAGATATTGCAATTAAACGTATGATAGAAGAAAACAATAAATTTAGTAGTTGGCATGAGAGGCTTGTTGTGTACAAAAATAATGATTATAAGTTTATTATAGAAACATTAGATCAAATATCTATATCAGAGGCTAAAAAGATAACTTATAATGAAATACACAATTTAGCTGTGAAATATAATCTTTGTGAAACATATAAAGACCTCTTAAATACTCTTATAGATGATGGTTATATAAATAATGATGATGAAGGAAAATTTTATACATTTACTTCTCCAATATTAAGAATGTGGTGGTGTAAAAAAAATGCAAACTAGTAGTGTAAGTTTTTATAACCCCAACAATTTAACAGAGAAAGAACTAATTGATAGTTTTGTAATAAGAAAAAAAGAATTTCAAAAAATTATAAATGATATAAAAAGTTCAGATATGAAATATCCAGAGCAGCATTATATGATAGAGGCTCAAAGAGGATATGGTAAAACAACTTTACTTAAAAGATTATACTTTGAAATTAAAAGGGATACAGAATTAAAAAAAAGGCTTATTCCTGTTATATTACCAGAGGAACAATATAATATACGTAGATTATTTAAGCTTTGGGAGGTCGTAGCACAAAATCTTGAACTAGAAAGTAATGAATTTATAGGACTTTATAAGAAAATGGATAAACATGCAAAGGAAGAAAACTACGAAGATATATGTTTTAAAATAATCGAACAAAGACTTAATGAAAAAAATAAAAAGTTAATACTTCTAATAGATAATACTGAAGATATTTTGAAGAAGTTTAAACTTATTGAGCAGCAAAAACTTAGAGAAATTTTATTAACTTCAGCTGAAATTCGTTTTATAGGAGCATCTTCAGAGGTTTTAGAATTCACTTTTAATTATGAAAAACCCTTCTATGACTTCTTTAAGTTAATAAAATTAAAAGGATTAACTACAGAAGAAACTAATGAATTTTTTGAAAAATTAGGAGAAATTTTTAATAAGAAAGATATGAAGGAACTAATCAAAAGCAATAAAGGTAAAATAGAAGCCATAAGGCGGTTAACTGGTGGGGTGCCTAGAATAATGTCATTACTTTTCAGTAGTGTATGTTCTGATAGGGGACTAGCCTTTAAAGACATAGATACATTATCGGATAGAGTAACACCTCTTTATAAACACGTAATGGATAATTTATCTCCAGTGCAGCAAGAAATTGTTGATGTTATAGCATTAAGCTGGGAGGCCATAACTACAAAAGAAATTGCAGACAAAATAAGAATGCAAAGCAAAGAAGTGTCAGCTCAGCTAAATCAATTAGAAAAGAATGGTGTAATAAATAAAACACCTATGAATAAGAAAAATTATATGTATCAAACTAAGGATCGATTCTTTAACATATGGTATCTAATAAGATTTGGAGGAGAAAAAGAAAAACAGCAGGTGTTATGGCTTGTAGATTTTTTAGAAAACTGGTGTAGTAGGGAAACTTTAATTAATAAAAGTAAAAACAAAGAACAGGATTTAAATTATGATAAAAACCGTAATGATTTTATCAGTATCTATGAATTATCAAGAACCTTACTTTTGAATGATAAAATAGAAGAATCCATTAAAAAGGCTCCCTTGTTTTTACAAGTAGCTAATAATACAGATAAATATAATATGTTTATTAATGAGTATTTTATATTACTAATGGCTAAAAAACAGTATAACTCTTTATTAAATGTATTTAATGAAAAGAAATTTATGCTAAAGGATAAGTTTAAGCCTACCTATTATGTCTTAATGTACTTTATAAAAAATCAGGATGAAAAATTTGAAATTGAATATAAAAAAGTGGGGGAGGAATTAAAGGAAACTGTTGAAGAAATTATTGAAGAAGTTAAGAAGAATGAAGAATGAAGAATGAAGAATAAAAACTAAATAATAAATATAGAAAATAGACTAACCTCCACATTGTTAATATATATAATTTGGAGGTTAGTCTATTGACGTATAAAGTTACTTCTGATAAAAGATAAATAAATCAAAATAAATTTTTTATAGTGTAACTTTTTGTGAACTTATACGTGTAAGAAGTATAATAAAACAGTTAGCATATGTTTTTCCACAAAGAGGTGAAGATTTGATTGACGATAATACAATAATGGATCTAATTAAAAGTGGCGATAAGAAAATTTTTGAAGAGCTTGTAATTAGACACAGATTAAAGGCTCTAAGATTTGCACAGAAATATGTAAAAGAAGAATTTATAGCAGAAGATATAATACAGGATAGTTTTGCTTTAATCTATATAAAAAGAATGAGTTATAACAATAAATGCAGTTTTAAAACATTCTTGTACACAGTGATAAGGAACAAGTGCATCGATTATCTAAGAAAACAAAAGACTGTAAATATTGATGATATAAAGCTACGGACACCGTCCGCAGAGGATATTGTTATGAAAAAGGAAGACAGATTATTTGTAACGGAATTATTAGGTAAATTAAATAAGGAGTATAAGACTGCATTGTATCTTTATGAATATGAGGACATGTCTTATAAGAAGATTGCAACGATAATGATTAAGTCTGTAGGTCAAGTGAAAATTATTATTTTTAGAGCAAGAAAAAAACTACAAAAACTTGCGAGGGAGGATTATAGATGTTAAAAGATGAAGAATTTCTAAGCTTAATGTGGCAGAAGGTTGAAATATTTGAAAATGAGCAATTGGAAATAGAAAGAATTTTAATAAGAGATAAGAAAATTAAGAAAAAACAGTGTTTTATCTATTTGGGTTTAATTCTAATGTTTATAGGAATTTCAGTTCTTTCTTTATTTGTTTATATTGATATATCTATAATTGTTGTTTTATCATTCATTACCATTTTATCATCAATGAATTATGATTCTAAATCAATGAAATTTGCGCCAGTAATTAATTAGGAGGTAGAAATCATGCAAATTAATATAAATGACTTATCAAAGAAATTTAGTGGTAAGAGTGCATTAAAGGATGTTAATTTAACAATAGATCAGGGGATGTTTGGACTACTTGGAAGAAATGGAGCAGGCAAAACTACTTTGATGAGGATACTAGCAACTCTGCTTAATAAAAGTAGTGGCGAAATCAGCATTTGTGGAATAAATATTTTAAAAACTAAAGAAATAAGAAAAATTATTGGATATCTTCCTCAAGACTTCTGCGTTTATCCAAATCTATCCGTTTATGAAGCTATGGATTATTTAGGAGTTTTATCAGAGGTTCCATCAAGTGAGAGAAAAAAAATAATACCAGAACTTTTAGAAAAGGTTAACTTGTTAGATTGTAAAAAGGTAAAGGTTAGGGCTCTATCTGGTGGAATGAAAAGAAGACTTGGAATAGCTCAAGCAATTTTACATAATCCAAAAGTTTTAATAGTTGATGAGCCAACTGCAGGGTTAGATCCAAAAGAGAGAATTCGTTTTAGAAACCTTCTTTGTGAACTAGCAAAGGATAAGATAGTTATTCTTTCAACACATATAATCGGAGACATTGAGGCCACCTGCAAAAACATTGGAATATTAGACAATGGTAGCCTTATATTTAAAGGAACTGTTCAAGAATTAAAAAACAAAGCAGAAGGAAAGGTCTTTTCTATGAACGTTAAACCAGATGAATTAGAAAGAATAAAACAAAAATATATTATAACAGGTATGATTATGTTAGGGGACAGTGTCTCCATTAGGGTTATCTCAGATGTTCCTCCAAGCGATAATGCACAAACTTGCGAACCCAATATTGAAGATTCGTATATGCTTATGGTTGGAGGGATAGATAATGTTTAATCTATTTTTAAAGGAATGCACGCAATTAGGTAAGAGTTTGATTTATATAGTTTTTATTTGTATCACCATATTATTTTATATTACCCAATACTTTTCAGGTATAAAAGGAAATGATCCACAGTATCTAGGAAGTGCTTTGTTAAAGCCTTCTTATGTACAAAATCTTGAAAAGTACAAAAAAGAGAATAATATCTATCCTTATGGAACTACGAGTGAAGAGATTCCAGAACAAGTTATGCCTAAAGCAACATCAAAACTATATGAAGAGTATACTCAAGGAATATATAGAGCCTATCCATATGATTTCCTTAAAAAGGTTAAATTAAGTAAAGAACATACGAAAAGGATAGAAGAAATTTTATGTCAAACAACAGGAGCATCTCTAAGCGAGTTAGATAAATTAAATAAGAATGGGAAATGGAATGAAATACATTTTAGCAGCAGCTCAAAAGACTATGCTAGCTTTAAAAATTTAATGGAGGAAGCTAATAATATAATAGGAAAGCAATCTAATTATTCAAAAGGAAATTTAAAGCGTTTTGGAGTTAAACCAATAACATATGAGGAATCAATGAAAACTTACAAAGATTTAATAGAAAAGGATAAGATTACAAATGGGTTTGCAAGGCTATTTTCTGATTTTATGGGAATCGTAATGGGCTTATTTCCGGTGTTTGTTGTAGTACCTTTTATTAGGAAAGATAGAAAAAGCAATATGAACGAGCTCATTTATAGTAGAAGAGTAAGTTCTGCTAAGTTAATCCTGTCGAAATATAGTGCGTTAATTATAATGATGATGATTCCAATTTTCTTACTTGCAGGCGTCTCAACACTTCAGGCCGTCAGTTTTAGTGAAAAACTTAATTTAACGGTAGATTATTTTGCGTTTTTTAAATATTCAATAGGATGGCTTATGCCAACGCTTATGGCAGTAACTGCGGTAGGGATGTTTTTAACTCTTCTTACAGAAACAGCAATAGCTATTCCAGTTCAGATGATTTGGTGGTACTCCTCTGTATTTAAAGGCATATTGATTGGTAGTTATGATTTAAGTCAATTAGTGATAAGATTCAATACTATATATCATAGAGATGAATTCGTTTCCATTATATATAATATATTTTTAAATAGAATGTTCTTTATTTCGCTATCGGCAATTTTTGTGATTGCATCTATTTATATATTAAATTTAAAAAGAATAGGAAGGATTGATTTTTATGATAAGTATTCGAAATATTTTACAAATTTCAAAAGTAAATTTAAGAATAACTTTTCAAAATAATATTTTATTCTCAATTGCAATATTAATTTCAACTCCAATAATCTTTAGCATTACTAATCTGGACTTTTCAATGGCTGCAAAGATATGTGAGCAATTTACTGTAATGATTGGAGTAGTGATTCTAGTGCCAATATTTACACCAGAGGAAGATGAAAATATAAAGGAGACAATAAACGCAAAGGCTATTTCTCCTATATTTGTTTATATAATAAGAATACTAATAGCAGTAATCTTACTAGTATCACTAATAGCATTATTTGTTAATATATTGATTTATCTTGGTGGAACCTTTACTTCAGGAAGGTTGATAATGGGAACATTTGTATCTGCATTATTTCTAGGCGGATTAGGATTATTTGTTGCTTCTCTTACTGAAAATATAAGCATAGGGTATATGATACCAATAGTTTATTTTGTCTTTGATATCATGACAAAGGGTAAATACACAAAGAATTTGTTTCTATTTTCTTTGATGAATAATAGCTTTAAAGAAAAGTATTATCTGCTTGTAGCAGCAGTAGTTCTAATAATTTCATCATTATTAGTTTATTGGGTTAAGAATAGTAAAGCATGAGGGTGGCTGTACCCCAATATAGCAAAGCAGCGGATGAAACCACATAAAGAAACCATTAATTCTGAGGTAATTCAAATAAAGGGCACAATATTAATAAAATAGTATAGATGTATGTTATTATTAATGAGGTAAATTAAAATATATAATACAAAGGGGACATGGATCATGTTAGACATAACAAAAGAATACCTACAAAAGAAATATAAAATAAATTCAAAAACGATAGGACTCTATGATATAGCAATAAAAGATGTGCAATGGGAGTTTGATAAGCTTGATGAAGTAAGGGAGTTTAACCAACTTAAGGTTTTGACTGCACTTCAAGATGAGAGAATTAGCGAATCTCATTTTACAAACTCTTCTGGATACGGTTATGGCGATATAGGACGAGATTCATTAGATAAAGTATATGCACGAATCTTCAATTGCGAGAGTGCACTAGTTAGGCCACATTTTGTTAATGGAACACACGCAATTGGGGCAGCATTGTTTGGTAATTTAAGACCTAATGATACAATGCTATCTGTATGTGGAACGCCTTATGATACATTACATAACATAATTGGTATAACTAATAAGAAAGATATAGGATCATTAAAAGATTTTGGCGTAAAATATAAACAATTAGAATTAAATAATTCTAAGGTTGATATAGATCTAATGAAAAAAACAATGCTTGCTGATAAATCAATAAAACTCGTTCATATTCAAAGATCTACTGGGTATGGATGGAGAAAAGCTTTGTTAATTTCTGAAATAAAAGAAATTATAAAAGCAGCAAAATCTATAAATCCAAATGTAATTTGTTTTGTAGACAATTGTTATGGAGAATTTATTGAAACTACAGAGCCTACAGATGTTGGAGCAGACTTAGTTGCGGGTTCTCTAATTAAAAATATTGGTGGCGGAATTGCACCAACGGGTGGATATATTGCAGGTAAAGAAGAATACGTAGTGCAAGCTTCATATAGACTAACAATTCCAGGCATAGGTGGAGAATGTGGTTCAACATTTGGTGTAATGCGTTCTTTATTTCAAGGATTATTTCTAGCTCCACACGTAACTATGGAAGCATTGAAGGGTGCTATTTTCTGTGCAAGGATTATGGAACTTGCAGGGTTCGATGTTCTTCCTAAATACAATGATAAAAGAAGTGATATAATACAAGCTATTAAATTTGGAAATAAGGAGATGCTAATTAATTTTATCAAGGGGATACAAGCAGGTTCTCCAATTGATTCATTTGCTCAGTGTGAACCATGGGATATGCCAGGATATGAAGATAAGGTTATAATGGCAGCAGGTGCCTTTATTCAAGGAGCATCTATTGAATTATCTGCAGATGCGCCAATAAGAGAGCCTTATATAGCATATTTACAGGGTGGATTAACATTTGATCATGCTAAAATTGGAATATTAATAGCTCTTTCAAAAGTTATATAAATTTCGAGTAAATACTTCAATATAGGATAGAAAAAGAGACTACAATTAAAATCATTGTAGTCTCTTTTGTTTCTTTTAATGAAATAATTAATACTTTCTATAAATGCCGACGAGTATACCTAAAATTGAACAGTCGTCTAATATGATAGGGGACATTGATGAATTCTCAGGCTGAAGCCTTATATGTCCTTTTTCCCTAAAAAATCTTTTAATAGTTGCTTCATTCTCAATAAGTGCTACAACTATATCTCCATTTTTAGCTGAATTAACTTTCTCGATTATAGCAAGATCACCATCTAATATTCCGGCTTCAATCATGCTACTACCAGAAACTTTAAGCATAAATAACTCATTATTAGTTTTTGTAAAATTTAAAGGTATAGTAAATGTATCTTCAACATTCTCAACCGCAAGGATTGGTACCCCAGCTGTAATTTTTCCTATAATAGGTATATCTATAAGTTCATTTCTTATAACAGCATCCTTTAATAATTCTATTGCACGAGGTTTAGCTGGGTCCCTACGTATATATCCTTTTTTTTCTAATCTTTCTAAATGACCATGAACAGTTGAGGTGGATTTCAATCCTACAGCTACACATATTTCTCTTACTGAGGGTGGATATCCTTTTAATTGAACTTGATCTTTTATAAAGTTATATATTTCACTCTGTTTATCTTTTTTTGGAGTTAACATGTAAACACCTCTCATTCATGGTATAATTATACCATATAAGTTCAAAAACATCAAACAAATGTTCTATTTTAGGGTATACGTATAAAAAGTTATAAGTATTTGATTAATGATACCTTATTTGTTATAATAGTCTATTATAATAGTATTAGAAATAAATGTAGCGGGGTGTTGTATGTCTAAAAACTGTATATTTAATAATAAGAAAATTTGTAATGACTGTGGTGATTGTGAAGTCTGCGAATTAAATTCAAATAAGAAATGCGATAATTGCGGAAAATGTTTAGAACTTGAAGGTTTTGATGTTAAAGCTATAAAAATTGATGAAGTCTTTGAGGATGCTGGCACTGGAAAGTTAGATGATGATATTTATAACGTGGATGAAATTGATGAATCTGCTTTTGAAGAGACCATAGAAAATAAAGATGAAGAAACATCTAAAGATGAGGAAGCATCAAAAATTGAAGCTTACGAAGCGTTTTTAGCAGAGGAAAAGCAAGAGAAGCTAAATAAAGATAAATACATACCTGAAAATAATGAAGTTTGGGAATTTATAGATGATATAGATGGGGCAAAGGAGTTACTTGAGGATGAAGAAGATAACTCAGAATTTCTTCAAGAGGAATTTCCAGGACTTATAAGACTAAAGAAGGTATAAAAAGTATAGATTAAGAGGGCATAGGAGTATATACTATCACGGATGTGATAGTATATACTCCTTTTTATTATTCATCAGAGAGGGGATTCGACTTAACAGCATTTCTTAGTTTTTCATCGTCAGCATGAGTATATATCTGAGTGGTAGAAATATTTTCATGTCCTAATATGTCTTGTAAACTTCTAATATCTACGTTTCCATACTTATACATAAGGGTGGCTGAAGTATGTCTTAATTTATGAGGAGTATATTTATTTTTGTTGAGCCCAGCATCTCCTATATGCTTTTTAACAATTCTTTCAACAGTTCTTTTATTAATCCTTCCAAACTTGCCACTGATAAAGAGGGCATCTTTATCCTCCTCATGAATTTTATCTATGTTCATATTTCTAATAGGTAAATATTTATAGATTGCCCTAAGTGATGCTTTATTTAAATAAATTGTTCGCTCTTTATTTCCTTTCCCAATTACAGATAATGTATCTTCTTTCATATCGGATAAATTTATACTACAAAGTTCTGACAATCTGAGACCACAATTTAAGAATAATGTAATAATACTATGATCCCGAATAGAATGTTTATCTCGAGAGATTGTAGCCTCGAGTAAGTCCTTACTTTCATTTAATGTTAAAAAAACCGGGCTTCTTTTTCCAATCTTAGGGGACTCTAAATCTATTGTTGGGTCTACAGTTAGTACTTTAGCCTTAGTAGTTAAATATTTAAATAGGGACTTTATGGATGCAATTTTTCTAGCCTTAGCATAATTGCCATTAGCCCTATATTTACCAAGATAAGAGATAAAGGCGTATAAATCCTGTAATGTAAGAGTTTTTAATGTATCTAAGGTTAAGTCACTAATTACAATGTCTTCAAGCTTTATATTTTTATCTGAAGGAATTAAACCTTTATACATTTTTAGAAACTTTAAAAGTAATGACAAATCAGCAGTATAAGCAACTATAGTATTAATAGAACAGCCTTTAATAGTAGATAAATAATTAAAATAATCATTTAGAAACGGTGGTAGTTCATTGTTATAAATACCATTTAGATCAGATTTCATAGTAACCTCCAAAATACGTAATAATGTCGTGAAACTTACATTTCACGACATTATTATACTACAAAAGAGGGGGTAAAATCATGTTTATTTTAAAATATTATTAAATTTATTTTTTATCTATGGTTTTTACTATTGTATTAATAGTGATTTACTTTTAATTTTTATAAAATTAAAAAGCTATCAGTTTTATATTCCTGATAGCTTTTTACAGTTAAATTATACGTTTATTGAAGTTTCAACACCAATTGCATCTTTATTAGCTGCGAGTATTGGATTTACATATTCAGCTATAAAGTCTACTACTTGACTTGGAGCTCTTCCAACAAATTTAATTGGATCAATTACAGCTATAATCTCTTCTTTTGACATCTTAAAGATTGGATCATTTATAATTCTCTCTATAAGATCATTATTTAAACCTTCTTCTTTAACACGTTTAGCTGCATCCATAGAATGAACTCTAATGTGTTCATGAAGATCTTGTCTGTCTCCGCCCTTTTTAACTGCTTCCATAAGGATATTTTCTGTTGCCATAAATGGTAGCTCGTGGTTTACATGAGAAGTAATTACCTTTTCATATACAACCATGTTCCCTGCTATATTCATATATAAATTTAAAACTCCATCAAGTGCAAGAAAAGCTTCAGCCACAGATATTCTCTTATTAGCTGAATCATCTAGCGTTCTCTCAAACCATTGTGTTGCAGCTGTTATAGCAGGATTTAATGAATCTACTATAATATATCTAGCTAAAGAACTAATTCGCTCAGAACGCATAGGATTTCTTTTGTATGCCATTGCCGAAGATCCGATTTGTTTTTTCTCAAATGGCTCTTCTACTTCTTTCATACTTTGAAGTATTCTTAAATCATTACTAAATTTATAAGCACTTTGAGCTATTTCTGAAAGTGTATTTAGTATTATAGAATCTACTTTTCTAGAATAAGTTTGACCAGTAACTGGATATGTATCACCAAATCCCATTTTGTTTGCTACATATTTATCTAAGTCTTTAACCTTCTTCTCATCATTTTCAAATAAATTCATAAAGCTAGCTTGAGTTCCGGTAGTTCCCTTTACTCCAAGTAACTTAATATTATCAATTACGAAGTCCAAATTTTCTAGATCCATTACTAAATCTTGAATCCATAGTGTTGCTCTTTTACCTACAGTAGTTAATTGTGCTGGTTGTAAATGCGTGTAACCTAAAGTAGGAATATCTTTATATTTTAATGCAAATGTTGAAGATTTACTAATTACATTAACTAATTTCTTCTTAATTAATAATAAAGCCTTTTTCATGATGATAAGGTCTGTGTTATCACCTACATAACAGCTAGTAGCTCCTAAATGGATTATCCCCTTTGCAGTTGGGCATTGTACGCCGTATGCATATACATGGCTCATTACATCATGTCTTATTTCTTTTTCTTTTTCCTCAGCCACTTCATAATTTACATTATCAACATTGGCTTTAAGCTCATCAATTTGATCCTGCGTTATATTAAGTCCTAATAATTTTTCACCTTCAGCTAATGCTACCCAAAGCTTTCTCCAAGTTTTAAATTTCATATCATCTGAGAATAAAAAACTCATTTCTTTTGATGCGTATCTACTATTTAATGGTGTATTATAAGTATTTCTCATATTTTGCCTCCACACGTACGTATTAAGATATAAAACGATTATCATTCATATTATAACATACAATATTGTAAATAGTAATGTAAATGTTCGTATATACTAGCTATAAAATCTAAATAAACTTTGAAATTATAAATTCATCTCCCCTCATATTAATAATACTCTAAAGAAGTCATTAAATAGTTCTAAAATATTATATTTCTAATATAATTTAAACAACTAGAAATAATTATAATAGTGTGGGGGTAATTATGTATAAGCTTAATAATATAGACAAACTATCATTTATATTAGTATTAGTCGGCGCATTAAACTGGGGACTTTTGGGGTTATTAAATTTTAATCTAGTTAGCGCCATCTTTGGAGCTATTCCATTTCTTGCTAGATTTATATACATCTTAGTAGGACTATCTGCTGTTAATATTATCGTGTTTATATTCAGAAATAAAAAAGCGTAATAATATTATTAGTAGTAAAAATACTCCATAGCTATTATGGAGTATTTTTTATTGTTTTAGTCAAATATTTATACTATTCTCCCCTTCTATTAAGCTTTCAACCTCAACTGAAATTTGAGTTAAATAATTTTCATATCCTTTTACTGTTATTTCATCTAAAAGAAATTCTTCATAAGAATATTTTTTTATATCAAAATTAGAGGTTTTTAAAAATTGAAGTATTTTATTATATGTTTTGTCGATATTGTTATAGTCCCCTTTATGATACGCTACACAATAGGTCCCCTTTGGTTTAGTAAAAGTAAATGGAACATCATCTTTAGAATTTAACTTTGTATATAAATATGAATAATTTTTAGCTACTCCCTTTAATATATTAGCCTTACTTATCATAATGCAACTAGAATATCCAGAGTTAATATGGTTTGAAGTGCAATAGTTCATATGTTCGGACAATGTTTTAAAATATTCATTATCGCTCACATTTTCTATTGAATTGCTTAAAAGAAGATACTCCTCATCAAAAAATTCTAAATGGATTTTAGAATAATCTATTTTACACGCATATTCTGTTATAGAAATTTTTGTTTCCATAAGTTTACGTATTCTTTTTAGGTTTTCTATCTCAATATCAATATCTAGTATTTTATTTTTAAATAACTTAACTAATGCATTTGGGCTCCTATTGTCGAGATAAGATTTAATCTCCTTCAAAGGCATGTTTATTTCTTTTAAATTAGTAATAACATCAAAAAGATCAAATTGTTGTTGAGAATAATATCTATATCCATTATCATCTCTTATTTCTGGTGAAAAAATGCCTATATCATCGTAATGGAAAAGAGTTTGTTTCTTTACATTACATAACTTCGCAAAATCTCCAGTAGTGAAATATTTATTAAACTTTTCATTCATAGATTGTTTCTCCTCTTGACTATACGGTAACTGTATACTTTATTATAATATTATTGCAATAATATTTCAAGGGTACTTAAAAAGGAGTGAAAAGAAGGAATGAAACTAATATTAAAATACATAAAGAAATATAAACTACTTCTAGTGTTGAATGTAATATCAATTTTTGGATTTGCATTAGTGGAACTCGGAATTCCAACAATAATGGCTAGAGTTATTGACATAGGGATAGCTAATAAGGATATAGCATATATAAGGCATATGGGAATTGTAATTGTGGTAATATCTATAGTTGGGTCTATGGGTTCAATATTATTAGGGTACTGTTCTTCAAAAATTTCTACTAGTATGATTAGAGATATAAGAAATGATATTTTTAGAAAATCTCAGGAATTTTCACATAGTGAATATGATAAGTTTGGAATATCATCAATGATAACTCGAACAACCAATGATGTTTTTCAATTGCAACAGTTTACAAATACTCTGTTAAGAACAGCATTACTTACGCCGGTTATGTTTATTGTAAGTTTAGTGATGATTCTTAGAACCAGCTTACAGTTATCCGCAGTATTAGCAATAACTGTACCATTCATTGTGGGTGGAGTAGTTATTATAGCTAAAAAATCTTATCCGATTTCAGAAAAGCAACAGAAAAAATTAGATGGATTAAATAGAATTTCAAGAGAAAATTTAACTGGAACTAGAGTAATCAGGGCATTTGGTAACGATGATCATGAAAACCAAAGATTTGAAAAGATAAATAATGATTATGCCAGTGTATCTAAAAAGTTATATAAACTTATGTCAATTCCTCAACCAGCTTTCTTTATCTTGTTGAATTTCGCTGTGTTAGTTATTTTTTGGGTTTCTAGCAAAATGATAAATTTAGGAACATTGCAAGTTGGACAATTGGTAGCATTTATAGAATATTTGTTCCATGCAATGTTCTCTATTATTCTTTTTTCAATGGTGTTTATCATGTATCCCAAAGCACAAATTTCAGCCAATAGAATTCAAGAGATATTAGATGAAGAACCTATTATTAAAAATCCTATAGATGGTATTAAAGATACCGATATTAAGGGTATTGTAGAATTTAATAATGTTACCTTTACGTATCCAGATGGAGAAATACCAGTATTAAAAGATATTTCCTTTACAGCAGTAAAAGGAGAAACAGTAGCATTTATAGGAAGTACAGGCAGTGGTAAAAGTACGTTAATTAATTTAATTCCAAGATTTTATGATGTTACAAAAGGTAGCATAAAGATAGATGGAGTAGATGTGAGAGATTATGATTTAAAGGCATTACGTGAAAAAATGGGATTTATACCTCAAAAGACATTGCTATTTGCTGGCAGTATAGACACTAACATTAGATTTGGTAAAAATGATGCAGATAAAGAAGAAGTTGAACATTCTGCAAAGGTAGCTCAGGCTTATGATTTTATTAATAGTAAACCAAAAAAATTTGAGGAACTAATAAGTGAAAGTGGATCTAATGTGTCGGGAGGTCAAAAGCAAAGGTTGTCTATTGCAAGAGCATTAGTTAGAAAACCTGAAATTTATATTTTTGATGATAGTTTTTCCGCCCTAGATTTTAAAACAGATGCAATGCTTAGAAAAAGATTAAAGGACGAAACTAAAGAGTCCATAGTTTTAATAGTTGCACAGAGGATGGGATCTATACTTGATGCTAATAAAATAATTGTATTAAATGAAGGAGAAGTAGTAGGAATAGGAACTCATAAAGAATTACTAAAAACCTGTGAAATCTACCATGAAATTGCATCATCTCAACTTACAAAGGAGGAACTTGCACAATGAAAAAGTTAAAGTATTCTATAAGAAAAATTTCGCCCTTCTTAAAGCCATATAGGAAACCATTTATTGCCGCAATTTTATTTATAGTAATAGCTGCCATTTTCACTACTATTGCTCCAAGAATAGAAGGATTAATTACAACTAGTCTTGCCAAAGATGTTATGAATATAGTGAAAGGTACAAATAGAACTTTCGTTAATTTTAATTATATTTTAAGGATCTTAATAATATTGGCTTTTATCTATGTATTTGGAGCATTATCCACTTATTTAGCAAGTCTATTATTAGCTAATGCTATTCAAAATACTATGAAAGATTTAAGAAATGCCGTTCAAGGTAAAATAAGAAAATTACCTATAAGTTATTTTGATAAAAATAGCTATGGTAATGTACTGAGCCGTATAACAAATGATATAGATACTATTTCTAATGCACTTCAACAAAGTTTTAGTCAAGTTATAAATACAATATTGGCACTAACTTTAGCCAGTGTTATGATGTTTACAATTAATATGAAACTTGCGCTGTTAGTTATACTTATAGTGCCAATAAGTTATTTAATATCAAAATTTATAGTTAGTAAATCCCAAAACCTATTTAATAAACAGCAAAATATTTTGGGTAAATTAAATGGTAAGGTGCAAGAAATATATACTGGGTTTAATGAAATAAAATTATATGGAAAACAAGAAGATGCTATAAAAGATTTTGAAAATATTAATGAAGAACTCTTTAATACTGGATTCAAAGCACAATTCATATCAAGTATAATGTCTCCCCTAGTTTCATTAGTAACTTATTTGGCAGTTGCAGTCATTGGAATTCTTGGTGCGATATATGTTATAAGTGGAATAATGACAGTTGGTAATCTTCAAGCTTTTATGCGGTATATTTGGCAAATAAATCAACCAATTTCTGAGGTGACGCAATTATCTTCTGCAATACAATCAGCCTTTGCAGCAATTGAACGTGTATTTGAAATATTAGATGAAAAGGAAGAGATTCCAGATAAAGTGAATTTTATAAAACTTGAGAATCCACGTGGCAATGTAACTTTTGAGCATGTGAAATTTGGATATAACAAAGATGAGGTTCTAATTGAGGACTTAAATGCAGAGATAAAAAGTGGTCAGATGGTTGCTATAGTTGGTCCAACAGGAGCAGGTAAAACCACATTAGTGAATTTATTAATGAGATTTTACGATATTCAAGGTGGATCTATAAAAATAGATGGAGTTGATACTAGAGATATGAAACGTGAAGATTTACGTTCTATATTCGGTATGGTTCTTCAGGATACTTGGTTATATAATGGAACAATTCATGATAATATTGAGTATGGTAGATTTGGAGCTAGCAATAAAGAAATTATTGAAGCAGCTAAAATAGCTAACGTACATCACTTTATTAAAACCCTTCCAGATGGATACGACATGTACCTAAATGAAGAGGCTTCTAACATATCCCAGGGAGAAAAACAACTTTTGACTATAGCAAGAGCTATAATATCAAATCCAGCAATATTAATATTAGATGAAGCAACTAGTTCAGTTGACACTAGATTAGAAATATTACTTCAAAAAGCTATGAGGAATATAATGAAAGGAAGAACTAGCTTTGTTATTGCGCATAGACTTTCAACTATTCGTAACGCAGATTTAATATTGGTTATAGATCAAGGAAATATTATAGAGCAAGGAACCCATAATGAATTAATGAAAAGGAGTGGTTTCTATGAAAAACTCTATAATAGTCAATTTGGGAGTCAAGCAGCAAATTAAAATCATTACTCCTAAAGCAGCCAGGTATATATCTTAATTATGCAATAAAGTAATCACCTTTTTAATATTCTACAACATTGCCAATTTTTCTAAATTTATAATATCTTTTGGTAAGTAGGGATTCTACAGGTTCCTGTATTAACCTACCAATTGATTCCTCTAAGTTGCGTTTAATACTAATTGACATCTCATCTACATTAGTATGTGCTCCACCTAGAGGTTCTTTTATAATTCTATCTATTATTTCGTAATTTATCAAATCCTGAGCTGTTATTTTCATGGCACTCGCTGCTTCACTCGCAAGACTTGCATCTTTATATAATATGCTAGCAAAACCTTCCGGTGAT
Source organism: Clostridium estertheticum (assembly GCF_018861295.1). Lineage (GTDB taxonomy): Bacteria > Bacillota > Clostridia > Clostridiales > Clostridiaceae > Clostridium_AD > Clostridium_AD estertheticum_D. The sequence continues at coordinate 262 of NZ_JAHLDM010000029.1, read as the reverse complement.
AAAATAGAATAAATTGCATGTTCGAGCATCCAAACTTCATCTGCTACCGCCATTGCTAAAGCTCCACCACTTCCACCTTCACCAATGACTATTGAAATTATTGGTGTTTTTAAAGTTGACATATACATAAGGTTTCTAGCTATTGCTTCACCTTGACCTCTTTCTTCTGCGCCTAATCCACAATATGCCCCTGGAGTATCAACAAAACAAATAACAGGTCTTTTAAATTTTTCTGCCTGTTTCATAAGTCTTAAAGCTTTTC
>NZ_JAHLDM010000028.1:0-63653 GCF_018861295.1 Clostridium estertheticum | reverse complement strand
CACCCTCTCAGGTCGGCTACGCATCGTTGCCTTGGTGGGCCTTTACCTCACCAACTAGCTAATGCGCCGCGGGTCCATCTCAAAGTGAAATAATCCGAAGATTATTCCTTTGATGTTAAGATCATGCGATCAAAACATATTATGCGGTATTAATCTCCCTTTCGGGAGGCTATTCCCCTCTTTGAGGCAGGTTACCCACGTGTTACTCACCCGTCCGCCGCTAATTGATCCCGAAGGATCGCATCGCTCGACTTGCATGTGTTAGGCACGCCGCCAGCGTTCGTCCTGAGCCAGGATCAAACTCTCAATTTAAAAGTTTACACTTTTTAGTTGAAATAATTAATCTGCGACAACTGTTAAGTTGTTACGCAAGCTCATTACATACTTTTTAGTCTTACGACTAAAATATTACTTTTACTAAAGTAATTGACTGGTTAAAATAAAATATTATTTCATTTCTTTACCTATTTCTCTGTTTAATTTTCAAAGACCAATTTGTTTTGTCATCATGTGACGACTTCTACTATTATATCTGTTATTGATTTAATTGTCAACATATATTTTCTGTTTTCCAAATGTTGTTTTAAATTAAGAAAACTATGTAACCTTTAAACATAAACCGTTGTTGCTACTAATTCGTAACGACAAGATGTATTGTATCAAATTTATTTTATACTGTGTTTACAAAAATTCTACTTCTCCACAGATTATACTATTTTTTTCTTTGTATACCTCTGTTTTTCTCCAAATTAAGCATTGGGATACACTAGGTCAGTTATTTGCAAAGCAAAAAAAGTACTTATTTGAAATATATTCAAATAAGTACTTTAAAACTTTATTCCTCTGTTTTATCAGTCGTATTATCAACTACATCTATATCCTTATTTTCATTAACAGAAGCTTCTTCAACAACATCCTGAGCAGAGCCTTCTTGTACAACTTCAGAATTAGTTTCTCCATCAGAAGATTCCTCATCCGTATCAATTACATCACTGCTATTAATTTTAGCAATAGCTACAATGTTATCTCCCTCTCCGTTCTTCATTAAAGTAACTCCCATAGTATTCCTACTAGTGGTTGATATCCCAGCCACATTTAATCTTATAACAATACCATTACTGTTTATAAGTATCATTTCATCGCCGTCTTTTACTATTCTAGCCCCAACGAGTTTTCCTGTTTTGGCAGATACCTTATAAGTTATTACTCCCTTACCACCTCTATGTTGAAGTGAGTACTCAGAAACTAAGGTTCTCTTACCAAATCCATTTTCACTTATAACTAAAAGTTCTTCTTCAGGTGTAACTATATTCATAGAAACTACAATATCTTCTTCTCTTAAGGTTAATGACTTAACCCCAGTTGCAGTTCTACCCATACCTCTTACATCTTTTTCACTAAACCTTATAGAGTAACCATTTCTAGTAACAAACAGCATTTCGCTATCTCCATTAGTTATTGCAGCTCCAATTAGTTCATCATCTTCTCTTAAGTTTATTGCATTTAAACCATTCTTCCTAATAGCTGAATATTTATCTAGTGATGTTTTCTTAATTAAGCCATTTTTTGTTCCCATTACAAGATAGTTATCCTGAGCAAACTCTTTAAGACATATAACCGCTTGAATCTTTTCGTCACTTGAGAGTGGTATAATGTTTATTAAGTTTGTTCCTTTAGCCGTTCTTCCACCTTCTGGAATCTCATAAGCTTTTAACTTAAATGATTTTCCTTTATTTGTGAAGAATAAAATATTGTTGTGAGTAGTAGTTATAAAGATATGTACTACAAAATCATCTTCTTTTGTAGTAACTCCCTGTATCCCTCTACCCCCTCTTTTTTGAGAGCTATAAGTATCAGCTGGAAGTCTCTTTATATATCCTGCATGAGTTAAAGTTATTACAATATCTTGCTCTTGTATTAAATCTTCCTCATCTAGGCTATATGGATTTTTTTCTATTGATGATCTTCTAGTATCACCATATTTATTTCTAACTTCTATTAATTCATCCCTAATTATGTTTAATAATACTAATTCATCTGCTAATATTCCTTTTAAGTAATTTACTGTTTTCATTAATTCGTTGTACTCATCTTCAATTTTACCTCTTTCAAGGCCTGTGAGTCTTCCAAGTCTCATTTCAACAATAGCTGTAGCTTGTTTTTCAGATAAATCAAATGAACTTATTAAACTTTCTTTAGCCTCACTAATGGTCTTTGATGCTCTTATTAAACGAATTACTTCGTCAATATGGTCTAGCGCAATTTTTAAACCTTCTAAAATGTGGGCTCTTGCTAGTGCTTTATCAAGATCAAATTGAGTTCTTCTTCTTATTACATCTTTTTGATGCTCTAAATAGTAAACTAAAATTTGTTTTAGATTTAAAGTTAGTGGTTCATTATTTACAAGAGCTATCATTATAACTCCAAAAGTATCTTGCATCCTAGTATGTTTAAACAATCTATTTAATACTATATTAGGATTTGCATCTCTTTTAAGTTCTATAACAATTCGCATACCTTCTCTATCTGATTCATCTCTTAAATCTGATATTCCATCTATTTTTTTATCTTTTACTAAGTCTGCAATACCTTCTATAAGTTTTGCTTTGTTAACTTGGTAAGGTAACTCTGTTACTATTATTGTATTTCTACCTTTATTTTCTTCAATGTCTGTTTTAGCCCTTACAAGTATCCTTCCTCTTCCTGTTTCATAAGCACTTTTTATTCCTGCTCGTCCGAGTATTATTCCACCTGTAGGAAAATCTGGTCCTTTTATTTTTGTCATTAAATCACTTATAGTAACTTCTGAATCTTCGATAACCATAAGTACTCCATCTATAACTTCTATTAAATTATGTGGAGGTATGTTAGTTGCCATTCCTACTGCAATTCCTGTTGATCCATTAACTAAAAGATTCGGAAATCTTGAAGGAAGTACTGATGGTTCTTTTTCTTCTCCATCAAAGTTAGGAACAAAATCTACTGTATCTTTATTAATATCGCGAAGCATCTGAGTTGTAATTTTGCTCATTTTAGCTTCTGTATATCTCATAGCAGCTGCGCCATCACCATCTACAGAACCAAAATTACCATGACCCTCAACCAAAGTACATCTTTGTGAAAAGTCTTGAGCCATTCTAACGAGCGCACCATATACCGCAGTATCACCATGTGGATGATACTTACCTAAAACATCTCCTACAATCCTTGCACACTTTCTAAATCCCTTCTCTGGTGTTAATCCTAGTTCATGCATAGAAAATAATATTCTTCTATGAACAGGTTTAAGTCCATCACGTACATCTGGAAGAGCACGACTTACAATAACACTCATAGCGTAATCTATATAAGATTTTTTCATTTCATATCTTATATCAATAGGTTTAGTTTTTCCCTGATTATTAATCATGTTACACCTCTTTAAACAAAATATTTTAATGCCACACTATATATCTAAGTTAAGCACACCTTTAGCATTTTCTTGTATAAACTCACGACGTGGCTCTACTTTATCACCCATGAGAATAGTGAATATTTCATCTGCTGCCATTGCATCCTCAACATGTACTTGAAGCAGAGTTCTTTCCTCTGGGTTCATTGTTGTGTCCCAAAGCTGTTCTGGATTCATTTCCCCAAGACCTTTGTATCTTTGTATGTCAGTATTACTATCTTTTCCACCAAATTCCACAAGTGTCTCTTCAAGCTCTTTTTCAGTATATACATAATGCTCTTTCTTACCTTTAGTAACCTTAAATAATGGAGGTTGAGCTACATATACGTGTCCTCCCTCTACTAATTCTTTCATGTATCTGTAGAAGAATGTTAGTAATAAGGTCCTAATATGTGCTCCATCTACATCTGCATCTGTCATAATAATAATGCGATCATATCTTATTTTCGTTACATCAAAATCTTTTCCTATACCAGCACCAAAAGCAGTTATCATAGCTCTAATTTCAAGTGAAGCAAGCATTTTATCAATTCTTTGTTTTTCAACATTCATTATTTTTCCCTTTAGAGGAAGTATTGCTTGGAATTTTCTATCGCGACCTTGTTTCGCTGAACCACCAGCTGAATCACCCTCGACCAAATATATTTCACATTCCATAGGATCTTTTGAAGCACAATCTGATAACTTTCCTGGAAGCGTAGTACTTTCTAATATTGATTTACGTCTTGTAAATTCTCTTGCTTTTTTGGCAGCTTCTCTTGCCCTTGCTGCATTTAATCCTTTATCTATTATACTTTTACCAAGTTGAGGATCTTCTTCTAGAACATTACTAATTGCCTCACCAACTATACCATCAACTATACCCCTTACTTCACTATTCCCAAGTTTAGTCTTTGTTTGACCTTCAAATTGAGGATCAGTAAGCTTTATAGATATAACCGCTGTAAGACCTTCACGAACATCTTCTCCTGATAAATTCTTATCATTATCTTTTAAAAATCCAAATTTTTTAGCATAATCATTTACTACTCTTGTTAACGCCGTCTTGAATCCAACTAGGTGTGTTCCACCTTCTACGGTATCTATATTATTGGCAAAAGAAAATATGTTTTCTGTGTATGTATCGTTATACTGAAGTGCTATTTCAACAACATAATCATCTTTGCTTCCTTCCATGTATATGGTCTCATGAATTGTTCCTTTATTTCTATTTAAATAATCTACAAAGGATTTTATTCCACCCTCATACAAAAATTCGTGATTCTTACCATCTCTCTCATCCGTTAGGGTTATTCTTAATCCTTTATTTAAAAAAGCTAATTCTCTTAATCTTTGTGATAATGTTTCGAAATCAAAATCAATTTCTTCGAAAATTTCTGGATCTGGAGTAAAAAAGACCTTTGTTCCATGTTCACTAGTTGTTCCTATATCTACAAGTGTGCTTGTAGTTTTTCCTTTAGCGAACGTTTGTTTCCATATATGTCCATCTTTTTTAACTTCTACTTCACAAACAACAGACAATGCATTAACTACAGATGATCCAACACCATGAAGACCACCTGATACTTTATATGCTCCACCACCAAACTTTCCACCTGCATGAAGCACCGTCATTATAACTTCCACAGTAGGAATTTTCATTTTATGATGTATTCCTACTGGCATTCCACGACCATCATCTATAACAGTTATAGAATTATCTTGGTGTATTATTACATTAATATTTTTACAAAATCCTGCTAATGCCTCATCTATACTATTATCTACAATTTCATAAACAAGGTGATGAAGCCCACGTATACTAGTGCTTCCTATATACATACCAGGCCTTTTCCTTACAGCTTCCAATCCTTCAAGTACTTGTATTTGACTCTCGTCATAAACATTATTTATTTCCATGTATATCCTCCTAAATTACTCTAAAGCTCATAATATACAGTTTCTGTTCTCTTGCATAAAGTTTGCGATGATATTGGTGATAGATATATTTTACTTTTTTTATCCACCTCAGCAATAACAAAAGATTTTGCAGTATTCTTTGTTATCCTCTCTACAAAACCATCTTCTTCAGCCATTCTTAAAAATTGGATAGTGTCTGAGCTATACATAGTAGTTTCCATATCAAATATCCCTATAATATCTTTTATAGGTACTACTACATTTTCTCCCAAATGTAAAAACATAACATATCCTCCTCCATAATTAATTGTATTATTTGAATCTATGTAATTTCTTTTACTCCACCTGACATAACTTCAAATATCTTACTTTCAGGATTTAAATATTTTCTTATATTATTAACTCCAGTGCATGTAATTAACGTTTGAACTTCTTTTATAGAATTTAATATATATTCTTGCCTTTTTGTATCTAATTCAGACAAAACATCATCAAGTAACAATACTGGGTATTCTCCCGTAAGTTCTTTTATTATTTCAAGCGCTCCAAACTTAATGGTTAAAACCGAAGTTCTTTGTTGGCCTTGAGATCCAAATATTCTAGCATCAATACCATTTAGCTGTATAGAAAAATCATCTCTATGTGGTCCTACTGATGTAGTTCTAGTTTCTATATCTCTCCTTCTATTCTTACATAAAAGCAAATAAAAGCTCTCTTGTATATTATCTAACTCCTTAATTTGGGTTAAATATTTAATTTCAATTACCTCACTTTTAGATGTTATATTGCTATGTATTGTTTTTGATAATATATTTAATTTTTCTATATAAGCAATTCTATCTTTTATTATTACTGCGCCAAATTCACTAAGTTGTCTATCATATACATCTATAATATCAATATTTGTATTCCATTTTTTTATAGCTAAGTTTCTCTCATTCAAAATTTTTTTATATTGAGATAAATTATAATAATACCTACGGCTTAGTTTACACAATTCAATATCTAAAAATTTACGTCTGTATGATGGTGATTCTTTAACTATATTTAAATCTTCAGGAGAAAACATAATCACATTAAAACTACCTACGAGCTCAGATAATTTTTGAACTTTTATAGAATTTATATTAACGCCTTTTTTACCTTCTTTAAAAATTTTTATTTCTATTTTTTTATCGAGTCTTGTTTTACATACATAAAGTTTTATATACGCCTCCGCGCCATTCCAGTTTATTAATTCCTTATCTCTATTAGTTCTATGAGATTTAGCTAAACTACAATAATAAATTGCCTCTAAAATATTTGTTTTCCCTTGAGCATTATCTCCTACAAATACATTAATGCCTTTATTTAATTCTATAACTAATTCAGTATAATTTCTAAAATCCTTGAGTTGTAAATATTTTACATGCATATAATCACCTATTAAGATTATAACATATATATATAATTTTATTATTTTATATGTATAAATAAATTCTTATGTTTATTTTTATTTTAGGCATAAATTGTGCACCGAATATTATTTTATAATTTTTCGATGCACTTTTTTATAAGTAAAAACTTTCCTTCTGAAATTTCTTTAAATTATTTTGTAAGACTCATTGTTAAATTCAATTATATCACCTTTAACTAATTTTTTACCCCTTTGAGTTTCTACAACACCATTAAGCTTAACTTCTTCATTTTTTATATAAAATTTTGCTTCAGAGCCTTGTGATGCTATTCCAGCCCATTTTAGAAAAGCATCTAATTTTATTATACCTGTATCTACTTGTATTTCATTCATTTTAAAACCGCCTTTTTATTAAATTATTATATATATATACTTTTTAGTTGTTTGTTGCTCTTATTCTTACTGGTAACACCATGTATGTGCAATTATCCTTTTCTTTATTTCTTACAACACAAGGATTAACTCCACTAGAAAACTCCATAACAATTTCTTCCTCATCCATTATTTTTAGCAGTTCAATTAGGTATTTTGAGTTAAATGCAATTTGAAGAGGCTCGCCTTGCAAAATTATATTTATTTCCTCTCTTGCCTTTCCCAATTGAGAATTGGATGTAATTATCATGTTATCTTCTTCTATATTAAATTTAACTAAATTGGTATTTCCCTCTTTTGCCATTAGAGAAGCTCTTTCTATACAATTTAGTAATTCAGACCTTTTAGCTGTGATTTTTAGATTATATTCTTCTGGTATTATTGAGCTATATTTTATAAATTCACCTTCTAATAACCTTGATATAACCTTAGTTTTCCCAAGATTAAACAAAATATGATTTGGTGTGAATGTTATATTTACTACTTCATCTGTTTCTTCTAGTATTTTTGATACTTCACTTAATGTTTTACCTGGAATTACAGCATTTATACTGGAATCATTATCCACTGGTTCACTTCTAAATGCAACTCTATATCCATCCAATGCTACTAAATTCAGTTTTTTATTTTTTATTTCAAACAAAACGCCTGTAAGAATGGGTCTAGTTTCATCTTGAGCAACTGCAAAGATAGTTCCCTTCATCATATTTTTCAATAATCTTTGCGATATAGAAAAAACCATGTTTTCAATTATATCAGGCAAACTAGGATAATCTTCACTATCCATATGTATTATGGTTGCATAAGATTTTTGACAAACTATTTTAATAGAATTGTTTTCATCAGAACTTATTTCCACTGCACTATTAGGTAATTTTCTTATAATTTCACCAAAAAGTTTAGAATCTAAAACAACACTACCATCCTCCATAACGTCTGCAGTAATTTTAGCCTCAATACTCAAATCGATGTCAGATCCTATGAGGGTTACTTCGCCGTTTCTAGCATCTAGTAATATTCCTTGTAATACAGGCATTGTTGATTTTCCAGTAATTGCTTTTTGAACGTTTGAAATTGCTTCTTGTAACATTGATTTTTCACATATAAACTTCATAAAAAAAGGACCTCCTTATCCACATGGGAAATTGATTAAAGATAGGTAAGATAATAATAATTTATAGTAGTAATAGTAGTAGGGGCTGTTGATATGTTAAAAACCTATTGCAGGCTTTACTACGCAACAAAGCTTGCTAAAACTAATTGTGGATAAGTATGCAAAAAAAAATCACAGTTATCCACAATATCAACAGTCAGGTTTTATGTATTATTTTATGCACAGGACTATATATAAATAGTATTAACAATTGTTAGTAACGTCATTATATTATTTTTGACTTATCTTTTTAGTTAATTCTGCTATATTATCTTGTAGATTCTCATCAACCTTAAGACCATTTGATATTTTCTCACATGCATGGATTACAGTTGTATGATCACGACCTCCAAATTCTTCACCTATTTTAGGTAAGGACATATCTGTAAGCTTTCTACATAGATACATTGCAATTTGCCTTGGAAATGTTATGTTTCTAGTTCGCCGTGAAGATTTAAAATCCTCAATTTTTAGATTAAAATAACTAGAGACGATATCTTGTATAAGTTCGATAGTTACTTGTTTTGAATTTCTGCTAGAAATAATGTCCTTAAGAGCTTCTGACGCCAAATCTATTCCAATCTCTTTATTAGTTAGTGAAGAGAATGCTACTATTCGAATAAGTGCACCTTCTAATTCTCTTATATTGGACTTTATTTTGGTTGCAATATAAACTAGTACCTCATTCGGTATGTCTAAGTTTTCTACATCTGCTTTTTTCTTCAAAATAGCAATTCTAGTCTCAAAATCAGGCGGTTGTATATCTGCTATAAGTCCCCATTCAAATCGTGATCTCAATCTATCTTCTAGAGTAGGAATCTCTTTTGGAGGTCTATCACTAGATAAAATAATTTGTTTATTTGCTTCATGAAGATCGTTGAATGTGTGAAAGAACTCTTCTTGTGTACGTTCTTTACCTGCGATAAATTGAATATCATCAATCAAAAGTACGTCTACATTCCTATATTTGTTTCTAAATTCTACGTTTTTGTCATCTTTAATAGAATTTATAAGTTCGTTTGTAAATTTTTCAGAAGAAACATAAACAACCTTAGATTTTGGATTATTTGCTAATATATAATGACCAATAGCATGCATTAAATGTGTTTTTCCAAGTCCAACACCACCATAAATAAATAGTGGGTTATATGCTTTAGCCGGTGATTCAGCTACAGCGAGAGATGCAGCATGAGCGAACCTATTACTATTACCAATGACAAAAGAATCAAAGGTGTATTTGGGATTTAGTGTTGCAGACATTTCATCACTAACGATGAGGTTATGTCTCTCAGATTGTCGTTTTGATTTAGGTGTTTCAATTTCGGCGACTTCTTCAGATAATATAAAGAATTCTATTTTATATGTTTTAGAGGTAAGTAATTTAACAGCATTCATTATTAAATCCTTATATCTATTTTCAAGAATATCTTTAGTAAAGTTATTAGGAACACCTAATTTAAATGTATTATTATCTAAGGCCATAGGTTCTATACTTTTAATCCAAGTATTAAAACTAACTTCTGTAAGCTCACCTTTTATTATACTTAAGGTTTTTTCCCAGATATCTTTAATTTGGGTGCTCATTTTCTACCCTCCAGTTCAAATAAAAAAATTTTTTTATGTAAAAACAAACAATATATAAACAGAGTTATAAACAATAAATTAATATACTGAAAGCTGTTGATAAATAGCGTTAAAAATATACACATGTTAATAACTATGTTTATATATTTAGCTAATCATAAATTGTTAACAATATATAAAAAAAGTTATTAACAGATAAAATAAAGAATAAATACGCTAATATAGTAAAAAGTATATAAGAAAAAAGAAGTTTAAGACAATATTGTAGTAGTTATTCACAGTTTTGTCCACAAGTTGTGAATAACTTTATTAAAAAACAGGTTATGCACAGTTCATTCTTATATAATATCAAAAATTAACAAGGTGTTCAAGAAGTTATCCACAAAAAAACATATAAATATAAAAAATATTAACAATACTAATAAAAATGCTTATCTTGACAAGACGCGTATGTGACTATATAATCTAATAGTAAAACCATAAATATGCGATTGAAAGATGATTGCTATGATGTATGGTTAAATAAGGAGGTGTAGCAGATATGTTCATGACTTACCAACCCAAAAAAAGACAAAGAAAAAAAGAGCACGGATTCAGAAAGAGAATGAAAACCGCTTCTGGCAGAAATATTCTTCAAAAAAGAAGACAAAAAGGTAGAAAAAGATTGACAGCATAAGGGCCGCTAATGTGGCCTTTTTCTGCAATTTGCGGAAAAGAGGGCGGCTAATATGAAGATTAATGTTAAGAAGTACAGAATTAGAAAGAATACTGAATTTAGAACAGTATATAGAAGAGGAAAATCTTTTTCTAACCTATTATTGGTATTATATATTTATAAAAATGGTAAAGAACTTAATAGATGTGGAATATCTGTAAGTAAAAAGGTAGGAAACAGCGTAATTCGCGGTAGAGTAAAAAGATTAATAAGTGAGAGCTATAGGCTTAATAATGAGATATTAAAGACAGGATATGATTTAGTATTTATTGCAAGGAACCCTTCTAATTCTAAAAATTATAAAGAAATAGAGAGTGCCTTGACTAAATTACTTAAGAAAGCTGGTTTAATTAATAATGAAAAAAATACTTATACTGGGTATTAAATGTTATAGAAAATATATATCACCTCTTAAGAGGCCTTGTTGTATATTTTATCCTACATGTTCTCAGTATACTTTAGAAGCTATTGAAAAGTATGGAGCAATAAAAGGCTTGATAATGGGAATAAAGAGAATACTCAGATGTCATCCTTATAATAAGGGCGGCTTTGATCCAGTTAAATAAGCGCTCAGGAGGTTTTTAAATTTGAATATAAAGTTTTTAACTGAGCCACTTACTAAGTTTTTTTACATGGTAAATGGTGCAATTCATACAGTTATACCAAATAATGATTTATCATATGGACTCGCAATAATTGTTTTCACAATTATTGTAAGAATGATATTGTTGCCTTTAAGTGTTAAACAACTTAGATCAACTGCTAAAATGGGTGCAATTCAACCAGAAATGAAAAAAGTTCAAGCAAAATATAAAAGTGACCCACAAAAGGCTCAGCAAGAAGTAATGAAACTTTATAAAGAAAATGGAGTAAACCCAATGGGTGGTTGTTTGCCAATGATTGTTCAGATGCCTATTCTATTTTCTTTATATGCTGTTTTTCAACACTTAAATATGCATGGCGCCGGTTTTTTATGGATGCATGATTTAACAAAATCAGATCCAATATATATATTACCAATATTATCTACTGTTACAACATATTTTTCATCAAAACTTATGCAGCCGCCGTCAACAGATGGTGCTCAATCCAAACAAACTTCAACAATGAACACTGTGATGGCTATTTTCATGGGATTCATGAGTCTTAAGTTTCCAGGTACATTGGTATTATATTGGGTTATAAATAATGTAATACAAATAATTCAAACTGTAGTTATAAATAAAATTGAATTAAATAAAAAAGCAGATGAAGTATTATTAGCAGGTAATAAAAACAACAAATAAGATCAACACAAGTGCCTAATTTTTACATTAAGGAAGGCGGGTGTAGTACGATATGAAGATTATTGAAATGATGGGAAAAAACGTTGATGATGCTATAAGCAAAGCACTAGATGAATTAAAAGTTACAAGAGATAAAGTAGAAGTTGAAACGTTAGATGAGGGAAGTAAAGGATTTTTAAATATCATAGGGGTAAAACCAGCTAAAATTAGGGTTACGGTTAAAAGAGATAGTTTAAAAGAAGCTGAAACCTTTTTAATGGAAGTACTACAGTCTATGAGTATGAAAGCAGAAGTTAAGCTTAAAGATGAAAATAATGAAATTCACATTGATTTAATCGGACCGAATATGGGACTATTAATTGGATATAGAGGTGAAACTTTAGATGCCCTTCAATACCTTGTAAGTTTAGTTGTAAATAAAAATCATGATGAAGAGTATAAAAGAGTATTATTAGATACTGAAAATTATAGAGCAAAAAGAGAAGAAACTTTAAAAAGACTTGCATCAAAAATTGCTTATAAGGTTAGGGTAAGTGGCAGAGTATTAAAACTTGAACCTATGAACCCTTATGAGAGAAGAATAATACACTCCTCACTTCAAAATGATACATATATTTATACATTTAGTGAAGGTGAAGAACCTTATAGAAGAGTTGTAGTTGATTTAAAGAAAGCCTAAGGGCTTTCTTTTTAAATTTGTAAAACTAAACAATATAATAAATATTTATAAAATTGGGAGGATATATTTAATGAAAGAATTTGATACTATAGCTGCAATATCAACTAGCATAGGAGAAGGTGGTATATCCATAATTAGAATATCTGGTGATAAAGCTATAAATATAGTGGATAGTATATTTGTAGGTAATAATAATAGAAAGCTTAATGATTTTAAATCTTATACTATGAGATACGGACATATAATTGATAAAAATGGAGTTAGACTTGATGAAGTTATTATTTCGTATATGAAAGGCCCTAAAAGTTTCACAGCAGAGGATACTATTGAAATAAATTGTCATGGTGGGGTAGTTGGTACTAATAGAATTCTACAAGAGGTTATTCGTTCTGGTGCGAGGATAGCAGAGCCAGGAGAATTTACTAAAAGAGCATTTTTAAATGGTAGAATTGACTTAAGTCAAGCAGAAGCAGTTATGGATATAATAAGGGCAAAAACAGAACTTAGCATGAGGTCAGCACTTATGCAATCAGAAGGGTCAATTTCCAGGGAAATAAAAATCGTACGAAACAAATTACTTAGTGTAATTGCACATATAGAGGTTACTGTTGATTACCCAGAAGAGGATATTGAAGATGTAACTGCAAATGAAGTACGCGAAGAAGTTACATTTATAATAAGTGAGATAGATATGCTACTGAGTACTGCGGATGAGGGAAAAATTTTAAGAGAAGGTCTAAGTACCGTTATAGTTGGAAAACCTAATGTGGGGAAATCATCACTGCTTAATGCTCTTGTTAAAGAAAAAAGAGCTATTGTTACAGAGGTACCAGGTACAACAAGAGATGCCATAGAAGAGTATATAAGTATCGAGGGCATACCAGTTAAAATAGTAGATACTGCTGGAATTCGTGAAACTGATGATATAGTTGAAAAAATAGGCGTAGAAACATCTAAACAAAAAATAAATGAGGCAGATTTAGTTATATTGATGTTGGATTCAAGTATGGACCTTAGTCGTGAGGATATCGAAATAATTGATTATATTAAAGAAAAAAAATACATTGTACTATTAAATAAAAGTGATTTAGGTGGTAAAATAGATATAAGTGAATTACGAAATCTAAAATCTAAGTATGTTACTGATATTTCAATAAAAACTGGTTTGGGATTAGATGACCTTAAAAATAATATAAAGGATTTATTTTTTAACGGTGAAATTAAAACAGAAGGTGTATTCGTTACAAATAATAGACATATGCAGGCTTTAATCCGGGCAAAGGAAAATTTAGAATCATCACTAAATGCTTTAGAGTATACTGCAGCTATAGATTTAGCTTCAATTGATATAAGAAATGCATGGATGAATTTAGGCGAGATTACAGGTGAAGCACTAGATGAGGATATAATTCATAAGATATTTTCAGAATTTTGTTTAGGAAAGTAGGGGTAAATATGAAATACGATGCAGGGAATTTTGATGTTATAGTTATTGGGGCCGGTCATGCGGGTTGTGAAGCAGGCCTTGCAGCGGCAAGAATGGGATGTAAAACTTTAATTTGTGCTATAAATTTAGATAGTGTGGCTCTAATGCCTTGTAACCCTAATATTGGGGGGACTGCTAAGGGACATTTAGTAAGGGAAATAGATGCACTTGGTGGTGAGATGGGAGTAAATATTGATAATACTTACATACAATCAAGAATGCTAAACACTTCTAAAGGACCAGCTGTTTTCTCATTAAGAGCTCAAGCAGATAAAAAGGCATACGGCATGAGAATGAAAAAAGTATTAGAAAATCAGGAAAATTTGCAACTCCGACAATTAGAGGTAGTATCAATAGATGTAGAGAACGGGAAAATTAAAGGCATTCTTACGAAAAATGATGCATATTTCACGACTAAGTCTATTGTAATAGCATCTGGAACATATTTAAAATCAAAGGTCATAATTGGAGATCTTAGCTATAGTGAGGGACCTAGTGGATTACAACCTGCGAATGAGCTTTCCAATTCATTATGTGAAATGGGAATAACACTTCGAAGATTTAAAACAGGAACCCCAGCTAGAGTAAATAGACGTTCAGTTGACTTTTCTAAGATGGAGGAGCAACTTGGCGATAATGAGGTAGTTCCATTTTCGTTTATTAGTGATGATATAAGTCGAAATCAGCTATCATGTTATTTAACTTATACAAACGAAAATACTCATAATGTAATTAGAAAAAACATAATGAGATCGCCATTATATAATGGTTCAATTAAGAGTACAGGTCCTAGATATTGCCCATCTATTGAAGATAAAGTAATGAGATTTACAGATAAGACAAGACACCAAATATTTATTGAGCCTGAAGGTGAGAATACGCAGGAGATGTATGTTCAAGGTATGTCTAGTTCACTTCCCGAGGAAATACAGGTGGAAATGTTAAAAACAGTACCAGGACTAGAAAATGTAGAAATTATGAGAACAGCGTATGCCATAGAATATGATTGTATAGATTCAACAAATTTAAAGCTTTCATTAGAATTTAAGGATATTAGTGGGTTATTCTCAGCTGGTCAAATAAATGGTAGCTCAGGATATGAAGAAGCTGCATCACAAGGTATTATTGCTGGTATTAATGCATCACTTCTTACTCAAAATAAGGAGCCATTAATATTAAAAAGATCTGATGGATATATAGGAGTTCTAATTGATGATTTAGTTACTAAGGGTACTAATGAACCGTATAGAATGATGACCTCAAGAGCTGAGTATAGGTTACTTTTAAGACAAGATAATGCTGACTTAAGGTTAACTGAAATAGGACATTGTATAGGTTTAGTTGATAAACATAGATATGAAATTTTTACAAAAAAGAAAATGCAAATAGAAGAGGAAATTGAAAGAATAAAAAGCTTACAAGTTACAAATAAAAAGGAGATCGAGGAATTTTTAATTTCTTGTAATTCTACGCCACTAAAAAAACCTATTAGTTTATATGAACTTATAAAAAGGCCAGAACTTGACTATTTTATGGTTGAAAAACTAGATATAGATAGACCTATATTAAATAAATACATATGCGAGCAAGTTAATATTGTTTCAAAATATGAAGGTTATATCCAGAAACAATTAGATCAAATCAAACAATTTAAAAAGTTTGAAAGTAAAAGTATATCTAGAGATATAAATTATGACAAAATAAAAGGTTTGAGGATAGAGGCTATGCAAAAATTAGGAAAAATCAAACCTGAAAGTATAGGTCAAGCTTCTAGAATATCAGGAGTATCGCCTGCGGATATGTCTGTACTAATGATATATCTTGAGCAACAAAAAAGACTTAACAACATTTCAGAAAGTGAAAATAAATTATAAAATTGTATGGGGGTGAAATGTGGAGTACTTTGATATATTAAATGAGGCTAGCAATAATGTAGGACTTAAATTTGATCAACATAAATATGATCAATTTATGTTATATAAAGATCTTATAAAGGAATGGAACGAGAAAATAAATTTGACGGCTATAAAAGAAGATGAAGCAATAGTAAAAAAACATTTTATTGATTCTATGAAGGTTTTTAAGTTTGATCAGCTAAAGAATGCCAAAAATGTTATAGATATAGGAACTGGTGGAGGTTTCCCAGGCATTCCTATGAAAATAATAAAGCCTGAAGTTAATATAGTGTTACTTGATTCACTTAACAAGAGAATTATTTTTTTGAATGAAGTAATTAATCAACTGGATCTAAAAAACATTAAAGCTATTCATGGTAGGGCAGAAGATTTTGCACAAGAAAAACAATATAGAGAAAAATTTGATGTGGCAGTATCAAGAGCTGTCGCTAATTTAACTGTTTTAAGTGAATATTGTATACCATATGTAAAGGTTGGAGGGTACTTTGTAGCAATGAAAGGTCCTGCAGTTGAAGAGGAAATTAAGTTGTCAAAGAATGCAATCAGGATGCTTGGTGGGCAAATAGAACATATAGAAAAGGTACAAATAGAGGGCAGTGATTTAAATCATAATTTAGTAATAATAAAAAAGATTTCACAAACACATAAAAAGTATCCTAGAAAAGCAGGTATGGTGGCTAAGGTCCCTTTGTTTTAGATATGGGTTGGTGAATAGTACGAAAAGTGATGATTGCAGCACTGAAAGTGATGATTGCAGCACTGAAAGTGATGATTAATGTTATAATTTGTCGTACGAAAGAATAAAAAAAAAGAAGGAAATAACACAATAAAAGAGAATTGTTAATATAAGGTAAAAATTGAGGGATGGTATATTATGCAAAATAATGTAAATCACGTATCTATAGAATTAATTTCTCCAAATACTTATCAACCTAGAAAGCACTTTAATGAAGAAACTATTGAGGAACTGTCGCAGTCAATAAAATCTTATGGAATAATTCAACCATTAACAGTTAGAAAAAGCGGGGAAAACAGGTATGAATTAGTTGCTGGGGAAAGAAGACTAAGAGCAGCAAAAAAAATAGGACTTGAACAAGTTCCGGTAATTATTGTAGATATAACAGATAAAGAATCTGCAGCAATTGCACTACTAGAAAATTTACAAAGGGAAGATTTGAATTTTTTAGAAGAGGCTATGGCTTATTATAATCTTATACAAGATCATTCGTATACACAAGAACGGTTAGCACAAATGATAGGTAAGAAACAATCAACAATTGCAAATAAATTAAGATTACTTAAATTGGATAAAGAAATAACTAGTATTTTAGTGGAGAATAAGCTTACAGAGAGGCATGCTAGAGCATTGCTTCGATTACCTAATATAAATCTTCAAAAAAAAGTACTGAAAATAGTAGTTAGTAAATCACTCAATGTCAAAAATACAGAAGAACTTATTGAAAAAGAATTATTGAAATTATGTAGAAGTGAAGTGGCGGCTGGTGGAAAGAAAAAGATAAAAGGAATTTTCGCGCCTAGAGTTTACATAAATACTATTAAACAAGTTTTTGATAAATACGGCATAAATGCGGAATATAAGTCTAAGGAATTAGAGGATAGTATAGAAGTAACAATTAGAATACCTAAAAAATGATTTAAAAAAGCAGAATGTTTCACGTGAAACATTCTGCTTTTTTATATTTTCTTAAAAAATTTTAAAAAGTACTATTAAAATATTTAACATAAATATATAATGAACTATATAGTACACTATATAAGTTTATATATATTTACAAATATAAGTTTATACACGTATAAATAATATTATGAAGGGTAGGTGTAGTCATGAAAACAATATGTATTTTCAACCAAAAGGGAGGGGTAGGTAAAACTACTACAAATATAAATTTATGTTCTTACTTAGCTATGCAAGGGAAAAAGATTTTAACAATAGATATTGATCCTCAGGGGAATACTACAAGTGGACTCGGAATTGATAAGAAAAAAATAAGTTTATCAACTTATGACTTGTTAACTTCAGATATTTCTATTAATGATACTATAAAAGAATGTGAGCTAGTAAATAATTTATACATAGTACCTTCAAAAATGGAACTTGCGGGTGCAGAAGTAGAACTTATAAATATAAATAACCGTGAAAATATATTAAAAGAAAAGCTTAAAGAAATTCAAGGTAAGTTTGATTACATTTTTATAGATTGTCCTCCATCACTCGGAATTTTAACGATAAATGCGCTTACAGCAGCGACTAGTGTTATTACGCCTATCCAATGTGAATTTTATGCTTTAGAAGGTGTTGGACAATTAGTAAATACTATTCAATTAGTTAAAAAATCTTTAAATAAAAAGTTGGAAATTGAGGGTATAATTTTAAGTATGTATGATAATAGAACAAAATTATGTAATGAAGTAGTGGCAGAGGTGAAAAAATATTTTAATGACAAAGTTTATAAAACAACAATACCGAGAAATATAAGATTGGCTGAATCACCGAGTTTTGGATTACCAATAATGCTTTATGATGATAAGTGCAAAGGAGCACGCGCTTATGAAGACTTAGCAAGTGAATTTTTAGATAGACAAGGGAGATGATAATATTGAATAAGAAATTTGGCCTAGGCAAGGGACTAGGGGCTTTAATACCAGAAGAAGAAATTATTGAAGATAGTTCTACTATTTTTAAAATACAAATGAATTTAATTAAAGCTAATAAGGATCAACCAAGAAAAAACTTTGATTCTGAAAAAATATTTGAATTGGCTCAATCAATAAAAGAACATGGTGTAATTCAACCTATTATATTAAATAAAGAAGACAATATATATATAGTTGTAGCAGGTGAGCGAAGATTTAGAGCAGCTAAAAGTATTGGTTTGGTGGAAATACCAGCAATTATTATGAATATAACTGATAAAGAAGTATTAGAGATATCATTAATAGAGAATATTCAAAGAGAGGATTTAAATCCTATAGAAGAAGCTATTGCGTATAAGAGATTATTGTTAGATTTTAATCTTACTCAAGAAGAAATTAGTAAGAAGGTATCTAAGTCAAGAGCAGCTATATCAAATACTATGAGGTTATTAAACTTAGATGAAAGGGTTCAAGATTATATAATGGATGGAGTAATATCAGAGGGTCATGGGAGGGCAATACTTGGAATAAATGATAAAGAACTTCAATATCAAGTCTCCCAAATGGTTATAGATGATAGTCTTAATGTGCGCGAAACCGAAAAATTAGTGAAAAACTTTGAAAATAAAAAGGTTGAAAAAGTGGTTAATAGCGATAATGATATATATTATAAAGATATAATGAGTAAATTAGAGGGTCGTTTTGGTACAAAAGTTATTATTAATGCTAAAAATAAAAACAAGGGCAAAATAGAAATTGAGTATTATTCAGAGGAAGATTTTGAAAGAATATTAGAAGTTTTTAATATATAATGTTTCACGTGAAACATATTTGAAAGGAAGTAGCTTATAATGGAGAACATAATTAATTTTATAAAAAATTCTGAATTATATATAGTAATAGGACTTATTGTTCTTGTACTTATACTAATTATACTAGTTTCAATAACATATATAGCTTTAAATAAATTAGAAAGTAAATACAGGAAGTTAATGAGAGGTGTAGACAATAAAAATTTAGAAGATATGGTTATATCGTATTTAGATAAAGTAGATGAAGTTAAAGACCAAAATAGAAATGTAAGACAAATGTATGAACGAATAGATGAAGATTTAAAAACTTGTATACAAAAAACTTCAATTATAAGATATAAGGCATTTGATGATATGGGTAGTGATTTAAGTTTTTCTATAGCATTGCTTGATGGAAATAGTAATGGGTTTATATTAACAAGTATTTATGGAAGAGATGAAAGTACTACTTATGCTAAACCAGTAGATAAGGGAATATCTAGGTATGAATTATCAGATGAAGAAAGCGAAGCATTAGAGCAAGCTGTAAAATCAAGAAAATAGCAGAAGTAATTAATGTATATTAGAATATTAGTAATAAAAAGTCTCTTTTGGGGCATACTAAAAACAAAAGAGGTTTTTTATGGTAATATGTGTTTCACATGATCTTGAATATTTACAAGATGAATTAACGCAAAGGGGTTACACAGTGATAAACAATACAGATAATAATACCTGCTGTGATGCAATAATATGTAACCTTAAAGAAGGCGGTCTTAAAAACTTAATGATGCAAAGTAGTACAAAGAGAGAGGGAACTTTAATTGTTGATAGTGGAAGTAAATCCATAGATGAAATCGAGTATATATTAACGACTAGAGTATATAGTTCAATATTTTAAAATAAAGACATCTGCTTTTATAAGTAGATGTCTTTATTTTAATAAAGAATTATCCTTCAACATTATTTATATTAGAATCATCATAGATTGAATTTAATTTTATCCCACCAATAGTTTTTAGCACTGAATGATAAAGACCTTTGGAAATGGCGTCAGCAAGTATCATTACTGTGTATAGTCTTGTGTTCTGAAGAACCATAAATTCAAAGGCGCCGGATATATTTACAATTCCGGTTATGCTTAGATCGCCAATTTTAGGTAGGTCTTTGTTCATAGCGGCACCGGGGCTTAAGGGTTTTTCTTCAACTACTATTTTACCTACATTTTGTAAACTTCCAAGGCAAGCATCAATCGCAATAATATAAGGGTTGGTATATGTATAGTTAATTTCATCAATTGTTTCGCATAAATTTTTTGCATGAACTGGGCATTCAAGATTACCATAAATATGAATTTTGTTCCTAATTAGAAAGTTTAGTTTATTTCCAACAAGTGGTCCTAAACTATCTCCTGTAGATCTGTCTGTGCCAATACATAAAACAACAATGGGACGCGATGACTTAACTATGGGGGAAATATATTGACTTATAATATCTCTTAATTTAAAAGTACAATCTCTTGACATAGAATCTAAAACAACTTTATCCATAATAATAAAACCTCCTATTTGGATTTTAACCACATAGGAGGTTTTATATTCTATAGTACATCAACCTTTTTCAATATATTGTAAGAGACTA
Source organism: Clostridium estertheticum (assembly GCF_018861295.1). Taxonomy (GTDB): domain Bacteria; phylum Bacillota; class Clostridia; order Clostridiales; family Clostridiaceae; genus Clostridium_AD; species Clostridium_AD estertheticum_D. Next base: position 42,569 of record NZ_JAHLDM010000028.1, on the reverse strand, counting down.
ATAAAAACATACAAAATAATATTCCGACAATACCATTTGCTTTAAGTCCTATAAAAATAGCGGCAAGCACTGCGACTGGGTGAAGACCTAGTGATTGAGACACAATCTTAGGTTCAATAACCTGTCTTATTATAGTTATAATTATATAAGATATTAGAAGGCCTAAAGCTGCAATAACATTTTTAGAAATAAAAAAGATTATTATTATGGGAAGATATATAGCTCCTATACCAAAAATTGGGAGTAAGTCAAATATGCCACATAATATACTTAAGGTTACAGCGTATTTTACCTTAAAAACTAAGAAAACAACTAATGTTTCTAAAAATGTTATAGTGATTATAAGTAAGTAAGAAAGTAAGTAGTTTTTAAGCATTTTTTTTGATTCATCAAATATATAATGGATTCTATCTTCACTTTTAGGGGGAATTATATTAAAGTTTTTTCTATTTAAAGACGACAAATCCCTTGTGAAAAAATATGTAGTAAGTAGCGTAAATAATAAAACCATTAAAATATAAGGGATGGTAGATACAAAACCTAAAGTTTGTGAAAATATTTTTGTGGAGGCGTTCATACTAATATTTATGGTTTTAGTTATATAATTAGTAATATTGGATTCAATATTACTAATTATACTTGGATCTAAATTTTTATAATAATTTTGTAAATTGTTAAAAAAATTCAATAGAATTTCCTTGTTTAAGGTAATATATAATTGAATGTTCTTTCCAAGTTGTATTGATTCTGAGGTTAAAGTGGTGATAATTAAAGAAAACAATATAATAATAAAAGTGAAGAATATGCTTGTTGTAAGTAATGAAGCCGTAGCATTTTTTATCCTGAAATTTATCATTAAATATCTTGTTGGCTTTTTAAGGAATGAGGCTAAAATAAAAGCGAATACAAAGGGAAGTGTATAGGCTATAGTTCCAAAAAAAATTATAAAAACAAATGTATATAAGACGAAGAAGATAGTTAATTTATCTATTTTTTTTAGAATGTTTTCCATGTAAATAAAATCACACCTTTCTAATAATAGAATTAAGGGAGTTAAGTGTATAGTCAATGTCTTTGGTATCATTAAAGGGACCAATACCAAATCTTAAAGTACCAGATGGGTAAGTTCCAATACTTTTATGAGCAAGTGGTGCACAGTGCAGGCCAGTTCTTGTTGTAATTCCATATTCATTATCTAGCATAAAGCCAAGCTGGGAATTGTCGATTTTAGTTGAATTGATAGAGATTGTAGAGGTTCTTGTAGAAACACAGGTATTACCATAAACATTAATGGAAGTAGTATTTAAAAGCCCATCTATAAGTTTTTTACATAAATATTCTTCATTTTCACGAATGGAATCTATTCCTTGGTCATTAATATAATTAATGCCTTCTAAAAGTCCTGCTATACCTGGGGCATTTAATGTACCGCTCTCAAATTTGTCAGGTAAAAAATTTGGTTGAATAATGCTGGATGACAGACTACCGGTGCCTCCTTCTATAAATGATGAGCATAGTTCATTTAATTTATCATCAATTAAAAAACCACCTGTGCCTTGAGGCCCAAGTAAACTTTTATGTCCTGTAAAAGCTAGGGCATTACAATTTAATTTATAGAAATCAATGGGTAATACACCGGCAGTTTGTGCGACGTCTATAATAAAATATATATCTTTGTCTTTGCATATCTTGCCGATAGCCTCGAGTGGCTGAATGCTTCCAATAATATTTGATGCTTGAGATAAAATAACTAATTTTGTATTAGGTTTAAGTGTATTTATAAAGTCATCAACACTAATTAAACCATTTTTTGAACAAGGAATTATATCTAGTTCTACTATGCCATGCTTGCAAAGAGAACTTAAGGGTCTTAGGGTAGCATTATGATCCATTGATGAGGTTATTATGTGCCAGCCTTTTTGTACACAAGATTTTATAAGAGTGTTCAATGAAGTAGTAACATTTGGAGTAAAAATTACATTTTCAACTTTATCAAAATGAAAGAATTCCATTAATGCGTATCTGCAATTTAAAATCACTCTGTTTCCAGCAAGAGAAGTGCTAGATGCGCCTCTACCTGGATTTGATCCAATATTCATCATATAATTCATCATTGATGTATAAACTTTTGGTGGTTTAGGGAATGTAGTTGCGGCATTATCTAAATATATTTTCATAAGTTCCTCCAATTTTAAACAATAGATTAATATTCTGATTATATCTATAGGAAATAAAATATTGCAAATAATAAGGTTTAGATGCTGTTTTCCTATAATTAAAACTATAAATAGATTATAATAAAATTATATATAAAAAATATATTGTTGGCAAAGTTTATTATATGTGATAGATGTTTAATTTTATATAAGATAAAAATCATGTTCATTTTAATAAAAATACATATTTTGAGATTTCCATATAATACAATATTATAATCGAAATTTAGGTAAATGTATATGAAACAAACAGCTTTAGAAAACATAAAAACTATAAGGTAAAGAAATAGGGTGAAAAGTAATGAGTAAGCATTATATAGTAACATTTCAAAATACACATGAAGCTATGAAAGCTGAAAGGGAAACTGTAAAAAAACAAATTAAAGTAGTAGTTATTCCGACGCCAACATATATAACTAAAAGTTGTGGAATTAGTTTAAAGGTATGTGAAGAAGACATTCAAGGTATTATTAACCTCATAAAAGCAGAAAACATTAAAGTGAAGGAAATTTTTATGAATAATGGGGAAAGTGTAAAAAATATTACCATATAGTTTAAATTATTATGATACAGTTTTGAAAAAATGAATTAACAATTGAGTGAAGGTGGGATGTTTGATGAAAGTATTTAATTTAGGAGATATCGTTGAAATGAAAAAAGTTCACCCTTGTGGTAGTAAAGACTGGGAAATAATTAGATTGGGTGCAGATATTAAAATAAAATGCTTAGGGTGTGCGAGAATAGTTATGCTTCCAAGAGTTAAGTTTGACTCAGGAGTAAAGAAAATAATAAAAGAAAATGCGTTAAATAAAGAAAAAGGAATTACTAAGGAATAATTACTTGATTTTTTTAAAATTAAATGATATAATCTATTATTGTAATCCCTGCCGTGCAATGCATGGCCGTTAGTCCGAGGGGAGGAGGTGAAATTAATGAGAAAATATGAAACTATATTCATATTACATCCTTCATTAGACGAAGAAGCTGTTAAAGCTAACGTTGAAAAGTTTAAAGGTGTAATAGAAAATAATGGTGGAGAAGTTGAAAATGTTGATGCGTGGGGCAAAAGAAAACTAGCTTATGAAATACAAAAAGTTGGTGAAGGTCACTATACATTAATCAATTTCAATGCAAATCCAGAATTACCTAAAGAATTAGATAGAGTATTCAGAATTACTGACAGTGTTATAAGACATATCATAATAAATCCAGAAAAATAGGTGGTGTTTTTATGAATAAAGTTGTTTTAGTTGGTAGATTAACAAAAGATCCTGAGCTTAAATTCGCTCAAGGAACAGGAACAGCTGTAGCCACTTTCACTGTAGCCGTTAATAGAAGATTTAAAAGAGAAGGTCAACCAGATGCAGACTTTATACCGATAGTGGTATTTGGAAAGCAAGCCGAAGCTACTGCTAATTACATGAGTAAAGGTAAGCTTTTAAGCGTCTCTGGAAACATTCAAACTAGAAATTATGAGGCTAAAGATGGAACTAGGAGATATGTTACTGAAGTAATTGCTGATGAAGTTGACTTCCTTGAATGGGGAGGAAATAAATCGTCAGACACGAATACTAATCAAGGTGGAAATAGTAGCGAAGCAAATACTAAATCTAATGATTTTGGAAGTGCTAGCGATATAACACCAATTGATGATGGAGATATACCATTCTAATATTAGGTAAGGAGGGAAAAAAATAATGGCTATGAATGATCATAAAAGAAGCGGCGGCGGTGCCGGTGGTAACAGAAAGAGAATGAAAAGAAAAGTTTGTGCTTTCTGTATGGATAAGGCAACTGCAATCGACTATAAAGACATAAATAAATTAAGAAAATATGTTACAGAAAGAGGAAAGATTCTTCCTAGAAGAATTTCTGGAAACTGTGCAAAACATCAAAGAATGCTTACTGTATCTATAAAAAGAGCAAGAAATATAGCATTACTACCATTTACTACTGAATAGAAAATTTTTACTAGCAAATAGGAAAGTTTTCTATACATAATAAATGACTAAAAGCAGCGCCTTAAGGTGGCTGCTTTTATTTTTTTAAAGTTAAATCATCTCCTGGGTAGCTAAAATGATGTTAAATAAAATATTTTAATTAATAATGAAAATATAAATGTAAAATTATATATCATCAAGTGTAATTTGTAGTATACTTATAATTGCAACCCATAAAATGTAAACATGCAAATATTGGATGTTGGTTGATTGTTGTTTATATAGAAACAAACTTTAGTTGCATAAATATAGAAAACTAACTAAAATAGAGTTATAAGCATAAGCCTACAAGGGGAGATGATATACTATGAAAAGGGATGATTTTAATATAATGTCTAATGTTAAGTTAATTGAAAGTTTAAAGGCTGAGCTATTATGTATAATAGGTGATTTCTTCAAGTTGCTAAGCAAAGGAAGTAATGTTGCCCAAGATGCTATACTAGATTGTATTTCAGGGGCAATAATACTTTTATATATATTAGGTGAAAGGTTAGGATATTCAAATATTGAAGTGGATGAGAGCATGAAAAAGAAGCTAAAGGTGGGAATCGTTGAGGGAGATAATATAGAAAAGGAAGGAAAGGACTTAAGTAAACTCTATACGCACCTAAAGGGTCGATAACTAATGGAGGATAAGATGGAAAATAAAGATTATAGTACAAAGGCTATTGTAGAGGCCGCTCTTATATCTGTTATAATTTCGGTAATAATGATTTTAACGAGCTATTTGCCAATGGTATCATTTATAGGCACATTAATATTACCAATTCCTGTGGCAATACTTTATATAAGGTATAATATGAAGGTGACGGTTACTGCTATATTCCTCAGCATAATTTTAACATCTATATTATTTAATCCAATAAGGGCAATATATGCAGCTATCCCTTGTATCATTATTGGAATAGTACTTGGTTATTGTGTTAAGAAAAGTAAAGGGTCATCTATAACCTTATTGTTTTTAACTATAGCATGTTCGATATCAAATGTACTAACAATAGCTTTTTCTTTGTCATTCATAGCAAAAGTCAATTTTATGGATTTTAGTTCTAAATTCATTGGCGCTATAAAGCAAGCGATGAAAATTTCAATTGATGGAGCAAAAAATACTTATATGCAAAATGGTATAACTCCAGATCAATTAAAGGTTTTAGATAGAAGTTATGAAATGATAAATAAAATTGATGTTGCTTTATTTTTGGCAATAATACCAGCAGCTATTTTTATCAACTCATTAATATCAGCTTATTTGAATTATATAGTGTCTAGAGCGATACTAAACAAGCTAAACTATAAGATGGAGCCAGTATTACCTTTTAGCAAAGTTTGCGTTTCTAACATAGTAGGTGCTGTTTTAATAGGGATGGTGTGTATAGGTATAATTCTTGCATCAAAGAATATAACTGGTGGGAAGTATATACGAAGTTCTTCTCAGTTTCTGGTGCAAATTGTATTTATTATAAATGGACTTGCGGCAAGTACATATTATTTAAGAGTGAAAAAAAAATTATCTAAACCAATAGTAATATTGATTTTAGGAATAACTATGATTTCTCCTCTGAGCAGTATTTACTTTTCAATAGGACTCATGGAAATGGCTTTTGATTTTAGAAAGCTTGATCCATATAGAATCAGAAGAAAATAATTGGGGTGCTAATTATGGATAACAAATATAATTATTTTAATGTTAATAATAAAATATATATGGTGACCATGGCCATACTCATATATATAATATTTTATTATGGTCATTTTCAAGTGGGACTTGTAGCACTTGGTTTATACGCAATGCTTGTAGTGTACAATATATACAATTCTAAAATCAAAAAAAATGAATGGAAAATATTTATCGAAAATTTTTCATCTAAACTGGATATAGCAACTACAAGCACTTTAGTAAAACTTCCCTTTCCATTAATAATAATTGGGTATACGGGAAACGTTTTATGGTACAATCAAAGTGTAACAACAATGCTCGAAGGGGAAGATCTTTTAAACAAAAACATTAGGGACATAATAAAGGAACTTAATTTAAAACAAGTTTTAGAGGGTAAAAAGAATATATTTCCAAACATTAAAATAAAAAATAAATGTTATGAAATCTACACAAATATTGTGGATACAAATGAGAACAAAAATGTTAAAGATAAGATTATGCTCTTATATTTTTACGATATAACTGAAAAAACTAATCTTATTAATGGTATTAATGGTGACCGTGAAAGTATTATGATGGTGGAGGTTGATAACCTTGATGATGTTATAAAAACTACAGAAGAAGATAAGGCGCCAATGCTTGTAGCAGAAATCGAGAGAACAATAAATAGCTATAGTCAGAGTGTTAATGCTATGGTAAAGAAGTATACATCTAATAAGTATGTTATTATAGTTCAAGATAAGTACATTGAAAAAGAAATAGAAAAGAAATTTGACATATTAGATAGTGTTCGTGAGATAAGGAATGGTAATAAACTTGCAGTTACTTTAAGCATAGGCGTAGGAAGAGGCGAAGATACACCACTCAAGAATTATGAATTTGCGACTTCTGCGAAAGAACTTGCATTGGGTCGTGGTGGTGATCAAGTAGTTGTAAAAAAAGGTGATAAATTATCTTTCTTTGGTGGTAAAACAAAAGAAGTTGAGAAAAGAACCAAAGTCCGTGCAAGAGTTATAGCTCATGCACTAATGGATTTAGTAAATGAGAGCAATATAATTTTTATCATGGGCCATAAAAATGCTGATCCTGATTGTTTAGGTGCGGCTATTGGTTTATATAGCGTTATTAAGAGTTTAGACAAAGAGTGTTATATTATTCTTGAAGGAATAAATAGTGGAATAAAAAGCATGATGGATATAATACTTGATGATGAGCAGTACAGAAATACTTTTATAACTGGTGAAAGATTTAAAAATGTTAAAAATTCAAATAGTCTACTTATATTAGTAGATGTTCATAATGCAAGTCATGTACAGAATTTAGAAATAGTTAAAGAAGTTGAGAAAGTAGTTATAATCGATCATCATAGAAAGGCACAAGATTTTATACAAGGTGCGGTGCTTAGTTATATGGAAACATACGCATCATCTACCGCTGAATTAGTGACTGAGATGATTCAATATATGGTAGATAAGCCATCGCTTAGGCATATAGAAGCGGTAAGCCTTTTAGCTGGAATATGTGTAGATACAAAGAATTTTTGTTTTAAAACAGGAGTTAGAACCTTTGAAGCAGCAGCCTTTTTAAGGCGTCATGGTGCAGATACTATGGATGTTAAAAAAATGTTTTCTGATGATCTAAATGTTTTTTTAAAGAGAGCTGATATTATAAGGTCGGCAGAAATTAAAAATGAAATTGCGATAGCAGTTTGCCCAGAAGAAATACAAGATACAGTAGTTGCGGCTCAGGCTGCAGATGAACTTCTAAATATTACGGGTATTGAAGCATCATTTGTTATTGTTAAAATAGAAGATGAAATATTTATTAGTGGAAGGTCCCTTGGAAAAATAAATGTACAGTTAATACTAGAGACATTAGGTGGGGGCGGACACATGACTATGGCTGGCACAAAATTTACTTCGATGAAACTTTCCGAAGTAGTAGATAAATTAAAGGAAGCTATAGAAAAATATTTAAAGGAGGATGAAAAATAATGAAAATTATATTATTAAAAGATATTAAAAGTATGGGTAAAAAGGGTGATGTAGTAAACGCTGCAGATGGATATGCGAGGAATTATTTATTTCCAAGGAAATTAGCAGAGGAAGCTACTGATCCTAATATGCATATACTAAATAAGAAGAACGATATAGAAAGAAAAAAGAAAACATCCGAAATTGAGGATGCACAAAACATAGCAAATGCACTTAAAGATAAAGTAGTTAAGATAATTGGTAAAGCAGGGGAAAATGGAAAACTTTTTGGAGCAATTACAAGTAAAGATATAGCTTCAGCATTAAATAAGCAATGTAATTTAGATATCGATAAAAAGAAAGTAGTAACAGATACAATAAAATTATTAGGAACTTATGATGTAGAGATTAAAATATATCCAGAAATATCTACTAAAATTAAAGTTCTTGTTTGTGAGGAATAATCATATAAAACGAAGGGAGGTAACGCTTTAGTAAATAAATGATAATACAATTTATTAAGGCGTATTAAGTTTGAAGATATTATACGAAGATAAAAATGCAGAACAGTTAATAAAGGATGAATTGCCATTAGATACACAAATCGACGTTTTGTATGAAATAATGAGAAATGTAATAGATGAAGGCAGTATTAAGGCTAAAACTATAAAATTTAAACTTCAAAAACATATAAAAAGTGAAGACGTATATAGAAGATTATATGCTTTAAATAAAATTATCAGCAATGGTAAGGGAATAGATATGATTCCTAATGAAAAAAACATACAAGAGGTGTTAGATAGCACCAATGTATGGTTAACTGATGAAATAGCCAAAAGATATGTGCAAAACAAGATTGAAGCAGAAGTTGAAAAAAACCTAATGGAGAAACAAGATAAATATATTGATGAAGTTAGACTAGGGATAATTAAGAAACAAAAGGGTCCCGAAAATGCTAAAACAATTAAAAAATATGATGACCTAAGAGCACTTGATAGCAGAAAACTTACTAAAAATATACAAGCAATGTTAAGACCAGAGAGTTTTAGCGAAATAGTTGGGCAAGAAAGAGCTATAAAATCTTTGTTATCCAAGATGGCATCGCCATATCCCCAACATATTATTCTTTATGGACCACCAGGAGTTGGTAAGACTACGGCGGCAAGACTTGCTCTTGAGGAAGCAAAAAAACTAAGTTATACTATTTATGATAAAGAGGCTAAGTTTGTAGAAGTAGATGGAACAACACTTAGGTGGGATCCAAGAGAAATAACAAATCCGCTATTAGGTTCAGTTCATGACCCGATATATCAGGGAAGTAAAAGAGATTTAGCTGAGGGTGGAATACCCGAACCAAAACCAGGTCTTGTAACAGAAGCTCATGGAGGAGTTTTATTTATTGATGAAATAGGTGAACTTGATAGTATTCTTCAAAATAAGTTGCTTAAGGTTCTTGAGGATAAGAGAGTTGAGTTTTCATCATCTTATTATGATCCTGAAGATGAAAATACACCTAAATATATAAAATATTTATTTGATAAAGGTGCACCAGCAGATTTTGTTTTAATAGGAGCGACGACCAAAGAACCATCTGAAATAAATCCAGCATTAAGATCAAGATGCACTGAGGTGTATTTTGAGCCTTTAGCTGCGACGGATATAGAAAATATAGTAGTAAATGCTGCTTCTAAATTAGAAGTTGAAATAGAAGATGGGGTTGCACGAACTATTGGTAGATATACTATAGAAGGAAGAAAGGCTATAAATATTTTAGCAGATGCCTATGGATATGTATTGCATAATAGTGAACTAGTAGATGAGTCTAAAGTTAGAATTGATATGAAAGATTTGCTAGAAGTTATATCTATAAGTAGATTGTTTCCATATGAGGAATTAGATAAAGATGTTAAAGCTGAAGTTGGACATATATATGGACTTGGAGTATCGGGGTATATAGGGTCTACTATAGAAATAGAAACATCGGTATTTGAAGCCAAGGAAAAAGGTAAAGGACATGTAAGGTTTAATGATACTGCTGGAAGCATGGCTAAGGACTCAGTATTTAATGCTGCATCAGTAATAAGAAAAACGACTAATAAGGATATAAATGATTATGATATACATGTAAATATAGTAGGTGGAGGTAAAATTGATGGACCATCTGCAGGTGCGGCTATAACCGTATGTATAATTAGTTCACTTTTAGATAAACCTTTAAGGCAGGACATTGCAGTAACAGGGGAGATATCTCTAAGAGGAATTATAAAACCAGTAGGCGGTATATTTGAAAAGATTTATGGTGCAAGAAGAAAAGGCATTAAGCTAGTTATACTTCCTAGTGATAATGAAAAAGAAGTACCTACGGGCCTTAAGGATATTGAAACTAAAACTGCTTCAAACATCGAAGAATTAATGAAATTAGTATTTTCATTAACGTAAAGTTACTGTGTATCAACGTAAGGTCTGTTTATTAACATAATGTAATTATTAAAAATAAACTATAATTAATGGCCCTAAAAATGCAGCACCTTCGGTGCTGCATTTTTAGAAGGGCATAAAAGATTAATTTAGGAGAGATATATAATGGATACACCCCTTAGAAGTTTACCGTATAACTTAGAAGCAGAACAATCAGTAATTGGATCAATGCTTATAGATAAAACCGCAATATCAAGAGTGGTGGAGGTTTTAAAGGGCGATGATTTTTACAGGGATTCTCATAAAGTTATATTTAATGCAATATATGAATTATATCAAAAGGACACACCTATTGACATGATTACATTACTTGAGCATTTACGTTCGGCTGAAAAACTAGAAGCTTCAGGGGGAATTACTTATATTTCAGAGATAAGTAACTCAATACCCTCCACAGCTAATTTAAGTTCATACATAAAAATTGTAGAGGATAAATCTACTTTAAGAAAACTTATTAAATCTTCTACTGAAATTATAGAAAATTGTTATAATAAACAAGATGACGTAGAAGCAGTAATGGATCTTGCAGAGCAAAAAGTATTTAATATATCACAGAAAAAAAATGCAGGAGACTTTGAGCCTATGAATACAGTGCTTGAGAGAGGATTTCTAGAAATAGAAAGAATCTTTAATAATAAAGGCGAAACAACTGGTATATCTAGTGGGTTCCCAGAGCTTGATGATAAAACAGCTGGATTTCAAAAGGGTGATATGATCCTTATTGCAGCAAGACCATCTATGGGTAAAACTACATTTGCATTAAATCTTGCCGAGTATGCAGCTCTTAGACAGGGGAAAAGTGTAGCTGTATTTTCTTTGGAAATGTCTAAAGAACAACTTTCCTATAAACTATTATGTTCAGAAGCAAATGTTGATATGTCAAAGCTTAGACATGGTGATTTAGAAGATAGAGACTGGGAAAACATAGCAAAAGCATCCGGACCACTTGCGGCTGCTAAAATATTCATTGATGATACAGCAGGAACTTCTGTTATGGATATGCGTTCAAAATGTAGAAAATTAAAAATGGAACATGGAATTGATATGATAGTCATAGATTATCTTCAACTTATGACTGGAAGCAATACAGAAAGTAGACAACAAGAAGTATCAGAAATATCAAGATCTATTAAGGCTCTCGCAAAGGAGATGCAGTGTCCGGTTATAGCATTATCACAGCTATCACGTGCTCCAGAGCAAAGAACGGACCATCGTCCTATGCTATCTGACCTTAGAGAGTCAGGATCTATTGAGCAGGATGCTGATCTTGTTATGTTTTTATATAGAGATGAATACTATAATGAGGAAACGGAAGATAAAAACGTAGCAGAACTTATAATAGCAAAACAAAGAAATGGTCCTATAGGAACAGTAAAACTTGCATGGATAGGCCAATTTAGTAAATTTGCAAGGCTTGATGTAATTCATAGGGACTAATAAATTAAAATAGGATAACAAAATTTATAAAATTTTGTTATCCTATTTTTATTTGCGCATGAATAATAATGAAGAGGTTGTTATAGCAGGAGTGTTATTAAGTGGTTTTTCTTAAAAAAATATATATATGTATGTTTACATTTGTAAATATACATATATATATTTATAGGTATGTAAATAAACAATTACAGGTTTATTTATAAATATTTACAAATAAAGAAATTAAAAGAAGGATATTAACCTAAAATATAGAATATATAACAAGAAAGAACAAATAGAAAAATTTAGGAGGAAAAAGAAATGAACTTAACAGAAATATCAAAAAAATATCCTGCATTAAATAAAGTGTTGGCGTCAGTATTAACTGTAGATATAGGAAATACATTTACAAAAACAAGTACTAATGTAACTTTTGCGAGTCGTGTATCTGCTGTAAGTAAGCATGGCTCAAGGGCTACAGGAATAAGTAATGTTATTTGGAATGGTAAATTATTTACAGTAGGAAACAAGGAAGGTAAACTAAATATGGAAGCTAACAAATATATGTCAGACCATTATAAGTTAAACCTACTTAATGCTATTGCACTAAGCTTTAAGGGTGAAACTAAGATAAGGGTAAGACTGGCTGTGGGACTCCCAGCAGAATATTATATAGACCATAGTGTTCCACTAAAAAATGAAATCAAGAAGATGGAGAAGCAAACTATAACTATAAATAATGTAACATATGATATAGAAATTTTAGATGTACAAGTATTTAAACAAGGGGGGACGTTAAGTGCTGAAACTATGGAAACATTTAGTTACCCAATGCTCTTACTTGATTTTGGTGGTGGTACTTTAGATGTGTCTCATTGGAAATATGAAAAAGATGAATTTGGTAATAAAGTGCTTGGAATGACTAAGGCTAGTAGTTTTGCACAGCATGGTTTTGAACCAACAATAGAAGCTCTTCTTACTAAATTTAACTCAGCTGAAGGATCGGATGGTAATTATGATATATCAGATGCTATTGAATTTTTAGAGGACAATGAACTACCTTTTGGAGAGGAAAATATATTGCAAGACATTAAAGATCTAGTGTTAAGACCTTATGTAGAGAAAGCAATCAGTTCAATTAATAGCTCTTTTAAACCGAATACTTGTAAAGACATAAGAATAATAGGTGGACCGGCTACTCTATTACTAGAATATTTACAAACTGAGTTTATAAAAACTGAGCCAAAATTAATTGAAAATAAGAATCCTCAATGTGCAAATGCTATACTATTTGCTGAAAGATATAAAGAGCTTTTAGTATTAGAATACTTGGATGGAAATAAAGAAGTTGCTGCAACCAATGTTGAGAGGAAATAATCATGGGGGCACTCCGTAAAACTGTATCATCAAATTTAGGAGATGAAACAGACAAAGATTTAATAAATTATGTGGGCAGTATGGAGAAAAAGGGTATAAATAATTCCAAACTTATTAAGCAGGCGCTGAGGTTTTATAGGGACTATGGTGATAAAGTTAAGAAATTAGATACTGTAGATATTGCAAACATTTTAGATAATCCTGAAGTTAAAGAATATATAGGTAATATAGTTGGGGATCTTTTTAAAAGCGCTATGCCAGATTCTGATTTAAAGACTAGTGATTCAGTTGATGTTAAGAAAATAAAAGAAGAGAAACAAAAAAAAGATATAGATTCTGTTGAAAGTGATTATATGAAAAGGCTTAGCTGCGTAAAAGATATGTCTTTATAGATAGGGGTGACGTAAAAGTCACTCCTATCTATTGTGCAGGTTTATAACTAGTAAATAAATACTTCATTTATATATATAGTAAAGTATTGACACATATGATAAAATATAAATGAGGTATTCCAAATAATATAAAAAAAGGGTGATTTAATGTTCTGTCATAATTGTAATTCTCAAAATGATGATGGATCTAATTTTTGCAAAATTTGTGGCATTAATTTATTGATTCAAACTAATATGACGCAGGAGCGGGATATTAGTTCAAAAAACTGGCTACTCACTTTGCTGCTATGTATTTTCTTTGGTGCAGTAGGTATTCATAGGTTTTATGTAGGGAAAATAGGTACAGGGATTTTAATGATTTTAACTTTTGGTGGTTTTGGAATATGGGTGTTAGTTGATTTAATTTTGATTGTTACCAATGCATTTACTGATGCAAATGGATTAAAGCTTAACAAAAATTTGTATCGTTATTAAACAAATGTAACAGTTAGAAATTCTTAATATATGCTGAAATAGCTCAGTTGGTAGAGTGACGCACTCGTAACGCGTAGGTCGAGGGTTCGATCCCCTTTTTCAGCTCCAATTGTAAATCAAAAAAATGAGTGTATCAAGATGATTAAAAATCATCTTGATACACTCATTTTTTCTTGCCTAGGTATAAATATCTAATAAGTATATCTAAGTACTTGGAAGATCATTTTGTGTATCTCCATTTTTTTTACTTTTTTCTTGTATGAATACTATAATTCCCGGGAGTAATGAAATGATCATTATAGCTATTAACATATAAGAAAAATGAGTTTTAACAAAAGACAAATTACCAAAGAAGTATCCTCCGCCTAAAAACAAGCTTACCCATAATCCACCACCAAGCATATTGTAAGGTATAAATTTTGAGTAATTCATTTTAGAAATACCAGCTACGAAGGGTACAAAGGTTCTAATTATTGGAATAAAACGGCCTATTACGATTGTCATCGAGCCATGCTTTTCATAAAATATTTGAGCTTTTTTTAAGTAATCTTTGTTAATAAACCTTATGTTATCTTTTTCTAATATCTTTTTTCCTATAGTTTTGCCAATATGGTAATTAGCAGTATCTCCGAGTACTGCTGCAAGATATATCACTATTAAAAGAGTAAATATATTCATTGATCCAATTCCTGCGAGAGCTCCAGCGGCAAATAACATGGAGTCGCCCGGTAGAAATGGTGTGATGACCAGGCCTGTTTCGCAAAATATAATTAAGAAAAGAATAATATAAGTTAAAATCCCATACTGTTGCACGATCAAAGTTAAATATGTATCAATATGCATTATTACATTTATAAAATTAGTTAAAATATCCATATTTTCTCCCTTGTAGTAGTTTTATTTCTATTTGTTTCGCTAACTTATTTATCGTTAATTTAATTATAACTACAAATTGTTGTATAAATATCAAATGGGTATGTAAATATTATGTTATTTATATAAAAGTATTATTTATATAAATTAAACATATATATAATAATGGAAGTTGATTAAGATAAAATATTATTGGTGATAATACTAGTAGATAAGAAAAATAAGAAGTTAAAAGGCTACTGTTTAAGCACTTAAAGCGTAATTACATATAAGGTGAGGTTGAATGTATATGAAAAAGATAAAAGTTAAAGTTGGAATAGACAAAAGTAAATTAATAAAAAGTGATAAAAGATTAGTTGCTTGTGGCAAGAATTTTTAAGCATAGGATAGAGAAGGTTATTAAATTAAAATAATAGTGAGTTAGAAAAGTAGTTAAGGTTTAATCTTAACTACTTTTTTCTACCTCTTGGTATAATTATAACCTAGTAATTTTTTGTTGCAAAGTATAAAAGTAACAGTATATATTATAATATTTAATTATAAGTATATAAAAAACAGCCAATTTATGTTACAATAATAACAATAAAAGTAATAATATGTAATATATAATTATTGGAGATGAGTGCATGAAAAAAATAATAACTTTTATAGCAGTTTTATTTATTATGGCAAGTTCGCATACTGCATTTGCTGATAGTGGAATAATAAATGCAAGTTCATTATGTGTAAGGCAAAAATCTTCACTTTCATCTTCTATTATAACTTCACTTTCGAGAAATACTATGGTGAATACACTTGGAAAAGAGGGAAACTTCTATAAAATAAATTATAAAGGTAAAATTGGATACATATACAGTTCATATGTTAAAATAACCACAATAAATAGTACAAGCAGTGTAAATAGATCACTGTTACAATCTATGGGAACGGGGATTGTTACAGCATATAGTTTAAATGTGAGAAAAGAAGCTACTATAGGTGATAACATTATACAAATTATAAAAAAAGGTCTTAAAGTAAATATATATGGAACACAAAATAGTTTTTATAAAATTATATTCAATGGTAAAGTAGGGTATATATCTAAAACTTACATAAGCCTAGTTAATTCACAATCATCTAGGGCTAAGAATATTGAAAGATTAATGGCGTACGTAAATACATTTTTGGGCATGCCATATTTATGGGGAGGTTCAACACCGGCTAAATTTAATGCTGTAGGTAAATATGTAAGTGGTGGTTTTGATTGTTCAGGTCTTGTGCAGTATATTTATAAAAGCATAGGTATAAATTTACCTAGAACAACTATGGATCAAGTAAATGTAGGTTCCTCAATTAATATAAATAGTCTTCAAAAGGGTGATTTGGTGTTTTTTAGGACAAATTTAGCAATACCTAATCAAGTATCTCATGTTGGTATATATGTTGGGAACAATAAGTTTATACAATCACCAAAGACAGGTGATGTTATTAAAACATCTTTATTAACTGGATACTACAATAATAATTTTGTAACAGGAAAAAGACTAATAAAATAAGCTAATTTACGCTTGTCCTATTAATCTTTTCATTAAGAATAAATATTGCTGATGTTTATAAACCTATTAAATGTCTAACAGCATCTATAATTGGGGTTATCACATTTAATAAAATGGCAAGAATATCAGTTAATACAGGAACAGTAATACCTACTTGTTGAAGGACATATATTAAAAGAAATATACCAAGTGCGATACTTAATATCCTTCCAACCATTTTAAATACGGCAATACCAAGATAAGCAAGTAACAATGCTAATGCAAACATAATAATGGTATTAAGATTAATATTAGAAAAATTAACGTTCATGTGTACACCTCCATTATTAAAAAATTATAACTTAAACAATATAGTTTAGCAAAGGTAAAATATTCTGGAAAACATTAGTAAACTTATATTTTATTTAATATTTTAATCTGTTAGATCGAAGTATTTGTTAAATGAGGATTAATAGCTAAGCTATAAAACAATTAGTTTAATTTATAAAGGATAATGATGTATAATTGATATAGATATTAAAGTTATGTGATTCACTTTATAAGTGTAGAAACATTAATTGATTGTATCATCATAACGTATTTTATATAATACATTTATTACAACATAAGGAGATAAATATGGAAATGAAGAAGATAAGCGAAATAAAAAAAGGGGATAGAATTGAAGGCTTTTTTGTTATAAAGTCTGTAGACACAAAAGTTTCCAATAATAGCAATACAAACAAATATTTGGATTTTAATTTAGGTGATGCCTCAGGTGATATAAATGCAAAACTTTGGGAGTGTAATGATGAATTAGAAAATAAGTTTAAACAAAGCATATTAGTTAAAATTAAGGGAACTGTAAATGAGTGGAGAGGAAAACTTCAATTAAAAATTGAAGCAATAAGATTAACTGAGGAAAAAGACAACGTAAATATTTGTGATTATGTGGCAGTAGCACCTTACTCGCCAGAAAAAATGTATGATGATGTTTTAAACTACTTATCTAAAATTGAAAATATAGATATTCAGAATATAGTTACTAATATTTTAACTTATAATGAAGAGAAATTAATGCATTACCCTGCAGCTAAGTCTAATCACCATGCTATAAGATCAGGGCTTTTATATCATACAACCACTATGCTTAAGGCAGGAGAAAAATTAAGCGAGATTTATACTTTTCTAAATACAGATTTGTTATATGCAGGTATAATACTTCATGATATTGGAAAAATATATGAGATGAATGCTAGTGAGCTTGGAATTGTAAGTGAGTATTCAGTGGAAGGACAACTTCTAGGACATATAATTCAAGGAGTTAAAATGATAGAAACAGCAAGTATTGAGGTTAAAGCGGATAAAGAAGTAACAATGTTGTTAGAACATATGGTACTGGCTCATCATTATGAAGCAGAATATGGAAGTCCTAAAAAACCAATGATACCAGAAGCAGAAATGCTACATCATTTAGACATAATGGATGCAAGAATGTATGATATGAATAAAGCCTTAGGGGATACAAAAGAAGGGAAATTTTCAGAAAGAATAAGATCATTAGATAATATAAGTATTTATAATAGTTTTCTTAAGAAATAGACAAGAGTATCTTAATAAAAGTGATAAAAATAGCAAGTGTAATGGAGAGGTTTGCAATTAACTAATAGAAAAATACACTTATTCAATAAATATGAATAAGTGCATTTTTGTTTTTAATTTATATGTAGAGTAATTTAGTAATAATATACACGAACTATTATCGCAAATAAATTACTAATATTCGTATTTTGTATTGACTCCTTAATATTGCTCTGCTAATATTAAGGGGTATGGCAACCAGTGATAATTTTTATTCTATACGGAGTAGTATAAGGAGGCATATGAAATGAAAAATTTTTACGATGTAATTGTTGTAGGAGCCGGTCCAGCAGGAATATTTACCGCACTGGAAATTGCTAATAAAAAACCTGAACTTAATGTACTTATAGTTGATAAAGGAAGAAATATAGAGAAAAGAAAATGTCCAGCGAGGATCAATGGCAAATGTGTCAAATGTAATCCCTGTGGAATAACATATGGATGGGCTGGAGCTGGAGCTTTTTCAGATGGTAAGCTTTCGCTAAGTCCAGAAGTTGGTGGAAGACTTCTAGAATATTTGTCTGAAGATGAATCAAAAAAATTAATAAAATATTGTGATGATATATACATGGAGTTTGGAGCAAATGAAAAGGTCTATGGACTTAATAGTGATAAAGTAGAGGATGTTAAATATGAGGCAAGTAAACACAATATTCGTCTTGTTGAGTGCCCTGTAAGACATTTAGGAACAGAACTTGCGTATGAAGTCTTAAAATCTATGTATCATCATTTAATAGACAATACAAATACAGACTTTGTTGAACTTAGTGAAGTAGAAGAGATAATAATTGAGGACAATAAAGCTACTGGAGTATTATTAAAGAATAAAGATGGTGTATTTAAGGTTAATGCAAAATACGTTGTAGCTGCTCCCGGTAGAGGTGGGGCTGAGTGGATTGCAAATGAAGCTAAAAAACATGGCATAAAGGTTACTAACAATGCGGTAGATATTGGGGTAAGAGTTGAGGTGCCTAATTCTGTTATGGATCATCTAACAAAGGACTTGTATGAAGCAAAATTAGTTTATTATTCTGATACATTTGGTAATAAGGTTAGAACTTTCTGTATGAATCCAGGTGGAGTAGTATCAGCTGAGTATTATGATGATAATACCATTGCAGTTGTAAATGGGCATAGTTATTCAGATCAAAAACTAAGAACAAGCAATACGAACTTTGCAATGCTTGTATCTACTAGTTTTACAGAGCCATTTAATCAGCCTATTGGGTATGGAAAATATATAGCTCAGTTAGGCAACATGTTAACTGGTGGAGGAATAATGGTTCAAAGACTCGGGGATTTACTAAAGGGAAGAAGAACAGATGTTAATAGGTTAAGTAAGTCAACTACAGTGCCTACCCTAAAATCAGCAGTGCCGGGTGATTTAAGTTTTGTATTACCACAAAGACATCTAACGTCTATTGTAGAAGCATTAAAAGCTTTTGACAAAATAGCGCCAGGATTATATAGCAAAAATACATTACTATATGGCGTGGAAGTTAAGTTTTATTCTAGTAAATTTAGTACAAATGATAAGTTTGAAACAGCGATTAATAATTTGTATACTATAGGGGATGGGGCAGGAATAACTAGAGGGTTAATGCAAGCATCTGCAACTGGAGTCATAGTAGCAAGAGATATAACTACAAAGGAAGATTAAGACTACAGCAACGAAGATGATGATTACAATACCTTCGATGATGATTAATTTAAATAATTGGTTATATGAATGTTTAAAGTGTATAATTCAAATATAAAGTAAACATAATAGGCAATGAAGTTTGAGTGACAAGGGATCTAAGAAATTTATTGCGAATTGAAAGAAAGCGAGGAATTTATATGTCAGCATTTATTGTTTTAGGGGCCCAGTGGGGTGATGAAGGTAAAGGTAAGATGACAGATTATCTTGCGCAGGGAGCAGACGTTGTAGTCAGGTTCCAAGGCGGAAACAATGCAGGTCATACTGTTGTTGTAGGAGATAAGGAATACAAACTTCACTTAATACCATCAGGAATACTATACAAAAATAAATTGAATGTAATAGGTAATGGTGTTGTTGTAGATCCAGAAGCTTTATTTAAAGAAATTGACTATCTACAAGATTTAGGTGAGAATATAACACCTGAAAGACTAATGATTAGTGATAGATCACAGGTTATAATGCCTTACCATAAAGAGTTAGATAATTTATATGAGATAGCCAGAGGTAAAAATGATATTGGAACTACCAAAAAAGGTATAGGCCCTTGTTACACTGATAAATTTGAACGAAGTGGAATTAGAGTTTGTGACTTAATGAAAAAAGATGTTCTAAAAGAAAAACTTAAAACTAATCTAACAATTAAGAATGATATAATAACAAAAGTTTTGGGTGGAAAAGCTTTAGATTTTGATACAATATATACACAGTATTTAGAGTATGCAGATAGAATGAGACCATATGTCAAAGATATATCAGTTAAAGTTTATGATTCAATAAAAGCTGAAAAAAATGTTTTATTTGAAGGAGCACAAGGTACTTTACTTGATATAGATTATGGTTCATATCCTTTTGTAACTTCATCAAACACTATTGCAGGTGGAGTTTGTGTTGGAGCAGGAATAGGGCCTACTATGATTACAAGTGTCGTAGGAGTAGCTAAGGCTTACACTACAAGAGTAGGAAAAGGACCATTTCCAACAGAACTTGAGGATGAAACGGGAGAATGGATTCGCGAAAAAGGATTTGAATTTGGTGTAACAACAGGTAGAGCAAGAAGATGTGGATGGCTTGATCTTGTTATATTAAAATCTGCAGCAAGAGTTTCTGGAATCACTAGTTTTGCTGTAACAAAAATAGATACTTTAGCAGGACTTAAAAAAATCAAAATTTGCGTAGGATATAAATTTGAGGGTAGTATTATAGATTATTTCCCAGCAAGTCTTGAGGATTTAGCTATGTGCGTGCCTATATATGAAGAATTTGATGGTTGGGACACAAGTATAGCAGATGCAAGAAGTTATGAAGAGCTTCCTGAAAATGCTAAAATATACTTAAAGAGAATCGAAGAGTTTACAGGAGTTAAAGTTTCAATAGTTTCAGTAGGTCCTAAAAGAGATCAAACAATGGTATTAACTGAAATATAGTATATAAATACTATATTAAATTGTTTTATACTCATGTATGTTTTTTATATTATAGGAAAATATAAATAATATAGAAAATATGCATGAGGTATACAAATTGGTACTAAAGATTAAAAAAGTGCGTACTAGTAAAGTTTAAGTATATAGAATACAATGAGAATGAGAATTAAAGTTAGTGAATATTTTTATTTATTAACTAGTCAAATTCTGATATAATTATTTCAAACTAAAATAAAGTGAGGTATATAATATGAAAATAACTAAGGATATGACAATAGGCGAAGTTGTAAGACAAAAACCAGAATCAGTTCAAGTATTAATGAACTTTGGAATGGGTTGTGTTGGATGCCCTTCAGCACAAGCTGAAACATTAGAAGAAGCATCAATGGTTCATGGTCTTAATTTAGAAGAATTAATGACTGCAATAAACGCATAAAAAAATTAAGACACTTAGCAAATGCTAAGTGTCTTGTTTTTTAATTTTTTCTTATTTTTTTAATGGCCACTATAACAGGAATGGTAATTATGGTAGCTATGATGGCTTCTGGAACGCCATTTATTATAGCAATGCCATAAATAGTTTTTGCAGCAATAGAAGGATCTATGCCCTTAGAAACGGCAAATTTAGCTGCGTATAAAATGTATACCATAGTTAAAACCCCAAATGTGTTAGTTAAAGAACCGATTACGGTAGCAAGTCCAATTCTTAGGTTTTCATTTTTACCAAAGCTTAGTTTATAAACATAGTACGAAGTAAGACCAATAAGAACCCTTGGTAATACAGATACTAAAGGATTTATAAAAGCAAAAGATAATATATTGGGGGCAGTTATGTTTTGTATAATACTAAAAACACCAAATATTAAACCAATGGTCATTCCAACTATAGGGCCACCTATAATTGAACCTATAATAACCGGAATATGCATTATAGTAGCTTTGGCACCAGGAAGTGGAATAAAACCATATCCAGTTAATCCAAGTACTACACAAACAGCTGATAGCATACCAATGGTTGTAAGTTCACTTGTTTTTATTTTTCTAATTTTAATAGAGTTGTTATTAATCATGTGTTCCCTCCGCTCTTATTCCATAAGGATATAAGTCGACCTATTCATAATCCTTATTTATAGTTCAGTTTCATAACGAATACTGACAACAATATTTTATCACTTATTTCATAACAATTACATAGATAAATAAAAATTTATCAAAGTTTATATTTATATTAACTTATTATCTGATATTTAAGCAGTTTATTTTGATATAATCTAAGTATAAAAAAATTATTAATAACAAAATTATTAGATATTATGTACTTATAAAAAATATAGGGGTGATATGATGAGTAAAATTCCAGTGGTTACAAGCAGAGAGTATAACATTCATTATTATGAAGTAGATATACAAAAAAGAGTTCTGATTACAAGTATAATGAATTATCTAGGAGATATGGCAATGTATCAAAGCGAAACTTTGGGAGTTGGAATAGACTACCTTAAAGACAACAAAATGGCCTGGGTCTTATATAAATGGGATATAGCAATTAAGTCTTACCCAATTCTTAACGAAACTATAAAGGTGGAGACATTTGCACATTCTTTTAAAAAATTTTATGCAGATAGAAAATATGATATCTTTGATGGTAAAGGAAATAAAATAGGACATGCTGATTCAATTTGGATTTTAATAAACACAGATACAAGAAGACCAATAAGAGTTACAAAAGAATTATATGAAGTTTATGGTATAGAGGATAGTCCCAATACATTAAAAAACATTGAGAATATATTATCAATGAATGAAGTGGATAATGAGAAAAGCTTTCAGGTAAGATACAGTGATATTGATACAAATATGCACGTAAATAACGTTAAATATGCAGCCTGGGCAATAGAGACAATACCTGAGGACATAATATTAAATAAAGAACTTAAAAATATTAAGGTGACTTACATAAAGGAAACAAAATACGGTGAAATCATAAAAGTAAGCACGCAGGTTATAAAAGAAGTTGATAAAACAATATGTAGACATAGAATCATAAACGAAGAGGGTGTTGAGCTTACTCTTTTGGAAAGTATCTGGGTATAGTAAATTAGAATTACTTTTTTTAGAATTAACGAAAGTATATATTGCTTAAGAAGGGGAAATAAATGAAACTTATTAAGGCAAAATGGATTATAACAATTATTGGGATTATGATGATAGTATTTAGCTGGATACATTATGGAAAATTCAATATAACCATGGGGGTATTATGTATAACTTTAGTTTTAATATTTATGATGTGGCATTATTCTGATAAGTCTGAAACAAAAGACCATGAAAATAAAAAATAATGTAAAGATATTCATAACTGATTTTAACCTGTGTAATAGTTAATTATAAATTATAAATTATATATTTTTATTATATTATGCTAACAAAAGTAGAGGTTGATAAGAATGCATTTGAATGTGCCTTAGTAATTCTTAATTAATTTTATGGAAAGATGCGTTAAGAAAAGTGCTTGTTTGAGCGTTAGCGAGTTTGCACTTTTTAGTAGCTTTCCATAAAATTAATTTAGAATCACTTGGCTAAGTGAAGCATTCAAGCAACCTCTACTTTTAGTTATAGCATAATATATGAAAAACCTTCGAAATTAATTAGAAAAAAAATCTATTTGGAAGCATTTCTTCCTGCAACAGCACCAGAACTCCATGCCCATTGAAGGTTAAAACCACCACAGTCTCCATCAACATCTAATATTTCACCTGCAAAAAACAGGCCCTTTATAATATTAGATTCTAGAGTTTGAGGGTTAATTTCTTTTGTATTAATACCTCCTGCAGTAACTTGAGCATTTGAAAAAGAATTAGTGCCCGATACTTCAAATTGCCAATGTTTAAGCAAACCATAAATAGCTTCTTTTTCTATTAGAGCTAAATCGCGACAAGCTTTATGCATATCTTCTATTTTGGCTTCTTTTAAAATTATTGGAATAAGTTTCTTGTGAATTATGCCAATAAATGAATCACAAAGGTCGCGACTTTCAAATAATGACCAATGTTTGTTTAAAAATTTTGGTAGATCTTCACGGCTAATATTTGGTAACATGTCAATTTTTAAAGAAACTTTATTACTTTTAGATAAGCCATAAGCTGCAGTCCTGCTAAGTTGAAGTATTGGAGGGCCAGAAATGCCATAGTCTGTAAAGAGTATTTCTCCAAATTCCTTTTGAATACATAAACCATTTATAAATATTTCTCCATAGCCATCAAATTTCACTCCAGATAAAGCTTTTAACCTACTATAGTTTAATTTAAGCTGTACAAGGGCAGGTACTTGAGGAAGCACATCGTGGCCTAATTGCCTTGCTAATGTATATCCAGAGCCGTCAGAACCTGTTTTAGGAGCGCATTTGCCACCAGCAGCAAGAATCAACCTGTCACATTCATATATACTATTATCTGAGCTATAAATTTTAAAACCCTTCTTTGCTTTAGTGATTTCCTTAACTTTGGTATTTGTATAGACCGGAATATTTTTTTCGTCTAGAGAAAATCTTAATATATCAAGAACTGAGGATGCCTGCATAGACATAGGGAACATTTTACCTCCATCTACAGTTACCAAAGGTATGCCCAAAGAAGCGAAAAAATCTATAGTATCTGCTGCAGAAAAAGAATTTAGTGTATCAGCAAAGAAACCAGGATTATCACTGTGGTATCTATCATTATTTATATTAATATTACTAATATTACATCTACCATTACCGGTAGTTAATATTTTTTTGCCAATTCTGTCGCTTCCTTCGATTATCGCTACATCTATACCAGAATCCTTAGCTATAAGAGCAGCTGTTAGACCGGAAGCGCCTCCGCCAACTATTATAAGAGTATGTTTCAAGAAAATCTCTCCCTTCGAGAAAAAATTATGTTTATAATATAAATTGTTTGATTATAATTTTACCCTAAAATGAGTAAGATGAACATGGATTTCATATAATTTCATATAAAATCATAAAGTATGTCTAGAATTTAGTAGTGAATAGTAATATATCAAAAAAAAATATAAAATTTATTTAAAGCTTAAACCGTTGAATTTGCTAGAGTTATATACTATATTAAAAAAAAAGAATGAAAAAAACAAGAAAATATGTTGACACATTAAGAAAAATTAGGTATTATAGTTTATGTCGGGTTGCGAGACCCAACTACATAATTAATAAAGTGACAACGACTATGGCTCCTTGGTCAAGCGGTTAAGACACCACCCTTTCACGGTGGTAACAGGGGTTCAATTCCCCTAGGAGTCACCACCAAAACATATATGGGAGCATAGCTCAGCTGGGAGAGCATCTGCCTTACAAGCAGAGGGTCACAGGTTCGAACCCTGTTGTTCCCACCATATATGGCTCAGTAGCTCAGTTGGTTAGAGTGCTGCCCTGTCACGGCAGAGGTCGAGGGTCCGAGTCCCTTCTGAGTCGCCATTTTTATTAGCTAGCATGGCTCAACGGTAGAGCAGCTGACTTGTAATCAGCAGGTTGTAGGTTCAATTCCTATTGCTAGCTCCATTTAAAATTTAATAAGGCTCCTTGGTCAAGCGGTTAAGACACCACCCTTTCACGGTGGTAACAGGGGTTCAATTCCCCTAGGAGTCACCACCAAAACATATATGGGAGCATAGCTCAGCTGGGAGAGCATCTGCCTTACAAGCAGAGGGTCACAGGTTCGAACCCTGTTGTTCCCACCATATATGGCTCAGTAGCTCAGTTGGTTAGAGTGCTGCCCTGTCACGGCAGAGGTCGAGGGTCCGAGTCCCTTCTGAGTCGCCATATTTTTGCTAGCATGGCTCAACGGTAGAGCAGCTGACTTGTAATCAGCAGGTTGTAGGTTCAATTCCTATTGCTAGCTCCAAAAAAGTTCTAAACTAATGTTTAGAACTTTTTTTAATTCACTGAAAAATCATTAGATTTTATCGTCATTTCAGAAAAGTGCATAATAATAGAAAGTACATATTACTGCAAATGCATTTGCAGTAATATGTACTTTCTATTATTAATTATATTTTAATACTATTTTAATTTACTTAAGTTTTCCTTTATTCTTATATCATCTCCAAAGAATTTGCAAGCAGTAAAATTGCCAAATAATCTAGAAGTTACCCTTTCTGCATAAGTTTTAAGTAAACTTTCAAGAGATAAATTAGTAGATACTACCATCTTCTTTTGTTTTAATAACTTAGTATTAAGCAAGTTAAACAGTTCAGCTTTATTAAAATCTGAAAGCTGCTCCGTACCTAAATCATCGATAATAAGTAAGTCACAATCTATTAGTAATTCTTCTAAAGCACTATTGTTATTAAATCTAATATCTTTTAAAGCCCTTATTAATTCCTCAGCCGTCCTATATACTACAAAGGAACCTTTATCAATTAATTCTTTTGTAATACAATGAGACAGAAATGTTTTTCCTGTTCCAGAACTCCCGTAAAATAATAAATTTTCATCAGTAGTGTCGAAGTTTTTCAAAAAGCTCATAGATATAGATAAAATCTTTTCCATGTTCTTTTTTGGAGATATTGATTCAAGTTCACTTTTCCTAGAAGGATAATAATCCAATTTAAAGTTATCAAAATTATGAGTTTTGAGCATGCTTTTTAATTCAGATCCAGTATAATAAACATCTACTACTTTTTGTTTAAAGCAAGAGCATTTAGTGTTTCCAATAAATCCGGTATCGCGGCATTTATTACATCTATAATGTAAATTAAGGTACTCCATGTCAAAGCCATTAGAGACTAATAGTTCAGATTTTTTTACCCTTAGATCCATTATTTTTTCTTTTAAGTCATGCAAATGGCTTTCTCTATTATCAGTATTCTTCAGGGCGCTAATAGATAATTCGATACATAATTTACCTATTTTTTTATCTAATCCAATAATTTCAGGATGAGTTTCTTCTATATGAATTTTTCTTTTCCTAAAGTCAGACTCTTCTTCTTGTCTTATTTGATCATATATACTTAATATCTTGGTTTGATAACCTTTAATCATTTTTATCCCATCCTAGTAATTTTTTTTCTAGTTCATCAAAGTCGTAAGCTCTCTGTTCATAATCATTAAAGCTACCTTTAGCAGGTTTACCACCAGCAGTATTACGTTTGTTAGTAAGTGCATGTTTTTTATCTTTCTTTTCTATGTCCTGAAGCGAGTTTATGCCGTCTTTAAACCAACTATTTAGAATCCCGTCAATATATTTAAAATCAGCTCTGTTAAGTCTATCAAAACAAATATCGCAAGCTTTAAATATAATTTCGAGAGAAAATTTATAAACATTTATCCATTTATCTAGTATTTGTTCTTGAGGTTTCATTATTTCGGGAGCTTTAATCCCTAGATAATTTAATATTTTTCTAATATTTATCCATTTATCCTCATGTTTCTTTATATAAGATTGGGCATCTTCAATATTTTTAATATCTGCATCATGCCATGCAATGGCAATGGTTTCAATGTACCTATAATCAACTTTACCTTTTGATACGCAGTATTGAATTAATAGAAGTATTAATTCTGGGGGAAAATTATAATCTTTTTGCCAGCTTAGGTACATTGTCATTTCTTTTGGTGATAATGGTTTGGCTAATAGTTTTTCAATATCCTGTAGCATGCCCTTTATTGAGGAGTTGGTTAATTCTTCGAGTAAATTTATACTTTGTATATTCTCATTTGGAACATCTAAAAGGTCTAAAAATTCAATATTAAAATTACCCATATTATCGATTGGAGTCATTTTAATTATGGTTTCATCATTCCAGTAGTTCCAAGCATTAACAACATCCGTTTCTAGAAGTCCAAGAGTATTTGCGATTACCGAAGATGTAGCACCTATTTCTCCAGATGCACAATACTTTAGTCCGAGAAGATAAACTTTAACAAATTCTCCTCTAGCTCTAGGCATAAACTTATCTATAAAAATATTACTCACAGGAGTATATTTATAATTTTCATTTTTAAACATGAAAGTGCTCATAAAGTCACTACCTTCCTTTTTATATTTTAGATGTTAGTATTCTAACATCTAAAATTAAGTTTATCTATATAATGTAGATAATAAATTATATAGTATATTTTAATCTATAAAAATTTTATTATTCAACCTATAGTATACCATATAGTTAAAAATATAAATAAAAGAATATTTGAATAATATTTAATTTATGGTACAAAAGGGTATATTAAGCAAGTGGTATAGGAGGTATAATATTGAATGGTTTGAGACTAAAAAAGCGTTATCTATGTGCTAATTACAACAATGGTGAGGGTATAGAAACCTCATATGCGTATTGTAGTGCTATTGTAGTAAAAAAGGTGATATAGTAAAGAAAGGCATGAAAATAGGAGAGGTAGGAAGTACGGGACACATTACAGGACCACATTCGCGTTTTGAGGTAATTGTAGATGGAGAATCTACAATTACTTAAAAATATATAAGGTGAAAATAAATATATGAATAAAATTTCATTAAAAGTAAAAAATACTTTATAAAGGAGTGATTTTATGCCATATAAAGAAATGAGTACACCGGCTAAAGAAAAGGATAATAAACCCAAAAAACCAGAAACCATTGGGGCGTCTGATATGAAAAAGGCGAAACGTAAATCAGCAATAAGAGCCGATAAATAATTAAATTTCTTCCAGAATTCTAAAGGGTATTAAAGCGTAATAAAACATAATTAACAGCTTTTTAAAAAATGAGTGGTAGGGAGGGCATTAAATGCTCTCTTTATTTTTTTAGATTAAATCATCTCCTGGGTCGCTACAACAGATAATAATTAAATTAAAGAATTATCTAAAATGGTAACATAGGTTACAGTAAGTTTAGCCTATATAAAGTATTATTGAGCTATAGATTTGTAGATTAAAAAAATTAGTATTGGAGGAATAATAATGAGCGCTTTTTTAGCACCTATTCACACATGGGTATTTAGTAAAATTTTATTAGCAGAGGACTTAGAGTTAAAATTAAAAAAAGTATATATAGATAAATACGGTGATAATGCAAAGGATGTTATTGAAAGATCACTAGCTTACGGTAGTCCAATAGACATAAGCAAAAGTATAGAGGATATAATTGATGTATCTAATATACATGGGTGGCTTTCGGATAAAATTGAAAAAGTTGAAACGAGAATAGCATTTATAATAACAGAAATGATTAAGAAGAATGAAAAAGAAGCAGAAGTTATTGCACATGAATGTTTTATAAAGCAAGGTAAAACAGTCGGTGAGATGTCAAGAGCAAAGGAAATGCCGGGAAGCCCAGAAGAAGTATTTAATGCACTTAATAATTATCTATTAGAAGGTATGCCTTGTGATAGAGTAACAAGGCCTATAAAATCGGAAGAGGATATATTTGAATGGGAAACTACAAGTTGTATTCATAAAATTTATTGGGAAACGGTAAATGGGGACGTAAATATATTTTATAACCTTAGACATGAATGGACTAAAGCATTTGTTGAAAATTCAAATGATGAATATACGTATAATTTCATTAAAGGGATAGGGCATAATGGTATAATTGGAGTAAATCAAATTATAAGAAAGTAAATGTGGAGAGGGATATAATAATTGTTAAGCTCTCCATGGAATAGGAGGTAATTTAATGGAACCTAAACATGCGGTACTTCAAAAGGTAAGAGATGGGAAAAGAACTTATGGTGTAACACCTCATATTCCAGGAGGGTTTATAACTCCGAAGCAGCTTTCGAAAATAGCTAGTGTTGCGCAAAAATACAAAGGTGTATTAAAGATGACCTCGGGTCAGAGAATTGCAATATTAGGGCTTGATTGCGAAGATGTTTCAAAGGTATGGGAAGAATTAGGTATGAGTCCAGCTGTTAAATCTCTAAACTCTGTAAAAAATGTCCATATGTGTCCAGCGGCTTTTTGTAAAAGAGCAAAACAGAATTCCCTTAAAATTGGAATGCTTTTAGATAAGCGTTACCATGGTATGGAGATGCCTTGTAGAACAAAAATTGGGGTAGCTGGTTGCAAAAATGCTTGCACTAGTGTTTATTCTAGGGATTTAGGTGTAATTGGTGATAAAGAGGGATACATGATAGTAGCTGGTGGTAGTGGTGGATTTACGCCTAGAGTTGCGGATATTATTGCAGAAAAATTAACTGAGGATCAAGTGTTAATTTTGATTGATACTTTGATAACGTATTATAAGGATAAAGGAAACATGGGAGAAAAATTAGGCGATTTTATAACGAGAATAGGACTAGAAAAATTTAAAGAGGATACACTAGCTGTTCTGTAATCATAGCTTTAAAAATCATATTAAAAACGCTTAATAGGCGTTTTTGTTTTTTTTGAGAATAAATATTATATTTTTTATAAATACTATATTATCATCTCATCTAAAAATTGTTTTTAAAGATTAGAAAGTATATATGAACTATAAGTGGAGAGTCTAATATTCGAGAGGAGTGATGAATTTTGAGAGGCATGAAGGGAAGAGAATTAGGCGAGGGAAAATGCGAAAAACTTAAAGCTGGGTTAGATAGATATGTAAAAATCGGGGACATAGAAAGTAAGTTAGTAAACATTCCAACAATAGTTACGGGAATTAACGATGATGGGACAATAAGGCAAGAAGAAATTCAGTCCTACGCATATGAGGTAGTTGATCGAAATAATAAGGTTAATATTGCAGCGACCCAGGAGATGGTTTAATTAGGGCACAGAGCATATAACTAAAAATATGATTTATATATATTTAGTTATGTGCCTTAGTTTATAATTTAAATTTATTAGAGGTTACAATAAACAATTACTTTCTTTCTTTTGTTGTAAATTTACAACAAGCTATCCCGGATGATTGTTTTACTAGTATGGAAGGTAAATTTGGAGATTTGAAACCATAAAGTTTACAGCCTTTGGGGAAAGCTGGATCCCAAGTAATATAGTAATATATACATTTACAACAATTTGTCTTTTCGATTACCATAAGAACTCCTTTGAGAAAATAAAATTAACCACCAAGGGTTACATCTTGCTGATCATACCAATTTAAGGCGTTAGTTAAATGTTCTGGTTTAAAATCAGGCCAAAAGTCATCTATAGCATAAAAGTCAGAATAAATGGACTGTATTGGTAAGAAACCGCTAAGACGCATTCTACCACCCCAACGAATGATTAAATCTACTCTAGAAATATCTTTAGTTTTGATACAATTCAATATATTGCTTCTTTTACTACTTTTGTTTTGATCAAGATTACTCAGATCCCATTCCCAGCCATAGTTCACTAGGAAATTTATCCTTATACCGCCCTTGCCAAAGGTTTTACGTGAGGTGAAAGGAATTAGTTCTTTTGGAAACATAGGGGAGTCGCTATTTCCTACTACTAATAAATCTGCATCTTGTGTACTTAAAAGTTTTACAGCATCGACACAAGCTTTAGCAAAGGCCTCTCTTTGTATTGCTGGCCTTTTTGTATTATCGGTAGTAAAACCGAAATAAGTTATTTCTTTTACACCTGCATTTTTGCAAAGTTTATACAAAGATAGACCAGGATCTAATCCATAAGTATATCCTTTGTCCTTAGGTAAACCATTATTTACGGACCATCTTCTATTTCCATCAGGAATTATTCCGATATGATTCGGTATTCTCATATTACCACCCTTTAATTACGAATTTTTATAACCTATGAATCATATTATATCCAATATTGCTACATTAATCCATAATATTTATAGAACAACTAATAATTTGATCTCATAAAGTCTGGAGGATAACATGGTTTTTGGCAAAAATTTCAGGATATACAACATATTTTATTATGTTATATTCCTAGATATTATGCACTATAAAAAATACAAGAATACGCATTTTCATCTTAAATAGGACCAAACTTATAAATGAATAAAATATCATGATGATGCTAAAAATATATTTAAGATTAAAAAGGAGGAATAAACTATGGCTTTACTCGGAGATCCATTCATTGCAAATGTACCAAGACAAATGTCAAATGATGAGCTTGCACAAGCAATTCGTGTTGATATTTCAGGTGAACTTGAGGCTATTATAGGTTATGAAGCTCATTCGATGTCTACATCTGATGAAAGAGTTAAAAAAATTTTAAATCACATTGCAGATGAAGAAAGAAGGCACGTTGGGGAGCTTCAAGAAATTTTGTATATGTTATCTCCAAAGGATTCACAATTCATGGAGGAAGGTAAACAAAAAATTAAAGACCAGCAATCTCAAAATTTTCAGCAACCGATTCAGTAATTTTGATTGTTATATTATTCGTTTTTAATATGGATATTTTAGATATTAAAAAAAATTGAAGATGCCATACTTTTGGATGGCATCTTCAATTTTTATTAGAAGTTATAAGTTTGTGACCACTTAAGCCTGCCTTATAGCTTTTTAAAAATAAATTATAAAAATCATTTATTACTTGTGAATACTTCTCATCACCACTTATAGTTAGTACCTCTATTGCAGTTTCTATTGTACATAAATTGCCATCCTTTGCACCTCTTCTTAAATCATATATAGACTTAAAGTTTGGTTCTAATGAAATAATTGGCAGGTTTTCTAAATAGGAACTTTTCCTAAGTATTTTTCGTGCTTCCTTCCATGTACCGTCTATGATAATAAAGGCAGGAATTTTCCCTGCACTTTTATATTCAAGTTTTGGGCACTTTGTTTGATTATTTTCTATGGGGAAAAGCAAAAATGGTTCATATATATCATTATTTAAGTTTGTTATTAATTTTTCTGGTATTTTTGTTCTTTCCCAAAGAAAAAGTTCGGTAGAATGTGGATTTATGAGTTTTAATAGTCTCGCAGTATTAGAAGGTCTATAAAATTCTTTCTCTGTAGATAAAATCCAAAATTTTGAGGATGTTTTTATCTTAGGTGCTGTAGAACAGAGGCAATTTATAATAGGCAGCCCACATTGATTACAACTGTCATACAAACTGGTTATTTGTTTTATTTTATAATCTGAGTTCATATTTCCTCCTAAGTAATTAATCATAAAAATTTTTAATTAAGCATCCATATAGTATAATTTAAAACTCCAGCAAATGATACCCAAGCAATATATGGAATCATAAGATAAGTTGCGGATTTATCAATCTTATAAAATTCAAAAGTAGTTAAAAGAATAAATACTAATAATAGAAGTAATTCTAAAAAAGCAATAGCGTATAGTCTAAACCTGAAAATATAATAGACCAAAGAAAATTTAAAAATAATTGAAAACCATATAAAATCAATGATTTTTTTACATCACCCCTGGATTTTACGACCATCCAAATTCTATAAGAGTTTTGTATAATTGCTAGTGATATTAGGAAAAGTAAATTCATACCGTAAACTACTATAAAAACTAAAAAGAATGGAAATGAAAAACTTTGTTATTAAAAAACATTTGAATTAGTTGTAAGATACTTTTATCTTGACATGGAATATAAAAATATATATACTTTGACTATCAAACTAGTTGAAAATCTAAGCAAAGGGAGAGGATAATTATGAAGTTACCTCCTTTAAAAATTGGAGAATTAATAGCACGTATTCCTATAATTCAAGGTGGTATGGGAGTGGGAGTATCTTTATCAAAGCTCGCATCATCTGTCGCAAATGAGGGTGGAATTGGGATAATATCTACTGCCCAAATTGGATTTAATGAAGAAGACTTTGCAACTAATGCAAAGGAAGCAAACAAAAGAGCATTAAGAAATGAAATTAGGCGAGCTAAAGAATTAAGTCCTAAAGGTATAATTGGGATAAACATTATGGTAGCTATGAATAATTATGAAGAGCTAACAACGGTAGCTTTAGAAGAAGGTATAGATTTAATAATATCTGGTGCAGGACTTGCACTTGATTTACCGAAAATAGCCAAAGGATTTAAAACAAAACTTGCACCTATAGTATCATCAGCAAAGGCAGCTATAGTTATATCAAAAATGTGGGATAGAAAAAACAAGTGTGCCGCAGATTTAATTGTTGTTGAAGGCCCAGAGGCTGGCGGTCATCTTGGTTTCTCTTTGGAATCGCTACTTGAGAAGAAAGCCCAAGATTTAAAGCAAATAGTTAAAGAAGTTATAGAGGCAATTAAACCTTTCGAAGAGAAATATAATAAAAAAATTCCTGTAGTAGCCGCTGGTGGAGTCTATACTGGTACTGATATTTCAGAATTAATGAAAATAGGTGCAGCTGGGGTACAAATGGCTACTAGATTTGTGGCGACGTATGAATGTGATGCTAGTTTAGCATTTAAAATGGCATATATTAATTCAAAAGAAGGAGACATAAAGATAGTAAAAAGTCCGGTAGGTATGCCTGGACGTGCCATTAACAATAATTTCATGAAAGTTGTAGAGGAAAAGGGTTGCAAAGTAAGTAAGTGTTATTTGTGCATTAAGAAATGTGATCCTAAAACTACACCGTATTGTATTACAGAAGCACTTATACAAGCGGTAAGAGGGAACTTAGATAATGGTCTTATTTTCGTTGGAAGTAATGCTTACCGTGTAAATAAAATTGTGACAGTTAAGGAACTTATGACTGAACTTGTGGAAGAAGCAGAACGTGATTTTTAGTTTCTTATAGACAAAAACACAATGTAAAAATTTTCATATTAATGGTAAAAATATTGACAAATTACAACTCCATAGATATACTTTGAGTATCAAAGTACATGAAAATATAAGTATATGGAAATCAACGCATGGGAAATGGTGGTAAATATGAGCAGATCTGTTGGAGTTGTAAATGAACTTTTAGTAGAGACCTTTAGTGACATATCTCAGATAGAACAGAGGGCACTTAAAGAAGGGGTTCTTAAGGACATATCTGTAACGGAAGTACATACTATTGATGCAATTGGAATGTATGAACACAGAACTATGTCCGAGGTCGCTCAGGATCTTAGAATAACGGTAGGGACACTTACAACCGCTATTAACAAACTTCTTAAAAAAGGGTATGTTGATAGAAAAAGGGGAGAAGAAGATAGAAGATCAGTAATGATCACACTTACCAGAAAAGGAAAACTTGCCTACAGAATACATGATAGGTTTCATTCTAATATGGTACATGCAACTATCGATGGTCTAAACGAAGAAGAGGAAGAGGTATTAATAAAATCTCTTGAAAAATTAAATGATTTCTTCAAAAATAAATATAGATTAGAATATTAAGGAAGTGGGAGTTAAGCAATGAATGAAGTACAAATAATTGGGACGGGAAGTTATGCGCCTCTAAACATAATGACTAATCATGAGTTATCAAAAATTGTAGATACTTCTGATGAATGGATAGTTTCTATGACAGGTATTAAGCAGAGACATATATCTACAGGAGAAAATACTTCAGATTTAGCTACAAAAGCAGCCAGTGAAGCATTAGTGGATGCAAATATTAAAGCTGAAGATATAGACTTGATTATTGTTGCAAGTACTTCTCCAGATCAATTTGTACCAGCAACTGCATGTATAGTTCAAGGAAATATTGGAGCAGTTAATGCCATGGCTTTTGACATATCAGCAGCATGTACAGGGTTTATATTTGCCCTTAATATAGCAATGCAATTTCTTAAAACAGGTCAGCGAAAAAGAGCACTAATAATAGGGGCTGATGTATTATCAAAAATAGTTGATTGGACAGACAGAAACACTTGTATTTTATTTGGTGACGGAGCAGGGGCAGCGGTACTTGAAGCAGGAAGTGTTAGAGGAATAATTTCTGTAAATTCAGCTTCAGAAGGTCAAAAGGGGAAATTTTTGACATGTCCAACTGTAGATGTGAAAAATACATATACAAAAGGAAATGAAAATTTTAAAGCAACAATAGGTATGGATGGAAAAGAAATTTTTAAATTTGCAGTAAAAACTATTGCAAGTAGCATAAGTAGAATCTTAAATGAAAATAATTACACACTTGATGATATTAAGTATGTAGTTTGTCATCAAGCAAATTTTAGAATAATAGAATTTGTTGTTAGAAAATTGAAGGCTGATAAAGATAAATTTTTCGTCAATTTAGATAAGTACGGAAATACTTCAGCAGCAAGTATAGCCATAGCAATGGACGAAATGAATAAGGAAAATTTACTTACAGCTGGAGATAAAATTATACTTGTAGGCTTTGGTGGTGGATTAACCTACGGAGCTTCATTAATAGAATGGACAATGAATAAATAAAATCTTAGGAGGAATTAATAATGGTATTTGAAAAAGTTAAAAGTGTAATAGTTGAACAATTAGGAATAGACGAAGCAGAGGTTAAAATGGAGGCCAAATTTGCAGATGATTTAGGTGTAGATTCTCTTGAAATTTTTGAAATTGTTATGTCACTCGAAGAAGCATTTGAAATTGAAATACCAAATGAGGATATAGAAAATATTAAAGATGTACAGGGAATTGTTAAATATATAGAACAAAAACTTAAATAATATAAATTAAGAGTTAGATGATTGGAGAGCTGAACTACTAAGTATAAAAATTTAGTTTTATTCAGTATATTAAAAAGTATATATTACGTGAAATGTAGTTGTAGTAATATGTACTTTTTTTCTGTAATTATCTGACTTTAACTATATGTTTTAAGGAATCAAGGAGGGGTAAAATGTTTAATTCCGTATTTTTTAAAGAGTTAGGTGTAAAGTATCCAATAATACAAGGTGGTATGGCTTGGGTTGCGGATAGTAGTTTAGCATCTGCAGTATCTAATGCAGGAGGTCTCGGTATTATAGCGGCGGCCAATGCACCAACAGATTATATAAGGGATGAAATTAGAAAAGCTAAGAAGTTAACAGATAAATCTTTTGGCGTTAATATAATGCTTTTAAGTGATAATGCAGAAGAAATTGCACATCTTGTATGTGAAGAAGGTGTTAAGGTAGTTACTACGGGAGCGGGAAATCCAGGTAAATATATGGAACTTTGGAAGTCACATGGGATTAAAGTAATACCAGTAGTGGCTTCTGTTGCATTAGCAAAGCGTATGGAGAGAGCAGGAGCAGATGCAGTTATCGCAGAAGGTTGTGAATCTGGCGGACATATTGGTGAACTTACAACTATGGCACTAGTTCCTCAAGTTGTTGATGCGGTTAGTATTCCGGTAATTGCGGCAGGTGGCATAGGCGATGGACGAGGAGTTGCAGCAGTATTTATGCTTGGTGTACAAGGAGTTCAAGTAGGAACAAGGTTCCTAGTAGCAAATGAATGTACAATACATGAGAATTATAAAAAGAAGATACTAGGTGCGAAGGATATAGATTCAGTAGTTACAGGAAGACCTACAGGACACCCTGTTAGGGTTTTAAAAAATAAATTATCGAGAAAATTCCAGAAACTTGAGAAAGAAAATGCTTCAATAAAGGATTTAGAGGAACTTGGACGAGGATGTTTACAAAGGGCAGTACAAGAAGGCGACATAGAGATGGGATCTATTCTTGCAGGACAAATTGCGGGTCTTGTAAAAAAAGAACAAAGTTGCAAGGAAATTATCGAAGAAATGTTTACGCAAGCAGAAGAAGCTATTATAAAATTTAGATAAAATAATAATATTTCATATAGATTAAAGCCATAATATTCGGAGACGTAGCAACGACTAGCTCTGAAAGTGATGATTAAGGAGATAAATTATGAGCAAAATTGCTTTTATTTTTCCGGGACAGGGAGCCCAATATATTGGTATGGGCAAGGAATTATTTGAAAATATAGAGGAATGCAAAAATATATTTAATATAGCAGATAAAGAACTTAATTTTGAATTAAGTAAACTTTGTTTTGAAGGTGAAATTGAGGAGTTAAATATTACAGAAAATACTCAGCCCGCTATTTTAACTGTTAGCATAGCAGCACTTATGGCATTACAAAAACATGGTATAAAGTGCGATGTGACTGCAGGACTTAGTCTTGGAGAGTACTCAGCACTTGTTTGTAGTGGAGCTATGGATTTTAAAGATGCTGTAAAGCTTGTTAAAAAGCGAGGTAGATTTATGCAAGAGGCGGTGCCTGTAGGAATAGGTACTATGGCTGCGATTATTGGACTTGAGGCTTCTTTAGTTGAAGAAGCATGTAACGAGGCAAAAGCTTCTGGGATAGTTGAAATTGCAAATTTGAATTGCCCAGGACAAATAGTAATTGCCGGGGAAATAGCAGCGGTAGAACTTGCATGTGAAAAAGCTAAGGAAAAAGGTGCTAAACGAGCTATAGTTTTATCTGTAAGTGCACCATTTCACTCGTCTATGCTAAAGCCGGCAGCGGAGAAGTTAGAGATCGAACTAAAAAATATAAGTTTTAATGATATGACTATTCCATTAATGACGAATGTAAATGGTGATTATGTAAAAAATAAAGATGATATCAAAGATAATTTAAGACTTCAAGTTATGAGTTCTGTTTTATGGGAGACAATTATTAAAAGAATGATAAAAGATGGTGTTGATACTTTTGTAGAGATAGGACCTGGGAAAGTGTTAAGTGGTTTTGTTAAGAAAATAGATAGAAAACTTAAAATTGTTAATATTGAAGATATGGATTCATTAAATAAAGCAGTAGAATTGCTTAAAAGATAGGATCAATTAAAATCTAGGGTCATTATGAAAGATGTAAAGGAGCGAGAATTGATGTTAAAAGGTAAAACAGCAGTGGTTACAGGGGCTAGTCGTGGTATTGGAAGAGCTATAGCATTAAAGCTTGCAAAAGATGGAGCAAATGTAGTTGTTAATTATAGAAATAGCGTTGACGCAGTGCAGAAAGTAGTTAAAGAAATAGAAGCTTTAGGAGTCAAGGTACTCGCAATTCAAGCTGATATAAGTAGTTATACTGATGTAGAAAACATGATAAAAAAATCTGTTGAAGAATTTGGAAGCATAGATATTCTAGTTAATAATGCAGGTATAACAAAAGATGGTCTTTTGATGAGAATGAAAGAAGCGGATTTTGATAGTGTTATAGATATTAATCTAAAAGGTGCTTTTAATTGCACAAGGCATGTAGCGGCTATAATGCTTAAGCAAAGAAGTGGGAGAATAATAAATATATCTTCAGTTTCTGGGCTTACAGGAAATGCAGGGCAGGTAAATTATTCAGCTGCAAAGGCTGGTATAATAGGAATGACAAAGTCTGTAGCTAAAGAATTTGGAAGTAGAGGAGTTACTTGCAATGCAGTAGCGCCAGGATATATTCAAACTGATATGACTGAAGATTTGCCAGCTAAAGTAAAAGATACTATAATGGGCACTATTCCATTAAAGAGACTTGGAAGGCCAGAAGATGTTGCAAATGTAGTAGCATTTTTAGCAACAGACGAAGCGGCATATATAACGGGTCAAGTTATAAATGTAGATGGCGGAATGGTAATGTAGCGTCTAAAGATGATTCATCACCTTAAGGTGATGATAAAGGAGGATTTACTTTATGAAAAATAGAGTCGTTATAACAGGTATGGGAGCAGTTACTCCTATAGGAAATGATGTAAATAGTTTTTGGGATAATATAAAAAAAGGAACTTGCGGCATAGATGTAATTAAAGCTTTTGATATTACGGATTTTAAATGTAAACTGGCTGCAGAGGTTAAAGATTTTGATGTAACGGTAGCGCTTGGCATTAGAGAAGCTAGAAAAATGGATATGTATTGTCAGTATGCAATGGTTGCAGCGAAAGAAGCGGTTGAAAACTCTGGACTAGTTTTAGAAAACGAGGACAGTGAAAAAATAGGAGTAATAGTTGGTTCAGGTATTGGTGGAATAGGTACTATTGAGAGAGAACATGCAAAGCTTTTAGAAAAAGGACCAGGTAGAGTGACACCTTACTTAATACCTATGATAATAGGTAATATGGCAGCTGGTAACATTGCAATAAAATATGGTGCTAAAGGTATGTGTTATAGTGTAGTTACTGCTTGCGCTACGGGAACAAATGCAATCGGAGATGCTTTTCATTTAATTCAAGATGGTAGAGCAGATATAATAATAGCTGGAGGTTCAGAGGCGTCTATAAGTCCACTTGCTTTAGCTGGTTTTGCATCACTAACAGCTTTAAGCAAAAGTGAAGATCCTCTAAGAGCATCGATTCCTTTTGATAAAGAGAGAAATGGTTTTATTATGGGAGATGGTGCAGGTATTGTTATACTCGAATCTTTAGAGCATGCTACGATGAGAAATGCTAAAATATACGCAGAGGTTAGTGGTTATGGATCAACTTGTGATGCATATCACATAACTTCACCAGCACCAGATGGAGAAGGGGCTGCAAGATCAATGGTAATGGCACTTAAAGATGCTAATATTAACCCAGAAGAAGTGTCTTACATTAATGCGCATGGAACAAGCACTCCATATAATGACAAATTTGAAACAACAGCTGTAAAATCTGCTTTTGGAGAATATGCTTATAAAATACCTATGAGTTCAACAAAGTCTATGACAGGACACCTTCTTGGAGCATCAGGAGCAATAGAGGCTATAGTATGTGTAAAAGCTTTAGAAGAAGGTTTTGTGCCAGCAACTATAGGGTATAAAGTACCGGATGAAGATTGTGATTTGGATATCGTTCCAAATGTAGGCCGAAAACAGCAGCTTAAATATGCAATGTCTAATTCTTTTGGATTTGGTGGTCATGATGCTACTATATTATTAAAAAAATGGGATGGTAGATAACTATGGATTATAAAAATATTCAAGATTTAATAAAAACTGTTAGTGATTCACAAATCACTTGTTTTGAAATTGAAACAGAGGGTATTAGGATAAAGATGGAGAAAAAAGAAGCACAGGTGGTAGTAGAAGGAATTCCTGCAAATGTTACACATATAGAGGCAGCTACTCATGAACCATTGAATGGGGAAAATATAGAAATGCAGGAAGTGCATGCAGAAAAAATAGAAGATGATGTTTCTAAAAATACAGTGAATACAATACCTGATGAAAACATATTTATAGTTAAATCACCTATTGTTGGAACTATGTATACTTCTCCAAGCGCTGAATCAAAGAACTTTGTGAAAGTTGGATCTATTGTTAAAGTGGGAGATACACTTTGTATATTAGAAGCTATGAAGCTTATGAATGAAATTGAAAGCGAAGTAGACGGAGAAGTTTTAGAAGTATTAGTTTCTAATGAAGATATGGTAGAGTACGGTCAACCATTATTTAAAATAATAAAGAAATAGTGTATAAAAGGTAATTTAAAATCGACATTTATCTATTGACCTAATAATGCAGGATGTGGAGGATTAACATGGAAAATATAGAACCTATAAAAGGTATTACTTTAGATGTAAAACAAATTCAAAAAATTATTCCTCATAGATACCCATTTTTATTTGTGGATAAAGTAGAGGAATTAGAACCAGGAAAAAGAGCGGTTGGGTATAAGAATATTACTATGAATGAGTACTTTTTTCAAGGCCATTTCCCGGAGGAGCCTATACTTCCCGGAGTAATTATTATTGAGGCTCTTGCACAAGTTGGTGCGGTTGCTCTTTTAAGTATGGAAGAGTATAAAGGTAAAATTGCTTATTTTGGTGGTATTAACAAAGCAAAATTCAAGAGAAAAGTTGTTCCAGGAGATGTACTTAAGCTTGAGGTAGAGATAATTAAAATGAAGGGACCTGTTGGAATAGGTCTTGGAATAGCGACAGTAAATGGAGTAAAGGCAGCACAAGCTGAAATTACGTTTGCGGTAGGTATTTAAAAAATTTAAACACTTTAGTAAATAAATTTAAGTATGGGGAAGGTAAACAATATGTTTAAGAAGATATTAATTGCTAATAGAGGCGAGATAGCGGTAAGAATAATTCGGGCATGTAATGAAATGGGTATCCAAACTGTGGCAGTATATTCCGAGGTTGATAAGGAAGCTCTTCATACTCAGATGGCAGATGAGGCTATATGTATTGGACCTGCTAAATCTAAGGATAGTTATCTAAATATGCAAAATATATTAAGTGCTACAGTTCTTACAGGTGCGGAAGCGATCCATCCTGGTTATGGATTTTTATCTGAAAATAGTAAGTTCGCTCAAATGTGTGAGGAATGTAATATAAAATATATAGGACCTAATTCACAAAATATTGATAACATGGGCAACAAATTAAAGGCAAGAGAAATTATGATAAAAGCTGGAGTGCCTGTTGTTCCTGGATCAGATGGAGAAATTGCCTCTGAAACAGATGCTTTAGAATCAGCTGAGAAAATAGGATATCCTGTAATGATAAAGGCTTCAGCAGGAGGCGGCGGACGAGGTATAAGAGTTGTTAGCAAAGTAGAAGATCTCGCATCCGCATTTAATACTGCGAAAATCGAGGCGGAAACTAATTTTGGTGATGGAACAATGTATATGGAAAAATTTATAGAAGAACCAAGGCATATAGAGTTTCAAATACTCGCAGAT
>NZ_JAHLDM010000027.1:0-65161 GCF_018861295.1 Clostridium estertheticum | reverse complement strand
CCAAAATCATGATTTTAAAAAAGTAAAGCACCAACAATTTGTTGGTGCTAATGTTTCACTTATATCGGGACATTTTCAAAAATGCTTGACAGGAAAATTTTGAATTAAGATAAAAATCCAATTCATTATTAATAATAAATTGGATTTTAACTATTAAATTCTACTTTGAAATAATAGCTTGAACTCTGCCAACTTGGCCATCTTCTAACATAACTTTTATTCCTCTATGATGTACCGCTGAGTTTGTTAATATTCTTTGAACTACACCTCTAGTTAGGTTAGTTGTTCTTTGGTCCTTTTTTAATACAACATCTACTGTAGTACCAACTGGTACATTACTTCTTGTTTGTCCTCTGTTATCATTTTGCGTATTCATGGGCTTGTAGTCTCCTTTAATAAAATTACTTAAAAGCATATATGTGTTCTTGGATAAAATCTTTATTTACATAAGCTTATATAAAACAATACTCCATATACACTTGTTTTGTCAAAATAATTTTCATTTAAATAAATATTTTCTAATAACTAATATAGAATAAAACAAATTAGTATGGAGACCATATTATAGAAAATATTTTTTTGGAAAGGAGATATTATGATGATAGAATCATTATTATTCATACCTGATAATCTTTTAAACCCCATTATATCATCTACCTCTATAATAATTGGTACCATTTTAGGTGGCATTTTTAGTTGGTTTATAAATAAAAACTCTACCGCGCTATCAATTAAGACCCAGAGTAAAATCGAAAAGGCCAATAGAGAATATGCGGAGCAAAATAAAGCTTTAAAACTCAATGAGTATGCAACAATTATTCAATTAGATATATGTACAACATTATTTCAAAGCTTAAGAATGTTAAAAGAATTTGATGATCAAAATAAGATCAGCATCTATCCTATACCTATGAACTTTAATTATGCGCAGTCAATTGTGGCTTTAGCAAAAGATTTTAATCTGAAAGATATTAGTTATATTTATCAATTATATGGAATTATAGAAAAATTATATAATGATACAAAAGGTTATCATTATGATGAAAAACATTTTTTTTTAATAAAAGAGGATTATGAGATGTTCATCAAGAAAATTTATGGAAATAATTTCTTAAGAGTTTTAGAATTTGATATCGATATAATTACGTATGAAGATTTATATAACAATGAAATTATAAAACTAGGATATAAGAATGTACTTATTAAATTAGATAATATTACTCATTAGGCTCTATAATCATGTAAACTAAGATATATTATAATATTAAATAGTAATTTTGAACAAATTCTCTGTTATTTTATAATATTATATTGAAATTATCTAAGAACTAAGATAAACTGATTAGTAGAGAACACAACAAGTTGAGTTTGAATATATATAATGAAAATGTGGAAATTATAAATTGGAACATAAATTCTATAGTATCTACCATTCTTGATTTGCTGCCGAAGGAGGAAGAATTTATGTCAAGTAATAATATTGAAATGATGAAAAAAATTATTGAGGAAAAGAAAAAGAAAAGTTCTGAGCAAAGTGGACTTTCAAGAGCTACTAAGGTAATTGGTAAAAAAAGCAAAGCAGCAAGAAGCACTAAAAAAACTGGCGGTTTATTCGATAAATAAAATGTTATTTAGTATTCAAGAACCCCATTCATTTATGGGTGGGAGTTTCAGATAAATTATTTATAAGGTAATACCCAAACTTAATTAATATTAATTTAAAAATGAGCTCCTATTTTAGGGGGTTTATTTTTTTTGTATTTCTATTAAAATTCCTAGTGTAAATTATAATATCAAACTATGATTAAAGGCTAGTGACAAATTAAAAAGAGAAAAGTTAATATTATATTAAGCATAATATTAAGCATATCAAAATATTTATATTATATAAACAATAAAATTATATAAACAAAATAGGAGGGTTTTATGATATATCTTGATAATGCTGCCACAAGTTTTCCCAAACCAGTGGGGGTCTATTCCGAAGTATTAAAGTGCATGGAAAATTATGCTGCAAATCCAGGTAGAGGCTCTCATGATATGGTCATTGAGGCTTCCTCTAAAATTATGGATACAAGGCAAGAGTTAAGTGAACTTTTCAACATTCCTAACCTATTAAACATTGTTTTTACTTGTAATGCTACTGAATCTTTAAATATAGGTATAAAAGGAATACTAAAACCAGGAGATCATGTTATTAGTACAGTAATTGAGCATAATTCGGTTTTAAGACCATTAAATTACCTAAGTAAAAAGGGAATAACATTTACTCTTTTGGGTGTTGATGAAAATGGGTATTTAAATATTAATAACCTAAAAAAGAAGATACGTAG
This sequence comes from Clostridium estertheticum, assembly GCF_018861295.1. Lineage (GTDB taxonomy): Bacteria > Bacillota > Clostridia > Clostridiales > Clostridiaceae > Clostridium_AD > Clostridium_AD estertheticum_D. The sequence goes on along the minus strand of NZ_JAHLDM010000027.1, from coordinate 62,828 downwards.
AAAGACCAAAGCAATTATAATAAATCATACTTCAAATGTGTTAGGAACAATCCAAGATATACGTTCAATAGGACAAATCGCAAAAGAATCAGGAATAATATTTATGGTTGACGCGTCTCAGAGTGCTGGCGTAATACCAATAGATGTAGTACTTGATAATATTGACTTATTAGCTTTTCCTGGTCATAAAGGATTATATGGGCCACAAGGTACTGGGGGGCTTTATATAAAAGAAGGTGTCAATCTGGATTCATTTATTCAAGGAGGAACTGGAAGTGATTCATTGTCAATGAAGCAACCTGACTTTTTACCTGATAAATTCGAAAGTGGAACCTTAAATACACCTGGAATAGCAGGATTGTATGAAGGAATAAGGTTCATTAAAAAAATTGGAATAGAAAATATAAGGAACCATGAAATTATGTTAGTGGAATATTTAGTAAATGAATTAAAAAAATTATCTTATATTAAAATTTATGGAGGAACTGATTATAAAAACAGAGGAGCGGTAGTTTCTTTAAACATAGAAAATGTAGATGCATCTGAAGTAGGAGATTTGCTTAATAAAAAAGGAATAGCAGTTAGAACAGGCTTTCACTGTGCATCACTAATACACAATATAATTGGTACAAGTCAAAGAGGCACAGTTAGAATAAGTCCAGGATATTTCAATAATTTAGAAGATATAGAAAACCTTATTGAAGCTTTAAAAGATATACATGAAAAAAGGCCCTTTTTATAGGGCCTTTTTTCATATATTATAGTACCGTTAGCAACGTTTGTTTTTTTCCACTACTAAAGCTGAAAGTGTTGGATTATTAAATAAGAGGGTTGCAAAATCTGCCGGAGTAGTATTGTTGGTCGAAGTAATTGCTGACATAAAATACGTGCAACAATCATTTTTATCATCACAATCACAATCACAATCACAATCGCAAACTATGAAACCAATTATAGTAGTTACTCCTGCAACTATAGAAGGAAATAACCATGGATTCCCAATTGCGGTTGGAACGGTTTCACCTTTGCAGCGTTTAAATAGTTGGAAGGAAAGAGTTACAGCCTCTGGGTCTGCAAATCCAGTAGTTCCAGCAAGTAAATTTGTTGCAAATTCAAACTTAATGCATGGGTCAGATAAATGTTTTGTGTTTATGCTAACCTCTACAAGGTTGGTAGTCACTGGTGCAGCAACAGTAGCAGCTCCTCTAACTGTTACTGTTTTTGCGATTCCAGTCTTACATTTTAATAAAACTTTAGTTCCTTCTTCTTTTTTATCCTCTTTTTCTTTTTTACAGCCACAATTTTTTTCATCTTGCCAATTACCTTTTGACATTGAATTCATATATTTATTCCTCCTAAATTTTAATTCGTTATATAGAGTAAAAGAATTCTAAATGTACTGTTTATAGGGGCGGATATATTAGAATTCTTATACTATAATGTATGAATTTGATCTGTAAATGTTCTAGTTATTTTAAACTTTTCTAGAATTTACTTACTCATCCTCTTCTTCACATTCATCATCAAACAAAGGCCTAAGTTTTTGATCTGGGAAAAATTTTGGAACTGGTGCCCTTTCAAATTTTTCACAAGGATTTTCTTCACACTCCTCTTCACATTGGCAAGGTACTGGGCAATATCCATATGCAGGAATTAATAGTTGAACAATTAGCTCACATTTTACAATAAGATGAAATCCTATTGTTACATCTAAAACACTTTCATCACAGTCATTCTTGCAAAAGTTTCCATCTAAACATTCTGCTACCAATTCAAGTTTTATAATATCAGAATCAAGATCACTGGATTTACCAGTTGAAACTGTTGTAGCAGATATTTGTGCTATTGAATCTGGACAATATAGTTTTGATATAACTTCTGTACGATTAATTTCATAAAACTCACATTTTGTTTCTCCATCACAATTTATAAACTCTGCATAAAATGAAATTACAAAGCAAACTATTACTTTCTTATAACTAGGATTTTTCTTTAATGGAATTTTCTCTACTGAAATTAGCTTTAAATTAAAATCCCTGCACCCTGTAAACACTCTTGGATTGTCAAGAGGGTCACTTCTTAATTCTGCATCTGTATCTACGGTATCTGGTCCGCACCCATAAACTAAGCACCTTTTAATTAAACATTGGTCAAATACTTTTGGAATTTCAACACATACCAACTCGGCTGGATCAGGAAGGTGTCCTTGTTTGTTAACTACACCAGGTCTTGCAATAAAGTCATTATGAGTAATAGACATATATTATCCTCCTTTTATGTTAAGTGATACACTCTTAATTCGTGTTCTCTATTTTATAATATGCAGGTACACATAAGTTGTGATTGATAAGTTTATTAATTCTAAAAAAAATTTACAAGTAAATTTTTTGATCTTCAAAAACTATATATTGTGTATATAACATTGAAATATTAACATCATAAAAGGCCCTTTTTAGTGGGCCTTTTTATTTACTGTAGTATTATAAGAAGAGCTAGTGGTTTTGTACTACCATAGCCAAAATGTTGCATTTTAAAAAAAACAGCTCTATTAATTACAATATAAGTTGTTACATTCCTTACTAATCCTCTTCACATTCATCATCAAACAAGGGTTTAAGCTTTTGATCCGGGAAAAATTTTGGAACCGGAGCCCGATCAAATTCTTCACAAGGATCTTCTTCACAATCTTCTTCACATTGACAAGGTATAGGACAATATCCATATGCAGGAATTAACAATTGAACAATTAGCTCACATTTTACAATAAGATGAAATCCTAATGTTATATCTAAGAAACTTTCACCACAATCGTCTTTGCAAAAAAAACCATCTAGACATTCTGGTACCAACTCAAGTTTTATAATTTCAGAATCATTATCACTTGATTTACCAGTAGGCACAGAAGTAGTAGATATTTGTGCTATTGAATTTGGACAATATAGTTTTGATATTACTTCTGTACGATTAATTTCATAAAAATCGTAGCTTGTCTCTCCTTTACAATCTATAAAATCCGCATAAAATGAAATTACAAAACAAACTATTATTTTTTTATAACTAGAATTTTTCTTTAATGGAATTTTCTCTACTGAAATAAGCTTTAGGTGGAAATCTCTACATCCTGTAAATGTTTTTGGGTCATTAAGGGAGTTACTTCTTAACTCTGCATCTGTATCAACTGTATCTGGTCCACAACCATAAACTAAACATCTTTTAATTAGACACTGGTCAAAAACTTTTGGAATTTCAATGCAAACTAATTCAGATGGATCAGGAAGGTATCCTTGTTTATTAACGATACCGGGTCTTGGAATAAAATCATCATGTGTAATAGCCATTAATTCTCCTCCTTTTATGTCAAGTGATACACTTTTAATTCGTGTACCTTAGGGTATATTATGCAGGTGCCTATTAGTTGTGATTGATATCCTTTTTTTACTAAAATTATTAAATAAAGCATTATAAATTCAATTATATATGGCTTCTAATATCCACTATTAGGTTATATATTGCTTTGTATTAAAATATAATTTCTATAAGGAGATGAGCAATATGATAATATGTAGTCCATGTTTATTATACGATGATGAAAATCATATATGGAAATTTTATGTAACTGATAATAGAGAACTAGTATATAGTATTATGTACAATGAAGATAAATGGACTAAAGAAAAGAAGATTGACAATGAGGTTTTAGATTTTGTGGTAAGCTTAGATATAAATAACAAAATTTGTATTGTATACAGTGTCAAAGTAGGAGAGCTTAAGTACTGTGTATGGGAAGTTAATAATTGGCTTGGAAAAACTATTTATACTTTTGAAAATAAAGACTATGAGATGTCAGAATTAACTGTTATTACAATCAATAAATCAATAAATATATTTTTCATTGCAAAAAACAACCTAAATAAAATTAACTGTTCTTTAATTCATTTATGTATAAATAAGGATGATAGTATATTTAATACAATAGATACAATAGATACAATACCATTTCAAAAGGATATTTTTTTTCATTATGAAGTACAGAGGTTAGCAAATGATAATTTATTTTTAATATTTATTACAGGAGAAAAAGTCGAAGAAATAATAAATTTTGCAGAATATAAAAATAATAAATGGAGTATTCCAAAGAGATTATATGGCATTATCGGTAGTGATGTTAATTTTTATACATTGTTACATTTAGAAAATATAAATATAATAAATTTGTCTAAAGAAGGCTCTTTATATATGTTAGAACATGTACTAATTGAAGCAGATGGGAAAATGAAAAGTTATAAAATACATGAAACTTCTTATAAACCAATTAACTTTTGTCTGGTTGAAATTAAGGGCATCCTTTGGTCAATTTGGTCTGAAGGTGAAAATGTTTTTGTCTCTTCATTTAAAGACAAATGGAGTGAACCCTTCAAATATTATACAGAAACAAGCGATGAATTTTTAATATACAAATATTTATCTTTAACCGATAAAAATAATGATATAAAGTGTAGATATATACTAGGAACAAATTCCTTTGAAATAAAGTTAGTATTACCAACCTACACAAATAATGACTATACTAGTGATATTTCAAAAATCAATAAAGTAGATAAAAAAGTAACATTAGATTCTTATGTTGAAAAAGCCCAAATAAATTTACAAGAAGAATTTTTGATTTTAAAAAAAGAAAACAGAGATTTGAAAAAAGAACTTATAGATTTGCAAATAAAATATCAACAAAAATTAAGAGTTATAGAGGAATCAGAGGATAATTTCTTTAGACTTACAACTGCAAAGAAAAAGGCTGAAGAAAAACTTTCTATAATAGCTGAAATCCAAAAAACTTCTATGGAAAAGTTAAAGGTAATGGAAGTTGAAAAAAAATCTAGTACTGTACTACTAGATGAATTAACAAATAAATCACAGCAACTTGCTAATGAATATGAGGGATTAAAAAAGCAGAAAATAGCTAAATCTAATGTTATAAGCGAATTGAAAAATAAATTGCAACAATTAACTAGTGAAAAGGAATCATTAAGGCAAGATTTAGATTTTGAAAAAAGCATAGGTATTGTAGATAGAATTTTTAAAAAAAGGTCTGAAAAATAAATATCATTTTAATATAAGAAACTCAAGATAAAATATTTCACTTTAAATAAGTAAGATGAATTTAGTTAGCACAATAGTAATATGTTTTCATATTATACAATATCCACTTATTCTATTTAATATAAAATCATTTATAAACTTGATTAGCAACAAGGGGGATGTACAAGAATATGCAAGTAGAAGAAACCGAGTATTTAGTTGTTTACCCAGGTCACAATACTACAACACTTCTGTACCAAAGACTTTTAAAGAAGTCTTGCAATGTTGAACTAGTATCAACACCAATAAAAATATCTTATGGTTGCAGTCTATCCATTAAATTTAAAGAAATCTATATTGATATTGTTAATGCTGAAATTCTAAAAATCAGTATAAAACCCAAAGGGGTATACAAAATTGTAAAAAAACCAAAATTTAATAACTACGAAATGATTTAGTTTACGTTTGTATTATTTTGGATTTGGGTTTTCCGAATCCTTTTTTTAGTTTGTGCATATTTTATGAAGTTAAAGCATATTTTCTATTAATAAGGCTAAAGGGTGTGATTAGAATGGATACAATTACAAGAAAAAAATTTTATTTTGTTTCAAATGTTAAAACTGGAACTTTAACTATAATTGACGGTCTTTGCAATACAATATTAAAAGAAATAACAGTTGGAAAAAGGCCATTCAAATTAGCAATAAAAGATAATAATACCATTGGAATTGCATGTGATGTAAGTAATACAATTTCTTTTGTTAATTGTAAAAGTTGCGAAATAAAGGAACACTTTATTTCTAATAATGGTAATTTACTAATAGATAAAACAAATCAAAAAATATATGTTTCAGACACCTCCGAAATAACTATATATGATATGAATTTAGATAAAATAATAAACCGAATTAGAGGATTTTCAGCAATTACCGATATAAAGCTTAACTCAGAAGGCGCTAAACTCTATGTATTAGATACGTTATTAAAAGAGTTAAGAATTTATAGTACTGATACTTATACACTTATAAATTCAATTCAAAATGTTGGTATTAATCCAATATGCCTTTTAATTTCAAATGACAATAAAACAGCATATGTTTCAACGAAGATTGATATATTAAAAATAGATATTGATTCAAACATTATCACTAAACTAATTCTTCCAAAAGGGTCTTTAATGAATGGAATGATATTAAAAGGAAATACCTTATATGCATCAAACTCAGGGCTAAATAGAATAGAATTAATTGATATTGATACTAATAAATCATATAAGTATATTCTTACCTCAAGGACTGAACCAACGGGGCTTTTTATAACTGATGACAATACTAAACTACTAATTACTAATAGAAGTTGCAATGATTATGGTGGAATTGATATAATAGATTTAAAATCAAATTGTTTGATTAGTTCGATTCTCATGAATACAATTAATAGTCAACCCTATGATATTATTTCAGTTAACCTTCCTTTTACATACGATCAACCAGTTGCAATTACTAATTTAAATTCAGATAGTAAACAAATAACAATATTAGCAAAAAGAATATTTGCATCATACAATGAAAATATAAACTTTCCTATTATAAGTTATAATTTACCTAAAGAAATAAATTCAGCTTACATTTATAAATATACAAAATTTGAACAAGGGGGAATAGTGCCATCCTCAGAATGCAGGAGATATATACCCTCAACATCTGAATTTTCAAGTATTAAATTTATTGCAAGAGTTAACTATATAATTTATTATCTTAAAAATAATACAAATAAATGCATAAATGGATTTTTTGAAAAACCTATAGATGTTCTTTTGGATATTCCCAAAGAACTTAATTTAAATGAGTTGGAGCTTAATATTAAAACGACTACCAAATTTATAAATAATCCAAAATTTTTGAATAATGTACTTAGCTTTGGCGTTAGTAGTTTAATGGAGTTAAAAGTAATAGGCGAAGCTGAAATATATCTTAATAATTTAAAAGAAACTGATAACTTCGAAGAATTTACTATTTTTGATGGCTCAATTTTTCCTGATGATACAATAATTCCTTTTTAAATATTATTAAATTTAAGATTTGTAGATTCTTATGATAAAAAGAAAAGCGAGTAGGTAGCAATAGAACTTAATTATTAAGTTTCTATTGCTCTTTTTCGCTTGGTTTTAATTCTTCTATTACAAATTTATCAAAATAAATTTCCTCTATAAAATTATTTTCATCAAAACTTGTTTTACGTCTTTTATTATATTCAGTGACATTGGGTTTCAGCCAATAAGGTGTTGAAACATCAAATTTGTAACATAAGTCTGTTATACATATTTTTAGATTTTCTTGGTAACTATCGTCTATTTCCGATATGGTAACTTCATCTCTTATAATTCTATTATCCTTTATTAATTTGCCCCAAATCTTTAACATCTCGGCCTCCTTACTTGTCTTTTTTATCAAAATATATATTTTATAGCCTAATATTTTTTGATAGTCCTAAGTTTATCATAATTATTAAATAAAGTCATGTTATATATTAAGCATATCTTATTTGTTTTTCATATTTTATGAAACAGTATAAGTTGATTATTTTTGTGAAATATTGCACATACTGAATTTAATATATCTTCTAAATATAATTTATATATTAGGTTTAAGTATAAGACATAGGAGGTTTAAAAATACATGGTAAATTTAGGTGTAATACATTATGCATATATCATTATCATTCTAATAATTACTATTATAATTTCTATGAAGAAAGATGTAATACTTCCATGTATTTTAGGAATTGGAGTAATTGGTTATATATTTACAGGAAGTATCCTAAGCGCTGTTCAAATTATATATAAGGCTATAGTGGTATCCGGAAAAGAATTTATTGAAATAGTTGTAGTTATTGCGCTAGTTAATGCAATGTCTAGTGCATTAAATGATTTGGGTGCAGATGAACTAATTATAAAACCTATAAGAAAATTAATGATAAACAAAACTATATCATTCTTTGTTCTAGGTATTACTGTAACTTTGACTTCCTGGTTTATTTGGCCAACACCAGCCATAGTTTTTATAGGAGCTCTAATGGTACCAGCAGCAATACAATCTGGATTGCCACCAGTATGGGCAGCGGTAGTTTTATGTCTATTCGGTAATGGTGTAGCATTATCAAGCGATTTTGTTCTTCAAGCAGCACCATCAATAACTGCGAAAACTGCAAACTTGCCTAATGCATTAGGAATAATTAGAAAATGTCTGCCATTTTGGGGCGTAATGAGTATAGTCACTATTACTATAGCATTTATACTCATGAGAAGAGACAAATCCACAGACATTAAAGATGAGGCTATAATTGGACCTAATAAATCGACACGAAATAACTTAATAGGTACAAAAATAATGGCAATAGCTACTCCTCTTGTATTTATAATAGATATATTTTCTATAAAAAAATTCAACTTCATAGGATCTGAATCGACAGCCCTAATAGGGGGAACAGCATCAATAATAATGATAATTTGCTCTATAATTAATACTAATTTTATAACATCACTCGGAGAAGTTACTAAATATATTAAGAGTGGTTTTGCTTTTGGTATAAAAGTTTTCGCGCCAATTATAATTATCGGTGCTTTCTTCTTTCTAGGAAGCGAAAGTACTGCCGTTAATATATTAGGTAACGGAGCTACTGGTATTCTAAGCGATATAGGGGTATATGCTGCAAACAAGATACCATTATCTAAGTACTCTGTGATAGGTATACAAACAGCAGTAAGCACTCTTCTTGGTCTTAGCGGTTCAGGATTCGCGGGTCTTCCGTTAGTTGGAACTTTAGCTAATACCTTTTCAACCACAATTAATATAGACAAAGAACAGGTTGCGGCATTTGGTCAAATAATTACCATTTGGATAGGTGGAGGAACTATAATTCCTTGGAGCGTGGTTGCCGCGGCTGGAATATGTAAGGTTGAACCTTTTGACGTTGCAAGGAAGAACATTATTCCTGTAACTTGTGGAATAGTTGCTACAGTAATATTAGCACTATTAATTTTATAATTATTAGTGCTAATATTTTAATTAATAGTGACCTATGCTTTAATTAATGGTAGCATGATAGATATACTAATACACTTAAGGAGAGTTTACATAAATGAATATTCAATTTTTCGGAACAAAAAAATGTTTTGATACAAAAAAAACTGAACGATATTTCAAGGAAAGAAATATAAAATATCAATTTATTGATATAAATATTAAAGGACTTAGTAAAGGTGAACTACAAAGCGTAAAAAGATCTGTAGGTTTAAATAATTTAATTAACACAAATGCAAAAGACTATAAAAAATCAAATTTAAACCAAATTAGGGGAGAGGAGCTTAAAGAAGAAATTTTATTGAAAAACCCTCAACTTTTTAAAACTCCTATAGTTCGTAATGGGAAAGATGCTACTGTTGGTTATGTACCAGAAATATGGACAACCTGGGAATAATATTACAAAGATTTAATGAACACTAAAGCAGGCAAAACGATGGCAGAAGAAAGACATAAATTCGTGATAACATATTTAGATCACTTCTTTAGAGAATGGGATTGTATTAAAGCAAATTAAAAGTTAAGGTGGATTAACTATTAGAGTTAATCCACCTCTTAAAGTAACTTAAATCCTTCTAAGTTCGTCTATATTAACACATAGAATAGTTGCTATTGTTTCAATTATATTAAAAGATGGATTTTTTTTGCTCCCTCGTTCTAGTTCTTCTAAATAAGTCTGTGATACATGTACACTCAAATTCTTAGATAAAGTTGATATATCTTTGCTTGTTAAAGATTTATTAAGTCTTAATTCTCTAATTTTAGCTCCATTAAGCATATAAAAACCTCCCTATATAGATATATAATACATATAAGCTGATATCTTTATTATACTAAGTTGTACAAGTTAAGTATACTATGAATAAAAGAAATAGCTATGTTATTATTATGGTTTTTTTATTAAGATTAGAAGCGAATTATAAAAAGTTACTAGTTATAGTGTAGTTCATTAACACAGAGTTTATTTAGCAGTTATAAAGTTCGTTCACATTTTGTTAACATATTCGCCATTCGTGTGCCATAATATATCTTTATTATATAATTAGGGTTAAAAATAATAGCATTAAAAAGAAAATAAGGTATGATTATTGTTGGTATTGTAAATACCACCAATTTTGTTTATATTAAATTTGTAATTAAGGAGAATTTTATATGATGGAAACTATTTTAATAGTTGATGATGAAGAAAGAATTAGAAATCTTGTATCCATTTACTTAAGGAAAGAACAATATAATATTCTGCAGGCTGAAAATGGCAGAGAAGCTATAAATATTTTTAATAAAAATACAGTAGATTTGGTTATTCTAGATGTAATGATGCCAATCATGGATGGCTGGGATGTATGTAAGGAAATAAGAAAGACTTCTAACATTCCAGTTATAATGCTTACTGCTAAATCCGAGGAAGACGATGAATTATTAGGCTTTGAATTAGGCACAGATCATTATATTACAAAACCTTTTGTTCCTAAACTACTAGTAGCTAAAGTTAAAGCAATCATAAGACGAACTTATAGCACTGAGAGTGTTGTAAAAGAAGAAGATAACTTTGATGGGCTTGTAGTTGATAATCTAAGCCATGAGGTTACAGTAGACAATGTCGAAATCAACCTATCGCCTAAAGAATTTGAACTATTAAATTATTTTATACTTAATAAAAGAATTGTATTAAGTAGGGAAAAAATATTAGATGCTTTATGGGGTATTGACTATTTTGGAGAACTAAGGACAGTTGATACAGTTATAAAAAGATTAAGAGAAAAGTTAGGTGAAAAATCTTACCTTATAGCAACAGTAAGAGGTACTGGATACAAATTCGAGGTGAGAAATGAAAAGTAAAAGGAGCATTACAAGAAAACTTTTCACTATAACTTCTATAGTTTTTGTAGTTTTTATAACTACTAATTTAATAGTTCAATCTGCATTTTTCGGGCAATTTTATATAAAATGGAAAAGCGATACTTTGTCGCATGACCTCGTTAAATTTAAAGATAAATATAGTTTACTTAAAACAAATGATGAGGAGACTAGCTTAATTAGTACTTTTGAAGATAAGAGTAGTTATAAGATAATTATAAGAGATAAAGCAGGTAATTTGAAATATCTTACAAAAACGGTTGACGCAAGAAAGGACTCTATAAAAGCAAGAATTATGGATCAACTAATGTCAACTCAAATAGAAACTGCAGGTGGAGTTGCTAAATTCAAAAAAGATAAAAAACCTTTGATCTTCCTTACCGATAACAACCTAGATCTGGAAGTAAGCGCAACCACCATTTCTTATAGTGTAGCTGGTATTTCCTATGATGAAAAAAAAGATGAATTTATATACGTATATACTTCATTACAACCGGTAAATGAAGCAGTCCAAGTTATTAAAGAATTTTACTACTATTTTTATATAGGAGCCATAGTAATAATTTTATTTCTTTCTTTAATCTATTCAAATATGATTGCAAAACCATTAATAAAAATAACTAAAACAGCAGGTAAAATGGCAAAACTTGACTTCTCAGAAAAATGTGTAGTAAAAAGTAATGATGAAATTGGAGCTTTAGCAACTTCACTTAACCTTCTTTCAGAAAATTTAAATGAATCATTAACATCACTTAAAGATGCTAATTCAAAGTTAGAAAAAGATATTGAAAAAGAAAAGAAATTAACAGAAATGAGGAAAGACTTTGTGGCAGCGGTCTCTCATGAACTTAAAACACCTATAACACTTATAGAAGGATATACTCAAGCATTAAATGATGATATTTTAGAAGGCGAGGAAAAACAATATTTTATAGATGTAATAATGGATGAATCAAGGAAAATGAACAACTTAGTATCTGATATGCTAAATCTATCTCAACTAGAGTCAGGAAATTTTAATTTGGTTCAAGAAGATTTTTATATCGATGAATTAGTAAAACCGCTTGCTAAGAAATTTTCATCCATGCTTAATGAAAAAGACATTAAACTTAGTGTAAATTTAGTTCAAAATATAAAAGTAACTGCTGATTGGAACAGAATAGAACAAGTCCTAACGAACTATATGACTAATGCAATAAGACATGTTAATAATGGTGGTTCCATAGCCGTAACAATGCTTGATAGAGAAGATAGTATCTGCGTAGAAGTTGAAAATAGCGGAAGTAAAATTGATGAAGCTGAATCGGATAAAATATGGGATACTTTCTATAAAATAGATAAATCAAGGACTAGAAAACTTGGAGGTACTGGGCTAGGGCTTTCAATAGTTAAAAATATAATATTACTTCATGGTGGTAGTTGTGGAGTCTCGAACACAGAAGTGGGAGTTAAATTCTATTTTATTTTAACAAAACGCTTGTGATATGGTAACTATTATTGTCTTACAAGTGAATAATTCTAAAGTTGGTACTGAATTAAAAATATAATAAGCAATATAAAAGGGTATGTAAAATGCTAAATCAAATTATTTTACATACCCTTTTTAGAATAGTTTACAGAAAGATTCGAAATAGGATTTTAAAACTGTTTTATATGCTTATTTTCAGAAAATGTTTAATATTACTCAAATATTTTCAGCTTATTAGGAAAGAAAATCATTATTGTAGTTCCAGAAGGTTCAGAAAACTGAACGCTTATATCTAATCCTAATTTTTCGCATAGTATTTTACATAGATAAAGTCCCATTCCCGTGGATTTCATATATGACCTGCCATGTTGTCCTGTGAATCCCCTATCAAAAACGCGAGGAATATCCCCCTTAGGAATGCCTATGCCATTATCATGAACATAGAGAATGGTTCCTGCTGCTAATTGTTTAGTATAAAATGAAATTATTAAGTTATCACTTCTATACTTGATTGCGTTATCAATGAGTTGTTTCAAAATAAATATAATCCATTTAGGGTCAGTTGTTACATCTGATTCTAAATCTTTCATTTGAATTTTACCGCTGCAACCTATAATATTCATTGAGCAGCTTTTTATTGTTTTATTGACTATTGATGAGAGACAAGTCGTCTCTATCTGATAATCTTTATAAAGTGTATTACTTCTGGCATAGTAAAGTGTTTGCTCAACATAACCTTCAACTCGATCAATTTCAGATTGTATTTGATGCGATATAGGTGATTTGTTATTTGCTATAATCAAATTGATTGCCGTGATAGGTGTTTTGATTTCATGCACCCATAATTCAATATAATCATGATAGTTTCGCTGTGATATTTTAAAGCTTGCGATATTATCATTCATGACCTTTGTTGAATCTTTCAAAATCTGATAAAAAACTTGGCCACTAAAAAAATGTGGTGCGTCAACAATATCAGTGATATATGTCTTTTCATCAAGATTCTTAAAAATTAAAAGCAGTTCACCGTAAAAATGCTTCATTCTGTAATAATCAAAGCATAATCCAGAAATATAACAAAAAAGCAATATGCCCCAAGTAAAAATAATAATATCACTTTTAACATTAAACAGGTATAGTATGCCAGTACTAATAACATAGGATAAAAGTACAAGAATAATTTGAATTGATTTTTCTTTAAGATAATTTATGATACTCATATCTGATACCCTTGACCGCGTTTTGTAATTAAATAATCGATTAAGCCAAAAGACTTAAGTTTTCGTCTAAGCCTCGCAATATTGACATTTAAGGTGTTCTCATCAACATAATCCCCGTTTTGCCATAGCTCATTCATAAGATCATCCCTTGAAATTATATTTCCTTTATTCAGTATGAGTAATCGAATTATACCTAACTCATTTTTTGATAAGTCTATTTCCGTGCCATCATAGCTCATTTTGCTTTTTAAAACATCTACGGTTAGGTCTTTATGGCTAAGTAAGATACTCTCAGGATTATCGATGGTTCTTTTTAACACAGACTGAATATGAGCTAGTAATATTTGAAGATTGTAAGGTTTCGTAATGAAATCATCAGCTCCAATGTTTAAGCTTAGCAATTCGTCCATGGGGGTGTTTCTGCTGGTGACAACGATGATAGGAACATGAGATTGTTTGCGTATTTCACGACATACTTGGAATCCATCCTGAAAAGGTAAATTTAAATCCAATAGTATTAAATTAGATTTTGATTGTAATACAATTTCAATAATATTCTCAAAATCTTTGCTATCAAAACACTCATAACCATATTTAGATAGAAAATTCTTTAGTTCTCTAGAAATTGTTGGATCATCTTCAATGATAAAAATCTTCATTTTACGGTCCCCTCTTTGGTATAGATATAATTAATAATGCCGCAAATATTGAATTACAGTACTTTGTACGTGATATAATCATAATGATTTACATGGTATATTGTACATAAAATTAGTAAAAATGGCAAGGAATCTCTGGTAACTAAATCACTTGGGTGCAATGAATCATCACCTAGGTTGCTGAAACCTTACAAAATGGTAATGCTACGGTAAGGTAAATCGATAGTTGAAAAAATAGAATAATGATAAAGTAGTGTAAGAGATAAACAAGGAGTGATAAAGATGAATACGATACTAAAAGTTAAAGATATTGAAAAAGTATATGGAAATAAAGGAAAAGTTACACATGCATTAAATGGTATTTCTTTTGAAGTTAATAAAGGTGAATTTTTGGGAATCATGGGTTCAAGTGGAAGTGGGAAAAGTACATTACTTAATTGTATCTCTACCATTGACACTGTTACATCTGGGCATGTATATGTAGATGAAGAAGATATCACTCTTTTAAGTGGAAGTAAGCTTTCCAAATTTCGTCGCGAGAAATTAGGATTTATGTTTCAAGATTATAATTTATTGGACACATTGACAGCATATGAGAATATATCATTAGCATTGTCCATTAATCATTGCCAAGTAAGTAGAATGAAACAAGAAATAGATGATGTAGCTTTGGCTTTAAATATAGAGAAAGTACTTAATAAGTATCCTTATGAAATGTCTGGAGGACAGCAACAAAGAGTGGCAGCAGCTCGTGCTATTGTATCTCATCCATCTTTACTTTTGGCGGATGAACCAACAGGGGCGCTTGATAGCAAATCTGCAAAAATGCTATTAAAAAGCTTAGAAGATTTAAATCGTAATCAAGAAGCCACAATATTGATGGTAACTCATGATGCTTATAATGCAAGCTTTTGTAAAAGAATTGTTTTTATTAAGGATGGGGAAATATTCAATGAGATATACAAAGGCGGTCACGACCGAAAAACCTTCTTTAATAGCATAATGGAAGTTGTTTCTGTTTTAGGAGGTGAGACTGATAATGTTTTTTAAGCTTATTTTTAAAAATGTGCGTAGGAGTATTAAAGACTATGTGGTCTACTTTTTAACATTGGCACTCGCGGTTAGTTTATTTTATGCATTTAATTCAATATCCTCTCAGCCAGGATTAAGCAGATTATCTTCTACAATGAAACAAATGACTGATACCATGAATCAATATATAGGGATTCTATCAAAATTTATTGCTGTTATTCTTGCTTTTGTTGTAGTATATGCAAATCAATTTATTATGAAAAGAAGAAAGAAAGAACTGGGAATGTATATGACCCTTGGCATGGACAAGTGGCGTATTTCATCAATTTTCGTAGGCGAAATTGTTTTGGTTGGTCTATTTTCTTTAATAGTTGGATTAGGTATAGGTATATTATTATCTCAAGGACTTTCATTATTGACATTGAAGGTATTTGCAACAGATGTGTCTTCATTCTCGTTGGTTCTATCTGTTACTGCTGTAAAAGAGACAATTGTTAATTTTGCTATTATTTTTGGGGTTGTTATGATAGTTAACACGCATTCGATTTTTAAAGTAAAGTTAATTGATTTATTGACAGCAAGCAGAAAGAATCAAGAATTAAGAGCTCATAACAAAGGAATTTCATTTTTATTATTTGCTACATCAGCACTTTGTATTATTTTAGGTATATATATACTTTTAAGTACTGGACTTAGCAAAGAAACACTACCTAAAGTTATGGTACTTATAGGGGTTGGTATTCTATTGTTTTATTATACCGCTTCAAGTGTAATGATTTCGTTTGTTCAAAAAAATAAACGTATCTACTTTCATGGATTAAATGCCTTCTTATTTAGGCAAATTGGTAGTAAACTTCAGACAAATTATCTTGTTATCACAGTTATTAGCGGATTGCTTTTGTGCTCGCTTGTAGTCCTTAGCTCAGGGTTTAGTATTATTGGTAAAATGAACAATCTGATGAATAAATCTATTCCTTATGATGTTACCATTGTATTACCTGGGATCAAGGATAAAGTAACGCCACTAGAAAAGTCCCAAAAAGATGGAGTCCATTTACAAGAGAATTTGAAGGATTATTCTGAAAGCGTTTTTTATGTTTCTGATTATACCTATGGAGATATATTTGCAGGGCAAGTTGTGAAATTAGCTAATGTGGATAAAGACTTGCCAAAATCTACAGTTCCCTTTATGTCAGAGACAGACTTTAATAAACAGATGGTGCTTCAAAATGAGAAACCAATTAGTTTATCTAAAAATCAATATCTTATAAATGCAACGTACAAGAACACATTGTCTTATGTAGATCATTTTTTAAAGCAACATAAGAAGATTAAGGTTGCTGGTCAAGAATTAACACTACAAAGGTCAGAACCTCTTAATAAGACAATTATAGCATTTGTACCTATAGGCGCAAATGATAAGGGAACAATTATTGTACCTGATGAAATTGCTTCAAAGTTAATACCAGATGCTTATTTATTAAACGGTCTTTATAAAGTAAATACGAACAAAGACCTATTGTATAGACAGATGAATAAAGCATGGAGTGATTCAATAGTGAATAAAAGCATTATCTATATGACAAAAGATGTTCAACAGGATTCCTATTTTGGAATATTTGGGGTTGTTGCATTTATATGTAGTTATATTGGTCTTGTGCTTATTATAATTTGTTTGGCAGTACTTGCACTGCAACAATTAACTGAAACTCAAGATAACAAAGAACGATATCACACCTTATCCAATATGGGTGCAGATGGGAAAATGATTTGTAACACATTGTTTCTACAGATTGGATTTTACTTCATTGTGCCACTCATTATGGCAATGGTCTTGTCTATGTTTATTACTAGAGCAGTACTAAATGAAGTCGAGTCATTCTTTCAAATGTCTATTGGACTAAATATGGGGGTAAGTTTTGCAATTATTATAGTCTTGTATATCGTGTACTTCATTGCAACTTACGAAAGTGCAAAACAAATCATTATTGAACAAACGATAAAATAAAGGAGTGTATAATATGGAAAACTTATTATTAAATTTAGGGGTATCTAAAGGAATTATTAAAACTATTGAGTGGTGGTCGCCAACCCTTGAAGGAATCGTAGTCATCATTGCTATAGTTATTGTTGTGAGAATCATTAAACGTAAGAAAAACAAATAAATTTATTTATAGCTCTCATCTTAAGGTAAGGTGAGGGCTATTTATTAATAGAGTATACCTCGCTTCCTCTTTTTGAGTATGATTTTTATTAATCACCACACCAACTATTCTTATTTCCTCATCGGTTTATTCTATCAAATGATTACCAATAATTATGGTTTTTCATCATAAAAATAAAAATAAACCATTCAATATAATAAAAGTTATATTGAATGGTTTTTCTTTTACTTTAAATTACGCTTTTTCACCCATTTTCTATATGATTTTTCTTGTTTTATGGTATACTTGTAATGTAAACATTATGTTTACATGTATAAAGCCTTTAAAAATAATGGTATACATAAGTATACAAAATAACATTTATAAATGTCGATAACTATTTAGCAATAAATTTACAAAAAAAATAATAATAAATGAACCCAGATAAGTATTTTACATGATATTATAAATATAATGATATTTTAATAGGCAGTAGCAATGTTTCAATTATAAATGGATTTAATTGTAAAAAAGATCGAATTAATTCTATAAAATACTGCTTTAAGAGAGGAAGAATAAGATGGATGCAATATTAAGCGTAAGAATAAGTGATGAGGTAAAACAAAAGTTTAATGAATTGGCTCAAAGTGAGGGAATAAACAATAAGGAATTTATGGAGCAAGTAGTTAAATACTATGAATTGAATAGAGCTAGAGAAGAAGACAGTAATATGTCATCAGATATAAATGAATTACAAACAATAACAAATAGGATATCCGATATATATATAAATATAGTAGAAAGAAATAACATTAAAAACTTAGGGGTTAAAAATGTCCATAAAAATGAGTTAATAGATAAAGATAAAGAAACACAAAAATTAAATGAAGACATCATTTCATTAAAAGAACAGAAAAAAGAAGACAATAAGAAACTTAGCTTATTTGAAAAAGATCAAGTAGATAATAAACATATAATTAAGGAATTACAGGAAAGTGCTAAGAGCTTGAAAACACTAAATAACATGCAAGGTGAAAAAATATTAAAACTAAGTGAAACCAATGAAAAATATATTAAATATAAAGATGAAATCTTAGTCTTAAAAACAGAACTTGTTAAACTAACAAATGATAATATACAATTCAAGCAGGATTTATCAAATAAAAATGAGGAAACTAGTAGATTAGTAAACCAGGTAAATGAATTAAAGGAAATTAGCAAGAATAAGATAGATGAAATAGAAATGAAAGCCAAACAGGATATTGACATTCAAAAGGAAAGAGGCATCTTTCAAATGGACAAAGAGCTTTTAAAATTAAAAGAACAGCAACAATTAAAGATACAGGAACTACAAGAAACTTTTAATGATAGAATTAATAAATTATTAAAAGAAAAAGAGGAAGCTGCGGAGAAATTTAGAAATATGGTTTCAGAAATAAATAATGCTCGAACTGAGCAGATTAGTATTAAATAAAAGTAGTATTATTGGTGGAACAGGTAATTATGAAAAAAACTATGTAAATAAATATTGGTTGGAAAAGACAAGAAATGATTTAAACATACATGATTTTAAAATTTTTTATAATGAATCTAAAATAGCCTTGATAAATTATTATAACTAATTTGGGGATTGTTGAGGTGAAAATCAAATTGGACCTGTATTGTTATCACTGGATTTTGAGTCTAATTTTCTATTGATTAATACTAATTATGCAAAATTATTAAAGATTGATGTAGCCCTTAAGCTGAAGGGTTACAATGTGATTTATGAAACTGATTCGATGAAAGCACACTGATAAGTATAGGGAAAAAATAAAGAGGGTATTTCAAATTTGTAAAAAAGGATGAGGTAATGATTATTTACATAATCTTACGAGTCAAAATATGGAAAATATAATTTTAATAGTACCTATGTAACCGAAATAGCAAGTGAAAGATGGAAACAAGGTTTATTAAAACATGGCGGGGTAGAGGACAACCAAGGGGATATTCAAGTTGTTATAAAAGCAAATGGGTTAAACATAATACACATAAACAGTTAAGATTTGTAGAATTTGAGGATGAGTTAATTTTGGATACCGAGTTAGAGCAGTTTATTGAGAAGAAAGCAAGGTGTATATCTGAAGTTAGTAGAATATTTGAGTCTTGGGGGACTAATATACACATAGTTCAGCCTAATGGATATGTAAAGGTATTAAAAACAACAACAAATGATGATACTTATTATGTGCTAATCAATTATAAAATAGTTAACATGCTTGATAATTTGATAAAGGAAAGTAAATTGGAAGAATATTTAAAAGAAGAAAAACAAATTGGATTATTTGGGTAAATCATTTTATGTATGTCAAATGATAGCAGTAAAAACTCTACAAATTCAGTACCCAAAAAATTTTAGGTAAGTATTTGTAGGGATTAGGTACGTTAATCTAAATTTATTGTTGTAACTATGTAAGATTATCAAATCTGAAATGTAATGGTTCGGTTTTTAAGTGGTAAAAGGCCTGTAAACAACTAAAGGTTAGGTTCATATTTAGTATATAAACTGAGTGCAGTTGTATCTTTATATTTTAAGTTTATGGGGTAATAGAGTTTTAAAAGGTATATAGGTCTTAAATTATGTTGTTTTATTTAGACATAGCTAATTACATATAAAGAAAGTACAGACCTAAACTTATTATTTATCTAAATATCGAGTTAATTTTAGTATTACAATATACGAAGTAATTAAGGTTGTAGAATCCTATTTCAATTTTGCAAGAACGGCAGTGATATTATTTATATAGCTAAAGACTAGTTAAGAGACTTGGGGTAATCTTGGAGTTTTATTTTTTACCTGGTTTTATAAATGTTGTGAACTAACTAAGGATGCAATATTATGAAAATAACGATAAATGAATATAAAACTAATGTAGAAATACTTAGATGCTTTGTTGATGAAGCAGCGTTATCAATAGAGGATATAACTGAAATTATTGAGGATGTTACTTAATTAATATCTTGATATAGTGATGGGTTTGAATGAAGATGCTTTATACATAATAAATATAAGTCACTATTGTTAATTTGTTGTTTATACTGTACTTAAGTGAAAACCTTTAGAGGCAGTTACAATAAATGAGTAATATATAAAGTTAAATTAGGTTGATAATAATTTATTTGAGTATTAAATAAATACAGGTCAATGAGTTAAGAAGAGTTTAAATGGTAGGGGTAATCCTGGAGTTTTACTTTTTTATCTAAAGGAGTGTTAAAATGAATACAGCAATGCAATGTATATTCAAGCGTAGAAGTATTAGAACATATACTTCACAAGAAGTGAGTAAAGACGTGATTATGTTATTATTAAATGCAGCTAAGTGGGCTCCGTCTGGTAACAACATACAACCATGGAAGTTCTCTATAGTAATGAATAACAAAGAATTAATAAAAAAATTATCCGCACTTACTGTATACCATAATTGGGTGGAAAATGCACCATGTTTAATAGCAGTATTTCTAGATAGTAAATCTTTAGACGATAAAATACCAAGCATTTACTTGAAACATGCTCAATCAATTGGAGCTGCGATACAAAACATGCTACTTACTGCACATGAACTTGGTTTAGGAACTTGCTGGATTGGTGAAATATTAAAAAATGAAGGTAAAGTAAGAGAATTATTAGAGGTCTCAGATGACTTGCAGTTAATGGCTGTTATATCTGTTGGATATTCAAGTGGAAAGGAATTAAATTCTAAGAGAAGGGATATCTCTGAAAGTATTGTAAGCTGGGTTTAAAGATAATCTGGTTATACAAAACAATAATCCTGAAATAGATTGAGGGTGAACTAGATGTCATTAATGATTGAAATCCAAATGAGTAAAGCAATGAGTAAGGCAGTATTTAGCACTACATATGAAAGAAAAAATTTATATATAATAATTCTAATAGTATTGTCAACTATATCAGTTGTGTACTTGTCACTAAAAGGCCCATCTATTAATTTAGATGAAAATCAGATTCTATATATATATATTCAACAAGCGCTCAAGTAATTGCTGGGTTATATGGATTAACATTAGCAGGCTTTACATTCTTCGAATCAAAGCTCAAAGATATTGTCTTAGAAGATGAGACTTATTATGATCACATTGAATCGTTAAAGAAAATTTATCATCGTGATATCACAACGATTGGAGCAATAACAATTTTAGCCATACTAATGTGTATTTTTAGTCTTTCATTCTTTAGAGTTGTTTTTAATGAACAATTTCCAATTAATCTAACATTAACTATAACAATGGCTCTTGTTGTTACTGCTGTTACTTCTATAGTGCAGTTTAGTATAAAACTTCTAGATCCTAATAAATTAAGTCAAATAGAAAAAAGTATTAAAGGCCTTATTGAGGAGCATAAGTCGCACAAAAATGTTAAAAAAGATGATACTCAAATGTCTAATGCAATGTTATTTGAATTTATGAAGAACTATAACGAACTTGAGTCAACAATAATTGATTTTGCTCAAAAACTAGATAAAATTTATGTGAGTAGACCTACTCGAAAAACGAAGCCTAGAATTATAGATGCACTTAAAATACTTAGCTACAATCAAATTATTAACTCTTAGGATATAGAAACAATTAATAGGCTGAGACAATATAGGAATGTTATGGTTCATGGAATCAACTTTAATATTGATGAAGTGATTTTAAGCATTCTTAAAACGTATAATGATGGTATGGGTAATATTTTAAAAGCTGAAAAAAATATAGAAGCTCGTATGGAAGCTTATAAAGAGTTGAGAAAAAATGTGGACAAACTAAATAATAAGTAATTCATTTGCTTAACAATGTATTACTATAGGAGTGGGAGAAGTTAATAATAAAGCTATATTCTTATAAAGTAAGAAAGGATTTAGTTACATTAAATGCTGGAATGCAACGCCAATAGAGTATTAGGGAAATTAATTAAAGGAGGTGTAATGATGAGAGAGGTAAATATGTTTGTATCATATTGTCAGAAAGATGCAGTATATGCTGAGAATATTGATTTGTATTTTAAAGATAAGAATATTGTTATACATAGAGATATAAGAGATATTAGTCCTTTCAAGAGTATACGTGAGTATATGCAAACAATCAGAGATATGGATTATGCAATATTAATTATAACAGATAACTATTTAAAATCTTTTAACTGTATGTATGAAGTATTAGAAGTTATGAAAGAAAGAAATTATGAACATAAAATTTTCCCTGTAATAGTTGAAACAAGTATTTATTCAGATTCAAAGATAATATCTTATATAAAGTATTGGGAAGTTAAGTATAAGGAATTTAAAAATGAGTTTACACAAATAGATATTGTTAATGCAGGTAATCTGATAGAGAATTTAAAAAGAACACAAAACATTTGTTCATCTATGGGTGAGTTCTTGAGTAAAGTCGCTGATATGAATAATTCGAATATTACAGAGGTAAATGTAGCAATAGAGAACAAGTTAATAGAGCAGGGATTGCTAAATGAAAAGGTAACTACTAATAATACAATGAAAGAAAATAGAGATGTTTTTGCAAGTTTAAATATTCCAAGAGTTAATACAAATTCAGAACCAACAGATTTGGAGAAGAATAAGTTTATGACTACTAGTTTTGAAAATATAAATAAGGTGCTTAAAGAACTCTGTAATCAGGTAGAGATAGAAAATAGTAATATTAAAATTGAAATTGAACCGGTAGATAACAGAACTATTATATATGAGTTTTATAGGAGTGGACAGCAAATTACAGCATTAAAATTATTTTTGGGAAACGGGTTAAGTGGCAGAGATAAGACTATAGGTTTATCTTGTGATAAATATTCTTTTGGCAGTAATAATTCATTTAATGGTATAATATCCTCAAAAGTACAAGATGGAGAATTAGTATTATATTTCACAATGGGATTTTCACTTAGTAAAATGGCTACATCTATTGAAGAAGTAGTAAGTGAAATATGGAAAAATTATATACAACCGTATCTAAGTAGATAGATTCTAGAGCAAATTTAATTAAAAGTGGACATTTAGATGATCAATAATTATCATTGAGGATAATCGTAATAAAACTGCAGGTAAATGTCTTGTTTTAAAAAATAATTTAATTTATGGTGCATAAATAAAACGTTATATATTAAGCATTAAAGTATATATAGTTCTCTTAAACGTATATAATCAGTAACTCAAATAACAAATAAGAAAGTATATTACATCCGTGGTAATCATGATGTATTTAAGCCTGATAAAGATGACATGTATTTTCTCTCGAATGCATATAAGCTGGGATAGAGAAAGACTTTATTCCATTTGAGTTAATGCATATTGCATTTTATGGGACAGATAGAGAGGGAAGTGAAGAGGACTTAGAAATCGGGTTAAATAAACTTGGTAATATGAAGGGGAAATTTCTAATTACACATCAACCGCCATATAGTTTATGTGATTTAGGGGATAGTGGTCATAATTATGGTTCTAAAGCAATTAGAGATATCATAGAGAAAAAACAGCCTGCAGTTATATTTTGTGGTCATGTACATGAAGATATTGGTATAGCAAAAGTACATTTTACTGTTGTAGTAAACAGTGCTTCTAGTAATGGTTCATCCAAGGGTATAATTTACGACACAAAATCTAAAACTTGCGAAAATAAATTTTTTATTGAAGGTGGATTTGAATGAATACAAGGTTGAGCGTACTCTAAGTTGAGTATGTTCTTTTTTTACAGTAAAGAATACGTAATTGATGTGATAGTCTTTAAATTTTATATTGATTATTTTTGCATATAATGAAGGAAAAAGCAATTTAATGTTGAACTATTATATTATAAAGTATGAGTTGAATGGTTACCTGTAAACTTTACATATGTGTTTTAAAGAAAAGTTATAACTTATTAAATAATAATTAGGAGGAGAAGTTTTTGAACGATTTCGATAAACTAATACTAACCAATAATGAGGCAGAATTAATTAATATGCTTTGGAATGAAAGAACAATTGTAGAAAGAAAAAATATTCTTGATATTACAATATTAGGGGATGCACAAGAATATATAATAAAATCTTTAATAAGTAAAAATTTTATAGAAAAAACTTCACCAAGATTTGTAAAATTAACATCAAACTGTATAGATTTCTTATTATACATTGAGTTAAACAATATTAAGATTACAGAATATATAGATTAAAGAAGACTGTAGTAGGCACAAACTATCTAATAGAATAATTTAAGTTATAACTTGGATGGACCTATTGAAGTTTTTTGAGGAAACTATGATGATAATGAAGAGTAGATAAAATACAGGGTATTCATTTAAGAAAGATAAGATAACTTTAAAAGCACATAATTAATAAATTGGAGGATAAGATGGAAAAGATAAACCCACAATTTTATAACTTTGATGAATTTCTTCAAGGACGCTTGTTTGAAATTCCTGAGTATCAAAGAGCATATAGCTGGACTAGCAAGCAACGTAAAGACTTATTTAATGATATAAAAAAATTATATAGCTATCCTGACTTTGATGAAGGAACTCGCAATCATTTCTTAGCGACAGTAGTTTGTTGTAACAAAAAAAGAAAAGAAAAGTATGGTACCGAAATATTTGAAATATTTGATATCGTTGATGGACAACAAAGGATTACAACCTTAATTATTTTACTGAAAGCCATTCATAAGAAGTTACTAGATCTAAACGACGCTAAGTTTAAAAAAGAAATTATTAAGTTAGACGATATATTTGTTAAGGATAGTGATAACAGACTAATCCTAATACAGAATAATCATGATAGTTCGCTTATATTAAGAGATTATTTATTATCGGGTAAAGAGGCAGACAGAAAAAAAATTAAAACCAAGGCAGAATATAATTTGTTATATGCTTTTTCAGAGTGCCAAAAATTCGTAGAGGAGTGGTGTGAAAATGATGATATATTAGAACTATTAATATTGATAAAGTACAGATTATGTTTTGTGTTCCATGAGTTACAGAATGAATCAACGGTATATACTGTTTTTGAAGTATTAAATAGTAGAGGGCTTGAAGTTGATTGGCTTGATAAATGTAAGAGCATGTTAATGGGTATTGCTTATGAGGAGAATAGCACGGATAGTACATTAAATTTTTTACATAAGTATTGGTCATTAATCTATAGAACTATAGGTATTAATGAAGTGCCTGGAAGTGAAATTTTAAGGTTTGCAGCAACTCTATATTATACTAATGACCAAAGTAGAGTTATGAAACCGGAAGATGCAATTGAATGTTTTAGAAAGATAACTAAACAGTCAACAAGTAAGGTAGTAGATATTTCAAAATGGCTTCTAGATGTAGCATCAGAGCTTAGCGAAATCTATTCTAATGTAAGATTAACAGCTGTAACAGATAAAATACATGCAAGGTTAGTCGCTGTTGCAATAAAACTATCTGAACATTTCGATGAGAACGAAAAGGAAATTCTTTTGCAACAGTGGGAAAAAGTTACCTTTAGAATATTTGGACTTTATCAAAAGGATTCTAGGACAAAAATAGGTGAGTACACAAGATTAGCCCAAAAGATTATGGGAATAAATGATAATATGACATATATAAAAGAAAAGGGCAAATTCAATGAAGTTTTTAACGAGCTAGTTAAGTTAGGAATCGATTACCCAGCAGCAGGAATTTCCAAAGCACTTGAAGATGCTAATTGTTATAATGGTTGGGAAAAAGAAGCAATATATTTCTTTTACAATTATGAAAGGTATCTTTGTGGGGAGAATGGATATAATTTCCCGAAGGCTTTCTGGGATAAAATATGGGAGAGTTCTGTTCAAGACAGTATAGAGCATATATATCCACAAACAGAGAGTCTAGCATGGAGAGGAAAAGTTACCAAGAGAAAGGAATATCATGCAAATAGAATAGGTAATTTATTAATATTACCCATAGGGTTAAATAAACAGCTACAAAACAATGGTTTTGATATTAAAAAATCAAAGTATAGCGATACGCTTATGTATTCGGCTAAGGATGTAGCAAAATATAATGAGTGGAATATAGTAACAATTGAAGAAAGGACAAAAAAACTACTTGAGTGGGCCCAGAAAGAATGGGAAGACATAAAATTATAAAGAAATAATAAGAGCGAATTATGATTTTGGTGTAGTATGAGTACAGGTAGCAGTTAAAATAAATAGAACTTGGTGTAGTGATTCGATTATACGGTTATAGCATTTAAACAACTTGACAGTAGTAACTCTGTTTGGATATGATTCTACGGAGTAGTATTAGTATAATGACCGAATAAAAAGTAAGTGGTTGATATATATAGATCATATAAGTATTCTAAATAACTAAAATAGCACTTTACTACCAAGTGGAGTGCTATTTTAGTTATTTACCTTTATATTATGTTAGTTTATTTCGACTTGTAAATTATAGATACGAAAGTGCCACAATTTATAGTAACATTTAACTATAGTTACATGATACATGAAGAACGGAAGAGAATAATACACATAAACCCACTGGATAGGTTGTAAAAGTGTATCACACTAATGGATATGGTTGTTGATACATTACATAATAAAGCTATGATAATAATAAATCCATAGGGAGTTGTTAAAATGATATATAGCTATGAAAGAGTCTCAACAGTAAACCAGGATGAAAAGCGTCAAGAGATAGCATTAAGTAATATTAAAACAGAAAAAAGTTTTATTGATAAAATAAGTTGTAAAAATGCAGATAGACCAGAGTTAAACAAATTAAAGATAGCAGCTAAAAAAGGTGATAATGTTTATATAGAGAGTATATCCAGGTTAGGACGTAACGTCGAGGATCTAAGGCAATTATGTGACTACTTTACAGACAAGGGTGTTATTTGTTCACTTTGTGAAAGAACGCTTCACCACAGTAGGCAATACCTACAAATTCATGTTATCAATATTAGGAGCGGTTGGAGAAATGGAAAGAGAAATCATAGTTGATAGGGTAAACGAGGGTATACAGAAAGCCAGGCTATAAGGAACCAAGAGTGGAAAGCCTATTGGTAGACCTGTAAGAAATTCACCTATGAACTTTAAGAAGTATTATAGTAAATGGAAGGCAGCTGAGATTATAGGTGTTGATTTTGCAAAACTATTGAAGATAAGTAGAGCAACACTATATAGAAATATAAAAGAATATGAACTTAGAGGAAGTAAACAATAGTATGAATAAGGAAATGGAGTTATATCCAATAGGAACATAAAGAAGAAAAGTGATAAAAGATTATTTTAACGCTATATCTACGCTTCAAGATAAAATAATTCCAGGTACAAGTGGAAAAGAACTTACAATAAAGTTCTTAACTGAAAATAAAGATAAAGAAGAAGTATCTGTAATTTTAGACGGAGTACAAGTACCTCTTAATACCAGATTCTATAATATATATAATGGAGAATATAGAAAAAAGAGATGTAGTATTGCCAGATTTCCATAGAGATTTTGTTTGGGATGAGAGCAAAACTTATGATTTATTTGATTCCTTAGTTAAAGATATTTTTATTGGTCCAATAATATATGGGGTTCCGTCATTTGAAATTACAGTTAAACAGATAGATGATAGGTTAAGAAAAACTAAAGAAAAAAGAAGAGAAAAACTAAGGAAAGGAAAAAAGAGATAGAGGAATTTACTAAGGATTTGTGGGAATAGTTTTATGGAGCAGAGATGCTCTTTTTTTTATGGATTTAAACATAGGTGGAAGATTAGAAACAAGAAAACATGTGGATGGTGCTAATGCTTATGTCTACACAAACTAGATTGTATTTGTAGTATTAAAAATCAGTTAATATACTCTAGGAGGTAAATCTTGAAGTTTATTATTTTATTTTATAAAATTTAAAGGAAATTAAGTTTATTTAATGAATATTGGTATTATAGTAAATGTTTAGAAAGAAACATGACAATCAAGATACAAATATATAAAGAAAAGGGTGAAATTATGATAATCTCAAAGATAAAAGTAAAAAATTTTCGGTTACTAAAACAATTTGAACTTGATTTAGAAAAAGAATTATCATTGGTTATCGGTAAAAATAATTGTGGAAAAACGTCATTCTTATCTATTTTAGATAAGTTTATTGGGTACAAAGCGAATATAAACAGTTTTGCATATGACGATTTTAGTGTTGATTTTCAAAAGGAATTAGAAAAAAAAGTAGAAGAAAATTATAACCCTCTAAATAATGATGTATTATTCCCTTTAGGAATTTCTATGAAATTATTCATAAAGTATTGTGAAGATGATAACTTATCAAACATAAGTGCTGTTATGATGGATTTAGACCCCGATAACAAAAACATTGTGTTAGGGTTCGAATATGATTTAGCTCAAGATGACTTTAATACATTAAAAGAGCAATTTAATAAGTATAAAGATATACATTTGGATAGAGATAAAGAATTAGAAAATAAAGATGAACTTGCTAAAAAATATTTTCAAGATTTTATTAAGAATGAATATAAAAGGTATTTTAAGTATTCAAAAAAATCAATTGCTTATGATTTAATTAATGAAATAGAAAAAGATGATGAGTATATAGATCTAGATAAGAATAAAATAAGTTTAGATAATATTATAAATTTTAAGTTTATAAGCGCACGTAGGGCAGTTTCGAATGGAGAAACAGATAGTACACTTTCCGCTCTTTCTTCCAAGTACTACGAAAAGATCGAGGAAAATGAAGATCAAAAGACTGCATTAGATAGCTTTAGGGATGAAATTATTAATACAGATAGAGAACTCGATAAAATATATGATAGTTTATTTGATGATGTTATTAATAAAGTTAAAAAATTTGGAGGTATAAAACCAGGTGAATCTGCTATTCAAATAGTATCTTCATTAAAGCGTAAAGAATTATTGAAGGGAAACACTACTGTAATGTATAACCACAATGAAACAAATTTGCTGCCAGAAAATTACAATGGATTAGGGTATTTAAATTTAATTAGCATGATTTTTGAAATAGAAGTAGATCTAGGAGAATTTAGAAGAGAAGGAAAGGAAAATGAGAAACCAGCGGACATTAATTTGTTCTTTATTGAAGAACCAGAAGCGCATACTCACCCACAGATGCAGTATGTGTTCATAAAAAATATTAAAGACATTTTAAAGGAGGGATGCAGTGGTAGCGGAAACAAAAGGCCATTTAACATTCAAACTATTATTACAACACACTCTTCCCATATAACATCTGAAAGTAAATTTAATGATATAAAATATTTTTATAAAACAAAAAATGGAAATGTTCTAGCCAAAAATTTAAAAGATTTAGAAGTTGAGTATTCTAGGTCACAAGATAGGGGAATACAGCAATTTAAGTTTTTAAAACAATACTTAACTTTAAATCGGTCTGAATTGTTTTTTGCAGATAAAGCAATATTAATTGAAGGTGATACAGAACGAATATTAATGAGCGCTATGATGAAAAAAGTAGATCAAATAGAAAGCAATTCAGGGGTTCCAATGCTGTCTCAAAATATTTCTATTGTTGAAGTAGGGGCATATTCTCATATATTCGAAAGATTCATTGACTTTATTGGGATAAAATCATTGATTATAACAGACATAGATTCGGCAAAGTATGTAGTGTCAACAAAGACAGATGGTACATGTAAGAGAAATAAGGAGGGTGAAAAGATCCGTGTTATTTCAGCATGTAAAGTAGATGATGATGATGCAGAAATTACAACAAATGCAGCACTAAAGTTTTTTTACTCGATGTGTTTAGATAAATTAAAAAAATCTGAAGAAGATTACAATATGCTACATTTTTTTGCTAAACTGCCTTTTAATAAAAAGAAATTGATAAGAAATTGTGAAACAGATAATTGGGAGCAAAGTGCTATAGGAGAGGTTGCAGTTACATATCAAGGGTTAGATATAAATTTAAAGGGAGTTAATTACTATGCTAGGAGCTTTGAGGATGCCTTTTTTCATATAAATAGAGAATTTATTGTTGCTAATAGTGTAAATTTTAAGAGTCTTAAACATATTGACTATTTTGAAGATGAGAATAATGATGCTTATTTTTTAGCTGAAAAGTGCATAGATAAGAAGCCGTCATTCGCCATGGAAATTTTACTTAACAGTAAGTCTGATGATGGAAATGAATTTAGTAACTGGGATATACCAAACTATATAGAGGAGGGATTACTATGGTTGAAGCAAGATTAGAGCCCGAAGTTGAAGAAGTTTTTAGGAACATTAATAATGGAGATAATTTTTTATTAAGTGGTGGTGCTGGTAGTGGTAAAACTTACTCATTGGTTCAAGTAATAAAAGAAGCTATTAGGAAGAATCCTGCAGCCAATATAGTATGTATGACATATACTAATGCTGCTGTAAAAGAAATTGAGGAAAGAGTTAATCATAAGAATTTAAGAGTTTCTACAATTCATGATTTCTTATGGGATAATATAAAAATGTTTCAAAAGCAGCTAAAGAAATCACTTCTAGTTATTATAAATGATGATGAGTATAAAATAAAAAAACCAAATGAAGATTGTGAAGAAATATATATAAATGAATTTGAAAACGGAATTACTTACAAGGAACATTTGAATATAAAGAATGGAGAAATTTCGCATGATGAAGTTCTTATAGTGGCTAATTATATGTACAAGAATTATAAGGTCTTATGTGATATTTTAAAAGATAAGTATAAATTTATATTTATAGATGAGTATCAAGACACAAACCCATTAGTTGTGCAAATATTTCTAGAATATTTACTCCAAAGTAAAAAAAAATGTATTGTTGGTTTCTTTGGGGACTCTATGCAATCTATTTATGATGATGGCATTGGGGATTTAAGTAAGTACATTGAATCAAATATTATACAAGAAATTAAAAAGATACAAAATAGAAGAAGCCCACAGTTAGTTATTAATTTGGCGAACAATGTAAGGACAGATGGATTGATACAAATACCTTCATCAGATAATAATGCTCCCAATATGAGAAATGGACAGGCTAAAATGGGAAATATAAAATTCTTGTATTCATCAAATAATGATTTAGATAAATTGAAAAATACGAAGTGGTTTGCTGGATGGAAGTTTGAAGATGCAAAGCAAACTAAAGAGTTGAGTCTAACTCACAATCTGATAGCACCAAAAGCAGGGTTTGGCAATCTTATGGACATATATGGGAAAGATCCAATTATAAAATTGAAGAATGACGTAGTAAGCAAGATTAAAAAAAACAACATGGTTATTGAGGAAAATCTTACTTTTGGGCAAGTTGTGTCTTTAGTTCAAGTAAAAAATGTAAAAAAACTCTTAAAGGTAGATTTAATTATGGATAATACAGAGGATAATAAATTATATGAACAACTTAAGGATTTACCATTTTCTATAGTAAGAAAAATTTACTTTGATGTAGACTCATTGATAGATGATAAAAAGGATGATGCTGATGATCAAACAAAAAGTGATTCTAAAAGAGATGATTTAATGAAACATCTTTTTAAAATACAAATGCTAGTACAATTGTATGAAAATAAGAGGTATAGTGAATTTATTAGAAAAACTAAGTTTAAAATAGATTCAATAATCAAAAAAAAGGAAATAAAAGAAATAGTTGAAATAATCAAATCAATGTCTATGTCTACTATTGAGGAAGTAATTAACTTTGCAGATGAAAAAAGAATTTGCAAAAAGGATGATAAATTTACTGATTTTATAGAAAAAAATGAGTATCTTTATAAACGTGTAAAAAGAATCAAATTCCTAGAGTTTCAAAATTTATACAATTATTTAGAGGGGCACACTCCATTTTCGACTCAACATAAAATTAAAGGTGCAGAATTTGATAATGTTCTTGTCGTTTTAGATGGTGGTGGATGGAATAAATACAATTTTGAATATTTACTAGATGATAGCATTCAATCTACATTAAGTAAAAGCAAACAAAAATCTTATGATAAAATTCTTATGAGAACTAAAAAAATATTTTATGTTTGCATTACAAGAGCAAAGGAAAACCTAGTTGTTTATTACAATAGTCCATCATTATCAATAATAAACAAGGCTAAAGAGTGGTTTGGCGAGGAAAATGTACTTGAATGTTAATATGGTACTAAGGAGCAGTCTAAGAACATAGGTAGTAGTGATAGTTATTCTTGTGGGCCTACAACTTGATCAAATATTGATAACATATTGGTGTAACTAGCATATAATGTGACAAAAAATAACACAACTATAGCACAACACGACTAAAAAAATGCATGATTAAAAGTAAAAATATGTGTATGATAAAATTTAGGATACAGTAATATAAACGATTATAACATCGCTGGTTACAACTGGGCATAAGCTGCAGTTTTTGGTTTGACTTTTTAAATTATTATTAATACTATAATTAATACTATAATTAAAAGATAATAGTAGAGAAAACTTTTGTTGGCGTTTATTTGGTGTTTATTTTGTGTTTATTTCGCTGAGGATCACATCAATTTACTATAGGATACTTCAAGTTAATATTGTGTAAGCATTGATATACAAGGGCTTACACAATATTGCCTAAGTTAAAACAGGTTATCTACCGCATTATGAACCAGTTGGCAGGGGGTTTAACTCCTGTCAGACTCGATGCTTATATTCTAAAAAAATACTTGTATAAAAATATGGAACGATGTAGGAAAAAGAAAAGAATGTGAGGTATAAAGATAAAATTAGGTATTAACGAAGGGTACAGGAGGTCTTTAGAGACATGACAAAGTGCTAAGTGGTACAAGTATACCTTTAGACTAATTATAAATGTACCGGAAGTGTCGATAATACCGTACTTATAATAAAAAAGGGAGAGATAAATGAAATGATATTTAAAGGAATAGGAGCAACAACACATATCGATGGTCATAATATGAAGATGAGTAAAGAAGCTTTAGAATCAGCTGCTGACCAAATTAATAAAAGTGGTAGAGTACCATCGGTAGGATTAAATCATGATAAAACAATTATGCCATTTGGAAAAATAATTGAAGCCGAAGTTAGTATAATGGATGATGGTGAGTATAAAATCGAGATTACTCAAGAAATCTTTGAAAATGCTAAAGTATTGGAATTTAATGATGGAGAGAAATATATTGAGCAAAAGAGTGAAAGTGACAAACGCCCATTTGTAGAAGATAATTTAAATATAGATAAAATAGGATTAGGTTATGATCTAGTTAATTTTGAATCTCAAGAAGCTTTGGATGAGTTTTTATTGAGTTTAACCGATGAATACGATATAGAGCTACAGTTATTCGTAAGGAAACAATTAATACCTGATCCAGAGATTATATTTGCGATATCAAGTAGTGTTTTTGGAATATTAGTTGGAAAGAAACTAGTTGATAAAGTGATTGACAAGTTTATGGATAAAGCACTCGTTGAAGTAGATAATTTTTACAATTTTGTGAGAAGTACAATTTCTAAGTATATAAAATATGCCATACCTAAAAATAGACCAATAACTTATGTTTTTCAGATGTCTGAAGGCATGGATATTGAATTAATAGCAATCACACTAGAAGTTGAATTGCTTATGAGGGCACTTGAAAAAGATAAAATACAAAAGGTATTAAGTAGAATTGAAGATTTTAAACTGAAATTTGTAATTAATAAAGTACAATTTTTACTAAATAATACTGGAGAATGGGAATTTAATTACTTGCTTACTACTGAAGGTGCTGTAATAGGTAGCGAAAAAAGTTATTCAAGAAATGTTAAAGCATTCGAACTATTTGGAAAAGAGATAAAAAATTAAGCTCATAATATTAGTAAAAAATTATTTTGTTGTATTTTAACTTAATTACAATAATTACAATATATTTTTAATGAGATGAAACTTTGGCTTTGAATTAAAGAAGATTCGGATAGTTTTAACGTCTATTTTCAGTGTTTTTGATTTATTTTTAAATATTATTAATAGGTACTACAAATAATAAATAGTACCAATCTATACACTTAAACTAATTTTGACAATGCATTGGAATAACTATAGTCTGTGATAATTAAAAATAACACAACACGAGTAAAAAAATACATATTATAAAGTGATTATATGTGTAACCAAAAATATAAAACATAGCAATACCAACATTTATAACAAACTATAGCATAATATATTTATTGAGTCGTTAAACCAGTTGGTCGAAGGTTATATTCAATGTTGACGCATAAAAACTAATGATGGCATTGCCACCGCTACATAAAATATGATTAAATAAAAACAGTTAATATTTAATTGAAAAAAATATTGTTCACCTCATAAGTAGTTTAATATCAATGATTATATGATAGTTTTTAATATATATAGATAGGATGAAATATGAGATGTAAACAAACACCACATATTGAGTGTGTTGCTAGGAGAGAGAAGAAATAGTCTGGTAGCAAAGGGGTTAGATGTTGTAATGTGAAAATTTTAGTGTGTTTTATGTTACCTCAGACGAGAGTTTGGGGAAACTTTTGGTTTAGGGGGCCCAATTTTTACGAAGAACTAAGGTTATTTACTTATAACCATTTCAAAGCTTAGACTAATATAGTACAAACACAAGCCAATGATATTAGAGAAATCATTGGCTTGTGTTATAATTAAGAAAAAAAGTAAATATAAGGGGTGAGTCTGTTATGGAGAAAGTAGTTTTATTAAAATGTGCAGATTACAACGTTGATAAAATTGAAAAAAAGCTTAGAAAAGGGTTTGAACTTTTGGGGGGCATCTCTTATTTAAGAGAGCTTATACCTGAAAATAGTAAAGTATTATTAAAGCCTAATTTCCTTAGTGTAATTGAAAAGGGATCGCCGGTTATAACACATTATGCAATGTTTGAAGCCGTTGTAAGGATAGTTAAAGAATATAGTAATAATATTATACTGGAGCTGTTAAAAATCAATTTGGTTGTATACCTGGTTCTCAAAAGGGAGGGCTACATACAAAACTAACGGATGTGAACAATTTTAGTAAAATGTTGCTGGACTTAAATTCTGTTGTCAAGACTAGTTTTGCAATTCTTGATGGTATTATTGCTATGGAAGGAAACGGGCCTAGGAATGGAACTCCTAAAAAAATGGATACAATAATTATGGGAAAATGCCTTACTGCAGTTGATTCTACGGCGGTAAGATTAATTGGCTATGATAATGTATTACAGGTACCTTTTCTAAAGGTGGCTTATGATACTAAATGGGGAGCTGTAATTCCTGAAGAAATAGAGGTGCTTGGCGAAAAAGTTGATAATATGAAATGTAAAAACTTTAAGTTATCTCGAAATGCAAAGGTAATTAATTTTATAAGTTCCACACTAAATAATTTTATAACATCTTTGGTAGCACGTAATCCAGTTTTAATAGTAGATAAATGTATAAGTTGTAAGAAATGTGGTGAGGTATGTCCAAGAAGACCTAAAGTAATTTCTTTTGTAAAGCATAATAATAATAATAATAATAATAATAAGGTGATACCAAAATGAAATTATAATAATTGTATCAGATGCTTCTGTTGTCAGGAACTTTGTCCCCAAGGTGCGATAGTAATAAAGGATAAGCTTATAAGCAAGGCGGTAGGTTTAAAATAGCAATTTCTGCAAGAGGCGAATTTCTAATAAACTACGAGATGACGGTTGATTTGGTAGTGTATTATAAGAAAGCCTCACGTCAAAGTGAAAATATAGATAGCAATGATAAATATGGTATACTTATAGAAAAATAAAGATGCATAAAAGAAAGGAAATAGCAAAAATGGATACAAAAGAATTTAAAAAAAGATCTCTAGTTTCAATATTCTTCTCATATTTTAAACCACACAAAAATTTATTTATATTAGATATGTCATGTGCATTCTTAATTGCAGTTATTGACTTATCATTTCCAGCAATAACTCGTTATTCTCTAAATGAATTATTACCTGTTAATGCTTATAAAACCTTTATAACTATTATGATTATTATGTTAATTGCTTATACATTAAGAGCTTTTTTTTACTATATAATAACCTACTATGGTCACACTTTTGGTGTATTAGTAGAAGCAGATATAAGAAGCGATTTATTTAAGCATATGCAGGAATTATCTTATGGATACTTTGATAAAAACCGTACAGGTCAGTTACTGAGTAGACTTACTGCAGATTTATTTGATATAACTGAGCTTGCTCATCATGGGCCTGAAGATGTTTTTATATCCACCTTGACAATAATAGGATCACTAGGTATCTTATTTACTATTCAGTGGAAATTAACGCTGGTTATTGCTTTAATATTACCTATATTTTTATTAGTTGTATGGTATAGACGTTCTGAAATGTCAAAAGCTTCTCTTGAAGTGAAAGAAAAAACTGCCTCTATAAATGTAAATATTGAATCAGGGCTTTCAGGCATGAAAACAGCAAAAGCATTTGCAAATGAGAATTCAGAATTTGATAAGTTTAGTGAATCAAATGATGCTTTCAAAACATCTAAAACCGAATTTTATAAGGCTATGGGATATTTCAATGCTACAATGGAATTTTTCCTTTGTATTTTGCCAGCAACAGTTATCTTAGTAGGTGGTATATTAATTATGAAAGGACAGATGAATCAAATTGATTTAATTACTTTTACTTTATATATTGCTACTTTTATAACTCCAATTAGAAAACTTTCAAACTTTGCTGAACTCTTCGCAACAGGTGGAGCTGGACTTGTACGTTTTGTAGATATGATGCGTACTGAAACTGAAATGAAAGATGATCCTAATGCTATAGAGATAGGCAGAGTAAAAGGCGAATTAGATATTGAAAATATTAGTTTTTCTTATAAAAAAGGAATTCAAGTATTACACAATATTTCTCTTCACGTCGACCCTGGTGAAACAATTGCAGTCGTAGGTCAATCGGGTGGAGGGAAATCAACATTATGTAAATTGATTCCCAGGTTCTATGATGTTGATGAAGGAAAAATTTTGCTTGACCACGTAGATATACGTAATATTACACAAGAATCATTGCATAAAAATATTGGAGTTGTAGAACAAGACGTGTTCCTTTTTGCTGATAGTATTCTTGAAAACATTAGATATGGTAGACCTGAGGCTACTCCTAAGGAAGTTGCAATGGCAGCAAAACAGGCTGAGATTTATGATGATATTATTGATATGTCTGATGGATTTAATACTTTTGTTGGAGAACGTGGTGCAATGCTTTCTGGTGGACAGAAACAACGTATTTCTATAGCACGTATATTTCTAAAAAATCCTCCATTCCTAATACTAGATGAAGCAACTTCTGCCCTTGATAGTGTTACTGAAGCTAAAATACAAGAAACTTTTGATAGTTTAATAATAGGCAGGACAACTTTTGTTATTGCTCATAGATTATCGACTGTTAGAAATGCAGATAGGATTCTTGTATTTGATAGTGGAAATATTATTGAAGATGGAAATCACGAATGCTTAATGAAAAAAAACGGTGTCTATGCTGAACTTTATAAAACTCAGCATATAAGTAAATAGATGATTTCTGAATTCACAAATATTGATACAATGGAAAACCCTTGAAATTCAGGGGTTTTCGTTGTTTTTTGGAGATTTTGATATAGGGATTTTTAAGGTCTAGTGATTAAATCCATAGATTTTTATGTTGGACATGCTTATAGAAACAGGTTGTTTCTCATAGGCTGTAGTATAAAGAGCATATGGGTAGGAGAAGATTAATTATGATGGACGAAGGTCAATTAGAACAAATAAGTAGGGCTGTTGAATTAGATGAATTAGGTGTTTTTGTAGCTTCAAACCTAAAATAACATATGTAATTTAGGAAGTATCTATATTAAATTGTGGGTACTTTTTTATTGTTAAAAATTATAGAAGGAACAACAAAAGGATAAATATGAGGTGATTGATGCAATTAATTTAGACTATATTGATTATATACAAATAGGAACTCTCTTTAAATAATAAAAGCACATCATTCCATGTGTAAAGGACATAGGTCTATTTCAAGTATAAGTAGGTTGTATTATTATAGAGGAGTAGTAATAATAACGTTTACAAAGGCGGTCATTTATTTAATAAGTTAATTCTAAAATTTAATAGGGGGGGGTATTTATGAAAAGAAAAGCATTAGCTCTAACACTAGGTTTATTATTAACACTAGCAACATTTACGGGGTGTGGAACGCAGACTAAAAAAGCTGCAGTAGGTACTGATACTACAAAGAGTAAGGCAGTCACTATTACCTATGCAATTTGGGATTCTAATCAAGAAAAGGGATTAAGAACAATGGCTAATGAATTTGAAAAAGAAAATTCTAATATTAAAATTAAGATTCAAGTAACAGGTTGGGCAGATTATTGGACAGCTCTTGAGGCCGGTGCAACTGGAGGGTCATTACCTGATACTTTCTGGATGCATTCAAATGAAATCTATAAATATGCATCAAATGATCAGTTGATGAACTTGAATGATAGAATAAAAACAAGTAAGAAGATAGAAATGAATAAGTTTCCTAGTGGATTAAAATCTATATATAATTATAAGTCAAATCAATATGCAATTCCGAAAGATTACGATACTATAGCTCTTTGGTACAACAAGACAATGTTTGATAAGGCAGGTATTGCTTATCCAAATGATAAATGGACATGGACTGATTTGCAAAAAGCAGCTAAAAAGTTAACAAAAGCTGATGGTTCACAGTATGGAATTCTTACCCCACTTCATAATCAAGAGGGATATTACAATTTTGTATATCAAAATGGTGGGACAATAATTACAAAGGATAAAAAATCAGGTTATGATGATCCAAAAACAGTTGAAGCGATGAAGTACTATGTAAACTTTGTAAAAGATGGCCTTTCACCTAAAGAATTTGGGGATGCAGAACGTGCTACTGATATGCAAAGTGGAAAATGTGCAATGGGATTCTTTGGATCATGGAATTTATCAGGCTTTTCTTCAAATGATTATATGAAGAAAAATTTTGATGTAGCAGTATTACCAAGTTCTAACAATGGCGGGAGAGCCACTATTTTTAATGGCCTTGGAAATGCAATAGCAAAAGGAACTAAACATCCAGATGAATCATTTAAATGGATTGAATATTTAAGTTCTAAAGAGGGGCAAGCAAGGCAGGCACAACTTGGTGTAGCTATATCAGCGTATGACGGAACTGCCGATGCTTGGGTTGCCTCAAATAAAACATTTAACGTAAAGGTATTTATTGATATGGTAAAATATGCTCAAATTAGACCATATTCTAATACAACTGGTGTTTGGGAAGATAAGGCATATGAGGTATTAAAGGGAGCTTTTACTGGAGAAAAAACAGTTGAACAAGCCTGCACGGATGCAGCAGCTGTAATGAATAAAAGTTTGGTACAAGAAAAATAATTATATATTTTGCGATAACCCATTATGGTTGTCGCATAGTTTTTCAATTGCGTAGCGAGTAAGGAACAAAATAAAGTAAGTAGAAAATCTAAATGTGATATTTAAATTATAGTATACAAAGATTCAAAATAAAGGTAGATCTAACAAATAACAAGATAATTAGGATTGTATGTTTTAAAGTCAAAATTGGTTTTGATAGATAAATTCTTATATTTAGAACAGAATTTATATAGATTAGGGGATGATATTAGTGATTAATTCAGGCATGGTGAAATCTAAGATAAAGCCAATAAAACTTAAAATGAAGCCAACGAAACCACAAATAAACGAATGTCTCTGGGGATGGTTTTTAATTGCTCCAACAATTATAGGACTTTTAGTGTTGAACATAATTCCGATTTTTCAGAATCTATATTTGAGTTTTTTTTAAAATGGAGCGTTTGGAAGAGGTAATATATTTATAGGTTTAGATAATTATAAAACGATGTTATCAGATGTTCAAGTTTGGCATGCATTAGTGAATACACTAAAATATACAATAATTGTTGTTCCGCTTACAATTGTATTATCAATGGTTATAGCAGTTCTATTAAATGGTAAACTAAGAGGAAAGTCACTCTACCGTACTATTTATTTTATACCAATGATGGCGGCTCCGGCAGCTGTAACAATGGTCTGGAAATGGTTATACAATAATCAATTTGGTCTATTAAATGTTTTCTTAAAGAAAATTGGATTCGGAAGGGTAGATTGGATAAGTGATCCCAAGGTGGCAATTTATTCAATAGCAATTATTGGTATATGGAGTGCAATTGGTTATAACATGGTATTGTTATTAGCAGGATTACAAGAAATACCAAAGGATTATTATGAGGCAGCTAATATCGATGGTGCAAATATATTTGCACAGTTTTTTAATATTACATTGCCACTAATTTCACCAACTTTGTTTTTCGTTATGGTAACATCAATTATTCAATCAATGCAGGTATTTGATGTTATTTACATGATGATTGATGTAACCAATCCTGCATACAATAAAACAGTTTCTTTAGTTTATTTATTTTATAACAATTCATTTAAATATTCTAATAAGGGATATGGATCTGCAATAGTTATGTTATTACTTGTAATTATAATGATTATTACGGTAGTTCAAATGAAAGTACAGAAAAAATGGGTTAATTATATGTAGGAGGGAAGAACAAATGGAAACTAAAAGAAGATCGAAAATGATACTTGTTCATAGTGTGTTAATAATAGGTGCATGTATAATGATTTTGCCATTTATTTGGATGATACTTACATCATTTAAATCAGTAACTGAATCCACCTCCATGAATCCTTTTATTATTTTCCCAGGAAAGTGGAAAATTAAAAATTATATTGAAGTAATTAAGCAAAATAATTTTCTAAGTCTGTATTATAATACATTTGCAATGATGTTTGTAAGAGTCGTTTGTTCTGTTACATTTAGTGCAATGGCCGCATATGCTTTCGCAAGACTTAAATTTCCCGGAAAAAATTTCTTGTTTGGTTTAGTATTATTCCAGATGATGGTACCAACTCAGATATTCATTATTCCACAATTTTTAATGATTGATAAGCTTGGAATGAGAAACACCGTATTTGCATTAGCATTTCCTGGATTAGTTAGTGCCTTTGGGACATTTTTATTAAGACAATTCTTCGCTGGACTTCCAAAAGAATTGGAAGAAGCGGCAATATTAGATGGATGCAATATTGGTCAAATTTTCATTAAAATAATGCTTCCATTAGTAAAATCAGGATTAATAGCACTAAGTATTTTTACAGCATTATTTGCATTTAAAGATTTAATGTGGCCAATGATTATAAATTCAGACTCAAATGCGGCTACATTATCATCAGCTTTAGCTAAAATACAGAGTGGATATTCAGTTAATTATCCACAACTAATGGCAGCTTCAGTACTTGCCATATGGCCAATGCTATTGATTTATTCCATATTCCAAAAGCAATTTATTGAGGGTATATCTACATCTGGTGGAAAACTATAATTATATGGAGGAGGACATTATGGCTATTATTTTTCATGAAGGATCAAAGGAATTTCATATATATAATGAAGAAATAAGTTATATTATTAAAATTTTAGACAATAATCAATTAGGAAATTTATATTATGGAAAGAAGGTACATGATAGAGATTCTTTTTCCTATCTATTGGAGGGAAAACTGAGATCTTTAGCAGCCTATATATTTGAAGATAATTATGAGCTTTCGCTTCAATATACAAAGCAAGAATATCCATCATATGGGACTACAGATTTTAGATATCCCGCTTTTGAAATCAAGCAAGAAAATGGAAGCAAAATAACAAATTTTGAATTTAAATCTCATAAAATTTTTAAGGGAAAAAGGAAATTAGAAGGGCTACCAGCTACATATGTAGAAGATGATAATGAAGCAGAGACCCTTGAAATTACATTATATGACTCGTTAATAGATACTGAATTAGTACTTAGCTATACTATTTATAAGGAGTTACCGGTAATAGCAAGGAATGTTAAGTTTATTCATAAAGGTAAGAGCACTATTATACTTAATAGAGCAATGAGTGTATGTGTAGATTTTCCAGATAGCAAATTCGAAATGATTCATTTAGCTGGTGCTTGGGGTAGAGAAAGGCATGTCAAAATTAGAAAGCTAGAACAAGGAACTCAGGCAATTTATAGCATGGCAGGTGCAAGTAGCTCGGAACATAATCCATTTATTGCTTTAAAGAGAACAAATGTTGATGAATTTAATGGTGAAGTGTATGGATTTAGTTTGGTCTATAGTGGAAACCATTTAGAACAAATAGAAGTAAGTACCCATGATATGACAAGGGTGATTATAGGAATTCATCCTGACACCTTTGAATGGCCATTAAGTGAAGGAGAAGTGTTCCAGACACCGGAAGTGGTAATGGTGTATTCAAATTGTGGTATGAATAAAATGAGCCAAACTTATCATGAATTGTATAGAACAAGATTAGTTAGAGGTGAGTGGAGATATAAAGTAAGGCCAATACTAATTAATAACTGGGAAGCTACAGAAATGGAGTTTACTGAGAAAAAAGTTTTGAAAATTGCAAAGGCTGGAAAAGATTTAGGTATGGAGTTATTTGTATTAGATGATGGATGGTTTGGTAACCGAGATAATGACAAATGCGGTTTAGGGGATTGGTATGTTAAAAATTTCAAAAAATTACCTGACGGTATTATAGGGTTAGCAAATAAAGTTGAAGGAATGGGAATGAAATTCGGTCTTTGGTTTGAACCAGAAATGGTTAATAAGGATAGTGATTTATATAAGGCACATAATGATTGGATTATAGCAACTCCAGGAAGAAGAAGTTCTCCTTCTAGAAATCAGTATGTACTAGATTTTTCTAGAAATGAAGTGGTGGATTATATATATAGTTTAATGGAAAAAATCTTAAGCGAGGCAAAGATATCATATATAAAATGGGATATGAATCGCTATATTACAGAATGTTATTCTTCAGCAGAGAATGCGGAGTTTCAAGGGAAGGTATTTCATAAATATATCCTAGGAGTGTATAATTTATATGAACGCTTGATTTCTAAATTTCCGTATATTTTATTTGAGTCATGCTCTAGTGGTGGTGGAAGATTTGATCCCGGAATGCTGTACTATGCACCTCAGACTTGGACTAGTGATAATTCAGATGCAGTAGAACGGTTAAAGATTCAATACGGTACATCATATGTTTATCCAATTGCCTGCATGGGAGCACATGTAACATCAGTTCCTAATCAGCAGGTAGGCAGAGTTACACCTATTGAAACAAGAGCAAATGTTGCATATTTTAGTGCATTTGGATATGAACTCGATTTAAGTCTTTTGTCTGATAGAGAAAAAGCAAAAGTGAGAGAACAGGTTGAATATTACAAGGCTAATAGAGAGTTAATCAGTAAGGGTGTATTCTATCGTATTTCTAGTCCCTTTGAAGAAAATATTACAACCTGGATTGTCGTTTCAAAAGATAAGAGAGAAGCTATAGCTGCATACTATAATGTGTTAAATTCGGCTAATGAAGCTTTTAGAAGATTTAAATTAGTTGGATTAGATGACAATAAAAGATATATAATCAATGGGGATGGAAATAGAATATATCATGGAGATGA
The DNA here is from genome assembly GCF_018861295.1 of Clostridium estertheticum. GTDB lineage: Bacteria > Bacillota > Clostridia > Clostridiales > Clostridiaceae > Clostridium_AD > Clostridium_AD estertheticum_D. The sequence continues at coordinate 18,713 of NZ_JAHLDM010000027.1, read as the reverse complement.
ATTGATGAACATAGGGATTATTATAGACGAGAAAGAATTTTGTGCCAAGGGTATGGATTTTTCCTCCGTATTATATAATTTAACACAAATAGATTAAAAAGTAGTTTTAAAAAGAGTTGTCGTAAAATTTGATAAAAGGTTTACGACAACTCTTTTTAGTTTCCTTTAGTATTAGAATAACTAATTAATTCATGTTGAGTACGATAAGTTGTATGACTAACTGTGTAAAACTTTTTAAATACTTTTGAAAAGGTAAGTACCGTTGCATCATAACCAACTTGAGATGCAACGGTACTTACTGGAAGGGTGGTAGTTTTCAATAAACTGCATGCCCTATCAAAACGATATTTTATCAAATACTCTTGAGGCGACAAATTAATATTCTTTTTAAAAATATTGGTTAGATAACTTCTACTAATGCCAATATAGTTAGCGATATCGTTAATCTTAATATTCTTTTGATAATTGTGGTCAATGAATTCTAGTGCATGTTCTACATATACTTGGTAGGGGTAATCATGGATGTCTTCTAATTGCGTTATGCAGTCATGCTTTTCTTGAATTATTGCTGAGAGAAACATAGATAGGTAACTTTCTCTCTTTAAATCGTTTGCATATGTTAATTTACTTGCATTCAGAATACCATTAATGCACTCTAGTAAAATATCTTCACAATCAAATTTAGATACTCGATTTTCTTTATTAAGGGATGCATAGTTTAGGCAAGTTTCAGCTTTAATACCGTTAAAACCTATCCAAATATAAGTCCATGGGTCTTCTTTGTCTGCTTCATAGTAGGTTATTTCATTGGGATATATAATAAAAGATTGATGGTTGGATAAATTATAGGTTTTACTATCAACATTATAAATTCCTTTTCCCTTTAAAATATAATGGAGTAGATACTCTGTACGTATAGTAGGACCATATGAATGACCAGGGTCACATTCCTCTATTCCACAATAACTTAAATATAAATCAACAGATTGTTTTTTTAAATATTCAAGACACCTATATCTCGCTGAATTGGTGTATTTTGGGTTCATAAGATTTACCCCCAATTATAATTATTTATATATTAATAATTATAACATATAAAGATGACTGGTTGCCCAGTTATTAATAATGTTAGAACAACTACTTGTATATATTATTTAATTACTAATTTTTGTTGAAGATACAGATTAGTAATGACTGAGGTTATATTTTGAATTTTAGGAGGCGTAATAATGTTGAAAAGAAATTCTAAAAAATATTGTACGATGTTATTGGTTTTTTCAATTACACTTGCAAATGTTTTCCATTTGACACCAGTATTTGCGGCAGACGCCATAACTGTAGATTGCGGAAGTACGTTAAGGGGTGTAACTCATTGCGCAAGCGGTTCACTTTATGGAATGACTGAAACCAAACCAGCTGATGTTGCGGGTCTCATAACTCCGATTCATCCATATGTAATGAGGAATCCGGCTCGGGGGGGCTCTGGCAACCAGCATCCATTTGGTGCTGCAATACCTGTTGCGGGAAGGCTTAGCTCAGTTCCTGGCGCCAAGGTTTCTGTTGATTTGGCGGATATGTTACCAGGGTGGCCATACACATGGCCAGGTATGACAAGCTGGCTCAGCCAGGTGAATTCTTTTATAACCGACATGAAAGCATCCGGTTACTCCAATTATTATGGGATTGAACCATGGAACGAACCTGATGGCACATGGAATAGCAGCAATGGAGAATTCAATAGCACATTGTGGAAGCAAACTTACAGTGCTATCCGTACAAATGCTTCCGGTTATAAAATTGTAGGTCCTTGCTATAGTTATTACAATCATAATAGGATGAGTACGTTTTTGAGCTATTGTAAATCAAACAACTGTATTCCCGATATAATTAGCTGGCATGAGCTTAGTGGAATCGGGTCTGTAGCAAATAATTTGAAAGACTATAGGGCATTGGAAACTTCTATTGGAATAAGCGCATTGCCTATTAGCATAAACGAGTACTGTGATGCTGACCATAACCTTGAAGGGCAACCTGGATCGCTTGGGGAATTTATTGGGAAATTCGAGCGTTATAAGGTAGACAGTGCATGTATAACTTGGTGGTTCACAGCTTATCAAAGATTGGGAAGCCTTCTTGCAACTGATACTGCAAAGGGTGCAGGCTGGTATTTTATGAATTGGTATGGCTCGATGACGGGCAACATGGTCAGTGTCTCAGTTCCAAATGATGCAAGTGCAAATATAGATGGTGCTGCTTGCGTGGATTCGGGTGCCAAATATATAAGCTGTGTTTTGGGTGGATCGAATAGTGGTACTGTAAATACAACAATCAAAAATATACCTTCTTTTATCGGATCTACTGCATCGGTTAGGGTTGAAAAGGTTGACTGGACAAGCAAGGATACTGTATGTAGAAGAACAACCACAGTATCAACCTCAAACTACGCCGTATCTAACGGTCAGATTACCGTAGCAATGACAGGATGTAATGCTAGTTCTGGATACCGTATATACATTACTCCGGCTTCAGGTAGTGGCATCAGTACAAGCTATGAAGCTGAAAATGGAACGCTTTCCAATGGAGCGAATATACAAAGTGTAAATGCTTGTTCAGGCGGAAAATGTGTTGGATATCTGGGTGGAACTGGAACGAGCAACGGAACAGTAGTAATAAATAATGTCAATGTTGCAACTGCAGGTACTCATTCGATGACCATTTACTATGTTTCATCGGATACACGTATTATATATGTGACTCCGAACAGTGGCACATTTTCAGGGGTTCCATGTACCGGCACTGGCGATTGGACAAGTGTAGCTTCGGTAACAACGAATGTTAACTTGAATGCCGGGAATAATATCATAAAATTAGACAATGGTTCCGCGACATATGCACCTGATATTGATAGAATTGTCATTGATTAATGCTCGGGCACAATTGAATTTAAGGTGGTACTCTAGGGGGTTGTAACAAAACTTAGGTTTTGCTACAACCTCTTTTTTAAAATATTCGAATATGGAACATCATTTGTTTATCCAATTGGTGAAATTGCACACAAAGCAGGGGTAGGCATTGCCAATCTTCTTGCCAAGGCACAGCAATCCAAGGCAGTACGTGAAGAATAGGTATAAATGATATTATTACTCTTATGATGGGCCTTCTGCAGGCTATAGATCAACGCAAAGGTGATCTGGATATCAGCCGATTCAATAAATTGATATCTATCGTTAGCGATGGACTTCGTTATAAGGAATGAATGTTTAGAACAGAACATAATAAAATGAAAATATTAAAGGAGCATAACATATGGTTAGATCAATTATGAAAGACATATTCTTTCTTAATCAAAAATCAGGACTTGCTACAAAAGCAGATGTTCAGGTGATACAGGATTTGCTTGATACGCTTAAAGCAAATAAAGAAGGCTGTGTAGGAATGGCAGCTAATATGATTGGTGTCAAAAAAAGAATTATTGTGATCAGTATGGGAGATATAAACGTTCCGATGATTAACCCTGTGATAGTGAATAAATCGGGTCAATATGAGACAGAAGAAGGATGTCTTTCACTTATAGGTGTTAGAAAAACTAATAGATTCAAAGAGATAGAAGTAGAGTATTTTGATTCGGAATTTAAGAAGCGAAGGGGAAAATACTCAGGATGGATTGCTCAAATTATTCAACATGAAGTAGACCATTGTGATGGTATAGTCATATAGAAAAAAGGTAAGAGAGCTGTTCAAGGTGGAATCACAGCAATTAAAGAAAATGATTATGATTGAAGATAAAAACATTTTACTTTTAGTACTGTATAATATAGATCTCTCAATGAACAGTGATATAGTTAGAAAAGCTTAGCATGTAACACACATACATATCAACGACCGTCTTTAGGGTGCTTAAATAGCTGCTTACAGGCGGTTATATTTTTTGCTTTAGTTATGTCAGAAGATTGTAAGAAGTTATTGGTAAAATATAAAGTATAGCAAATAAAATAAATTTTGGGGTGAAGATATGAGTATTTTAAAAACGGAAAAATTAGTGAAATTATACGGTCAAGAGCCAACTATAGTTAAGGCCTTAGATAATGTTAGCATTGAAGTAAACGAAGGGGAGTTTGTTGCCATAATAGGTACTTCAGGAAGTGGAAAATCAACTCTTTTAAATATGTTAGGTGGACTTGACAAGCCAACTAGTGGAGAAACAATTATATCAAATAAAAATATTGGCAATATGAATGATGAAGAACTAACTATTTTTAGAAGAAGAAATATAGGATTTATATTTCAAAACTATAACCTTGTTCCTATATTAAATGTTTATGAAAATATAGTTTTACCAATAGAGCTAGATGGAGTCAAGGTAGATAAAGAGTATGTTGATTCAGTAATTAACACTTTAGGCTTAAAAGAAAAGCTAAATAGTATGCCTAATAATCTTTCAGGAGGTCAACAACAAAGAGTAGCAATAGCAAGGGCATTAGCTACAAAACCTAGTTTGATTTTAGCAGATGAACCAACGGGAAATCTAGATAGTAAAACTAGTATGGATGTAATAGGTTTATTAAAAACAACTAGTAAAAAATTCAATCAAACTATGGTTATGATTACTCACAATGAAGAAATAGCTCAGCTTGCAGATAAGATAATAAGAATCGAAGATGGAAAGGTTACAGTTATAGGTGGTGAAAAATAATGAAGTTTGAAAATAATAATAAGGAAGTTATTAAAAGAATAACTAACCGTTCTTTAAAAACTAATAAAATTAGAAATATATTTGCAATACTTGCAATTATTCTAACAACATTTATGATTTCCTCTGTATTTAGTATAGGTATTAGTTTTATTAAGAATTATAAAACTATGAATTTAAGAATCCAAGGAACCACAGCTAGTGTAGCTTTAGGAAAACCAACTGAGACTCAAATAAATAAAATTAAAGATTTAGATTTAGCTACAGATATTGGCTATGAAATTAGTGCTGGAAGAGTTGACTTAGATAGTTTAACTAAAAACAGAACAAAGATTATTATAAAGAATAGCAGTTTAGATAATTTTGAAAAGCAAAGCAAACCAGCTATAAGCAATATTAAAGGTAAATATCCAACAGAAGAAAGTGAGGTTATGGCATCAAGAAAGGCCTTAGAGTTTTTAGGGAAAAGTGATGCTAAGATAGGGGATAAAATAGAAGTTCCAGCCCAAATAGATGGAAAAGTAGTAAATAAAGAATTTATATTAAGTGGAATATATACAACTTATGACATAGTTCAAGATACTGGTTACTTATTGGTTTCAGAAAATTTTATAAAGGAAAATGGACTATCTTTAGAAAAAGATGGAAACCTGCTTATTACTTTAAAAGAAAGCAGTAAAGATGCAGCACCAAAAATATTAGGAAAAGAAGTTAAATTAATTGGTCAGCAAGAGTTTTCTTTTAATTATGATATAACAGATAGTTTATCGGACACAGCAATTGCAACAGCTGGAGTTGCTATAATGATAGTATTATTTATAGTTCTTAGTGGATATCTTCTTATTTACAACGTTTTATATATAGCTGTTAATAAGGACATAAATTTCTATGGCTTACTAAAAACTATAGGAGCATCACCTAAACAAATTAAAAAAATAGTGAAAGGGCAAGCTTTAAGGCTTTCTTTAATGGGAATTCCAATAGGTCTTGTTTTAGGAGCAATAGTTTCTTTTGGAATTGTTCCAATGGCAATGAGAATATTATTTTCGGGAGCAGAGGCAGGAGCAATGCCAACCGATGTTTCATTTAATCCTTTTATATTTTTAGCAGCAGCTTTATTTTCTTTATTAACAGTTATATTAAGTTGCAGAAAACCAGCTAAAATAGCAGGTAATATATCGGAAGCAGAGGCACTTAGATATACAGGAGCTAATATTAAAAAGAAGAAGGAGAGAAAAACTACTAATGGTGGGAAACTATATAAAATGGCTTGGTATAACATTTTTAGAGAAAAGAAAAGGGCTATAATAGTGTTCTTATCATTATTTATGGGGATTATAACATTTCTAAGTGTAAGTACCTTTTTAGGTAGTGTGAAGGTAGAAAATTATATAAACAAATATGTTAAACAGGATTTTACAATACAAAATATAAAGGCTGAAAAAGGGAAGATAGATGATACTTTTATAGAAAAAATAAAATCTGTTAAAGGTGTAAATACAGTCTATGGAACAAAGACATCCTTTTTACAATTAGAAATGAATGATGACGTATTATTACCAGCATTTAATGAAGTCTATAAAAGACTTGGTCAATCAGAAGCACAATTAAAGGGATTTTTAAAATCTACTAAAAAGAATCCAAGCTTACTTTCTAGTTCTATTATTGGAATAGATGATAATTTAATAGAAAGAATTCATAAGGAAGCTAAAGAAAAATTTGATATTGAAGCTTTTAAAAAAGGAGAACTAATATTAATCGAATCTTGGTCGTATGGAGATAACTATAAAAATATTAAGGGTGACTTAACTATTAAAAATACTAAGACTGGAAAAGAAGAAACCTATCCAGTTCAAATTTTCAAAGATAACACAGAGTTCTTACCTCCAGGATTACCAGCATCTCTTGGACTTCCAACTATTTATATGAGTACATCAGCTTTAGAAAAGCTTGATGAGGCTACAAATAATTATATTTTATATATTGATGGAGAGAAAAAGTATGAACCGAAAATAAATATGGAATTAAAGAAAATGAGTAGTGAACGTGGCCTCTGGTTTGAATCAAAAAGTGAAAAAACAGAAGAGTTCAATAAATCTCAATTAGTAATGAGTGTTTTAGGTGGAGGTATTTCCATAATACTAATATTAATTGGAATACTCAATTTCATAAATATAATGATAACAGGAGTAAATGTAAGATTAAAAGAGCTTGCAATTATGGAGAGCATTGGAATGACTAAAAAGCAAATCAAGAAGATGCTTACCTTTGAGGGGCTTTATTATGCAGGAATAACTACTATCTTAATATTAACAGTAGGAATGGCTGTTATTTATGGAGTTGGGACTTTAACCAGAGAAATTGCAGACTATGCTGTATCTACCGTCCCAGCAATAGAAATAATATCAGTAATAATAGTTATTTTTATAGTATGTTTAATTACACCAGCTATTTTATTTACTAATTCTACAAAGAAGAGTGTAACGGAAAGAATTAGAGGAATAGAATAACCTTACTTAGTGGCATGTTATTGAAAATATGCCACTTTTGGGTATAATAAATACAGGGGTGGTAAAGTGAGTAGGATATTAATTGTTGAAGATGATAAAAATCTTAATAAGGGAGTTGCATTTGCTCTTAAAAAAGAAGGGTATGAGGTTATTTCAGCATATTCAATACTAGAAGGAAAGAACGAAATGCTAAATAGTAAAATAGATTTTCTTCTTTTAGATATAAATCTTCCTGATGGAAATGGACTTGATTTTTGCAAAGAAATTAGAGAAAAAATAGATTTTCCTATAGTTTTCTTTACAGCAAATGATACAGAAGAGGATACGGTGAAAGGCTTTGAAGTTGGAGCAGATGATTATTTAGCAAAACCATTTTCTATTGAAGTCTTAAAGTATAAAATAAATGCTATTTTAAAGAGAAATAAGCCAGCAAATAAAAATAAGTTTGATTGCAATAATTTAATAATAGATTTTGATAGAATATTAGTAACAATAGAAGGCAAAGAAGTTAACTTAACAGTTACTGAATATAAGTTATTAGAAATACTAGCTAAAAATAAAGGTAAGGTAATTACAAAGGATAGGCTTTTAGATAAGGTATGGGATAGTAACGGTAATTTTGTAGACGAAAATACTTTAAGTGTTAATATAAGAAGACTTAGAAAAAAGATAGAAAAGGATTCTAAAAAACCAGAATATATAATTACAGTGTTTGGTATTGGATATACCTTTGGGGAGTAGTGATGAAGACAAACTATAACTTGAAAATGTTAATTTATAAAACTTCTATTATATTATTTTGTTTCTTATTTAATACAACAATTTATTTTAAAACATTAAATATACAGATAACAATTATAACAGCAATATTTTCTTTAGGAATAATAAGCTTTATTTTTCTTTATGATATATTATTTAAAAACTACATGACATCTATTTTAGAAGAGCTTTCAGATATGCTAGAAACAATTAGTCATATGGAAAGTGAAGAAGTTTTTTTAACAACGGAAGATACAATTTTTTCAAAACTACAAAGCCAAACTACAAAATTAACTAATTTATTAATATCTCAAAATAAGGAAATAGAAGAAGAAAAAAATGAAATAAAATCTTTGATTTCAGATATTGCCCATCAACTAAAAACTCCATTAAGCAATATAAAAATGTATAGTGAGTTTTTACAGGATGATAATTTAAAAGAAGACGAAAGAAAAGAGTTTAATACTATAGTTTTATTTTCATTAAATAAGCTAACATTTTTAGTTGAAAGTATGATAAAAATGTCAAGGCTTGAAAGTGGAGTTATTGGATTGAAATTAGAAAAAGATTCATTAAACGAAACAGTTTTATTAGCTTTATGCGAAGTTCAGAAAAAAGCTAGAAATAAACATATACTTATTGGCTTAAATGAAGTAGATAAAATTATTATTAATCATGATAAAAATTGGTTATCAGAAGCAATATTCAATATCTTAGAAAATGGAGTTAAATATACAAAAGATGGTGGAAGAATTGATATTACAATTAAAACCTATGAGGTCTTTTGCAGGGTTGATATAGAAGATAATGGAATAGGAATAAATGAGGATGAGTTTCCTAAGATATTTTCAAGGTTCTACAGAGGTAGAAATATAGGAGATGCTGAAGGTATAGGAATTGGACTTTATTTAAGTAGAGAAATCATAATGCAGCATGGAGGATATATTAAGGTGAATTCAAATAATGATGGGTCAAAATTTTCTATATTTTTACCTAAATGATGTCTTGAAAAATATCTTTTATTACATTTTCTAAACTCAAGCTTATACCCTCCCAATTTATTCGTTCTTTAATATTTGATAAAATGTAGTTTCAGGTATTACTTGAATATCTAGACCATTTAAAATCATATCTTCAGCTTTTTTTTGCTTAGAGCTTTTTCCATCTTTAATTGAAGTACAATAAGAATTGTCACCTAGTATCAGATAATTATTAAATGTTTAGTAGTATATATTTTAATACCAAAATTGATTATAATGTTAGCATGAAAGTAAATATGAAGCAGGTGAGCTAATTTAGGTACATGAGAAACGTAAAAAATAATTGAAGAAAACAAAAGTGATCAACTAAAGTAAGAAAATGGAAGGAAGGGCGCTTATGGATTTACTATTTGAAATAACTATTGCTCTTTTGAATACATTATTGAATCACACAATGCTTACAAGAAAAAAATCTGTTACCTTTTGCGTGGTGACATTTGTAATAAATTCAGCCATCGTAATGGCTGCGCTTAATGGTCTTCAGCATTTTAAAACTAATATTACTTTATTTAAATACGGTTTTTATTTTATAATGTTATAAGGAAAGGGGATAGTATTCTGTAAAATATGAACTTGTATCGTTATACTGGAATATAGGTAAAATGATAAAAGAAGATACAATTAAATGTGATATAATAAAAAAGATAAATATAAAGGAGTATAACATATGGTTAGATCAATTATGAAAGACATATTCTTTCTTAATCAAAAATCAGAACCTGCTACAAAAGCAGATGTTCAGGTGATACAGGATTTGCTTGATACGCTTAAAGCAAATAAAGAAGGATGTGTAGGAATGGCAGCTAATATGATTGGTGTCAAAAAAAGAATTATTGTTATCAGTATGGGCGATATGAACGCTGCGATGATTAACCCTGTGATAGTAAATAAATCGGGTCAATATGAAACAGAAGAAGGATGCCTTTCACTTATAGGTGTTAGAAAAACTAATAGATTCAAAGAGATTGAAGTAGAGTATTTTGATTCCGAATTTAAGAAGCGAAGGGGAAAATACTCAGGATGGATCGCTCAAATTATTCAACATGAAGTAGACCATTGTGATGGTATAGTCATATAGAAAAGGTAAGAGAGCTGTGATTTATCCTCAGCTCGATGCTCTACTACGAAAATCAAAAAATAGATTTTCGTGGTTTTTTAGTTTGGAATGATTTATATAACAGGAAATTTATTTATCATATCTCTGTACAGAGATTCAAATGATGATTACTCTCATTATCATTTATCAATCAAAATTCAAATAAAAAATTAACTCAGTAAAATTGAAATAAATGCACAAACAAAATTGACTAAATTGTTGCTATATGATATTCTATCGAAGAATATATATATAGTTTTTATAAATATTAAAGCAAAAAAGGAGTTATAATGAAATACGAATATAAAACACTAGCTAGTATTAGACACAAAGTTTTTACGGCCGTAAGTAAGATGGCTTTTGAAGACAATTTAAAAGAAATGGGAAATATTCCATATGAGATTATTACTGGAGATGTGGGTAAGTATAGAGAAAGTACATTTCTTGAAAGAGCAATAGTTAGTGAGCGAATCCGTTTGGCAATGGGATTAAATCTAAGACTAAATGATAAATCAAGAGCAATTACAGAAGGGTTAGAAGAGGCAACAAAACCTTCAAAGTATTATGAACCGCCACTTGTAAATATTATAAAATTTGCTTGTAATTCTTGCCCAACAAATAGTTATGAGGTTACAAATATGTGCCGCGGCTGCCTAGCACACCCTTGTGTAGAAGTCTGTCCTAAAGGTGCAGTTAGTATAGTTAATGGGAAAAGTGTTATTGATCAGGAAAAATGTATAAAGTGTGGTTTATGTGCTAAAGCGTGTCCATATTCAGCAATAATAAAACATGAGCGACCTTGTGCCAAGGCATGTGGAGTGGATGCAATATATACGGATGAGTATGGCAGAGCATCAATAGATTATGATAAATGTGTTAGCTGTGGAATGTGTTTGGTAAATTGTCCTTTTGGAGCAATATCTGATAAAAGTCAAATATTTCAACTGATTCAGGCGATTAATCAAAAGAAAGAAGTAATTGCAATTGTAGCTCCATCATATGTGGGGCAGTTTGGTAGAAATGTTGGATTTAATGATTTTAAAAAAGCGATGATTACAATTGGATTTAAAGATGTTGTTGAAGTTGCGATTGGTGCAGATATTTGTACGATTGAGGAGGCAAACGATTTTATAGAAAATGTACCTGAAAAACTTTCATTCATGGGTACTTCATGCTGCCCTGCTTGGTCTGTTATGGCTAAAAAATTATATCCGCAGCATGCACAAAATATTTCAATGACTTTGACTCCAATGGTTTTTGCTGCTCGATTTGTGAGAGAAAAACATAAAGATGCAAAGATTGTTTTTGTTGGACCATGTAGCGCTAAAAAACTAGAAGCTTCAAGAAAAAGCGTAAAGAGTGAAGTTGATTTTGTAATTACATATGAGGAGTTATCTGGAATGTTAGAAGCCAAAGAAGTAGGAATAATTGGTACAGATATGAGCTTGAGTAATGAAGCAACTGGTTCAGGAAGAGGCTTTGCGGTTGCAGGTGGAGTTGCTAAGGCTGTAGCTGATTTGATAACAAAAGAACATCCAGGGCGAGAAGTGAAGATTAAAGCTGCGAATGGGCTGAGAGAATGCAGAGAGATGTGTAATGATGCCGCAAAAGGAAAGTATGATGGATATCTCCTTGAAGGAATGGCGTGTCCGGGTGGCTGCGTGGCTGGAGCTGGGTGTATTGTCAAACCTAACATAGCTGGTGGTCAGGTTAAACAAGCGACTAAAAATTCTGAGCTGAAGATTTCAGATGAGTCAAAATATGCTGATAAGATTTACTTGTTAGATGAAAAAAATCTAGAGTAAGAATATAGAATATTGTTATTTATTTATTTTTGTGCCATTGAGAATAAACATTTGTAGCAGCAATTGATGGAATAAAGGCATATTTAAGAAAATTCTTAGATATGCCTTTTTATTTGCGTTGTCTCGCATAGAAAAAATATTTTCCATTTAATAATAATAGTAGTTGCATTTTAACTAAACTTTGCTTCAACTTTTAATATAAGCAGGTCATTATTCAATTATATAGAATATTAATATAAATTCAAATATTTAACATAAGAATATTATGTAAAGAGATATTCAATTAAAGCATAAAATATGTTCTTTTTTCTATTTAAAGACTATTTTAATTGTAAATGCTGTCTAGATAGAATACAATTTTATTATATTAGCTACATATTTAAGTCTTTCTTATTAGTGTATGTTAAACTTATTAAAAGCTATATAAATAGAATTGATGTTAGATGTCCTATAAGCGAAGAAGTTAAACGTGTTTTATTTGCCACAAGTCATATACAGAATAGGAAAAATACTCAATCACTTGCTAAATATTTGAATACTATGAAAGTGATGAAAAGTAGCTTTAGAAAAAATAAAAAGTTTAAAAGGCAGTGTAAATTTAAAAGGATGGTGTATTAAATGTTAAATAAACGTAGTATAGCAATAAAACCACAGCAAAAAGAGGCAGTTTACGGAAATATAACATCAGAAGAAACAAGGATAACAATCACACCAAAAATGATAAAAGAACTATTAGATCAGTCTATAATAGGCCAAGAAGGGGCTAAAATAGAGTTATCTATAGAATTACATAATCATATGATAAGGATTGCAACTGGTATAGATTTAGAAAAGCATAATATATTACTAACTGGACCAACAGGTACTGGAAAAACGTTACTAGCCAAAAAATTATCAGATATTGCCCAAGTACCATTTGTTATTGGTGACGCTACAAGTTTGACCGAGGCTGGATATGTTGGTGATGATATTGAGAGCATGATATACTCACTTTTAGTAAGGGCAGAGGGTGATATTGAACTTGCCCAAAAAGGAATTATATTTATTGATGAACTTGATAAAATAGCCAAAAAAGGTGAGACAATGACTATTACAAGAGATGTATCCGGCGAAGGAGTTCAGCAAGGTTTACTTAAGATGGTTGAAGGTAGTATTGTTAGAGTACCTGAAGGTGGAGGTCGTAAGAACCCTACAAGTAAAATGATTGAGATAAATACAACTAATATTTTATTTATTGCAGGTGGATCTTTTGATGGTATTGAAACTATTGTCGAAAATCGTCTTAAATTCAGTCCAAATAATAGGTTGAAACAGTTTACTAAGCCAGGAATTGTAAGGAAATTAGGTTTTAATGTAACTGACAATGTAGAATCAACTGTAAAGAATTATGAAAAAGATTATGAATATACAAAGTATCTTAGATCAAACATAATTAAAAAAGATTTGCAGGAGTTTGGATTAATTCCAGAGTTACTTGGTAGATTTCAAGTATTATCAAATTTAGATCCATTATCAAGAGATAATCTTATTGAAGTACTTAAACTTGATACTAGTGTATTTGAACAGTATAGAAAGATATTTGCTTATTTGGGTAAAAATCTTGAGTTTAACAATAATTGCTTTGAAGCAATTGCGGATATAGCTATTGAAGAAAAGATGGGTGCCAGAGGATTAGTTAGTATTGTTTCAAGAGTTTTAAGAGATTTAAGATATGATGCTCCTTCCGAAGACACTAAAGATTACTATATAGACAAAGACTATATACTTAGTGTTTATGCTAAGATAAATAAAGATTTACCTATAATAGCTGATATAGAAGTTAAAGTAGAATCAGAAGTAGCAGGTGAGGTATTATAAGCTTCAAAGTAATATATTAAATATTTGTTTAGGATAGATGCTCAATAAAATAAGTTTATAATCATTAAATTAAAATGATTGTAAACTTATTTTTTTATAGATATACTTACGGCATTTTGTAAATTGTACAATGTAAATTTATGGTATATAATATATTTATAGGTTACTAAATCTTATTTAATACTTTTAGAGGAGTGGATTTTATGTCTAATGTTCAAAATATATATGATAACGAAATTTTCTTTGAAGGATACAAGAAGCTTCGAGATAACAAAATTAATTACAACAATATTCAGGAAAAACCTGCAATGCAAAGTTTGCTCCCTGATATGGTCGGAAAAACTGTACTTGATTTAGGTTGTGGTTTTGGAGAGAACTGTGTTAATTTCTTAAATAGGGGCGCTGCCAGGGTTGTAGGTGTTGATATCTCAGAAAAAATGCTATCAATTGCAAAAGTTGATAATGCCTTTGAAAATATTGAATATATTCATCTTGATATGAATGATATAAGCACAATAGAGGATAAGTTTGATATAGTTTATAGTTCCCTTGCTTTTCATTATGTTAAATCTTTTAGCAAATTACTTAGAGACATAAATTATTTACTAAAAGATAATGGCTTGCTTATTTATTCACAAGAGCATCCGCTTACCACAGCTCCAAAACAAGGGCCAATATGGACATTAGATGAAAATAAAAAACCTTTGTTTTATAATCTTTCTGACTATATGGAAAGTGGTGAACGTAGTGTGAAATGGTTTGTTGAAGGTGTAATAAAATATCATAGACCATTTTCTGAAATTATAAACACTCTAATTGAAACGGGCTTTAAAATTGAAAAAATGCTTGAACCATTACCAGACGAGGAAGATTTAGAGCTTATACCGAATATGGAAAAAGATATCCATAAACCAAATTTTTTATTAATTAAAGCTGTAAAAATGCAATGAAAAATAATATATAGGTTTTGATTGTGGCATTAGCATTAGCTAATGCCATTTCAATTTCTATTTCTATTTAAAGATATAGTTTATTTTTTTGGATTATCTTTAAAGTGCTTATAAGTTAAATACACAAAGGGAAACAGCACACATAATGTTATTGCTATTGGTTGTAAATCTTGCATAGGTATGACTCCTTTCTCAAAATGAATAAGTAATAAAGTAGTTATAGTAATTCTTTCTTTGAGTAAATTTTTATGGATACATTTATAGAAATAAAGAGAACAGCAATTATAGCCACAATCAGTAGCAGGTATTGGACAAAAATAGGCATAGTAGAGAATCCCATAAAATCGAGTTTAATATTGAATTTTAGTAATAAAGTTATTAAAAATGGCGATCCCATGATTACTATCATGAAGAAATACTTTGTTTTTTCAAAGCCTAATTTATATTGTACAGGTGTATATACGCCAAATAGGATTACTGAAAGTAATAGAGTAATAATGTAGCTGAATGGAGTAAGATACTCAATTTTGGCAAATAGTAGTGCTAATACATTGTATGCCACACAGCAATAAGCAAATAGTAATAGGAGAAAAACATATCTGGCTTTTACAAGAATACTGCGAGAGTATGGCGTAGAACATAGCAGAGCTTCGGCTTTAGGGTATTTCATTTCTGCCATCAAAACATATTGATACAACATAAACACCGTAAAAGTTACTGATAACACAAAAACAATAAGCCCTAAAATTTGGGGTTCTTGTGTCATGTGGGATGCTTGTATCATTATAAGAAATGTCACAATGAATGGTAAAGCTACCAAAAGTAGCAAATATTTTTTTATAAGTAAAAAGTCTTTTTTAACAAGATGAAACAACATTATTTTCCCCCTCCTTCTACATAACCAAGCATAATATCTTCTATATTAGGCCTTTCAATCAATATGTCTTTCATGCTATTTTGAACTTGAGATAATTTATTTGTGATACCAGTAAATCCAAATCTTGATTCTTGAATATTTAAGAATAGTTTTCTTGTGTCAACAGTCAAATCTTTGTTATCACCTCTTACTAATCTATGGGTATCCATCAATGTATCCTTCTCTTTATCAAACAAAATTTTGCCATTATTAATAAGAATTATAATATCAGCAATTTTATCAAGATCTGAAGTGATGTGCGTTGAAAAGAAAACGCTTTTGCCACCTTGTTTCATATAATCCGTTAAGATATTCATAAGCTGGCTACGGATTAAGGGATCAAGTCCACTAGTAGGTTCGTCCATAATAAGTAAGTCTGCCTGATGAGAAAGTGCCAAAGTTAATGCGAACTTCATACTCATACCTTTTGAAAGTGTTGAAATCTTCTGGCGCGGATTTAGCGAAAAACGTTCCATATAGGTTTTATAATCTCGTTCATTCCAACTAGAATATGCCGGTGCGATAATGCTTTTCATCTCTTTCATTGACAATTCGTCATAAAAGCAATTTCCATCCAATACAACTCCAATACGATTTTTTAATTCATGCTCGTGCTTATCCATATCCTTTCCAAAGAATTTGACAGTACCGGAATTTCTCATTACAAGATTAAGAATGGTCCTTATAGTGGTTGTTTTACCAGCCCCATTGATGCCGATAAACCCTGTAATACACTCTTCCTGTAAAGAGAAACTAACATCATTAAGGGCAAAATCCCCATAAGATTTATTTAAAACTGATACTTCTAATACATTGCTCATTGTTCATCCTCCTCATATAGAATATCCATCATTGCGTTTAATTCCTCTTTAGAAATTTTCAACGTCTTTGCTGCTACAATTAAGTCCTGCATTTTTTGTTCAACAATACGCCGTTTAGAGTCCCGAAGTAGTTCTAAATTACCTGCAGAAATAAAAGTGCCAATGCCTACCTGACTTGTAATAAAACCCTCTTGTTCTAATTCATTGTATACACGACGAATAGTAAGAACGCTTACTTTCAAATCAGTGGCAAAATTTCTGATAGATGGAAGTGCATCACCCTCAGACATCTCACCTTTAAAAATAATATCTTTTAGTTGATCTTTTATTTGTTGGTATAGGGGTATATTAGATATATTAGAAATTAGAATCTTCATGTCACCTTATCACCTTCCCAAAAATTAGTGTGTATCTGTTTAATACACACTATACACTTAAGACACTATTTTTGTCAACATGTAATTGCAGCTTTAAAAATTAAGGATGACAATAAAAACACATTTTTATTTAATCCATCGATATTTAATTGAAACAGGATCATTATTAGTAGGCCCAATTACTTGAATTACAGCGAAGTCAACGTCATGAAGTTTAAACTGTTGCTCCGTAAGCATATATGAGGTATCCCCATGATCAATGAAAAATTGGCTTTAAAATGTATTCATAGTTTATTTAGAACAACGAGAGATGCATTAAAAAGAAATTTGCTATGAAAGGATGGGAGAAATGGAACTTTTTAAAAAGGATTACAAATGAGTAAAATTAAGGTATATATTATGATATAATGGAAGGTATAATATGTTTTATTTTGGGGAACTAGTTATAAATTAGAATATATGAGTGCTTATAAACTTTACATGTACCTAAAAACATTTATGAAATAGGCAAAGCTTCATTTTTATATAAGAATAGGAGGAATGTAGAAAATATGGATAAAAGAATCGATGAGAAAATTTTAGATTTTATAAATGAATCAGAAAAAAAACAAGCAAAAAAAGATATTTGTAGTGGACCTATAAAAATTGGAAATAGATATTACGAATTCGAAGAAAAAGATTTTTTTGATGAAAAATTGAAAATATATATTCCAAAGGATTTTGAGGATATGCCACTTGATGTAAGAAAATTTAAATATCCATCGGAAAGTCGTCCAGAAATAATAAAGAGTAATGAAGAAGGAAGTATAGCTATAACACTCAACATTATTGATAGTCCATTAGATGAAGAACGTGTTGAAGAACTTAAAGATGGAATGAAGATGATTATAAAGAAAAGTAATCCATCTAATGTATTTTATGAGGATGGGGTTTTAGAAGTTGAGTCTAAGAACATAGGATTCTTTGAATTTAAGAGCTCAGTAATAGATGATTTCTTATATAATTTAATGTTCTTTTTGGAATTTAAGGAAAAGACTTTAATGGGAACTTTCAGTTGTCCCTATAAAAAATATAATGATTGGAGAGATGTCGCTTTTCAAGTAATAAATAATTTAAAGGTAGTAGAAGGGGAGAAGGGAGATGAGAATTAATGAGTGAGGAATACATGTATACACAGGGAGATATCTTAATTGCACCTTATGAATTCCAAAAAATATTAAAACTAAAGGTAACTAGGGATCTAAATGAGCATGCAAAACTTTATATAAGTGGAATTATTGATGAAGAAAATATTGATAAATATGTTGAAACATCAGATGAAAAGTCTAGTATTACAATATCACTTAAGGATGATAAAGATTCTGTTACTGATGTGTTCCAAGGGGTAGTTACGAATATTCAAGTTAATGCAAATAAAGATGTAAGAACCTTAGAAATAGAGGCGTTAAGCAGAACTTTTTTGATGGATATCAAGAAAAAAAGTAGAACATTTCAAGATAAAAACTCTAGTTATGGAGAAATCTTTAATATTGTGAATGGTGAATATAATAACATCAACATATTAGACAGTATTACGAATGGGACTAAAATAGATAAGTTAATAGTTCAATATAAAGAAACAGATTGGGAATTTATAAAAAGGTTATCTTCACATTTTAATGTGCCAGTAGTATCAGAATGTCAATTAAAAGATATAAAGTATTCAATAGGAAATTCAGGATGTTACACAACATATGAAGTTGATAAATACAATTATTCAATAAAAAAAGCATTACAAGAATATAGGCTTAAGTCAGAAAACGGAATTAATGGTTTAAACGAGATCAATTTAATAAGTTATGAGGTAATAACGTATAAAGTAATGTATTTATACAATTTAGTAAACTTTAAAG
>NZ_JAHLDM010000026.1:0-75212 GCF_018861295.1 Clostridium estertheticum | reverse complement strand
AATTAGATACTAATAATCATTCGGTATTCTTGCTAAATTATCATTTAGTATTGGTTATAAAATATAGAAAAAAAGTAATAAATGATGAAATATCAAATAGACTAAGGGAAATATTTGAGTATATATGCCCAAAATATAATATTATTTTAGATGAATGGAATCATGATAAAGACCATGTGCATCTATTGTTTAGAGGTTATCCAAATACGGATATATCTAAGTTTATAAACGCATATAAAAGTGCTAGTAGTAGACTTATAAAAAAAGAGTTTTTATCAATTAAAACCCAATTATGGAAACAACATTTTTGGAGTAAAAGTTACTGCCTTATAACAACTGGTGGTGCTCCTATAGATATAGTTAGAAAATATATAGAAACCCAAGGATTGAAATGAGGTGAGAAAATGTTAAAGGCTTATAAATTTAGGTTATATCCAAATATTGAGCAAAAAATATATTTAGCCAAGACTTTTGGATGTACTAGGTTTGTATATAACCGAATGCTAGCTGAAAGAATTAAATCATATGAGGAAAACAAAGACCTAGATATTAAGGCGATTAAATATCCCTCGCCCGCACAATACAAAACTGAATTTGAGTGGCTAAAAGAAGTCGATAGTCTTGCTTTAGCTAATGCTCAAATGAATTTAGGTAAAGCGTATAATAATTTTTTTAGAGATAAATCAATTGGTTTTCCGAGGTTCAAGAAGAAAACTAATACCAATAGTTATACAACTAATAATCAAAATGGTACTGTGTATATTGAAAATAAGCATATTAAAGTACCTAAATTAAAGTCTATGATAAAAATAAAGCAGCATAGAGAATTCAATGGGTTAATTAAATCTTGCACTATATCACAAGTTCCAAGTGGAAAATATTATGTATCTATTTTAGTTGACGCTGAAAATATTCAATTGCCTAAAACAGGTAGTAAAATAGGTGTAGATCTGGGAATTAAAGAGTTTGCAATAACAAGTAATGGTGAGTTTTTTCATAATCCTAAATACCTAAAGAAATCAGCTAAAAGGTTAGCTAAACTTCAAAAGGATTTATCAAGAAAACAAAAAGGTAGCAATAATAGAAAAAAAGCTAAAATAAAAGTAGCAAAATTACATGAGAAAATATCTAACCAAAGGAAAGATATGCTGCATAAAGTAAGCACTCAATTAATTAACGAAAACCAAGTTATAGTGATTGAGGACTTAA
The DNA here is from genome assembly GCF_018861295.1 of Clostridium estertheticum. GTDB lineage: Bacteria > Bacillota > Clostridia > Clostridiales > Clostridiaceae > Clostridium_AD > Clostridium_AD estertheticum_D. The sequence goes on along the minus strand of NZ_JAHLDM010000026.1, from coordinate 74,003 downwards.
AAGTTAAAAATATGGTAAAAAATCATAAATTAGCAAAATCAATAGCTGATGTTAGCTGGTCAGAGTTTAGAAGAATGTTAGAATATAAGGCAAAATGGTATAGTAGAGAAATAATAGTAGCACCATCAAACTATGCAAGTAGTCAGTTATGTTCTGATTGTGGTAATCAATCAAGTCAAACTAAAGACTTATCTTGTAGAACTTATATATGCCCAGTATGTGGAATGATAATGGATAGAGATATAAATGCGAGCAAAAATTTACTAAAACTAGCAATATAATAAAAGATATGTTGTTAGAGAGGTCGGAATGACCTTGATAGCTTGGATACGTCTCTGCAAGAGACGCACACGGCTCAGGAAGAGACGAACTTGCTACAGTAGTAGTATTGACCAAGAAGCCATCCACTTCTATAAGTGGTGGTAGTTCACGTTTTGTAACTAATATATAATCTAATGGGATATTAATTACGGGTCCTATTATCATACTTATCATGGCAATATTAGCATGTCCTTCAGACTGTATAATGCTATTGGCAACCATACTAAAAACAAAAAAAACATTACAATATAACGTAATTCTAAAAAATGTTAAGGCATAGGGAAGTATAGTTTTTGAGGAACCAAAAATACACAATATAGGTCTGATAAAGGTTAGTCCTATAACCATAATTATAATTCCTAATAAAACAGAGGATGTTAGTGCAGTGCCCACAGCCTTTTCTGCCTTTAATCTATTTCCTTCCCCAAGGCTTCTGGAAGTTATAGACGAAATTCCCACTCCAATTGATTGGGCAAGAGCAAGTATTAAGAGGATATCTTTTTGTGATAGAAGAGAAGGGGTTAATAATAAGGTAATAGTTTAATATAATAGTATATTGGTATATAATATTATATAAATAGTTTGAATTGGAGGTATTAGATATGGAAAGTAAAAATAAAGAAATATATGACATTTTTTTAGGATTATCATATAGTCAGTTAAAGGATTTATTTAGTAAGGCAAAGAGTAAACAAGAGCAAGATTTTTATATGACGTTATCTAATATGGTTTTACAAAGAGAACAAGAAAAGGTAATAGGTAAATAATTATGCCAACGTACACAATATTCGCGGGCACCAATGGTGCTGGTAAAACTTCAATGTATAAGTCAATATATTATAATGAAAATAAAGATGAAAAAAGAATAAATACTGATGAAATTGTAGCTAGTATAGGTTCTTGGCAAGATAATAATCTTCAAATGAAATGTGCTAGAGAAGCAGTTAAACTAATAAAAATATATATTTTACAAGGAATATCATTTAACCAAGAGACCACACTATCTGGTAGAAGCATAATAAAAAATATAAGGATTGCAAAAGATAATGGATTCTATATAGTGATGAATTATATAGGGGTTGAAAGTCCTGAAATTGCAAAAAAGAGGGTTAAGCTGAGGGTAAGTAAAGGCGGTCATGGAATACCTGAGGATACTATTGAAAGAAGGTATTATGCCTCATTAAAAAATTTAAAAATGGCTATTGAAATATGTGATGAAATCAATGTATATGATAATACAGAAAAATTTAAGCAAGTAATTGATTTAAGAGATGGCAATATAATTTGGAAAGATAAAAATATGCCAGGTTGGACAGATGATTTATTAAATGAGTAACTATTAAATATTATTATATTTAATAGTTACTTTTTTATTGGAAAATATCATTTTTATTTGATATCAAATTGTTCATGACGCCCGGGTGTCTTTGTGAGGAGGAGATGAACTTGTATTTTTTTATAATAGAGCCTGTCTATAAGATTTTGGTGAAACCCCTTTTATTTGTTTAAATATCTTTGAGAATCCAAGAGGATCATCATATCCAACGGAACGTGAAATCTCGCTTATAGTTAAATCTTTATTACTTAATAGTTTGCAGGCTTTATTAACCCTATATTTTATTAGGTATTCTTGGGGTGGAATTCCTAATAATTCACTAAATATAGTGCTAAAATAATTTTTATTAAGGCCTATATAACTCGCTAATGATTCAATAGACATGCTGCGAGAATAATTAGTTTCAATAAATTGAATGGATTTTTTTATGTAGTTTTTTTTCTGTCCATCTCCTTTTGTTTTAGGCGATTCTGATTGCTCTGTGAGCTCTGAAAGCAATATATTTAAATATCCTTGCAAGCGAAGTTCATACCCTAATTTATAAGTGCTAGAATGCCTAATTTCTTCAAAACATTTCTTAATAATATCACCTTTGCATTTGAAAACTGGATTGTCTTTATCTAATTTAATATTCTTTAAGAAGGTCTCAGCCTTTATTCCTCTAAATCCAATCCAAGTATAAATCCAAGGGTCTTTGCTACTCGCCTCATAATAGGTAATTACATCTGGACATATTAAAAAACCTTGATTTGCATGTAGATTATAAGATTTCCCATCTAATTCAAATAGACCACTTCCACTAATTATATAATGTAATAGGAAATGGTCTCTAAGAGCCGGTCCATAGGAGTGACTTGGTTTACAATTTTCCATACCATAATGGTCATGCTAAAATTAAATCATATACAAATAGAAAAGATGCTCTTAGAGGTGCAAATTATGTAGTTAATGCAATTCAAGTTGGAGGATATGATCCATGTACTATAACCGATTTTGAAATTCCAAAAAAATATGGTCTTCGCCAAACAATAGCTGATACCTTAGGAATTGGAGGAATATTTAGAGCCCTTAGAACAATTCCTGTAATGCTTGATTTTGCAAAAGACATGGAAGAAGTTTGTCCCAATGCCTGGTTCTTAAATTACTCTAATCCCATGGCAATGTTAACAGGTGCAATGTTAAAAGCCACTTCAATTAAAACTGTAGGACTATGTCATAGCGTTCAAAAATGTGTACCTGACCTTCTAAAATCTCTTGATATAGGTGTTAATGCAGAAGATGCACAGTGGAAAATTGCCGGCATTAACCATCAGGCTTGGTTATTAGAAGTTACCAAAAACGGTAAAGACCTTTATCCAGCATTAAAGGCAAAAGCTTTGGAAAAACAGTTGCAAGGCAAACATTCTGATATGGTGGAGAATAAAAATATACAACACACAAGAACCCATGAATATGCTTCTTATATAATGGAAGCTATGGAAACCGGCAATCCATATAAAATTGGTGGAAATGTACTAAATACAGGACTTATAACAAATTTACCTACTGAAGCAATTGTTGAGGTTCCCTGCCTAGTTGACAGAAGTGGAGTGATACCTACATATGTTGGTAAACTTCCACAGCAGCTTGCAGCATTAAATAGAACAAATATAAATCCTCAGCTTCTGACTATAGAGGCTGCACTTACAGGGAAACGGGAATTAATTTATATGGCTGCAATGCTTGATCCTCATACATCGGCAGAGCTTTCAATGGATAATATTAAATCTATGTGCGATGATCTTATTGAAGCTCATGGGGATTGGTTACCAAAATATAAATAGATGCTCAGAAATTATAATTAGCAATAATAATTAAGAAAACCTGCCATTGAAATAAAATTGCTATGAAAGCAGCTGTTAACTATTAGCAAAGTTAAGGTAGAAACAGATTAGAAATAATTTATTTTAATACTATTTCTATTATACAAGGAGACAATTAATTGAAATAAATATTATAAATTATGAAGGGGAGGGTATTATGACTATAAGAGAGAAAATGAAAAATGGTATGTTGTATTTAGATGTGGGGGAGGGACTTGACGAGGAACGCATACGGTGTAAAGAATTATTATATGATTATAACAATACACGTCCAAATCAAGAAATAGAAAGGAAAGATTTGCTAAAAAAATTATTGGGAGATATGGGTGAGGATATTTGGATTGAACCACCAGTTCATATGGCTTATGGTACGAATGTGCATATTGGCAATCATTTTTATGCTAATTTTAATCTTGTAATTGTAGATGATATTGATGTTTATATAGGTGAGCATGTAATGATAGCACCTAATGTAACAATAACACCAACAGGACATCCCGTTGATCCAAATCTTCGCAGACCAGGTACTCAGTTTTCAATTCCAGTAAGAATTGGTAATAATGTATGGATAGGATCCAATGTAGTGATTTTACCAGGCATCACTATAGGGGATAATTCAGTTATAGGTGCTGGAAGCGTTGTTACTCATGATATTCCTGAAAATGTAGTCGCTGTAGGAAATCCATGCCGTGTATTAAGGGATATAAATGAACGTGATAAAGAATATTATTATAAAAACAGAAGGGTTGATTAATTTTAATATAATTAATAATAAAATCTAGAAATAAATAAACAGCCTCTATATTAAATAAATAATATAGAGGTTTTTCTGTGTGATTAAATTTACTATTTACAATTAAAGATAATACTTAAATATGATATAATATAAAAAAATTCCATTTTAGATTTAGAGCAAAGGAAAGTATTATTGCAACTACAGCAAATACCTTTATATAAAGATAGTAAAGTACATTTTTATACATATGTACCCAAGGGTCTGACCACTTACATAGTTTGGAAGTGAAACGAACAATCTATGTTGCTAATAAATGAGTTAATGTTTGCAATTCTAAAATAAAATTTATAAAAGACTGTGTAGCAAAGTATTTCACGTTTGAAATCCTTAATTCTATACGACCTTCTGAATCCAAACTATCTAACAAAGGTTCTATTTTATATTTATTTAAAAGAGCCGTTATTGTTTTTTCTGTTTTATCATTGGTAAAAATATTTAATCCAAAAGAAATTTCTAGGCCTCCGAATGGGTACGTATAACATTTTACAGCTATCTTTTGAAAAGCAATTAATTCCTCTTTTGTATAATATCTATTAGAGCTATTTATAACTATGTAGGAACTATCGTCTTTTCCAGTGAATATAACTCCATTTATATTTACTTCTAAGTCATATTTTAACACATCTGATATTGTATATGGAGTAGCTTTTATACAATTTTCTGGAACGAATTTATACAATTTCTTCAAAGAACTCCCGTATATAGTTAATGTTCTAATTACTTTATTATTATCCAATTTAAGGTCCCCCTCCACTATACTATTCAAATTTATATTGATTACAATTACAGTTTATTTTTAGTATATCATTATTTAAATTATTTTTTAAGATTATTATTAAAATATTACCCTGATATATAGTTGTCTACATCCAGTTCCTTTAACTCCTTTGAATACCCATCGAATGTTTTTTGATATATTTTGACAAAAATAAAGAAACTTTGTTATTTAAAACATATATTGATCCCTTTAATAAGTTAGATAGGATATAATATGTATAAATATAAGTATTTGTTAAAAAAAGTGCCATTTTTAATGATTTTTATTATAAGTATTTTTGTGAATTAAATATTTGATGTGTAAATATAGATAGAAGGAGCTGATTTTATGTATAAAGAAATTTCAAAGTTGATCTTATATAATGATTTGGGAGATAACTGCATTTTATGTAATTTAGCAGATATTATTGAGGATTATAACTCAAAGAGTTGCACTAATGAAAAAATTGTAACCCGTATTTATAGGGAAATGAAACGTATTTTGGATTTAGCAACAAACTATGGGTTTGATAAAAATATATGGCACAATTATTTAGTGTATCTACTCATCACCAACGAAAATTCTTTTAGTATTACATGTGAAAAAATAGGAGCAAGTGATGGAACGGTGAATCACTTCGCAAAAAATGATTTTAAAATATTCAAGAACCTATTTGATTATGATTTTTCACATATTGAACAGGACTTAGATATAGATTGTTTTACGACTATTTCTAATTATAAAGCTATTGTAAAAAAAGAAGGAATGTATAATAAAAATGTTGGTGAGAAAGTTCAATATATCAGTAGTTGCATTGAAAATGCAAAAGACGAGGAAGAAGTATTTTGTATTATAACAGGATTCTATAAGGATTTTGGTGTTGGAATGTTTGGACTGAATAAAGCATTTCGCGTTGGCCACACAAATGGAAAGTTAGAATTTTACCCAATTAGAAATATGGATGATGTCATGTTAGATGATTTAGTGGGGTATAAATTCCAAAAGGAAGAACTTGTTGAGAATACTGAAGCATTTGTAGAAGGAAGAACGGCCAATAATGTTTTATTGTATGGAGATAGTGGTACTGGGAAATCTGCAAGCATAAAAGCAATCCTTAATCAATATTATAATCGTGGTTTGCGGATGATTGAAATCTACAAGCATCAATTTCAGGATTTATCAGCTATAATTGCTCACATTAAAAATAGAAATTATAAATATATCATTTATATGGATGACTTATCTTTCGAGGAATTTGAAATAGAGTACAAATTTTTAAAAGCTGTGATTGAAGGTGGAGTGGAAGTTAAACCAGATAATGTATTAATATATGCTACATCTAATCGAAGACACTTAATTCGCGAAACGTGGAATGATCGAAACGATATTGAAGAAAGAGGTGACGTCCATACTAATGATACTATGCAGGAAAAATTATCGTTGGCAAATCGATTTGGTCTTACTATTGGTTATAACAATCCTAGCCGAGATGAATATGATGAAATTGTAAAAGAACTGGCTAAGAAGCACGAAAATATTACACTTTCGCAGAAAGAATTATGTGAAGAAGCAAATAGGTGGGAAATGCAACATGGAGGGGCCTCGGGAAGGACAGCACAACAATTTATTAATTGGTTGGCAGGAAAAATTTAAAATGGAAAAACTATTAGAGAAGATTAATTCTGTTTTGTCAAATAAATATGTTCTTTCCCTAAATATTGTGAGTGTTTTATTTTTACCAAAATAACCTTATATTACCATATTAATATGCTATAATTACCATTGTATTAGTCATATTCGTAATTTATATCAACATAAAACTTAATTTTAAAGAGGAGCTAAATAAATGAGTAATAAGAGATATATCAATCAAATTCAATTTAATTCTTCAAATCCAAATAATCTAATAAATTCTGTTTATGATTACTTAAATAAAAAAGATTTTAAACAAATTGATGTAAATAATGAAACATTCTTTGCTAATAACACACTTAACCAATTTAATTGGGTACTATGTCTAAAAATTTTTTTTAATGGTAACGTCGCATTTATAGAAGGATGGTTAGTGGGTCCGAATATGGTGAGAGAACCAAACTTTAATAAAGAATATGGTCTTGATGGTATGTATGGCAACCTTTGGAGACCAATAACAATGTTAAAAGCAGTAATAAGCGATGTAGAAAGTTTAATCAACCAAGAAAAATAATCCATTGGTAAATTTTATATAGGGAGTGTTGAAAATGAAATATTCTAAACAAAGTATAAAAGCTATAGAAGCTATAGAAAATACATTGAAAAAATTAGATACTAATCATGATAGACAATTAGTTGATTTATTAAATGAATATAATAATAAATTACGTACTGGAGATAATTATAGACCTTTAGTAAGTAATTTAGCAGAGAAAATTTCTTTTTATATTTTAAAAAATGATTTAAAAGTACCTAATGAAGTTCGTGAATTAATAGTAACTCTAAGGTCATTACAATCTAAAGTTAATTTGCTTTCTTATATATTTTCTTTAGGTAAATAGTACGCTCATTTGTTTTACCCAATAGCATAGATCATATTTTTCATATATGCCTATACAATGCCTTCTATATCATTAGATGTGGGTGGCAGTAGATTAAAGATGTTAATATATTCAAATGTCGTGAAAAGAATAGATTTGCTTTCAGATGTTGAGCCGACAAAAGCTTTCATTTTAAGTATATACTTAAACGATGCTAGTTACGAAAATTGCTCGATGTCTGAAACAAACTTTTGAACGATACCGCGTTAGCACTGCTATGGCGATTCAATCTTTCTCTTAATTCTGACATAAATAATAACACTCCCTTATTTTTTATTTTGACAATAAAAGTTTATAGGAAGTGTCCATTATAAGAAAGAAGTATCTTAGTAAATAGGATATTTCTTTCTATTTTATTTAAGCAAAAATTAAGTTAACATAATTAGCACTTGTCTGCCAACGCTGTTAGCGGTTTAGTTCAGTTATGTTTTCAGGACATTTGTCATGTACCTAACTCAACTATATTAACTGTGTTTACCTTGACTCAAAGACTTTTGAAACTCCATTTAATGATTTTGCTTCAATATCTGGTTTAAAGGTAAGAATTCTTTTTTACCATTAAAACGATTTATCCCAAATACATTAAAACCAAAACTTTTCACACCGGCTACATCCCAAGTATTACAGGAAATAAATAATATTTCATCATTTGCAACGTTATATTTTTTAGAAACCAAATTATAAACACTAGGATATGGTTTATACATTTTAAGGCTATCGGCAGAAAAAATGTGATCAATATATTGATTTATTTTAGAATTTTCAACTGCCTTATTTAACATATTTGGTGAAGTATTTGATAATATTGCAGTGAGTATTTTTTTCTCTTTTAATATAGCTAAAACTTTAGGAACTTCCTAGTAACAATTCACATTCTCATATGCTTTCAAAAGCTTTGATTTTAAAATCTCATCTTTAATATTAAAATAATCCAGAGTATACTCTAAAGCCTCTCCAGTAGACATAAGTTCACTATGGAAATAAAATATTTGTTAAAAATTTATAGAAGATAGGGTATAATATAAATATAAGAATTTTATTGTTAAATTAAGGATGTGGAATAAATGGGTGCTGAACGAATAAAAATAAATTTGGATTTACCCAATGATCTAATACCACTTATAGAAGATTTGGGACTTTCAAAATCTTTGAATGATAATATAACAATATCAATAGCAATTGCATTATTTACTAGCAAGTCCGTGTCATTAGCACGCGGGGCTGAAATAGCAGGAATAGCTCTTGTAGACTTTATGGACTTGCTTAAAAATAAAAATATACCTTGGAATGAATATACAGAAGATGAATTTAGATTGGATCGAATTGTATTAAAAGATTTCAAGGATGAATTAGGTTAAAAGAATTAGAAATAAAAAGAGTAATAATAGATCTGCTAGGCATTTTGCAGAAACAATGTTGTTAAGAACAGTTGGATTAATGGGAATTTTACTGTTAGCAAAAGAGTATAAAAAAATTGAAAGTGTAAAGAAATACTTAGATATTTTAATAGAAAATGGGTTCAGAATGTCAGTGAAATTGTATAATGAAGTTTTGAAATCTGCACAAGAGATTGATTGATAGGAAGATAATATAGGTTATTTATAACAATATAAATATAAATATAAATATAAATATAAATGAAACAAGAGAGCCCTCTTTATAATGGCTTCTCTTGTTTCATTTTTTGTAATGCAAAGCTAGAAAATAGCATAGCTGACCAAGCTTAAGTGAATGTTTATGTTAAGTCCCTGGCATTTTAAGCAAGTCAGGTATTTAGAAAAATAAATTGTGTTTACAATTTGTTAACGACCAACGGGGGTTCCAATGAGCGAAGCGAATTTGCTAATGAAAAAATGTTAAGACTAAATTTTACGGCTGAGGATTTGTACCCAGAGGATTATGATCTTAATACACTATTTGTGGATTATCAGCAGCGAAAATTAGAAAGAGACATTGAGAGAGGATCTAAGAAGGCATTAGAAAAAGTCCAGAAGGAAATATTAAAGATCGAAGGTTAATTGCATACGATTAAAGGCACAATAAATTAATTATATGAATTGTAGTAATAATGCAAAGCGTGAAATTTTTTATAATGATGATTAAGAAAGGAGAACAATATGCAAAAAATAGTTCCTCATTTATGGTACGACAAAGAAGCTAAAGAAGCAGCCGAGTTCTATATCAGTTTATTTGACGAATCAAAGATTTTAAGCGTAACAGTTATTGGAGATACTCCTTCAGGAGATGTGGAAAGTGTAAACTTTGAATTAGCTGGGCAACCATTTGCGGCAATAAGTGCAGGTCCTTACTTCAAATTTAACCCATCGATTTCCTTGATGGTAGCATGTACATCCTTAGAGGAGGTTAATACTAAATGGAAAGCATTATCTGAAGTTGGCACTGAACTTATGCCACTGGGTGAATATCCATTTAGCAAGTGGTACGGCTGGATTCAAGATCGCTATGGGTTGTCTTGGCAGTTAATGCTTGTTGATAGTGGTGAAATGCTCCAGAAGATTACACCAAATTTACTTTTTTCAAATGATGCATGTGGGAAGGCCGAAGAAGCAGTGAAATATTACACTGAAGTTTTCGAAAATTCCCAAATGGGAATAATAAGCAAATATGGAAATGGTGAAGCAAAGTCATCAAAAGCTCGGATAAATTATGCTGCTTTTAAGCTTTGTGGTGTTGATTTTTCAGCAATGGATAATGGATTTGATGTAGAGTTCAATTTCAACGAGGCATTTTCACTCATTGTAAATTGTAATGATCAAAAGGAAATTGATTATTATTGGGATAAACTCTCTGCAATACCTGAGGCAGAGCAATGCGGGTGGGTCAAGGACAAATTTGGCTTATCGTGGCAAATTGTTCCATACAATATGGACGAAATCTTGCTTAATGGCACAAAAGATGAAATTAAAAGAGTGACAGAGGCTTTTCTCAAAATGAAAAAGTTTGACTTAAATGCCTTGGAAAAAGCACGTTTTGGGCATGAATGATCAATGTAGGCCCCTACACTAATCACCAGTGAATTACATTCGTTAGTTTTTACATAACAATGATTATTTAAAATATTGTTTTAAAGAATCATTGTTATTTCGATATCATTTCTACATAAATTCATTATACATTCTCCTATATTAAGATTAATTTAGATAAAAATAATTAAAAATAATATCTAATTAATCTGTTATTTAATAATTCCACCATGAAAAAAGCACTCATACACTTTTGTATCATCAAAATAAATTTCCTCATATCCTTGAAACCACTTAAAGTCTCCATTAACAATGCAATGATATTTATATTGTCCATTTTGATATACTAAAGGTCCACGATAAGGATTTTCTTCTGGTACTAAGCTTAATGCTTCTTTTAAAAATTTTCCTAAAAAACCTTTTCCAATAATTTTGCCTGTATAATTCATTGACCAAAATGGAATGTCATCTTCCCATAAAGCTTCTTCTCCTCCAAATTGATCTCTTCCTAAATAGGTATCAATATATTTTAGATTTCCTTCTGTATACTCTAAATCATGTGAATTAGGTCTTGAAGATTTAAATTCAACACCATTTCCTGCATACGTAGCTTTTTTGGCATTACGTAAAAATTCTACTATTTTTTCATGTGTAGAATCAACTTTTTTCTCTTTTATACATAAACGACAATTTTCTTCATAATCATTAACTAATTTATCAATACTTACTTTAAAGAAATCACTTAATGCAATTAGTCTTGCAATGTCAGGGTATGAATGTCCAACTTCCCACTTTGCAACTGCCTGCCTTGATATACCAAGCATTTCAGCTAATTTCTCTTGTGATAATCCTTTTTCTTTTCTAAGAATCTGCAATTGTTCCGGAAAACTCATTTCTAATCACCCCTAAATAAGTTTACTAAAAAAACAACCATATTGCTACCAATCAAACGTAACATTTTTGTCAACTATAAGTTGCATTTGAATTTTGTTTCATCAAATTTATTTATATTTTTTTATATTATAAATATTAGCTAGTGATATTACAGGTCTGGATGTGCTGCTTCTATCCATATTATGAATATTTGGTGCAGAACTGTAGTGAAACCGCGAAGATAGATATAAATGATCCCGTATCATGTGGAAATATTGTTAGTGTTATATTGCAACCTGTAAATCTTGAAAAAGTGGCTGAACTTGTTTCTGGTGATTTAGGGGAGTTAATGGGTTATGTAATGAAAATTATAAGTTGAAAAAATGCTTTCATTAATGGGTAAGTAGATTTATATAAATTTGTTGTGAACTCTTCTTATATGGCATAATAAGTAGGCATAACTAATTAATGATAGGGGGTCATTATATTTAGATTATATTATATTTTGAGAATAGAAATTTTGGTGAAGATAAAATCATTGAATTGTTTGTAAAAAACAATGAATGATACATGGAGAGCTCTACAAACACAAAAGCTAATGTTGGCAAAAATAAATTTTAAACTAAGGAGTGTCTAATATGATAATAGCTTTGCTTTTTTTGCCTTTCGTTCTGATGGGAGTAATACCTTTGCTAATAGGATTACGCTCTTATAAAAAGGGCAAAAAATATGATTCTGAATCGAAAGTTATAGTAGGAGAAATAGTTGATGTTGTGAGAGGAGATAGAGTCCTAGATGACCCTGCAGGGTGGTTCCCAACCATCAAGTATTGGGATGATCGTACTAACTCGTATTTATTTTATAAATCTACTACTGGACATGAACTTAAATGTAAATTTATTATTGGTAATAAATTTGAATTAAGATATCTATATACTGACAAAGGAGTTGATATTCGTGCTAATAAATCAATTGCAATATATGGGCTTGGTAAGCAGCTTATGTGGGTGGGAGCAATTCTCGCTGGTATTAATATGATTATCTTGATAACTGTATTAATTGTTTCATAACTAAAGTAAATTGGTGCTTTCACTTTAAATATTTTAATTATCAACATTATTGGTTAACATAATCTATTAATTGTACCATCATAGGTTTCCAGAGTATAAATGAGTGATAATCCATTTATATCATCCAGGTTTACGATACTTTCAATGCCAGATTCAATATCTCGATTACCATGTATAGGGTTAAAATATTGAAAGGAGTAGGGATTATCTATTGCAGAGTCAGGTATGCACTGAAGGAGGCAGTATTTTTTATTATTAGGATAACAGATATAGTGCTAATTTATAAATTTTTGTGAAGCTTTTATGTGTGTAATCGTAATATACATAGGGATTCTTTAATTTTGCAGGAAGATTTATGATTTTAATATAAAAAATTTGGAAATTTAAAAGAAGTTTTATACATTAGATAATGTAGTAAGACTGCAACAGAAGTTAAAAGGGAACATTAAAATATATGATGAAATCAATGTGTATGATAATACAGAGATTATACGAGTTAAGGGAAATGATAACAGGCCCAAATTAGATCATTTTTCTTCAATTGTTTTGTATAAATCTTATCCGTCAAATGTTACTTTTGAGTTCTCAATTGACGATTTTAAAAGTTCTATATCTCTTACTCCATCTGAACCACCAGTTGTACTTATTAACTTTTCATGTAGCTTCAGAATATATTCAACGGATATATATTTTATTTAGCTAATTTCTTAAAAGCGTCTAAATTTTCAAATAATATTCTATCTGCAATTGTGTCTAGTTTTTCTTCCTCTGATATTGCACCTTTGCTAAATTCATCAAAATCTAAAAGAATATATTTAGGTTTATTATTTTTCATTATAACTACAGATTTGTTCTCATCTACTAACTTTGCAATTTTAGAAAAATTCCGATTAGCTTCTGATATGGAAACCATCTTTTGACTGTTTAAAAGCATATATATTCCTCCTATAATTTTAATTGTCATATATTATTATATCGCTTTTAGGATGAATTTAACCTAATTTTAAAAATGTATTTAATTCATGCAATTTCAAAATCCATAACTTAACAACTAGACGCATATTCAATCTTAAAATCAAAATAAAAAGAAGGCTGCATTCCTTTTAATATAAATTAAAGGAATTAGATGGTGAACTTTTAATAGAAACCATGTTTAATATAGGAAATAAAGATGGACTTACATATTGGTTAGAGTTTAAAAACGATGATTAATTTAGGACTAGCACTGATAGCTATGGTAGCATTGCTGTGGGAAGTTCATTTAAATTTATAATGTACAAAAGGAACAGCGATGGCAAGTGGGTTACTGGAAATCCTAAAAACCCTACGATTTTGACAACAGAGGGAGCTATTGATTTAGGGAGAAATCTAAGAGATTCTCTAACAGTAGGTGCTGATTTAATTGATAAGGTATCAGAGGATGCAAGTGTGCAAGAGTATTCTAAATTACAAGAACAATTAAATAGTATCTTAATAAATAATATGTCCAATCTTGGGTGGGTTCATAAGTATTATCACATGTTATATCCAGATAAAATTGATGCTTTTCATACTACTCGGTAAGAAACAAGTATAGATTTTTATGTTGGACATGCACACCCCTATGGAGTTTGAATTTAGGGTTGTGAACTTATTACCGGAACGACATTTGATAAGTTTCCTCAGACAAGGAATGCTATGTATGCTGTGTTATAGAGTAGATTTAGTTTATTTTATAAATTCCCTCAGACTTATAGTTTGGGGGAATTTATATTTAGAGGAAATATTTAGTTTATTTTGATGAATTTTATTGACAGTTAAACTACTAGGTAGTACAATGTAGGCAAGCTACTATGTGGTGAAAGGTAGGTGAATAATGTGGTAGATCGTTCACAATTAATGCGCGGAACATTAGAGGGATGTATAGTTAAGATAATAAGTGGGGAAGAAACATATGGATATGAAATAGTATCACGATTACAAGATTATGGATTTGAGGATGTAAAAGAAGGGTCAACTTATCCTATTCTATTACGACTTGAAAAAAAGAAAATCATTTCATCTATTTATAAAGAATCTCCCCTAGGACCAAAGAGAAAGTATTATTTTTTAACTAATATTGGAAAAGAGTTTTTAAAAGAATTTGAAATTGTATGGAATGATGTAAAGATGTCTGTTGATAAAATAATGAAGGGAGAATGAAAATATGTCTAAAAATGAAGTAATCTTGTTAAAAGAAGAAAATCAAAAGCAGTCAATAGAATTAAGGGAAGATGATAATCGGGTCATTAAAAACATTATGAAAAGTATGAGTATGTTTAAGGTTAATTCATACGATGCGCAAGTAATTCAAAGTGACTTAATAGGAATGGCGCAAGAATTGAAATTAAGAAATTCTAGCTTTCAAGATACTATAGGAGATGATGTAAAAGGTTTTACTAATGAGATTATCAATAACAGTAGTGGACCATGTAAAAGAGAAATCTTACTAAATTTTTTGTTAAAACTAGCTGCATATTTCTTTGGTTGGTTTGCGGGATTATCATTTTTTGCCTATGGCGCCTTATCATGGGAGTCAAATCCATTATATATCTTTATTTTATTGGCTTGGTATTAATTATATTTGTAGCAGAAGGGATGATAACTCCATTATTCATTACTGAAAATGGACTTAAAAAGAATTTAGGATCATTGTTTTCAATAGTGCTATTTGTAGTTTTTTCGACTATTATATATTTTTTAAATGATAATCAGTATACTAAAATAGTCAATGGCGGATACATAATTTTGATATCTGCAATAGTGTATATAGTTACAAAATATTTGAATAGAATAAATATTAATAGATTAGCCAAAGGCAAAAAAAATTACATTGATGATTTAAAGTAGATCAATACTCATGATACCTAAAAATAAGAAATGAGTGGGTGCACTTTTTAATAGAAATCCTATTGTTATTGGCAAAGTAGATCTAAAGAGTTAATTATTGCAAATGATATCAAATTTTAATGATTAATTCTTTAATTTCATTTTGAGTTTTGTATATACTTTAGGACCATTAGCAACTCAATATTTATTGAAATTAAATAAATTTAACAAAATCACTGTATATAAAAAGTATTGCGGTGATTTTGTTAAATTATTATTGAAAATTAATTAGAAATAATATGCAATTGTTTTAACAGATGGTACATAGTTAAATAAGTGTAGAGAATTTGTTAAAGAGGTGTGAATATGATTTTCATTACAATTTTGAACTAGTTGATGTATTTAAAATAGTTCCTCAGGGGGTACAAAGTAAAAACTTACAGTTTATGTTTGCTCTTGATTTATTTTAGAGATTGAAAGTGAAATGGACAAGCTATGTTGCAATAAGGAGGAGTTTTTTGGAAAGAAGATTTTTTAAATTAATTTTAAAGGAAACTATAAAAATGACGGATTCTAACTTAATTGAAAATAAGCGTAAAAAATCACATAAAAAGATTTGGATAATCTTTATTTCATTAGCTATCCTATTTATAGGAATATATATTATCACATTGAAATAATTTCTCTAGGTGGTCATGGTGCTGCTAGTTCATATTTAGTAAATTCACAAACTGGGGAATTTGCAACGAAGTAGACCCAATACGAGCAGTGATAAAAAATAAACTGACCTGCAGAGATCTTCTCCTTGAATTTATTTTTCATGACTGCTCCTTCAATACTCTATAGTTATACTTTTTAATAAATAAGGGATTATTGAAGCAAATAAAAATGTAATCCATAAGTGAATTGTATTATATTGGATTATAGATTTCACAATATAAGGCCCAGGGAGCTAGCTTTTGTAATCACATCGATGGTGTAGATTTATCTTATTTAAAATACATTCAATGTAACAAGTCAACATTGGGTTACTTTCATTTTGTTATGTTTGCTCCAATGATATTTAAACATACTGTAAATGGTACAGGTAAAATGATTATAAAATATACTTAAATATCTTTTATAATCTAAATAAGTATACTATACCTACATAAAATCTATGGTACGAATATTAATAAGTTATTTTTCCTCTAAAAAGTTACCAAAAGATCTTATACTATCAACAAACAAATGACATTCCCAAGGATTACATTTAGTAATACTACGAAATATTTTCATATCAACAAGTGGCTCATTTGAAAGTTTTATTACTTCTGTTAAATCATAGAATTCACCTTTTATATTATAAATATTTGAATGTTTTGGATTCCCACAATGAGGACAAATAATAGCATTTTCAGATATTTCTTTATTACATTCATTACACATAATTATGCTCATATTTTAAACATCTCCTATTATATTATTTAATTATTTATAATTGATTTTTGTAATTGTAATATAAATGAAAAAACGGTGAAAGTTCGTGTTATATCAAGTTAAAGTTCGTTTACTATTTAGTAAGGTCATTGAAGCTAGTCATACATCCATAGTTCGTTTTTTGGATAAAAAACGAACTATGGCATGATTTTTTTGAAACTATATATAACGTACTTTAATACCCAATGTCCTCTGCAATTTTTGAAAGCGAATCCCAATTCTTCTTATCATTAGGATTTACGCTTATATAATGCAAATACATATATATCTCTTGTTCTTTTTTATTAAAAGCTATTAATCTATTATTTGATTGTGGTGTACAGTGTAGTGTAATGCACATGTAAAGTCTAGATAGTGCATTTGCTGAATTGCTGCTTTTATTTTCAACATTAGCATAAGACGTAAAAGGCAATATATACATAGCTGTATGTAAATTTGCAGATGCCTTCATGTAGTAATATACTTTATCTTCTTCATCAAATTTGCTATAAGGAACCGCAAAACAAGCATCTGCTTCATTTAAACAATTTATAAATGCTTCATTTGTAGATTGTTTTTTTTGCTTTTGAGTGAAAAAAGTATAAGATCCAAACACTAAAATAATTATTAGAGCTATTATTAATAATTTATTTTTTTCAATCGAAATTTTAACTTTACGATTCATGTCATTCCTCCTTCATAGCTAATTATGTTACATTAATTTTGAACTTATAGGTTAGATTTATATATATAATACAAATGCCGTGAAAACAGACCTTCACGACATTTGTTTTGTACCCCTATTTAGCCTATATCCTCATTCATACTTTTACCTTATGCAATGAGGCTCTATTTAACTGCATAAAAGGTGTCTAATTGAGAATATACAATGTAATTAAAATTGTATATGGTATGGTAAATTTAGACTATAACATATACATATTTCAATATGTATTATAATCAAACTGAATATACTAAAACTTATCATTAACAGATGTGCATGCTACAAATAATACAAAAGCTATGTTAATAAAGCTTGTAATAGTAACAGTAGCTTGCGAAGACATAAAATAAATAATAACACTATTAAAAAAAGCTACTAAAGCTAATAACCAAAAATTATTTACATATCGTTTAATGATTTTTGGGTTATTAATTAAATCTGTATTTTTATAACACCATATAAGATTTATCTTTTTTTTGAAACCTATTAAATAAGCATATATAAAACAAACAATTCCAATTAAAATATAGATTACGAACAATAATGAAAATATATCATCTAAAGCTCCCATACTAAAAAACCTCCAATTTTGTTATTACGTTCTAAAAATAACGTTTTTTTTATTGAACATATTTCTTGAAAAAAATTACAACCACATATTGCAAGTGCTTACATCATATTACCATTATTCATTACCTATTAGTATGTTTTTGTATCCATTGTTATCCATTAGCCAATGAATACCCTATTCAACATAACGAAAATTATATTGTATCAAAAGTATCCATTCAAAAGCGTAATTGCTCAGTTAAATTTAACTGAGTGCTTAACAACACATATACCCCAACGATTTAATGAAATCTGAATGTAAATAATAATGGTTTAGTTGTAGTCGGAGCCAGTGGTCCATTAACTGTAGGTACTATTAAAAAGCTCCAGCAAATACTTAACCTTTCTATCGATGGTATTTATGGAAATGAAACTGTAGAGCTTGTTAAAGAATATCAGAAAAGCAATAGCTTAGTTATTGATGGAATTGTCGGTAACGGTACTTGGCAAAACTTACTCTCTTAAACCTACAATAATACATGTAAATAAACTTGTAGTAATGAACTAACTACAAGCTTATTTTATGTAACACAAATATTAAAAGTAGCTAAGACTACGTCTTAACTACTTTTTCATTTTTCTATTCTATAAGATCATTTTAGATTACCATTAGGTTTTTCTTTACTCCCATAAATCTTCAGTTTATAATAAACAATATTATTAAATTAAAATTTTATTATGACTTTATTTAATAAAATTTTTATTTGTTCTTTTAAATGAGCTTTTATCCAGTCTTTTGACAAAATCTATAGTTCTTTGATAGTATATTTTATAGTTAATATTTTTTTATATATTAATTCTTTTAATAAATAAAATAAATATAAATTATATGGTGAAATGTACAGATGCATTGTTAGTGTAATATATGAACTTTAAAAGAATGATTTAATATAAAAATTATTCTGTGTAATTACAGAAAATAATTTTACCACATTAGATTATAAAGTGGTAAAAACTTAGTGCTTTATGATATTGAATGTGGAACTTCTCGTGTGATAATATAAAATCATAAAGGAGGATGCATTATATGTTAACAGTTTATTAAAACAAGGGTGGATGTTATATGAAGAATGAGTATTTAAATTGCATTATAGAAATTCTTATAGAAAGGATGGATTACATTACAGTTTACTGTTTAGCAAATAAATTAAA
This sequence comes from Clostridium estertheticum, assembly GCF_018861295.1. Lineage (GTDB taxonomy): Bacteria > Bacillota > Clostridia > Clostridiales > Clostridiaceae > Clostridium_AD > Clostridium_AD estertheticum_D. The sequence continues at coordinate 54,641 of NZ_JAHLDM010000026.1, read as the reverse complement.
TGTATCTAAAAAAACTGTTTACAATTATCTTGATTCACCTGAAATAAAGAACTTGTTAAAGGGTTGTTTTATTGAAAAAAAACAAAATAGAGGAGTGAAATTAATAGGTTCTGATCAATCTATTTTAGAAGTTAAAAGAAATTTAGAACTATCAAAGGCAACTGAAAAAGCATTTAGTACTAATATATACCATATTTTAAGAGTTCTTTTTACTAATAAGAATCCATATACGATGAAAACGTTTTCCGAAGAGCTTCATAAAAGCCAAACGAGCATAAGTAGTGAAATTAATAAGATTTCTATATATTTAGAAAAAATGGATATTAACTTAATTAAAAAAGAAAATTCAGGAATTTCTGTATGTGGTGATGAAAGCAGTATAAGAGAAGCATTTAAAGAATTATGTCTAAATAATAATATTTTTTTAGAAAAAGACGCTAAAAAAATGCGTTATATACATGACACTAGAATGACAGACGTACTGTATAGTAGAATTCAGAATATTTTTATTGAACTAAATATTGATAGTATTATAAAGTGTATAAATTTATCAGAGAGTGTGCTAAATAATAAGTTTACAGAGCATGACTTTTATACTTTGCTTATTAAACTATGCATATTAATTTCTAGAATAAAAATAGGAAAGAACATTATTAATAACAATACGTATTTAAAAAATACAAACGAATTCTTAGCCGCAGAAATTATTTTAATTAAAATAGAAAAGGGTTTTAAAATTAAGGTAAGTACAGATGAATTATATGAAATAACAACATATATTTTATCTTGCAGAAATCAAATTAATAATAAAAACAATGATTTAAAATTAAAAAATACACTATTCGTTGAAAAATTTATAACAAGCATAAGTAATTGCTTAGGAATTAAGTTTATTGATGATAAGGAGTTATTTAAAAATTTATCACTTCATTTAGAACCAGCTATCCGAAGAATGAAATTCGGATTAAAATCGGACAATCCATTACTAAATAGAATTAAATACGAGTACACAGGAATATATAGTGCAGTGTTAACTTCAATAGATGAACTAGAAAAAGAGTGTGGAATATCTTTTGATACAAATGAAATAGGGTATATTTGCTTACATATTGTTATTTCAGCTAATAGAATACATCAAGGAAGATACCTAAAAACTTGCTTAATATGTGATGGTGGAATAACAATATCTAAATATCTAGAAAGTGTTATACAAAAGGAGATAAAAGAGATTGAAATAACTAAAATAATAACAAGCAGTTGTATAGATGAGGAAACTCTAATGGATTTTGATTTAATATTGAATTCGACAAATGCAATAACAGATGATAAAGATAATTCAATAAAAATTAATGATTTCATAGAAATTAATGAGATTAATATAATTAAAAACTGGATATCAAATTTGTTTAACAAATCTAAAGGTATAGATTTTTTAAAACAAAATGTGTTTATTTTCAAAGAAGATATTCAAACACGTGATGAAGTTTTGAATAAATATGGAAGATACTTAGAAAATATTAATTATGTAAAGAGTGGTTACACTAAAAGTTTATTAGAACGTGAGGAAAAAACACCAACTTCTGTTGGTAGATCTATAGCTGTACCTCATGGGTGTAAAGAGCTAGTGATAACACAGTCATTAATTATAATTAAGCTGAAAAATCCAATTATCTGGGGAGACCAAGAAGTTAAATTAGTTATGTTATTATCAGTTAATTTTGATGATAATCAGCATACTAAATATTTTTTCAAAAGATTATATGAAATTATTTCTGATGAGTATCTATTAAATAGATTAAAAGAAGTAGAAAATTTAAATGCATTGGAAACGTTATTTGAAACGGGGGGGTTAGTAAAATGAATATAAAAGAAATAGTAAAAAAGGAAAATATTTTATTAAATATAAATGCGAGCTCAAAGTTTGATGCTTTTGATGCATTAGCGGAATCATTAAAAGAAACAGGAATTGTTACAAATAAAGAACTATTTATAAAAGATGTGTTAAAGAGGGAGGAGGAATTTAGTACAGGCATCGGCTTTGGAATTGCGATTCCTCACGCAAAATCTAAATATGTAACTGAGGCGTCTATTGCAATTGGAAAGCTAACAGGAAATATTCTATATGAATCTATAGATGATGAACCAATTTATCTCATGTTTATGATTGCAGTACCTATGCAAAATAATAGTGATCATCTGAAAATACTTAGTATGTTATCGAGAAAATTCATGGATGAAGATTTTAGAAATACGCTTAAAATGGCTAGTAGTAAAGATGAAATTATGAGGGCCTTAGAACTAATTTAATAAGTAAGTGTGTTCAGATTAATTTTCATTATATAAGGTAATTCTAAAAAGATTTTAAAGGAGGAATTGTATGAAAAATATAGTCGCTATAACAGCATGCCCTACAGGGGTTGCGCATACTTATATGGCAGCAGCAGCATTGGAAAAGAGTGCAAAAGAATTAGGGGTTTATATTAAAGTAGAAACTCAAGGTGCATCTGCTCCAGAAAATGTTTTGACAGCAAAGGATATAGAAGCAGCAGATATAGTTATTATATCCGCTGCTAAGGAAATAGATTTAAGTAGATTTAACGGTAAAAAATTAGTAGAAGTTTCGATTAATAAAGTTGTTAGAGATGCTAAAAAGGTTCTCGAAGAGATTCTTGTTGATAAAGACATATCAATTTATGAGTTAAAAACTGAACATAAAGAGAAGAAAAAGGCTCAACAAGTTGGTATATATAAACATTTGATGACTGGTGTATACACAATGTTACCATTTGTTGTAGCTGGAGGTATTTTGATTGCTTTGAGTTTTGCTTTTGGTATTCATGCAGGTGATCCAAAAGATCCTAGCTATAATATAATAGCAGGAGCATTTAGTAAAATAGGTGGAGACGTTGCATTTGGATTAATGGTTCCAGTACTTGCTGCTGGGATAGCATATTCTATAGCCGGAAAAGAAGGTATTGTATCAGGTATGGTTGCAGGTATGTTGGCTAAATTACTGGGGGCAGGCTTCTTAGGTGGATTAGTTGGTGGTTTATTAGCTGGATATTTAACAGCATTCTTAATTAAAAATATTAAGCTTCCAAAATCGGTAGCATCATTAAAAACATTAATAATTATTCCAATATTAAGCGTTGGTATTACGGGATTTGTAATGGTCTTCATAGTAGGTACTCCAGTAAAATATTGTTTAGATGCCTTAACATATTTCTTAAATGGACTGGGCACTAGGAACGGTGTACTATTTGGAGCTTTAATTGGTATTATGATGGCATCTGATATGGGTGGTCCATTAAATAAAGCTATTTCAACTTTCTGTATTGGATTAATGGCTTCAGGAGTATATGCTCCAATTGCTGCTTGTATGGTAGCCGGAATGACTCCGCCACTTGGATTAGCATTAGCAACAGTAATATTTAAGAATAAATTTACTGAAGAAGAAAGAGAAGCAGGCAAGTCATGTTGGGTACTTGGATTATCATATATAACAGAAGGGGCAATCCCTTTTGCGGTAGCAGATCCAATTCGTGTTATTCCATCCTTAATGATAGGCTCAGGTGTAGCAGGCGCAATTTCCTTAGGGTTTAATTGTACATCATTAGCACCACATGGTGGGATTTGGATTGCACCTATACCACATGTGATAGGAAATTTACCAATGTATATACTAGCTTTAGTGACTGGAACAATAGTTACATGTTTCTGTGTTGGTTTATTAAAAAAGAAAAAAATGATAATAACTAGGGGGAATGAAGTATGTTAATTAATATGAAAGAACTTTTATCTATCGCAAAAAAGAATCAGTTTGCAGTTCCAGCGTTTAATATAGGAAGTTTAGAAATATTAAAAGCTGTAATAGAGGGTGCTGAAGAACTAAATGCTCCAGTAATTCTTGAAATTCATCCAACAGAAATAGAATATTTAACAGATGCATTTGCAGAGACTGTAAAGAGAATGGCATATGAGGCTAAAGTACCTGTTGTAATTCATTTAGATCACGGTGGTACTAAAGCGGATATTATAAGAGCTATTAATTGTGGGTTTACATCTGTAATGATTGATGGCTCAACATTATCATATGAAGAGAATGTTGAGCTTACAAAAGAAGTCAGCGAAATTGCACATTCAGTAAATGTTTCTGTTGAAGGTGAAATTGGAACAATAGGAAATACTGGATTATCATTTGAAGGGGGAACAAGTGAAATAATTTATGCAGATCCACGACAAGCTGAAGATTTTATACAAAGGACTAACGTTGATACATTAGCTGTAGCAATAGGAACTGCACATGGTCTATATCCAAAAGATTTTAAACCAAAGCTAAACTTAGATATATTAAGAGAAATTAATAACATAACTGATATTCCATTAGTTTTACATGGTGGCTCAGGGAATCCGGATGAAGAGGTTTCAGCAGCAGCAAAACTTGGTATATGTAAAGTTAATATATCAAGTGATGTAAAAAGTGTATTCTTTAATGCAGTTAAAAAATACATGAAGGAAAATCCAGATGAATATGAACCAAATCAAATATTTCCAAGCTGCATTTTAGAAGCAAAGAAAGTAATTAAACATAAGTTAGAATTACTAAATACTGTTAATAAAGCAGATTTGTATTAGTTATATTGTAAGTGATAGAGTGATTGAAATATGTTAGTTAAAATCTATAAAAGCTTATTGAACAAATAGCGATCTGTTCGATAAGCTTTTATTTCGTGAGATTTTGTTTTACTAAACGAAATAGGCATAGAATATTCATTCAGGATAATAAAATATTAACTAAAATGAGTTTTGCTATTACACAATATATTAGTATATAAATTTATGAAATAAATATCATGTAAACGGTTCCTTATTAATAAGGAAGTATTAGTATGCTATAACTTCCTTAATATAAAGGAAGTGGTTTGGTATTTTAACAAAATATTGCTAGTGATACTATATAAATATAGAAGATAGCTAGTAATAAAAAAGGAGGTAATAGATGGATACTTTAACATTAAGGCAAAAAAGTTTTATAAAGTTGATGTTGAAAGAAAACGAATACAGAGCTATTAAATATTTTTCAGTTAAATTAAAAGTGTCAGATAAAACATTGATAAAAGATTTACAAATTATAGAAAAATATTTAAATAAATATCCCATAACTTTAGATAGAAAGACTGGATATGGAATCGTAATAAAAATTGATGCATGTGCAAAAAGACAATTGTTAAATGATATTAATTCTTTGAGTAAAGTAGAAGATCAACTATCAATAGGTAGCAGAAGAATTGAAATTATTAAACTTTTATTAATTGAATCAAATACTAATACCTCTATTCAAAAGTTATCTGATAAATATTATGTTAGTAAAGCATCTATTGTAAACGATTTTAAATATATTGAGGGATGGTTAGAGAAATTTCACATTAGATTAGAGAAAACAATTGAAGGCACAAAAATATTGGGTGATGAAATAAGCATTAGAAGAGCAATAGCTTCCTTATTGGATGAACTTCAAAATGAAAGTATGGAAGGACTTGGTCTTTCAGTAATTTCTAGATTAGACACTACAACATTTAATGGATTGCAAGAGTTGTTTAATATAGATTGGGTTTTATATATAGAATCTCTATTAAATGACTTAGAGGATAATTTGAAATGTAGTATTAATGAACCATATTACATTAATTTGTTAACACATATTTTGATTTGCTTAAAAAGAATTGAAGAAGGAAATCAGATAGAAGATAGTTCCAGTAAATTTAGAATACAAGATGGTGTAGATAAGTTACTTTATGAAAACACATTAATATTAATTGAAAATATTTCAAAAAAATATAAAGTTAAAATAAGCGAATCTGAAATATGCTACATTTATCAATTTCTTGTATCAACACGACTTGGAAAACTAGCAAGCGAAAGCTCAAAATCTATTGATAATAATTCAAATAATAAAAGTGAAAAATTAACAATAGAAATGATTGCTCAGATATCAGATTTTATAGATTACGATTTAACAAAAGATACAACACTATTTAAAGCTTTATTATTACATGTTAGACCAATGCTTAATAGGCTCAAATATAATATTCAAATAAAAAATCCATTACTTAAAGAAATACAAGATAGGTATAGCGAAATAATAGGTCAATGCGAATTAGCAATCTTTATTCTAACTAAAAAATATAATTTAAGTAGCATAAGTACTGATGAAATAGGATATTTGGCAATGTATTTTGAAGCAGCAATTGAAAGAAGTATAAGTAAAAAAAGAGTGTTAGTAATTTGTCATAGTGGATATGGAACATCACAATTACTTACAACAAGAATCAGGAGAGCATTTCCTCAATGGATAATTGTTGACATAATGTCTACGCATAAATTAAGTATGACTAATATAGATGACATCGATTTTATTATTTCAACTGTCCATTTAGATATTAAAGAAAAGCCTTACCTTATCATTTCGGCATTACTAAAAGATAGTGACATTCAAAATATAACTAATATGTTGCTTAATGAATCTTTTGAAAATTTCAATAAAGAGATTAATATAGAAAATTTAAAGTCTAATGTTTTTGAAAAAAATATTTACATAAACAAAAGTGAAGAAAGTATAAAAAGTATAATAAATCAAGATTTAAATATAAAAGCTATTTTTAAAAAAGTTATTCTTAAGGGTAATTTTGAAATATTTATTAATATTCAAAAGGGTATAAATCATATAGCAATGTCAATTTCAAATATAATTACTAATGAAAATAGAATCTCATTTTTTTTAATTAGTGATGATTATGAGTATTTAAAAATTATTTTAGTAGAAATACAAAAACTATATCATTCTAAAAATAATATTAAATATTTAAGTGAATGTATAACAGCAAAAGATGTAAAAAGATTTTTTACTAACTAAATGTAGAAAGGAAGGTATAATTATGGATCTAGCAAAAGTAATTAAAAAAGAAACAATAAAATTAGAGATGGAAGCAACCACAAAGGATGAAGCTTTAAGAGAATTAGTGGAGCTATTGTTTGAAAACAATAAAATTTCAGATAAAGAAGCATTTTTAGAAGATGTGTTGTATCGTGAGTCACTAGGTACAACAGGAATTGGTAATTATATTGCAATACCCCATGGAAAATCAAAATTTGTGAATAAGACATCGTTAGCCTTGGGTAGAACCAAACAAGACATTGAATGGGAAACTTTAGATGGTCTCCCAGTTAGATTTATTATCTTATTTGCTGTAACTGATGAAGATAAAACAAGTGTACATGTTAAATTATTAGCAAAAGTTGCAAGTACTCTTGGAGATGATGATGCTTGTGCAAAATTATTAGTTGCTAAAACTAATGAAGAAATTCTAAATATATTTTCAGCGGGCGAAGAAAATTAAAAGTAAGGAGGAGTTAGTAATGAATATTGTTGGAATTGCAGCTTGTACATCAGGAATTGCTCACACTTATATAGCAAAAGAAAAATTGATAAGGGCAGCTAAAGAGTTGGGTCACACTGTGCATATTGAAACACAGGGGACAATAGGAACAGAAGATAAATTAAAAGAAATTGATATTAAAGAAGCCGATGTAGTCATTATTGCAGCAGATATTAATGTTGGTGGAAAAGAAAGATTTAAAGGTAAAAAAGTTATAAATGTACCAACTAATACTGTAATTAAATCACCAAAAGCTCTACTTAAAAAAATTCAAACTGATCTAGGACTTTAAGTATAAATAATGTATTTAATATTATTATTCCTATCAAATATAAGTAACGTTTTATTAATGTGAAAACAGCTTTATTAAATACATTACTGACTTTTAACTTTTATTAATATCATAAAAATTGAAAGGAGAATGATTATGTTAAAAAAATTACAACTTAAAAAACATGCTATGACTGCTATCTCTTATATGCTACCACTTGTTGTTGCGGCGGGGTTATGTATTGCAATAGGAAACCTTACTGGAGGACAAGTAATTAAAGATTATAAATTAGGATTTTCAATTCCTAGTGCAATTGTTTCTCTTGGAGTTTTTGGGATGGGTCTTATAGTTCCGGTGATTTGTGCGGCAATTGCATATTCAATTGCTGATCGTCCAGGCATTGCGCCAGGATTAATGATAGGTATGATAGCTAGTGCACTTGGAACTGGTTTTCTAGGAGGCATGTTAGGTGGATATCTTACAGGATATTTTGTATTGTATTTAAAAAACAATTTAAAAGTTCCTAAATGGGCTCAAGGGATGATGCCTATGATGATATTACCACTCATTTCCACATTGGTTATTGGTTTAATTATGTTCTTTCTATTAGGAACACCAATCGCTTTATTTTCAAAGAAATTAACGGATATGTTATTAGGATTGCAAGGTGGTTCTAGATTTGCATTTGGTATGATTATGGGTGCGATGGCTGCATTTGATTTTGGTGGTCCGGTAAATAAAGTAGCCTCATTATTTGCAGATGGTTTATTAACCCAAGGTGTCTATGGCCCAGAAGCTGTAAAAATCTTAGCATCAATGGTTCCACCATTTGGAGTTACTTTATCATGGGTATTGGCTAGAAAAAAATATTCGAGAGTCGAATCAGAAAATATAAAAATTGCATTTCCAATGGGCATATGTATGATTACTGAAGGTGTTATTCCGATTGCATTAAAAGATCCTATACGTGTTATAGCAGCATCTTCAATAGGAGCATCGATTGGTGGCGGACTTGCAATGCTTTGGAATGTAGGAAGTCCCGTTCCTTCAGGTGGAATGTTTATAGTACCAGCTATGAAAAATCCATTAGGATTTTTAGTAGCATTAGGAGTTGGTACAATTATATGTGCATCAATATTAATCTTAACAAAGAAAACAGCAGTAGAAGAGGAAATATTGGAAGAAGAAGAAGAACTAGATTTATCATCAATCTCTACATCTGACAATTAAAGTAAAGGAGATATTAAATATGTATGTTTCAATGAAAGAGATGCTTAGAAGAGCAAATGAAGGAAACTATGCAGTAATGGCAATTAATTGTTTTAACTTAGAAACGGCAAGAGCAGTAATCATGGCTGCTGAGCTTGAAAGAGCACCAATAATAATAGATATTGTCCAAGAGCATTTATTAACGCATAGTGATAGCGAATTAATAACACCAATTGTGAAAACGTTAGCAAGCAGGGCTAGTGTTGAAGTTGCACTAAATTTTGATCATGGGGAAGAATATGAATATTTGAAAAAGGCTATAGAAGATGGATTTTCATCAGTTATGGTAGACGCTTCTAGATTTAATCTAGATGGCAATATTTTGTTAACAAAAAAAGTAGTTGAATTTGCTAGTAAATTTAATGTTAGCGTTGAAGGTGAGATTGGGTGTATGGGTGCGAGCGAAGGTGAATGCTTTACAGCTAATTCTATGTATACGGATCCTAAGGAAGCAAAAAAATTTGTTGAAGAGACTGGAATAGATGCTCTTGCAATTTCAATTGGAACATCGCATGGAAATTATCCAGATGGAATGATCCCCAAATTTGATTTTAAAAGATTAAAAGAAATTAAAGAACTTACCAAAATGCCATTAGTTTTACATGGAGGTTCAGGTTCAGGTGAGTATAATATAAAAAAGTCCGTAGAATATGGTATTAATAAGATTAATGTAGGAACTGATTTTCTTGATGCTTGTTGTGAAAGTACGAAAAAACAACTGGGAGAAAATCCTAATATAAATTTCTTTACCCTAATGCACCAAGTAGAAAAGGATAGTATAGAAAAAGTTAGATATTACATTAAATTATCTAAGTCAACTGGAAAATCAATTTAAATTTAAAGGAGAGATGTAACATGTTAATTAATATGAAAGAAATGCTTACAGTAGCACAAGAAAATGGATTTGCAGTACCTGCATTTAATATTGGAAGTGGCCAAATACTAAAAGCTGTTGTAGAAAGTGCAAATGAGAAACAGGCCCCTGTAATTTTAGCAATTCATCCAGATGAACTTTCATTTTTAGAAGATAGTTTTATAGCTTCATGTATAGAAGAGGCTAATAAATCTACTGTACCAATGGTTATTCATTTAGATCATGGTGGAACATTTGATCAAGCTCTTCGTGCAATTCGTTGTGGGTTTACATCAGTAATGATTGATGCTTCTCATATGCCATATGAAGAAAATATAGCAATCACAAAAAAAGTAATAGAAGTTGCACATCCATTAAACGTATCAGTTGAATCGGAGCTAGGAACTATTGGAACTACGGGAACAACAGGAACATATCTAGAAGGTAAAGAAAATACAATTATATACACTGATCCAGAACTTGCAAAAGATTTTGTTGATAGGACAGGAGTTGATTCATTGGCAGTTGCAATTGGTACAGCACATGGTATTTATCCTAAAGGAATGAAACCTGAATTGAAATTAGATTTGTTAAAAGTTTTAAGACAAAAAGTTGAAGTTCCATTAGTATTACATGGAGGATCTTCAAATTCAGATTCAGAAATTGCGAAGTCAGTAACTTTGGGTATTTCTAAAATTAATATATCTAGTGATTTAAAAGCTGCTTATTATAAAAAATGTCGTGAAGTGTTAGCGGAAAATGCAGGCTGGTATGAACCAAATGCTATTTATCCACCATGTATTAAAGCAGCAAGAGAAGTTATTGAATTCAAGATGGATTTATTTAATGATATTGATAAAGCAAAATGTTACTATAAATAACTATTAATAGGTATAGGGGTACCGACAATATGATCTTGTTGGTATCTCTAACATAAAGGGGAAAACCAATTTAAATTTAAAGGAGAGATGTAATATGTTAATTAATATGAAAGAAATGCTTACAGTAGCACAAGAGAATGGATTTGCAGTACCTGCGTTTAATATTGGAAGTGGCCAAATACTAAAAGCTGTTGTAGAAAGTGCAAATGAGAAACAAGCCCCTGTAATTTTAGCAATTCATCCAGATGAACTTTCATTTTTAGAAGATAGTTTTATAGCTTCATGTATAGAAGAGGCTAATAAATCTACTGTACCAATGGTTATTCATTTAGATCATGGTGGAACATTTGATCAAGCTCTTCGTGCAATTCGTTGTGGGTTTACATCAGTAATGATTGATGCTTCTCATATGCCATATGAAGAAAATATAGCAATCACAAAAAAAGTAATAGAAGTTGCACATCCATTAAACGTATCAGTTGAATCGGAGCTAGGAACTATAGGAACTACCGGAACTACAGGGACATATTTAGAAGGTAAAGAAAATACAATTATATACACTGATCCAGAACTTGCAAAAGATTTTGTTGATAGAACAGGGGTTGATTCATTGGCAGTTGCAATTGGTACAGCACATGGTATTTATCCTAAAGGAATGAAACCAGAGTTGAAATTAGATTTATTAAAGGTTTTAAGACAAAAAGTTGATATACCATTGGTATTACACGGAGGATCTTCGAATTCAGATGCAGAAATTGCTAAGTCAGTAACTTTGGGTATTTCTAAAATTAATATATCTAGTGATTTAAAGGCTGCTTATTATAAAAAATGTCGTGAAGTGTTAGCGGAAAATGAGGGCTGGTATGAACCAAATGCTATTTATCCACCATGCATAAAAGCAGCAAGAGAGGTTATTGAATTCAAGATGGATTTATTCAATGATATTGATAAAGCAAAATGTTACTATAAATAAACTCAATATTATGAGAACATAAAATATTTTAAAAACTTAAAATTATATATACTTAAGGTGTTTCAAAATAAAGAGTGAATTTTATTTTGAGACACCTTAATCCAGTCACTTGAAAATGTACATAACGACGTCTATCCTTAAAGTGAATATGTAATCCAACATGATAAGGCTACATTACTTTTAATATAAATTAAAGGAATGCAGCCTTTTAGCTTTTTTTGATATATTTTGTTACATAAAATAGATATTAATCCCTTTAATAAGTTAAATAGGATATAATGTGTATATAAGTAAGTGTAAGTTAAAATTGATGCTTTTCATACTACTCGGTGGCAGAAGCGCGCATTGATTTATAGTAACAGTAAACCTGTGCAAGAAAACGAATTGTATACTATGTCAGGTCAACTTATGAAAATTGTAAAGCAGACGTGATTGAAAATGTATATATTGTAGGAACAATGAATACTGCTGATCGTTCTATTGCTCTTTTAGATGTAGCACTTCGAAGACGTTTTGGGTTCATTGAATTAATGATGAATTATGCTTTGTTTGATAAGACTGTATTTGAGGGATTGCCACTAGATAAATGGCTTAAAGAATTAAATGCTAGAATATGCGAGTGCATAGGCGCGGATGCTTGAAACTTACAAATTGGCCATTCATATTTTCTAGAAAAAGAGAAACCTATTATGGAAAATGAAAAGTAGCAGAGGATGATGAAATAGAGGAAGAAATTGAAATTGAAAAGGTCAATGAGAGTGGTAGTGGAGATAAAATATAATAAATCAAACTGTCAATTTAAAAGAGTGGGACAGCATAATGTTGAAGGATATACAGCTTCATGATAATGACACTCGTGATATAGCAAAAGCACTTAATAATAAAGGAATTATAGAAATCATAGAACTTAAAGGCGGGTTATCTATAAGTACTAATTCTTATGTTGGTAGAATTAGACTAGGAGAGCTTAAGTTATTTAATGAGGTGAGCATGATATAGGTAATTTTAAGTTCTTTGACTTACTTATCTATGAGCTTTATGTTGAAGCGAAGGATTTTCTACATAGAGGAATTCAAAAGAGTTATATTAAGCGGGGAGAGAACTTATCATCACCTCGAGGCAGAATTGATATTAATCTGCGAGGGTACTTTTTTGATATGAATGCATTTTTTGAAACACTAATAGGTAGATTGCTGCAGAACTGTAGTGAAGGCTACTCCGTAAAAGACCAGTATAGTTTACAGGATATGTTCATTTATACATCAGGGTTTAACGACATTTCAGAAGGAAAGTCTCCCACTTCTATAAGTGGGAGTTACATACCCTAACAAATACAAACTTTAATGGGGGTATAAATCTCCTTCTGAAGTCTTTAATATTGCAGCACCGCAGGTGATGATTTAACCCATGCCACAGAAAATCTCCTACTCCAAGACCTGACTTTGCACTGATGAAGGAAGGCAGGGTCGTGAAACTACTGGATGCTAAATACAGAGATTTGTGGGAAAGAAGCTTGCCAGCTAAAATGTTATATCAACTAGCAATTTATGCAGTAAGTGGAATAGGGGATAAGACTGCAACTATCTTATATCCGACACTTTCAGATATACCAACTACTGCAAAAATAAATATAAATGACCCTGTATCATGTGGAAATATTGCTAGTGTTATATTGCAACCTGTTAATCTTGAAAAAGTGGCCGAATTTGTTTCTGGTGATTTAGGGGAGTTAAGGGGTTATGTAATGGAAATTATAGAGTGAAAAAATAATTTTTTTAAATGTTGATAGTAAAGAAACTAGAAAAATTCATGTAAAAGCAATTCACAAGACATTAGTTGAAAAAGCTATAAAAGTTAATAGTGCTTATTGTCCTAAATACCGAGGAAAATTAGTGTTAAAAAATGGAAGATGTCGTCCGTTTAAAGGATATTTGTACATTACACCGAATTTGCTAATATAAAAGAATTAGAAATTTATTCATTAAATTACACTAATTATAAAATCCATGAACTATGTAACTTTATGAGTAAAGTATTTTTCGAAATTATAGGGGGTATTTTAATATGAAAAAGAAAATTACAAGTTCATTTATTATTGCTTTAATGATAGTGGGGGCATCATATATATCTGCTTTTGCTACAACGGCTAATGGTACTGTTGTAATTGGGAGTAAATCATTTGACTTAGCTTATGCTAATGACGTAACAAATTCAACAGAAATTACTAATGCAATAATTGAAGGTGGAGCAATTTATGTTAAAGATTTCTCAGGAAATTGGATAGACAATACAACAGGAAAAATTGTAAATGCAAGTATTATACCTGGTGAAAATGGGAATCAAGTGGTTATTGCAACAGTAAGAGCAAATACATTTGGAGCAACAGTAAACGCTACTTCAACTCAAGAAGGAGCTACACAATACCAAATATTTAATGGAATAACTAAAATATCAGAAATTACTAACTTAGGAACAAATACAGTAATATTCCCATCTAAAATAGTTGGAGATACAGTTATAATTAAATTATTTAATGTAAGTGGCGTAATAGTTGCAACAACTAACGTAACTTTAGTAGCTCCAATAGAAATATCTCCAATAATTAAAGTAACAAACATAAGCTTAAATAAAACTACAGATAGCTTAACGGTAGATGGAACAGATAACTTAATAGCAACTGTAAATCCAACAGATGCAACCAATAAAGCTGTAAATTGGACATCCTCGGCTAATAATATAGCTACAGTAGATAATAATGGTAAAGTAACAGCGTTAAGTGAAGGCACTGCAACAATAACAGCTACTGCAAAAGATGGAATTAATACAGCTAATTGTATTGTTACGGTAAACAGTATAGTAACATTTAAAGATAAAAATTTAGAGAAGGTTGTAAGAGCTACAATAAATAAGCCTACAGGGACATTGCATAAAAGCGATGTTGTAAAAATAACAAAGTTACCCTGTGAAGGTGAACACATTAGTGACATTAGTGGAATTGAAAATTTAGAAAATCTACAAAATCTCGATTTATATGGCAATTCAATAAGTGACATAAGTGAATTAAAGGGATTAATCAATCTGCAAGAACTTTTTTTAAGTATGAGTAAAATAAATGATATAAGCCCCTTAGAAGGATTAACTAATTTACAAATTCTTTGGCTAGATGGTAATCAGATAAGTGATATAAGTTCATTAAAGGGATTAACCAGTTTGCAAGAGCTTAATTTAGCGTCTAATCAAATAAGTGACATGAGTCCATTGAAAGGATTAACTAATTTAGGCAATCTTGGTTTAGATGCTAATAAAATAAGTGATATAAGTGTATTAAAAGGATTAACCAATTTGCAAAAACTTAAGTTAGGTGTTAATCAAATAAGTGATATAACTCCCTTAGAAGGATTAACTAATTTACAAGTTATTTCTTTAGAGTTTAATCAAATAAGTGATATAAGTTCATTAGGTGAATTAAGCAATCTGCAACAGATTGATTTAACTGATAATCAAATAAGTGATATAAGTGTATTAAAGGGATTAGTCAATCTGCAAGAGCTTTATTTAGATTCCAATCAAATAAGCGATGAAAATATGCAATCATTACAAGGCGAATTACCTAATTGTTCAGTCTATTAGTAACAGAATTGAATAAAAAACAGAAAGTATAAAAGGGGTTGTACTTAATCCAGTACCATTTTTGCTATGTACTTGCTTAGAATATGTCCTGATTAAAAGTATTATATTAATAAACATTACAGTAATAAGGGATTTACAACTAGATAAGAAAACAGAACAAAAAAGAAAGAAATCGAGAGCCCATGTATGATGTGGCTCTTTTTTACGTATATAATTAATTAAGATGAGAGTATGTTGAGTATATATACGCGTTATAAGTGCAAGATGTGTAGTAGAGATTTTGTATTATTATCAAAAGGCGTTATTACTATGTTAGAGGATAGCTATTTAGTTTGTCCTTACTGCAGGCAAGCATTAAAAAAATTGCTAGTTGTGTAAAGAAGTGTATGAAAGAACGTAGTTATAAGAGGGTTAGCTGGACTATAAGACAGAAATAAAGCTATGGTATATTTATTATACAATAGCTTTTGTTAAATATTTTGTATTATTTTATTCTATGTAACAAAGGATGAATGAGAATTTAATTTATGGAATGTCATTAATGAAAGATTTTATGTATTATTTTATTGTTACTTTTCGGAAGATGATATGTAGTTATACATCTCCACAGGGAATATTACCCTAGCAATTTAAGCTAAGTTATAATAATTATTATAACTATTTGTTTCTTGGTTTTATTTCTTAATAAAGAAATAATGCATTTCAGTAGAAAGTTAGCTGCTAAACTCAAAATTCGACTCATATAGTGCCTCCTTTCTTTACATTAAGAAGACTACATTATAGTATATTAAATTTTTTTTAGAGTGTTACAAATTTTTAAGTGGGTGGTGGTGTAATGACAATAGAGGGTAAAGAGATAACGGTTAAGATAAAACAGAACCATAGAAATATTAGGTCAATGTAGACAATATGAGTTCTCTATAGACACAAATAAGAAATATAGGTGTATCAACTGGAGCAAACATAAACCTCCAGTTTATGTAATGACCTCAGAGGTCGTGGTAAAAACTGGAAGCTTTTACTTTTTACTAACTCGTATTTATTTTATAAATCTACTACTGGACATGAACTTAAATGTAAATTTATTATTGGTAATAAATTTGAATTAAGATATTTATATACTGACAAAGGAGTTGATATTCGTGCTAATAAATCAATTGCAATATATGGGCTTGGTAAGCAGCTTATTTGGATGGGAGCAATTCTCGCTGGTATTAATATGATTATCTTGATAACTGTATTAATTGTTTCATAACTAAAGTAAATTGGTGCTTTCACTTTAAATATTTTAATTATCAACATTATTGGTTAACATAATCTATTAATTGTACCATCATAGGTTTCCAGAGTATAAATGAGTGATAATCCATTTATATCATCCAGGTTTACGATACCTTCAATGCCAGGTTCAATATCTTGATTACCATGTATAAGGTTAAAATATTGAAAGGAGTAGGGATTATCTATTGCAGAGTCAGGTATGCACTGAAGGAGGCAGTATTTTTTCTTATTAGGATAACAGATATAGTGCTAATTTATAAATTTTTGTGAAGCTTTTATGTGTGTAATCGTAATATACATAGGGATTCTTTGATTTTGCAGGAAGATTTATGATTTTAATATAAAAAATTTGGAAATTTAAAAGAAGTTTTATACATTAGATAATGTAGTAAGACTGCAACAGAAGTTAAAAGGGACCATTAAAATATATGATGAAATCAATGTGTATGATAATACAGAAATTCTACGAGTTAAGGGAAATGATAACAGGCCCAAATCAGATCATTTTTCTTCAATTGTTTCGTATAAATCTTCTCCGTCAAATGTTACTTTTGAGTTCTCAATTGACGATTTTAAAAGTTCTATATCTCTTACTCCATCTGAACCACCAGTTGTACTTATCAACTTTTCATGTAGCTTCAGAATATATTCAACTGATATATATTTCATTTAGCTAATTCCTTACAAAGTAAAAACTTACAGTTTTTACTACGACCTCGGAGGCAGTTACATAAACTGTAAGTTTATGTTTGCTAATAGTTAAAAAAGCTATAAAAGTTAATAGTGCTTATTGTCCTAAAGGTGGAGGGAAATTAGTTGCATTTAAGATTCAGCCAAATGCACTATAGTCTATATTTACTTTTTTTAGGAGGCTGACACGGCCCAATTACAGAAATTGGTAACGTAAAGGACAAGTACTGTTTGATTTAGACAGTCCATTTTAAACACTATGTTTTTGTTTCCAATACCTTCTTATTAGGAGGATGATGTTGAAGCCATAGCTGCTGTACTACTAGCTGCTGCAATGATTGCTACTGTTTGCGCTGCAATTAATGTTTCAATAGAAATGCCAATAGTTGTTTGAATAAGATCTTTTTGATTTTTGATATTTTCAATAAATACATCACTAACCAAAGCAGCCGCAGTATATAAATGAGTTTCTTTCGTTAACCATTTATATTTTTTAGTTGACTTAAGAATACTTACAACTTCAATTACTTGATCTACTGCATCATACCCTTTATCTCCAAGTAAAGATAAAAACCCAATCATGGCATACCCACAAGTATACACCTTCAAGTTATTATCTTTTAATTTATCAAATATTTCTTTACATCTTAAAACCGTAACTTTATTTTCTTCTTTACGAAATTGCAATATATGAGATAAAAATTGAAGCCCATTACTTTTATGGAACCCATTTTCATTTAACAATTTATAACATTCATCCATATTCTCTATAGTATTTTTAACAGTGTCTTCTGAATTAGCTAAAAGTATAGAAAGTGGATAATCATCTCCACCAGTTAACCATGGATGATTTTTTTTCGTTTCACTATATATCTCTAGTGCTTTGTTTATTCTTGTATCCAATCCTTCTCCACTACAGCTAGTTAAAAGGGCATAACTTGCTATTGGTAAATACATATTATTCTTATATCCTGCTTTTCTCATCTTTTTATCATAATCCAGTATTCTATCAAATTCCTGTTTTGGACTCTCATATTTAGATGATAACAAAGCTGATAAAATGATATTAGAAGTCCCTCTATAATTAGAAAATATTCCCGTATTTTGATTAATATACTTTCTCACATCTTTTATCTTTTCTTTATCAAACTCTCTGTTATTTAATGTATAAGTCAATGCAGTAAAATGATTAGTTAAAGATCCTTCCCATTTATACTCACTAGATACTTCTTGAAATAAAGCTATCAACTTATCTAGTTTTTCTTTTACTAATTGATTCATAGAGAATATGCCTCCTTATATTTAACCTTTATTCAAAGACTATTATACAACATTTCTATATCTGAAATCATCTCTTCAAAATTATCTTTCTAAAATATTTAAAGATATACAAAATTAATTACAGATTTATATACTGTACATTAGTAATGATAGCAGACCTGTGTATTTAGAAGTTTTTGACTTTGTAAGTTTAATTCATGTATATGTAGGGAGGGGGAGGAAATAATTTGCTAGATGTAGGTTTATTTCAAAATAGCAGTTAACTTCCGTAACGAACTGTGAGGTCTGGACAGTTATTTAAAAATAAGAAGGGCTGGCTAAATAAAATAATATTTAACATGATTATAATCTTCTATGGATGGGTTACATTTATTGGTCGCTGACACGACCCCATTACAGAAAATTTAATTAAACAGTAAAGAAAGATAACTTTTATTCGATGTTAATACAAGAGTGTTAATACATACAAATATAGTATTAAGTGCTCAATTAGGTATAAGCATAGGCTTATACCTAATTGATATTAAAGGGGGATATAATAAAATGAATAATATTAAGAGGAATTTAGCAATGCTGAGTGCTCTAAAATATTAACATGGTATAAATGAATTACAGAAATGTTCCAACTACAGTAAAAAGTAGAGAAGTAAATTAGTTAATATTTATGAGGAGGATATAAATGGGTAGGTATAGTAGGAATTGTTTTAATAATTATTAGCATTATAGGCATTACTAAATATCAACAATATAGTAATACCAAAAATTATAATCTGAATATTAGTGAAGCACAAAAGAATATTAAAGCAGAGAAATTCAGTGAAGCAATAAAAGATTATCAAATCGCATTAACATATAAGTCTGATAGCAGTGTGAACTCTAAAATAGAGTTATGTAATGAATTGCAATCATCTTTAAAAGATGTTAGGAATGGAACTGAACTACAGAATAATAAAGATTATTTAGGAGTATATAACGCAGTAGGAGATGTTCAATCTTGTAATATAAGAGGAAATTAAAATTTTAGAGGTAAGGTAACGGGAACGATATATATAAGTGGAACAGATGGAGGTTAAATTAGATGGTATGAAATAAATGTGGTCAAGAATTACCTAATAATAGTATGTTTTGTAATAAGTGTGGAACTAAAATTATAGTAGAGGAAGTCAAAGAAGTTAAGGGGGATACTGACAACATCGTCGACCAAACTAATATTAAGAGAAAAACACATTTTGTTATGAAAAAGATTTTTATTTTTCCAATATTGGGGGTCGTATTATTTATTTTATATTATATTGGATTACAATTTATAAATAATAATGGATACGAGCTTGTGGGAAGCTACTCTTATCTAAGAGATTTAATACCGGTTATTAGTTTTATTCTGATATTACCATTAATTATTATGGTTTTTAAAAATATTAAAAATATTAAAAACATTAAAAATATTAATGGGACTTATAAAAATCAAAAAAAGATAGAATCAGAGAATGTAGTTCACGAAGAAATTGATCAGGCAACTAAAATTGTAGTTAAAAAAAAGCTTTTTACGCCAGTTAAAGTCATAATTATCACAATGCTTATAGGGGTTATTGCAGGTGGAGGTGTTATATATTCAAATAAACAAAAGGTCATAAAAGCTGAAAAAGCTGAAGTAGCATATATGATGATGTTAAATAAAGGGATGATTTTAATTTCATTTCAAGCTATTAAAATTGAAACAGATGCGCAGGCAATTTCAAGTGTTTGGCATGATGCTATTTTTAACTCGCCTGTTAATGTTAATGGAAATCAGGCATATACTTTTGATGATGCGATTAAATATAAAAATGAAGAATTCAAAAAAAATGGAGAAATGGATGTAATTGTTAAAGGTAGAACTGACATACAGGCATTAATGGAAACAATGATTAATCCACCAACAAAACATAAAGATGCTTATGAATCACTTATGAAAATATATAACTCATATAATGAATTCGAAGGTATGGTTGAGTCTCCAAATGGCTCTCTTACAGGTTACAATCAAAAAATTAGTACATTAGATTCTAGTTTATCATCTCAGCTTAATGAGTTTAGAACTAGATATCCAATAGGAAAATAAATATTAAAGATCTATATTATTTATATATATGAGTAAAGATTTTTTTGATAAACCAATTAACAACTAGGGAATTATAGAGACTAAGAGAAGTGAGTGATAAAAAGAAAGATGATTAAACAAGGTGGTGTGGTTTGTGAACTTTATTGGTGTTGATGTACATAAGGAAAAACTGACTGTGGCAAGTATAGATGAGAAACTAAATATAGAATTTATAGATAATATGGTCCCTGATGGGTTACTTAATTATTTGAAAAATAAAGAAGTATCTATAATAGCGGTGGATGCTCCATATAAATTGAATTATGGGTTTATGAATAATGACCAGTATAGGATGACTTTAAATTGCAAACTAAAGGGACATTACAACAAAAAAGTTAGCGAGTATGAATTATCCAGAAGAGGAATAAATCCATTTTCTACTCCAGGAAGCATGAATGAAATTACTGGATGGAAAGGGTGGATGAAAACAGGATTTAATCTTTACACAAGGATTGAGGAATTAGGTTATATAGAAATAAGCGATAGGAAATATAATAATACTATTCAAGGGTTTATAGAAGTATTTCCTCATGCCTGTTTTACAGTTTTGTTAGAATATATTCCTTCACCTAAAGATACTGATAAGGGGTTAAAAGAAAGACTTGATATACTAGAGAAATCAGGTTTTAAAGGTCTTGAAAAAATACTTTCTGGATGTGGAAGACACGAAAAAACAGATAAACTAGATGCACTTGTAGCAGCATATACTGGTTATTTAACTTACATAGGCAATGTTACGTTTATTGGAAATGTGGATGAAGGTCAGATAGTTTTACCTACTTGTGCTTTAAAAGAGTCCTATAAGAGGTTAAAAAAATTAACAATACCTAAGGCAACATCTTTTCCAGTGTTACAATTTGAAAAAAATAAAGATGCTCTTGTATATGACTATATAAATGTAGATAGTGTACTATGGCTGAAATATTTTACGCCAATAAATAGTAGTCCACCTATTTGTAATCTTATATTAGGAAATATAAATAATGGGATAAAAGTTATAATAACTAATGATCAAAGTCAGGGTATTGAGGTTGAGTTGGAACTTCTAAAAAATAGAAAAGATGGGCTAAAGGTATGCATAGGGGATAAGGTAAAGTTAGCTGATTTTTGGGGAAGTCATGGAGACAAAAGGAAATATATTATCTCAATAGTTTGATTTAATTAGTGAAGTTAATATGATAAGTTATTCAATTATTTGGATATCAGTTCCATCCTTGTGTATTATATTTAGGTGGATATTTGTCATACGAAATCCATGAATTTATTTCAAAAATAGAGGGTAGATAATACTATTTGTAGAATAAGGTATTATATAAGAGTATAGGAGATGAGTAGATGGGTTTCAAGGAAGAGTTACAGAAATTATCAGTGCAGGTTAATGAAAGAATGGTACATATTAGTAACGAAGAAACGACAAAGCAATCTTTAATAATTCCATTTATACAGGTGTTAGGTTATGATGTTTTCGATCCTTTAGAAATAAAACCTGAGTATGTGGCTGACTTTGGTAAAAAGAGCGGCGAAAAAGTTGATTATGCAATATTTAAAGATGGATCACCTATTATATTTGTTGAGGCTAAGTCTGTAAATGAAAAATTATCTAATCACGATGCTCAACTTTGTAGATATTTTAATGCTGTTACAGAGGTTAGAATAGCAATTATAACTAATTGAACCGAATATAAATTTTTTACTGATTTAACAGCAGATAATGTAATGGATGAAACACCATTTCTTATTGTTGATTTGCTGAATTTAAAGGAATCAGATTTTGAAACTTTACTAAGATTTAAAAAAGAGTCATTTGATAAGGATTTTTTAGTAAGGTATGCTGAGGAGTTAGTTTATACATCTACATTAGATAATAGTTTAAAAGAGCTATTTAAAAACCCTGATGATGAATTTATAAGGTACTTAATAAGAGATGTCAGCAGTTCAAGAATTACAAGCAGTGTAATAGAAAGATTTAGACCAATAGTTAAAAAAGCAATATCAAACGCAGTTATAGATATAGTAAGTAAGGGGTTATACCAACAAGAAACAGAGTCAAATGTAATTGTGGGAAAAGAAGACGAAGTAGAAGAGAGTAAAGTCGGTGTTGAATCTACAGCTAATATAAATTCAACCAAAAGAGCTGTTGTAACAAGTGAGGATGAATTAAATTCATTTGAATATATAAAAAATGTTCTAAGTAAAGCGGATAAGGATATTACTAATTTGAATTACAAAGATACTACTGCTTATTTTTCAATATATGTTGGGAATACAACTAAATGGTTTTTGAGAATAAATTTAGATGGTAGTAATAAAAATGTTATTACAAAATTACCGCTAACTGAAATAGAAACAATTGTATCAGATTTCAAAACTGAACTAGCACCGAAATCACTTGGTGAATCAAGAGTAATAATTACCTCTGCTGATGATATTAAAAAATTAAATCAATTAATAATATTTTGTTATGAAAAATTAATAAATTAGTAATACATAATTCTTTAAAGAAATAATTATTTGTAAATATACAAAGAGCTGTGTACACTTTAAAGAAAATATCTAATCCAACATGAGAAGGCTACATCCCTTTTAATATAAATTAAAGGAATGTAGCCTTTTAGCTTTTTTTGATATATTTTGTTATTTAAAATAGATATTAATCCCTTTAATAAGTTAAATAGGATATAATGTGTATAAAAGTAAGTGAGTGTTGAAAACGGGAAAACTTTATTTGTAATATTTTACATTGAAAGTTGAGGGAAGAAAATTTTAAGTTTTTGACTTACTTATCTATGAGATTTATGTTGAAGCAGAGGAATTGCTCCATAGGGGAATTCAAAAGAGCTATATTGAGCGCGGAGAGAACGTATCATCACATAGAAGCAGAATTGATAATAATAGACTTTGTGGTCAAGGCGGAATTACAAAGGATACATTATCGTGCAATTACTTTAATAGATTATCAAAAAGGTACTCTGCGATCCTTGAAATAATTAACATTTTGTATGAATCACAAGGTATTCAATTAGAGGGAAGTTCTAAACATATTAATCTGCGAGGGTACTTTTTTGATATGAATGCATTTTTTGAAACATTAATAGGTAGATTAGTGCAGAACTGTAGTGAAGGATACTCCGTAAAAGGCCAGTATAGCTTACGGAATATGTTCATTTATACATTAGGGTTTAACTCCTGCAACAGGGAATCACCTACTCCAAGACCTGACTTTGCACTTATGAAGGGAGGGTAGTGAAATAGCTAGATGCTAAATATACAGATTTGTAGGAAAGAAGTTTGCCAGCTAAAATGTTATATCAACTAGCGATTTATGCAGTAAGCAGTAGTGGGGATAAGACTGTAACTATCTTATATCCGATGCTTTCAGATATACCTACTAATGCAAAAATAGATATAAATGATCCTGTATCATGTGGAAATATTGCTAGTGTCATATTGCACCTGTAAATCTTGAAAGAGTGGCTGAACTTATTTCTGGTGATTTAGGAGAGTTAATGGGTTATGTAATGAAAATTATAGGGTGAAAGAAATTAATTTCTTTAAATGTTGATAGTAAAGAAACTAGAAAACCTCAGGTAAAAGCAATTCACAAGACTTAGCTGAAAAAGCTATAAAAGTTAATAGTGATTTTTGTCCTAAATGTGGAGGGGAGTTAGTATTAAAAAATGGAAGGTATGGTCAATTTAAAGGAGGTGGAAATTTTCCTATATGTAGGTTTATTTCAAAATAACTGTTAACTTCCGTAGTGAACTATGGGTGAGGGGCAGTCAACTGAAAACAGAAAGGGCTAGTTCTATAAAATAATATTCAACAGGACTATAATCTTTTATAGAGAGTTTACATTTGTTGTTTGATGACACGAAACCGTTACATAAATTGTAACGAAGTGGACAAGTTCTATTTACTAATAAAATTTATGATACAAAAGGGAGGATACATATGGTAAATTACATATTACCTAAATATGATAATCATAGAAACTGGATTAGAGGGGCTCGTGAGCATGATATACAATGGAAAGATATTGAATATGCCAATAAAGAAAATGAAAAAGAACTTAATAAATTTTTAGAAATGCAGAAAGAGACAAATTGGTGGGAGGAAATTAATTCAATTGGATGGAAAGAAATAGTTAATCAAGAAAAGAAAGCGGAAGAACAGACAAAAGATGCAGAATTTATGGAAGGTACTTCCATGATATTAGATGAAAATCAAGATAATGCGGTTACAGTGCCAACGGATAAGAAGTCAGCATGGATATTATATAAGAATAATCTTCTAAAACAAGGATTTAAGGATAAGGTTGTTGATAATATTGAAAAATCATCAATAAAAATCCTAAAGAGGCTTAGCAGCAATACAGTAGATAGCAATCCTATAAAAGGTCTTGTTATCGGTAATGTTCAATCAGGTAAAACTTCTAATATGGCTGCACTTATGGCTATGTCTGCTGATTGGGGATGGAATATGTTTATAGTATTATCAGGAACAATTGAAAATTTACGTGATCAAACTCAGACAAGACTTTTAAATGATTTAAATTTTCCAGGTAATTTAATTTGGAGAGGAATTGAACATCCAGCTAAAAAAATATCATTAGGGCAACGAACACAGGACTTACATTTCGAAGATGATTCTGTAGAAAGATATTTTACAGTATGTTTAAAGAATGCTGGTAGATTAAAAAAATTAATACAGTGGCTTCAAAGTGATGCTAATAAACAGAAACATATGAAAATATTGGTTATAGATGATGAAGCGGACCAAGCTGGGATTAATACTGCCGATATTACAGATATAACTAACAATCAGCGTAAAACAATAAATGGACTTATAGTAAATTTGGTTAATGGGAAAAATGAAAAAAGTGAAGAAATTAATTCACATTATCAAGCAATGAACTATATAGGATATACAGCAACACCATATGCTAATATTTTAAATGAACATGGAGAAGAATCATTATATCCTAGAAATTTCATATCAGCACTTGGGGTATCAAAAGAATACTTTGGACCACAACAGATATTTGGAGTTGATAGTGATGAGTATGATGGAATGAATATTGTAAGGATTATTGACGAGGGAAATCTTGAAAGAATTAAAGATATTCATGATGGAACAATAGCTGATATACCGGATTCATTAAAAAATGCAATATGCTGGTTTTTGTGTGGTGTAGCATCAATGCGATTGTGGAATTACAAAAAAGCAATAAGTATGCTTGTACATTCTAGCCAAAGGCAAGATCATCATCAGCATATAGCAGATTCAATACAAAGGTGGCTACAACAGAATAATGATGAATATGTATGTAAAAAATGTGAAGAAATTTGGAATGATGAGACAAATAAATTTACTTTTGAAAATTTTAAAGAACAATATCCAGATTATGATAGAACTGATGAAGAAATAAATAAATATCCTAAGTTCACAGAAATTGAAGATGAAATAAGGGTACTTTTGAAACAAATAACGAATATTCATTTGGATAGTGAAGACGAACTTGAGTATCATAATGGAATACATGTATGTATTGATAACTGTTCAAAAAATCGAGTGACTAATGATGGGATGCATGTAAGGCTTGCATATCCTGATGCTAAAAGTATGCCAAAACCTGCACCAGCTTTTATAGTCATAGGTGGTGCTACTTTATCAAGAGGATTAACTATAGAAGGGTTAATTAGTACATATTTTTTACGTTCTGTTGGACAAGCTGATACGCTTATGCAAATGGGAAGGTGGTTTGGGTACAGAAAAGGGTATGAATTATTGCAAAGACTTTGGATTACACCAAAGACCAAGGAGCAGTTTGAATTTTTATCTGAACTTGATCAAGATTTAAGAAATGAAATTAAATATATGGATAGCATGGGAATAAAGCCTGAAAATTATGGACCTAAAGTAAAAAATACTCCTAAATATAGTTTTATACGAGTTGTTGCTAAAAATAAAATGCAAAGTGCAAAACCTTCTGATATGGATTATACAGGAGCATCTATGCAGACGTATCTTTTTTATCGTAATAATGAAATACTTAAACATAACATCAATATTGTAGAAACTTTTTTAAATAGCCTAGGGGAACTAGAAGAGAAGAAAAGTAAAAATAAACATGCTAAAAACAATCTTATATGGAGAAATATTAAATTTAAAGAAATAAGTAAAATGTTAGAAAAGTATAAATTTGTAGATAGATTAAAATCATTTAATGATATTGATAGTATTGCTGAATGGATTAATAAAGTTACAGATGAAGGAAAACTTACAGATTGGAATGTAATTGTATCAGGTAATGAAAGTAATAAATATGGTGCTTGGGACAACTTAAAACAGGGAACTGTTAATATTGTATCACGTACTCAAAAAGATGAAAACTCTGATATTGTTGATATTGGAGTGTTAAGTAATCCTACGGATATAATTTCAGATATAGTTTTAAATAATAAAGATGAAGAATTTATAGAAAAAATAAATAAATGTAAATCAAAAGAAGTAAGAATTTTAAGAAATGGAAATAAGTCAGGTCTTGATATGACACCACAGTTAATAATTTATAAAGTATCTGGTAGATCTAAAGCAAGTAATACAAATAAAAACAGATATGATTTAAATCTTGATGAGGATATAGTTGGATTAAGTATAAATATACCAGGAGGAAAAAGAGGCACTAATTATGTAGAAACAGTTTCAATACATATTAAGAATGATATATTTGATGATGAAGGGGATTTGGATGATACAAATGAAGATTGAAATAGCTGAACCGGGAAGAATGACGCAATCAGGAAGCTCCTTACTAAAACTTATACAAAATAATGATATGCCTATACTTGATTTATTTATAAGAGAATCAGTGCAAAATAGTCTTGATGCTAAAAATGATATAGACAAATATGTTACTGTAAAATTCAAAACTGGTTCTTTTAATAAACTTAGGTTTAATAGCGAACTTGAAGGAATAACAGAAACATTAGATAAAAGATATAATGAAGAAGAATATAAATATATATCAATTAGTGATACTAATACTGTTGGACTTACAGGAAAGCTTCATTACGATGATTTATCAGATAATAACTATGGAAATTTATTAAAACTTATTTATGAAATAAGTAAACCTCAAGATGCAGAGGGTGCAGGCGGTTCATGGGGACTTGGGAAAACAGTGTATTTTCGTGTGGGAATGGGATTGGTTTTGTATTACAGTAGAATAAGAAAAGAGGATGGAGAATACGAATCAAGAATGGCAGCATGTTTGGTAGAAGATGAAAACAATGCTGACTCATTAATACCTCAATATGAAGGTAAGTCTAAACGAGGAATAGCATGGTGGGGAGAAAAAAGAGGCGAAAATAAAACGCAGCCTTTAACAGATAAAGATTATATCAATCGTATCCTTGACATATTTAACATTGAACAATATAAAGATGATGAAACAGGTACAACTATTATAATACCGTATATAAATCAAGAAGAGTTACTATCAAATAATCAAATTGTTGATATTACAGAGGGTGGAGAGCAAAAAAAACAATCTTGGCAGTATAATATTGAAGAATATCTTAGAATTTCTTTGCAAAGATGGTATTCTCCAAGATTAAATAATACACATTATCCTTATGGAAAATTTCTTAGAGCAAGCATTAATTCAAATCCAGTGACAAAAGATTCAATGGAGCCAGCATATCAGATAATACAATCATTATATAATTGTGCAGTTGCAAATGGGAAATTACAGTATGATGACATCATTAATGAAGCTGATATAAAATATCAGAAAATAGTATTAAAGAATGTATTGAAACAGGGTAAAGCTGGTACACTTTGTTTTATAAAAGCAAATAGAAAATTATTAAAAATGGAATATCCAGACAATAAACCCAGTCCTTATGAATATTTTAACTGTATAAATGCTGATATAGAAAAGAATAAACCTATAGTTACGTTTACAAGAAAACCAGGTATGTTAGTTTCATATGAAAATGTAGGTTCTTGGACTGATGGTATACAGGCCTCAGATAATGATAATTATATTATTGGAGTATTTGTATTAAATTCGGAAAATGAACTTACTGGTACTTCAGAAAAATATTCACTTGAAGAGTATGTACGAAAAGGAGAAATGGCAGATCATACATCGTGGAATGATTTTAGCTTGTATAACAACCATCCACAAATTATAAATAAAATTCAAGGACATGTTAGGGGTAAGATATCTAAAGAATTTACAGCAGATGATGAATCTATGATTCAAAAAAAAAGTAGTGGACTAGGTAAAGTATTTGGTGATTTATTATTACCACCTCAGAATTTTGGAAAAAAACCAAGCGTATCATTAAAAAATAAAAGTAACTCAAGACATACTGAAAAACATGGAGATGTAATTTTTTCTTTAGAAAAGAACAATATAAAATATATGAAAGATGGAATTGAGGTCATAACATTAGTAACAGCTAAAAATAAGATACGTAATATTAGTCTTAGTTTTGGTGTTGATGCAGAAGGTGGAACTATTACATTTGCTCAATGGGAAGAGAAAATGAGAATGAAATTTCCATTTGATATTGAATATATAAAAATTAAATTAATAACATTTGATGATAAAAACAGTCTAAACTATTCAATGATATTGGATGAAACTAATTTAACACAGAAATATGATAAATTAGTTATAAATCAGTTGAAATCTGATAATAATTTTTATGGATTTACAATAAATTCAAAAGAATCTCACAAATACAGTATAGAATGCAGTATAAAAATAAATATGAAAAGAAGAGACTTTAAGCCTGCATTTATCATTGAAGCAGATAGGGAGGGTAAATAATGCTAGCAGCTATTTCATCTTTTCCAATGATTACAGAAGATATGTTAAAGAATATAAGTATTGAGATATCAGAGTATTCATTTTGTTATATGGAAAACAGTAAAAAGAATTTCCTTAAGTGTGAGAGAATTAGTGATGATTCGGTAATATATATGATAAGTGACAATGAGGGGATATGGAATATAGATGAACATAACCTTAGCATAAATAGACAATATAAGTTTAATAATTATGACATTATTTTTGGTGAAAAGGGTGTTGCATGTAGTAATTCAGTGGTAGGAATTGCTGTTGTGTGGACTTCTGCAGATTCAAAACAGCGTGGAATAATAGAGGTTGGTGAAATAAAAAATACATGTGAAGAATTAAATATTAATATGGAATATTTTTTTGACAAAGCACAGTTACGAGGAGATGTAGAATTTACTACAATTCTATACATAAAAAAGCCTGGTAATCCATTAAACAATGAACAGCATCTTGCAAATTCTTCTGGATGTATAGTTGTAGAAATAGATAAGTTTTACTTAAGACTTGATGGTACTGGATCAATGTTTCCTATCTATGAAATTAATGATTCACAAAAACCATTATGGTATTTAAACTGTGAGTGGGAAGATCCGAGATATGATGATTTTGCAGAATGCTTTTCAATATATATTAATTCAGGTCATAAAAATTATAAGTATTTGGATAAGACAAAGACAACATATAATGAGCAACTTTTAAAAGAAATTATGGCAAGTGCATTAACGATAGTTATAACTAAACTAAGAAGTGAATCATTTTGGGATTCTATAGTAAGTGAAGCGGCAGAGTTTGAAAATGGTAGTATTGCACAAGCTGTAAATTATTTTATAACAACTTTAGGATGGAATGCAAGTAAACCTGAATTACTGTCTTATTCAATAAGAGAGTTTTTTGATGAAAGGATGTAGGCATAAAAATGAGTATGAAAACATTAAAAAGACAGGAAGCTCAGACACTAATGGTTGAATGGATAAGAGATTCATCATGTCTACCTAGTGTAGATGATTTTTATTTAGAAATGAGAAATGAATTACAGAATGTTTATAAAGAAGTAAAAGAAAAATATTCAAGGGACTATGATATAGACATTCATTTTGGAATTTATATCTATAACTATTTTGAAAATAGATCTTTATTTAATATGAGAACTGCTTCAGATGATGGATTTTGGAGATATTTATCATTGAAAGTAGTACCTGATTTAGTGACAGATAGGTGGGGAAAAGATAATGAAGCGCACTTTTGGAAACGCGGAAGCAAAATATGGCTGCGAACATTATGGTGGTACATATATTTATCATGGCAGGGAAATGTACAAAAAACACTTGATGTAATTGAATCACCTGGATTTACTACGGATACAATTCTTAATCTGATTGATCGCTCAGGGAAGGGATATTACATTGGTGTTTATAGAAACATTATGTATTTTCATAGTAGGGTATCAAAAGGAGAACTAGCAGAGTTTAATAGAAATACTGCAACTAAAGCAGATTCATTGTTCAGAGTTATAATGAAACTGAATACTGCAAGAACAAAAGTTATTGAGCCGGCTCTATACATAGGCGGTGAGGGGGAATATGTACGTTCATTATTTAAGGATTTGGAAATAAGTGTTTAAGTTTGAAGAAGAAAGTAAACTATTTAGAAGGGATATAAAAGAATGAACATATTGGATGAAATACGAGAATACTTTGCATCTACTAAAAGAGGTGTCAGAGAAATTATAAATGTACCAAAGCAATTTCCAGCAATTGTAATACGGATGGATGAAGAATATGGTATAGCCATACCATATGATAAAGAAGAAGATATATATGAAAAATTCGCAAATGCCAGGCTTTATTCTAAAGAAATATATATTGATGGTATTATCAGCAAGTATCTTATATTAAGCTGTTTTATAGAAAATGTGAGGAATGAATTTGCAACACTTTGTGTACAGTTTATTGGACCTGGTGAAAATGGCGAGGATAGAATTAGGCTTTTGAACAATCCCGTTGAATGGTGGAAGCATTGGAAAGAACTTTTAGGAAACTCAATATATGATAAAAAAGCATACAGCATTATTGCAGAGATGCTTGTATTAGAATATTTATATAAGATGAACAAAAATGTAGAATGGTCAGCAGCAAACAGCGGAAGTCATGATATAGAAAGTGATAATGAAAGTTTTGAAGTAAAATCAACAATAAAAAGATATGGAAGTATTATTACAATTACAGGACAGCACCAGTTATTTAGTAAAAAGGAATTATATCTCTATTTTTGCAGACTTGAAGAATCAAATACTGGATTATCAGTTAATGATATGAAAATTAAATTAATAAATTTAGGATATGATGAAGCTAAATTAGAGATGCAATTATTAAAGCAAGGATATGAATTGGGTTCAAGTATAAGAGAAAGTAAATATAAAGTACTTGAAAAAAGAAAATATTTAGTAGATTATAATTTCCCTAAAATTACAAAGGATTCTTTTAAAGAAGGAATATTCCCAAAATCGGTAGTCCGAATTACTTATAGTTTGGATTTAGACGGTATTGATTATACAGTGTGGTAAAAAATATATTGATTTTTACACAGTGATAAGCCCTTGTAGAAGTTGAGTTATGCTCAATGTTATGCTTTTGATAAAAATAAGCACAGCAAAGCTAGCCTATAAAATCTAATTATATGGAAGGCGAGTGGCGGGATATTTAAATTAAGCTACTTGTAAATCAATTTTTCTAAAATAGAAATAAATTTAAATTTTATTTATTAGCAAAACAAATTGTGGCTACAATTTGTTCACGTCTACCAGCAGGCTGAGCAAAAACTAAAAATGCGTGCAAGTTTTAAAATCTATATTTCGTTTTTTAATAAAAATTTATAATTATGTTACGAAAACGGCTAAAAATCTGGTTTTAATCTTAATCCTAACAGGAATATGAACATTCCATGAAACCTCATTGTTAAAATATTTCATAGAAATTAGTTTTCGTTCACTCTGCCAGGGTTTTTATGAGAGAAAGGAATTTGCTATTAATGTTCTTAGCAATATGCAGTTTCATTAGTTAAAAAACATATATAAATGATAAGTATAGTTTAGTAAGCACAGCGCAAAATGATTCCGAATTTTGTATAAGTATGAATATATCAAAAGCTAAAAGTAATATAAATGGAGTCTTTGTATCCGGTTCTATCGGTGCACAAAGTGGATCGCAATCGCTTTATATAATGAAAGATGGAGAACTTGTTTCAGTCTTAGACGAAAGTATAAACTCGGTTTATCCTTGTCCAATTAAAGATATTTATGGAGATAAAATATTAGAACTTTCTTCTTTAGAAATAGGCCCTAAAGATCCAGATTCAAGCAATGCTGTTAGCAAGTAAAATATGTTCGAATATGCTTCCATATGCTACAAGAGGGTCGCATCGGAAGCCTAATAAATGTAATTGAAATTAGAGGTAACTTTTCGAAAGGCATTATTCTTAATTTTCATTCATGACTTATTCTATACTAAATGTACACCCTATACTTCTATATTTACTTTTTTAAGGAGGCGGATACGACCCTGTTACAGAAATTGGTAACAAAGTGGACGAGTCCTATTTGCTAATTGAAAACAATAAAGCTGATTCAGAATTAATTGATAGTATAACTGTAGAAGATCTGCAAGTGGAAAAAGAAGAATATATACCTGAGCCAGAACCAAAACAAGAATAAAAAACAGAAGGAAAAAGAAAGGTATATAAAAGAAGTAAGAAGAAAGCAATTTAGGCATTAATACGTGCTGATTTTGAATGTGAAGTTGATAATAGGCACGAATCTTTCTTGAGAAGAAATACTGAAATTAAATATATGGAACCACATCATTTAATACCATTACAATATTCAGATGAATTTGAGAATTCACTTGACGTGGTAGCTAATATTATATCACTCTGCAGTGGATGCCATAATAAATTTCACTATGGTGAAGGAGCAAGGGAGCTAATAGAGAAATTACGGAATGAACGCAAAGATGAAATAGAAAAAGCAGGAATCGATAGGACAAAATCTGGAACTGTTTTGACTTTGGATAAGTTATGGGGGTATTATGAATTTAAAATGCTATTAGGAGAGAAAAGTTTGTGTCACATTAATGGCAATTATCAATAAAAACTGTTACAGTTTCATTAATGGCTCAAACATAGGCACAACAGCTAGAGACGGTAAGATTGCACTCAGGGGACCAAAGGAAGTAATAGCAGAGCAGCTACGTGAACGACTAAAAAATGAAATGACAAGGTATAAAAAGAGAAAAAATATTGTGGAACATCCTTTTGGAACTATAAAAAGGACAATGAAGTTTTACTAGCTTCTTACAAGGAAATTTAAAATGGTGAGAGGTGAGGTTAGTGTTGTCGTTTTTGTATATAATGTTAAAAGAGTGATATCAATAATAGACATTAAAGGGCCAATGGCACATATAAAATAATTAAATGAAGATAGCTTAATTAGCCTTTTGGGTTTATAAACTATCAAATATTCACTAACACGTATGGGTATTTATTTCTTAAGTAAATATATAAATATATAAAAATAAAGAGAATCTAGATTATAATATCCATATATTCTCTATTCGTAATTTTCTCGAAAACTGACTTTTCGCTCAGCTTGACGGGATGGGAATATGAGCGAAGTGAATTTACTAAGCATAAATCGAGAAATAGAAAAGGTAGAGACTTTTTAGTCGCTACCTTTTTCTAAGTAAAAAAGTGGATTCCTAGCAACCTACTTTTCGTGTATAATATAGATATTCTAAATAAAAAATCATACAAATAAATTATATCAATAAAAACAATATATATCAATAAAAACAACATATCTTGTTTTCTTATATGAAAATAAGAATAGTGATATTGAAAATAATTTAGTGAAAAGTTAAGGGAAAATTCCTTATAAAAATAAAGAAAGTTGGATATAATAACTACGAACGAATGTTCTTGAATTGAATTAAGAAAAGTGTATAATTAAAAACATGGATGGTGAATTTAAAAAAATATTTAACCTAATAGTGAGGAGTAAGATATGAACAAAAGAAATACATTTAATTTTATAGATTTATTCGCAGGATGTGGAGGATTAAGTGAGGGATTTTACATGGAAAACTTTTATTCATTAGCACATGTAGAAATAGATAAAGATGCATGTGAAACCTTAAAGAAGAGAATGAATTACTATAATTATACTGAGAATGAAATTACAAAATCTGTACTAAATGTTGATATAACCAGTGATAATATTTTAGAATTATTAGATGAATCGGTTGGAAATAAGGAAGTCGATGTTATTATTGGTGGTCCACCATGCCAAAGTTTTTCTTCATTAGGTAGAGCAAAGGATCAAAATGCAATGCAAGATGATCCTAGAAATTATTTATTTGAAAGCTACGTTAAAATATTGAATCATTTTAAACCTAAATTTTTTGTGTTTGAAAATGTAACAGGGATATTGACAGCAAAATTAAATGGAAAATTAATTATTGAAGAAATCATTAGTAAACTAAGTGAAAATTATAAAGTGAATTTTACGCCTAAAATGATTGTCTTAAATTCTGTTAATTATGGGGTGCCTCAACTTAGAAAAAGAGTTATTATTATAGGTGTAAGAAATGATATAAACATTACTCCTGATGAAATTTATGCATCAATAGAGCCTACTCATTATGATACGGATTATTTGCCATCCAAAGATTTAAAAAAATATGTAACAGTTGCAGAAGCTATATCGGATTTACCAACACTTTTACCAGGTCAAGGTAAAGAACTGGTTGAATTTAAGATAAAAGAAACTAATGATTATATAAAAAGGATAAGGCGGAGTGATTTTAAGCTCATTTATAATCATGTTGCAAGAACTCATAATGATAAAGATATTCAAAGATACACTGAAATGAGTAAAAATAAATGGACTCTTACAGAATTATATGAAAATAGACCAGATTTAATACATGAAAAAAAGAGGTTATTTAAAAACAGTTATGTTGTTCAAGTATTTGACTTGCCAGCAAAAACTATTATTGCCCACCTTTATAAAGATGGTAATCAGTTTATCCATCCAGACTATAGGCAAGGGAGGACATTTACAGCAAGAGAAGCGGCTAGAATTCAATCATTTCCTGATGATTTTATATTTATGGGGTCAAGGACCCAACAATATAAGCAAATAGGAAATGCAGTTCCTCCATTATTTGCAAATTCAATAGCTAAATCTATAAAAAAATATTTACTAAAAGTGGTTTGTACTAAGGAGGAAATATAAATTGATTTTTGAAGGTATATCGAGATTAGAAAATAGGAGTCAAAAGGCATTTTTCATAGAAAAAATAGATATTATGACTAGAATAATTGAAGAATTCTGTTCATTAAATAATTATTCTTTAGATGATTATAGTATAAATTATTTTAAAATTGAAATTGAATTGGTAGAGATAGGTATAATTGTGAAGAGTGAAGACTTTGATCTACTAAAAGGGTTGTTACAACGGAAATTTAAATCCTTTTGTAGAGCATTAAATTTTTATATAATTAATAAAGAACTAACAAATTTTGTGCTTGATAAATTCTACAATAATTACAGAGCATCACAACAACGTTTAGCTATAGAGGATTTTAATGCTCCTACATTAATTGATTTTTTTGCTGGTGCTGGTGGGCTTAGCTTGGGATTTATTCAAGAAGGATTCAGAGTAAAACTAGCTAATGATGTAGAAGACGTTTGCGTAGAAACCTATAAACTTAATCATCCAGATTTAAACACAAGTAGAATCATAAAAGATGATATAAGAAATGTAGTGGAAAGTTTAGATAACCTAATTAAATTTAACAAGGAAATAGACTTAGTAATTGGAGGCCCACCCTGTCAGGGGTTTAGTTCAGCAAATCAACAACGAATAATCGATGATCCAAGAAATGAACTGTATAAGTATTATATAAAAGCAATTGCAATAATTAAACCCAAATTTGTAGTTATGGAAAATGTTAAAGGTATGTTAAAAGTAGCAGATCAAGTAGTTGAAGATTTTAATAATGTAAATATTATTAAAAACGGGAAAAATGTTAGTTATAATGTAGCATATAATGTATTTAATTCTCATGACTTTTCTGTGGCACAAAATAGGAAAAGATTGATTTATATTGGAATCAGAAGTGATATTCAAGAAACTCAGAATATATCACCAGAACAGATAATAGAGGAAATAAAGAATAGTACAAATACAAATCAGAGATTTGATTTAAAGGATGCACTTGAATTAATAAAGCCCCTTGATGCCACACGAATAAAGAATATGACAGAAAATGATTCAGAAGAAAGTGGGAAAAAGGTTGATAAGAATATCTATTTCAACAAAACTAATGAGTATCTAAGAAAAATTAATAATGGTTCGAATTCGTATGTAGTTTTTAATCATAAAGCACGTTACTGTAGTGATGTAAATTATGAAATATATAAAAGATTAGATCAAGGCGAGGATTCAACAAGTGATAAAATAGCAGATATTATGCCTTATGCTCATAGAAATCATGTATTCAAGGATAAATATTTTAAGCTTATTGAAAACAAACCATCGAGAACTATAACTGCGCATATGAAAATGGATTGTCATTCACATATTCATCCTACACAAGTTAGGAGTTTAACACCTAGAGAAGCTGCAAGAGTTCAATCATTTCCAGATGATTATATATTTTTGGGCGCTTATTTAAAGACTTATATGCAAATAGGTAATGCTGTTCCTCCATTAATGTCTAGAGGGATTGCAAAAGTTATTAAAAAATATATATAAAGGAGAAATCTATGGAAGTATATGAATTGATAAAAATGTTGAACAATACAGAAATTGGTGGTACTAATACTAAGGATTCATATGTGTATCTGCAACCACAGTATCAAGATTTTTTTATGTTAACAGAGTATAATACTAATATAACATTTAAAGATATTGAGACTTTACAAGATATTGTTCTAAGGCCAACCACTGGAAGAGAAAAAAGATTAACTAAACTAGGGCCCTATATAAGATTAAAATCTTTAGAGTCTGGAGATAAAATAATATTAAAAAAATATGTTATAAATTCACAAGTAAAGTTTTTAATAGATTATATTAAAAATGACTCCTACTTTGTACTCGAGAATAACAAAAAGAATAATTGTTATATTCCTTGGAATCAAAAGGAATTTTTTCTTTATTATAATATTGAACTACAGAATGAATTTACTAATTTAATAATTGACGGAGAAGATATTAAAATTACTAATATTGGATCAATTTCAAAGCGAGATGACTCTCCAACTAAATATAAAGTGGTAGAATTAGTTGGATTAAATAATACACAGCCGTTAATATTACTAGATTTCGTGAAAAATATAATAATATCTAAACCTATAATATGGAATAAAATAAATGCTAATAAAGCATCTAGTTTTCAATAATAGAGTTAATGGTGTGTATAATTAATTAGAATAGGGGTGATAACTTTGTATATACTCGAAGGAACTAAAATATTAACCCTACAGATACTAATGAAACAAGTTCGAACCAAAGTGCTGTTTCTTTAAGTGGTAATTTAAAGAAAGTTTTTGAACTTAATAATACACTACCAATAGATATCATAGATAAAGAAAGTAGTAAGTATTATAAGTGTACCATTACAATAAAAGGAATGGGTAAAGATCCAAGACTTGCTGGTGAAATAAATAATTATAGGAAAGATAAAAACCTAGTATCAGGGGATAAAATAATTTTCAAGAAATATTGTAAGAATGAAGAGATATTGTATTTTATAGAATGTAAGCATAAAAACAAAGAATCCGTCTTAGAAAACAAATGTAGTAATAAGTCACAAAAATGGACAACGATAAGCTTGTCAACAATTTAAAAGAGGTGTAAATGGTGTACAAAATTTTATTGTTAGAGAATT
This sequence comes from Clostridium estertheticum, assembly GCF_018861295.1. Classification (GTDB taxonomy): domain Bacteria; phylum Bacillota; class Clostridia; order Clostridiales; family Clostridiaceae; genus Clostridium_AD; species Clostridium_AD estertheticum_D. Next base: position 16,112 of record NZ_JAHLDM010000026.1, on the reverse strand, counting down.
ATGATAACTATTTCTCTTTATTTAGTAGTGAAGAAATAGAATTGAAAATTGAGACAAGCATAGGTAACCCACTTGTTGGTTTAGCTATTAATGATACTTTATTATTAGGCATTAAAGAGGGTAGCAATTTTAAAGTAAGTTTGATTATAAATGTTACAAATATTATATCTGGTAGACTAATTATAAAAAAGATGTTAGAAGTTAGCATCCGGGTTAGCTACGAAAATACTATGGAGATAGGTTCACAGTTACCCAAAGTGATAGATATTACAGAAGATGAGTACAAAAGAATATTATCCGAAATGATTTCAAATTATAATGATGTTCAGCCGCAATCACCAGTAAATCAACTTCAAGAAATTTTACCGGAAAATCAAATTCCCGATTATGAGTCTAGAAATAGGTTAATTACCGGAGCTCCGGGTACGGGAAAGAGCAGTTTTATAGATACAGAATTTAAGGATAAATACTTTGCTAATGAAAAACTTTATAAGAGAATTATGTTCCATTCAAGATATAATTATTCGAATTTCGTAGGATCGTATAAACCAGTACCTATATATATTAAAGATGTTGAAAATGAGGACAAGTATATTTATATTTGCGAAGATGCAGTAACTCAGAGAGAAATCCAGCATAAGTCATCTTTAACTTATGAATTTGTGCCTGGGCCATTTATTGAAATATTAGAAAATGCTTTGAATCATCCAAATAGTAACTTCTTATTAATAATTGAAGAAATAAATAGAGCTGAAGCGGCTGATGTTTTTGGAGATATATTTCAATTGTTAGATAGAGATGAAGAAAATAATAGTAAATATTCAATAAAATTCAATGCAGATGTTATGAATTATTTAGCACAAGTAGTGATAAATGAAGGCAGGTGTTATAAAGCTCATACTTTTGTAAGGTTGCCAAAAAACCTATATATTTGGGCAACTATGAACAGTGCAGACCAAGGGGTAAAAAAATTAGACACCGCATTCAAAAGAAGATGGTCATATAAATTCATATCTATAAATGAATATGAAAAAAATATGAATGGAAATCTTAAAAAAGATATAATATTGAAAATAAATGAGAATGTTTCATACATAATAAATTGGAGTACACTTAGAAAATCTTTAAATGCTATATTAGTTAATAAGGATATTGCAGAAGATAAATTAATCGGGCCATTTTTCATGAAGGAAAAAGAAATCGTTGACCCTGATGATTTTAAATTTAAATTACTGTTATATTTAAAAGATGATGTTTTAAGACATAAAGCAAATCAAGTTTTTAAATATAATACTTTTACAGAAATTATTGAGAATTTTGATAACGGTAAAGATATTTTTCATGATACTATAAAGGCAAACTTAAAAGGGATTTCTAAATATAATGCTGTGGAGGGGTAAATTTTGATTAAGTATTTCTATGAAGAATATGGATATTCAAAGGACGATCTATATGGCATTTTAGATATTTTCCACAAGTTAACTGAGAGAGGTATTTTAAAAAGATGTAAATCTAAGAGCGGAGATAAATACAAGTTTAAATACGTTGGAATTGTTGCAACGCAACAGCATATTATTTCTATTTTACCAAAATATTTAGAAATAAAAACAAAAGGGCAAGAACTATTAATTACAAAAAAAATAATTAAATTATTTAAAAAAATTGATCCAAGTAAGGTTTCAAATGAAGAAGATTTATATTTTGATACAAATTTAGGAAATGATGATTCTAATGAAATTATTATTGCTGACTATCTACTTCAAGATTATTTCTTAAATGGAATATACAATAAAGAATGTACCTACATAGATATGAACAGTAACAATGATATAGATTGGGATGAAACAATTAATGGAATTGACCCAATACTAATAGAAGATCAACCTATTTATTTTAATACATATCATACTATTTCAGACATCGATACTTATAATCAAGTAACAAAAATTCATGCATGGGCTATGAACTATTGTTATATGAAATATGCTGATATACTTGGGTATGATTCTTATTATGTTGAGTCTTTAGTAACAGATGTCCCTAATTATGATTCGTGGATAAATCTTATTAATATAGAACTAAGCGAAATTTATGACGATAGAAATGTAGCTTTACTAAAATCATTAATTAATTTAATATACAATAAATTAAATAGTGATGAATCCAATGATATAACATTCTATGGGACTAGCTCATTCCATATAATATGGGAATATATTCTTAGTTATTTGTGTGATAATAACTATAATCAAATTTGCAAAGATATGGACAAAGCTAAATTTTATAGTTTACAAAATGAATATATAGCTACTAAAACAAAAACATTAGAACCAGATATATTAAAATTGGAAGAATGCGACAACTCAAAAACACTATTCATATTGGATGCAAAGTATTATAACTTTAAGCTTTATAATGCTAGTTATGAGCACTCTCCTGGTATTGAAGATATTATTAAGCAATTTATGTATGAAGAAGTATTAAGAAAAAAATATTTATCTAATAGTAACATGAAAACATACAATGCTTTTGTATTTCCAGCTGATGATTCAACGATTGATATTATGAAACCTATTGGTAAATTAAAAATAGATTATTTCGGGGGTAAGGAAATAATTTTAATTCTTGCTAATGCAGAGAAGATATTTGATGCATTCATTAAAGATAAGAAATTCGGTAATTTATTGGGGTTATTAGGGTGTGAAATTAGTAAATAGTAATAAGTGGTGATAGCAAATAATGCTATACAAAAACATGGGTGAGCTCAATTGTTTTTGAATTAAGATGCTCTGAAAAGAATATAAACATAGAACACAATAAAAGGGATTTCAAAATAGGGAATCCCTTAAAACATAATTGTAAGTACTTCTCTATTATTTAGGGCAAATCGAAAGAATTGATTAGAAAGTAATTTTTTTACATTTAGCTAAATTTCAAAGCGAAAACACCAGCACTAATTGTCATCTAACTTTACATTCGTACAATTTGTTCACATATCCCAGGGGTTTTTATGAGCGATGCGAATTTGCTATCTTTATTATAGGTTCGATCTCCTGAAAGTGCTATAGGAATGAAAAAATTACTATCATAGTTTCCTACAAAGTCTATGATGACAACAAATTCTTTATAATTATGTTTTCTAAGACCACGTCCTAATTGTTGTATAAAAATTATAGCTGATTTAGTAGCCCTTAGCATAACAACTTGATTAACTGAGGGTATGTCTATTCCTTCATTAAAAATATCAACTGTAAAAATATAATCCAAACAATTAGTGAGTTCATCTTGTTCTAAGCGATCAATAGCTGATTCACGTTCTAGTTGAGTATTATCTCCTGTTAAAGCTAATGTTTTTAAGCCACATTTATTAAATTTAATCGATAATTCTTTAGCCTCTTTTTTATCACTACAAAATATTAGTCCTTTTACTCGATCACCACAATAACCATAAAAGTTAATTTTATTGATAATATTATTAACCCTTTGGTCATCTACTAAACATTTAAAATCTGTAGTATCATCTAATCCATTACCATCTATAGATATATCTGTAATCCCAAAATAGTGGAATGGACAAAGTAAATCTTCTTCTAAAGCTTGTTGCAGACGAATTTCATAAGCAACATTATGATCAAACATTTTAAAAATATCAAAATCATCAGATCTTTCTGGAGTAGCTGTCATTCCTAATAAAAATTTTGGCTCAAAATAATCCACAATTTTTTGATAACTAATGGCACCGGCTTTATGAACTTCATCTATAACAATATAATCAAATTCATTCTTAGGAAAGCTTAATAATACTTCGTCTTTCGATAAAGTCTGTACAGTTGAAAATATAAAATCTTTATTAATATCTTTTGAGTTACCTGAAAGAATACCCATACTTTTAGTATCCCCAAATACATTTTTAAAGCTATCTAAGGCTTGTTTTGCAATTTGTTCTCTATGTATAATAAATAACGCCCGTGTCGGATTGAAATTTCTAATATCAAAAGCTGATAAATAAGTTTTACCCGTACCAGTAGCTGAAATTAATAAAGCTTTTTTAGCTCCGTTGTCTCGAGATGCGTCTAAAGCTTGAATTGCAGATACCTGCATTTTATTGGGCTTTAGTGTGTATTGAGAAAGTCTAGGAACTTTGCTTTTTCGAGCAAACTCTCTTTGTTTTAAATATATCTTTTCATAAGCTTCAATCCATTCTAAAGTTAAATTATCAGCTTCATTTCACATAGATCTAAACTCGGTTATTACTTCATTTGTTAATGAACCTTCCTCTAAAGAAGATAGTTTTATATTCCATTCTTTATTTTTAGTTAATGCTGCTTGAGTCAAATTAGAACTACCAATAATAAGCTTATAATGATCACTATGTTTAAAAATATATCCTTTAGTATGAAAGTTATTTTTAGAATATAGTTTAATGTGAATATTAGAAAACTCTAAAAGTTTCTTTAATGCCTTAGGTTCACTAAAATTTAGATAATCTGTGGTTAATATCTCACCATTGATTCCATTGGCCTCTAAGTATTTAAAGGTCTCAAGTAGTGGGGTAATACCGCTACTTGTAATAAACGCGACAGATATCATAAATTCATTGCAGTTCATAAGTTCTACAACAATATCACTTAATACTTTACTACCTTTACTATAATCATTTAAAATAAGTTTGGGTCTCAATGCTAAATTGGAATTTACGAAGCTATTTATTAAGCCTGTTTCACTTGCATTTAAAATATCCTGGGAAATATTAATTTGATTATGACTGCCTTCATCAATTGGTTTAAAGTCTATAATAGATTTTAAATCCTTATTTTGTTCTATCTCAGTTAAAGTTTTCAACCGTGCATTACACTTCCTTCAAAAGCTGATTTACCGCATTCACATCTGCTGTAGCCCAGTTTAGTGAAAGTAAATTTTCTCTATGTAACCATATCAACTTCGAATGCTCATTTGCTGTAGGAGCACCAGATGTTATGCGGCACTTAATGGTAATCAAATTCACTATAAATTTATCATATTCAAAAGTATTATCATTAAATATATCTATAAATTCAACATCGCAATGGAGTTCTTCTTTTATTTCTCTTTCAATAGCTTCTTTTAAAGTTTCACCACTTTCTACTTTACCTCCAGGAAATTCCCACATGTTTGGAAGGGACATTATTGGTGAGCGAAGGGCACATAAGATTTCATTATTTTCATTTTCAATAATAGCTGCTACAACTTTTATTAGTTTTTTCATATAAAACACCTCTAATTAATTTTAGCATAAAATGGGTTAGTGTAAAAGCGAGGGGGTATATTTAATTACAGGCATTAAATATAAAAATAATCATCGAGTAGATAAGAGAATGTTTGGCCATAATTATAAATAAAGCTAAGGTTATGGAGGGATTTATTTTGAATACTTTTGGAGAAAGATTTAAGAGCATAAGATTGTCTAAGAAATTAACTCAGCAGCAAATTGCTAATGAATTTAATAGGCAATATGGATATGCATTCACGAAAACAACTATTAGCCAATACGAGAATAATAAAAGAGTACCAGAGATGAATGCTATTAGGAATTTTGTAGAATACTTTAATGTTTCATTGGATTATTTGTTGTGTAATGATATCCATGTTGTTAAGGAATTAGGTCAAAAGTACAATATGCTTAATGATTCTGAATTTATTGAGCTAGAAAAAATAGCAACATTGATAAAGAATTTAGCAGGAGACGGAAAAATACTTCTTAATAATATAGAAATAAATGCTCGGCAAAGGCAAACATTAATAAATGGTATTGATATTATTTATGGTTTAGTAAAAAGAGAAACAGAGAAGGAATGATAAAATAGTACACACCTAATTTGTGGACAAGTATACTATTTTATCATAATATTGTTGATAAAATGACCTTAAATATTAGAGTTAGTATCTATGAGATTTTCTAAATGTATTATTAAATTTTCATAAGTCCCAAAATTATTGCAGACCCAGTGGTAGCTAGGAAGGGCATTTTTAGCGCCAAACTCACTAATTACTGGCATGCGATTGTATAATGTTTTAAATTCTATTATTGAATCTAGTCTTGAGTTAACTCTGAGGTCGATAGATGAATTTTTTAAGTGAGTATAATCAAGTCCAATTGCGGTAACACAATTTTCAATACTACCCCAATATTTATAATAAACCTTTTGAGTAAAAGTAGTATTAGGGGGACGTAGTTCTCGCCATTTAGGCAACCTCCCAAGTTTATTAACAAGATTCATTAAATCACCTTAGCTATTTTTTCATCAAAGGGTAAATTAGCAAAAGTATTTATAGTTAATTCGGATGCAATTAATGCATTATTAAAGGTTCCAAACGAATGTGTTATAGCTGATGAGGAGGGGTAATCTGGGTTGCCTAAAAAGTCTCTAGTAAAAGGAACTCTACCATTTTTAAGATGAAATTCCTTTAGCTTTTTAATTATATAGTCTTTTTTATGAATATTATATGCGTCATTAAAGTCTTTATATACTAGATGAAGGTTCTCGATATCATAACATAATTTATGATAACCTAGTTCCGATAACTTCAAAATAATTTCATCAGCAAAAACATATTTCAGATTCGGTAAGTTTAATCCGGGCCTGTTATTTTTGTTTAAGCACCAGTATTCTACAGAGGCACCTTTATCGGTAGCTTTTTTATATTGTTTTACCTTGTGTTTACATGCGTAATTGGAAGTAGCCGCATCAATTACTTTATGCTTAAGAGGAATATAAATATCTGGTTTAAAATCTAAACCAAATCCGCAATATTGAAAGAGACAGTCGCCTTCCAGAATTGACGCTGATAACTCAACAAGATACTGCCATGCAGACCAGAAGTCTCTATAATCAAGAGGAGATACACCTGCCAAGCTCAAGATATCATTCCAACTAGACACTAAAGTATCTGGTTTATAATAAACAAAGTGCCTATAATATGTTTTGAAATGGGGATATTTATCATTATTATCAAAGTCACAGGTTGTTGGTGCGCGTTTAAATTCATTAAAGAAATCCTTTATAATTTGTAGTAATTCTTCATCACTTACAGTTGAATATTTCTTGGATTTATAAGGGAGCATAACTCTGCCTTCTTTAGAGGCTTTTCTTTCTTTATTTTTTCTATTTAAATATTTATTACATTCTTTACAGTATTTTTGATGCCCATCCTTAGAAGATTTATTTAAATTAAACTGTTGTAGTTCCTTGGTTTCTTTGCAGTGTCTACATTGTTTATAATCCATAGTAACCTCAGTCCTTTTTTATTAATACTTTAAGGTTAGTATTTGCAGTTTGTTGTTTAGTATACGTCAATATGGTACTTATAAATATAAGTTTACTTTTAGGTTAATTAAATTAATTGGTTAAATAAATGTTACATGAAACAAAGTATAGATTAGCAACAGAGATTAGAAGATTCACAATTAATTTTTATGGATACCTGTTTAAATTCTTGAAATTTCATATAAGTGTTATACTATTTATGATATGCTATACTTTAAATAGCCTATATAAGTATGATAAAGTTTGACTTTCATGACTATAATTATATAAATCAAAATAAATAAGCCTATTATAATAGAAAGAAGGTAATATTATGGAACATATTTGTCCTAAATGTAATGCTTTAATGCAAGAGGCTATTCTTGATCAGTCTGGTCCTTTTCGAATTTATAAGAAAGGTGCAGAGAAAAAAGATAAAAAGGGTATATTTGATTTTTCTAATCCAAATTATATGAGCCAAATTATTCCTTATGTATGTCCAAAATGTGGATATATTGAGCCTTATGCAGAAGAACCTCAAAAATTTGAATAGTTTGATTAAGTTGAAACAAGCGTTGATATGTGTTAATATATCAACGCTTGTTTTTGTGCGAATTTAACTAATATATGTCTAATATCTTCTGCTATTTACCATGCGATTATAAAATAAGGTTTATTAATATTCTCCTCTTTTGAGGCTCTAAAAATAATCTCAGTTAACTTACCAGGAACAAATTCATCATTTATATTTTTATAACCAAATAATTCAGTACTATCATTCCAATGCTTAACAATAATAATATTATATTGATTATTGTCAGAAGTAGCTTCAACAGCATTCGCAAACTATTGATATATATATGAAAATAGATTATATTCTCAGTGATTTAGGTTACACGGTTGAGGAATATGGAATATTAAAGTATAAGGACAATGGGTTCTATTTAACATTATCTAAGGATTCGCAGGCTAAGATGATTTACTCTAATAAAAAGAGTATAAAAAAAATCTCTTTTATCATATTCCTATAGCAAGATTAAAAGAGGTTAGAGAGTCAGTGGAGTATATAGCATTTTATCAACCTATGACAAAATTCAAACAAGAGGCTGGGATAAGGTATTACGGAAAGATAAAAGAGTGGAAAGAATATAGGCGAGGCGAATGTACTGAAATTAAATATAAAAGGAATAGAAGATAGTATTTTAAATAATATGTAAATTAATTTTAGAATAGTTTCCGACAGGTAAATATTTAATTATGTGAGGGGTATATGAATGTAAATTTACAAATTAAATAATATGACTATTTTTACAAAAAATGCTACAAGCAAGGTTGCTAGATATTTAGAGGAGATGAATATAGTGAGGAATGATATTAAAAACTGGGTATTTTTTTGCGATAGTATGAGCTATAATGTAATATCAGCTTTTATAGACGAAAGTAGTTATAGACAATATAGGTGAAAATGAATTTATAGATAATAGTAAGTTTATGCTTAAAGAAATTACTAAAAGCGAAAAACCAAATATATAAGGTTAAAATTGATAACAAGGTTTTCAGATAATATAAGCAATATGTAGCTAGCGTACGTATATACAGAATTTATAAAAAAGGTATAGATATATATAATATATCAAGAATTTAATGAAAAAAATTAAATCTATACTAGGGGGCTTATATGCAAAGAAAATGGAGTAAAGTTAAGAAAAATTTAGAAAGCTTTATATGTGAGGCACTAAAAAATAGGGTAGACTTTTTTGTTGTAAATTATAAAAAAGCCGATGATGGTATGGGAAGAGCTTACATAACAGTTGATAAAAAAGAAGTATTAAATATGTGTACATTTATAGCTGAACGAAGACAGTATGCCATATATGATGAATTAAGATTTCCAGACGAGAATTACAGTGTAGATGATTATGATACCAACAGAAAAATTGATTATAAGGCATGGGAGCTAACAAAAAAAGAAGGTATCTTTTGTCAATATGACTTCTTTGAAGCATTAGAGTTTTATTTTAGTGCATCTATTGAAAAATCCTTAATTTCAGACAATATGCTTGTTAAAATTTTTGCGTTAATTGATAAGCGAACAGGAAAAAGAACATTAGAAAAATTAAAAGATACAATAAAAAATGAGGTAGAGATCATTAACTATTTCTATAAGTTAAGATGTGAGGCAGAAGGGATAATATAAATCATCATTAAATCTCGAATACTCCATATAAGAACAATTAAAGGCACAATATTAAAATAACAAAATACAAAGGAGTTAAGAAATGTTTAATAAGAAAGATAAGAAAGATAAGAAAGAAAATAAAAGATTTAAAACTGTATATGAGGAGGGGAATATGGCATCACGTTGTAAAATAATTGTTGATATAGAAACAGGAATAAACTATTTAATTAATATTGAGGGTTATGCTGGAGGGATTACTCCACTGTTAGATAAAGATGGAAAGTCAGTGGTATCGTCAATAGAGTCCTAATATTATTATGTTGAAAATTAAAACTGTTCTTAAAACATAAACTAAATATAACAATAAGCATCGAGTAGATAAGTGAATGTAATAGTGTTGAAAACTTGACATATTTTAAGGAAAGCCAAATTGCTTTCCTTAGTTTAAGTTGTACGAAATAGTATAAGGTTTATAAATCATAGAATTATGATTAATAAACAATAAGGAGTAAGATATGAAAAGTAGTAAGGAAGAGTTGAAAAAACGTGGTTATATAGAGGATGATGATATTACTAATGATTATAAATTACTGACACTTGATGAATTATGTGTTTTGTTAGAATCAAAAAAAGCATTTGAAAGAACTATTGCTATAAGGCTGTTAGAAAACTGTAATAATATTTTGCAATTAGATTTAGGTATTATTTTATTAGAGACGCTTGTGAAAGAGAAATCTCTCTATACAAAAATAGAAATATGTAATGCATTAGAAAAAGGGGATAGTGAAATTGCGAAACAAATGCTTAGTTATGTGGGGAAAATAGGGAAAAATCAACATGTTAAATTACCTAATGAAGTTTCCGAAAAAATAAGTTATCCTTTGCCAAGAGATATTATAGCAAGGGTAATGGGAAAAATGAATAAATCGGTATTGCCTATATTAGTTGAAGCCCTTAACGATTATGATGTTTTTGCAATTCGAGAGGTTATTGATGGTATAGGATTTTTATGTTTTTATAATGATATTCCTAATGAATGTTTTGTTGTTAAAAAACTTATCAAGTGTTATGAAGAATATAAAGATGATTACATTCTTCGTTGGAAAATTACAATGGCTTTTTCGGCTTTTAATAATGAATTTGCAACCTCTGAACTAAAAAAAATAATACGTAATGATAATGAAGAACTTATCATAAAAGAAGCATATAGGGCATTAAAACTGATTGAAAAACGATGTAAATAATTTAAGGAATCCATTTTGGGCTTCCTTATATCAAATAAAATGATATATTCAAAAACTTAATTGCTTAATAATCTATATAAATCAATGCTTCGTTTAACATATAAATGAAATGGTTTATGGAAAATTGTGTAATCGATTATGACGTAGTGGAAGAAGATTCCGAATTAAAAATTATGAAATATAAATGCAATGAAACCAGTTAATGAAGAAATCATCATAAACGTTAATCCTGTTATTAAAATTACAATATTCTTTTTCTGTATTAGCTTTTCGTTCTCTAATAAAAAATCATCATTACTTACTTTATTATGTTCTATTCCCATTTTCTTAATAAGTAAAAGTGCAATCCCAGTCATCATAAAACCTAAAACAAAGCTAATTAACCATATGTATTTAAACACATTTTGCATTATTATTCTCCTTCAATACTTAATATCTTAATTTTATTATTTATTACGTAATATTATACAATGTTGAATATATCGTACTTTTACGATTGATGAAGACTTAAACAAAATTGCGACTTAACACAACCATTCATTATACACACAAATATTATAAAACTATGCTGAACACTTCGCCAACTTCATTATTAAATGTAAAATATCTTAAGTATTCTCCACCGTTATTCAGTATAGTTTTCCTTGAAGGAACATTACCTTTCATGTAAGATAAAAACACTTCTGGCAACCCTGGTTATACATTTCGATATCTGCATTCTTTGAAACCATTTCAAGCCACTCTGGGTAACTATCCATATTATTTCACATTTAACCTCCTAGGATTATGAAAATAATCATTACTTTGTAATAAAATATAATGCCGTCTTAATTAATAGTAATTATAGCATATTTTTATATGTATAATCATCTTTTATTTGTAAAAAAATGGTAAATTGTCTTGGATTATAAGTCTAATGGTATATATCTGTCACTTATAATATTGTATGGAATTGGAGCATTACTTATCATAGTATGGCAAATATGGGTGGATTCATTTTTTACTTTGAAGAAATTTGTATGCTTTGTTTGAAATTAGATAAAATATATTATATGGTATAATTATAGGGTTTAAATAAAAAATTTAGAGTGGAAGTTGATATATATATGAAAGTTGAAAGAATAAAAGAAATTCTCAATGGTGGAGAAAGTATAACTGTTGAGTTCAAGCAAAGTAAAAATAAATTAAATAAAGATGTTTTTGATCCCCCACTTTAAAACAGATGCTATTTTACGTAGAGAAGATATTGACCGATATGATGACAGGGACGATATTAGAACCAATTTAATCGATAGCTATGAAAGGCTTATGCAGTTTATAGCAAAGCATTTAAATGACAAATTTTATCTGGAAAAGGACCAAAGAATAGGATTAAGAGATAAGATATTCAGAGAAGTGGTTTCGAATATTCTAATTCATAGAGAATTTTTGAATCCATTTCCCGCAAAACTCGTGATTGAAATTGATAGGGTTTTTACTGAAAATAGTAATAAGCCACATGGTAATGGTGTAATTGATCCGAATAATTTTTCACCATATCCTAAAAATCCTAAAATAGCAAAATTCTTTAAAGAAATAGGCAGAGTGGAAGAACTCGGTTCTGGTGTTAGAAATATATATAAATACAATAAAGTATACTCAGGAGCAGCACCAGAATTTATAGAAGGTGATGTTTTTAGAACTATTATTCCATTAAAACCTCAAGATGGTGAACAAGCTAGTGAACAAGCTAGTGAACAAGGTGAGGATAGTACCAGAAAAATATTGGAGTTTTGCAAAACGGCTAGAAGTAGGAGTGAAATTCAAGATTTTAGTGGTATTAAAAGTAGACGATATTTTATTGAAAAGATATTAAACCCTTTGCTAAAAGGTAGTCTATTAAAGCTATCAATACCTAATAAACCTACAAGTCCTAATCAAAAATATTATAATGATAAACTGGGTAGGTAAATCGAGATATTCCATAAAAGAGGCAGGTATTCCTGCCTCTTTTATAGTTCCAGCTTTAATCTATAATAGTATCACCTTTTCTTAAAAGTGGGAAAGTTGTCATGAAATTAAAGGATTTAATTAACGTGTTCTTTATATAAGGATGCAATTTTATGAAACCTATAAAGATATTAAAGTTGTGTCAACACTGTTGACACAACTAAGTTGGTTGAATCATATTGCCATTTTATAGGTTGCTAAGTCACTCGAAGAAAATGAAAAACCGAGTGTTGGTTGAGATATGGTGGAACATACGCTCATAATGATATTGATTTTGAATTTGGTTCATCGCTTGCTAATTTGGTGATAGTAATTGTGGACAAGTAAATTTTTTATCATGATATTGTGGATAAAATGGTTATTGTTCTTTGGCTTATCACATACCATTGCTTCAAAGCATTTGAATGATAATTTTTACATGGTAGGAGATATTTTAAGATGATTATTCCGCAGACCCCGCAAGCACCCCGCAAGCTACCCCGCAACTTACCATGCAGGCCACCATGCAAGCTGATGAAAAAATAAAAGAATTATTTTGGTTTTGAATGATATCAACAACAAACTAGAAAATTAAGTATATAAATACACAATGTTCATAAGGGGAACATTCCCTTATGAACATTTAGAAGTAAATATTAATGTCCTGTAAGCATACTTATTTCCTTCTTTTAAAGACTGCGACAATTTCTTTACATTTTCCACCATCTTGAGTAGTTGAGAAACACGACACTAATTCCCAACCTTGTTCTCCAAAGCTATTAAGTTCATTATCAAAATGACTTGTATCTAGGATTCCGCCCATAAACCCTTTGGATTCAACTGTAATACTTGTATATTCCCACTTTTCCAAAACATCCACCTCAATTCACATATTTTATTTTAGTTAATACAAAACCTAAACACAATATTGTAAAATTGTTTTCTAATTCAATTATACAGCATATTTATATAACTATTCTACCATGTTATCATCTGCAATAAAATCTATATCAACATTCTTTGCGCGTAGTTTATTAATATAAACCACTGCACACCTAAAAGTCTTTTTATTCTTTGGATTTTCTTGTCTCACTGAAAAATTCACAGGCTTATTGTAGCATTTACAATATTGCATATTACTTAATTGTTTTTTGAAACTACTCAGTGGCAACACCTCATGAGTCACATTATGCTCTCTACAGTATTTTACAAACCTATCGTAGAAGCATGTATAATTAAGGCGAAGCACAAAATCTCCATCTAAATCAAGAACTGCATCATAGTCGATATTTCTTAAAAGTTCGTTATTAGCTGCCATACGATTCATAGTTTCAAAATTTTGTTCTATAACTGTTTTATTCGATGTTCCTCCATCTAACAAGTCCTCAAAAGCCCCCCGTTCTATTGATGAAATAATTTCTTTCATGGCAAAACCTGTGCACGATTCCATATTCAAATCTAAATCATCAAATACCCTCTTAAGTAAAGCTATACCAATCATACAGTTGGCTATAGAGTTTTTAACTCTATCATTTTTAATATCATTATCAATTAGTTTTTCGAAAATTTCACTATGGATTTCTTTGATTTTTTCCTCGCTCATTTTTAAGGCCTCCTTCAAAAGACTGACTCCAAGTTTATTAAGTAAAATAGAATTTCCCTTTAATTTTTCTAGACTTTCTTTGGTTATCTCATCAAAATAAGAAGTTGCAAATATAACTCTAAGGCTTCTTCCTATGTTTGCCGTTTCCTCAATACCTACTTCTCCAGATAAAATCACTGAAGCCCTAGGAATAAAACTTCTATTTTTATCTAAGGTGGCTACCCCTTTTATTCCTTTGTAGTTATCATAGGAATTTCTCATAACCCCAGATATTAAATCCACTTTATTTTTACCTATTATGTGAGGCTTGTACTCTTCTAAAATAAGAGGTATAAAATTACTACTGCTGGCGGTTTTGTTTAAGGCAAAGTCTGTACACTGCGCAGCATTTAATATTCCGTCTTCCATGCACAATATAGGCGTAATAATATATTTTACAGCACTACTTTTGCCACTACTGCTTTCACCTTCTATTAAAAGATGGTTATATTGAATTCTACTCCGTTTAAGCTTTTCTTTCAGAAACAAACCACATACATAACCTAATATGACTGCAGTATTTTTAAGTATACTAAATTTAAATAAATATGGTGCAACTTCTAAAAGCTCTTCTTTTGTAATAACATCGGTCTTTAGAATATTAGTATTAAGCTCTGCATATTGATTTTGCATAGCTATATCTAAAGTGGGCTTTCCATCAGAATTTAAAGCGCCATGCTCCGATACGAAGCACCACTGATTATTAATTTTATGAAAACCACTGTAGGTAACGCCCTTCCTTATTTCACGGGTTTTATTTGAAATAATAAATCTTATATATTGAAGGTCCTCAACTCTTCCTATATAAAAAGTTTTAAAGCTGTTTAGTGCTCTTCTAAAAGATAATACATCATCAAAATCGGAGGTTTTAAAAGTCCTCTCACCTATAACCCCTTCCTGGGTAACAATATCACCTATAATTTGAGTATCACCTTCATTTTCAATATAATATTTTGGATTAATAATAAAATTAAAGATATTAATTATCTGCTTTTTATAATATTTGTAGTAACAAAACTCATCTACATAAATATTACCTATAGGTTTATTCTGCACGGAGGTGTTTTCTACCGCTTCATCTGCTTTATTAACCAAAGTTATTAAATCGTCTACAGTGCCTCCATTTTCCACCCAATCTACAATATCACCTTTAGGTTTTAAACCGGGAAGTTCTATTATTTTTACAGATTTGACCACATTCTTTATAACACTTAGAACATCATTTGCATAAGCCTTACCACTTTCATCATTATCAGGTAGAATTACTATATTGGCGGACTTTAAAGAAGTAACATAATCTGCACTATAAGATGAAAATCCCCTAGCTCCAAAAGCAGTGGTAGTTCCGACTAGTCCTAACTTGAAAATTTCATCCACGCATTTTTCTCCTTCTACAAAGAAAATAGTTTTATCATTTTTAATGCCATCTAAAACCTTTGGTAGCTTATAAATAACATGTCTCGCAGCCTTTATTCCAAAGCTCCAACTATTATTATCTTTAGCATAAGCCATGAAATCCTTTTTCTTTTTGCCATTATCAATCCACTCTCTTCTACAAATCTTATATAATATATTTCCAAGTTCATCCTCATAATAATATTTAGATGTGGTTTTCTTTTGATAATTAAAATTTTGTTTCGCCTTAAAGTCACGGTTTGTAGAAGGCTTAGGGTCCTGTGTTTCAATTTCAACATTATATTTTGTGCTTAAAAATTTCATACTATTATGAAATCCTTCTATACCCTCGGTATACTGGGCGGCAGTTAAAATGTCACCTTTAGCTCCACAACTAAAGC
>NZ_JAHLDM010000025.1:0-77503 GCF_018861295.1 Clostridium estertheticum | reverse complement strand
TAATATTCATACTTACCCCCTGTATTAGTTCATTTTATATTCTATAAAAGAAGTATAAATGATTACGCTACGTAAGGTACAAGTATTTTACTGTTGCGACACAAAACATTTATTTAATTATACTATTATTACCATTAATTAACGAGTAAAGTATTTACATTTATGGCATTTTAGTTTCCTTAACTTACGAAATATCATTTTTGCGTATGCTACCCCCATATCAAATATACTAGTATTAATTTAATATTTTTCATTACTATTTTAGTTAGCATTATCAATACTATAATTGTACTTTAACTAACTTGTTTTAAACAAAACAATAAGAGCTTTATCATTTAGTGATTAAACCCTATATATCAATGCTTTACACTTATGTTATATGTTTTTTCGAGTTAGAACTATTTAGTATTAGTTCTAACTCAGAATGTTTTGATAAAATATATTTTTGGTAATAACTGTCTTAACGTATATTTCCCGCGTTTTGCGATCACTACCCCCATCAAGAGCAGAAATGCTCTTTTTATTTTTGGAACGGTTTATATCCATTTTATGTCTTAAAATGGGGACTGTCGGAAAGGTTGGTGATATCCCATTTTATTTTGTATCAAATTTAATAGGTTACTAATGGCCTCACCTATCTGGTCGGACAAGTGAAATTTAGAGAACTAGATAAAAAATAAAAATTTATTTTTCTAAATGAGGAAGACTTATTTATTTTTATTTGTAGTAATTAGTAATTTAATATAATGATATATGCGCCCTATGCTAAGCTTCGGACATGTTTATAAAGAGTGATGCTAATTCTATATTTGTTGTAAACAAAGGGATGTAAGCGGTGCTTATAAGCAACTATAAATAAACACCAAAGCAACACTAAGAAATTTTTTGAATAAAAAATTGTTTTATAAGTGAATAAATAAAATCAATAAACATAGCATTTTAATTTTATGATATTATATAATTATAAGTAACTCAAAAGTGTTTATAAGGTGTTACATATAAGGTGGGATAGGGCGATGAGTAACGCCAAGTGAAAATAAGGATATACATCAGGTATTAAAAAAGAACTACCAAGAAACATTTCTTAAGGAACTACAAAGTAACACTAAAGCAACACCTATTGAAAAAGACAATAATAATACTTCAGTGGTAGTTAAAACAGAAGTTACAGAAACAGTGAAAAATGCTATAAAAAGTGAGTATCCTGAAATTGAAGAAATGATTCAATGGTACAAAAATAAAAAAGGTAATGAGAATATAATAGATGTACCTGAAATAGATCTTAACAATCATATGCTCAAAGGTGAGGTTATAAGCAGAAGTGTAAAAACCTATAAAATAGTACTTGATGAATTTGTTTCATTTTGCAAGGGGCAAAAAGAAACTCAAAAGGACCTTATAGCACTGGCTTTAGTGGAGTTTGTAAACAAATATAAACGATAATTTGATAGGAATTGACTATATATTATAAAAATTTGAAATTATAGGTAATTTATAGTAGAATTAAAACAAATAAAATTACAAAAAACAAAATAAAAATACAATTATTTACAAATAGAAAGTAATCATGGTTTATATATATCCAAAAAATGAAACAACTCTTGAATCCTAAAAGTTTGGTCGCTTTAATTCAAGAGTTTCATAAATCCTGATAACTTCCCGAATAGGAAAGTTATATCTTTAAATATTTTATTTAATTTATATACTTAGTTTAATATATTCGTCACGAATAGTCAAGCTATGTATAAGTTAAATAAAGTCAGCACCGAAGGTGATGATTAATTGGTATAATGCAGCACTCTTATTTGGGTTACTAAAAAATAGGAGGGCTTTTTTATGTTGGCCGAGAAAATACATATTGGCGACTTAAGTGAGATTATAAGAAATCTAACTATAGTGCCAATAGATGATGTGGTTAATAGTTCATAAGTATCCCAGGCTCAAATGCAAATAAATCTTTTGCATGAAAATGATGATGCTAAATCAATTGATGCAGCTAGAGTATCTAGGCTTACAGGAACTATTTAATCTTTATAGTCTTCACCATGCAAGGCTTATGGACATAGTAGAGATTCAGAATTTTAGAGAAGGATACTGCAGAGATGAAAACGGTGAGTTAGTAGAAAAAAGCCAAAGAGAGCCTATATGTTTTTTATATAGATACTTAGCCTGTTGTTTTACTAATGACCTTAAAAAGGCATTAGAGGACACTTTAGAATTTAATAGAGCTTTTATATGTCCATTACCTGAAAGTGAAGTTAGAAGTCAAACCTCGCAAGCAGAAAAAGCATATAAGGAGTGGCTAGAGAATGAATTCGAAAATAAAGATGTAGAGCAATTAAAAATTGAGATTAAAGATGGCGATGATAAAAAGAAAAATAGATCTGGATATAAATATAAGGGTTATAACTATAAAAATACAACGCTTATAGGTCTTTTAAACATTATTGAAGATGAAATGAAGATTCTTAAAACTATTATTAATACAAAAGAAATTAAGAGAAGAGATCAAGAGGGATTAACTAAAAGAGAAAAGGCTAAATTAGAAAAAATAGAAGCTATAAAGAAATTAAAAGAAAAAGGACTGATATACGCACAGATAGCTAAAGAATTAAAATTTAGTATAAATACAATAAAAAAATATTCAAGTAAACATATCAATTAAGTGTACTGAAACGTTCGGATAAGATTATGGGTGTAATCTGGTTCCTTTTTTTCTTTATTGGGGGATCGGTTATTTATGGGAGGTATTATTATGTTTTATGTCGATTTAGAACAAAAATGGAAGCTTAGCATTAGTGGTAGTATAACTACATCTCTAAAAGGAATCTCTGAGGATGATGTTTTTGATTCTGTCTTTAATTATTGGTTTAAAGATAAATTTGAAGATGTAGAAGGAAAGCTGCAGTATGTTAAGAGAATTACAAATGAGAGATTTGATGTAGATGGTGAGCTCTTAGATGATATTAAAAAGGTATTTGAAGAGAGGTACGTTAAAAAGATAGCTAAGTTAAAGGGTAATGCTGTGGAGAGAGTTAAAAAACAGAAAACGGAGCCAGCTACTGATAAACAATTAAAGTATGCGAAGAAACTTTATAAAAAGGTTTATGGAACGGCAAAGGGTTTTGATGATAGGGAATATAGTAAGCATGAGATGGTTGTTATGATAGGGGCGCTGGTGGAAAGATTGGATAATATGGAGGAAGAGGATCGTGGAGAGAGTACGGTTTTGGAGCTTAGTGATTTTAGGAAGTAAGGGGGTATAGATAGTAATGGAAGCAAAAACGGCTATAAGCGTGTAAAAAAACGAAATATTTGAAGGCATAAGTATGATTGCATAAGAAGAGATTAAAAGAAGATTATGGGATGGAGCAAACAATTAAGGGGGTCATTGTTTTTTGTGTCTAAAAAATTCTGTAACCGTTGATATATAAAGAAAAAACCAAATAAGTAGTGTAAAAAAATTTACACTACCAAACTAAATAAGGAGGAAATGTAAATGGAAAAGGAAAAGGGAGAATTAAGCCGTGGGTTGTCGAGCCGTCAGATAATGATGATTGCCTTGGGAGGTACAATTGGTGTAGGTTTATTCATGGGTTCAAAAAGTACAATTTTATGGACAGGCCCATCTGTAATGTTATCATATGCACTTGTAGGTATATTCATTTTTTTTATTATGCGTGCCATGGGGGAAATGTTGTATGTAGAGCCAACCACAGGTTCCTTTGCAACATTTGGTTATAAATATATTCATCCTTTAGTAGGATATTTAACTGCTTGGAGCACCTGTTTCCAATGGGTGATTGTGGGTATGTCTGAAGTTATTGCTGTTGGTGCTTATATGCAGTATTGGTTTCCAAGTCTTCCTACTTGGGTTCCAGGTTTAATTGCAATGATTGTATTAACAACAGTAAATTTAGTATCTGTAAAATCATTTGGTGAATTTGAATTTTGGTTTTCACTTATTAAAGTTGTAACCATTATATTTATGATTGCCGTTGGATTGGGCTTGATTTTGTTTGGAATTGGTAACGGCGGCAAAGCAATTGGATTTTCAAATCTTTGGAAAAATGGTGGTTTTTTTGGAGGTGGTTTTAAGGGCTTCTTCTTTTCTCTATCACTAGTTGCTGCATCTTATCAAGGGGTTGAACTTATTGGAATTACAGCAGGTGAAGCACAAGATCCGCAAACAACGTTAACTAAAGCAATTCAAACTTTAATAGGCCGTATTTTGATTTTCTATTGTGGAGCAATTTTTGTTATTGTAACTGTTTATCCTTGGAATCAATTAGGTGGAATTGGAAGCCCATTTGTAGCTACTTTTTCAAAAGCCGGAATTACAGCAGCAGCCGGAATTATTAATTTCGTGTGTGTCACAGCTGCTCTTTCAGGATGTAACAGTGGTATCTATAGTGCAGGACGTATGGTTTATACATTAGGAGTAAATGGGCAAGGTCCAAAGTTCTTTAGAAAAGTAACAAAAAGTGGTGTGCCAGTGGTTGGTACATTTGGTGTGGTAATTGGACTTTTAATCGGAGTGATTTTAAGTTATATGGCACCTAAAAATATATTCGTGTATGTTTATAGTGCAAGTGTACTTCCTGGTATGGTTCCTTGGTTTGTCATTCTAATCAGTCATATCAAATTCAGAAAGGAACAAGGAGCTTTAACAGATAGCCATCCGTTCAAAATGCCTTTTTCACCAGTTTCAAACTATGTAACAATAGGGTTCCTAATAATGGTGTTAATTGGCATGTGGCTTAATAATGAAACACGAGCATCTCTCATTGTTGGAATTGTTTTCTTAGGACTAATGGCAGTAAGCTATTACGTATTGGGAATTGACAAACGCATACAAGAAGATGACAAGAATAGGAATACAAATCTACTGAACCTTGATTCTGATTGTGATTAAACATCGTTGAATCTTAGTTAAACTTATCCAGGTTGCAGTATCGTTAATTTACCACTATAGGGGGTAGTGCTCTCTTTTCGTGCAAACGTCACGTTAAGGAAAATCAATTAACATATTTTCAAGTTGCTGTAAAACGCAATACTAAATAAGGCTTTTTAATATGTTCCAAGATATATTTTACATAAAAACATTACGTTTTTAATATTTTTATGTAGTAAATTATTAATGTAATATTTTAGTGAGAGTTTGGACTAAAACATTACATTAAAACTATAAAGTTAATTTAAAATAGTTTTAACTCCTTTGATAATCAAGTACTATCAAGGGTTACGAGCTGATTACCTAATGTAATATTTATTGTATTTTATTACATTAGAATTTTTAAGGATCCCACTACATTTAGTATATATTTACTTAAATGTTAGTCAAATTTTCTTAACGGTACTTTTGCACAAATTGAGAGCCCTACCCCTAGAGGACTTAAAGAAGCTTAAAGATATACTTAATGGTATGGAATTATAAATTTAAAATACAAATAAATTATTTATATGCATTTTGGGTGTTTTTGCCCAACCCCTCCAAAAGGGGGAATAAGGACTATTTCAAAAAGTACACTTTTTGAAATAGTCCTTATTCGTTGTTTTTATGTGTCATAAGTACATCTTATTTATTTCTGACATATGTCAAATGTATAGTACATGTTTTGAAATATAAATATAGGCAATTGGTTTGGGAATGGCTATATTCCAGCGATTAGCAAATTAGTGTTTTGCCTATTCCCCTTTTTCGGGGGGATGGGCAAAAATACCCATCAACAAGATTTTCGAAGAGAATCTCAAATCATTAAGAAAATCCTGTTTAAACGAGTGATTTTTGAAGCGTCAGGAACTTTTGCAAAACCACAGAATTTTCGAAGTGGTTTGGAATACCACAGGAAAGTTAGTAGCAACTGGCCAGTTGGGATAGAGAAGATTCTTTGGATAATTAGAGCCCAAAGAAGAGTATTTAACCGGTATTTACTGGTTCTGCCCGTTGATGCATAGAAATGGTTTCGAAAAGAAACAGGAATAGGTTCATCAAGGTCAATGTGAGATTCGAGTAAAGATAGAAACGCAGGTTTGTTCTCATCAAATTTATTTTGACAATCTGCAAAAATATCTACCAAAGAGAGCTGTTAGTATGGTATTCTGTTTTAGTAAAGATAAATGCCTTGAAAATCAAGGCTTGTGGCGTTTTGCAAACGCATAATATAAAAATATTATGCGAGGAGACAAGTTGATGGAAAAGGTACTTGAATCCAGTGAGAGATATAAAACATTTTACAACGTAAACTAAACGTAAACAAATTTGTTGATAAAAATTTACGACATAGTTACCTCTGATAGTTATAATGAAAATAGGGTAGTATTTAGTAGTTCTTAATTAATGGGAGATGTAAATATGGCTACGATATTAATTGTTGAAGACGAAAAAAATATGCGGTTGCTTACTGTTGCCAGATTAGAGGATCGGTATAATGTGGTTTGTGCCTGTGATGGTGTGGAGGCTTTGGAGTTAACTCACACTGGGAACATTGATCTTATTATAGCAGACATCATGATGCCGCGAATGGATGGTTATGAGCTTTTGAAAACAATTCGGGAGGAAGGCAATATAACACCGTTTCTTCTTTTGACTGCGAAGGAATCACTTGACGACAAGCAACATGGATTTTACTTAGGAACAAATGATTACATGACAAAACCGTTCAGCAGCAATGAGCTCATCTGGAGAGTTGACGCGTTGCTTAGACGAGCTAATATTGCCAAGGACAAGAGAATTGTAATTGGCCAAGCAACCGTTGATTCGGAAAAATATAGTGTTTATACAGATTCGGAATACATTGAATTCCCAAAGAAAGAGTTTGATCTTCTGTTTAAGCTGCTCTCTTATCCTGACCGGATTTTTTCAAAGGAACAGTTGCTTGACAGTATTTGGGGCATGAACTCCGAAAGCGGTGAAGATACTGTAAAAACACATATAAGCAGAATACGAAACAAATTGAAGAACATAAGCAGCTTCAATATCATTACTATCAAAGGGTTAGGATACAAAGCAGATATCGTGGAGGAGTGATTATGAAAAAAAAGCCTACCATGCGATTCACAAGAAGATTTGTTCCACAAATTATATTTCAATCGTTTCTGCTTATATTTACTGCGATGGCAGCTTATATGCATATGACTTGGATAGTTAGAGATGTTATCAAGATTAAAGATATCTATGAAAGTGCCGCTTATGAAACCTTAGGTACATTTGTCGCATTGGTTATTGTCTCACTTACTACGAATATAGCAATTTATAACCGCCGGTTGAATGAGGTTAAAACCTTATCACAAGGAATACAAAAGATTGTGGAAGGCGATTTTAACACCAAAATTACCATCCGAAAAAAAGACCCAATGATTGAAGTATATGAAAACTTTAATAAGATGAGTGAGGAGCTTCAAAGCATTCAAATGCTGAAGAACGACTTTATCAATAATTATTCTCACGAATTTAAAACACCGATCGCTTCGATTAACGGATTTGCTTCGCTTTTGCTTGAAAAGGATTTGTCACGAGAAGAACAGACTAAATATTTAGAAATTATAGTAGAGGAATCATCAAGGCTCTCAAATCTCGCAAGCAGTACTATGCTGTTATCAAAACTGAAAACACAACAGATTGTAACGGATGTTGAGGTCTATTCTTTAAGCGACCAACTGAAGCAATGTTCTATTATTCTTTCAAAGCAGTGGCTGGAGAAAAAAATAGAATTCAGTGGAGATTTCCCGCCGGTAATGTTTAGAGGGAATAAGGAACTAATGCAGCACTTGTGGTTGAATTTACTTGGAAATGCAATAAAATTTACGCCGATAGGGGGCGAGATATCGGCCGTTTTAACTGAGGACAAAGAAAATATCCGTATTAAAATAGCGGATACCGGAGAAGGAATAAAAGAAGAAGCTTTGGAGCGCCTCTTTGACCCTTATTATCAAGGCGATTCTTCCCATGCTGGGCAAGGCTTGGGGCTTGGACTATCTATAGTAAAACGGATAGTCGAATTGTGTGACGGTAGTATTTATGTAACAAGTGAGTTGGGTACAGGAAGCGAATTCGTTGTCATTTTACCTCAATAAGGCTGATACCAATAACTTAGATGAGCAAAACCAATTACTATGGTTTTGCTTGTTTTTTTGCAAGGTAACCTAAAGGTGAACAGATTTGATAGATAAGTTTACGAACCTGAAACAATGCTTTGATATAATATTGATATTCTAAGTATGACATTGATTTTGATAGCATGAGTGTTCAATTTGGGTTATCGCGATATGCCTATTTAGTAATAAAAAAAAGAAAAGGGAGAGATTTAATATGGGTAAATTAGATGGAAAAGTCTGCGTCATCACCGGATGCAGCGCAGGTATCGGAAAGCAAGTCGCTATCCGTTTTGCCGAAGAAGGGGCTAAGCTTGCAATCTGCGATTGGTCCGAAGAACGACTGATGATGACAAAACGCATTTGCGAAGAGAAAGGCGCAGAAGTTTTGGCTATGTTCTGTAATCTTTCCGAGCATTCAGATATCGTTGCTTTTGTGGACGCCATTGAGGCAAAATTCGGCCGGGTGGACGTATTGGTTAATAACGGTATTTCAGTAAAAATTGGAGTCCCTTTCATGGAGCAGACATTTGAAGAGTTCTTTGAGCTTCCGTTGAAAACTGGTTTTTATCCCACCTGGCAGCTGATGCAATTGTGCTTTAAGATGATGAAGGATAACGGTGGCTCGATTATTAATCTTGGCTCTAGTACTCAAGACGGTGCGATCGGCTTTGCTGGATATGGTGCGGTAAAAGGAGCGATCACTAGCCTTACTCGGACCGTGGCTATAGAATTTGGTAAATACGGTATCAGGGTCAATAACGTGTACCCCGCTGTACTGACGGATAAAATGTCTGGTGAGATCGATTCGGATTTTCCGGACCATGTGAAGGAGTATTTTGCTATCGGGTTGTCCCAAAACGTCTTTGGGCGTCCGGGGGACCCATATAAGGATTTGACACCAGTGTTCGTGTTCCTTGCATCGGAGGACAGTCATTGGATCACGGGCCAGGACATTTGCGCCGAAGGCGGTACGTCAATTCACAGATAAACAGAATACTTTTTATCGCCATAATTATATTTAAGTATTCCATTTCTGGAGTAGGGTGGACTTTTAAAGAAAAGTGCAGTTTGAAAACACACAAAACTGAATTTACTCAGTGTCTACTTAACTGATTTTGTGAAAAAAACATATCAATAATTAGAAAGTAGGGCTACTATGAATAAGGTTAATAACACAAAAGATACTAAAAAATCTGCCTGGTCTTTAGACAACCTTCCGCGACTTGAGGGAAAAAACTTCATCATTACTGGAGCCAACAGTGGAATAGGTTTTGAGGCTGCACGTGCCTTTGCACGTAATGGCATGTAGAAATGAGGAAAAGGGCAGCGGTGTAATAATGCAGGTATTATGGCCATACCGTATAAAAATTACTGTGAAACCAAGGATGGCTTTGAGATGCATTTCGGTATTAATCATCTTGGTCATTTTGCACTTACTGGATTACTGTTCGAGAAAATAGTCATGTCCCCATCGCCAAGGATTGTAACAGTAAGCAGCAACGGGCATAAAATAGGAGACACTGCCATACGATTCGATGATATTCAAGGGCTCAATAATCTTCAAAATGCATATGGAAGATCAAAGCTTGCCAATCTTCTTTTCACTTATGAGATGAATCGAAGGATAAAAGCAAGCGGGTTACATGTGAAACCTGTAGCATGCCGCCCTGGCACTGTAAAATTAAACCTTCTTTATGGTGGCCCGGAGATGTCACAATCCAAAGTTGCCATGTGGCTAAGATTATATTATCTTAGTGCACAGTCAGCTAAAATGGGCGCGCTGCCGGAAATTTATGCAGCTACAGGTGATGATATATCAGGCGGAAACTATATAGGTTCTTCTGGTTTTCAAGAGTCCAGGGGACTTCCTACAAAGGTTCAATCAAGTGAAGCTTCCCATGATATTGAGGTTGCGGGAAGATTGTGGAATATATCAGAAGAATTGACTGGTGTGCATTTCATTTAGAGAAGAACTCGCAATGGTCCTATAGAGGCTAATAAGAAGCTGTGAATATGGTTATGCAAACATAAAATAAACAAATAGAATCATTGACTTGCTGTCTTGTAATCAGAAGGCTTTCGAGAAAGTTTCTATAGCCAGATCCAGAAAAAAAGAAACTTTGTAAGTACTAGTACTTACAGCAATGTCATTAAGCTAAGACATGTGTAATTAAATTCAAAAGAAGAGTAGAGTACAGAAAACGTACCCTGCTCTTTTTTTTTTGCAGAAAATTACAGAAAAAAATATACAAAAATCAAAATAAAGCTTGACAAGTAGTCAGAAAAATGTGGCGAAGCCCCTTGATTAGAGACATTCTCAAGGAGGTTATTATGATTGATTATCCAAGTTTTGTGAAAGATAAACTGTCTGAAATTATTAGTAAAATGGCCGCAGATCGGGGGTTGTGTAGTAACGGGACAGAAACGGCAATAGGATTACCATATTAATACATAATATTTGTAACTAGAATAACCGTATTGTACCTATATGAGGCGGTAAATCAAACGAAGGTTTATGGGACTCTATTCCTTAGCGTGGGTTTTGTTGGCTGCACCTCAAATAAGAAATGTGGTTGACATAGAGCCTTGGGAGTACGCGGACTTTATACGTTAAGATATATATTACCAAAACGCCGATATATTCAAAAAATTTATTGAATATATCGGTGTTTTGTTTCCTTCTTTCATTTCTGTTGTCCAATATTTATTAGGTGCATGGGTTATTTACCAGGGGTTAAATCTACCTGGGTATACTGCATTTATTGCTTTAAACGGAGAACCATTATAAAGTATTCCAAGTAATCCATATAAACCGTTTTCAATAAATACATTTGTACATATGAATTTTTTGATATCATTCTCAGATATTAAAAGCATTTTATACAGTTCTACTGCTGTTGATTTATATAGATCATCCTTATTTACTTTTATATGCATAATTAATTCTTCTCCCTTAATGTAATAAAATAGAAGCACATAAGGATTTTGAATCAATTATACCATAATATACCATTATTTTTGTATTTATTTTATAACCGGGTGCGTTGCTTTGAAAAAGCTTATCTAGTTGAAACCATATTTGCAGGAGGTGTCACTGACCGAGATGACATTAAAGAGCATCCGACATTAAAACGTGCTTATACCGTTGGAAAAAAACTATAAAAAAAGCTTGGCTCAAAAATTTACATTCTGAGCCAAACTTTTTATTACCTAATTTTATAAATCAATTTTTTTAACTTAATCTTCTTTTGCCAATTCAGTAAAAATAGCCTGTACACTTTCCATCAATTCCGGTACTTGTGCAAAAGACCAATGATTATGAATTATTCTCCACTCACCTTGAATAAGTTGATAAACTTCTGTGGTATGCCAAAGCGGTAATGGTAACACCTTTCCATTTTTCCCTTGTATATAATTATGAAGATTATAAGTTAAAACTGCCATATCCTCTCCATCGCTTACTACAACTTTTTCATTAGAATATTCAGATTTTACAATCGGAAATTCTTTATATGGAAATTTAAGCTCCATTTTTTTTCTAACCTCTTCACGACTCTGAAACATACTAGGAATACCGGGGTCTACAAAAGTTACATCGTCAATATAACAATCTAAAAACCCAAAATAATCTCCTGCGTTCCAACGCTCATTAATTGCTTTTTCATTTTTTAAAATTTTATCTATAATAGCTTGCTTATTACTCATTATTTTACCTCTTTCATTTTTTCTTTCGTAATACAAAACTAAAGAAAAATTGTCAAGTAGTACGTTTTTTGATACAAAGTTAAAATAAACTGCGTACTTGTTTTGGATTTTAGAAGTAGTACACTAAATACCGAAAGGCAAATACAAATCTAATAAGGAGGAATAAAGGCATGAAAAAAGTTAGTTTAGGAATTAAGCCTGCTATTTTCCCAACCCCAGTGTTGATGATTGGTACATACAACGATGATGGTACTGTGGATGTGATGAATCTGGCATGGGGCGTTATGAGTGCAAGTAACTTGGTTGAAATCAATATTATGGAGAACCACAAAACGACGGAGAATATCATGAAGCGTAAGGCGTTTACTGTGGCTATGGCAACTGTGGAAACTATGACCGAATCCGATTATTTCGGGATTGTGTCCGGCTACAAAGTTTCGGATAAATTTGCACATTCCGGTTTCCATGCCACAAAGAGCACATATGTGGATGCTCCTATAATCGATGAGTATCCGCTGACCATCGAGTGTGAGCTCAAGAGCATCGATAAGGGGCCAGAGGAACTTCGCATTCTTGGAGAGATTAAAAATGTGATGGTAAACGAAGATGTGCTAGGCGAGGATGGAAAGATGGACGTTTCTAGACTCCACGCCATCGTGTGGGACAATTTCAAGGCCGGCTATTACTGCGTCGGCGAAAAGGTTGGTCAGAGCTTCCAGGAAGGCCGGAAGTTGATCTGATATATTTTTTAAATCATGAGGAGGAAAGAAAAATGAAACTTAACAATTTATCTGGATGGAACAATGAAACTGAGAAAATGGCAGCGGCATCTTGTGGTTCTGCCTGTGGTGCATCAGAACCGGAGAAAAAGCCTGATCCACAGCCCGCATCTTGCGGTTCTGCTTGTGGTGCGGCAGCACCGGAAGAAAAGCCGGAGCAGAAGCCTACAGCTTGTGGAAGTGCTTGTGGAGCCGGTTCTAAGTAATCGGATATTGCGAGATAAGCTGGAGAACCGTTGTCGTGATTGGCAGCGGTTTTCTATTTACTAAATATATCGAAAAATCACCAATGGCAGATTTTCTGGTTGGTGGTTAAAGTTTGGAGGAACATGACATGAAACAGTATTTTGCTTTTCAATGGCATATTACAGAAGATTGTGACCAACGGTGCAAGCACTGTTATATTTTTGCTGAGAATACAAAAAAAAATATCATTTCTATGGAATGGAAAGATATGAAAAAAACGATTATCAACATAGAAGATTTTTGTAAAACATATGGTAGACTGCCATATTTATATATTACAGGAGGAGATCCAATTCTACATCCGGATTTCTGGAAACTGATGGATCTGGTAAAAGAAAAGCAGATACCTTTTACGATTCTGGGCAACCCATTTCATTTGACAGAAGCAGTCTGCCAGAGACTGCATGACTGTGGCTGTGAAAAATATCAGCTATCCATTGACGGCATGAGGGAAACCCATGACTGGTTTCGCAAGCCAGGTTCTTTTGATGAGACGCTGAATAAAATTTCAGTTATAAAAAATGCTGGGATCAAGGCGGTTATCATGACTACGGTGTCCGATAAGAATATGAAAGAGGTTCCAGAGATTATCGATACTGTGGTGAAGTATAAGGCTGATGTATTCGCGTTCGCCAGATATGTTCCTACCTGCGATGAAAAAAGTACTGGGATAGCGCCGTTTGAATATCGAAACCTGCTGGATGCTTGCTATAAAAAGTTTAAATCTTACGAACATGACCCCGCATGTGTGACCTGGTTCAATCGGAAGGATCATCTTTGGACTCTGTATGAGTATGAAGAAGGCATTTGGGAAATTCCTGAACATGCTACGCAAGGAATGATTTATGGCGGCTGCAACTGCGGAAATTGCCATCTGACAATTTTGCCGGACGGAGAGGTATATGCCTGCCGCAGGGTGTCCGAATCAAAGGTAGGGAATATATTTGATGACCGCCTTGCGGACCTGTGGATTGGTAAAGTAGAGGATTACAGGCAGTATCAAAAGTTCACCAAATGTACCGAATGTGAACTTTTGGCATGGTGTAGGGGTTGTCCAGCAGTGGCTAAAGGCACCTTTGGAAGTTTCTATGCGGAAGATCCTCAATGTTGGAAGAGTCATATAGAAAGCAAAGAAATGTAGTGTATGGAATAGTATACCAACACAGGTAGAAATTATTTGTTATCTTTTTTCAAAAACATAGTGGGGTGCAGGTTGCCGAGATGAAATACAATAACTAGGTATTTGCTGAACTACTCATTGGATTTGATCATCTGGCTATTACCACATCTACACTTGAACAATATGAATATACTGCAATGTAAAAAATAATTCTGGCAAATGATAGGGAGAAAAAACATAATTATAAACACAGGAGGACGAACAGATACCGTTATATAAACCCCTTTATTCTAAAATTATATAAATGTCCGAAAAGTATCACTAAAAGTCTTGATTTAACCTTTACCCATTCTGTTCGTTGGGCTAAAATGATTATACAACTTCAACAATTCTAAAGGAAGTATCCAGTATCAAATAATGTATAATAATTTTTCTTTAGTCTTGTATATAATTTATAAAAAGAAAGAGGTAAAACAATGATAGATAAGAAATTTTATGAAGCACGCTATACACCTGAGCAACAGAAGTTAGCAGAAGAAATTATAGGAATGGAAAAGGTTGCACTGGATAAGTTTTTCAAAGGCGATATGTCCGGTTATCTAGATCTCTGGTCCAAGGACAACTTCACTTATTTTGATGCAGGTACTGAAGAGAGAGCAGATACTTATGAAGAAGTTGCACATTTTCTGAAGACTGTCGTCGAAGGAAACATGCATGCTGATAGCTACGATTTCCATGCTCCGAGAGTTCAGTTCGGTGAAGATATAGCAATCCTGACTTTCCAGCTTCATGCGGACACCTCTATGATTGAAATGCATTACAACGTTATTGAGATTTTCCAGAAAGACGCAAGTGGCTGGCATGTCATTCATTCTACATGGGCTTTAATCACACCGTTCTCCCCTAATGTAAAAAAACCGAAAGTGGTTGTTTAAGTATCAGGAGATTTTCAAACTACACACTGTTTTTTACTATGATATTAGATCAGTAGTTATTATGTTCATAACTGATGGCTGCCATTGAACACATTGAAATGTTCTGTGGCAGCCTGTTTTTATATAACTGTCATGAAAAAAATATGACTTTCGACAGCAAGCTATTATTGACAAAATTTTAAAAAATGAAAAGGCAATTAATGAACGTTTTAACGCAGGAGATTATTTGGGGTTTTTAGTATGATTACCATTTTTAAGATAATAATATTCCCATTTATCATTTTGATTATCATTAAATATAGTGGAATGATAAATTTGGTATCTGGTGGAAAGATGATTTTACTTATCAGTCTACCTGCAACGATAACTCCTTCAGCTTCAGTAGTTACACAAATGGTACAACTTAATGGATGAGAGGCAGATTATGCAAGGAAACAATGGTTTAGAATGATCTATCTAGAGCTAACTAAAAGTGGAGACGATTTTTTACAAGAGCGTACAGAGAATATGAAAGCAGCCTTTTGTAAAAGTATGCAAAAATTTAATATAGATGATCTCACATTGTTAAAGGAAACACTGAATAATATGAAAATTCTTGTAGAAAAAATGGATGGGTAATATATATTTTGTGAAATGGCATTATCAGCACGCCATATCGATGGTGTATGCGTAAATAGGAGGTAGGAATATATAATGGAATTAGAAAGTAGTAAAAAAAGAAATTTAATTATAGCTGTTATTATGATAGGCGCCTTTATAAGCTCACTTAGTATGAGTTTATTATCTGCTGCTTTGCCTAGTATAATGAGAGATTTTAAAGTCACGGCTAATATAGGCCAGTGGCTTACAACAATTTATATGATGGTTATGGGAATTATGTCTGCTACTACTGCATTTTTAATTAATAGATTTAGTACAAGAAAACTATTTATGTTTTCTATGTCTATTTTTCTAATAGGCTGTATAATCTCGATGTTCGCTAATAACTTTATTTATCTGGTAATTTCGCGTATGCTTCAAGCTGTTGGGGCTGGAGTTATGATGCCCTTACTGCAAGTCGTTGTATTAAAGTTATTCCCTATAGAAGGCAGAGGACGTGCTATGGGTGTAGTCGGACTCGTTGTTGGATTTTCTCCAACAATAGGTCCGACATTATCTGGTTTGCTGGTAGATTCTTTCGGGTGGAGAAGTTTGTTTTACATTTTGACCTTTATTTCTATACTAGTTATAATCTCTGCATATTTTTTACTTGAGAATATTGGAACTACAATGAAAAGCAATTTAGATATCTTATCTCTTATTTTATATGCACTGGGATTTTGCGGAATTATGCTTGGGGTGACAAATGAAGGAAGTTATGGTTGGATAAGTGTAAGTACCTATCTTCCTTTTGTTATTGGAGTTATATGTCTTTTAGTCTTTACTCTAAGGCAATTTAAAATTAAGACACCATTACTAGAACTTAGGGTATTTAAAAATCATAATTTTACAGTTAGTATTATTTTAATTTTACTCACTTATATGGCACTGATATCAGCAATTGTCATAATTCCAATTTATGTTCAGTCAATGCGTGGCTATTCTGCATTTTATTCTGGATTGTTAATGCTACCAGGTTCCTTATTATTGGCTGTATTAAACCCTTTGACTGGTCACTTACTTGATAAGTATGGTGCACGTAGTGTATTTATAACGGGTATGATTTTTTTATTAGTAGGAACACTTGCTTTGTCATTTTTAAGTTCTAATACACCATTAATTTACCTATCAATTATGTATTGTTTTAGAATGATAGGACTAGCTTTTCTTGTAATGCCACTTACAACATGGGGTCTTAGTTCACTTGATGAAAAGTACATTTCACACGGCACTGCTATTATAAATACGCTCCGTCAGATGGTTGCCGCTGCTGGAACTGCTATGTTAGTTACTGTTATGGTAACTGCAGCTAAGAATAATAAAAATA
The DNA here is from genome assembly GCF_018861295.1 of Clostridium estertheticum. Taxonomy (GTDB): domain Bacteria; phylum Bacillota; class Clostridia; order Clostridiales; family Clostridiaceae; genus Clostridium_AD; species Clostridium_AD estertheticum_D. The sequence goes on along the minus strand of NZ_JAHLDM010000025.1, from coordinate 60,655 downwards.
CTTCACAAGTACTTGCTAGTATTCATGGAGTAAATATATCATTTGAAGTATCATCAGTTTTAATTATTATTGGACTAATCATTTCTATCTTATATTTTAAAAAAGGCAGAAATTAAATTAAATTTATACTTTTTAGGGAACAGTAACTCCGTTCTTTGAGTTTAAGCTTTAGGATGAATGATATAGTTATGAAGGGAGCTTTGAATATGGAAAGGGTAAAAATCCTAGTGCCATTAGATGGTACAGAAAGAAGGTGATTATCTTCCAGATAAAGCGGTCACCAAAACATTTATTACAAAATCAGTTAAAACGTTTAGTGGTTTTGGACTACAAACTCTAAGAATTACATGTCTTCAGGAAATGGCGGCGTTGAATGGACCAAATTTTCTAAGAGCGGGGGACTGATGTATGATGATTAAAGGTGATCGGGAGAAGGTGTTACTATATGTAAAAGAGACATATAATACAGAACCTGAACATCTATGGAAAGCAATGCCGGATTATGTTGCGTTTCGCCAGGTGGAAAATCGAAAGTGGTATGGAATCATTATGACAGTACCAGGAAATAAGCTAGGATTGGATGATGAACTGATTGAAGTTGGAGATCGAATATACATGTATGTAGCTGCTCCATTTTCGTCAATTCGATATAAATGTGAGGCAGTGGAAGTTGATATTCCTTATGAATATGATGATGGTAAAGTTAGCATGAGCCATGTTATGCGGATTAAGTTGCTGCAAAGATACGATGAGAAACGGATAGGGATTGAAGTTCTAAAAATGTATGGTGTATTTTCAGTCCGCGGACCGAGGAGTATGCCGAAAGATCTGATTCGGAAAATGGAAAATATGCATAAATGATAAGTAATATATAGTTTTTTTGGGGGTATGTCACATAAATATTAATTTGTTCCATAACCAATAGTTGGTGGATGAAACCTCATCAAATATTTTTAATAATATTTGATGAGGTTTTTTATGTGTAAAAGAGAAAAATAGCTGAAATAAGTGTTTGATTATGAAGGGGAAGTAGCTATATTTTGTAACTGCATACTACTGCATTTTAGCATACAATCCCTTGGGTTACAGTTCACAAGTAATTCTCATATGTCAACTTTTTTAATAATAAAGCCACTTGCTGTTAAACATAGTATGCATTTTCGTACTATGTACAAACAATCTGCGTACTTGATTTGTTTATTAGACACAGTATAATAAATGTACAAAGAAAAATAATGCTTGGAGGTTGTGCATCTCTTGGTATTATCACTTGTGGTATACAGTGTGAACTGGATACTCAGCATAAGAAAATTACTTTGCTAGAGAGCGTAATCGGATAACTAAGTTGAAACAATGCATTCAATTAAATGGAGGATTTTATTATGGAAACTAAAAATACAATTTATTCTTGTTTTAATGAGCAGCTGGAATTATTTCCTGAACAAGTAGCTGTTTTTGATGAAAAGAGGTCATTGACAAGAAAGCAGCTTGACCAGATGGCTAACACAATTGCAACCCAATTTTCTGACAGTATAAATGTCGTTGGTATTGTAATGGATCATAGCGTCGAAATGATAGCTTCAATTTTTGCAGTGTTAAAGGTTGGAGCAGCGTATGTGCCGCTAGAACCGGATTTCCCAAAAGAACGGATTCACTTTATGATGATGGATTGTGGCGTGGATTGTATCATTACTCATAGAAAATATACAGACAGACTCGAGGGATTCTCATTGCTGTTTGTTGAACAAGGTATGGAAATTAATGAGGCTGCTCTTGCGATGCAGGTGCAGATAAAGCCGGAGTCATTGGCGTATATACTGTATACTTCCGGTTCCACAGGTGTTCCAAAAGGTGTAGCCGTAGAAAACCAGAATGTTTGTCATTATGTCCAGGCATTCCGCAATGAATTTCATCCGACACAGCAAGATATTATGCTGCAGCATTCGGTGTGCTCTTTTGATATTTTCGTGGAAGAAGTTTTTGCCACACTGATTTCCGGTGCTGTATTAGCAATTCCTTCGGCAGAAACAAAAGGGGAAATTAGTAAGGTTATGGAATTTATTAATCGTCATGGTGTCACAATAGTGAGTGGATTCCCTTATCTGCTTTTGGAAATGGATGGAATGGATAGCATACCTCAAAGTATTCGTCTGCTTATCAGCGGAGGAGATGTCCTGCGAGCCAGTTATGTATCAAACTTATTGGACAAAGTAGATGTTTATAATACTTACGGTCCATCAGAAACAACCGTTTGTGCATCCTACTTCAAGTGTAACGAGGTAACGCCTCTACCGGATGGTACGTTTCCGATTGGAAAAGCGGTGTTAGGCAGCTCAATTGAGATTATGGATGAACATATGCAGCCAGTAAAGCCTGGAGATATTGGAGAAATATGTATTAGTGGTGGTGGTGTTTCAAGGGGTTATGTTGGCAATAGAAAACGCGAAAACAAAGTTTTTGTTATGCAGAAAGACGATCAGCACATTTATCGAAGCGGAGATCTTGGCTATATGCTGCCAAACGGTAATATTGTATTCTTACGTCGAAAGGATACTCAAGTTATGATTCTTGGGAAACGTGTGGAGCCGGATGAGGTTGAAAGCGTATTGTGCAATTGCCCCGAAGTAAAACAGGGAATTGTCAGTCCATATATGGATGAGCAGGGATTGTCTTACATGGTTGCATATGTTGTTCCTCAAAGCAGTGTTTCCGCAGTTTCTGATCTAAAAAGGCGTATGGCAAATCATTTACCATCTTATATGATTCCTGAATTTTTCGTAAAACTCTCAGATATGCCACTTACGCCAAATGGAAAGGTAGATAAAAAGGCACTACCGGTTGTGATGAAAGCGGGGAATTTATGATGAACGTTATTATTCGAAGGGCAACCCTGAAAGACCTTGATATATTGATAGATTGGAGAATGGAAGTACTTCATGAAGTTTTTTCTGTTTCTCAAAATCAGTCATTAAAGGCATTGGAAGAAGCAAACCGTATTTATTATCAAAATGCATTACTAAATGAAGAGCATATAGCATGTTTTGCCTATCAGGAAGAAAACATTATCGCTTGTGGCGGGATCTGTCTGTACAAGGAGATGCCGTCGCCGGATAATCCCTCTGGTACATGCGCTTATCTGATGAATATTTATACTCGCTCTCGGTTTAGAGGGCAGGGCGTTGGCAAACAAGTCGTGAGTTGGCTGGTGCAAGAAGCCGTACAAAGAAAGGTTACAAAGATTTATCTGGAAACATCAGAGGCAGGTCGAGCACTGTACCATGAACTAGGGTTTCAACCAATGATTGATTATATGAAGTTATGATTCAACAAAAGTTGAGAGCCTATATACTGTAATTTGAGTAACTGTGGAAATGTACAGTTATGTGTACTAAGAAAAATAGTATTCTGTAGTTTAGATTGGAGGAAAAACAAATGGAACAGTATACACTTTTTGACAGAGAAAGCGTCCAACCATTGGCGGCAAAATTGCGACCAAGTACATTGGAAAATTTTGTGGGACAGGCACATCTGCTGGGCGAATGTAAGGTCTTACGCCGTCTGATTGAAAGCGATCAAGTTTCCTCCATGATCTTCTGGGGACCGCCCGGTGTTGGAAAAACTACACTTGCACGTATTATTGCGAACTACACGAAAGCAGCTTTCATTGACTTCTCTGCTGTAACTAGTGGAATCAAAGAAATCCGTACTGTTATGCAGCAAGCTGTTGGGGCTGGAGTTATGATGCCCTTACTGCAAGTCGTTGTATTAAAGTTATTCCCTATAGAAGGCAGAGGACGTGCTATGGGTGTAGTCGGACTCGTTGTTGGATTTTCTCCAACAATAGGTCCGACATTATCTGGTTTGCTGGTAGATTCTTTCGGGTGGAGAAGTTTGTTTTACATTTTGACCTTTATTTCTATACTAGTTATAATCTCTGCATATTTTTTACTTGAGAATATTGGAACTACAATGAAAAGCAATTTAGATATCTTATCTCTTATTTTATATGCACTGGGATTTTGCGGAATTATGCTTGGGGTAACAAATGAAGGAATCTATGGTTGGATGAGTGTACATACAATGTCAGCTACTGTCATAATTCCAATTTATGTTCAGACAATGCGTGGCTATTCTGCATTTTATTCTGGATTGTTAATGTTGCCCGGGTCCCTATTATTAGCTGTGTTAAACCCTTTGACTGGGCACTTTCTTGATAAATATAGTGCACGTGGTGTATTTATAACGGGTATGATTTTTTTATTAGTAGGAACACTTGCATTCAACAGATACAATACAACGGGGGTACAAAAGAGCTTTATAAGAAGATTTTTGTAAAACCAAGGTTATTTTGTTATGTTGAACAAGCATATCATAATTGTAAATTAGGCTGCATGCCAATTATTGTTTGGTCATACCGAATATAATAGCTTGTTAAATCGTATGAAAGGAGCTTTTCATGTACGTTTCTGTGAGAAGCTTGAGATGAGATTTTTTTTATTTATTAAACTAATTGGACAGCTTATCAATTAATGATTAACTGTCCAATTGATTTACTGATTGAGTATCCAGCAAATACCTTTTGCAGTTCGAATATTTCCGTCCGTATAATGATTTCCGGGATTCATCTCCAGAATAGATAAAATGCCATTTTTCTTTAGAAATTCTAAATATGTTCTGGTATTTTGTCCGACGGCAGCAACGATTTTATTGCTGGTTCGTTCTTCTTTATCCCCAAGAGATAGATAAAAACAGTCTGGTTGGCATGCTAATTCGTGTGTCGTTGCAAAAGGAATGAAATTCGGATACCAGAAGGAGCCGGACATAGATGCGAAACGGTGGAAAGCAGTCGTGCGGTATGCGGCATATGCTGCGAACAGACCGCCAAGAGAATATCCGGAAATTGCAGAATACAAAGGCTTCTCAGGCAGGAATGCTTCAACCTCTGGCATGATTTTATTAATAATGCGTTTCAGATGTTCGTCTGCATTTCCAGCGTATACACCATCATTTGGGAATATGGGTGGACTTGTCCATGGTGTTAGGTCATTATCCCAATCAAGGTTACCAATAGCAATCATTGTAAAATCTGGACATCCAAGTTGATTGCAGGTTTCCCAGAGACTACTGCCATCGCCCCTAAATATATTTACATATACAGCAGGAACAGCGGTTTTCACATTATCATTCTTAAAAATTGTTACTTCCTTCTTATCAAATATCAGTTGTTTTATTTGCATATTTTTCACACTTCCTTTTGTTTATGGAATGATTTCCGTATGAAAAAATCATCCACCAAAATGGGGGGAATTAAAAGGACGACTGATAGAATGACCATCGCGTACTTGAAAAAGTTCTTATTTTTCTATAAATTTACGCATTCTATATCCAATCCTGCCCAGCAGTTACCAAGTTTTCTGATAGAGATTGCTTCATGGAGTGACTGTAACAGTGGAGTGCTTAGCTATATTTGAAGGCTACAGCAATATTTCATTCAAATCATCCAATCTTGATTTATCATTTGCGACAGTACAATTATTATACTAAATTTATTGGAATAATCAAGTACGCAGAAAATATGTACATGGTATCGAACTGCGTACTATGTACAATAAAAGGTCAAACTTAATGCAGGAAATTATGTATATGAATAGTATCGGGTGAAATTGTGTCCCAAAGCTTGCTTTTGAACAGATGGTGGGAACAAAAGAATTGTATGGAAAGACAGGCGGAAGGCAGGGATATCATATTGTGATATCCTGTCCACCAGGAGAGGGAACCCCAGAGCAGTTATTGGCATTGATGAAGGAGTTTGCACATGAGTTTTTAGGGGATGATTATGAGGCGGTGTACAGTGTTCATGTTGATAAGGAGCATTGTCATGGACATTTGGTATTTAATAGTGTGAATATGAATACTGGTAAGAAATATGGATTATCTATAATGCCAGCGGAGTATAGTAAAAATCCAGTAAATATGAATCGGAAACAGTGGGAAAAAGAGAAATCTTGGAGTGAATTTATTGAAGCAGATGTGAAATATTGCCGTGGTGTAGCGGAGGATTATGATCATTTTCTTTATCTGTTAGAGGAATTAGGATATGAGGTGAAACAGGGTGCTCATCTGGCGGTAAAAGCAGAGAAGATGAAGCGTTTTCGTAGACTGGATACGATTAATGAAGAATATTCCAAAGAAAATCTGGAAGCGTTCTTTGCCAAGGGAAGTTTTGCTTTTGAAACACCAAGAGTATTAACACCTGACGTAAAATATTTACTTAAGCCAAAGAATCCCTATCAGCAGAAATTTTATGCCGAACTCTACCGTATGCGTGTTGTTGAAAAGTGTCGTTTTCAATATAAATCAGCGAGATTCAAAGAGGATTTAGAACGGATGCATATGTTGCAGGAGGAGTATCTGTTTCTGAGAAAAAAGGATATTAAGCAAATATTCATTTTCTTTTTATATTGTATCAAAAAAATATACTTTGTATCCCCTTATAGACATAATTTCAAAATTATTGAGATAGATGGGGTAAAAAAGGTAATGCTTATGAAATTATGCATAGTATTACAGATGATACTATGTACGAATAAACTGCGTAGTTGTATTTTTTAAATAGCGATAGTATAATTATTATACTTAGTACACAAATTGATTGGGAGTATATATGCGTTTATCAGAACTGACAACTTATGCAGAGGAAAAATTTAATATCATTGAGCAGAAAAAATGGGAAAATTTTTCCGGTTTTTCTGTTTTGGTCGACCATAGAACTAAAAAGTGGGTGGCACTTTTGATGCGTCAATGGGATTCAGATACAGGTACTGAAATTGAACTTTGTGACATGAAATGTTGGCGACAAAGTCTTTCGGAAATTTCAGCCTCATATCTTTCAGATCCTTTTCGTATGCGTGGTCAGAAGTGGGTAGGTATTAAGTTTGATGATACTACAGAACCAGAGGTTATTTATCGATTGTTTGATAGAGCGGTTGAACTTAATAATCAAATTGGGTTCATGATTACTCTTGATAACAGGTTTATGTCACAGCAGTCACAATATCGAGATACACTACTTAGTTTTGAAACGAAGATAGAGAGCAAAGAGGAAAACATACCACAGAAAATACTTGATATGCGAAAACTTTATGAACATGGGGACGGTTCCTTCAGACAGAAATCTAGGAATTTCTATATACAAGGAAAATTCATGGAAGATTACGAGGATGATTGTCCTTGGGAGGGTGAATTACGTTGCTATTTTCCAACCTATCATGATTTACGTTTAAATCAGTTACGAGGATATTTTACTTGGCGAACGGAAATAAGAAAGGGAAATTATCAGAGAATTAGCACTTCCCTAGCCTATCTATATCTTTATGAACTGGAGAATGGAATTGGTACAACATCAGTTGAAGACAGCTTTCGGAAGATGAAGGAATTTGAAATTGAATATCTTGACTCAGCAATCGGTGATGAAAGCATGCGTAAAAATCTCCATCGATGGATGCTGGAACTTGCAATATTAAATGGAGTAGAACCGGATATAGCCTATGGGTACGCTGATACTGAGATGATAGAGAAAGATAGAGCATTAGTTGTTTTACGTAATCCCAATAGCTATAGTGACCAAGAAATTTTTAAAGCATTATGTACATTTTATGGAAATAAATTATCTACATCTGTCGTAATAAAAAAGTATGAAGCCGAGGGTATTCATTTGTTTGCAGAAGTATGGAGATTGGCATCAGCACAATATCGTAAAGAGAGCAAGAGCCTATTTAAAGCATGTTTTGGAAGTCAACGTTCGTATCGATGGTATCCTCTTTCAAATGCAATCTATTTTAATGAACAAAGTCCTGAACCTATCACCTATATATTGAATGAGTCTAGAGAATATAGCTTTAAAGATGATGTATGGAGTGAACAATCCTATCACAAACTACACTTTAATAAACAAAAATTTGATGGACTTATACATGAGTCTGATAGAAGATTGCGAGTGTATTTAAAAACTGGCCATCCGCTACGTGAAAGAAGTGAAGAGACTTGGGCATCTCCGTATATTGATGCAGTAATTGAAATAGATAAAAAATTTAAAGCTGAAGCAGCCAAACCCAAGGTTTCAATTCGCTTTTCTGATTTAGATAAAATTAGAAAAGACTCATTAGAAACAATGGACAGTCTTTTAACAGAGGAAGATACGCAAGATATAGCAGTAGTATCAGTGATTAAAAAAGAAAGCATGGAGGCTGATAGCTCTAATAAAGTGATTATTCTTCCTTTAGATGATACGCAAATTCAAATATTAATGATGCTTTTAGAAGGGAAGTCTGTAAAGTCGCTAATTTTAGATCAACATGGCTTACCGGAAGTGATTGCGGATAGTCTTAATGAAGCCTTGTTTGATGAGATTGGTGATACGGTTGTGGAATGTGATTTTGAAACAATAACTCTTGTGGAAGATTATAGAGAAGATATTAGTAGAATGCTTGGAGGAGTTAAAAGATGAGTGAAATGAATAGAAAAGTACCTAAGCGAATTGCACAGACCGTCATAAATTCTTTAAAAGGTGGTGTAGTTCCAAGAATTGGACTTCCATATATTACAGTTGGTAGGAAAAACGAAATACATGCACTTTTACACGATGTAGACATTATTTCGGAAGGCGGTGCTTCCTTTAGATTTATAGTCGGAAGATATGGATCAGGGAAAAGTTTCTTGTTACAGACAATCAGAAATCATGTGATGGATCGTGCTTTTATCGTTGCAGATGTAGATCTGTCACCCGAAAGACGTCTTCATGGCACAAGAGGACAAGGTCTTGCGACTTATCGTGAACTAATTGGAAATCTATCCACTAAAACAAAACCTGAAGGTGGAGCACTTACTTTGATATTGGATCGTTGGATAAGCAGTGTTCAAAGCCAAGCAGCAAATGAGAGTGGACTTACTCCAGGTGATCCTGCTTTAACAACGTTAGTAGACAAAAAGATTTATGAGGTGACTTCTTCTTTAAGTGAATTGGTACATGGTTTTGAGTTCGCTAAACTACTTTCTGCTTATTACCATGCGTATGTGGATGGAAATGATGGAATTAAGTTAAAGGTTGCACGCTGGTTCCGTGGAGAATATAGTTTAAAACGTGAAGCCAAGGAAGAATTAGGAGTCAATATCATCATTACCGATGATGATTGGTATGATTATCTAAAACTCTTTGCGATATTCTTTAGACTAGCTGGATATTCAGGCATGATGATAATGATTGATGAGTTGGTGAATATTTTTAAGATTCCTAATGCCATTACACGGCAATACAATTACGAAAAGATATTAACGATGTACAACGATACTTTACAAGGAAAGGCTAAATATCTGGGGATTATAATGGGAGCTACTCAACAGACCATAGAAGATAAACGCCGTGGTGTATATAGCTACGAGGCATTACGTTCACGTCTTGCGGAGGGTAAGTTTTCAAAACGGGGAGCCAGAAATTTATTAGCACCAGTTATTCGACTTGAAGCATTGAATGCCGAAGAAATGCTTATTTTATGTGAAAAGTTATCTATAATACATGCGGATTTATATGAATACACAAAAAAGATTTCAACAGAGGATTTAGCTACTTTCATTAAAATTGAATTTGAGCGAGTTGGTGCTGATTTGAATATCACACCACGTGAAGTAATCAGAGATTTTATTGAACTACTAGATTTGATGTATCAGAATCCGAATATGTCATTGAATGATTTGTTAGCTTCTGATGAATTTTCTTATACTAAGTCAGACGCTGTATCTGATAATACTGTAAGTATTTACACTGGATTTACGGTTTGAATGGAGGAAACATGGAAGTTTTTAAGCGATACGCACCCTTTATACAGGATTATATCTATCGTTCTGGTTGGCAATCACTACGTGCAGTTCAGAATGCAGCAGGAGATGCAATCTTTAATACAGATGGGAATGTTCTTTTAACTGCCTCCACTGCATCTGGAAAAACAGAAGCGTCCTTCTTTCCTATCCTAAGTTTATTGGATGAAAATCCATCTACTTCAGTTGGAATATTATATATTGCACCACTCAAAGCTTTAATTAATGACCAGTTTGGAAGATTAAATGAGCTTTGTGAAGAGGCGGGAATCCCTGTTACAAGGTGGCATGGAGATGTGCCACAATCACAGAAAAGATGTTTATTGCGAAAGCCAGCCGGTATCCTACAAATTACACCTGAGTCATTGGAATCCTTGATGATAAATAAGCATATGGAGATTCCTTCATTATTTGGGGATTTGAGATTTATCGTAATTGACGAGATTCATTCACTCTTACGGGCCGATCGTGGGGGACAAACATTTAGTTTAATTGAACGGCTATGTCATTTGGCAGGATGTAATCCAAGAAGAATTGGTTTGTCCGCCACAATTGGAAATCCTGAAGATGTAGGCAAGTTTCTAGCTGCAGGTAGTGGTAGAGGGACAGTAATCCCAAAGTTTGATGGTGGAAAAGAAGTTTGGAGATTATCTATGGAACATTTCTTTAATACTGCCCCTCAAGCTGATGAAGGTAAATCACTTGAACTTGATACTATTGAAATGGAACTGGCTACGGATACAGCACCAAAGGCTGCTGACCCTGGTATGGGTTATATCTTTGAACATACACGAGGCAAGAAATGCTTAGTGTTTACAAACTCTCGGGAGGAGTGTGAAGCTGTATGTCAAAATCTCAGACAATATTGTGAGACCAATCGTGAACCTGACCGGTTCTTAATCCATCACGGTAATCTTTCTACATCCTATCGTGAAAGTGCGGAAGAAGAGTTGAAAGATGACAATTCTCTTATGAGCGTATGTGCTACTGCTACACTAGAATTAGGCATTGATATCGGCAGGCTAGAGCGAGCTTTCCAAATCGATGCACCATTTACTGTTTCAGGCTTTTTACAGAGAATGGGAAGAACCGGAAGACGTGGGGGGCCATCAGAAATGTGGTTTGTCATGCGTGAAGATCATCCTGAATCTAGAGCTATGTTACCGGATATGATTCCTTGGTACCTCATTCAAGGAATCGCTCTCGTACAGCTCTATATTGAAGAACGCTTCGTAGAACCGCCAAGAACAGAGAAATTACCGTTCTCATTGTTATATCATCAGACGATGAGTACCTTGGCTTCTGGTGGTGAGATGTCCCCGGGGGAATTGGCTTCTCGTGTATTACCTTTATCTGTATTTCATCGTATAACACAAGATGATTTCCGTGTTATGTTGAAACATTTGATTGGAATTGATCATGTGAATCGTACGGAAAATGGTGGATTGATTGTTGGACTTACTGGCGAGAGAATCGTAAATAACTATAAGTTCTATGCTGTATTCCAAGAGAATATTGAATATACAGTACATGCTGGCTCGGAAGAGTTGGGTACGATTGTTAAACCACCACCGGCAGGAGATAAGATTGCCATTGCAGGTAGGGTTTGGGTTGTGGAAGATGTTGATCATAAGCGTCGAGAGATTTATTGTACCCTTGTAAAAGGCAATATTCCTGCTTACTTTGGTGACGTAGCAGGTGACATCCATACTCGTATTTTAGAGAGAATGTATGGAGTTCTCGCAGAAGAAAATAATTATCCTTATTTAATGAATCATGCGGTATGTCGTATGCAAGATGCTAGAAAGACATTTAAAAAAGCGGGTATGGCTGATCGTCCACTCATTCATCTTGGAGGAAAGATGTGGGCATTGTTTCCATGGCTTGGAAGTTACGCATTCCTTGCCTTAGAACGATTCTTAAAGCTCCGTTGTGGTCAAAGACTTGTATTAAAGGGTATGACTCCATCAAGACCTTATTATTTACAGTTCACCATGCAAGCGAGTGAAGATGAATTCTATCAAATAGTTGCTGAAGAAGTAGCTAAGGACTTTGAACCATTGGAATTGGTTTATCCAAAGGAAGTTCCTGTATTTGAAAAGTATGATGAGTATGTGCCGGACGAGTTAGTTAGAAAAGGATTTGCCCTTGGTGTGTTAGATATAGAAGTAATGAAAAATAGAGTTCTAAGTTGGTACAACCAGAATTGAACAGAAGGAGATCAGCTATGACTGTAAAAAAAAACACACTTCCTCAAAAGATGGAAGTTCGTGGTGCCAAAGTTCATAATTTGAAAAATGTGGATGTAGATATACCTTTAAATAAAATTGTTGGAATTGCGGGTGTATCAGGTTCAGGCAAATCTTCTCTCGCCCTAGGTGTATTATATGCGGAGGGATCTAGAAGATATCTGGAATCATTATCTTCATATACAAGAAGACGTATGACACAGGCAGAGCGTGCTGATGTAGATGACGTTAGTTATGTGCCTGCTTCACTAGCTCTTCATCAACGACCAGGTGTTCCTGGAATCCGCAGTACATTCGGGACGATGACTGAATTACTTAATAGTTTACGTCTCATGTTTTCGAGACTTGCAAGTCATAGGTGCCCTAATGGACATTATGTTGAGCCATCTTTTGAAGTAGCTGCTATGCAAGAAATTACTTGTTCAGAATGTGGCGAGAAATTTTATGGTCCCGGCGCGGAAGACCTAGCATTCAATAGTAGAGGAGGTTGTGCTACTTGTGGTGGAACGGGATATATTAGAACAGTGGATGAATCTAAACTAGTTCCTAATGAAAATCTTACGATTGATGAAGGTGCTGTAGTTGTGTGGGGAACTTTAATGTGGGCACTTATGAAAGATGTTTGTCGAGAAATGGGTGTTCGTACAGATGTTCCCTTTAAGGATTTAACACCTAAAGAAAAAGAAACGGTTTATCATGGTCCTGCAGAGAAAAGACATATTTTATATGTGAATCCTAAGACTCAACAAACTGCTGAGATGGATTTCACTTATTACAATGCAGTATATACTGTAAAAAATGCCTTGTCTAAAGTAAAAGATGACAAGGGGATGAAAAGAATTGAGAAATTTCTAAAAGAAGGGATTTGTCAAGATTGCCATGGTACTAGACTGTCGGATGCTTCAAGAGCCCCTAGACTCTGTGGCATTGGTTTAGATAAGGCTACGGCTATGACACTGGATGAATTAATTCCGTGGGTTAAAGGTATACCGGATTCTTTAGAAGAAAAAATGCGCCTTATGGCTAAGAATATTTGTGAATCATTTATGGATACCGCTAAGAGATTGATCGATTTAGGTCTAGGATACCTTTCTTTAGATCGTGCTGCTTCAACCTTATCTACTGGAGAGCGTCAACGTGTACAACTTGCCAGAGCCGTTAGAAATAGAACGACCGGTGTTTTATATGTGTTAGATGAACCTTCTATTGGACTACATCCATATAACCTAAAAGGTCTAACTGGTGTAATGGATGAGCTGATTGCCGACGGTAATTCTGTTGTGCTTGTAGACCACGACACCCAGGTTCTTGCACATGCGGATTATATAGTGGAAATGGGAAAGGGCGCTGGAACTGATGGTGGGACAGTCATTGCAGAAGGGACTATCCAAGATATAGAAAGTAACAAGGAATCTGTAATTGGACCATATCTAACGCAGGAAACACAGTTGGAGAAAATTCGTGCAGAGGGTAAGAATTTATATGTAGAAGAATATCAAAGGATGAGAAGTAGTGTAGCTGATGAAGATATGTTTTCGATTGGAAAAATTCATTTGTCTACAGACAGCATCCATACCGTTCAGCCTTTGGAAGTAGATATTCCTAAGGGAAGACTTACTGTAGTTACAGGAGTATCAGGGTCCGGCAAGACAACAATGGTTTTAGAAAGCTTAATACCTGCATTAGAGTCTAAGGCGACAGGAAATAAGCTACCATTTCATATTAAATCAATTGATGCAGAGGAAATTCGCCAGGTTAATTTGATTGATGCTACACCGATTGGAATCAATGTTCGCTCTACTGTTGCTACATATGCCGGAGTTCATGATGAACTTAGAAAGATCTATGCTAAAACAGAGGATGCTAAAGCACATGGATATAAAGCCGGTGACTTCTCATATAACACTGGTAAACTACGTTGTCAAACCTGTGATGGTACTGGTGAAATCTCATTGGATGTTCAATTTCTTCCGGATGTAGATATCATTTGTCCCGATTGTAGGGGATCCAGATATAGTAAAATGGCACATGGAGTTTTACGCAAAGCCGAGGGTGGAAAAGAATATAGTCTTCCTGATCTAATGAGTATGAGTGTAGATGAAGTTCTAAAGGATAGCGATGATTTAAAATTAATTAAACAAAGACTCCAAGTATTGCATGACCTGGGTTTGGGTTATCTTACACTTGGGGAAAAGACACCAGGGCTTTCCGGTGGTGAGGCACAGAGACTAAAGTTAGCCAGTGAAATGGGCAAAGGACAAGAAGAATCAGTATTTGTCTTTGATGAACCTACGATTGGTTTACATCCAAAGGATGTTCGTGTTCTACTTGACGTATTTGAAAATCTCATTCAATTAGGAGCGACAGTAATAGTTATTGAGCATGATTTAGATGTTATCAGAAATGCAGATTATGTTATTGATATGGGGCCGGGTGGTGGTGCTGCGGGTGGACGTATTGTTGCAGCAGGAACTCCGACGGATATCAGAAATAATTCGGATAGTCTTACCGGTCAGTTTATCTAATGGAAAATGTTTATAATGCTTCATTCAATGATAGGGGTGACTAACTATTAAAAGTCAATGGGTTTTTTAAAAAAGTTTTCATCTAAAAAAGGGTATACTAAATAGACCTTTCAAAAATTATTTTTGAAAAGTTGAGTAATAAAAGTATTACTAGTTGCCACTACACAATCAGCGAAGTTTGTTTGGGTTGAAGTCTATGCCATTTTTTTCAAGAGAAAAAATGACACGAATAAGTTTCTTGACTAGATGTGAACATGCTACACGATGTGTTTTTCCCTCTGACTCTTCTTGGCATAATATTCAGCAAAAACCATGTTGTATTGGATCAAAGGTATGCAAAGGTTCATCAAGGTATAACGAAGGTGAAAAGAGCCTCGTTTAACCATATGCCCACCGTGTTCAGATGTTCTAGATTGATAGTATCCTGGCTCTAGACAGGCAAACGATAATATTTGGGACGGAGAATCAAATTTAGCTAAATCTCCGTATTCAGCATAGGTCACAGCGCTTGATAAAGCACCTATACTAGGAATGGTAAGAGATTTGGGCTTGATTTCTTCAATAAGTAAAAATATCTGTTTTCCCAGAGAATCAACTTCGTATGCAGCTTGTTTGTACATTGCTAAAAGTGGTACGTCTTAAAGTCTGGGACTTGTTAAACTTAGCAAGAAGAACAGGGTTAAATTCCATGAAGCTGTAGTGGGCTTTTTCAAGGAATAACTTCAGATTTAAAGCATAATGACCAGTAGATTCAAACCCTATTTTTATTTGTTCTGAATGGTCAAGAGAATTAAGAATAGTAAGAAGTAGATTGAAACCTTCCTGATTATTTTTGATGATAAAAGAATTACAAACAGCATCGCC
Organism: Clostridium estertheticum; assembly: GCF_018861295.1. Lineage (GTDB taxonomy): Bacteria > Bacillota > Clostridia > Clostridiales > Clostridiaceae > Clostridium_AD > Clostridium_AD estertheticum_D. The sequence continues at coordinate 45,147 of NZ_JAHLDM010000025.1, read as the reverse complement.
TGATTCCATAGTGATGAAGCAGTCGTGTTTGTATTTGGAAATGTCGATTCCGACAAAGTACATGATAGATACCTCCTAAATAATATTTTGTACTGTTGTTTTCCACAAGAATCTCGGCTGTGTTTTCACGTAAATATAAACGTCGATGCGTTAACTAACTAACCGCCCATACCAGTGAAGACGAAAAGCTGTGGTCTGAGTCACCTCAAAACAGTCATAGCTGTATAAAAACAAATCCACAGTGCTTAATCATTATAACGGATTAATAGAGATTACCCCAACAAAAAAGGTTGGGAGAAAGGAAATAATCCAACCACCTCTTAAAGAGGATAATTGGATTATACGATGCTGATGGCTTGGTACAACGTAAACAGTTTAATGAAATTCCACCTCATGTAGAGTTTCTTTTACTGAGATGAGACATGATCTTCTGCCGGTTTTTTATTCGATAATGAACTGGGGATTTTTGCACGAAGAAGAATTATATCATTCTAATGATAAATAACAATTAAGAAAGCGAGTTGAAGGGATGTGCATGATATATGGAATCCATGGCATGGCTGTGTAAAATGCAGTGAAGGATGTCAGAATTGTTATATGTTCTATCTGGATGGTCTGCGTGATAAAAAGGGTTCTGATATTTATAAGACTAAAACCGGATTTCGTTATCCATTATCAAAGGACCGTTCAGGTAAATATAAGGTGAAAAGTGGAGAGATGATTCGTGTCTGCATGACTTCTGATTTCTTTCTGGAAGAAGCAGATCAGTGGCGTGAGAAAGCTTGGGAGATTATAAGGCAAAGACCAGATGTAAAGTTCTTTCTACTTACAAAACGCCCTGAACGTGTAGCTGATCATTTACCAAAAGATTGGGGAGATGGCTGGGAAAATGTAATGTTTAACGTTACCTGCGAAAATCAACAACGAGCAGATGAACGTATACCAATCCTTCTTAATTTGCCATTCAAGCATAAAGGTATTATGTGCGCACCTTTCATAGGACCAGTTAATATAACTAAATACCTTGCCAAAAACCAGATTGAGCAAGTTTTATGTGATGGTGAGAACTATGGAGGTGCACGTCCATGTCATTATGAATGGGTGAAAGAGTTACATGATGAATGTGTGGTCAATGATATAACATTTGTGTTCTGTGGTACCGGCAGACGCTTTGTAAAGGATGGTAAGTTATACAAAATTGAAAAAAATGGTTTGCAAAGTCAACAGGCCTTTAAATCAGGATTAAGCTTTCAAGGAAAGCCAATAGATTTCAAACTCTACGATGAGTGGGGTAATATAATTCAAAAGGACCAGTTATATAGACCATATTATAAAGAGCGTTGCCAGACTTGTGGTATGAAACTTACATGTAATGGTTGTAGCCAATGCGGGAAATGTAATTGAGTTAAGCGGTATCAAGTTACGTACTATGTATCAACAAACTGCGTACTTGATACATTTTTTATACTGAGTTATATTTAATGATGGAATTAAGAAATAGAAATTATAGGAGGTAATATGTCAAATATAAATAAAAAATTTTCCAATGTAGAGGAGTGGCTTAGTGTATCTTATGGTAAAGCGGAACGGTTTCAAAAGGCAAAAAAGGTGCCTTTTGACCCAAGTCAGCCTTACGATAAAAAAGGTCCGGTATCTATTCAAATGGTCGATGCAAGTTGGGTGAAGTCTGATAGAGGTTTTAGTGAGGACTGTCTTAACCTTAATATCTGGGCACCGGTTGTTCGTAAGGAACCACTTCCAGTTGTTGTATATATTCATGGCGGAGGATGGACTTATGGAGGTAATACAGATGATACTTCTGATATGTCTGGCTTAGTATCAAGCGGTAAAGTCATTGGTGTCTCAATTAATTATCGTCTTGGTGCATTAGGTTGGTTATCATTATCTCAGTATGGTGGAGCCTTAAAAGACGCAACGAATCTTGGCATGACAGATATTGTTATTGCATTGGAGTGGATTCATGAAAATATTGATAAGTTCGGAGGGGACTCTAATCAAGTCACTCTTACTGGGCATAGTGCAGGAGCCTATAATTCACTTGCCTTATTAGCTGTACCAGAAACTAAGGGATTATTTCAGCGTATCGCAGCTTTTTCAGGTTTTGTATCACGTTATATACCGAGATGGTGGGCGGAAGAATTTGCACATAAAACATTGAAGAAGTTAAATATTGAAAATCCGGAAGATTTATTAACTATTGACGCTAAATTATTAGAGAAGACAGTTGAAGGTCTACTGCCTGGGGATCCAATTCGTAAACATGGTATCGATAATATAAACATTGGTATGGTTGACGATCACGAGTTGGAAAATGGAGTTTTCTCTGTAAATCCACAAGAAGTGATAGATTCAGGTGAACGTAAAGCTGTAGATATCCTTATCAGTTCTACAACTGGAGAAGTAGATTGGTATGTACTGAATATTCGTAAACGTTTTGATCCAGGCAGTACAGAAGCTATTGTGGATGAGATGGTTGAGAACTCTCATGTAGCACGTAGTCAGGCAGAAAAGATTTTAGCTTTTCATAATAAAGAAAGCCTTGAGCCAGTTGAGGTTAGAGGTTCCTTATATACAAGTTTTAATTTCACACTACCGGCGACTAGATCTACACTAGCTCATGCGAAAGCGGGAGGTCGTGCCTATCAATTAAATATTGGTCCTGCTGAAGGTGCACCTGCAGTACACGGTACTGAAATGTATGGAATTGTTGGGCAAGTTAAACCTAACGCAAGTCAGGAGCAAATTGAACGTGATCGATTTGTTACAGAGACGGTTCTTAATATGGCAACAGGAAATTATGAGAACTTATGGACTCCAGTATCAGATAAGATTGAGATAAAGGATATAGGACAACGTCCTTATGTAAGCAATACGTATGCAAAGGAAATTTTAGAATTATTTGATGGTGTTGATAGAACTTAATTGATTTATAGAAAGAATGAGTTGGAAAAATAGTAGGGTAATGGATATGAATTGATATCCAGTCATAGAATAAAAGCAGCATGTGAGTGGGCAGGTATAAAGAAGGTTCCTGTTACTATCTATAATATGGATGATAATCAGGCAATAATTTTTATGGTGAATAGTCAATTTTCAACGAGAACATGTAAAACCAAGTGACAAAGCATTTGCTTTTAAGATGTGATTGGAGGCTATCAAGAGGTGAGGAGAGTGAGGTTGATTTAACTTAGTCCCAACCTGGGACTAAGTTATCAATAGATTGGATGTTGGAATCAATTAATTTTTTATAGGTGTAATTCATAATGTCATACTTATCAATGTAATTACGATAAAATGTTGACTTTGATATTCCCGCTTTTTTTACTATTTGGGCCACAGTAATTTTACTCATAGGATACTTTTTAAGAATTTCATTGAAAACAGATAAAATATAGTCTTTGGTATGGGTCATTTCTGTATGTATACTCCAATTATCCTCTTCAAGAGGGCGGTTGGAGTATTTCCCTTTCTCAAAACTTTTTTTGTTTGGGTAATCATTGTTACTCCGTTATAATAGTAAAACACTGTAAGCGTAAAAAAATTAAGTATCTAGATAGTATGTCATCTCATTGATAAAGTTAAATTAAAAGATTAATTGGGAGGGATTAGTTATGAAATTAAATGAGTTATGGATGCAGTATGAAGCGGATAAACGAATTCTAGGATTCAACCCACATACATATCGGACATTAATGAAATGCTGGGAAATAATAAGTCTAATTATTAACTATATTTTGAGTTATCAATATTGTATAAAGTGGTTAATGATTAATATCTAAAGAGGGGTATTTTGCACTTGCGATTAGTGCGGGTGAAAAATTGTTTAAATATAAGTATGGACATAAAAAGTTATAGTGATAAATGATACTGTAATTAAACTACTCACCTACTTTGATGAGTGAGTAGTTTATGGGTGGTTCTGACTTTACTTGTATAATGTCTCAATCTCCTTAATTAAACTGATTGGTATGCTGCGAGGGCCTCGAACCGCATATACACCATGTTCTCTTAGCATGGCAAGATTTATTGAATATCTATCATATTTCGTCAAGAGCTTGATTTTCATAACACGATTCATACTTACTTTATCATCATTGTAATTATAAGGAATATTAACTTCGACTACTTTACATTTATATTTAATAGAAGAATAGGGTGCAGCTACATACATGTATACAATATCACCAACTGCAATGTTATTACTCTGTTTCCAGAGAATCACATCATTATCCATGAAGGCTTTATCAAGATCAAAGTATTTAGGGTTTGCAGGAACAAGCCATTCAGTATTTGCGCCAGCTTGTGAGCGACCAAGTTTCTTGCTGTTCAATGTTAATTCGAAGCTCATGTCAAGCAAAAAATAAATCGTATCTATGTCAACAGAACCATCTAGTAAAATTGAAATCCAATTTAATCGGTTCATATGATAAGCTGGTAAAAATCCATCCTGAGTACAAAGAGAACCGATTAGAATTGGGTCACACTTTACATTCAAAATATCTACTATCTCATCACCGTCTAGTTGCAATTTTTTTCTTGAAACATTTGAAATCAATCCATATCATTTCATATTGTCTGAGTGGCGGAGCACCGCATAACCAGGCAATTTCATCCACGGATAATCAGGCTTAGTGCCATATTTCTTATTTGCATACTGAAATATTTCCGTACGGCTGATTAGCATGGCTTTTTTTCTTGACTGTTTATATTTCATTTTTAAAACCCCAGAGCATGATTGAGTAAAAAACAGGCATTAGGTTTTCCCCTTTTTCTGTAAATGAGTATTCTACGTGAGGTGGGATTTCATTAAACTGCATTCTATTGACAAGGCCATCTGCTTCCAGTTCTCTGAGACTGTTTGTAAGCATTGTGTTAGTAATACTTGACAGACTCTTTTTAAATTCTCCAAAACGAATCGTATCATGTATACATAGTTCATATAGAATTTGTGATTTCCACTTTCCTTGTAGCATTAACAGAAGTGGTGTAACAGGACAGTTTCCGTTTTCTGTTAGGATGCCTTTTTTTACATCTACCAAATATTCTTCATATGTCATCATTTCGTTCATCATTATAAAACCTCCCTAAAATCATGGTACGCTTTTTGTACTATGTATAAAAATTCTGCGTACTTGATTGTTATGATAGAGTAAGTATAATAAATATACAAGGGGAAGTCAATGACTTACCAAAGAACAAAGATAGGAGAGTTGTACTTATGGATCTAGACGTGATTTTAGAAGAAGGCTTGCCGGATGATATTTTTGAAAAACCAAAGCACGAGCTTACAAGGCGTTTCTTAAGCCGATATCAGAGCGGAATAAGAGTATAAACTAAATGGAGGAATAGGATATGGAATTAGTTATAAAAGATATTAAGACAAAAGGTGTTCTGACAAAATCAAATCTGCCCATTGGCGGATATTCTGCTAATCCTTATACGGGCTGTGCTCATAATTGTAGATACTGCTATGCATCATTCATGAAGCGATTTACGAATCATTCTGAACCTTGGGGAGAATTTGTAGATATCAAACATTGGCCAGAAATCAAACATCCAGAAAAGTATGCTGGCCAGAAGATTTTCATTTCTTCTGTGACAGATCCATACCAACCTTTGGAGGAAAAGCATTTTCGTACAAGGACTCTTTTAGAACAGCTTCAGGGTAGTGGTGCTGAAATCAGTATTGCTACAAAATCAGATTTGATCCTTCGAGATTTGGATTTAATCAAATCATTTCCAAATGCAAGAGTATCATGGTCAATTAATACTTTGGATGATGAATTTCGTGCAGATATGGATGACGCTGTTAGCATTGAGCGAAGATTGGCAGCAATGAAAGTTTTTCACGATGCTGGAATTCGGACTACCTGTTTTATCTCACCAATTTTCCCTGGTATCACAGATGTAGCGGCAATTATACGACGAGCTAAAGAGCAGTGTAATCTTATTTGGCTTGAAAACCTAAATCTTAGGGGTGGCTACAAGACCGTTATTCTTGACTATGTCAAAGAAAAATATCCTAAGCTTATTCCGCTGTATCAAGATATTTATCAGAAGAACGACCGTAGTTATTGGGCTTCTCTAGATGAAGATATAAAAAAGTTCACAAGAGATGAAGGTCTATTATATGTAAGGAATGATGATTCTATTTGTCGACCATTTGAAGAACCACCAATAGTAGTCAATTATTTCTTCCATGAGGAAATTATACCTTCTGCAAAGAAGAAGAAAAATTGTAAGTCAAGTTATGCAGATAGAGCTTTCATTTTATGATGAAAATAGAGGTGATGATATGGAACAAATGACACTTTTTGATAGAAACATCTCACAGCCACTTGCAGAGAGGCTCCGTCCTCAGACACTGGATGAGTATGTTGGCCAAACCCATCTTCTGGGATGTGGAAAGGTACTGAATCGCATTATTGAAAGTGACCAGATTTCCTCTATGATTTTTTGGGGGCCTCCTGGAGTTGGTAAGACAACACTTGCTAGAATCATTGCCAATCATACGAAGGCATCTTTCATCGACTTTTCTGCAGTTACCAGCGGAATTAAGGAGATTCGTACTGTGATGCAACAGGCGGAGGATCATCGTAGATATGGTGAAAAAACCATTGTCTTTGTGGATGAAATCCATCGTTTCAACAAGGCACAGCAGGATGCATTTCTACCTTTTGTGGAAAAGGGCAGTATTATTTTGATTGGAGCAACAACCGAAAATCCGTCATTTGAAATCAATAATGCTTTACTTTCCCGGTGTAAAGTGTTTGTTCTTAAAGAAATAAAGGTGGAAGAGTTAATTGTATTGCTTAACCGTGCTTTACGGGATAAAAAAGGATTTGGTAATCAAAAAATTCAAATATCTAACGATATGTTGAAGATGATTGCCCTATTTGCAAATGGTGATGCTAGAACAGCTTTATCAACCCTTGATATGGTTGTGCTGAATGGTGATTTGGATAGTAATGGTGTGGTCACCGTTACTGCTGAGGCATTGGAGCAATGTACTTCTAAAAAGTCGTTGATCTACGATAAGACAGGTGAAGAACATTATAATCTGATTTCTGCACTGCATAAATCTATGAGAAATTCAGATCCAGATGCAGCTGTTTACTGGCTTGCAAGAATGCTGGAGGCGGGCGAAGACCCATTGTATATTGCTAGGCGTGTGACCCGATTTGCCAGTGAAGATATTGGATTGGCTGATTCACATGCATTGGAAATAGCGGTGGCTGTTTATCAGTCCTGTCATTTGATTGGTATGCCAGAATGTACGGTGCAATTGACAGAAGCAGTGGTTTATATGGCTATGGCACCAAAATCTAATTCATTGTATATAGCTTATGAACGAGCCAAAAAGGATGCACTAAATCAGCTTGCAGAGCCAGTTCCTCTTGTAATCCGCAATGCTTCTACTAATTTAATGAAAGAACTGGATTATGGAAAAGGGTATCAGTACGCTCATGATACAGAACAAAAACTGACTAATATGCAGTGTTTACCGGATTCACTTTTAGGAAAGGAATATTATAAACCAACAGAACAGGGGGCTGAAGCAAGATTAAAAACACGACTGGAACAAATCAAGGCGTGGAAAAAACGGCATAAGAAATGAAAACAATTTACAAAACTGCTGATAGTAATTATAAAGTCTTACAGCTTTATGATGACCAACTGTCCAAGCTAAATGTACCATATAAGGATTTATATATAGATACTTTTTTCGGTAAAACACATTTAATTGAAACTGGAAATCTAACAGGAAAACCGCTTCTTGTTTTTCATGGAGGAAATGCGACAACATCATGTAATCTGCTGACATATAAATTCTTGGTTGACTATTTTCATGTATATGCTGTTGATACAATTGGACATCCTGGCAAGAGCTCTGAGCATTGTCTTTCTCCCAATAACTATGATTATGGTAAATGGGCAAGTGAAGTTATTAATGCTTTACATTATGATAAAATATGTTGCTTTGGTAGTTCTTTTGGTGCAGGCATTTTGGCAAAAATGATGTGTGTATCGCCTGAAAAAATAAAAAAATCTGTTTTAATTGTACCGTCAGGAATTAAGAATGCACCTGCATACAAAAGTATAAGTATGCTACTACCAATGATTATGTATAGGATAACGCACAAAGATTTTTGGTTCAAGAAATGTATTTTGCCAATGGTGGTCACTGAGGAAAATATAGATTCGGTTATGTATGAAACAGCGAAATGTAGTATTGATAATGTAAAAATCAAAGCTGGTATGCCAAGTAATGTTATCATAAATGATATGAAAAAATGTACAGCACCTACTCTTGTAATGGCTGGAGAAAAAGATTGCTTGTTTCCAGCTAACCTTGTAATTCCACAAGCAGAAATAATTATACCAAATTGTACTCCATATCTTTTAAAAGACAGAGGACATATACATTATTTGATGGAAGATGAGAAACAGAAAATTGTTGATTTCTTAAAGTAAAAAATGATCAAACTCTATAGATAAAATAGTACACTTTATTCTTGTTTTATGTCATACCAGCCGCAAAATAGTAGCTCGTTTTTGATTTATAATTCATCGAAAATGGGAAATACTGTGTTGTGGCTGTTTTTTCACAAATCGTTTCAATACCTTATATATTTAAAAATTGAATATATTCAATTTTGAAAATATATATCTCAACGTGGTAAATTTACGCTTTACGGTTACTACCCCTGTATCAATACCTATTACTTTATCGTAATACTTTGACAACTTATACGCCAAAATACCTGACCCACAACCTATATCCAATGCTGAACCTTTGCTATCTGACATTTCTAAAATGAAAAATTTACTATTATCAAATAGTGATTCCATAAAATCATATTTGTTGTTAATCACCCTTTACCCCAGAGGTAACAAACCCACAAGCTGTAAATATAGATATTAAAACTATGAATACGAGTAAAAATACTTTTCTATTATTTTTAATAATAAACACTTCCTTTCATATACAAGAAATGACGTGGAATTTCCTTTTCACATCATTTGTGTTACACCTATAACTACTTTTAGTTTACCTTTAACTTTTCTTTATTTTTCTTAGATATATACGTGTAAACTAAGTAGACTGAGACTATACATATATATATAATTACTATTAATATTTGTTTATTTATTTTTATATAATCTAAAAAAAGTGTAGATAATATACATGATGATATAAAAAATATAGTTTGTATTATAGATTGTTTCATATATGCCTCCAAATGATTTTAAAATATTGTATATTTAAAACTATTTTACCTTTATTTATAGTAACATAATGTGATTAGTTGCACTAGTAGAATTAATCAAATATGTTTGGATTACTAATTATCCCAACACTTTTTCGAAGTAATGAAGTTACCCTTAGTTAATGTTTAATCAGTTCTATCCAATTAATCATAGTATCAAGCGTAAGCTTTGTATTCCCCATATTGCAATGATTAGAAGCGCATTCTTTGTCTGTAAAGAGACGAAAGGTTAGGGAGTGTACATTACTCAAAGAATCTAATTCTTCCTTAAAAAGTTTGTAATCAATAAAATGATCCTGATTTGCTCCTATAACTAACACATCTTGATCAATTAGGTGTCCAACATCAATCATTTGGAATTCATTTAGTTTTAATACATACTCATAAGGGGATTTTGCATTATAAGCATACATACCATGCTTAATTCCCCAGTCTATTGTAGAATTTTTTTTTGACTTCATTTTAAAAACTAAATTTAATATTGGCGCTGCGTGAAACATCATTAATATCTTTATTACTTTTTGAAGTGAAGGCGGAATCATACCTAATACAACAAAAAAGAAGTTAGGAAAAATTGACCATGCAATAACTCTCTTGATTCTTTTTTCATAAGCAGCTGCTCTAGGTGCTAGCATTCCACCTAACGACGCACCTATAATAGTAACACCATCAAGGTTAAGATAATCGATTATAGCTTTTACCGGCTTCTCCCATTGATAAGTAAAATGCTTTCCTTGGGTACGCATCACACCTCCTTGTCCAGGTCCTTCGAAAAGATATACATCAAAACCATGCTCTGCAAAATAGAGCATGGGAAAGAATAATTCTTCCATATAAGAATCATTCCCTCCATGCAATAAGATAGTATCCTTCTTTTCTCCTACTGCTTTTGTATATAATACCGGAAGATTTACTTCATCATAAGGGACTTCATAACGTACCACGGTTCCATCCTCAAAGTATTCCTTATAGTAATCATAGAACATATCGGTAGCTAATTTATAATATTTTATCTTATCCAGATCTCCATCATACATAAAGAACTCACTCATTCGATAATATCCAATAGCTTCTTTTATTCTTCTCTCTTTTTTTGCCTGATCACCTATTCCGATTAACTCTTTTTTCCATGATGCACTATCTTTGATTTTCTCAGAAATTTTCTTGATATCTTCCAAATCGCCACCATTCCACATTACTACACGGTTTAATTGGTAATTGAAATTGGGCTCCTTATTTAAATTATATATTCCCTTTGCAAAAGTAATTTTATCTTTCTTCATTTTATCTTCTCCCATATTATAATATTAAACTTAAAAGGCATAGTATTTTATTACCTTAGCTATACCCTTATTATAATTAATGATTAAAAATAAAACTTCTAAATAAACGCTAAATTATACCTGTGTAAATATTGCATCCTTTCGAAATTTATTTGCCGAAAGTCCAAACATATTTTTATTTGTTGTAGCAAAATGAGAAGGGCTATTAAATCCGGCCTTTATTGACGAGTCTGTGATATTTTCCCCCGAAAGCATATATTTGTATGTTTTTAATATCTTCATAATTACTAAAAAGCTATTTATGGATATCTTGGTCTCTTTCTTAAATAAATGAGAGAGTCTGCTTTGAGATAGAAATACCATTTGGGCCAACTCTCCTATGACACCTTCTTTAATTTCTTCTCTACCACGGAGCAAACACAATACTTTTTTAATTCTATAGTCCTTAATATGTGGACTTTTTGTATCTAAATTACAAGATTTTAGTATTCTTTCATAAGTATTAGAATATATCTTTTGTACCTGATGTTCATCACTTCTGTCTACCATGCTCTCATTCCAAATAGATTTAATTTCTTCTACAGTAGCTAAGTTCAGAGCGTGGTATGGCGAACCCTTTAAATATTTTTCTTCGATTTCCATAGCTATATCCGTTGTTTCATCAAATAGATATACTAAAACATCATTGCCATCGCTTTCAATCGTATGAAATACATCAGGAGAAATCATAATTCCTTCACAAGTGACCTGTTCCTCTTCAATAAAACAATTAATTTCTCCGCTTAAACTAATTATTAAATGCTTTGCCAAATGCTTATGATTATCCGGATCATTGTAATCATCTATTAAAAGCACATGATCCATAGCATAAAAAATTTCTGTCATAGAAAATCCACCTACCTAATAAAATATAGTATTATATATTCAATACTACCATAATTATTATAAATTAAATATATTTACAATTTATTTGAAAATGATGCTTGTATAAAACTTCTTGCTTTGAAATACCATTTATCAGAAAAAAAGCATACAAAGAATTATTTTTAAGGTTGTTGTTTCATTAGTAATGATAGTATACTTTTATTATGATATTTAGAAAGGTTGTGTGATTTATATGAAAGATAATAAAATCAAATTAGAGGAAATGAGTAGTTTTTTTAATAATCGTGCTGATTGGTATGAAGAACATATGATGAATAATGTAGATGGAGCGGATAAATATTATATTGAAACTGCAAAATTAATACCAAAAATTAATGGCTTAAAAGTACTTGATTTGGGGTGTGGAACTGGTTTAGAATTAGATGAAATTTTTAAGAAAAATCCAACAGTTATGGTTACAGGAGTCGATTTAGCTAAAGATATGATGGAAAAAATAAAACTAAAACACAGTGATAAGTTAAACCAGCTTAATCTTATTGTTGATAGTTATTTCAGTTATGATATGGGTGAATCTGTATTTGATGTTGCTTTATCTGTAGAAACACTTCATCATTTTAATCACGAAGAAAAGACTAAATTATATAAGAAGATTTTCAAAAGTTTGAAACCAAATGGTTTTTATGTTGAAACTGATTATACAGCTCCAAACCAGGACTCTGAAGATTTTAATTTTAATGAGAATAAGCGAATTCGCTCTGAATTAGGAATAACTGATGGCTTCTATCACTATGATACACCGTGTACTGTGGAAAACCAGATGCAAATGCTTTATAATGTTGGTTTTAAATCAGTAGAAAAAATGTGGCAACATGAAAACACGACTATTTTATTGGCAATGAAATAATATAAATATGTTGCAAAACCAAATAACCCCTTACCCCAGGGGTAACAAACCCAATTAAAAAATGCCTTGTTTTCTATTTTAAATCATTATATGATGTTTATAGACATCGATGTACTTTATAAAGAAAGGAAGAATTATGAATATAGAAATTGAAAAAACTCCATTTTATAGAATTGCTTATATAAGGCAGGTTGGATCTTATGGGCAGAATAATATTAAAGTAATGGAAAAATTAAAAAAATGGGCTAAGTCTACTGGACTGCTTAATGAGCAATCTATCATACTAGGAATTGCCCGTGATAACCCTAAAATAGTAGAACCTGAAAATTGCCGTTATGACACATGTCTCGTTATTTCAAATGATTATTGCATTAGTGATGATTATATTAGTGATGGTAACATTCTTGGAGGAAATTATGCAGTTTTTAAAATAAGGCATACAGCTGAAGAAGTTCAAAAAGCGTGGCTTGCAATTTTTCCGGAATTATTCAAGAAAGGCTATCAACTGAATGAGTCAAGACCTATTCTTGAAAGGTATAAAATTGAAATGGTTAAAAACCATTTTTGTGAAATTTGTGTACCAATTCACTAAAGTTTAGTTTTAATAAAATACGTAAGTCTTACTCATTAGTTGTGTCACATTCTTCATACTTTTACATGATAACAGCCACAAAATAGTAGTTCCTTTTTTGATTTATAGTTCATCAAAAATGGAGAATACTGTCTTATGGCTGTTTTTTTCACGAATCGTCTCAATACCCCTATATTTAATAACTGTTTTATTGTATCAAAACCTTGGGAATATATGTCTCAACGTGGTAAATTTACACTTTGCGGTTACTACCCCTAGAAAATCGTGCATTCATATTTGATATTTGATGATTACCTTTTACTTGAAGCAATATGCAACATTTCTTCTGAGATATCACTCCCTATTACTTTATCTTAATACTTTGACAACTTATATGCCATTTATGTTAAATCTTATTTTTCATTTGAACGCACGAAATATGATAATTGCATTTTACTGTTGACCTTTAATTTTTTATATATATTTTGTACGTGATTATCAACAGTTTTAGATGATATAAAAAGTTTTTCAGCAATTTGTTTATATGTTAATCCTTTAATGATAAGTTCTATAATTTCGCTTTGCTTTTCTGTGATATCATATTTTTGCTTAAAGTAATCTGTAAGTTTATTATTAGCGATAAATGAGGGTGTATTAAAATATTTTAAAACAAATAAAAGATTAAAGATATTTATTGTTAAAAAATAAGAAGGTAGTGCTGCCATTTTTAATAGCTCTATGTTTTTAATAAGTTGAATATAGGGTCTATATGATTCAATCATTATAAAAGGTAGAAATATTATGGTTATTAAAACAAAAGATTTTATAGCTTGTTTTAAATCCTTATTTACAACCTGTTTATAGTTTTTAAGTCCAACATAGAGTTCATATATAATTACTGAAATAATGGAAGCATGTATTATAAATTTAAAAATATAGTGTGTTTCAAATAAATAATATATAGCTATTCCTATAAATTGAAATGTAAAAACAGAAAAAAATATTTTCTTTTTTAGGTTTGTTATTTCCAAACCAAAAAGATAATTTATAAAGAATATCCCTAATAAAGAGCTAAAGGATGTACCAACAAAATCTAAAAATTTACATAGGTATGGTATAAATGAGCTTACTTGAGCTACATATTTTGAGTACAGTCTTAATGCTATTGAATTCTGAATAGCAAAAAAAGAAAGATTCAATGCTATAAAAAACTTTAGAGCTTTCTTTTTATTACTATTGTATATGAAATAGGAAATTGAAATAGATGATACACCTGCAAATAATGAAATAATATAAAACAATGAAATAATGTCTTTCATAATGACACCTGTCCTTTCATACCTTTTACTTTGAAAAAATATTTAGCTCATTCAATAGAATAAATCTTCATATACAATATTCAGTATAAAACAGATAGGTCTATCTTTCAATATCTTTAAATACGAGCAGCAGTAGGACAGAAACCAATATTCAAGGATATAAATACGATAAAAAATCGTGAAATTTAGAGTCTAATAAGGATAGGGAGTATCCCCTATTCCTATTTTTTACGAAATTAAGGGGGGTTTTACCTATAGACTCCTGTTTTTTTTGATGCTTTAATTATTTACGAAGGTACATGCTTATATGATTAAAAAATAAAATACAAGGGAGCTATTATATGAATTTAAGAAAGAGCATTAGTTTTTTATCTTTTATTTTATTGCCAATTACATTGAACTACTTTGCACCAGTTTTGATAGTACAGGCAAGTTTTGAAAAAACATTTACAATTATGCATATTATATTTCTATTAATGATTTTGTCTGCAATATTCTTTGGAGGATCATGGTGTAGTTATATATGTCCATTTGGTGCATTACAAGAATTAGTTCCTACTACTAAGCCAAAACATAAATTACCTAATTTAAAATGGTTAACAGGAGGTGTCTTTTTTACATTAATAATAGCGCCGCTAATAATGCATGGTTTCCAAAAAATAATATTACCTTATCATATGGTAGATACTAAGGTTTCAGTATCTAGCTTTCATGACTTAATTCGGTATTATATAATAACTATATCTATTATTTTAATAACAATAGTGTTAGGTAAAAGAACTTGGTGCCAATATATCTGTCCTATGTATATATTTAATTATATTGGAATGAATATTGGAAGTTTTTTAAAATTACCTTCTTTGAAAATAACATGCAAAAGTGAAAAATGTACTCAGTGCAAAAGGTGTACTAACAACTGTTTAATGGGTATTGAGGTAGCTGATATGGTGAAAAATAATAATTGGAACACGAAGGAATGTATCCAATGTGGTGAATGTTTAAATGTATGCAAATGTGATGTGTTGAAAAGAAAATGGAAAAAGTAACATTGAATAATAATAAATGGTAATCATCTTTTACCCCAGGGGTAAGAAACCCTACTAATCATTTATTTGTTTACGCTTCATAATACTTTTACCTACTTTAATTATTGCCCATCCAATTGTTGAACCAATTGCTAATGCAATCATAGAGGAATCTGTCTTAATCCCTATCTTTCTAAAAATCCAAAATACGAATAATACAACCAAAAAATATTCAACTGCTTGTATTACCAATTTAACAATTTTATTCATCTTTACTTCTCCTTTTACTCCGTATATCCTTAATTCTTTAACAGTTTATTACCTAAAGCATTCAATTCTTCACAAAATCCATATTTGCTTAAATATGACTGCCCATTAATTACAATAGTCGGAGTGAATACTTTTAATTTCAATATGCTACCATCTTTCATTGTTAAAGTAAATTGTATAAGCTGCCCAACGATGATTTTGCTAGAATCAACCTTTTGATAGGTAGGGACAGTATTTAATGTATCTACAACTTCGTCAATCTGTTCTTCCTTATTGATTACCACTGTCCTATTTGGTGGAGAACCAAGTACACTTATTGATGATATATCAGATTTATTCAGATGTTTAAATGGTTTATTTCCTATGATGCCTTTAAAATACAACAGCCATATGATTGTTGTAATTAAAAACAAAAATATTGAGATTACAATTACTTTTTTCTTCAAAATCATTCCCCTTTTTGTATCATCGTGAATAACAATTTAGACTAACAATATATATTTAATCATACTATGATTTGCATAAATTATGTATATTTGCATCCACATACATCCCTGTATTTCAAATGGTTTTCATCCTAGAATACTCATTTTATTAAATTCAAAAAATCTATTATACCTCTTGCCTAGTCAAATATGCTTGGACTATTATTTAGTAAGTTTAACTCTATCTGGTGTACATATAGTACCTTCAGGAATGTTTAAGTGACCAGTACTATCTAATTTATAATCTTTACCATCAATTGTAAACTTAGAGTTTTCAGTATAACCAAATTGAGAAAAATCCTTATCGGTATATGCACTCCGAAGATTTGTAAGATCCTCTTGAGTATATAGCCAACCACTTGGTTCAAAAAGTACTTTTTCAGATTTGTTATCAAGTTGAATCATTTTCCCAGTCTCAGCACCCAAACTTTCCAGTCTGGCTCTTACTTCTTGGCAATTAGGTAAAAAGGTTCTTAATAAATCTAACTTTTCATCTAAAGGATAATTGCCACCAATAATTTTGACTAATTTAGTCGATTGAGCCATATCATTAAATTCATCCTCAGAAAATGCTTCTGAAACATCTTTATCAGGATACATATCATAAAAAAGTAATCCTATATTATTGCCTTCCTTTACATATATATCAGCATATCCATGCATTAAAGTTTTAATTTTATAATTTGTTCCACTACTCACATTCAAAACATTATTATTAAATTTAAGTTCATCATAATTACCCGAAGTATATTTATTAGTAATTGTATTAATATTATTAGTACTAGTTGTTGTTTTATTAGTACTTAATATATTATTATAGTTATTTCTATAACTCATAAGTGATGATACTCGATTATACAAATAAATTCCTCCTAGAATTTAGTTTAGCTATATAATTATCGATAATATATAGGTATAGTTTAGCTTATTTTCAATTATCTACAAATAAAACTATAATATACTATATAAGTATCTAATATAGAAAAGGTACTAGTAGGATATGATGATAACTAGGTCTATGTCCACGATAACTCAAAAACTAGTATTCAAACTATCTTAAATAATGATTTAAGATTCGCTTGGGCAGATATTAGGATAATTGATAAAAACCGCGTTCTTTGCATTATTTTTAGTTTCCATAGTTTTTGCCTACATCCCAAGCTTTACCGATTTTTTCTCCCACATTATAATAATTAAATTCATATATAGAAACTAAAATAGGATTAATTTTTTTTAAATCAGGAATATTATTTGTGAGATATTTTTCTTCGGAGTATGTTTGCACTACTTCACCTATTATAATTATATTAGTGCCACCTAAATCTAATTCATGAACAACCCTGCATTCCATATTAATAGGACATTCCTGTATCATTGGAACATCTTTAAGACCTCCGTAAAAAGTATTAAAGATGTTTGATTTATCAACATCTTTTCCGGATACAATACCACAATAATCTGTAACTTCTAGCATCTCCACTGATGGAATATTAATACTAAAAGATTTATTTTGTTTAATTCCAGTACATGTATAATGAGATCTATTAAGCGATATTGAAATCATAGCTGGAATTCGATTTACTATACCACAATATGAAACGTTTAAGTAATTAGGTTTACCATTAACATTTGTACCAACAAGTATTATAGGATTCGGGTAGAGATAATTTTTATTCCCCATTTTTATTTTATCCATTATATAGTTAACCTCCTTATATTTAGAAACTTATAAAATAACCTTAAGCTAATATTATATATTGTGCAAGTACCTACTTTTAAGTATAATACTATACAAAAGGTAAGTGGATAAAATTTGAAGGAGGTGTATTTATGTCAATAATAAAAGATAAATTATATACTTGTCCCATAGATTTCACCATTGATTTAATTAGTGGAAAATGGAGTATGTGGGTTTTATGGACTTTACAAAATGGTACCTTACGATTTGGAGAACTCAGAAAAAAAATACCTTCAATTACTGAAAAAATGCTAATACAACAACTTAAAAAATTTGAAAGCTATAATATTGTTAGTAGAAAAATGTATTTTCAAGTTCCTCCAAAAGTAGAATATTCATTAACTGAATATGGCAAGAGTCTAAAACCTATAATATTATTAATAAGACAATGGCGTAATGAACATTTGTTTATCCAAGAAATTTAGAACATTTAAATAATTTCACTAAAAACCATATAACATAATAATAATGTTATACGGTATGTCTTTAAGTCCTCTATAAATATCATAATTGCTGTTGCTATAAATGTTTCAAGTACTGTAAACTAATTTGTAAACAAAAGTATAAACACTGAATAACAAGGGTTTATTTGTACTTCCACAGTGTCTTTTTTAACACTTGGAGTTGTTTAATTGTCATCAGTAGCGACCACTACTACTATACAATTGTCATTTCCTTCAGTAGAGATATGCAAAATTCACAAAACATATCTGATTCTTCAAAATTAGGCATATGAGCAGAGCGCTCAAACCACATAATCTTTTTATGCGGAGCACGTAATTTTTCTAAATACTCAATAACAAGTTCAAAAGGGGGTAGCATACACAAAAATGATATTTCGTACGTTAATGAAATTAAAACCCCATAAATGTAATAATTTACTGGTTAAGTAACAGTAATAATAGTATAATTAAACAAATGTTTTGTGTCGCAACAGTAGAAAAGCACGAAGAAAATTTTTTAGGAGGTATTGAATGAAACGAATGTCATTTAAGCGACCAACCAATTATTATGATGACAAAATCAATCTAATAGATGAAAAAATTTGTGAGTTAATAAAACAACGCAAGGAAACTTCAAACAACAACCCTGGTTATCCACCTTTTGAATTCATATCTAATTGGGCAGAAAAATTTGATTTATACGAGGACCTATTAAAATCAATATTTGGTTCACTGTGGAATGATAAGACATACAGACCTTTAGTTGAGCCAGAGGGATTTCAAAGCAATTTACAGGTATTAAAGTCAATCGAAGTAGATAATAGGTTTTTTTCTATAATTTATATCCGTCAGTATTCTAACTGCAGTGTTGTAAATCTCAATATAGATTGGGATAATTTAAGTGATTCATCAGAATGCCAGTCACGACATACTCTTTTTCAATTGTTTATAAGCGACCAATATGATTGCCGATTTTCGAGTGGAACAGGTGGAGACGAATTTTTACACAATAAATTCATTATATCACCACCGCTACCAGACAATATTTCTGGAATTAAGTTGATTTTTAAAGAATATAATCTACCACTTACAGATACACCAATTGGTCACGATATTATAATACAGTTGTAATAAATAATTTGTGTTGATTTAGTTCATATCTTTCATAAAATACGTCACAAACGAATGTACGATTTTACTTAAAACCTTACATTCGTAAAAACAGCATAAAGCATTGATACATAAAGCTTATAGTAGATTAAACTAAAGCCTTTTTTCTTATTGTATATTTGAATGTATTGTTTTATCTGATATATTACAAATATAGTACATTGATTTTGTGACCTATGGGACACTTTTTAGGAGTGAGTTTATGATAATAATAACCACTCACTTGATGGGAAAATATTGATTTTTTTTAGTACATTATAAATTTAATTTAAATTGAAATGGACATTTAGGAGCTTAGTTTTGTTAAACTAAGCACTTTACAACCTAGATTGTTACATTTATAGGGCTATGTTTTTCTTAACGTACGAAATATCATTTTTGTGTATGCTACCCCAAGAATGTCTCTTCATCAATTTTTAGCTTTTGTGAACCGTATCCCTATAGGTCTGACCCCTTAGCATTTAGTTAGAATAAAAATGGCTTATAGAGTAAAAATACACCTGCAAATGAAAAAATAAGATAAAAACAAGCTTCATGATAAGCTAAAAAAGACAGTTTTGTTCTTATTAAGCTATCTTTTTGTTTTTCTTTCTTACTTTTGAACAGTTTCTCAAATAAATAGAAAATTACCAAACCTAAAAATGCTCCCATGGTATTCATTATTAAATCATCTATATCAGTAGTTCTCCTATCCAAAAGTTGACTTAATTCAATTGCTAATGAAAATAATAATCCTGTATATACCACTTTCCCAGCTGATTTAAATTGCTCCCAAATAAGAGGTAAAAGAAAGCCTAAAGGTAAAAACATTATAGCGTTTGCAATATGTGTCATAATTCCTCCAGAAGTAATACTAAAAGGTATTAAATTAATTTGATTTAGGCTGATAGCTGTTCCATATAGTCTAAATTCATAAAGAGTTCCAACACCAGTGCAAATAAATACAAGCATTAAGTATATATAGAAAATATAAACCCATATAAAATGCTTCCAACTATACCTATGTCCATTTTTATGTTCTTTTTTAACCATAACTATTTGAAATATAAAACAAAAAAATATTAAGCATATGTATTCATAAGATATTGATTTAATGACTGTAACAAGCATAAATGTTTCATCTCCCATTATTATACTTTTTAATATATATAAGTTATTGTGAAATATAAAATACTTCACAATAACTTATATTTATTTAATTCAAAATTTATTTTGAATTTATTATACCTTCAGCCATTTTTGACATCTCTTTAAAAGTTAATTTGTTATTTTCATCAGTAAGTTGATAATTTACCTTATTATCTGCCCATTTTAAGGAATGTGCAGTTTTAAATTCCTCATTAAGCTTACGGTTATCATTACTGCCGACATTAATTAAGATTTCTTTACCACTCTCACAAGCTTTATCAATTTCATTCTTTTCTTTTTTGGTTTTTTTATCCATTATATCTTGAGGTACTATGTGTATTTTATATTCTACCCAGTATGCAGCAGTATTTCCAATAGTTACAGCTTTAGCATTCTTAAATATTGGAGTATCATCACCTGCTCCAACTTTCAAAAGATCTAGTGACACATAATTTTCTTTATTATTGTCCTTTGAATATATACCAGCTGCTCCTCTTTTATCATATTGTTTGTCTGGTATTAAACCATCAACATGCCCCAATATATGACTTCTAATTAACTTATAGTCTCCTTCAAGTGAAGCCGGCATTTTTGCTTCATATCCTAAATTCTGTTTCAGTTCATCCTTAGATGGAGCCCTATCATACCTTTTCATATCTGTATAACCATTAACATATTTATCTATGCTCTGAAGTGCTGAGGCCCTGACACCTGGTGAAAATGTTAATACTGATCCTGTAACTATAAAAATACTACAACATGCAACAATAATAGATTTCTTAAAATTTAAAGGTAAAAATTTTTCTTTTAACATAAACTTTTCTTCACTCCTATTAAATTCAATTTCATGTTTTATATTTTCAAACATATTATCTGGGGTAGATATTTTTTCAGCCTTATCTGCTAAAACTACTTTTATTATATTTTCAAATTGTTGATGGTCTTGCTTTTTCATCTGACTCCCTCCTAATATTTTTATCAGTTAAAAAATAATCTTCAAATTCTTTACTGCTTAATCCCTTTTTAAGCAGCTTTCTAGCATTATAAAGTCTTGATTTAACGGTACCTTGAAAACAACCTAAAACTTTTGATATTTCTTTAATAGATAATTCGTTATAATAATAAAGAATAACAGTTGTTTTTAAAGGTACACTCAGCTTGTTAATAGCATTACCTACCAATTGTTTAATTTCTCTCTTTTCGGCAATATCAGATACCACTAAGCTATCTGTAACTGTGTCCTTATTATCATCCATACTTTCTATGTATAAATGATTTTTTTCTTTTGAGCAACAACGCCAGGCTATTCTTGTAAGTAAACGATAGAACCAAGCTTGAAAGGTTTCAGGATTTTTTAAATTTTTAATTTCTTTATAGCATTTTATAAAAGCCTCCTGAACTACATCCTCTGCTATATTATTCCGCCCACATATAAGACAGGCTGTTCTAAGGGCCTTGCTGCTGTATTTTTTATATAAATCATTAAAGGCATCCATATCGTCTTCTTTACAGCGCTGTATTAGATTAATCTCGTCCATGCGATTACCTCCTTTTTAGGTGCACCTATTATATAAGAGACATGAAACATAAAAAAGGTTCAAAAATTTATAGTAAAATCTGCCTGCATACGCTTCCATATTTTACATTAGCTAGTATATATTTTTAATTTTTTAGTTTATTTTCCTGATGATAATGATATACTATATTATAGTATTTATACTTTATAACTTAAAGAGTTAAGGATGACGCTCTTTTCCCTAGTGGGGGACAATAATACCATGATTGCTTGGCTGTTGGGCGATAAACAGTCTGTTATCCGATTATATAGTTTTTTAAAGGCTTTGGTTGAAAATCCAAAGCCTTTTTTTTGTGTGTATATGCAGGTGGAAAAATTATGTTAACTCAAAATGATTTGCTTAGCATAAATAGTATTTCTAATATTAGTGATGTATTATTGAAAAGGCTAGTGGTAAAGATTTCAAAAGACCTGAATATCAATTGATGAAGCGTATGTTTAGGGAAGAAGATATTTTATATATTAAATCCCTGGATAGGTTAGGAAGAAACAAGCAAATGATATTAGATGAGTGGCAGGAACTTATAAAAACAAAGAAAATAAATATAGTAGTTTTGGATATGCCATTGTTAGACACAAGAAAATATAAGGATATGAATGGGTTGTGAAATTTAATTTCTGATTATCATCATAGACAGCCTTATGCTGTACATTGGGGTGATGTCAGTACTTCCTCTTCTGATGGTGTAAGAGTTAAATCGACTCTCTTCTAAGACACGTTTCTCCACTTGGATGGGAACATATTAATTTTATTGGTCAGTATAACTTTGATGATAGTTCTGATTACAATTTAATAGACAATATGAGGCCTTTGAGGGAAATATTGCAATAATTCATAAACATTAGAATTATATTTACTATCATGATATACTAACAAATAGATCGTAATTTAAGATAATTACTTAACAAATAAAGGAGATGTTAATAAGTGAAAATAAAGAAAATATTAACTCGTTTATATGTACATGATATAAATACATCTATAGATTTATACAAAAAACTATTAAATCAAGATTGTGATTTAATAGTTAAGTATAGTGAGATGAAATTAGAATTAGCACAAATAGGTAACATTTTAATTTTAAGTGGTACTGATGAAGCTTTAAAACCATTTAAGGATACAAGTGCAACTTTCTTAGTAGATTCTGTCATTGAATTTAGAAAATTTTTATTAAAGAATGGTGCTGTAATTATTAGGGATTTAAAGAAAGTTCCAACAGGAATGAATTTTACTGTAAAACATTTAGATGGCACCATAATTGAATATGTTGAACACAAAAATATTAATACATAAATTCCATTATGCTTAAATTATGTTTTAGCGTAATTAAAACACCGATATATTCAAAGAACTTTTTGAATATATCGGTGTTTTGGTAATATATGTCTTAGCGTATAAAATCCGCGTTTTGCAGTTACTCCCCGAATTACACTTAAAAAAGAAGGTAAAATACAGCAAAAATAATCATGATTGCTATAATTACAAATAAAATGATATTTAGTAACCCTCTATAATATTATTGTGTAGTTACCTTTTTAGTTTATCATACTTTTATATAAAATTAACATTCTCTGAAATGTCATTAAATGATTCATTATTATGATACTATATACTCAAACTTAAGTAATTTGGAGGTATAATAAAATGCATGATAATGAAATAGATAATATAGGTAATATAGATAGTATAAGAAATTATTCAATAATAGCAATAATAGCGATAATAATAGGTGTCATTACATTGTATAATTATGTAAGTTATGATCACAACAAATATGTTGATATAAATTCTTTAGTAAATAAAGCTTATACAAGTTCAAAAGGATACGATTCTGATATGGCAAAATATATGTCTAAAGATGTATACAATAAGTCAAATGTTTATAGTTCCTACGAGAATTTTGAGTGTAAAAAACCTATAAAGTTTTCTTTAAGGTTAACCGAAATCAATCAACATAAAATTAATGGAAAGATATATGTATATATGATTTATGATTTTGATGTACTTGATGCAAATGGAAAGTCTGTTTCAGGCTCACGGGGTATTCCTGTTGTATTTACAGTTACAGAAACTAATGGTAATTTATACTTAGAAAATGCACATGAGTATTTGAATGGAGACCCAGTACCTAAAATATACAGATAACACCATTATAATAACTATACGATTGATAGCCCATCACTAGATATAGCATATAGAATATAACAATATGTAAATAATTTTATCTACAAATTTATTTACATCTAAGAAAACAAATATACAAACATTAATGTTTACATATTTGTACACTTCTCAATCTTTTGGACTACTTTAGTATTTTAATTTGATATAAAGGTTACAAACTGTGCTTTTAATGTCACGTAATAGACGATTCATGCTTTTTGAGTTACATTATAAACTTGAATGTAATAGCATGTTAATAGAAGTCTGCTTTATTGTATAAGGTATATTTGCAGATAGTAATTTGGTAGTATTGCCTATCCCTTCCAAAAGGTATGTTACTTATTAATATCAAAATTTGAGCTATGTAACATTCATGGTTTAAAATTATTAAATATTATTTTTAAGTACATGAAATACTGTTACTGCCTCATACTAACATGCTTTTTCGCGGGGATAGGCAAAACACCCATATTAGATCTTGATAAAGGAGGATTTCTATGAAGTATTTTTTAAATGGAGTAATTTGTTTTTTCATCGGTATTGCTTGTTGGTTTTTAGTTGGTAGATTCATTGATAAAAATTTAGCTCTTATTTTTGCTCTTTTTATTACACTAGCAATTCATGCAGCTTTAACTAATAAAATTAAATAGCACCGATCGTTTTGTTTTTTTGTAGTAATCTTTATGATAGCGTTTATATTAAGCCCTATAAGAAATGAAAATTAAGTTTAACGAAAATTTTACTGTTTTTAATAGAGAGTGAGGTCAATTATATGGAGTTTATAGGAATAATGGCATTTATAATAGCGATTTCCAATATGGGGTTAAGCGACAAATTTAAGAAGCTAGAAGCAGATGTCAAGAAAATCAATACATCAATAAAGGGGGAAACCAAAATGTCTAAAATACTTAAAGCACTTGAGGGTAAAAGATGTACACTTTCAGTTATTTCAAAAGGTCCAGTAGATTGTGAAGTTATAAACGTGGATGACGAATGGATGGAAGTAAAACAAATCTTAAAAAAAGATCAAAGTAAAACAATGATAATTAGAATTGAAAAAATAAATGATGTTGTCTATTAGTTTAGGTACTAAAATTAATTAAGGATTCTTTTGCTAAAGCGGGAAATAACCAGATAGTAATACATAAAAGTATAGCTACTAATAAAGTTTTACATATAGAAACAGCAGCTTTAGATAGGGATTCGAGTAAGATTTATATGTATGTCTTTAAGTCCTCGATAAATATCATAATTGCTGTTGCTACAAATGTTTCAAGTACTGTAAACTAATTTGTAAACACTGAATAACAAGGTTTTATAACCATTGCAAAGAAAAAAAGTGAAGAAGATAAACTAATCAGAGAAACCTAGTTACCTTCTACTTCTAATTTTTT
This sequence comes from Clostridium estertheticum, assembly GCF_018861295.1. Lineage (GTDB taxonomy): Bacteria > Bacillota > Clostridia > Clostridiales > Clostridiaceae > Clostridium_AD > Clostridium_AD estertheticum_D. The sequence goes on along the minus strand of NZ_JAHLDM010000025.1, from coordinate 19,499 downwards.
ATTAGTTTTTTTATTTCATTATTTATAACATTAGGTTCATATTGATGTATATAATGAGGACTGCCCTTAACAATTTTCTGCTTACTATCCGTTGACCAAGACTTAAAATCTTCTTGACTATTTTTCCATTTACTATCTTTTGCTTCTTCACCAGACGTTAATATTCTTAAAGGTATTTGCCCTAAATTCCCATTTTTCATTACAATCAGTGCATTTGATTTTAAATTTACTAATTCGGCTGTTTTGTTCTTGTTTGTTATAGTTTTTAAATACATTGCAGTATCAACATTTTTTAAACCTAATGGCACATGTGATAGTTGATTTCGAGATGAGTATGTTGAACTACAAAATTTTTTTGAGTAATTAAACAATAATCTAATTATTCCTTCATTCTTCAAAACTGATTTTAGTTTCATAGATGATATTTGATTTTGATCAATTTCTTCATTTGCATAAAATTCTGGACTTCCACCATCTATCATTACAATTCCTTTAACCTCATTTTTATACCTTTGGGCAAATCTTATAATTTCCAATGAACCCATCGAATGTCCTACAAGTATATATGGAGCCTTTTCCCCTGATTTTTCAAGCAATTCATGCATTTCCTTTGTAATTGTATCAATATCTCTACTTGTATTAGACACTTCGCTGTATCCATATCCCGGCCTTTCATAAACCACAGTTCTTGTATACTTTGATATCTCATTATATAAAGGATAAAAATCAGCATATGGACTTGGTGTACCGAATCCTGATACAAAAACTACTGTTGAATTTCCTTTTCCTTCTGAATAAACATGCATATCATGACCACTAACTTTAACTATTGTTCCTGGCACACTATATTTCTTGCTATCAGAATATAACCCAATTCTTTCATATATTAAGCCTGCTATACTTATTAAAAGGATCACTGTAATAAAGAAAATTGTAATATTCCTAAAACCTTTAAAAATTTTCTTTCTAATATTCATTTGTATTTTTTCTGTTTTATTTTTCATGTAATTCCACTCCCTATTAATTTTTAATTTCTAAAAAAATTATCAATTGAAGAAAATTTATCTCCAATTTTTCACTTTTCATAATAATATTCAAAACATATCTACGCATTAGTGTATTAGGTCAACAGTACACTAATATTAAACTCGTGTCAACAAAGAAATTGCAGTTATAATAAATATTATCTTGAATGAAAAAAATACCGTCTGCAGCCCAGATGGTATTTTAATATTATTTAGAATGATATATATTCACTATATTAATAGGTACTTAATTAAGTAGCAAGGAGATTTAGCTGAAATGATACACGCTGCCTGGTATATAGCATATGGAATATAACAATATGTAAATAACTTTATCAACAAAGTTATTTACACTTAAGAAAACAAATATACAAACATTAATGTTTACATACTTGTACACATATCAATCTTTGGGACTCCTTTAATATTAAAATTTGATATAAAGGTTACAAAATGTGTTTTTAATGTCACTAAATAGACGGTTCATGCTTTTGGGGTTACATTATAAAATTGAATGTAATAGCATGTTAATACAAGTCTGCTTTATTGTATAATGTATATTTGCAGAAAGTAATTTGGTAGTATTGCCTATCCCTTCCAAAAGGTATGTTACTTATTAATATCAAAATTTGAGCTATGTAACATTCATGGTTTATAAATTATTAAATATTATTTTTAAGTACATGAAATACTGTTACTGCCTCATATTAACATGCCTTTTCGCGGGGATAGGCAAAAACACCCCTATTAGATCTTGGTAAAGGAGGATTTCTATGAAGTATTTTTTAAATGGAGTAATTTGTTTTTTCATCGGTATTGCTTGTTGGTTTTTAGTTGGTAGATTCATTGATAAAAATTTAGCTCTTGTTTTTGCTCTTTTTATTACACTAGCAATTCATGCAGCTTTAAATAATAAAATTAAATAGCACCGTAAAACAAAATTCCACATCGTTTTGTTTTTTTGTAGTAATCTTTATAATAGAGTTTACATTAAGCCATATAAGGAATAAAAATTAAGTCTAACGAAAATTTTTACTATTTTTAATAGAGGGTGAGGTCAATTATATGGAGTTTATAGGAATAATGGCATTTATAATAGCGATTTCCAATATGGGATTAAGCGACAAATTTAAGAAGCTAAAAGCAGATGTCAAGAAAATCAATACATCAATAAAGGGGGAAACCAAGATGTCTAAAATACTTAAAGCACTTGAGGGTAAAAGATGTACACTTTCGATTATTTCAAAAGGTCCAGTAGATTGTGAAGTTATAAACGTGGATGAAGAATGGATGGAAGTAAAACAATTCTTAAAAAAAGATCAAAGTAAAATAATGATAATTAGAATTGAAAAGATAAATGATGTTGTCTATTAGTTTATGTACTAAAATTAATTAAGGGTTCTTTTGCTAAAGCGGGAAATAACCAGATAGTAATACATAAAAGTATAGCTACTAATAAAGTTTTACATATAGGAACAGCAGCTTTAGATAGGGATTCGAGTAAGATGTTATATGGTATGTCTTTAAGTCCTCGATAAATATCATAATTGCTGTTGCTACAAATGTTTCAAGTACTGTAAACGAGTTTGTAAACAAAAGTGTAAACACTGGATAACAAGGGTTTATAACCATTGTAAAGAAAAAAAGTGAAGAAGATAAACTAATTAGAGAAACCTAGTTACCTTCTACTATGGTAGTTTTTCTAACTGATTTAAATGGAGAATTAATTGATCAAGCTATTCAAGTACACTCAAAGCTTATGATTTCACTACATTCTAAAGGGATTAAAGCTTATGGATGAGCTCAATGTAAAAAGTTCAAAATCCGCAAATGAAATAATGTAGCTTCATGTTAAACTTGTAAAAGCTATAGATACTGCCATTTCAAAAGAGTTAGAAAATCTAGGAAAATGGGAAATATTTAAAGAATCTGCATATAGTGCTGAAAAAATAATACGTCCCTTAAATAACGATTATCTTGATTTGCTAAATAGTAGTTTTGGTAATTTAAGAAAATATTTCTAATTCTCTTTAAAAATTTAGAATTTCATCCATCAAATAATTCTACATCCTTAATAAATGCTGTTAATGTCATAAAGGATATGAATGATAACAACAAACGGAAAAATCATGTATGTAATGAAGATGGCACAATAAATAAATTCGGGGGACATATGGATCAGTGACAGTAAGCGGCATAAAAATATAAACGAATATCTTATTAGTGATGAAGACTGGATAAGTTCCTGCTTAAAGAATGAATCAGATATTTCTGTAAGTTTATCAATAGATGAGTATTTAAAAGAACGACAAGAAACGTTATTATGTTGTATGGGTTTTATCGCTTAAAACAGAAAAATTATCATATGGAATATATGTTATAATTATGAAAATAAGTTAATTCAAACTTGTATTAAAGTGTGAAATTAATTAATCTATATATTAGGAGGTAAAAATGCTAATTATTTCAGGAATAATATGTATAATCAGTTCTCTTATATTTAAGATTTGTCCACCTAAAAAAAATCCTATGTTCGGATATAAATCTATATTATCAATGAAAAATCAAGATACTTGGAGCGAATCACTTAAGTATTCAGCCAATACGCTTATTATATTAGGTTTAATTCTTATTCCTTTACAATTGATTATAAGTAAATTCGATATTAGTTATGAGTATGAGTATGAAAGAATACTAGTTGTAGTTTGTTTTGCTATTGTGATTATTATTAATGAATTGAATTTGAGAAAAATTTTTAATTCTGATGGTAGTAGAAAGTAATCATAGACCTTGTTATAGAGGGGTTTATTTTTATCTATAATAGCTTTTTATTATAAAAATACTTATTACAATATGGAGTGTGGATAAAGCTAGGAATAATGCATAAAAGGGGTGTATATTATCAATTAGACACCTAAAATGGCATGGAAATGGTATATAATGATATTAGCAAAGTTAAGAATGAGGGTATAGGCTAGTTATAGAGGTCAACACAATGTCGTGAAATGAACAGGCTCGGATTCAGATGTTGAGCCGACAAAAGCTATCACCTTAAGTATATACTTAAACGATGATAGCTACGAAAGTTGCTCAATGTCTGAAACGAGGAGTTGAACGATGCCGCGTTAGCACTGCTATGGCGATTCAATCTTTCACCTCTTTCTGAAATAAGTTTCTAATTTAAAGCTATTACTTCAATTTCCATTAATGTATCTATATTACTCATAAATTTTGATTGTTTTATAAAAATAGACGCATTTACCCCTCCCCAAAATAAAGACTTTATGCTATTTTATTTGTTCCTCCTGGAGGAGAATAGTTTTGCCGATCCAACTTCTCCTTTGTAATCATTTTACCTTTTCCACAGCAAGAACACATATTTATATCAATTCCTGTCAGCTTAAGAAGAAGCTCCGCTGCACTTAACTTAACATCTGAATTTTCACTTTTAATTTGTACTGCATCTGTAAGTTCTTTACATTTTTGAAGTTTAGTTGACCTGTTTCTATTGCTTAATATTCCATAGTGTCTAATTTTAACAAACTTTGTTGGTAAAACATGCATGAAAAATCTTCTCATAAATTCATCTACCGTAAGAGTCATAAATTTTTCTTTATTATGGTCTCTGTAATCTTTCCACTTAAATGTTACATATCCGTTTTCCAAATTTACAATTCTATGATTGGATATAGCCACTCGATGAGAGTATCTACCAAGGTACTCAAGTACATGCTCTGCACTCCCGAAAGGGGGTTTACAGTATACAACCCATTCCTTTTTGTATAACTTATCTATGAAACTATGAAATATATGTTTTTCTGTTAATTCCTGAATTCCAGTAGTATATTTAAGAGCATTACTATGATAAGCTTTTTTAAGATAAAACAAGAATTTACCTCTAAACTTTCTTGATAAAACTTTCACTGGAATAAAAAAATCTTTCTTTGAATTTATCCATCTTGTACCATCAAATGTTAATCCACCACTTGGGACTATACAACGCATATGAGGATGATTCATAAGGTTTTGACCCCAAGTATGAAGGATGCTCATAAAACCAATTTCTGCTCCTAAATATTTTTTATCTCTTGATAGTTCGAGTAGAGTTTCAGAAACAGAGTTAAATAGTATGGAATACATTTCCTTTTGGTTTGTAAGTGTTATAAAGTTGAGTTCTTGGGGTATAGTAAAAACTATATGAAAATACACTACGGGTAATAAATCTTCTTTTCTTTTTTCAAGCCACCTTTCTTTGGCTAAAGTTTGGCATTTAGGACAATGCCTATTTCTACAAGAATTATAAGATATTCTTATGTGCACACATTCATTACACTCATCCACATGACCACCGAGTTCCGCTGTTCTACAAGACTCAATAGCAATCATAGTTTTTAAAATATGTAGCGGCAGCTTATGATTTCTTCTATATTCATCACCAAATTGATTAAATATGTCTTGAATCTCAATCATATTGTTCACCTTTTTTATCTAGAAGTGAATCCAATGGACTTTTTATATTAAGTAAATCCAGCCTCCTAAGATGTAAATAGATAGTTGTAGTATTTATTTGAGTATGTCCTAACAACCTTTGGATATAACATATATCTGTTCCATCCTCTAACAAATGAGTGGCAAAACTATGGCGGAAGGTATGAATAGATGCTTTCTTAGTGATTCCAATCTTTTTTATAGATTTTTCTAGCATTCTTTGAACACTACGATGACTTATAGATCCAGTGCCACCACTTCCAGAAAATAAATATTCCGTAGGGTGATATCTTTTCCAATACTCTCTGAGAACTTCAAGATTTACTTTTGATAACAATGAATACCTATCTTTTTTACCTTTACCCTGTCTTATTAGTATTTGCATATTTTTACTATCAATATCTTTTATTTTTAGATTACAAACTTCACTGACCCTTAATCCTGCGGAGTAAACCGTCATGAGAATTGCCTTGTGTTTAAGGTTTTCAGTAACGTCGAAAATAGATTTAACTTCCTCCGGAGATAAAACAGAGGGTAATCTCTTTGGTTCTTTAAGCCTCATAATTTTATTACTGTTCCAATTCCTATCTAACGTTTTAGTATAAAAAAATTTAAGGCTTGAGTTAATATAATTAACTGTACATTCACTTAATTTTTTTTCGTGATACAATAGTGTAAATAATCGCGTATTTCTTTTTCACCTAAAAACTTTGGTGATTTATTATAAAATTTAGCAAAGTTACTAACATTATTGGTATAGGCTTTTATGCTACCTGGGCTATATCCCCTTAGTTCCATATCCATTTTCAATCTTTCTCTTAATTCTGACATAAATAATAACACTCCCTTATTTTTTATTTCGACAATAAAAGTTTATAGGAAGTGTCCATTATAATAAAGAAGTATCTTAGTAATAGGATATTTCTTTCTATTTTATTTAAGAAAAAATTAAATTAACATAATTAGCACTTGTCTGCCACCGCTGTTAGCGGTTTAGTTCAATGAATATTTCACGACATTCTGTTTTTTGTGTTCCCTAATATATAACCTGCTTTTTATCCTATTATGAATTAAATATAATGTGTTTATTATAAATATCTAAATACAAATTATTTAAAAACAGATTTGAAGATTATAGATGCGAAATATAGTAGAAGTCCCCCAAAAAACCTATCAAGCCACTTACGACATTTTTTATAGATTCGGCAAAAAAACTTAGTTGAAATCATTACTGAAAGGAAAACAAACCAACCTCCAATAGTTAATACAATTTCTAATCCATATATGCATTCTACCCATATGGGAGTGTTTGAAGTAATAAATTGTGAAAATATGCTCAAAAAGAACAAGAATGTCTTTGGATTTAATATATTGCATAAAAATCCATTTTTAAAGCCTTGTAGGAAGGTTTTACTCTCACTAACAGTTTCTGAAGATTCAAAGTTTTCTCCTTTAAGTGAAAAAGTAGATATAATAGCCTGTATTCCTAAAAATGCCAGATAACAAGCCCCTGAAATCTGTATAAATTTAAAGACATAAATGTATTTTTGTAAGATCAATGCAAGTCCCAATATTGTATAAGACGCATGAATAATTAATGCGGTTCCTACACCTATAGCAGATGCAATACCAATTTTCTTTCCATATCCAAGGCTATTCTTCATAACAATAAAGAAATCAGAACCAGGAGACAATCCAGCTAATATTCCAATTAAAAAAATTTGTAAAAACATTTTGTTATACCTCCTTAAATTGCAGTTACTTGTGAAATTCCACAAGTACCGTATTTACATGACTTTTTAACTACTAGACTTTTATATTTTAATTAACTATGTAATAATAAATATAGCCAAAAAATATTTTGTTGATAAAAATATAATATATTATAAAAGAAAAAATAATTCGATATAGAACGCTTTTATAACACTATATCGAATTATACAAGTTTAAAAATAGTTTTGCAAGTTTTTTTAAAATAAGTGATAAGGAAGAGAAGAATTTTATGAAAAGTATTAATACTAAAATTGGAGAAAATCTAAAAAAGATAAGAAAATCTAGAGGATTGACTATAGATTCATTAGCTTTGAATTCAGGAGTAAGCAAAAGTATGATAAGTGAGATAGAACGAGGATTAAGAAATCCTTCTATCTCTATACTTTGGGATATTGCAAATGCTTTAAAAACACCTTTAAATTATTTTTTAAAAGAAGACAATTTATGTTCACCTACCATATATAAAATGGGAGATCATTCTAGTATAGATGGCGATGGTTATTCTTTTCATACATTAATGAATTTTGATGAAGATAAAAAATTCGAAATATATTTTAATGAATACATGCCAAATTCTCAAACTGAAACTTCATTTCATTATGATGGTGTTGAAGAGTATGTTTTAATAACCTCTGGAAGTTTAAATGTACATATAGACAGTGAAAAGTTCACGATTAAGGAAGGAGAAGTGATACACTTTGTTGCTGATAAACCACATTACTATTGTAATGAAACTGGAAATGTAGCTAAAGCTTTTATATTGATGTTTTACTCTGATAGTATGTAATAATGGTGACATCTACACTAATTTAATTGACTAATATTATATAACAATTGTTTGAAAATTATAATGAAGAAATACTAAATGTCGTGGAAGTCTGGCTTCACGACATTTATCTTTAAACTATATATTTTTGTTTAAAATATCATTTATCTTAAAAAGATGCACCAAAATCATGTAAACCCATATATTAAGTTTGTAGTGTTATTTAAATAGATAACCTATTATCTTACTATAAAGGAGAAATGAATTAATATTGAGTAAATCATATGTTGTACAATTAAAAAATTTATTAGTAAAATTAGCATCAGGTGCTACTGAATATGCTATAGAATCATTGGCTGATTTTATTATTCCTGAAGAAACTCTTAGAGCTATTCCTAGAAATAATGAAAATACAGCTGAGGTAATTCGTGAAGTTACTTTAGAAGATGGGACAACCTTTATCATAACTATAGGATTAAAAAATAAAATCATGTCAAAAATGTTGAATGAAGTGGATAGTAACTTACCCACTTACCATTCATTTGTTAGTAATTTTAATACAAACGAAGTAAACCCTTGTGATGAAAATTCAGAATCAGAATATGTATCTGTTAACGTAAAGACGTATTCAGATAGTAATTCTGGCGGAATAAACCTTTTTGGGGCGATTACGATTAACTGGTAGTTAAGTATTCTTAAAAAAATATAATGAGAAAGATAAATGCATATGCATTTATCTTTCTTTATTGTGGTTAAAAAATCTTTGAATATATCGGTATTTGGGTGTTTTTGCCCAAACACTCCAAAAGGGGGAATAAGGACTATTTCAAAAAGTACACTTTTTGAAATAGTCCTTATTCGTTGTTTTTATGTGTCATAAGTACAGCTTATTTATTTCTGACATATGTCAAATGTATAGTACATGTTTTGAAATATAAATATAGGCAATTGGTTTGAGAATGGCTATATTTAAGAGTTTATCGAATAAGTGATTTGCCTATTCCTCCTTTCGGGGGGATGGGCAAAAATACCCAACTAAAAAACCAGAGCTCGTATTTTATCTACAAAGGTGAACTTTGGATATATATCTAGTTTCCATGACCTCAATGTAAAATAAACGAACGAACGAACTTTAACTTGATATAACGCGAACTTTTAACTTTTTTCATTCATTTTATGTCGATATAGCTAAAAAATACGTCTTACTAATTAAATTTAAACGCACTAACAATGTTCTTTGAAAACTTAATAATACTATATAAAATAGTTAAGATAGTAGACATAATCAACAAAAACAGTTCTATTATAATATGTGCTTTATATCTTTACGGATTATTTAGAATAAAAGAATAAAAAAACTAACAAACTGGGGGTATCTAATTGCCATTAACAACTGAAGCAAAATTAAAAAATTTAGTAATAGAAATACAGGCACTTTGCACAATTTATGTTAATAAAGCGCTGAAAGATGCTAAAAAGACTCGATTAATATTTAATATACAGATAATATTAACAACTATGACTACCATCTTACTTGGCTTAAAACTAGGTGAAATAGGACAATCTGTGGCATTTATTCTTAGTGCATTAGCAACGGGATTGACTTCATTGTATAATATAGAGAATCATAGAAAACAGCATAGTCAATGTTATACATATACATTTAAGCTAGTAAATTTATCAACACAAGTAAACTTTTATAGAACAAACTTTGATCCATTAGAAGAGAGTAAGTTTATAGAGTATTCTGAAACCTATTTTGAATTGATGAAAGAATTTCAAGAATTAACATCAGTTTTTCTTGAATCTAAAAATATAAAGAAAGAAGCAAAGCTCTAAAATACTGTATTATTCAGGAATGAATTTTACGGTATTTTTACGTCGTGATACAATATTAAGTCGTCACAAATAACCCCCTTATCTAATGATATGGGGGTTATTTGTGAAGACTTATGTTGATATTCTAAATGTATTATAAATCAATTATTTAAACCATCTGATTATTCTTTTGAAGTTTAGCATACATTGTTTCCTGCTGCTTTGTAGTAAATTGAAAATATATTAATGTGTTTGTTACAGATTTATGGCCCAAATAGTATTGCAACTCCTTTATATCAATTTCAGATTCTGCCAAATGAACCGCAGCCGTATGTTTTATAGTATGAAAATGATACTTTTCTATATCACTTATTTTAGCTAAGTGACAATACTTCTTCATCAAGACATCTAAAGTCTTGCGAGAGATCGGTTTTCTCTCCTGGCTTAAAAACAAAATTTGCTGATTATCGCAAATCTCATTTTGCCTAATATATTTGTTTAAGATCTTAATAGTTTCTTGATCTAATCTTATGGTGTTATTATTGCTTCCTTTAAGCCTGTGGCAATACATTTCACCTCTTGTCTTGTTATAATCCTCTAAATGTATTAACCCAACCTCAGAAGCTCTTAAAGCGCATCTATATGCTACTCTAAAAATAACCAAGTTCCTTAAAGCATGTATGCTATTATCTTTCTCTATAACTTTAAAATTTTTTTTCATTTCCGCTTGAGTAAGATATTTTACTTTCTCTTCATTTTCTTTCATCATATTTAAGCCCCCTATTTCAAAAGATAGACCTTTTAACTATTATGTCTATCTTTAAAATACCATGTTAGCCATTGATAATGCAAGCCTTAGTCCATTTCTATAAAAATAAAACATAGAAGTTGGACATTACATTGAATAAAATATAAATAAAGTTCGTTATTTATCCTTTTAAAAAAGTAAAAAGTATACAATATAATTTTCGTTATGTTGTATACTTTTTTATTTAAATAATAAATGATAAAAAATGCAAAGGTTATAAAAAGGGGACACCTTAGAACCTTTGCATTTAAAAACTGCTCCATAAAAGTGGGGCAAATTTAGATTAACTTAAGTTTAACAAAATAGCAATAAATTTACTTTACCTATACCTTAGTTTTTTATGTTATATGGAATGCTATAAATATAAATTATTTACAATATGTTATTAGTTTTGGTATGAAACTGTAACATTGAAATGATAATATAAATATATTAAAGGCTCCCCCTTTAATATATTTAATTAATAGAATGAGTCTGGATTATACCAGACCTTTTTATTTTTAATCTTATTTATAATATGGCTTAAACCATACTATAAAAATAACTCTAACAATTTAAGAAATAAGTATGAAATCATGCATAAATGGAGTGTATATTCTTAATTAGACACCTTTTATACAGTAAAATAGTAACTTATTGCATAAGGAAAAAGCATGAATTAGGGTATAGTCTAGATACATGGGTAACACAAATGTCGTGAAATACATTGTATTTTCATCCATATTATATTGTATGCCTTTGTATATAATCAGATAAAATAATAGAGGATATTATTATTTGTCTCTTTAATATAGAAGTGTTAATGTATAATCTCAGGAGGTGACTATAATAGTTAATGATAAGCTATATTCAATAGATCAAATATGTAAGTTATTTAAAATAGAAATTTTTAATTTAAGATATATAGAAAAAACTGTGGGTTTAAATATTAAGCGAAATAATGATAGCGAAATAATGATAGCGAAAAAATATATAGTCAAAACAATATTAAAACATTAAAATTAATATTTGAATTAAATGATAAAGGATTAGATTATAAAGAAGTTAAAAGAGTATTGAATCAATAATTATAAAGTTCGTTAAATGAATAGGTTTGGATTCAGATGTTGAGCCGGCCAAAACTATCACCATAAGTATATACTTAAATGATGATAGTCACTAAAATTGCTCAATTTCTGAAACAAGCTAAAGAACGATGCCGCGTTTCCACTACTATGGAGATTCAATCTTTCCCCTCTTTCTGAAATTTGTTTTAATATCAATACTCTTAACTATAATTTACACAAATGTATCTATAATCCTTCTAATCCCCAATTTAATTTTAAAAATAGACGTATTTTTCCCCTCTCCTTAATAATCACTTTATGCTATTTTGTTTGTTTCTCCTGGCGGAGAATAGTTTTGACGATTTAACTTATCTTTTGTTAGAATTTGGCCCTTACCACAGCAAGAACAAATATTTATATCTATCCCTGTCAGCTTTAAGAGAAGCTCCGCTACACTTAACTTAACTTCTAAATTTTGATTTGTATTGGCAGCCACCACAATCTTCACATCATAAATCGTTATATCAGCCTCATATCCAGACTTTGATCTCTTTGTCTTTTTACCAATGACACTTAAAATTTTATCATTATGTAAGTATACGTATACTTACGGCGTATTAATAACAGTTAGTAGAGTGGGTTCATTAATTATTGAATTTGTTTTTAGTACTCATAAAGGGCTCATCTCTTATAGCAGTTTTATTTTTTTAGGCATTGCTTTAAGTAGTATATCTTTTAATACCAATTGAATTACATTCACTTTAATCCTATAGAATGCATATACAGCAAAAGTCGTGAAAAGATACCTTACTTAATTATATAATTGAGAAATTACAGTATACGTTCTCTTGTATCAATTGTAAGTCCCTCTGTAAGGCTTTCTAAAAATAAAATAACTTCTTTTGTAATATTTAAATTTTTTTTATATGACACATAGCAATAACACTGTAAAGATGGATCTATAGGTATAATACGAATGTCTTTTAAAAAAGAATTAGCCTGAATATTGTCATATAGCATAGGTCTGTTTAATATGCATATTCCATTTCCTAAAATAGTTTTTTCAAGAAGAAGACCAATCTGAGAACTTTGATAACCTATTTGGGGTTTATACCCAGATCTGTGACAACCGTCCATTAATTGTTGATACAAGACATTTCCACTAGTAACTATATTAAAATTATGAGCTTTTAAATCACAGAATGTTATGCTGTCTTTATTATATAATATATTGTTTTTTCCTACAGCCACTGATACATCGTCCTTAAATCCTGAAAATATTTCAATGCGTTTTGAAGGCAGTGGTCTTTCTGTCATAACTACATCAATTTCGCCTCTTCCTAATTTGACCATTAAAATATTTTCATTTGCTTCTGTTACATTTACATCTATATATGGATATTTTTCCTTGAAATCATATAGAAACATGGTAGTAAAAGGTGTACAGTAGTATGGGATAATTCCAAAATTCACATAAGATTTATTCATCTTTATTGTATGAAGTGATTTCTCAAAAAGCTGATAGGTTTCTAGAACAGTTTCAATATTTTCTGCCAAGCGTTTTCCTTGTTCGGTAAGTGCATTTTTAGTCCCTATCTTTTTGAATATGTTAAATCCCAGATTAGATTCGATTTTTTTTAATGCTTTGCTTAATGCAGGCTGAGATATATATAGATTTTCAGCTGCCTGTGCCATATTTTGACTTTCTGATAATTCTTTAATGTATTTCATTTCTCTTATTTCCAATGCTATCACTTCCTATTGCCCTATTATATCCCTTTTATAAATATAACTAAAGGTTATATTTATGTTGAATTGTAGGTATTAGTATTTATATATAAAAAATACTAATATTAATCTATGAAGAATTAAGGTAGTACTTCTGAATAGATTAATATTGCTTAATGTAAATCAGGATTTAATGTTTTTTTGTTTTAGATAAAGACCAAAATTCAAATTTAGAAAGGAATGCTTGATATTAATTTACTAATAATTATGAAAAAGTTATTGGATTGGTCATACAGAAGAAATTTCTGTCATTGATTTATAAATGTAATCGTTATGAGTAAAAGTTTATATTGTAAATTATAAAATTTTATAGGAGGAATTTTAATGTCATATTTTTTAACAGACGATAATACCAAATTATACTATGAAACAACTGGTGAAGGAAACAAAACTATTCTTTTCATCCATGGGTGGTCTGCAAATCATTTGTTTTTCAAGAAACAAATACAAGTGCTGAAAAATGATTATAAGGTTGTTAGTTACGATTTGAGGGGTCATGGTTTATCAGAAGAACCTAAAAATGGTTATACAATTCCAAGATATGCACAGGATTTAAAGAATCTGATTGATTATTTTAGCTTGAAGAGTGTAGTATTAGTAGGTTGGTCAATGGGTACCGACATTATTTTTGATTATATAAAACAATTTGGTTGCGACAATGTGGAAAAGATAATAATAATGGATATGACAGCAAGACTTATAACAGATGAAAACTACAAAGTAGGACTTTATGGCAAATTTTCTCATGAAGACAATTTGAATACTATGGTAGCCATGAATGAGAATTGGAAGGAGTTCGTAAATGTATTTGTACCTGCTATTTTTGCGAAATCTGGTTGTAAAAATAAGGAAGATTTAAAATGGACATATGAAGAAGAAAATAAAAATTCAGCCACAGTTATGACTCGTATGTGGGTTACTATGAGTTCACAAGATTATAGAGATATACTACCAAAAATAACAGTACCTACATTGATAACCTTTGGTGAGGAAAGCGGTCTATATCCACGTGAAAATAGTGAATATCTAAGAGATATGATAAAAGGGTCAAAAATGGTAGGTTTTTCTAACTGTGGTCATTCACTAATGTTAGAGGATCCGGATAAGTTTAATAATGAAGTTAAGAATTTTGTAGGCTAAATTTACATAAACTGACACCATATGAAAACGGTGTCAGTTTTATTTTTAGTTGTATGCGCTCATAGTCGTAGAAATAAATATAATCATCTATAAGAAACCGAGCTTCCTAGGGTGGAGCCGACAAAACCCACGTTAAGGAATATAGTGCCATAAACCTTCGTTTTTGGCACTTAAATATAACCCTTAGAAATAGTCACTTTATACGTGATTTTCAGTTCCAAAACTATTACCAAAAACAAAGTATCAAAACAACTCTAATATAACCTTTATGGCACTTATTTTTAAATATTATTTGCTTAACGTAGTCAAAAGTCACGTTTTATATCCATTTTATGTCTTAGCGTGGGTTTTGTCGGTGTATTTATCTATTTTCAGAATGTCGCTATTCTGGTAGCCGGAATTGTGGTGGTACTATTTTTATTAAATCAGCATAAGATTGGTCATAACATTGCAAAGAAAAGATTTATTGCAGCAGGTAACTAGACTTGAGTTAAACTATTTTTTCCCAGGCGTTTGAAACGGCGTCTATAGCATGAGTGGTGAGTTCAGCAAGATTCATTTTCGAATCCGAAATCAGCCAATTCGTGTAGATTCCAATAATTCCAGAGGCAATAAATTCTGAATATACATCAAAAACATTTTCGTGTAATTCGGATTTTGAAAAGAACGAATCTTTGAGCGATGATTTCAGGATATTTTTACATTGGCTTAGAAAAAAAGCATATGATGTTATAGATGAAACATGACGATAAAAACAAATATTATCTTCCATAATATTTGTTAATCCTTGAAAGAAAAGTCTAATGTCAAATGGTCGATTTTCCTGTAATAAAACGCGGACAGCTTCAGCTGCTTCTATCGAGAATTCTTTTAGAACATCATCAATAGAAGTGTAATGAAGATAAAATGTTTTGCGGTCAATATTTGCGATAGAAGCAATTTCGGTAATTGTAATAGAATTATATTCTTTGATTTGTATCAGATGAATAAATGCATTATGTATTGAATCCTTTGTCTTTTGAATTCTTCGATCTATTTTTTTCATAAAAACCCTCCTGATATTCATCAATTTAGCAATATATGTAGATTAATACTCAAACATAAAGTTGTTGGCAATTGATTGTATTTCTTGAGTTGATTATAATACTTATATGATGAATAATCAACAGAACGGAAATAAAATGAGGAAGTAAAATGATAGAAAAATTATTTTCTTATTATCCACAAAATTACAGGTTAGAAGATTTCACATATGCTTTTAGTCATGATAATCCACACTTTGCCATGTTACTTATAGTTGCAGCATTTACATTTTTTATCGGTTACTTGGAATATGTTTATAACTTCAAACTAGTAAGAAGGAAGAAAAGTGCGACTTATCCGGTATGGATGCACATGATTCCATGGGGCCGATAGTTTTTGCAATGGCAGCAAAGGCAACATGAGGTTTCTGGTTTTTTACACTGGATTCTATTGCACTTGTAATATTGGATCTGTTCGAAGTATATAACCTGTATAAATGCATATTCGTTGAGAGACAAGAAATATGGGGATACCTTCATGAAGAACCGGTTAAGGTAAAAGAGGCATTTTTAAGAGTGCTTGGGCGGATTATAGTATTTGTTGGAGCCGTAAATTTATTCAGAGTGTTTATGAATGATCCATACATGTTTAAATGGTTTATTTTTACGAATATTTTGATAGCTATTCTTCCGGGTCTTTACTGGGAAAAGAAAAAAACCCAGATCGGTGCGTCATATCAGCTGGCAATTGTAATTTTGATTGGTACAATCAACTCGGTTCTTCCTTCTAACATGTGGGCAATGGCGAGTGACTATTTTTCGTTTTCAAATAACCCGTGGTTTTATCTGATAGGCATTGTGAGCATTGCTTATTCAATTAGAAATATCATTGTATTGAAAAGATTGCCAAAAAAGCCGTCACTGATGAATGATGGTAAAAAATTAGTTTGGTAATGAGGGAGGAAAATCATGTACACGATTCAACAAGTAATGGCTGAGGTGAATGCTCATAAGACATTAATTGTCATGCTGGCATTTACAACATATGGATTTGGTTTTTTACAATATTTTACAAGCATGTATATGCAGGTGAAACATAAGCAGTGTCCATTTTATTTTTGGCAGCACTGCTGGTATTTTGGACACGATATCACATTTTCATTATTGTTTGCCCAATGGTTTTTCAAGATTGATTTCTGGTTATTTAAAGTGCTCTGTATTGGCTGCATGATTTTTGTTGTAATAGAAATATTTTCTTTATATCAATCAGTGAGGAATGAAAGGAATGAAATATGGGGTAAGTATTATAAAGATGGGAATGTAAGCGAAAAGACGGGGTGGGTCAGAGGAATAGCAGGCTATATCATAGGAGCTGTTCTTTTTATGACAATTAGACTAGCAATTGGAGATGTGATGTGTTTGGTGCTCATGATGTCAACGAATGCAACGCTTGCTATTGTTACTCAGTTCAGGTTGGAAGAGATAGGATTCAGACAAAAAGGAATTATCCCTTTGACGTGGTTTACTTTGCTTGGTACAATTTTAACCTTTTCTCCGCCAGGAATTGGTTTTTTTGCAACGGCTGTTCCGATTCTGAATTCAACATGGTTTTATGTATTGGGGGGAGTAAGTGTATTATGTGCTATGAGATATCTGATTGTTGCATATAGACTTCCTAAGCAACAAAATTTATTATCTTGAAATATTAAATAATTAAAGTAAACTATTTGTTGGTAAGCGATGGAACACATACCGTTACCTAAAAAATGAGCTCCACATTAATTTGTGGAGCTGTATCTTTTAATAAAATCCTTCTTTTGCAATTTTCTTTATGTACTCAAAAGTAAACCCATGTCACTAGATATGGGTTTACTTTCTTAAGTGCGTATTGATATTGTGAATGTAACACAATACTGAACTGCTCCTTGTCACCTTATAGGGAGCATATCACAATTGAGTTACATTCACATTGAGTCTATTAACCTGTTCCACCTTTTGAGCGGGATGGGAAATTACCATATAACTCTTTTACCAACTTCACTTATTTTAGGTGGAAAACTTAATACTAAAAAAACATTTTTTAGTGCAAAAAGAACAACAACTACACCTGTAATATAAAACCATGGCTTATCAAAATATGTTGAAGCCGTTGTAAACATACCAAATCCAGCAGGAAGGAATGTATTTATTGTACCAATTAAAATTGTTATAGCTAATCCAACTGCAGTGCCTTTTCGGGTTTGACGTTCACTCCATAAATAACCGGGACCTGTTGCCATAATAATGTTAGTAAAGGTAAACCATTTAAGCATAACAACATCGTTCATAAATACACGGAACAGGTTTACAACACAATACATTAACATAATTTGTCCAATAATACGAAAGATTGCTTGTCTTACAGTAACAGGCTCTTTATAGTATTTACCCCAAATATCTTGACGTTCAACTTTTACCGCCATATATAAGTTAAATACTTCGAATAAACTCCAAATAACTAATGCAATTGAAGCAGTCGTAAAAAACCAAAACCAATGGTTATTTTTTGCTAATAAAAAAAATATTACTGCTCCTGTAGTATCATGTGCAAAATAGAATATGTGCATCCAAATAGGAAATGGAGCACTCTTCTCCTTAATTACTAAAGCGAAGCTATAAATATACTCTATATATCCAATCAAAAACGTAAATGCAGATATTCCTACTAAAGATGGGTTATTAGTATAAGCTTTTATAATTTCTTGAACC
Organism: Clostridium estertheticum; assembly: GCF_018861295.1. Taxonomy (GTDB): domain Bacteria; phylum Bacillota; class Clostridia; order Clostridiales; family Clostridiaceae; genus Clostridium_AD; species Clostridium_AD estertheticum_D. The sequence continues at coordinate 1,077 of NZ_JAHLDM010000025.1, read as the reverse complement.
ATTGACATCATCTCCTTAATTTAATACTATACATGTATAGTATTAAATTAAGGAGATGATGTCAATATAAATATATAAAATACTTATTGTTCTCTATTGCCATACCAAAGTACTTCTTTTTGATAGTACCTCTCAAAATCTTTTATATCAATTTTTTTAATTAGCTTATTTGATTGCTTAATAATTTGTCCGATTTCACTATTAGAATCATCTAAAATATTTATAAAAGAGCTTACCATCTGCTGAGCAATATAGCTTCCTGAGACTTCCAACTCATATTTAGATAGAAGGTTACTACCTCCTCCCATAGAAAATGTTAACGCAATTAAATACCGATCATTTAGATTCTTTTTAAAATATTTATCATTCATACTTTCTAGCCAATCATTAACTATATTAATCCATAAATCAAGTAAGTTTTCATTCCTTATAACATTATTAATAAATCTCCTTAAGTCGTCTTGTTCAAGAATGACTGAAAAAAATAAATTTGCATATACCGAGAGTTTTACATAAATTTCTGTTGTACTAGCCAAATTATAATCAACATATTCAAATGATTTTTCTAGTAAATCAGTGAGCATATTTCCAACAATATTTTTCTTTTGTTGAAAATAATATTGTAATAAAGATTTACTTATAGAAGCACTCACAGCGATATCGTTCATGGTTACATCATTATATGCTTTTTTAGAGAACAACTTGAATGAACTACTTAAAATTTCATTACGCTTTTTTAAATTTTTTTGCCTACTCATTTAAATCCCCTCTCTTACATTTCATATTCTTTTATATACCTATATAATGTTGCTTTGCTTATGCTCAATAATTTTGCAAATTCAACTCCGGTTATTTCTTTATCTTTCCACTTACTATAATACTTCTTGAAGTCTTCTGGTAAAATTCTATTAGGTCTACCCAACTTAATGCCTTTAGCCTTAGCATTCTTTAATCCCTCTATAACTCTACCCTGTATTTTCTCCCGTTCCTTATCAGCTATATAAGACAAGAAATTAATAAGCATATTGTTTATCGTATAATCTAATTTGGTGTCTCCTGTGCTTACTAATGGCGTAT
>NZ_JAHLDM010000024.1:0-86361 GCF_018861295.1 Clostridium estertheticum | reverse complement strand
GTTATTATAAAATTAAATATAATAACACATGGGGATACATTGCAAAATCATACGTAAGTACGTCTGCAACTTCAGCAGTGGTTAAAATACCGGTTGCATCTAGTACATTAGCTAGTACAACCAAAACTGGGGTAGGCAGTACAAAAGTATGGTATTTAAATGTACGTAAAACAGCAGCTACAGGTAATAATATTATTGGTTCAATTAATCCAACAAATAATATAAGTTTATATGGAACTCAAAATGGTTATTATAAAATTAAATATAATAACACATGGGGATACATTGCAAAATCATACGTAAGTACGTCTGCAACTTCAGCAGTGGTTAAAATACCAGTGGTATCTAGTACAACCAAAATAGGGGTAGGCAGCACAAAAGTATGGTATTTAAATGTACGTAAAACAGCAGCTACAGGTAATAATATTATTGGTATTATTAATCCAACAAATAATATAAATTTATATGGAACTCTAAATGGTTATTATAAAATTAAATATAATAATACATGGGGATACATTGCAAAATCATTCGTAATTACTTCAAAAGTTACAACACCAGTACCAAGTACAGCTTCTCAAAAAAAATCTCTAATAGCAAATGCAGGTAAATTAATTGGAATACCTTATATATGGGGTGGTACAACAACTAGTGGTTTTGATTGCTCAGGACTTGTACAGTATATTTATAAGAGTATCGGTGTTAATTTACCTAGAACAACTTATCAGCAAGTAGGAGAAGGTAGTGCTGTTAGCATAAATAATCTCGAAGTAGGAGACTTAGTTTTTTTTATAGGCAATGCGCATGTAGGAATATATGTTGGAAATAACAAATTTATAGAAGCTCAAAAAAGTGGTACACTTGTACATATAGAAGCCCTAAGTGGTTATTGGAGAACATCGTTTGTAACAGGAAGAAGAATACTTTAAAAATTAAGATATAATAGAGATCGTAAATAGCAACATAGCTTGTCTGTTTAACTTCCAAACTTTGAAATGTTTCAGATCAGTGGATCATTTAAATAGTCAAATGGGAAAAATTTCAAGCAAAATAAAGGGCATTGAAATTTCTGATATACAAATGAATATTGTTAGTATTCTCACACTATAAGCATATTAAAAGTTTATTTTATTTCGCCTCATCCCTATATTTAATACAAGGCCTAACAACATAAAACTTGTTAAAAGAGAACTGCCACCATAACTCATAAACGGAAGTGTTATTCCTGTAATAGGCATAATTCCTATATTCATCCCTATATTTTGTAAAATTGAAAATAACAAATTAGATACAAGTCCTACACTTATTACAGTTCCAAAAATATCTTTGGAGTTTTTTGCAATTTTAATTAATCTATATATAACAATACCATATAATAATAGTAATATTAGTACACCAATAAGCCCCCTTTCTTCACTTAAAACAGCAAAAATAAAATCAGTATAATGTTCTGGAATGTTGTTAAACTGCACTCCTTTTAAGAAACCGGTACCGGTTAGTCCGCCTGAACCTACAGTTAATGTTGATTGAGCAAGCTGGAGTCCACTTGATGATGTATTTTGAGTAGGATCCAAAAAAGACGTAAGCCTTACCTTTTGATAAGGTTTTATAATTGATGAATTCCATACACCTATAAGTAACAGTAAAATAGAAATCATTCCTGCAGTTATTATTTTCCAGTCTAGTCCTACAATAAAAACTATTCCGAGTACTATAAAGAAACTAACCATAGTCATTCCCATATCCGGTTGTCTAAAAATTAGTATCATTGGAATTGCTGCATACATTATTAATTGTAATAAATTTTTAGGATTATCAATTTTTCCTTCCATTTCATCTATCTTCTTAGCTAGCATTATGATCATTCCAATTTTAGCAAACTCTGAGGGTTGTACTGCCATGCTACCAATATTTATCCAAGATTTAGCCCCATTTATAGTAGAACCAAAAAAATGATTAATTATTAAAAATATAACACCAGCCCAATATATTATGACAGCATAATTTTCTATCAATATATAATCAAACAATAAGAAAAAATATACCATAATAAGACCTAATATTAAAAATATGCCTTGCAATTTAATATAGCGATTTCCATAAACGTTATAAGTAGCACTATAAATAGTTACACATCCCAAAATCGCAATACAGATTACAGCTATAATTGTAATGTAATCAAATTCTCTTAAAAATTTTTTATTAAGTTTTAGGTTTTTTAAAAGCTTCATGGTTTAAACTACCTCCCTGTTGTTTATTGTTTCTTTTTTATGGAGTTCATAACCAACTTTATGATACTTCACATTTTTTTATGATTTTTTTAACTAGTTATTTCCATAATAGGATATCCCCCAAGGCCTCATTTCGTGGGTTCAATATCTTCACTTTCGTTTCGGCTCCAAGGAAGTAGACACAGGTTAATTATAACAATGAAAATAAATTTATTCCCATTTAAGAAAAAATACCACGCCTTTGCAGCTCGCACAAAATATAATTATATCATATTAATATATAAACTACATGTATATTGATAAAAAATGAATTTAATGGTTGTTTTTGCTGTATTATATGTTAATTTAAAATTATAACAATTTGATTACATTTTTTAGGCGATGCATCTGACCCCATTGTAAAAACTGGAACGTAGTGACTAGTTTCTATGTTAAAATTGCAGCACCGAAGTCGATTAATATAGTTTTATCAAAACCCCATCATGAGCTGATAAAAGATAGCAGAGTATGTAAATACCAAAGTCTAAAGAATACAAGTATGGATACTATAAAGTGGCTTGAGAAAAGACCTCATTTATTAGAAAGGGTAGATGGTAGAAACATTCCTACTCAGGCTTTACAGGTAACTAAAAAGGTATCACTCGCCACTAAGGAAAATAGATTTCTAAAGTTTATGCTAATAACTATAATTCGCAAGATAGATAGTTTTATAGGAACATACGTTATCTATAAACAAACTTGATAGCGACAAGGCTTATGGAAGAGTTCTTAGACAAGCTAATAAATGAATCTTCTTATTCAACCTTTGAAAGATCACTTGAGCCTATAGGGCGAGAGAATTATATAAAAGTTGTGAAGAGAAATACTATAAAGGATATACCTAGTGAGTCGGAGGAAGATTATTATGTTTTTAAAATTGAGGGATGGGACAAGCTCTGTAGAAAAATTGAAGTAAGGGGTTATCAGGTTCGAAGGTTGATTTATACTACTGAGTATTTACTTCATAATGTGGTGATAGTAACTGAGCTTTGTATAAAATCTAAAGAAGAGTATAGATTGTGGCGAGAGCTTAGGAGAGTAAGTTCATTAACTGAAACAGAAATAGGTGGAAGCATTGATAAGGATAGTAGAATTAAAGGATTTTCTATTGAGGGAATTAGGATATTTATTAAAGATGAGGAAATCAGGGTATAGTACAATGGGAAATCGTATGGTTTTAGTAGGGGAGAGTTTGGTAGGTGACCTAGGCATGTAATGGAGAGGATATATAAGAATTAAGAGGTGGATAACATGGGTATGCTTATTAATTTTGATCATTGGGAGATTGATGAAGATTCTCCTTTTGGAAGTGGAGCCAGTGAGAAAAAATGGCTTATTAATTCTGAAACAAAGCAAAAGGGGATATTTAAATTTCCTAAGGGTGTGTATATAGGAAGCCGACTGGAGAATATTGGGCCGAAAAAGTTGCGTATCAATTAGCTGAAGTTTTAGGTATTGAGTGTGCTAAAGTTGATATAGGTATATTTAGAGGCAGAGTAGGGTCTATGAGTTATATGATATTAAAGGAAGAGGAAGAACTAATAGAAGGAATTCAATATATTACTAATATATATATAACAGAAGAACCATATTCCATAAAGATGATACTCCAATCAATTAAGGAAACAGGCTTAGAAAATGATTTTTTAATTATTCCAATCTTTGATGCATTAATAGGTAATAGTGATAGACATCACAGTAATTGGGGTATAGTAAGAAATAAAATAAATGAAGAAATAAGAATATCACCATTATATGTTTTTTTAGTACGGAGAAGAAAAAAAATCATAGATATATATTATGGAGAAGAGGAGGCAGAAGAATGAGTGGAATTAATAATAGAGAACATCTTTATTTAATTTGGAAAGATTATAAGACAAAAAACAGATATATAATTGGAGAATTATCAAAAAATGGTAAGTATGAATTCAAATATAGAATTAAAGAGCTAGATAATGCAATTAAGAATGGGTTTAAACCATTAATAGCATTTGCAAATATAAATGAAGTTTATGAAAGTTATGATATGTTTCCTGCCTTTTCAAGTAGGCTACCAGATAAGAGAAGAAAAGATGTAAAAGAAATACTAGCAAAATATGGTTTAGAAAAATATGATGTTTTTGAACTTTTAAGAAAAAGTGGGGGGAAGCTACCTATAGACAGTTTAGAATTTGTAGATCCAATATTTTTAGATGAAAAAGTATTGAAAGTGAACTAAGTATTATTGATTTTAGAAAGCAATTTCTTCTTACTAATAAGTTGAAGTAGATTATTGGTGGTTGGTGGCTAAATCCTCCATGTATCTATCAGAATAAAAAAGAATCAGAGCAAACAAAATAAATGTTTGCTTGCTTCTTTTTTTTAGCATCTTGTCTTCTATTAATAAAGAAATATAGCCTTATTTTTGAGGATTTTAGTTTTAAATGTTATTATATATGGTAATATAATAACTATATATAACTTAGAAAGGGTGATAAATATTATGGGAATACTAGATAAATATGATGAATCAATAAAATTAACATATAATTATGCATATAGAATATTAGTTCATTTAAAGAATATCACAGATAATTTTAGTAATATAAAAAACCCAGATGATATAACTATGGAAGTGTATAGAGATTCAATTATTAAAAAGTATGAAACACTAGAAGACTTAACTTGGAAGTTACTTTCTAAGATATTTAAATCATCTGGTTTAGAGATAAATAATCCAAGAGGGTGTTATAAACAAGCGTTTAAAGAAGGATTAATTAATGATATAGAAATTTGGAACGATATTTTATTATCAAGAAATTATACATCTCATATTTATGATGAGCAAAATTATGAAGAAATTAAAAATAAGATAATAAGTGATTATACAGGTGCCATAGAAGATCTATTAAGTAACCTTTCAAAAGTGGTAATGTGATATGTATGGAATAGATAAAAAAGTATATAAAAGCTTGATTAATTATTTCCTGAATAATAACAATATAGAGAAAGTAATAATATTTGGGTCAAGAGCAAAAGGAACAGAAAATATAAATTCAGATATAGACTTATGTGTAAGTTATATAGGTAAAAGCAAAGGAACTATTGTAGAGGAAATTAATGATGTAATAGGAATATATTCTTGTGATATTGTTTTTCTAAATTCATTAAATGAGAATATAAAAAAACAAATTGATAGGGATGGGATTGAAATTTATTCTAAAGTTAGTAGTAGATAATTTTAAATTATTTCTAAATTAGTGAGTTGTGCCAACCGAGTTTATTATATACTAACATAAGAACCAAAATAACACCCAAAGGTAGAGGTGGAAATGGGTTTATGAATAGAATGTTCGAATAAGAGAGATACGCAAATTATATTGTGTATCTCTCTTATTTACGCTATTAATTATTTTTAATGATGAAATAAAATGAAATATTTTACAAAATAACTTGAAACGTAATTTCAAAAATGTTAATATGAGGTTATAAAATAAAATAATTCCAAAAGGAAAATATTGATTAATATAGGAGATAATATGAATAATTTAAATTTAAAAAAACTAATAACAGAAAGTAGAAATGAAAATACCATGAACATAGATACGGTTTCAACTTTAGAAATGGTGAAAATAATAAATAATGAAGATAAAAAGGTAGCAGGGGCTGTGGAAAAGGAACTTCCTAAAATAGCAATAGCCATAGATAGCATAGCCCAAAGAATGCATAAAGGTGGGAGGTTAATTTACATAGGGGCAGGAACGTCAGGAAGACTTGGTATTTTAGATGCATCGGAATGTCCACCTACCTTTGGGACACCAGAAGAACTGGTACAAGGGATTATAGCCGGAGGAAAGGAAGCGATTTTTAGAGCAATAGAAGGGGCTGAAGATTCTAAGCAGATCGCAGAATCAGATTTAAAAAGTAAAGGACTAACTGAGAATGATGCAGTAGTAGGAATTGCAGCATCAGGCAGAACGCCATATGTAATAGGGGGACTTGAGTATGCAAATGAAATAGGAGCATTAACCATTTCGGTTACTTGTAATGCTAATTCGCCAGTTTCTGCGGTAGCAAAAATATCAATAGCACCAGTAGTTGGAGCAGAAGTTGTAACAGGTTCCACAAGACTTAAATCAGGAACGGCTCAAAAACTGGTATTAAACATGTTATCAACAGGAGCTATGATAAAGCTAGGCAAAGTATATGGTAATCTTATGGTAGATGTAAAATCAACTAATGAAAAATTAACACAGAGGGCTAAATTGATAGTATGCGAGGCAACGGGCATAGATATTGAAGAAGCAACGGAAGTATTAAGTAAAACGGATTTTGATGTAAAGCTTGCAATATTTATGATATTATCAAAACTTAATAAAGAACAGGCAAAAATTAGATTAGATTTAAATAAAGGATATATAGCAAAAGCGTTAAAACATAATTAGGGGGAAATTATTATGACAAATAGAGATATAGCTAAAAATTTAGTTGAGTTAGTTGGGGGCAAAAGTAATATAATATCTGTTATAAATTGTATGACCCGTTGTAGGCTTCAACTTAAAGATTCTTTAAAGGCAAGAATAGGAGAAATAAAAAAATCAGAAGGAGTTCTTGGAATAGTTGAGACTGATGGGGAGTTACAAGTTATTTATGGTCCGGGTAAGGTAAATAAGATAACTGACGAAGTAAATAAAATAATTGAAAAAAGTGTACTTTTAGGTGAAGATGCAGTAGCAGAAACTAAGGGTAAATTAAAACAAAAGAATAATACTAAATTTAAGAATATGCTTAAGAGATTGGGAAGTATTTTTATTCCATTAATACCGTTATTTGTAGCGTGTGGACTAATTCTTGCGGTGAATAATATAGCAGGAGTCTATTTTGGAGTTGAATATAAAACTACAACTGCAGCTAAAATAATAGGACTTATAGGTAATGGCGTATTCTCAATATTATCAATTTTAGTTGGTGTAAATACAGCTAAGGAATTTGGTTCACAAATGCCAATGATGGGAGGAGTGTTAGGTGGTATTCTATCATCAGCAGAACTTGCAAAGATAACTCTTTTTGGCAAAGCATTAACACCAGGACGTGGAGGAATTATTTCAGTAATAATAGTAGTAGTTTTAGCTTGTTTTATTGAAAGGACGTGTAGAAAATTTGTACCAGATGTATTAGATTTATTTGTTACACCACTTCTTACACTTACGATTTCAGTTTTAGCGGCATTATGTATACTTCAACCAATTGGAGGGTTTATTTCTTATAGTATAGGAATAGTTGTAGCAAAAACAATAGCGTCAAATAATATGGTTGTTTCAGTTATTTCGGGAGGGATATCAGGAGCGTTATTCTTACCCCTAGTTATGACAGGAATGCATCAAGCATTAACTCCAATACATGCAGATTTAATAGCTAATGTAGGATTTACAGTATTACTTCCAGTACTTGCAACGGCTGGAATGTCGCAGGTAGGGGCTACTATAGCAGTATTAAGAAAAACAAAAAATGAGAGACTTAAGAAAGTAGCTAGGAATGGATTAGTACCAGGATTTTTAGGAATAGGGGAACCGTTAATATATGGAGTAACATTACCACTTGGAAAGCCATTTCTTGGAGCTTGCCTTGGAGCAGGAGCAGGCGGAGCGGTTATGGCAATGTTTAAGGTTGGAGCCGTTGCAATAGGCGTATCGGGACTACCACTCGCATTATTAATTGCAAATGGGAAAATTGGATTATTCTTAATAGGTGTAGTGGTATCGTATATAGGTGGATATTTCTTTACTAGTATATTGGGTTTTGAAGATCCGGTGGATTAATAATTTAGAAGAGACCTTCACGGGTCTTTTTTAATAATTTTAATTAATGCAGATTCTCAAGAGATGATTTAAGGAGGAATTTTTATGAGTTACGGTATTTCAATTTATTTTGGGCTAGATAATACAAAGCAAGAGAATATAAGATTATTAAAGGAGGCTCATAAGCTTAAATTCTTTAGAATATTTACCTCGTTTCAAATACCAGAGGCAAATTATAGTATTTTAAAGACTGAGGCACAAGAATTTTTCAAGTTAGCTAAAGAATATGATATGGATATAATAACTGATATATCTCCTAATACTTTTAAACTTTTAGATTTGCAGAATATGGATTTGAGCGGACTTAGCGGTATGGGGGTTAAGACTATAAGAATAGATTTTGGGTATAGTGAAGAAGAAATATCTAAGATGACTAATAACCCTTATGAAATTAAAATTCAGTTAAATGCATCAACAGTAACTGAAGAATTTTTTGAAAAATTAGATATATATTTACCTAACTATAAAAATGTTGATGCACTGCATAATTTTTATCCTAGAGTGGGGACAGGTATTTCAGAAGAATGTATGAAAGAGAAAAATGCTATATTAAGTAAAAGGAGAATTATGGTTTCAGCTTTTGTACAATCTAATAATAAAAGGAGAGGTCCGCTATTTGATGGATTACCAACACTTGAGGATCATAGAGGACTCGAGGTACGGGAAGCTGCAAATCATTTATTTGCCCTTGGAAATCAATCTGTATTTATAGGAGATTCACTTCCTAGTAAAGCGGAGTTAGAAGATTTATCTGGATTACGACCTGATGTAGTAGAACTTTTTATAGAATTAAAAGAAAAAGATAATATAACTTTAAGATTATTAAATGAAACTTATACCCAAAGGCAAGATGAGGCTCGAGATGTTATAAGAGCTAGCGAAAGTAGATTACTTCTTAATGAAGACAAAATAAAGTCATTAAATACAGGTGATAAAAAGTATGGAGATATTACTATAGATAACCAGAATTACAAAAGATATATGGGAGAATTACAAATATTAAAAGTGGATCAAAAAGGCGATTATAGGACAAATGTTGTAGCATCTGTTTTACAAAAGAATATTTATCTATTAAAATATATAAAGGGTGGAAAAAAATTTCACTTTAATATAATAAATAATTAAAATTTAATAGGATGTGGTTTTATGGATGTATTAAGATACATAAAGCAAAATTATGAGAGTTTTACAGATAGTGAAAAACTAATAGCAGATTATTTATTAGAAACTAAGGAAAGTATCATAACAATGTCAGCTAAGGATCTAGCGAGTATTACTAAAACATCGGCACCAACAGTAGTTAGATTTGCTAAAAAAATGGGTTTTAACAGTTTAAATGAAATGAAACTTAAGCTATCTATAAGTTTAGATAAAAAGGATCAATCTACTCAGTTTCAATATTTAAAGGGTGATCTAGGAACAAAAAGTATAATTTATGCAATAAAAGATTCAATAGATTCAATCATGCAGCAGACAGTTAGCGTGTTAAAGGAAGAAGAATTGGATAAGGCAATCGAGTTACTTATTAACGCGAAAAACATATATATCTATAGTGTTGGTGTATCAGCTTTAGTAGGACAGGATTTTTATTATAAGTTAAGCAGAATAAATAAGAGATGTATATCACACATAGATACCCATTTGCAAATGACAACATCTGTATTAATGCAACCAGGTGATGTAGCCCTGGCAATATCTTACTCTGGTGAAACAAAAGAAGTTATTATATGCGCTCAAAATGCAAAAAAGAGGGGAATTCCAGTAATAGCAATAACAAAGGCTAGCATAAATAATAATATAGCTGATTTATCAGATGTGGTGTTACATGTCCCTGAAGTAGAAAAATCTTTAAGGGAAGGCGCAATTAGCTCGAGAATATCACAACTAGCAATAATAGACATGTTATATATAGGAATGACTAGAAATAATATAAAAGAAGTAGAAGAAAAGTTAATTGAAACAAGAAAAGCAGTTAAAGGGATTTATCATTAAATAAGTTATCTTGATTATATAAAAGCGACCTAGAGTCGCTTTTGTAATTAATTAAACTTTTGATTTTTGTTTAATATTTACTATATTCGCTTCTCCATTAGTAACTTTTTGAGAATCATTCATAAGCTCACAGGTTTCTCCACCTGTAAATACTACAATGATGTCAGTAGATGGTACTTTGTTTTTAATAGTTTCTAAATCAAACTTTATAAGTAAATCACCAGCTTTAACTTTTTGGCCAGTAGTGACAAAAACCTGGAAACCTTCACCCTTAAGAGTTACAGTATCTATACCAATATGTAGTAAAATCTCTATATCATTATTACATTTTAAACCCACGGCATGTAATGTTGGAAAAATCATTCTGATTTTACCTTCAACAGGAGAATATACTTCTCCTGTTGAAGGCTCTATAGCAAAGCCATCGCCTAAGCATTTAGATGAAAAGGTCTCATCAGGCACTTCTGTTAAGTTCTTTAATATTCCACTAGCTGGAGATACAATTTCAAACTTTGATTTTTTCAAAAAATCAAACATATTTTCAAACCTTCTTTTAGTTTTTATATTTTTATATAAAGTATAACATACCAAAACAGTAAATTAAAACCATTTAAGTTATTTAAGGTTAAAATCTATACTTACCAAGTTTGTGATAAAATATTTCTTAAAATTGTTATACATTATTTCTATTAGGGTTGTGTGGCTAATTATGTTTGTTATATAATTATGGTATACTTGGTAAGATACCTTAGATAAGTATGAAATGCTAAAATAGATAATATGGATAACTTTAGAAAAATATTTTAAATATACTAAAGAATAGAGAGAAAAGCTTACGAAATTTTAAGTAATGAAAAAACTAGAAAGCAGTATGATTCAATAAATAATTTGGATTCTGATGTGAAAGAAAATTATAGCTTAGCAAGAACCTATATGGAAGAAGAATTAAACAAAGCAATTAAAATGCTTCAAAAGATGAAGAAAGAAGATTCAAAATCTCTAATAGTAAAAGTATTGCTAGCAGAAGCATATTTAAAAAATAGTAACAGTGGTAAAGCTCTAATAATATATGAAGAATTGACTTTGGAGGAACCGGAAAACTCAGCATTTGCAGGATATTTAGCTAATGCTTATTTAAACAGAGGTTGGCATAAAAAGGCTATTTTAGTCTACAATAAGGCAATAGAATGTGGAAAATAATTATAAGATTAGTAACCTCCCACTTATTGCAATACAGATTCATCTTTCATTAAAATATGAGGATTTTACAAAGCCTATAATGATAGCATCAATATGCTCACTAGGTGGATTCTTTATAGGAGCTATAATCGGCATAAGATATTTATGGCCATGGGCTCTTCAAAAAATTCCAATGGATCTTTCAGGTGGAGGCATAGAAGGGGTAATTCCTAAAGCTATTTACATTCTTTACTGCTTAATTTTTGCAGGAGTAATAGTAACAATTGGAATTAAAAAGTTTGAAAACATGGAAATTAAATAAGATTATTACAATCCCTGATTTTAGATGAAAAATCATTAATTAAGCATATAATTCTTAAAATAATCACTTATATCTTTCAGTTATAAAAGCAGTTAATATTTATACCCTTGGTAAAAATAAAAACACTTTTGATGGCTATTGTATAAATTCTATTAAAACCAATTTTAATGCTCTTCTAAAAGGAAAAATAAAACACTATAGAGAAGTTCCAAATTCATACCCCATAAGCACGAGTGCAGGTGCAGAGTATAATTTTACATTAGAGGATGAGGTCATCGCTTACGAAGAGGTTAAAATGCTTTATTGTGCCTTAGAAAAGTTGGATCTATCTGAAAGGTCCATAGTTGAAAGATTTTATTTCGTTAAGGATACTCTTAACGAAATAGCTTGTGATAGTAGCCAGAGTTATAATAATTTATTACGGGCTAAAAGCAAGGCCTTAAAGAAACTTAGAAATTCCTTTAGGGTTTTACTTATATATATGGAGGAAGAGAGAGGTTTTGAGATTTTGGGGAAGATTATTTTATTAAAGGATTGTTTTATATGCTTACGCTCTTGAATGGATACTTTTGATTCAATATAATTTTCCGTTATATTGTATGCCTCTTATCGTTTAATCTATAAAATTCTTTTTTTGAATATATGTTATATATGGTATAATCGAACAAATAAGCTGATTTGAACTTGTAAAAAATTGTGGTGCTAAAGATTACTTATATAATTGGTGTAGGGGGAGTTATATTTATGAAAAAGTCAAAACCATTAGTAAAAGGAGATAAAGTTGCAGTTATAAGTATGTCAAGTGGTATGCTTGGTGAAGATTCTTCAAAACATGAATTAGATTTGGGACTAAAGAGAATAAAAGAATTTGGATTAGTACCTGTTGTAATGCCAAGCGCATTAAGAGGAATGGAGTATTTGAAAAATCATCCAGAAGCCAGAGCACAGGATTTAAAAGATGCTTTTTATGATACATCCATAAAAGGGATTATCTGTGCAATTGGAGGAGATGATACATATAGAACATTGCCTTATTTATTAGATGATAATGATTTTATTAATGCTGTTCATAATAATCCTAAATTATTTACAGGCTTTTCAGATACGACAATTAATCATTTAATGTTTTATAAACTTGGAATAGGGACTTTTTATGGACCTACTTTCGTTTGTGATTTAGCCGAATTGGATAAAGAAATGTTACCATATACAAAAAAAGCGTTTTTAAAGTATTTTGAAAGCCATAAAGAAGATTGTATAGAATCAAGTAATGTATGGTATGAGGAACGCACAGATTTTTCTATGAAAGCAGTAGGCACAAGCAGAGTAAAACATTTGGAAAAAAGAGGATATGAAGTTTTACAAGGAAAAGGGAAATGTAATGGAAGACTTCTGGGTGGTTGTCTTGAAAGTTTATATGGTATATTAACCGGTACACGATATGACGATGAAAAGGTTATATGTGAAAAATACAGGTTATTTCCAACATTAAAAGAATGGAAGAATAAAATATTATTCATTGAAACTTGTGAAGAAAAACCAAAACCAGAATTATTTGAAAAGGAATTAATTGCTTTAAAAGATACAGGTATATTTGATGTCATAAACGGAATTATTGTTGGAAAGCCTCAAGATGAACAATATTACGAGGAATATAAAGAAATCTATTATAAGATTATCGAAAATAAAGATTTGCCAATTATATATAATGTGAATTTTGGTCATGCACAGCCAAGATGCATCATTCCATATGGAATTGAGGTAGAGGTTGATTTAGAGATAAAGGTTATTACGTTAAAGGAATCTATATTTGCATAATTTGAAAGTTGGATTAGGCGCCATCTTCATAAACTACGGGGAGATATGGAGATATTATTATATAATACTAAGTAATTTAGAATGTGGATAAAGTTGTAAATCATGCATAATTGGAGTGTATTTTCTCAATTAGACACCTTTTATGCAGTGATTATAGTAGGTTATTGCATATATTAAAGTAACTATGAGGGTATAGGCTAGTTATAGGTATATAAGAAATGTCGTGAAGTTAATATTTTCATGACATTCTGTTTTTTCATCCCCATTATATTAAAGAGTTGAATGCTTCAATTGTTGGATCTAAACAATTTTTATATGAAATCTATATTATTAATAGTATGATTATGTAAATATATTTTTTTATGTTTGTTAAATATACGAGATGAATCAATCAATCCAAAAATCGGGGGATTTTATGAAAAATAAAAAAGTTATTAATATTCTATTGGGCTTACTAATTATCATTTTTTCTTATTTACTTTGCAATAAAAATAGGTAGTAGTGATAAAAAAGCTACTGGAGTTTATTTTGTTTGGTTATTCCGTTAGGCTATCTATTTTTCGCTTTGATTGGAACATTTATTGGGGACTTTATTCTTAAACACAGAAAAAAGGCTTGTTAAATAACCTTTTTTAGCTACGTAATCGTAAAAATATAGTTAATTAGTAGGGGGAAGGATTATGAAGTCAATGATATGTAAAAACCCAGTAATATCGGTAGTTGTTATAAATATAATTACTTTAATTATGTGTATGTATGCAATAAGTGAAAGGGCATATGCATTTACAATGTTAATAATAGTCGTAGCCATTGTAAATAGACGAATTATTGAGAATGGACAAAATATTGATAAACAAAAGAAAACTACACTGCTTATTAGTTTCTTTTTAATAGTGATTATTCAATTTGCTTATGCTATGTATAAGATATACGCAAATCATTAATGCGTTATAATATACAATATTCTTTTATGTCGACATAAGTACCTCCCAGATCATCAGATGTGAGGGGGTAGTATATAATGTGTTAATATCAACAAATGACGTGAAATTGTTTATATCCAATTTAAAGTAATTCTAGTATAATTATCTAGATATATTAATTTAAAATAAGGAGATGATGCTATGACAACAACGGCAACCATTTTATTAACTATATTTAATTTTTTTGCTATAATCGTTTTTATAAGTCTAATTTCAAGTAAATTTAGTAATTATGTAATTAATAATTTTAATATTACAAATAGTACTATGGAGAATATTAAACAAATATTAATCAAATTTAACCTTGTAGTTGTATGTTTAAGTGTTCTCTTTTCACAGATGCTAATTTCTAAAGAATTCCCTATAATAAAGTTTATTGTAATGGGTATAATTCTTGTTGTAGATGGCATATGTGTAATCTGTTTATCTACTTATTCAAAAGTACAAAAGAAATTAAATAATTAAGTTACATAGCCAGAGTTCGTTTTATATCCGATACGCGAACTCTAGCTATATGACTAGTTCCCATGACCTCTATATAAAATAGTTTGTTTCAAAATAGGATAATATGTCGTCACTAGTCTCTCCCTATCTAATGATATGGTGAGACTATGTTTAGTGTGTATTGATATTCTGAATGTAACACAATACCAATTGAGTTACTTTCACTTTGAGGCTATTCCACATTTACAAATAATTTTTAATATACTCAATTTATGGTAATTATGGTATGATTATATACATATTGTTAGTCGTAATGGAAGGGAGATATTTTGATGAAGTTAATAACAGGGATTATTTTAATTGCCATTATGGTTGGAGGATTTTCATTGAGTTTGATTATTTTAAAAAAAAAATCAGCAAAAGTAACATTAACAAAAATTATTTTTTTTGCTGTTTTAGTTGGGATAATTTCTGGAAGTGTTTTTACAGATATTCCTTTATGGGGATATGTAATTATGGGCGGAATTGTGGGTCCAATATCATATATTATATACATATCTGATAATAAAAAAATAAATTAATTTAATATATAATATTCATATACGGGGGATAAAGAACATAGCTGTGCCTTACTGAAAATTCAATTCCTTATATTGTTAAATTTAAATATATATCGTGGGTTTTCTGCTTTCGTGACCTGACTGGGCACTATATTGTTCAAACTATGATTCAATACAATACAATTTACTTATGGATCAACAGTTTTTTTTGCTTCAATATTACCTTATTTATTAAAAATATAACTATAGAGTATTGAAGGAGCAGTCATAAAAAATAAATCCAAGAAGAAGAGCTCTGCAGGTCAGTTTATTTTTTATCAATGCTCCTAGTCCCATGGGTATTCATTTGCAGCCAATGAAGCTTTGGACAATCTTACTCAAAGAATCTCCATTTCGTTCATTCTTCGCTTCATTACAATTCTTTCAGTAAACTAGTCCAAAGCAAAAAAAATAATTACCCCTTCTCCCAGGGGTAACATTTTTTACAGTGATTATTATTAAATATATTACATTCATGATCCCAAATATATCATATAAATATATATATTCAAGTCTACAATTGCTTAGTTAAATTTAACTAAATGCTTAACAACCAATATATAGCTTAAAACAAACTCAATATTTTTTGTGTCTTTATACATCATAGGTAGCATACTGATAGGGTGCCGATTTTGTTGCTGTTTCTCCATGAATTTAGTCCTTTCAAGTGATGTGTTTTTTATAAGATAGTACCACAAAAATGATATATTCGAAATTTTAATCGCTTAATAATCTATATAAATCAATGCTTTATTTAATATATAAAGGTAATGATTTATGGAAAATTGTGTATTAAGTTATGACGCAGTATATGAATAAGTCGTCACAAGTAAAAATGTCATAACCGTTTATTGTTTATGGCATTTAATACTTAAATATGAACTAAGTTATAGCTCTGTAAATCCAATTTTTTTATAAAGATTAACTGCGCCTACATTTCTAGGGTGTACATTTAAAGTCAAGTTCTCATATCCTAATTTCAATAATACGTTTATACTATTTTTTAAAAGACTACTTGCCATACCTAAATTCATATATTTCTTTTTTGTAAATAATTCTGAAACTAATGGGTTACCTTCATACAAATTGATAAGAATTGCTGACGCAATTTCTGTGTTTTGCTTAATTTGAAATGAAGCGTCCGAAATAAACATACCAAAAGTACCGTCCACAACGCTATGAATTTCTTCATTTAAATCCTCTAAAGTTTCATCTTCGAAGTCTTCTGTGTCTCTAAATGCATCTAACATAGAATTTGATAAGCCACTTATATCGCCAGTACTTATCCCATCAAAGGCATAAAATAGAACAGTACCAAAATAATTTTAATATTAATTTCATAAAACCTCAAACTTTTCTCACATTTTCCTTGTATTATTATATTAAGCAATTAATAACATAAGTTGATTCAAACTTGGTTCTAATTATATTATTATGTGATCATTGGTAAAATAATAAAAAAATGAGGGTGTTAAATTAATGAAAATTTTAAAAAGAATTATGATGATGGGGTTTATCGCATTGATAGTTATGCTGACAAAACCAGTTATGGCACTAGAATTAAGTAGTTTTACTGACGTACCAAATTTCTCTGTGGTAATAGGAGAGAATATGTATAATTTAGATTATGCAAATGATCCAACTAATGAAAGTCTTATTAGTGCAGCAATAGTTAAAAATAAAGGTGATGTTTTTGTAAAAACAGATGATAGTGGTTGGATAAAAAACAGCGATGGGACAAAAGTGAGTAAGGACTCTGTAGATGTCTCGACTATTAAATTTAATAATGGTGCTGCTATAACTACTGCAGTAAAAGTCTTGGATACACCAGAAATTGTAGCTGAAATGGAAAAAGCTCGAAGTCTTGCTGGAGATGATAAATCGCTTCTTTTAACTCAGCTCCTTCAGTCTCGAGACTTAGATGTAAATGGCGTTCCTACAGTGGCTCCTCCAGTCCACATAGCGGAAGGTTCTGAGGTACCTACTGAACCGACTAAGCTATTCGATAATCTCTATTATGTAGGAGGAACTAACGTAGGTAGTTTCATAATAACAACCACAGACGGATACATTATGATTGATGCAGGGTATGACTATAGCCCTGAAACAATGATTCTTCCAGGCATGAAGAAGTTAGGGTTGGATCCTGCAAAGATTAAGTATATTCTAATTACTCATGCTGGTCCTGATCATGTTGGAGGTGCGAAGTACTTCCAGGATAACTACGGAACAAAAATCGTAATGAGTCAAGAAGAATGGGCTGTTGCACCTACTAAAAAAGATGCCAATGGTGTAAATACGTGGCCAACGCAGGACATAATTGGTACTGATGGACAAAAACTGACTCTAGGGGATACAGCTATTACTATAGTTAAAACTCCAAGACAAGTTAATGGTGGTGGTCTCTCATATATTGCACCAGTATTTGATAATGGAGAGCCTCACATGTTTGCGACATACGGAAATACGAACGTTGTCGGAACACTTGCAGATAAAGTGGTTTATAGGGATTCTATAAAGCACTTCCTCTCATACACAGATAATGCTAAAGTAGATGTGGTTATTAGTGATCATCCTTTTGCGGACGGATCGCTTGAAAAAATGGAAGAACTTCGAAATCTCAAACCAGGTGAACCAAACCCATTTGTGCTCGGTCAGGAAAGATCCAGACGCTTTTTCGAACTCTTAGATCAGTGTGCAGTAATATTGACAGGCCGTCAAGCAGCTGGATTAGATGAAACTGGAACTAAACGTATAGACAATACCTCGTCTAAGTAAAATCATGGTTATTTATAGCTAATATAAAACCTGCACCCAAAAAAATTCCCAGTTTAAAACGCTGGGAATTTTTTTGGGTGCAGGGTTAATGCTTTTTAGCAACCAACAATTTGAAACTATAGCAGATTATTGAGAACATAATTTGATTACATTTTTTAGGCTGTGTATCTGGCCCCATTGTAATCACAAATCAAAGGGATTGTTACAAATTTGCACAATCGACCTCTTTTGATGATTTACTATACTTTATAAAAATTATATTATTGCTATAGACACTCCAAAACAAATTTTTTATATTAAATAAAAAACTTACTAATGGATTCTATAATCAAACTAAAATTTTAAATTAAAAGGAGATAGACTAATTATGGTAAATTACGAAAGAATTAAAACATTAAAACCTGAAGGAATTGAAAATAAAAAAGCATATCTAATTGGAGGAGGTATCGCTTCATTAGCAGCCGCTGAATACCTAATCCGTGATGGTCATATGGACGGTAAAAATATAACTATTTTAGAACAAAAAAATATTCTCGGTGGTTCTATGGACGGTGCTGGAAATGCAAAAGATGGATATGTTGCACTTGGCGGAAGAGAAATGGAAGAGCATTATGAATGTATGTGGGATTTATTCGGGAAAGTACCATCATTAGAAGAACCTGGACGATATGTTTTAGATGAATTTAGAGAATTAAATAATGCTGATCCTAACTACTCTAATTGTCGTGCTATTGCTAACCGTGGAGAAAAGCTTGATTTTTCAACTCTTGGACTAGCACAAAACCATGTTAAACAACTTACTAAATTATTTCTTGCAACCGAAGATTCTTTAGGTGCAATTACTGTTGAACAATTTTTCGATGCTTCATTCTTGGAAACTGATTTTTGGTTATATTGGAGAAGTATGTTTGCATTTGAAAATTGGCACGCTCTTGTTGAAATGAAACGTTATATGCATCGTTTTATACATCTAATGCCAGGAATGAATAAAATGGAAGGATTAGTTTTCACTAAATATAATCAATACGATTCAATGATTCTTCCACTAAAAAAATTGTTAGAATCACAGGGAGTAGTATTAGACTTAAATACAAAAGTAACTGATTTGGATATAGATATAACTGCAGATAAAAAAACAGTTACAGGAATTCGGTTAACTTGTAATGGAAAAAAAGAAGAACTTATTAAAACTACAGAAAATGATTTAGTATTCTTTACTAATGGATCCATGACTGAAAATGCTACACTTGGAAATATGGATAAAGCACCTATACTCGATAGAAGCGAAGGTGCATGCTGGAGTCTATGGAAAAAAATAGCTAAAAAAGATGATTCATTCGGAAACCCAGAAGTATTCTGTAGTGATATTGATAAAACTACATGGGAATCATATACAATAACTGCTAAAGGTCCTAAAATGAGAAAACTTATGGAGAAATTTGCGCAAAGAGAGTTCGCTCCACATCAAACTGCAACAGGCGGAATAATAACAATTAAAGACTCAAACTGGTTATTAAGTGTTACTGTTAATAGACAACCTCAATTTACTAATCAACCTGATGATGTTATAGTTATATGGGCATATGCTTTATTCCCTAACAATGAAGGTGATTTCATTAAAAAGAAAATGAGCGAATGTAATGGCAGAGAATTATTACAAGAACTGTTATATCATTTAGGAATTGATGAAAAAGATATGGATGAATATATTGATACAACAATTGTAATTCCATCTATCATGCCTTATATTACAAGTCAATTTATGCCTCGTGTTAAAGGAGATAGACCAGAAGTTGTACCTGTTGGTAGTACAAACCTTGCATTTCTAGGCCAATTTGCAGAAGTTAAAGGTGATTGTGTATTTACTGTTGAATATTCAGTTCGTTCTGCTATTATGGCTGTATATACTTTACTTGGACTTGAAAAAAATCCACCTGAAATATATCCTAGCCAATATGATGTACGTATTGTTGCTAAAGCAACTAAAGCACTGTATAGTGGAAGACCATTACCTGCTGAAGGAATTATTAAAAAACTATTAAGCAATACAAGTTTAGAAGGCTTAATTTAAGCTTATTTGAAATATTAAGAACAAAAAGCTATGAAATATGAGTTTAAAAACTTAATTTCATAGCTTTTATATATAATACTATTAAGGCATTTTGATTCCTAGTAAAGCTTTATGGGTATCTCCACTTATTATTTTATTAAGATTCTCAATGATTTGCTCTGGATTTTCTATCATATTTTTTCTTATCCATTCAAGTAATAAACCAACAAGAGCAACCTTATAAAAATTTACTACAAATTCCTTTCTTTTTTCAGAAACTTCTTTGCCTAAGGTAATTTCATCTACAACATTTAAGACTAGCTTGTACACTGCACTGTATAAGTGAGTTTCTAATTTGTCTCGACCAATTGAGCTATAAGTATTTAGCACCATTTTGCGATTTGCACTCAAATAATAAAATAT
Source organism: Clostridium estertheticum (assembly GCF_018861295.1). Lineage (GTDB taxonomy): Bacteria > Bacillota > Clostridia > Clostridiales > Clostridiaceae > Clostridium_AD > Clostridium_AD estertheticum_D. Next base: position 65,666 of record NZ_JAHLDM010000024.1, on the reverse strand, counting down.
TCTCAAAAACCCCTCTTGCCATGTCTTATAGGTTTTATTTTCTTCCATTACATTTGAAACTTCATTTTTAAAAATCCATTCTAAAAGTGCATATATATCTTGAAAGTGATAATAAAATGTACGACGATTTACATTACACACTGTAACAATATTATTAACTGTAATTTTAGCTAAAGGAGTAGTATTCATTAAATTTTTTAATGATTGTGCTAAAGCTTGTTTAGTGATATCTGACATACTTTTTGCCTCCTTTTGTGAAATATATATACATTATATTTTGAATATAATATTTAGTCAATTTTTAATATATTAGAAACTAAAAGCTCCAAGTTTATTTTCACTGATTGCAAGCTCAAAAGCTTTTAGTTAGGAGTTACTGAAGTATATTCATATTAGGGTTGCGTGGCTAATTAGGTTTGTTATATAATTATAGTCGATAATACTTGGTAAGATATTTTAGATGAGTATGAAATGCTAAAATAGAAAATGCGGATAACTTTAGAAAAATATTTAAAATATACTAAAGAATAGAGAGAAAAGGTGATATAAATGAAAGATTATTATGAAATATTAGAACTAACCGCGCTGGCTTCAAAAGAAGATATAAAAAGGGCTTACTTTAAGAGCGTAAGGAAATATCCACCAGATAGATTTGAAGTTGAATTTATGAATATTAGAAAAGCTTATGAAATTTTAAGTAACGAAAAAACTAGAAAGCAGTATGATGCAATAAATAATTTAGATTCTGATGTGAAAGAAAATTATAGCTTAGCAAGAACCTATATGGAAGAAGAGAAATTAAACAAAGCAATTAAAATTCTTCAAGAGATGCAGAAAGAAGATTCAAAATCGCTAATAGTAAAAGTATTGCTAGCAGAAGTCTATTTAAAAAATAGTAACAGTGGTAAAGCTTTGACAGTATATGAAGAATTAACTTTGGAGGAACCGGAAAACTCAGCATTTGCAGGATATTTAGCTAATGCTTATTTAAACAGAGGTTGGCATAAAAAGGCTATTTTAGCCTACAATAAGGCAATAGAACTTGATAGTGACAATATTTCCTTGTGGCTTGGCTTAAGTGAAGCTTATGTAGAAAGTAATGAATATCTGAATGCTAGAAATGTTTTAGAAAAGGCCTTAGAGGTAGTCACTGATATAAAGGATAATACAATAATATATCTAGAGCTAATAACGATTGATATGAACTTTGAAATGTTTTCCTCAATACATAAACCTATAGATAAGTTGGCAGAGATTGCAATAAATAATGATGAAATAAAAGAGAATATAACCTCAACATTATCTGAACTAGCATCTTATTTAATGCAAATGGAAAAAATGGAAGATGCTAAAAATATAATAGAGAAGGCAGCAAAGATTTTACCAGAAGATAAAGATGTATTACGGATTAAAAATGAAATTGAAACCTATATGATACATATAGATGATTTTCATAAACTGGAAGCAAATAAAAAAATAAACCATGAGATTGTTTCTCTTATTGCCTTCGATGTACTTCCAAATAATGAATTAGGAATGCACGATGAAGAAGAAAAAGAAGCAATGAGTTATTTTCAGGAGTATACAGTATTATATAATTATGATATCTATAAAACTTCTATTAAAAAACTAGAAAAGGATTATCCAGATTTATACGCTTTAAAGGTAGAGTTCTTTAATAAGTTAACTAATAACATTGAAAGAAAAAAGATGCAAGTGGAGTATAAAAAACACTTGGCTAATTATAAACATATAATAAACAGATTTTTTGATGAAGATGATAGTGAAGAAAACGAAGAGAGCCCGAAAGATTATGAGTCACAGGAACCTGAAGTACGAGAGGAACCTAAAATTGGTAGAAATGATCTTTGTCCTTGTGGAAGCGGTAAGAAATATAAGAAATGTTGTGGGAAATAATGACTTTTATCAGAGTATAGATAAAGTAACCAAGTTTTAGTGAGAGTAAAGTATAGGAACTATTGAGGTATATATTTTTATATATTTCAGTAGCTTTTTTGTCGTTAAGGCTAAGTTTATTAAAAGAGATAAGGCAAGCTCTTACGTGGAATATACACAAAACAATTACGAAGGGTTCATTGATGGGTTAAAGGAGCAAATTGTCACATCACATAATAACTTAATTGGAAAAAGGCTAGTTGTATCTTTTGATAATGTGTATTTATCTAAAATAACTAAAGATAGACAAGAAAATTATGATGCTGAACTCCATAAGATAATATGCAGAAATAAAACTAACAGGGAAATATCGGTGAATGATATAGAGGATATAGTCATTATAGATGAGTGGCATAGTTTAGTTTCAGGATTTTAAGAAGATAACATGGAGAGTCGCGAGATGTGGATAGATAAAAAGCTATGACTAGTTAATACTGGCATAGCTTTTTCTCCTTAGATATGTTTCCATTGTTTAAATCTATTAGCATAACATAAAGATTTGCTCTTAAAGATTTAGGTGGATTACTAAAGAAAAGGTCAAATTCATTTTTACTTCCAACAGCTACAGATATTTTTGTAACTGGGGTAAGATCAATACAAGCTATTTGTCCATAAATATTATAAATTGTTTGGGAGGTAACATAAGGTTTAATTAGAATATACCAGTTAGAATACTCCCAGTTAGTAATTTCAAGCATTAAATTAGCAGGTCCATTAATGGTTTTATTTAAACTCCATTCAAAATCACGGGTGTATAAATCGGATAGAATAACCTTAAAAAAATTCTTTTCTTTTTCTACAGTTTGGGTCTGTTTTTTTTCTGTAGAGATCCCTTCTGTTTTATCATCTATGTGTCCAGCTGCTAGCATTAAATCATTATATGTAACTCCGTTGCATGCACCACTAGCAAATTTACTAATTGTATCCGGCGACGGAGGTGATTTTACTAACTTTCGAAGTAATCTTGAGATATGAGCTGCACTTATATTTATTGTATTTGCATATTGGTTAATTGAGCGATCACCTTTAGCTTTTTCTAATAATATAGCAAATGTAACTAGATCAAATTTGCTGTAGTCAGTCATTTAATCACCTCCTTCGTTAAATATTATATCATTTTTCATTGTTTATAGTCAATATAAAATGGAAAATAAATATAATTATTGTAAAAATAGTATTGTAAATATATGCTATACATGATATATTAATTACAGATAATGTAATTAAATGTAAACAATGGGATTCAATATAAAAAATACAATTAAATTAGGAGGGGAAGATTTATATGGGGTTAAATAAATTTGCATTAAAAAATTTAATGGATGAACGATTTAATAGTAGTTATACAAAGCTTTCTAGGGCTATAGGAGTAGATGTAGCACATGTGTATAGAGTTCTTGCTAAGGATAATACTCCAGGTATTAAGTTTTTTAATGGGATAATTAAGTGGTGTACAGATAATCAGTTAGATTATAGAGAATATATTTTTTTACTTAAACCATTAACTGTAGTTAATAAGATAGCAAAAGTGTAGTAAACAAAAACAGATAAAATTCAACTCTGAGATTAGAAAATTGAGTTGGTAGAGCTGTTAAAATTAGAATCATAGGGGGAATAATAATGGCTAAATATAGACAGATTTATACGGAATTTTGGAGTGATACTTTTGTACTTGAACTAGATTCACAGGAAAAACTTTTTTATCTATATCTTCTAACGAATACAAAATCTACGCAGTGCGGGATATACGAGCTATCCCCTAGGCTTATTTCACTAGAAACAGGATGTGACAAAGTGCTTGTGGCTGAACTGCTTAAAAAATTTTGTGATTATAAAAAGATTTTATATAGCGCGGACACTAATGAGATTATGGTATTAAATTGGATTAAATACAATGTTCCAAATAATTCCAACGTCCTTGCGTGTATAAAAAAGGAAGTACAGAAGATCAAAAGTAAAGTATTACTTAAAATATTATATGAAAAATATGAAGCTGCCGGCTTAGATGTAAATAACATTTTCAAAGGCTTTCTTGTAAACGTTATACCGACTGATATAAATGATCTAAGTCCTATGGAGCAAGAACATTCGGAGGATCAAAGTAATAACATAATTATTAAGCCCCTTGATACCCCCTTAGTAGGGGCTACCAAGCATATGCCAAGTAATAGAATAAGAAGTAAAGAAGAAGTAGTAATAAATAAAGAGCAAAGAATAATAAATAAAGAAGAAGTAGAAGAAGTAGAGGCGACAAGTAAAGAATCGTTAGTAACTAAATCAGAAAAACCTGCTGCTACGGCGGTCGGTATAAAAAGTGTAATTAAAATATTTGAAGAAAATATACATGCTATCACACCACTAGTGTATGAAAAAATATTAGATTTTACAAAACACGTAAGTGATGAAGTCATAATTATGGCTATAATAGAGGCCGTTAATTATAATGCAAAAAACATCAAATATATCTCTAAAGTTATCAATAGCTGGATAAGCGAAGGCATAAAAACTGCTAAGGAGGTTGTTACATATCAGAAAAAATGGAATAGTAATAAGAGTAGTAGCAGCATTAATAGTGGATCGCACTCTGTGAAAAGTGGTAGTTTTTGTGACTACGAACAGAGAACATATGATTTTGATCTTTTAGAAAAACAATTACTTGGTCTAGCTTAATAAATTATTGTATTTAGTAAACCTTAAATAAAAAATTAGAAGGTGGTGCTTTAATTATGGAAAAACTAGTTGAAAAGGCTAAAAACGGTGACAGCGAAGCTACAGAACTTATAATTGGAAAGTTCAAATACCTTATATTCAAAGAATCATCAAAATATCATATTCCAGGCTATACCACTGAAGACCTAATTCAACACGGGTATTTGTCAGTAATAAAAGCTATATCATTATATAAACTAGGCAGCAACAGCTTTAACGGGTATTGCATTAATGCTATAAAAATGAACCTTAAAGCTCTTTTAAAAGGAGAAATAAAACATTTTCGCGAAGTCCCTAGCATTAATATGATAGATTTTGATGCAGAGGAGCATTATGAATTTACCTTAGAGGATGAAGTAATTGCATATGATGAGGTTGAAAAATTGTATGTTGCCCTTAATACCCTTGAACCTTTTGAACGTTATATATTAGAGAGATTTTATATTATGGGACACTCTCTAACAGAAATATCAGCTACTTCTGATAAAAGTTATTATAAGTATTCAAGGATTAAGAAAAAAGCCCTAGAAAAATTAAAGGCAATTATGTAGATATATATTTTTTAAAACTCCGCACAAATAAGACAAACATCATATATATTAAGTGAAAACAAAATAAAAGGAGTGATTAAACATGGCAGTTATATCAACAAAGGTATCAAGTATTTTAAAACTTACAATGAAAACAGGTATAGACATCAATGGCAAAGATGAATTTGCAACAAAAAGCCTAGGTAATGTAAAAGTTAATGCAGTGGATGCTGACATTTTCGCAGTAGGACAAGCTATCTCTAAGATCAAAACTTATCCATTGGTTGGGATCGATAGACAAGATCAGTATAGCTTAGTTACAGAAAAGTAAGTTTAAATAAGAAGCTTAAAATCTAAAAACCAAAATTCAACAATTTAAAGGAGGAAAAATTATATGAATAAATTAGTTATGAGATTTTTAACTACTATTGAGGGTAAATATTTTACGCTAAGTGTAGATAACATTAAAGCTGATGATAAGGGACCTACTATAACAGAAGCTGAGGTAAATGCTCTTATGGATTTAGTTATCGCAAAAAACATTTTTCTATCAACTAGTGGTGACTTAACTGGCAAGAAAGATGCTAAAATAGTTACTACTGATACAAATACTATTAAAGTAGCTTAAATAACAGTAATGTAATTCCAAAAACCATAAAAAATCCGGTAAATCATAAAAATATTATGATTACCGGATTCTTTTTGTCTTTCCCGATTTTATAAGTTTTAACTCTTAATACACATCTGATGCTCCATCTTCGCCTTGCTATTAAACAAGCTAATTAACTACTTCTTCTATTGTTAAATCAGTACTCTCTACAATTATATCGATAGATACACCTTTTCGTAAAAGCTTCTTAGCTATTTCTATAGCTTTTTTAATTTCACCTTCTTCCCTACCCTCTTCCCTGCCTTCTTCCCTACCTTCTTCCTTGTAGTGCAATCTTCTAATCTCGTCTATACTCAATTTAAATGCACCTCCATTTTCTTTTTTATATTCTTCATATTGCTTTTCTATCTCTGGGTCTTTAATTAAAAATAAATATTCTAAAAAATCTACTAATGCTTTTATTTGGTCATTATTCTTAACTTTATCGTAACCCTTTAATTTTTCTGCTAACTTTATCAGATATTACCTATTCACTACTATCCTTGTCAAATATATCTTTCTGTATTTCTAGTAGTTCCTTATCTAAGGATTCTGTTCCTAATTTCCAAGCCATTATATCACATTAATTTTTCCTTTACACTATTTTTGATTCATTAAAATATTGTCGTGAAATTGCATTTTTCACAACAAAAAAACTACCCGAATTATATCTCTATAAATTTCAGTAGTTAAGGGAAGTCAAAGCTTCCTTATTTAAATAAATATTATGTAATAATTCTTTTTCTACGTTTAAGAATGAAATACGCAATAAATGTCCCAATCAATCCAATAAGTGTATAAATAAAACAATATGGTAAGCAAGAGGAATTAAAATATGCCAATGCGGGTAAAGTTGGAATTTAGATGTTATCCTTATAGGATTGTCAGAGGATGAAGACACAAAGCCAGTTATAACTACATTCCCTAACCGCTCAAATCACTATTTACTTAATACATAAGGTTATTTCAAGAAGATATTTGTATCTCCAAATTACTTGATAACGCTACTTAAAAATAATCTAAAAAACTACTATCAGTGCTAACACACCTATATTTATAAATAGGTCTACCTACAGTACCATATTCAGTATTCATACTCAATACTTCTTTTTGGAGTAAAAAGCTTAAATATTTACGCATTGATACTCTTGAAATCCCAACGATTTTAGCTATTTCTTCAGTAGAAAAGGATCGCATATTCATGTTTTGAATACGTGTCCAAGTTTTTTTTAATGTATTTTTATCAACACCTTTAGGCAATTGATTTATAATTGGTTTTTCTTTATTTAGAATATGTTGATCTAATTCCTTTTGACAAATTGAATTATTGTTATTCATAAAACTTTGTTTTTCTCTATATGAACATAATGCTTCATTAAACCGCTCAAATTCAAATGGTTTTATCAAATAATCTACAACACCATGTTGAAAAGCTTTTTTTATAGTATACATATCACTTGCAGCACTTACAATGATCACATCAACTTCTTTATTTATTGTTCTTAAATGTTCAAGCAATTTTAATCCATTTATTCCAGGCATAAAAATATCTAAAAGTATGAGGTTGATATCATTTTTTAATAAAATATCCATTGCAGTTTCAAAGCAAGTTGCAATTGCAATGAATTTAAATCCATCAATTTGGCTTAAATATTGTTTGTTAAATTTTGCAACCATTGGATCATCTTCAACAATTAATACTTTAATCAATTAAATCACTCTCTTTCTCATAAGATAAACAAATTTGAAACGTTGTGCCTTCAGCTTTATTAGAAGTAATAGTTATGGTACCGTTTAATTTATCAATGCTATATTTTACTAATGATAATCCTAAACCTCTATTTTCTCCTTTTGTTGAAAATCCTTTAATCAGAATTTTTTCAATATTATCATCTGTTATTCCAATGCCATTGTCACTAATTACAATCTTTAATGTTTTATTATCATAGAACATATCAAAATTAATCAATTTGGGATTTTTAACATTATCAACTGCATCGATAGCATTATCTATAAGATTACCTACTATTGTAATTAACTCATGAGTAACTTCCTGGTCTTTCGGTGCAGGTACATACGAATCTTTAGAAATTGTAAGCGCGATATTCTTTTCTCTTGCAAAGCTAATCTTTCCGAAAATAAATCCCGCAAGAACTGGATCTTTAAAATGTCTTACGACAAAACCCACTTCCATTTGATACTTGGTTGCAATAGTTTTGATATAATCAGAAAGTTCATCATAATATTTCATGTGAATCATTCCTAAAATCACATGAAGTTTATTCATAAATTCATGGGTTTGAGCTCTAAGAGCATTTGCATATAATTTTACTCCAGTTAATTGCTCAGCGAGCATAATTAATTCAGTTTTGTCTCTGAAAGTAGCTATTGCTCCAATTATTTTGTGGTCTACAATTATTGGTATCCGATTTGTCATAATTGTTATTCCATTTAAATCTTGCTCTTGATCTAATTCTGTTTTTCCTGTTATAAGAAGCTCGGGTAATCTTGTATTAGGAATGCACTCATCTACCTTTTTCCTAAAAGGGTTAATATAAATGCCTGCTTTTTGAAATACTCTTGTTGCTTCATTGTTTATAAGAGTAATATATCCTTTATTATCTATAGCAAGTACACCTTCTCTAATCGATTTTAGCATAGCACTTTTTTCTTGAAAAAGTTTGGCAATAGCTAGTGGCTCTAATCCAAACATTGTTTTTTTTATGTTTTTACTTAAAAGTAAAGCTCCTATTATTCCAGCTAATAAACCAAAACCTATACCAAAATAAATTGCGTCCTTACTTTGTTCAACAGTTTGCTCTATTTTATTTAATGATATTCCAACAATAACAATTCCGATTTGTTTGCCGCTACTATTAAATATTGGAACAAACGCTCTAAGAGATTTGCCTAAAGTTCCTACTGCTGTCGAGACATATTCAGAACCGTTAAGAGCCTTATAGAAATCATTTCCAACGATTTTCTTTCCTAGATTTGATTCATCTGGGTGCGATTTTCTGATTCCATTTTTATCTGTTACAACTACAAATTGTACATTAGTTGAATTTGTAATTTTGGTTGTAAATGTCTGAATGGCTTTAGCATTGGAAGAATCATTTAAGCTATTAATTACTACTGGTGAATAGGCTACAATGTGTGCAATATTAAATGCTTTATCTTCTATATTTTTCATTGTTATAAAAGTGATTTTTTCACTTATTAGCACATTAGTAATAATCATCACTACTGAAATAATTACACACACAAATAATGTAATTCTAGTTTGCAATTTCATATGAGCATTAATTTTCATAATTAGTTTTTTCACGAGTTAATCCCCCAAACGGTTTAGATATTTTAAATATAATGTTAGATTGACTAAAAAATTGCTACACATCAAATTAATTATACAGTAAATTAGTTACTTTAGTTACTAAATTATTACAAAAGTTTAATAAACTGTTAAATTAGTAGCTATACCTTTATTATAAAAAGTAACATAACTTAAACAAAATTATTAGGGGGGGATTGTGTTGGAAGTAAACGTTAACAAATCAAATGCTAAAATAAGTCTATTTTCAAAAATCATTAATTTTAGAATAGGTGAAATACCTATACCGTTATTTATTGTAATAGCAGCTATAATTTATCTTGCCTGTATCAATAAAGTGTTACCCGTAGATATGATCGGTGGATTTGCAGTAATAATAATTATGGGATTATTACTTGGACAGATTGGATCTTCAGTTCCAATTCTAAAGAATATAGGTGGACCAGCAATCTGTACTATATTCATACCATCAGCAATGGTATATTATAAACTATTGAATCCAACAGCTATAAAAGCTATTACAGCACTTATGAAAACTTCAAATTTCTTATACTTATATATTTCTGTTCTTGTAGTTGGAAGTATACTTGGTATGAATAGGAAAGTTATGATAAAAGGATTTGTAAGAATGTTTGTTCCTTTGATAATAGGAACAATATGTGCTGTCCTAGGTGGAATGATTGTAGGTTTATTATTTGGATATACTCCATATAAATCATTTTTCTATGTAATTGCTCCAATTATATCAGGAGGTATAGGAGAAGGTATTTTGCCACTTTCTATGGGATATTCTCAAGTGCTTACAACTAGCCAAGATGCTTTTATTGCTCAACTTGTTCCAGCAGCAATGATTGGAAATGTAATTGCTATAATAATATCCGGTATTTTAATGCGTATAGCTAAAAAGAAACCTGAACTTACAGGCAATGGAGTACTTGTAAAGACTGGTGATGATCAAGAAATGCTTAAAGCTAAAATAGAAGAAAAACCAATTGATTTTCAACTTATGGGTGCTGGATTTCTTGTTGCATGTACTTTCTTCATATTTGGTACGTTTTTAAGTAAATTCATTGGTATCCCTGGTGCAATAATAATGATATTTAGTGCTGCAATTGCTAAATATTTTAAATTATTACCAAAACATATAGAGTTAGGGGCAAGTCAAGTATATAAACAAGTAAGTAAAACCCTTACTTGGCCTTTACTAATAGGAGTTGGTGTTGTTTATACTCCATGGAGTAGTTTAATAGCAACAGTAACCGTCGGATATGTTGCTATTTGTATTGCAGCTGTTGCATCAATGGTTACATCAGGCTTTTATATTGGAAAACTTATGAATATGTATCCAATTGAATCAGCACTTGTTACATCATGTCACAGCGGTCTAGGGGGAACTGGAGACGTTGCAATATTGTCTGGCGCAAATCGTATGGAATTAATGCCATTTTCACAAGTATCTACAAGACTTGGTGGTGCTGCTACAGTTGTATTAGCAGTTATATTGTTAAAGCTATTTGTTTAAATAATTAGCTCATATTGTTTTAGTGTGAAAAATATAGTAGTAGATAGTGAATTTAACAACTTATATAAACAAGGACAAAATGCTTATGTAGAAAGTATAAAATAAATTTGACTTATTTTTAATGTGAGGTGACACCATGAAAATTAATAAACCATCCAAAGCGGGAACAATGGAATCTAATGATATATACATTATGCTAATGCCAAATCCTAAGGGTGGCATTAAAATAAAGCTTCAAAGTATTGTTATGAAACAATTTGGGGATGAAATAAAAAGAGTAATACTAGAGACACTTAATGAAATTGGAGTGGAAGATGTTATAGTAACTGCTCTAGATAAGGGTGCATTAAACTATACAATAAAGGCTAGAATTGAAACTGCTACAAAAAGAGCTCAGTAGGAGGTGATTTATATGAAAAGATTCAGAAGGACTATGCTTTTTATGCCAGGAAATAATTCAGGGATGCTTCAGAATGCAGGAATTCTAGGTGCTGATTCAATTATATTAGATTTAGAGGATGCTGTTAGTTTAACAGAAAAAGATAGTGCTAGAATTTTGGTTAAAGAAGCAATAAAGAACGTAGATTACAATAATGTGGAAGTAGTAGTAAGGGTAAATCCATTTACTACTGAATATTCACAAAAGGATATTGATGTAATTGCAAGAGTTAAACCGGATGCATTAATGATACCAAAAGCTACAGAAGAAGAACTTGTGGCTATAGATGAAATACTTACAAAAATAGAAATCCAGGAAGATTTCTCAAATGGAAGTATAAAGTTAATTCCTATTGTGGAAACTGCTTATGGAGTTGAAAATGTATATAATATAATAAAATCTTCCAAAAGGGTAGTAGCTGTTTTACTTGGAGGAGAGGACTTAACCTCAGATTTAGGTATAAAAAGAACTAAAGAAGGAGAAGAAATCTTCTATGCAAGAAATCGGGTTGCAATTGCATGTAAGGCGATGAAGATAGATTCTATTGATACCCCATTTACAGATACTAACGATTTTGAGGGACTAGCAAAAGACACAGTTAGAGCTAAAAGCTTAGGACTCACAGGTAAAGCTGCAATAAATCCAAGACAAATTGATCTTATTCATTCTGTATTTGCTCCAACTCAAGAAGAAATAAAACACGCCAAAAGAGTTCTCGCGGCTATGATAGAAGCAGAAAAGGATGGTAAAGGAGTATTTTCCTTAGATGGGAAAATGGTAGATGCACCAGTTATAAATAGAGCTAAAAATACAGTAGAATTAGCAAAGCTTTTAGGTATTATGTAAAAGTATAGGTGAAATCTACTTTAGTGGATTAGCTAATTGAGGTGATAATAATGAAAAATATATTAGAGAGAGAGATACCGGAATATATAGAAGGCTATGGAAAAGTAATCCCATTTGAAGGTGCATTTAAAAATGCAGGTTCTAAACTTAAGAAAGAAGTAAAACTAAATTCTGTAATACCAGATAATGAAAAGGTTTTACCTAACATGGATAGTGTTTTTGATAAGGTTTCTTTAAAGGATGGGATGACTATTTCATTCCATCATCATTTAAGAAATGGCGATAATGTATTGAATTTAGTGGTGGATGCTATTGCTAAAAGAGGAATAAAAAATATTACCCTAGCTGCAAGCGCTCTGTTCCCAAATAATTTTCCTTTAATAAAGCATATAAAAAACGGTGTAATTACTAGAATTGTGACTAATTATATGTCAGGTCCAATAGCTGAAGAAATTTCCAGGGGAATATTAAAAACACCAGTTATAATGCACACCCATGGTGGACGTGCTAGAGCAATAGAAAGTGGAGATTTACACATAGATGTTGCTTTCATTGCAGCGCCAACAGCAGATAACTATGGAAACATCAATGGATTATATGGGAAATCTGCCTGCGGAGCGCTAGGATATGCAGTAGCAGATGCCCAGTGTGCAGATATGGTTGTAGCAGTTACTGATAATTTAGTTCCATATCCAGCTTGCCCAATAGAGATAAGTCAAATATATGTGGATTATATTGTAAAAATAGATTCCATCGGTGATCTAGATGGAATAGTATCGGGTACTACAAAAATAACTAAGGATCCAGTAGGACTTAAAATAGCTAAAATGGCAAGTGACGTTATGGTGGCGACGGGGCTTGTAAAAAATGAAATGTCATTTCAAACAGGTGCAGGTGGAATTTCTTTAGCTGTAGCTGCGGAGCTAAGAAAATATATGAAAGAGAATGCTATAGTTGGAAGTTTTGCATCAGGTGGAATAACTGGATATCTTGTAGACATGTTTGAAGAAGGCTTATTTAGATCTTTATTTGATGTACAGTGTTTTGATATGCAAGCAATTAAGTCTTATGTAAGTACTTATAAACATCAAAGAATGTCTGCGTCCATGTACGCAAATCCAGATAACAAAGGTGCAGTTGTAAACAAACTAGATATAGTTATCTTAGGTGCTACAGAAATAGACACAAATTTTAATGTTAATGTAACCACGGGTTCAGATGGAACTATCATGGGTGGTTCCGGAGGCCATAGTGATACAGCATCAGGGGCTAAACTCACAATAATTGTAACGCAATTAACTAAGGCAAGGCTTCCAATTATAAAGGATAATATAACTACTATAACTACTCCAGGAGAGAGTATTGATGTTATTGTAACAGAAAGAGGAGTAGCAGTTAATCCAAAACGGACAGACATAATAGATAAATTAAAGAATACTAACCTTCCTATAAGGAAAATTGGTGAGTTAAAAGATATAGCTGAGAAAATAACAGGTAAACCCGAGGCAATTGAATTTTCAGATGAAATAGTTGCAGTTATAGAATATAGGGATGGGTCTGTAATTGATGTGGTTCGAAAGCCACTATAAAAAATAAAATAAAGTTGAAAATAACAATTTCAACTTTATTTTATTTATATGGAGAATATATCATTTCTCAGGCTACCTTCCCATCCTATTTTTTAAGAAAAGAAGATGAAATACTAAAAGTATATACCAAAAATTCAGCATGTCAGAAATTCCGACGAACTGGAGCAAATTGACTACTAAAATATATAACTTATATGTTTTAGTAGTTTTTTTGTCGTTGAAGTATAATCCAATATCAGTTATAGAAGGTACGATATATTATGTAAAAAATCATGTTAAAAATATAGTAAACTCACAATAATGTTCTCCAATGGAGGAATTAAACATAATATGTTATAATTAAGCAATTAATGAAAAGATGGGGGATATTATGGGCATTTTTGATGTAATAAAAAAAAGTATACTTGGTGCCAGTTTTGAAAGTAAACTTATGAAATCAATAAGTACACCAATTTTTATAAATGAATTTAACAAGGAAAGTAAGAATATACTTAATCTTAAGGAGCTTTTAAACAATTCAGCTGATCAGATTGTAAAAAGTAAAATAGATAATGAACTTAATCTTCAAAAGTAATCATATTGTTAATAATACACCGGAATTACAACTAAAAGCGGCTTTCTCAACAATAAAAGATGTAGCAAGTGATGAGGACATGTTAGTTAAGGCTTTAAAAGTCTATAGAACATCTAAAGCTACATTAAATAAAATTCCACCTTATTATATTTTTAATAATCAAGAAATGGGCAAAATAGTAGAGGTTATGCCAAAAGATAAACATGAGTTTATTGCAATTAAAGGATTTGGAGAAGTTAAGTTTGAGAAGTATGGTCAAGATATTATAAATATAATTAAGAGCTTTACGAATTAGGGGGGAATTAACTAAAAAAACAAGAAAATTCTATTAGATTATATTGAAGGGAAATTGATATTATGTTACCTGGTAAAGATTATAGTAAAAGCAGAAAATTATTAGAAACATTTAGACTTATAAAATGTGAAATAGCAACAACACCACAAGAAATTGCAGACATATTTGAAATTTTACCGGAGAACATTCATAATTATGTGAAAGAATTAAATGAGGAATGGGAAACGGTTATTAAATATGATAAGTCTGATAAAAAATATAGAGTAAGTGATGAAGAAGGGGTAAATGGGGATGGAATACTTGAGGCTAATAAATATGTACAGCCTATTACAGCTGATGATGTAAATCTAATATTAGTATCTTTAATTCAATCACAAACATTTATGGAAACAAAAATGGCAATAATAAAAAATAGTTTATTAAGGCTACTTCCTAAAAATGAGGCGCGAAAATTAAAGGACATGCTATATTTTGAGAAGAATCCTAACATTGATCATCAATATATTGAATTCAATGTTAAACACTTAAGATCAGCAATAGCTGAAGAGAAAAAAGTAAGTTTCAGTTATATTTCTGCAGTAGGAAATCATAAAAACCACATAATAATCCCATATAGTTTCGCTTGTGAACTTGGAAAATATTATATTATTGGATATGAAGAAAGCAAAGATTGTTTGATACATTTTAGAATAGATAGAATATCAAATGTTATTATTTTAGAGGAAGATGGAAGAAGAGATAGTAAGTTTAATGTGTATGACTATCTTAAAAGAACTTGGTATATGTATGGTGGAGATGAAATAAGAGTAAAGGTTAAATTTGATAAATGTTGCTATAAGGTAGTAACTGAAAAGAGTTTACTCGAGGGAAGTCTAATTAAAGAAAATGAAGACAACTTTGTTTATGAGTTTGTTTGTAATGGTACATATGGAATAAAGCTATGGATTATGGGCTTTGGTGCAGATGCAGAAGTTATAGAACCAGTGGAGTTTAGAGAAGAAATTATAGATAGTATAAGAAAAATGAATAAGGTCTATAGTATATAGGCGAGGGTAAAAATAATGAAGAGCCACATCAGTTGATGTGGCTCTTTTTGCACGTTTTTCATGAGAATTGAGAGAAAAAAATTTATTTTTAATAAATAGTAGGGAAGGGCAATTTTTGATAGTTGCCTAATTATATAATTATGTTATTAGATAACCAATATGGGGGGCGTAAGACTATGAACTACAAAGAACTTGGGAAAGAAAGGCTTATAGAGATAATAGAGGAAAAAGAAAAGCTTATTGAAGAATTTAAAAGTATAAAGATTAAATTGCAATATAATGCATGCATGGATGTTGTCACTGGAGTATTAAACAGAAGAGCAGGTTTGGAAATTTTAGAGAAAACTATTTCGGAGTCAGCGCGGCAAGAAGAAAACTTTATAATATGTTTTGCTGATATTGATGATTTTAAAAAAGTAAATGATGTTGTGGGGCACATCGAAGGGGATAAAATTTTAGCAGAAGTTGGTAGTATTCTTAGAGCAAACATTAGAAAAACTGATACTGTTTTTAGAATAGGTGGTGACGAGTTCATAATTATTTTTCCAGATACAACATTACAGGTGGCAAAGACTATATGTTCTAGAGTATGCATGAATGTTTATGAACTGAAGGAAAAGAATAATACAAACTATAAGATGGGCCTAAGCTGTGGGTTATCTCAATATAATTTTAACAGCAAAATATCAGCTAGTGAATTAATAAGAAGGGCAGATGAGGGGATGTAGGTTAATAAAAGAGGGAAGAGGTAAGTGGAGAATAAAGATGAAGTATAGATTAATGGATTTGCATAATCAGACTAAATGTTAATCAGGGGTATGAGTATTTTGATGGTTACTACTCAGGCATTATCAACAGGGAATGCCTGAGTAGTAACAAGAATAGTAAAGAAAATACGGTAACCATAATAAAACAGATAATTAATGGAATCGCTAAATAATTCAGTGAAAACTTTAAAATTTATGTGGTAGTAGTTGAACTACCTAAAAATTTTCAGTGTATTCTTCTGGTAAAAGTGTTAATTTATATCCTTCTGATTGGCGATCTACGCAAGATAACATGTAAAAACTAACAATGTTTTTTCCATATATGAATATTTTTGCTGTATCGCCCTTAGATATTGACAGGTTTAATCCACTTCCATGGTGATAATTGAAATCTTTTTTGCATGCTACAATTGAATCTACCATAGGCTAATGCTCCTTTCTTGTTTAGTGTAGTACATATAAGTTAGTACCGAAATTTAATATACTTTTTTATATCCAAGGGTGTTCTTGCTATAGTACTAACAATCATGTACCTCTTAAATTTATTATACCATAAATTGTAAATTTGTTGTTTATATAGTTGCGAATTTTTTCGTATATTCTGAAAATCTGCTTTTAATAAATCCTTCAACCTCTTCTATGCTGTGTTTTTTACTTCTTACACAAATATGAGCTATATCGTCACAAATATAGCATTTTCTCATTTCTAACCCAAAATCTCTTCTACTAAGACTTCTACCTTTTTCATCATATACATCTAGGTCTACACATCTTCCTAAAATGTGGTTATCCTCTAAATTAAGTGTCATTAATTTGATATCTCTTGCTCCATTATTAATACACATGATTACAATTAAGCCTTCAGCAGTTGTAATGATTTTTTTGAAAATAATAGAATTAGAAAACAGTTCACAGATTATTTTGTCCATAATCCTAGTTATTTCATGTGAATAATAATTGTTTTTATTAATTCCTGGATAATTAACTCTAATAACAAGTAGTGGAATTTTATATTGCTTCACTAGTTCCTCTTGATATTTAATTCGTATTTCTCTTGCGAGCATTATATCTTCTGCAGTATACATATCATAATTAATGTGGAGAATCGCTGATTCTTATTTTCTCCACTATCTCCTTTCCTACTAGAGTATTTAAAAATTTCCATGTGGAAATTGGTACTATATGTTCAATATGGTCTAGTTGTTCTTCCTTAATTAACTTCCTTACATTTGAAGCACTGATAATGGCGCCCATAATAGCTTTCCTTTTTATTTCTACAACTTCGGTTCCATAGGTGGGTAGTATTTCTTTTAAGGCTTCATTATAAGCGTTTGTAACTTTACAATAAGGTTCTTCTCCTATAAATCTTTTAGTTATATTTAGAGCTTTACAAAAATATCTTCCGAAAATTGATGCATCTAATGTAGTATATGCCTTTAGTATTACATCTTCTTTTCTTAAAAAATAGGATGGGAACGTAGCCTGTGAAATAATATATTCTCCACCTTTAATCACCCGCACATTATTTAAATGGGAAACACCTTCTTTAACCATAGAATATCTATAGATAAATGGAAAAGAGGATTTATCTTCTTCAACTATAAATACCAGCACTTCTGCGCTTTGCCTTGCAGCCTCTTCTATTAAATACATATGTCCCAAGGTGAAGGGATTACAATTCATAACTATTGCTGACCTTTGAATATTTGAAGTTATATTGTATTCTTTTTTTATATTTTCTAAATATTCTTTTATATCATATATTCCACTTTCAAGCAGGGCTACATTATCTATCTTATGTACAAGTTTGTATCCAAGGGATGTAAATATATCAGTATTTTTTACCTTAGTGAATATAAAACTATGATAAATACCTTCCTTAAAAAGTTTATCTGATAGTGCTTCTAGCAATATAGTGCATACCCCGTCTCCTCTTAAATCATTTGAAACTGCAAAACATTTGAACACGTTTTTTGACTTAGAGCAAGTGGCTTTAATATCTTCATTTTGTCTAATAACTATAGTATAATCGACGTCGTCATCAAGTAGTAGATCAAATGTTTGTAGAAAATCTTTAACTTCTTTTAACTTATATTCATCCTTTAAATTAATTCTTTCAACATTATAACTATACATGAAAAGCCTCCTTATGAAAGTTTTACCATATCTATACAGATAGTTTATTCTTTATACTAAATTATGTAAAGAAAAATTACTGAAAATTAAAAAGTATTTAATTTTTAGATAATTTATAATAATAAGGATTATAATGTAATTGATTTACATGGATGTTTCTATTATGAATAATTTTAATGAATAATTGGAGAGATAAAATGGAAAATGAAAAAGTATATACAATAAACAAAGTTTCGATGACAATTAGTAGCTTTGCAATTCAGGCAATGATATATGAAATATCTTGTTTTCCATCACCGGGATTAATATCACCAGTGTCTAATGGAGCTCACACGGATATGAATTTATATACTTTTATAGATAGTACATCGGCTTTAAGTAAGTATTTAGCTTTATTTGTCCAAGAAGGTCTTTCGGGTAAGACATATAAAGAAATTTTTAATGGCATTAGACGAATAGGGTTAGAGGCCGAAAAAGATATGTTTGCTAAAACTAGAGGGATTAATACTCATAAGGGTATGCTTTTCTTAATGGGGGTTGCTTGTGCAGCTACAGGAAAAGCGATTTTTGACAAAAAAGAGTTTAAATGTATTCAAGATATTATAAAGGAAATGACTAAAGGGATAGTAGAGAATGAACTTTCATCTTTAGAAGATAATGTGGAGTTAAGCCACGGTGAAAAACTGTTTTTTAAATATAAAACTCAAGGCGTACGTGGTGAAGTAGAAAAGGGAATTCCAACAGTTTTCAATTTTGCATTGAATTTTTATAAACAAAATCTCCAGCTAAATATCAATGATAGGCTAGTTCATACACTGATTGGGATAATGCAAATCTGCGAGGATACTACTATAATTTATAGACATAACCCACAGGTTCTACATGACGTAAGAGAAAAAACAATAGATATAATTAAACTTGGAGGAATGAAAACTGATATTGGCAGGAGTAAAATTGATAGTTTATGTGTAGAGTTTATAGAGAAAAATATAAGCCCTGGTGGAAGTGCGGATTTGCTTTCCGTAACAATATTTTTATATCTTGTAGAACAATACATGAATAGCAATAATGTATAGACAGAATTAAGATCATATTCATTTGAGAAATATATGAGACCATATTTGATCCAATTTATAGCACAGGTTAAATTATTATGATTGTGCTTTTTACTTTTCGATGGAAATAGTTGATTTATACTTAATTGTAAAATATAGTATAAAACTAAGAATAAGCTAGGTAATCATGCCTAATTGAGCTAAAGGAATAAAAACAACATTAAAGGCCTATAAAACAACAATTGAATTGGATTAGTCCATATGGTAATATAAGTGAGAAATGGAGTAGTCCAATAATAAAACACGGATTAGGAGAGATTTTTATGGACATTGAAATAATTAAAAACAATGGAGTACTACTTCATATTCAAGTTAAAATGCAAATTATGGATGCAATTAAAAAAGGAACCCTAAGGGTTGGAACAAAATTACCTACAGAGAGAGAATTGTCCCAGCAATTAAATGTAAGTAGAAATACTGTAAGTGCTGCGTATAAAGCATTGGAGCAAGAGGGAGCTTTGAAATCATATCAAGGAAAAGGAACATTTGTAGTTGAAGAAGCTGTATGTTGGGAGAGCCTAGATGTGAAGAAAAAGATTATAAAATTTATTGACTTAGGACTAGAGGAAGCTTTAGAAATAGGAATGGAACCGGAAGTGTTTTTAGATTTAGTAATGCAAAGGGTAGTTGAGAAAAAACAGTTAATGGAGAAAATAGTAGCAATATACGTAGAGTGCAATATAGAACAAGCTAAAATGTTTAGTGAGCAACTTAGTAACAATAGTAATATGAATGTAATGCATATGACCATAGGTGAATTAGAAAAGATGGACAATGTTACGAAAGATAAGATTGGAAAGGCTGAGTTTATAATAACCACATTCAATCACATTAATGAAGTTACAAGGTTAACGGTTGGCCTTAATAAAGAAATTCTAGGAGTTGCTATAAAACCTAATTTAGAGCCAATAGTTAAGATTGCTAGATATGGCGAGCATACAAAGTTTGCATTTGTATGTATATCTGAACAATTCATGTTTAAAGTAAAAAGAGCGTTAGAAAAAGCGGGATTATCTGAAATTGATATAGAATACTCAAATACCACTGATTATAATGAACTTAAGGATATAATTCAAAAATCAGATGTGATGATAGTATCACCTGGAAGATTTACGGATGTAAATAATATAAATTCTAGTAATAAGGAAATAATACAATTTTTGTATAGTTTAGATGATGGCTCAGTAAAAGCACTTAAGTCGAGGATTATCGAGATAGAGTTTAAAAAATAATGTTTTAAAAAATTATTAATGTTTTAAAAAATTATTTAGGAGGTTTTTTAAAATGATTAAGAAGACTTTAGTTCTAGGAGTAATAGGATCAGATTGTCACGCAGTTGGTAATAAAATTTTAGATTATGCTTTAACGGAAGCTGGATTTAATGTTATAAATATAGGGGTACTTTCTCCACAAGAGGATTTTATTAATGCAGCTGTTGAAACTAATGCAGATGCTATAATAGTATCTTCACTTTATGGACAAGGTGAAATCGATTGCAGAGGTATGAGAGAAAAATGTGATGAGGCAGGTTTGAAGGGCATATTGCTTCTTGTAGGTGGGAATATAGTTGTAGGAAAACAAAATTGGCAACAAGTAACCAAGAGATTTCGTGAAATGGGATTTGATAGGATATATCCACCAGGTACTACGATTGAGACAACAATACATGATTTAAGAGAGGATTTAGGAATTACGACATTACTAGGAGTGATATAAGTGGATGCTTATTTACTCATAGATTTTGGAAGTACCTATACAAAACTAACGGTTGTAGATCTCGAAAAGGAAGAGGTAATTGCTACAGCTAAAGATATAACCACAATAGAGGAGAATATAATGATAGGCTTTGAAAAGGCCTATTTAAAAATAGAAAAAAAGTTAATTGGAAAAAATGTTAATTTCATTAAAAAATTAGCATGCTCCTCAGCTGCAGGAGGACTTAAAATGGTAGCTATTGGGCTTGTGCCAGAGTTAACTGCAGAGGCTGCCAAAAGAGCTGCACTTGGAGCTGGAGCAAGAGTATTAAAAGTATATAGCTATGAATTAACTTTAGATGAAATAAAAGAAATTAAAAATTCAAATTTAGATATAATACTTCTTGCAGGTGGAACTAATGGTGGCAACAAAGAGTGCATTATACACAATGCAAAAATGTTAGCTGAAAATGAAGTTAGATTACCAATAGTTGTAGCTGGAAATAAGGTAACAAGCGATGAGGTAAGACAAATATTTACTAAAGCTAAAATGTATTTTACAATTACTGAAAATGTAATGCCTTCGCTAAATAAACTAAATGTAGAGCCAGCGAGAGAAGAAATTAGAAAAGTATTTATGGAAAAAATAATTGACGCTAAGGGACTCGGAAATGCAGAAGAGTTAATAAAAGGTATTTTAATGCCAACACCAGCAGCTGTGCTAAAGGCTGCAAGGATACTTAGTGATGGCAGTGATGAGGAAAGCGGTTTAGGGGATTTAATAGTAATTGATATTGGTGGTGCAACAACAGATATACATTCTATATCAGAGGGGGAACCTACGAAGGGTGGAGTTACCACAAGGGGGCTTGAGGAACCTTTTGCTAAGAGAACGGTCGAAGGCGATCTTGGAATGAGATATTCTGCAATTTCACTAAGAGAGGCAGCTGGTAGCAGGAAGATGAGAAAGTATCTTTGTGACCCTGAGAGAAAAATTGATATTGATGCAAATTGTAAATATAGAGTAGAACACATAAAGATGGTTCCGACTACTAAGGAGGAAATACATTTTGATGAGGCTATGGCTAAAGTTGCAACAGAGTTATCAATGGAGAGGCATGTAGGTACTATTGAAAGCACACACACACCAATGGGAGCCATGTATACTCAAATAGGTAAAGATCTTATGGAAGTGAAATATATGATAGGGACAGGTGGAGTATTAATACACAGTGAGAATCCAAAAGATATTTTAAAAGCAGGAGCATTTAATGAAGAAAATCCAATGTATTTAAAACCACGTAAAGCAATGTATTTGATTGATAAAACGTATATATTATCTGCAATGGGCCTATTATCCGAATATTATCCGGATAAAGCAGTTAGAATTATGAAAAAATATTTAGTAAAAGCATAAGCAGGGGGGTAATATCATTGGAAATAAAAAATAAGAAGTGGACAACCGATGATTTCTTTGAGGTTAGAAAAGAAGTATTAGAGCAATGGCCAACAGGTAAAGAGGTAGATTTAAAAGAAGCTGTAGAATACAATAAGAAAATTCCAGATCACAAAAATTTTGCAAAAAAACTAAGGAAGGCTAAAGAAGCCGGTATAACACTTGCACAGCCAAGAGCAGGTGTTGCATTAATTGACAAGCATATTGAATTATTAAGATATTTAGAAATTGAGGGTGGAGCAGATTTACTACCAACAACAATAGATAGTTATACAAGACTTAATAGATATGATGAGTGTGAGATTGGAATAAAAGAGAGTATAAAGGCAGGACGATCGCTATTAAATGGATTCCCAGCAGTTAACCATGGAGTTAAAGGGTGTAGACAAGTTTTTGAGGCAATAAATGTTCCATTAGAATCAAGGCATGGAACTCCAGATGCAAGATTATTAGCTGAAATAACACATGCCTCGGGTTGGACTTCCAATGAAGGTGGATGCATATCGTACAATATTCCATATGCCAAAAATGCACCTTTAACAAAGTCAATTTTGGACTGGCAATATTGTGATAGACTTGTTGGATTTTATGAAGAACAAGGAATATCAATAAATAGAGAGCCTTTTGGACCATTAACAGGAACACTAGTTCCTCCTAGCACATCAAATGCAGTTGCAATAATCGAAGCTTTACTTGCTGCAGAGCAAGGAGTTAAAAACATTACAGTTGGATATGGTCAGTGCGGAAATTTAATACAAGATATAGCAGCTATAAGAGCCTTAGAGCAGCAATGCGATGAATACTTAAAGGCTAATGGCTATAAAGATGTATATTTAACAACGGTGTTACATGAGTGGATGGGGGGATTCCCAGAAGATGAAGCAAAAGCTTTTGGAGTTATATCTACAGGGGCAGGAACTGCAGCACTTGCGGGAGCAACAAAAGTAATAGTTAAAACTCCACATGAAGCTGTAGGTATTCCTACTAAAGAAGCTAATGCTGAGGGTATAAGGACTACAAAGATGACTTTAAACTTATTGCGTGGCCAAAAGATGCATATGTCCCAAGATTTAAAAACAGAGATGGAAATAATAAAAGCTGAAACAAAGTGTATGTTAGATAAGATATATGAAATCGGAAAAGGTGACTTAGCTATAGGTGTAGTTAAGGGATTTGAAATGGGAATTATTGATATACCATTTGCACCAAGTAAATATAATGCTGGTAAAATGATGCCTGCAAGAGACAACGATGGATCAATAAGATATCTAAAATTTGGGAATATACCATTTTCACAGGAATTAATAGATTTAAATATGAAAAAACTTGAAGAGAGAGCAAAATTTGAAAAGAGAAAAGTGAGCTTTCAAATGACTATAGATGATGTATTCGCAGTAGGAAATGGAGAACTTATAGGAAGACCAG
The DNA here is from genome assembly GCF_018861295.1 of Clostridium estertheticum. Classification (GTDB taxonomy): domain Bacteria; phylum Bacillota; class Clostridia; order Clostridiales; family Clostridiaceae; genus Clostridium_AD; species Clostridium_AD estertheticum_D. The sequence continues at coordinate 41,587 of NZ_JAHLDM010000024.1, read as the reverse complement.
CAAAAAGATAGGACTGATTTGTTATTTAAAAATTATAGAGAGGAAGGTGTATGTTATGAAAATTATTGATGTGGTATGTTCAAAAGGAAGAACAGGATTTTATTTTGATGACCAAAGAGCTATAAAAAGTGGTGCAGAACATGATGGCTTTTCATATGTAGGCGAAGCAGTAACAGAAGGATTTAAATCTATTAGGCAAGCAGGAGAGTCGATATCAGTAATGATTATACTTGAAGATGGTCAGGTGGCTTATGGAGATTGTGCAGCAGTACAATATTCTGGGGCAGGTGGAAGGGATCCATTATTCCTCTCAAAAGATTTTATACCAATTATTGAAAAAGAAATAGCACCAAAATTAATAGGTAGGGAATTAGAAAGCTTTAAAATGCTCGCAGAAGAGTTTGACCACATGTTAGTAGATGGTAAAAGACTTCATACAGCAATAAGATACGGAATAACTCAGGCTATTCTTGATGCTGTCGCAAAATCTAAAAAGGTAACAATGGCAGAAATTGTGCGTGATGAATACAATACTTGCGTAGAAATTAAGAGAATTCCTATTTTTACACAATCGGGTGATGATAGATACAATAATGTAGATAAAATGATAATAAAGGGTGCAGATGTAATGCCTCACGCATTAATAAATAATGTAAAAGAGAAATTAGGGCTTAAGGGCGAAAAATTACTAGCTTATGTTGAGTGGTTAAGAAGTAGAGTGTTAAATTTAAGAACTGATGAGAATTATAATCCAATATTCCACATTGACGTATATGGAACAATAGGAATTGCGTTTAATAATGATATAAAAGCTATGGCAAATTATATATCAACACTAGAAGAAGCTGCAAAACCATTCCATTTAAGAATCGAAGGACCAATGGATGTTGAGCACAGAGAAAGACAAGTTGAATCATTAGCAGGTTTAACGGCAGAACTTGATAATAGAAAAATTAATGTAGAATTAGTTGCAGATGAATGGTGTAACACATATGAAGACGTAGTATTATTTGCGGATAAGAAAGCAGGTCATATGCTTCAAATAAAAACACCAGATTTAGGTGGAGTTAACAATATAATTGAATCAATACTATACTGCAAAAAACAGGGCCGTGGAGCATACTGTGGTGGAACATGTAATGAAACTAATAGATCGGCAGAAGTATGCACAAACATAGCTATTGCTTGTGGAGCAGACCAATGTTTAGCAAAACCAGGAATGGGTGTAGATGAAGGGTACATGATAGTTAATAACGAAATGAATAGAGTTGTAGCTTTAGTTAATAGAAAAAATAAGGTAACTTATAAATAATTTAATTTTAGCGTGAGGTGATACCATGAAAATTAATAAACCATCCAAAGCGGGAACAATGGAATCTAATGATATATACATTATGCTTATGCCAAATCTTAAGGGTGGCATTGAAATAAAGCTTCAAAGTATTGTTATGAAACAATTTGGGGATGAAATAAAAAGAGTAATACTAGAGACACTTAATGAAATTGGAGTAGAAGATGTTATAGTAACTGCTCTAGATAAGGGTGCATTAAACTATACAATAAAGGCTAGAATAGAAACCGCTATAAAAAGAGCTCAGTAAGAGGTGATTTATATGAAAAAATTCAGAAGGACTATGCTTTTTATGCCAGGAAATAATTCAGGGATGCTTCAGAATGCAGGAATTCTAGGTGCTGATTCAATTATATTGGATTTAGAGGATGCTGTTAGTTTAACAGAAAAAGATAGTGCTAGAATTTTAGTGAAAGAAGCAATAAAGAATGTGGATTATGAAAATGTAGAAGTAGTAGTAAGGGTAAATCCATTTACTACTGAATATTCACAAAAGGATATTGATGTAATTGCAAGAGTTAAACCGGATGCATTAATGATACCAAAAGCTACAGAAGAAGAACTTGTGGCTATAGATGAAATACTTACAAAAATAGAAATCCAGGAAGATTTCTCAAATGGAAGTATAAAGTTAATTCCTATTGTGGAAACTGCTTATGGAGTTGAAAATGTATATAATATAATAAAATCTTCCAAAAGGGTAGTAGCTGTTTTACTTGGAGGAGAGGACTTAACCTCAGATTTAGGTATAAAAAGAACTAAAGAAGGAGAAGAAATCTTCTATGCAAGAAATCGGGTTGCAATTGCATGTAAGGCGATGAAGATAGATTCTATTGATACCCCATTTACAGATACTAACGATTTTGAGGGACTAGCAAAAGACACAGTTAGAGCTAAAAGCTTAGGACTCACAGGTAAAGCTGCAATAAATCCAAGACAAATTGATCTTATTCATTCTGTATTTGCTCCAACTCAAGAAGAAATAAAACACGCCAAAAGAGTTCTCGCGGCTATGATAGAAGCAGAAAAGGATGGTAAAGGAGTATTTTCCTTAGATGGGAAAATGGTAGATGCACCAGTTATAAATAGAGCTAAAAATACAGTAGAATTAGCAAAGCTTTTAGGTATTATGTAAAAGTATAGGTGAAATCTACTTTAGTGGATTAGCTAATTGAGGTGATAATAATGAAAAATATATTAGAGAGAGAGATACCGGAATATATAGAAGGCTATGGAAAAGTAATCCCATTTGAAGGTGCATTTAAAAATGCAGGTTCTAAACTTAAGAAAGAAGTAAAACTAAATTCTGTAATACCAGATAATGAAAAGGTTTTACCTAACATGGATAGTGTTTTTGATAAGGTTTCTTTAAAGGATGGGATGACTATTTCATTCCATCATCATTTAAGAAATGGCGATAATGTATTGAATTTAGTGGTGGATGCTATTGCTAAAAGAGGAATAAAAAATATTACCCTAGCTGCAAGCGCTCTGTTCCCAAATAATTTTCCTTTAATAAAGCATATAAAAAACGGTGTAATTACTAGAATTGTGACTAATTATATGTCAGGTCCAATAGCTGAAGAAATTTCCAGGGGAATATTAAAAACACCAGTTATAATGCACACCCATGGTGGACGTGCTAGAGCAATAGAAAGTGGAGATTTACACATAGATGTTGCTTTCATTGCAGCGCCAACAGCAGATAACTATGGAAACATCAATGGATTATATGGGAAATCTGCCTGCGGAGCGCTAGGATATGCAGTAGCAGATGCCCAGTGTGCAGATATGGTTGTAGCAGTTACTGATAATTTAGTTCCATATCCAGCTTGCCCAATAGAGATAAGTCAAATATATGTGGATTATATTGTAAAAATAGATTCCATCGGTGATCTAGATGGAATAGTATCGGGTACTACAAAAATAACTAAGGATCCAGTAGGACTTAAAATAGCTAAAATGGCAAGTGACGTTATGGTGGCGACGGGGCTTGTAAAAAATGAAATGTCATTTCAAACAGGTGCAGGTGGAATTTCTTTAGCTGTAGCTGCGGAGCTAAGAAAATATATGAAAGAGAATGCTATAGTTGGAAGTTTTGCATCAGGTGGAATAACTGGATATCTTGTAGACATGTTTGAAGAAGGCTTATTTAGATCTTTATTTGATGTACAGTGTTTTGATATGCAAGCAATTAAGTCTTATGTAAGTACTTATAAACATCAAAGAATGTCTGCGTCCATGTACGCAAATCCAGATAACAAAGGTGCAGTTGTAAACAAACTAGATATAGTTATCTTAGGTGCTACAGAAATAGACACAAATTTTAATGTTAATGTAACCACGGGTTCAGATGGAACTATCATGGGTGGTTCCGGAGGCCATAGTGATACAGCATCAGGGGCTAAACTCACAATAATTGTAACGCAATTAACTAAGGCAAGGCTTCCAATTATAAAGGATAATATAACTACGATAACAACACCAGGAGAAAGTATTGACGTTATCGTAACAGAAAGAGGAATAGCAGTTAATCCAAGAAGGACAGACATAATAGAGAAATTAAAGAATACTAACCTTCCTATAAGGACAATTGGTGAGTTAAAAGATATAGCTGAGAAAATAACAGGTAAACCCAAGAAAATTGAATTTTCAGATGAAATAGTTGCAGTTATAGAATATAGAGATGGTTCTGTAATTGATGTGGTTCGAAAGCCACTAATGTGAGCTACATTTGCAGTCACTGCAATGCAGCCAACTCCACTATAAAATATTTTTTTTGCTTCTGATGTCTGGGACTAATCTCAGACATTAGAATAGTAGATTCTACCTTTAAAGAATATTATCTTTATTCATTAAGGTGTTTAGCAAATCTATTTCATAGTTATCCTTTGAGGAAGTCAAAAATTTAATACTATTTTTACAATAGAATTGTAAAGTTTCATTCAAGTATATATTAAAAATTTTATTTAAATTATCATTATTTTTCATTTCATTTTTAATTTGAGCTTTTACCATATATACGATTCCAATTTCATGAGGATTTTTTAGCAATCTTGAATGTAAATCTGAATTTTTTAAATATTCTAAAGCACCTTCATAATTTCCTTCATTAATTATTATTTTAGACATAAAGGATTCTACAATAGACTTTTCCCACATTAAATCGAATTGTTTATATATATCCATAGCCCTTTGAAAATATGTTTTTGCCTTAGAATACGATCCCATATTGAAACATGTTTCACCAGCATTTATACTAAAAATAGAAAGACTGGTAAGTATATTTTTTTCTTCACATATTTTTATTGCTTTTTTAAAAAATTCTAAAGCTTCCTCAAATTTCATGTTTTGTCTTCTTATATCTCCTATATAGTTATAAGCAGCTGCTATACTTAAGGCATATTTATCAGCTACACTTTTAGTTACATTAAAAACATTTATAGATTCATTAAAGAGTTTCTCTGCTTCGTTATATTTTCCTTGCATTTTTTTATATAGTGCTTTAAATCGTAAAAATATACCTATTTCCATATGATAATTACAATCTGCTGCTTTATCTAAACCTATATTTACATATTTTATCATGTCATCAATATTATTGGTCTGTATACAATAATATATCATCTGCTTATACCCTTCTATAGAGTAATCTGAATCATCAATTTCATTAGCTTTTTCTATCATTTCACTTATGAACTCAACACCTTTTTCATAATCTCCTTCTCTTATAAGATATCTTCCTTTAATATGTAAAAATTCTATCTCTAATCTCAAAACTTCCTTAGAACTTTTATAATCATTTTTTACTTTTAATAATAGAATTTCTATTTTCGCTATGCTTTTAATGGTTTTGTTATTACTAAAATATAAGTTATTATAAAAATTAACATCTTTCGAATATAGTACTGGATAAAGTTCATGGCTAAAATTCAAATATACATTTAGACTTTTTATACTATATTTCAATGTTGATATATTATTATCTGCATTTGAAAAATGATAAACAAGTTTGTTGTAAATGGTTATATCTTGTTTGTTATTTGTTAAACTTTTTTCTATAATAAATCCTATCTTATTATGAAGAATTTTTCTTCTTGCAAAAGATAGATTAATATAAATGAATTCTCTTAACTTCTGATGTGTAAACATAAAACTTAGTAAATTATTGTTAGTAACTTCTTTTAATATGAATTTATTTTCAAGTTCTTCTATTGAATCAATTATTTTAAGTTCTTCTTCTCCTGTAAGTTCATGTAAAATGTATAAAGGAATTTCATCAAAGAATAAAGATGAGATTCTCAAAATGGTTTTACATTCTTCTGAAATATCTAAAAACCTACTTTTCATTATATCTTGCATTTTAGAAGACATAATATTTATATCACTATTAAACTTTATAGTATTAATATATTCTGTTAAAAAAAATGCATTTCCTTCAGTTTCATTGTATATTTTATTTAATATCTCTTTGTTAAAATTGTTTTTGGGAAGAACAATTTTAATGAAATTTTCTACTTCAACATTATTAAATCTTAACAAATCAAGCCTTAAAATTTTATTATGATTATTTGCTGAAACTAGGAATTTATCTATTTCGATATTGTATTCATTTCTATAGGTCATGAAACACAAAATATTAGTATTACAATGTAAAATCATACTGCTTAAAATCCTTAAACTACCATTATCAATCCACTGTATATCTTCGAAAATAAGTATTACTTTTTTTGTTTCTGCTATTTTAGTAAGTATATTAGTTATTATATTACTAATTAATTCATATTTTAACGTATATTTATTATCTGAAATTTTAATGCCTTGTTCTATATTGCTTAATTTATTAAAACCTGAAAAACAATTTTCAATAATATTTTCCCATAAACTTGGAATTTTAATTTTTTTATATTTCATAATTTGAGATAGTTTAGATAATATAACATTCCATGGCTTTAAAATGCAATCTTTTTCAAATTGAAAACAATAAGTTTCTAAAATATAAGTTGTATCCACATCAACTATTTCTATAAATTTATCTTTAAGTCGTGTTTTACCTATACCGGCTTCACCTACCAAAAGCACGGATTTTAAACATCCATTTTTCTTGAAATCATTGTAAGTATTTTGTAATATTCTCAATTCATTATATCTTCCATAGAAAAATTCATCAGTGTTTTTATTAATTCCCCTTGTATTCATAATATCTACTATTTCATTAACTACGTTTAATATTTTATCGTTAGGAGAAATGGATAGTTCATCTTTAAATAATCTCTTAATATTATTGTATGCTTCAATTGCTATGGTATATTTGCCTTGTTTTTTATAACTTTCAAGTAAATATACATAAGCATTTTCATTAAATTCATCTATTTTTATTAATAACTTTGAATATTTTTCAACAATATTATAATTATTATTTTGGAATTCTTTTTCTATTTTTTTATTCAATCTATCTATATATATACATTGCAAATTTTCACGCATTTCTAATATCCAAATTTCAAAATTCTCTGCATTTTTAGGACAAAATCCCTGTAAAAATTCTCCTTTAAAAATATCTATTTCATTTTCATCGCTCATAAACTTATATATATCTGCATTTATTTCTATATTTGGATTGAGCATAATTATTGATTTTTGAGGGGACACCAATACCGAAACATTAGAGCATTTATTTATTTTATAGATAGCATTTCTTAGATTCTTTTTGGCATAACCTTCTTCTTGATTAGCCCAAAAAAGTTCTGAAAGATGTTCTCTGTTATCTTGCTTATTTAGTAGTAAATAACAAAATAGACCTTGAGCTTTACTGTAAGGGAAGAATATTTCCTCCTTATTGACAGTTACGTTAAAATTACCAAACATTTTACAATATATATAATCCATTAAATCACTCCAATATAATTCCACAAACTTTCTTATACAAATTATACTACAATTTGTATAAAAATCCAAAATATAATTCCGAATTAATAGATGTAATATAGACGTAATGGTAAAATATTATATAAATGAAAGAACAAAAATGGAAAATATGATTTGGCCAAGGATATAAATGCATTTAGATGTGAAAAAATTTAATGAGCTACTACTGTGCAGTATATACTTTGAAATTTCGGCATATTTTGTTAACAATTTATAATAGACACTTATTTGACGCTTTGATGTTAAAATTAACCATAAGTATTCATAAAAATAAGATAACGTTTACACTACATAAATTTTAGGGGGAATAGAAATGAAAGAAATATTTTTGACAGGAAATGATTTAACTTTAGAGGAAATGGTAAATATAGCTAGAAAAGGTTGTAAGGTTTCAATAAAAGAAAGTGCTCTAGAAAGAGTTAAAAAATCAAGAGCAATAATTGATGATATAGTTAAAAATGAAAAGGCTGTTTATGGTGTAACTACAGGTTTTGGCGAGTTTTGTAATGTGAGTATTTCTAAAGAAGATTGTAGAACACTTCAAAGAAATTTAATTTGTTCACATGCCTGTGGATATGGTCCTAAATTCTCAAATGATGTTGTACGAGCTATAATGCTTTTAAGAGCTAATGCACTATCAAAAGGATTTTCAGGAATAAGACCAAATACTTTACAAACACTGATTGAAATGATTAATAAAGGTGTTTATCCAATAATTCCTGAAAAGGGATCTTTGGGAGCATCAGGAGATTTAGCTCCACTTGCACATATGGTTTTACCTATGATTGGTGAAGGTGAAGCAGAGTATAAAGGAGAAATATTACCAGGTAGCATTGCTATGGAAAGAGCAGGAATTACCATAATAGAACTTGATGCAAAAGAAGGATTAGCACTTATAAATGGCACTCAAGTCTTAACTGCAACAGGAGCTTTAGCTACTTATGATGCCATAAAGTTATTAAAAATTAGTGATATAGCGGCAGCTTTATCAATGGAAGCTTTAAGAGGAATTACAGATGCTTTTGATCCAAGAATTCATGTACTAAGACCACATCCAGGACAATTAGCAACAGCAAGAAATATATTAAAACTAGTTGAAGGCAGTACTTATGTAACAAGACAAGGCGAAATAAGAGTGCAGGATGCTTACTCATTAAGATGTATACCACAAATTCATGGTGCAAGCAAGGATGCCATAAATTATGTAAAAGCTCAAGTTGAAATGGAAATAAATTCAGTTACAGATAATCCTATAGTAACAGAAGAAGGAGATGTAATTTCAGGAGGTAATTTCCACGGAGAACCTATGGCATTAAGTTTTGACTTCTTAGGAATTGGATCAGCTGAAATTGCTAGCGTATCTGAAAGAAGATTAGAAAGATTAATTAACCCTCAATTGAATGATTTGCCAGCGTTCTTAGCTAAACATGGTGGATTAAACTCAGGATTTATGATTACCCAATATGCAGCAGCAGCTTTAGTATCTGAAAATAAAATACTAGCTCATCCTGCATCAGTAGACTCAATACCTTCATCAGCTAATCAAGAAGACCTAGTTAGTATGGGAACAATAGCAGCAAGAAAGGCTCGAGACATAGTTGATAATGCAACTAGAGTAGTTTCAACAGAAATATTAGCTGCATGTCAGGCTATAGATTTCAGAAAAGGTGCTGGATTTAAACTTGGCATGGCAACCCAAGAAGCTTACAATTTAGTTAGGAAATCTGTAGACTTTATTGAGTATGATATAGTTATGTATAAAGATTTAGATAGAGTTACTGAGCTTGTTAAGAGCGGGAAATTATTAGAAGCAGTAGAAAAAGTAGTTGAAATAGAATATTAATATAACATAAAGTAGAAAATTGGGTGTCACAGTATAGAAATTATTTTTTGTTTTGGAGCTTACAAATAACTTTGTGTAAACAAAATAAAGGGAGACTTTTATGAGTAATAATGTAGTAGAGGATACAAGTGAAAGTGGGTTAAAACGATCTCTAAAACCAAGACATATGAACATGATTGCTATAGGGGGTGCAATCGGAACAGGTCTATTCTTTACTTGTGGTAACGCCGTTAGTTCTTCAGGGCCTGGTGGTGCAATTGTAGCATACGGTATTATGGGTATTCTTGTGTTTTTCTTAATGACATCACTGGGAGAAATGGCAACATTGATACCAAGTGCTGGTTCATTTGAAACCTACGCATCAAGATTTATCGATCCGGCGCTGGGATTTGCACTAGGCTGGAACTATTGGTTTAACTGGGCTATCACCGTTGCGGCAGAATTGGTTGCAGCTGGACTTGTTATTAAATTTTGGTTACCTAGTACTCAAACAACATTTTGGAGTATAGGATTCTTGATTGTTTTAGTAAGTTTAAATCTCATGTCTGCAAGAGCATATGGTGAAGGTGAATTTTGGTTTGCAAGTATTAAGGTAGTAACAATTATTGTATTTCTTATTGTTGGTGTACTTATTATATTTGGAATCATGGGAGGCCATTCAATAGGGTTTAGTAATTGGGTGATAAATGATGGCAAAGGTCATGCTGCACCATTTGTAGGAGGTGGAATAGCGATATTATCAGGCTTTTTAGTAGCAGGATTTTCTTTCGCAGGTACAGAGGTGGTCGGTCTTGCAGCTGGTGAATCAGAAAACCCAGAAAAGGATGTACCAAAAGCAATAAATACAGTTTTTTGGAGAATACTTATATTCTACATTGGTGCAATTGCTGTTATTAGTTTTATTATTCCTTTTACTGATCACAATCTATTGAAAAATAGTGTATCAGATGTAGCATTTAGCCCATTTACTATGGTATTCCAAAGATCTGGTATCGCAGCTGCTGCTTCCATAATGAATGCAGTTATATTAACTTCTGTTCTTTCCTGTGGTAACTCAGGACTTTATGCAGGATCTCGCATGATATACGCTATGGCTAAAGAAGGAAAAGCTCCAAAATGCTTTGGAAAATTAAATAAGAGAGGTGTTCCAACAAATGCACTTATTCTTACCGCAGCTGTTGCATCAACAGCTTTCCTTGCATCGCTTGTTGGTGATGGTAAGATATACTATATACTTTACAACTTATCTGGAATCACAATTTTTATAGCATGGTTGGGAATAGCAGTTTGTCACTACAGATTCAGAAAAGCTTATGTTGCTCAAGGCAGAAAAATTGAAGACTTAAAATATAAAGCAGTGCTTTATCCATTTGGTCCTATATTTGCATTAATACTTTGTGTTGTTGTTTTATTTGGTGCTAATATATGGGTTTTCAAAGCTGCAACCTTCAGCTGGTTTGACTTTATAACTAATTATGGAATTATTCTTGTAGTTATAGGCTTTTATCTTGGATACAAGAAAGTAAACAAAACAAAGATAGTCCCTCTTATGGAATGCGATTTTGAGCTTAAAGAATGTGAGAAATCAAATAATAAGAAGTAGCAGGAGGATTTATAAATGTCTTACAACATCGAAATAATTAGAAAACAGCAACATAAAACAAGTAAATGGTCTGGGGGTACAACAACTGAGTTTAGTATTTATCCTAAGGATTCACTATATGTTGATCGTAATTTTAAATGGAGGATAAGTTCTGCAAAGGTTGAGGTAGAAGAATCTATATTTACATCTTTACCTGGAATATCTAGGATTATTATGATTATTGAAGGAGAAATACTTCTTAAACATGAAGGACATTATAATGCTGTGCTAAAAAGTTTTGAACAGGATAATTTTAGTGGAGAGTGGACAACAACAAGTTTTGGTAAGGTAATAGATTTTAATTTAATGATGGCACAAGATTATAATGGAAAATTAGAATCAATTTTTTTTAATAAAGGTGAGACTAAAGAGATAATATTATACAACAATGTGAATGCTGCTTTAAAGTTTTCTCAAATAACAGAAGCTTTTTACGTAGTGAAAGGTGATGTGAAAATAGTTACAGGAACAAAGAAAACAATAAATCTTAATAAAGGTGATTTAGTATTAGTAACTACAACAGAGAAAGAAAATAATTCAGAACTTAAGATTTATAGTAGTAGTCAGGAAGAATCTAGTATTATAAGAGCTTCAATATTTAGAAAAAAGGACAAACTTAAAAAATAGATGTTTTAATGACGATTCTTTACTAAAATGTAAGTAAATTAAAATATAGAAAGGAAGGATAATAAATGATTAGCAATATGAATATTAAAGATGCTATGACAATTTCTTTAGATGATTATTTGCCTAATATGCCTGAATTTGTTAGGGGGATAAGGAGAGCTCCAGATAGAGGCTTCCATCTTTCAAAATCTCAGACAGAAATATCACTTAAGAATGCACTTCGTTATATTCCAGAGAAATATCATGAAGTGCTTATACCAGAATTTATGAATGAACTTACTACAAGAGGCAGAATATATGGATACAGATTTCGGCCCGAAGGTAGGATATATGGAAAATCAATAGATGAATATGAAGGAAAATCCACCGAAGGTAAAGCTTTTCAGGTAATGATTGATAATAATCTTGATTCTGATGTGGCTTTATATCCTTATGAGCTTGTTACTTACGGTGAAACAGGAAGTGTATGCCAAAATTGGATGCAATATAGACTTATAAAGAAATATCTAGAAATAATGACTCAAGATCAAACTTTGGTTTTAGAATCAGGACATCCTCTTGGACTTTTCAAATCAAAACCTGATGCACCAAGAGTAATAATTACAAATGCACTAATGATAGGCATGTTTGATAATCAAAAGGATTGGGAAATAGCAGAGGAAATGGGTGTTGCAAATTATGGACAAATGACTGCAGGCGGATGGATGTATATAGGACCTCAGGGCATAGTTCATGGTACTTACAATACTTTATTAAATGCAGGCAGAATGAAGCTTGGAATTCCCAATGATAGTGACTTAAGAGGTCATATATTTGTAACATCAGGTTTGGGTGGTATGAGCGGTGCTCAGCCAAAAGCAATTGAAATAGCAAATAGTGTAGGGATTGTAGCTGAGGTTGATGAATCAAGAATTCAAACAAGACTTGATCAAGGATGGCTTATGAGGCAATCATCAGATCTTGATGAGGTATTTGAAATTGCCGAGGAGTATTTGAAAAAGAAAGAGCCAATGTCAATTGGATATCATGGAAATATAGTTGATTTGCTAGAGTATATAGTGAAAAACAACAAAAAGATTGATTTGTTATCTGACCAAACATCCTGTCATGCTGTATATGAAGGTGGTTATTGTCCTAAGGGAGTAACATTTAAGGAAAGAACAGAGCTTCTTGCTAAGGATAGGGACACGTTTTGTAAATTAGTTGATAAGAGTTTAAGACGTCATTTTGAACTTATAAAAACATTGGTTGAAAGAGGAACATATTTCTTCGATTATGGTAACTCATTTATGAAAGCAATTTATGATGCTGGGGTTAAGGAAATATCCAAAAATGGAGTAGATGAAAAGGATGGCTTTATATTTCCATCTTACGTAGAAGATATAATGGGACCACAGCTATTTGATTATGGATATGGACCATTTAGATGGGTATGTTTAAGTGGAAAGAATGAGGACTTAATAAAAACAGATCATGCTGCAATGAGCTGTATAGATCCAAATAGAAGATATCAAGATAGAGATAACTATAATTGGATAAGGGATGCAGAAAAAAACAATCTTGTGGTTGGTACCAAAGCAAGAATTCTTTATCAGGATGCTACAGGAAGAATAAAAATAGCTCTTAAATTCAATGAAATGGTAAGAAATGGAGAGATAGGGCCTGTTATGATGGGTAGAGATCATCATGATGTAAGCGGTACTGATTCACCATTTAGAGAAACTTCTAATATAAAAGATGGAAGTAACGTTATGGCAGATATGGCTGTGCAATGTTTTGCAGGAAATGCAGCAAGGGGTATGAGTCTTGTAGCACTTCATAATGGAGGTGGTGTTGGAATTGGGAAATCTATAAATGGAGGATTTGGTCTTGTACTTGACGGAAGTTATAGAGTAGATGAGATAATTAAATCTGCGCTTTCCTGGGATGTTATGAGTGGAGTTGCAAGACGTTCTTGGGCAAGAAATGAGCATTCAATAGAAACAGCCATAGAATTTAATAAGACACATAGGGGAACAGACCATGTTACTATTCCATATTTAACAAATGAAAAGCTCGTAGCGGATACTGTTAGTAAGCATTTTGATAAGTAATATGGTTGAGAGGGATGTATTTATGATAAAAAAAGATTTACTTATAATAAATGCCGCAGAGCTTGTTACTTGTAGCGGGTTCAAAGCAAAATACGGTGAGGAAATGAAAAATATTCATACCATTAAAAATGGGGCCGTTGTTATTGAAGGTGGCATAATTAAAGCTGTTAATACTACAGAAGAAATATTGAAAACTTATAATGAAGAAGATTTTGAAGTTATAGACGCATCTAATAAATGTGTGCTTCCAGGATTTGTAGACTCTCACACTCATTTTATATTTGGTGGCTATAGGGCAGACGAATTTGCTTGGAGACTCAGGGGAGATAGCTATATGGATATAATGGAGAGAGGCGGTGGAATACAAAACACAGTAAAAGCAACAAGGAATGCTTCATTTAAGGAACTTTATAATGTTGGGTTTGAAAGGCTTAATGACATGATTAAGCTTGGAGTAACAACTGTGGAAGGTAAAAGTGGCTATGGTCTTGATTTAGATACGGAAATAAAGCAGCTTAAGGTTATGAAGAAACTTAATGAAGAGCATGTTATGGACCTCGCAATTACATTTTTAGGTGCTCATTCAATTCCGCCTGAATATAAAGGAAAAAATAATGAGTATATTGACTTCATTATAGATAATGTGCTCCCTGTTATTAAATATGAAAATCTTGCAGAGTTTTGTGATGTCTTTTGCGAAGACAAGGTTTTTTCTGTAGAGGAATCACGGAAAATTCTTTTAAAAGCAAAAGAAATGGGTTTTAAACTTAAAATTCATGCAGATGAAATTGTCACTCTTGGAGGTTCAGAGCTTGCAGCAGAGGTGGGGGCAATATCTGCTGATCATTTATTACATGCTTCAGACGAGGGAATAAAGGCAATGGCTGCGAAAAAAGTAATTTCGACTCTCCTTCCATGTACTGCATTTTGCTTAAAAGAGCCATATGCAAGAGCAAGGGAGATGATTGATAGTGGATGCGGCGTAGCACTGGCATCAGACTTTAATCCAGGGAGTTGTTTTACATATTCAATCCCTTTGGTATTTGCAGTGGCAGCTATATATATGAAGATGAGTATGGAAGAGGCTATAACGGCGCTTACAATAAATGGTGCTGCCGCAGTGGGTAGAGCAGATTCAATTGGAAGTATAGACCCTGGTAAGAAGGGTGACATTGTTATTTTGAAATATCCTTCTTATAATTTTATACCATATAATACGGGTATAAACATTGTGGAGAAAGTAATTAAAGATGGAAATGTAGTTGTTAATATATAATTAATCCTAAATAGCAAAGGAGATAATAGTATGGCAAAATTAGTAGAATGTGTTCCAAATTTTAGTGAAGGCAGAAATAAGCAAATAATTGAAAGTATAGTTGACGAGATAAGAAACACAGAAAATGTAAAATTACTTGACTATTCTTCCGATAAAGACCATAACAGGACAGTCGTTACATTTGTTGCTACACCTGAAGATGCTAAAAAGGCAGCTTTTAAGCTAATTAAAAGAGCATCAGAACTTATAGATATGAGAACTCAAAAGGGTGCTCATCCAAGGATGGGAGCTACAGATGTTGTTCCATTTATTCCAATTCAAGATGTTACCACAGAGGAATGTGTCTTGATGGCTAAAGAACTTGGAAAGAAGGTAGGAGAAGAATTAAATATACCTGTTTATCTTTATGAGGATGCAGCTACTTGCACATCACGAACAAATCTTGCTAATATTAGAAAAGGTCAGTATGAAGGATTTTTCGAAAAAATAAAACTTCCAGAATGGAAACCTGATTTTGGTCCATGTGAAATGAATGAAAAAAGTGGATGCATGGTTATAGGCGCTAGATTTCCACTTGTAGCATACAATGTTAACTTAGGCACAGACAATATGGAAATTGCAACTGCAATTGCTAAAAAGGTAAGATTTATAGGAGGCGGACTTAGATTTGTAAAGGCCATGGGCGTTAAACTTGAAGAAAGAAATATAGTTCAAATTTCTATGAATCTTGTAAATTATGAAAAGACTTCTGTATACAGAGCACATGAAATGGTTAAAATGGAAGCTCAGCGTTATGGAGTAGCCGTTGTTGGTAGTGAAGTTATTGGATTGGTTCCTATGAAAGCACTAATAGACTGTGCTGAATATTATCTTCAAATAGAAAACTTTGATATAAGTCAAATACTTGAAAAGAAACTTTCAGAATAAGGAATTAACAGGATTATTTTAGGCAATTATTCATGTTATGTCTAAAATATAGAGGGAGGAGAACATTATTATGCTATTAGTTGATAAAAGTGTTAGAGAATTCATTGATCAAACTTCTCAAAATTGTCCTGTCCCAGGAGGGGGTAGTATTGCGGCACTATCAGGTGCATCTGCGGCAGCACTTGTTTCAATGGTTGCAAGTTTAACCATTGGCAAAAAAGGTTATGAAGATAGTGAAGTTACGATGAAAGAAGTTTATGAACAAGCAAATAAATATAAAGAAAAGTTTATAGAATATATTGATGCAGATTCAGAATCTTTTCATGGTGTAATGGATGCCTTCAAATTACCAAAAAACAATGATGAAGAAAAAGCTATAAGAAAAGAAATTATCCAAAATGCATTAAAGCATGCATCAGAGACTCCATACAAAATAGCAGAAAACGCATATAGACTTATGGAATATTCAGAAAAAGCAGTAGAACATGGAAATAAAAATGCAGTAACAGATGCTGCTGTGTCAGCTATGATGGCGAGAAGTGCAGTTCTATCAGCTCTTTACAATGTGAAAATAAACTTATCCTCAATAAATGACAGTGAGTTTGTAGCTATGTTTGAAAAAAAAGTATCCGTTCTTGAAACAAATGTAGTTGAGAGAGAAAAACGCATACTTAGTAAAGTAGTTATATAATAGGGCTACAACCCAAGGTAAATCATCATTTGCCTTGGGTTGTTTTTTAATATGTTTAGCAGATTGAACATTATATTCAAAATATAATGATGATAGCTATGTATTTTTATAAATAATCTGGGAGGCTAATTATTATGTTTGATAAAAATTATAAAATAACAAATGAAGGAGTTTGGCAGGGACGAACTGATAGTGAAAGCAATTATGATGCTTTTAGATGGCATCAATGTGTAAAGATAATAGATTTAAAGAGAGATGATTTAATTCTCTATACAGGAAAACTAGGATTCGCTTTTATTGGATTTTGTTGTGATGAAGGCGTAAGGCGTAATGGTGGTAGGACAGGAGCAGCTAATGGTCCCAAAAGCATAAGAAAAGAATTATCCAATTTGCCATGTGATTTTTCAAAGGAAGTAAAACTTTTTGATGTAGGAGATATATGCTGTGAGGACTGTACTCTTGAAGAAAGCCAAGATCTATTATCGAAAGCAATCGAAAAGGTTTTGAGCTTAAATCTTTTTCCTATTGTTTTGGGCGGTGGTCACGAAGTCGCTTTTGGAAATTATATGGGTACATTAAATTACTTATCACAAAAAAGAAAAAAACCTAATATCGGGATAATAAATTTTGATGCTCACTTTGATTTGAGACCTTGTACACAAGTAACCAGCTCCGGAACAATGTTTAGACAAATTGCAGATATTTGTATAGAGAGAGAACTTGAATATTCTTATCTATGTATTGGAGTTCAAAAACACAGTAACACTATAGATCTTTTTAAAACAGCTGATACACTTGGAGTTAAATATATGCTTGCAAAGGATATTATAGATAATGACAATTGGAAGCTGATGGAAGATATAGATGACTTTATAAAATTAAAAGATTATCTATATGTAACTATATGCTCCGATGTATTTTCTACAGCTTTTGCACCAGGAGTAAGTTCATCACAGCCACTTGGGTTAGATCCTGAACGCGTATTAAAGTTTCTTAAATACATTTTAAGGTCAAATAAGGTAGTAAGTTTTGATATAGCTGAAGTTTCACCAAGATTTGATCAAGATGATGTTACAGCGAATTTAGCAGCTGTATTAATTTTTTCTGTTGTCAATACCCTTTGTGGAATAAATAGGTTAACGGTTTCTTCTTATTAATGGTGGGGGATATTTAAGTTAAAACTATTGACATTAAGATTAAAAGAATGTATATTATAAACAAGAAGTTAATTGTATAAAATTTAATTTTGCACAATAGATGTAAAATATGATAAAATGTTAATATGTATTAACATATTTATTAATAGTAGGTGTTAATACTAAAATAGTTACAGGAATCGTTACTAAATATTAGATATTAAAAGGAGAGAGTAAAATGAAAATTATAGCTTTAAAATTTTATAAAAATGGCGAGATGAGGGAGGCGTTTGCACTAGGCGGCTCTATGAAGAAAGAAGATGTGGACCAAAATAAAGTATACCCAGCTAGTTTACAGAATTATTTAATAGACACAGGAAAAGAACTTATTTTAGTAGACACAGGACTTCCAGTTGAAACAGCACCTTTTGAACGAACTCCAAATCAAATGTTATACATGGGAGAGAAAATTGCTGACTTTGTAACAGCTCTAAAAAATGTTGGATATAAACCTTCTGATATTGATAAGGTTGTAATTACTCATAAACATCCTGATCATTCTGGAGAGTTGAGATTATTTAATGACTCTAAAATTTATATATCTGAAACTGAAGCAAATGATATGAAATTGGATGCAAAAAACATAACCAAAGTTAATTTTGAGGATGGCAAATACAAAAACTTTGAGAGCAGTCAGATAATAGCTGATGGGGTTAGGATGTTGCCTGCACCTGGTCATACTAATGGGAATTCCATAGTTGTTGTAGAAGATAATGCATTATATTATATGATTCATGGGGATATAACATACACAGATGAGGCCTTAAGAAGGAATGAACTCTCGGTTGTATTTGAGGACAAAGATTTAGCCATTAAAACTTTATCAAATGTTAGAGAATTTATTAAGCAAAACGATACAGTTTATTTATCAACTCATACTCCAGAAGGCTTCAATTCTTTGGAGAAAAAAGTGGTTATGAAATTGTAATAAGTTATGTATAAATAAATCTAATATTAAAATAAAGGAGATTATAAAATGTTAAATTTTGATTATTCAATACCAACAGAAGTATTTTTTGGAAAAGATAAAATAGATAAACTTGCAGAAAACGTAAAGAAGTATGGTTCTAAAGTTTTGCTTGTTTACGGTGGTGGTAGCATAAAGAAAAGCGGATTATATGGTAAAATCACAGATATATTTAACAAAAATAAAATAAACTTCTTCGAGTTATCAGGTGTAGAGCCTAACCCAAGAATATCAAGCGTAAAAAAAGGGATTGAAATATGCAGAGAAAATAAAGTAGAACTTATACTTGCTGTAGGTGGAGGAAGTGTAATTGACTGCTCAAAGGTAATAGCAGCTGGCTATTATTATGATGGTGATGCATGGGACATTGTACTTGATCCAAGAAAAATAAGTAAAGTTCTCCCAATTGCAACTATATTAACATTAGCGGCGACTGGTTCTGAAATGGATGCAGGAGCAGTAATTACAAATCTAGAAACTAGTGAAAAATTAGGCACTGGTAATAAAAATATGGCACCTAAGTTTTCAATATTAGACCCTACTTATACATTTTCAGTGCCTGCAAATCAAACAGCAGCAGGTACAGCTGATATAATGAGCCATATTTTTGAAGTATACTTTAGTAATACAAATGAAGCTTTTATGCAAAATAGAATGGCAGAAGCACTTCTTAAAACCTGTATAAAATATGGAGAAATAGCAATGTCTGACCCTACAAATTATGAAGCAAGATCTAATTTAATGTGGACATCAAGTCTTGCTATAAATGGCTTATTAAGTTATGGAAAAGAAACAGAGTGGAGTGTTCATGGAATGGAGCACGAGTTAAGTGCATTCTATGATATTACTCATGGAGTTGGGCTTGCAATTTTAACACCACATTGGATGGAGTATGCACTAAATGATAATACAGTAAACAAGTTTGTTGAATATGGAGTTAATGTTTGGGGACTGGATGCTAGTTGTGACAAATATGAAATAGCTCATAATGCTATTAAAAAAACAAGAGAGCACTTTGCATCATTAGGAATACCTTCCACCTTAAGGGAAGTTGGAATTAAGGAAGAAAAACTAGAAGAAATGGCAAAACAAGCTACTGTACGTGGAAAACTTGGAAGCTTCAAACCTTTAGATGCACAGGATGTACTAAATATATATAAAGCTTCTTTTTAAAAAATACTAAATTATTTATAAGCGGATGAAAAGAATATGAACTTAATGCTATGTGCCCTCAAGATCCAAAACCTAATATAAAATTAACGTAATAAGAACTCGCTGTAAAGCGAGTTCTTTGATTTTTGGCAAATTCACGTCGTAAACACAATTATTAGGCCCCTCGATAGCCCATTAGGTAGGGCCAGCAATATCTATTTTGTAAGCTTAATTATTATCTCTTTATGTTGTGGGTACTTATTTAATAGAGCTGCTCTTTCAAATATTTCAAAGTCTTTAAAGTCAAATCCAGGGGATACCATACAGCCAACAAGAGAGTAACCTGAGCTATTCATAGCAGAACCAAAGACATAATTCTTAGGTACTAGAAATTGGGGAACTTCTCCATTTTTTGCATTAAGACCTAGTTGTCTAGTAATAAGTTCTCCATTTGGACTTATCATATATATTGAAAGCGGAGAACCTGCATGATAGTACCACATTTCATCTGATTTTAATCTATGAAAACTTGAAATTTCTCCATCTCTTAATAAAAAATAAATGCTAGTCCAAAGTATTCTTTCACCCTCAAATTTTGTTCTTAATTCATTTGAACTAATGTTTTCACATGAGTCAAAGCTACTTTTATAAAAACCACCTTCAGGATGAGGTTCCATATTTAATGTGTTAATAAAGTATTGTGATGAGTACATAATTTATCTCCTTTATAAAAATATATTGTATATGAAATGTATGGTCAGTACAGCAAAATAAGTAATCATAACTACATATTCAGTTTATCATTTTAGCAAAGAAATTAATAGGGAGATTCAAATCCTTATAAATGAAATGCGGAAATAGTTACTGAGCTTTGTTTAAAACCTAAGGAAGAATATTTATAAATAAAAAAGAAAAAGTTCCATTTAGTATTTTAACTCTTCTTGACGATGATAGTTCATATACTATAAATGATTTAATTTATTAATGATTATACAAAGTGACAATACAGCAACTAACAAACTCATTGATATCATAGGTTTTGACTCTATTAATGCTTTTATAAAAAAGCATAATTTTAACAGTTCTATTGTACAAAGAAAAATGATGGACAATGAATCTAGACTTAAGGGCATTGATAATTTATGTAATATTTCTGATTGCGCTCTATTCCTAGAACTTATTTATAATGGTAAACTAATTAATGAAGAATATAGTAAACTCATGGTAAGTATATTAACTCACCAGTTAGACGATTCAATGATGAGAATTAATTTACCTACTAATATTACTATAGCCCATAAAACTGGAGATTTAGACTTTTTAAAACATGATGTTGGTATTGTATATACATCTAAAACCGATTATATTTTTTCTATGTTTACCTGGGAAGCTATCAGCGATAATTACGCAAAAAACTTAATAGGTAATGTTTCCAAAATAACTTATGATTATTTTATGAATGGAGGAGAATATTTTGAAAATCACCGATATTGAAATAGGATATATTTCTGTGCCTTTAAAAAGACCTTTTAAAACTGCAATACGATCAGTAACTTCTGTAGAAGATATGATAGTTATGATTAAAACAGATTCAATTAGCGTTGGCTATGGAGAGGCTCCACCTACTGGTGTAATAACTGGCGACACTAGAGGCGCTATCGCTTCTGCTATTAAAGATCATATTAAAAAAGCAATTATAGGTATGGACATAGAAAATTTTGAAGAAATCATGATCAAGTTAAACAAGTGTATTGTTAAAAATACTAGTGCCAAAGCCGCTATAGATATGGCTCTCTATGATCTTTATGGACAATTCTATAAAGCACCCTTATATAAGTTACTTGGCGGTTATAAAAATGAACTTATAACTGATATTACTATAAGTGTAAATGAACAAGATGTGATGGCTAAAGATAGTCTCCATGCAATTGGACTTGGATATAAAACGCTAAAAATAAAAGTAGGTACCGATTCGGTCACAGATATAAAAAGGTTAAAAGCTATAAGGGAAATTGTTGGTGGAGGGGTGAATATCAGAATTGATGCAAATCAAGGATGGAAACCTAAAGAAGCTGTTTTGACACTTAGAAAAATGGAGGATGCTGGACTAGATATTGAATTTGTTGAACAACCTGTTAAGGCTCATGATATAGAAGGTTTAAAGTTTGTTACTGATAACATTTCTATACCAGTTATGGCCGATGAGAGTGTTTTTTCTCCTATGGATGCTCTTAAAATCATGCAGATTCGTGCGGCCGATCTCATCAATATAAAGCTTATGAAGACTGGTGGAATTTACAATGCCTTAAAGATATGTTCAATAGCAGAGGTATATGGAGTTGAATGTATGATGGGCTGCATGTTAGAAGCGAAAATCAGTGTTACAGCAGCTGCACATCTTGCAGCAGCCAAAAGCATTATCACAAAAATAGATTTAGATGGTCCAATACTCTGTAGCGCTGATCCCATAATAGGCGGTTCAATTTTTAAGGAAAGCCTAATAAAGTTTTCAAATGCACCTGGCCTTGGAATTAGTGGAATATTGGGGATTAATTGTTCATAAAAACCCCTGGGGTAGTTAATGCTGCAGCCATTATTACAGGATCAACACCTCCTGAAATCATATTATCATTTTATTTATATTAGCACTGCAGAGGCAATTATGACTTTACAAATAATTTAAATATTATCTCTTCCTTTTCCTTATAAACTTTTATAGTTCCACCATGAAGTTTTACAATATCTTTTACAATAGATAGACCTAGACCGCTACCCTCATTACTTCTAGATTGATCCTTTTTATATAATCTTTCAAAAAAGCTACTTACTTCTGTTTCAGAAATTGGCTCCTTAGGAACATTACCCAAAGAAAAAACACCATAGTTTACATTATTATGTTTTTCTCTAGAAACTTTAATTTTAACAGCAGTATTTGGTTTAGAGTACTTTAAAGAATTACTAAGAAGATTATTTACTGCCCTTGCAAGCAAATTAGAATCGCCGTAGGTGTAAACTGGTTCATTTGACAACTCCAATTCTAGTTTTAATGACCTTTCCTCAAAGGTACTATCTTCATCGTCAAATAGTTGTCTTGCTAATTCATTTAATTCTAAGTTTTCATAGTTTAAAACTATATCCTTTGAAGTAAGTTTTGAATACTCAAAAAAGTCCTCCATCATAGTTGTAAGAAACAAACCTTTACGTTCTATTGCATTGATGTATTTATTCATTTCTTCCATGGAATCATATTTTTCTTTCTTAATCATATCAATATATCCAAGAATGGTTGTAAGCGGAGTTCGTATGTCATGAGAAATATTGGTGAGGAATTCGCTTCTTTTTTGATCTTCTTTTTCTAATTCAGAGGCCATAAAGTTGATGTCTTCTGCAAGATCTCTTAATTCGTTTCTATATTTAAGTGGAGTTCTGTGAGTCAAATCACCCTCTGCAATAATTGCCACAGAGGCTTTTATTTTAGAAATATAAGATATTCGTCCCCATATAAGCAGGAAGAAGCATATTAGAAACCCTATTAAGGCGTAAACTAGCATACCTGTGTCATCTTGTGCATATTTTAGATAAACATAATATAAGAAGTACCCGTCTTTCAAATAGTCACAACCAGAAATTTTAAAAACATTATTATCAGTTTTTGAATTAGAATATTCTTTATTACCATCTATAATTTCATTTTTATCAATAGCAAGTAAGCCTTTATTACTTCCGGCTACAACAGTACCTGCAGCATCTACTACATAAAAACTGTAACCAAAAGTGAAGCTATATTTTCTATCTAAAAGCTGCTGTAATTCAGGATGATTATTAAGGTTACTGCTGTTAAGCTCTTTTTCTAAACCAGTAATACTTTCAGAATAGATATTATTTATTCTGTAGGTAGAATTTTTACTATATAAACCAATCCCTTGATTTTTAATCATTATGGCAGCAGTCAAGGAAATCGTTAAAGAGATTAAGGAAATTATAACTAATTCACCCTTGAGTTTAATAATCCTTCTCAATTTTATACCCCATTCCCCAAATAGTTTTTATATATTTACCTTTTTTAACTTTATCACCTAATTTCTCTCTTAAATTACGCATATGAACAATTACGCTGTTATCATTTTCTAAAAAGGTCTCTTTCCATATCAATTCATACAATACTTTAGTTGAATATACTCGTCCCTTGTTTGACGCTAAGGTGCTCAGAATCTCAAATTCCTTTGGAGTTAATA
This sequence comes from Clostridium estertheticum, assembly GCF_018861295.1. Classification (GTDB taxonomy): domain Bacteria; phylum Bacillota; class Clostridia; order Clostridiales; family Clostridiaceae; genus Clostridium_AD; species Clostridium_AD estertheticum_D. Next base: position 17,659 of record NZ_JAHLDM010000024.1, on the reverse strand, counting down.
TAATTTTTTCTCCGCATTTTTGTACTGTATGCTCTAAAAGATTGATTTCTAAATCCTTTATTTTTAATATGATATCAGCATCAAGACCATTAATAGTGGAAGTCCTTTTTAATATTGCAAGAACTCTTAACGATAATTCTGCAAAGTCAAAAGGCTTAACCACATAATCATCACACCCTTTGATAAAGCCCTTTATTTTGTCTGTTTGCTCACCTTTAGCAGTTAAAAGAATTACAGGGGTATCACAAAATGATCTTAGATTGGCAAGCATTACATAACCATCCATTTTAGGCATCATAATATCTAATAATAGCAGGGAAAATGATTTCTTTTTAGTGATTTCTAAACCTTCTTCGCCATCACAGGCATAATCAATTTCATAACCTTCCCTAGAAAAATAATTTCCAAGCATTTCTCTTATGTCTAGATCATCATCCACAATCAATATTTTATTCGGCATGCTATCACCTATCCCTAAGTTTTTTTTTCTTAATTATACCATTTTAAATTTCTCTTCAGTATAAATAGGTAAATCAGAGGGTTTTACTTTTCTAAGAATAAAAAGTCCATAAATTAATATAGGTAGCATTACTATAATAGATGCTATAGCATTAGGTATTGATATAGTAAAATAAGCTGTATTAATACCTCCACCAACAGCGATTTCTCTAAGACTGCCCAAAATATCAAATATAGCATGAAGCATAATTGCTGGATATATACTTTTATTTCTTAAAACACATGCTGCAAAAAACACTCCAATAAACGTTCCATATGTAATTTGCGTAAGACTAGCAAGCAATGAAAAATGATGTAACAAAAAATGAACTATATGAGTTGAACCAAATAATACACTTGATAAAATTACTGAAAGGTAACAGCCTTTTTTTGTACTTCCCCACTTGCGAAGAATTACACCTAAAACTACACCACGGCACAGTACCTCTTCAAACAATCCTGTAGATAAATAGGTTAATATGAAAAGTATAATTACAAACGGTTTCGATTTATCTATAACAATACTGCCATCTATTAATCCTGCTCCATTAAGAAAAGAAAGTATTATCATAGGCCATACAATCCATAAAGACTTACATTCTTTAAACCGAGTAAATCCTACAATTTTAAATAAATCAAATTGTTTTAAAATCAATATTAAAAATAGACTAGCGATTACTTGTTCAAGTATACCTGTTATATATTCACCAGCTTGAAATCCTAGAAAAGGTGAAAAAATTGGTCCGAGTGGTATAAATGTAAATGCTACAGTAACAATAATTAGAATAGCTGAAAAAATCACGGGTCCATTAAAGGCATACGATTTTAGTCTGTTCATATAAGTGTCTCCTTTTTAAATATTTTATTTGCAGATTTTAAGTGAATTATCTAAGCAAACTCCTATTTGAAAAATTAAATCTGCTATATCTACAATTATAAAATATGAAAAGTATGAAATTTATGTTTTAAAAATAAGTAAATTATAAAGATTACATTTATATCACAGAGTATTTATTCTATAATTCGGAAATAGTTACTGAGCTTTGTATAAAATCTAAGGAAGAGTATAGCTGAATTCACGATTATGTTATAATAAGGTTACCTAATGTGGATGTATCTAACAAGTGTTTAAAATAATAGGATTAATATTTTAATTCTATACAGCCTGAAAATACGAAAAAGACAAAGAGGAGAACAATAATATTGAATATTGAAGAAAACCTCATCCTTATAAAAGGTGAGGATAAGACAGAGAAGGTTATTACTTGTGTAAATAATAATGGTAAGTGTTTAGTTACATTTGATAATAATAAAACATATACATATAGCAGTAATAATGTTAAGTGGTTTAGAAATCCTATTGAGATTAATGCAGAAACTACAATAATATATGAAAACAATGGACCTATATCAGGTGTTGTTAAAATATTCAAGTTTGAAGAGCACATTAGAGTATGCTTTAAATCTGGATACAAAAAGCTTTTTAATATATCGGATATATTAATGGAAGAAACTAGTCTTAATAATAAAATTTCAAATAATTATTTTGAGTATTTAAAGAAACTAGCAGCAAATGTTAGTATTACATTAGAGGATGAAAGTAGTTTTTTGAGCAAGCAGTATAACAAAATAAAAATTATTAGTCCTAGAAGTGTTTTATCATCCTATTTAAAAGTACAAGCTCTTAAAAAAAGAAAAATAACCAAAGAAATAATATTTCCGTTTGGATTTAATCTTAGTCAAAAAAGTGCGACTGAAAAGGCTTTAGGTAATCAAATAAGTGTTATTGAGGGCCCTCCTGGGACTGGTAAAACTCAAACAATATTAAATATTATTGCGAATGCTATTATTAATAATGAAACTGTTGCAGTTGTTTCTAATAACAATTCAGCTACAGCCAATGTATTAGAAAAACTCCAAAAATACGGTGTAGGTTTTATATCAGCATATTTAGGAAACAAAGAGAATAAAGATGAATTTTTTGAAACTCAAAAGGATTCATATCCTGATATGAAAAAATGGGAAATAGAAAATGAGAAGTTAGAAATATTGAAAAGTAGTTTAATGACGTCCAAGCAAAAACTGGATGATATGCTCCATGAACAAAACAAATTAGCTACATTAAAAGAAGAGTTTTCTGAGTTAGACCTTGAGGTAGAGTACTTTAACAAATATTATGATGAAAATAAATATAGTATACAACCTTATAGATCTATGTACAAGCTAGATTCAAATGATGTAATGTCGATACTCGCAAAGTATGAAATCATTTTAGGAAAGTATGGATCATTTAAATTAAGACATAAAATTATAAACATAATTCGGTATGGTATCATAAGCTTTAAATTTTATAAAAACTCTAGCGAAGCTATAGTGGATTATTTAAAAAAAGTCTATTATGAATTAAAATCGAGTGAACTAAGTAGAACTATCGATTTATTAGCAAATAAACTAGAAAAGAATAATTTTGAAGATCTAATGCGTCAATACAGTGAAGACTCTATGCAGGTTCTTAAATCTAATTTGGATAAAAAGTTTACATCAAAAGGTAATAGAACTATATTTACAAAAGATATTTTATGGAAAAACATTGAGGGTTTTCTAAAGGAATATCCAGTAATACTTAGTACTACACATTCTCTAAGAAGCTGTGTAAGTGAAAACTATTTGTTTGATTACGTTATTGTTGATGAAGCTTCTCAGGTTGATATAGTAACTGGTGCACTAGCTTTGTCTTGTGCAAAAAATGTTGTTATTGTTGGAGATTTAAAACAATTACCTAATGTTGTGACAGATGAAGTTGAAAATAAAAGCGATATAATTTTTAAACAATATAACTTGAATTTAGCCTTCAATTATGCTGAAAATAGTTTATTATCTTCAATAACAAAATTATATAGTGATGTTCCAAAGACTTTGCTTCGAGAACACTATAGATGTCATCCTAAAATAATAGGATTCTGTAACAAGAAATTTTATAACAATGAATTAATTATATTAACGAATGAAAGTATTGGGGATAAGCCACTTGTAGTATATAAAACATCTAAGGGGAATCATGCAAGAGGAAATTTTAATCAAAGACAAATAGATGTAATACTTGAGGAAGTAATTCCAAAATTAAATTTAGAGAAATCTTCTAAAGATATTGGTGTTATTTCACCATATAGATTGCAAGTAGATGAACTAAAAAAGCTAATTAAAACTGATAATATTGAAGTAGATACAGTACATAAATATCAAGGTAGAGAAAAAGATACTATCATTTTGACTACTGTTGCAAATCAGATAAATAATTTTATAGATGATCCTAATCTTATAAATGTTGCAGTATCAAGGGCAGAGAATAAATTGATTCTTATAGTTTCTGATAGTGATATAGCAAGTGATAATACTAATATAGGTGATTTAATTAAATATATACAATATAATAATTTTGAAATTATTAATAGCAATATATCTTCAGTATTTGATTTGCTTTATAGCAATTATTCTAAAAAGTTATTAGAAATATTAAATAGGAACAAGAAAGTTTCTGAATTTGCATCAGAAAATCTAATGAATATGGTAATTGAAAAAGTATTATGTCAGGATAAGTTTAAATTCCTTGATGTAGTATTACATCAACCACTTAAAATGCTAATTAAGGATACATCTAAGCTAACAGAGATAGAACACAAATTTGTTAAAAATATTTTATCTCATACAGATTTTATTATCTTTAATAAGTTAGATAAAATGCCAGTGCTAGTGGTCGAAGTAGATGGGTATGCGTTTCATGCTAATAATAAAGTACAATTAGAACGCGATAGGATGAAGGATGAGATACTAAACAAATATAATATACCTATTTTGAGGATAAGTACAAATGAAAGTGGCGAAGAGTTAAAATTAAGTAACAAGCTTTCTGAGGTGTTAAAAATCAAATTTTGAGGTAAAACTGAAGACACCGTAAAAATGATAGTTAAGGAAATACAATTTAAAGAAAAGGACATTATTAAGGAAGAAGTAACACCTGAGGCAGTAGTTGAAGCTATAGATGTTTATAATATTTTAAAAGCGTATAGATTAAAAACATCAAGGGATGAGGGAATAAAACCATATATGGTTTTTAGTAATGCTGAGATGGAAACACTTATTAAAGCTAATCCCAAATCAAAGAGTGAATTACATATGGTTAAAGGGTTCGGAGATAAGAAAGTTGAAAAATATGGGGAAGAAATATTGGGAATTATAAAGAATGCAGCGAGTTGAATGAGCAGGATTAATTATATACGGTAACTGTTTCAACTCATTCTTAATGTTTATTTAAAAAATTTCCTAAGTTAATTATATGTTGTTCATATATTCCAAAGCCTATTTTACATTTTTCATTGAAGACTTCTACAGTATAACTAAGCTTTCTGCCTTCAATAGCTACCAATGTCGCTTTTACGGTAACTTTCGTGTTAATAGAAGTTGGATTTATATGTTCAACATTAATTTTGGTCCCAACGGATCTATAATTCTGAGGCATGTTATCCACTACTATATGATTAGCTGTATCTTCTATAAATCTAATCATGCTAGGTGTAGATAGTGTAATGACACCTTTATTTCCAATAAAGTCTGCTGTATCTTCTGATTTCACTATATATTCATTAACTAATGTTTTTCCTACCTTAAAAAGAGTATTAAAGTCCATTTGATAATCATCCTTTCTTTTGTATTATTAAGTTTTTATATAAAAATCAATAAATTATTATAACATATCTTTCATGAACGAAAAAGTAGCGAAGTAGTTTTAAACCAATACGGTAAAATTTTCTTAAAACATATAAATTGAGCCATGTGATAAATAGACGAAGCAAAGAAAGAAATCAACAATATAGTGGATCCCTTTCATGCCAGCATCCAACTGTCACTCTTAATCTTTCATTTTATTTAAAGTAAATTTTGAATTTGTGTTTCAATACTCATTGGTTCAATAGGAGATTCAAATCTTCCTACAACATTTCCTTGTCTATCTATTAAGAATTTAGTAAAATTCCATTTGATTGAATCATCTAATAAATATTCAGGAAAATTTTCTTTTAGAACTGAAGAGATCATTTTGCCGCTTGGATCGTTCATGTCAAATCCTTCAAATGCTAATTGGTTAGTTAAATATTTAAATAAAGGATGGATGTTATTACCTCTAACCTGAACCTTTTCTGATAGTGGGAAAGTTACTCCGAAATTTATTTCACAAAACTGTTTTACCTCTTGATTATTTGCAGGTTCTTGCTTAGCAAATTCATTAGATGGAAAACCAAGTATTTCAAAGCCTTCAGCATTATGTTTCTCATAGAGTTTTTGTAAATCTTTGTATTGTGGGGTAAAACCACATTTACTTGCAGTATTTACAATTAATAATACCTTGCCTTTAAATTGATTAAGGGTTTCATCCTCACCATCAATAGTTTTAAACTTAAAGTCATAAATTGTCATAATATAAAATCCTCCTTTATATACTTATCTAATTAATATGGTTGCTATTTCAGTTGATTTCATTCAATTACATAAAATTAAATTGAATGAAATCTATTTTCTATTTAAAGATATCATTTTAGTTACATAATGTCAAGTATCAGTCTTAAACATTGATATCTATTGGAGTATTTTGTTATTTTAATAATTGATTTATGGTTAATGGTCCCACAATTCCATCAGGTTTTAAAGCTCTTATAGTTTGAAATTTCTTCACAGCCACTAGCGTATTTACACCAAAATATGAATCAGCTCCAGTTTTTCCACAACTAAAGGCTAATGCAATAAGTCGCTGCTGTATCCACCTTGTAAGTTCATTATGCGATCCATTAGTGAAAAATATCTTAGCTATAACCTCATTGGTATGTGTACCTTTGATACCATCTTCAATAAGCTTGTCCCCGTTTTTATCTTTTAATCCTACTAAGTTGACAGCATGTTGAAAAGCCTTTACAACTATATTTATAATTATTACAGGGGTTATTGGTGGAATTGAACTAACAAATATACTAGTACTAAATTCATCTAAATCAACAGATCCATTTATTCCGTCTATTCTTCCAGATTCTGAATATTGAAACCCTATATAATTAGCTGCATCTGGTTTTGCTACTCCATAATGTGCCACCCATAAAGGTATATTTTTAACTGAGCTATTTAAATTATTTGCGTAAAAATAATCTCCTGTATAAATGCATACTTCATTGTTAGTTGATATTAGATAATTCGCGAACTGCATTATATTAGAGCTTGTCTTAGTTATTGTTTGACCTAATGATACTTCCACATCTATAGCGTGTTTACAATCGGAGGAAAGCCCTTTTATAACACTTAAGAAAAATTTTGCTTCTAATATTGGATCGTTTGCTCTTAGATAATGATAAAAACCAATTTTAAGTCCTGCCGCTTTTGCTCCAGCATATTGAGACTTTAAAAGCGGATTGGTATAAGTGATTCCTTCAGTGGCCTTAATATAAACTATTTCTATTCCACTGTTTTTTACCTTCTCAAAATCTACATTTAGTTGATAACTAGATATATCTATTCCTTTCATAAAACATCATCTCCAATTTTAATTATATCTGATTATTTATAGTCCCCCATTAATGTTTTTCGTTCTATAATCTTTTGCTTATATACATTATGAAAATTGCCAGAAAATGTACCATATAAGAGATGTTATTAATAAATAATGTATCTAAAGAATTGTAAATATACTTAATGCTTTATTTCAAAGGAAAATGCTTGAATAATATTTAATAGCCTCAAAGTGAAATTAACACAATTAAAGTAAGTAACCCCATATCATCATTAGATAGGGGGTTACTTACGACGAAATATTCAAAAAGTAGGAATTATTTCTTTTTAAGTAAATCATAAATCTTCGTAATATATATATTAATGCTAACTAGAGATACTGTAATAACTCCAAGAAAAAAACTTTGCCAATCAATATTCATTCATTATCTTCCTCCTACCCATATAATTCTACAAACCCGTTTTAAAACATATATAATCATACCATTATTTCCATAAATTAAATATAGATATATTTTAATCTACATAGACTTCTGTATATCTACAAAGATATTCCGTTTGTGCAATAAGACTTACGTTTAACGTCATTTTGATTATCATATAAGTTTATATATGATAATATAAAATACATAGTTTGGTGACATGAAATAATGCCAACAAAAGATATAGTTTTTATGTTACTAGCCTCTGAAATTTGGCTATGTAAGGGAACTGGAATTACAAACTTAATTATATAAATAAAGTGATTAGTTGTTTAAAACAGACTTTACATGATTCTAAAATGATAATAAAAGGAGATGAAAATATGGAACTTGTTAGCTCAATGCTTAAATTTTTAGTAACATTTTTAATGTTTTTTTTTCCTGTTCAAATTATTCTATATATTGTTAATGATAAATTTAATATATTTACACCAATTCAGAAATTCATTAAGAAAAGTGGTAAAGAAAATTTGATACGTATATTTGTTTTTATTATATCACTTGTTTTATTCCTACTTATCGGTAATTATATTACTCCTGATGATTTCGAGTTTGGAATTTTAGCTGGTGGTTACTACGGAATAGTATTTACAATATTACCAAGACATTAAAAAATAACATATGATATAGGTTGATAACATGATGCATTGTTTTGTTACGATTATATCAGTTGTGAGGCGGATATTCATATAAATTATAAATGTGAAATAGCTAAAAATAGAACATTTAAAAGTATAATTAATATATTTGTTATAGTTGTTTTATTTACTTTTACAATGTGGGGTGCCAAAGAACTTCTTGATATAATGATAAGCTACCAAAATCATGAAAACATAATTTTTTCAGAGATTTTATTTAAAATTATTGTGGTGTATTCTTTTTCTGTGTTTTTTCACGAGATTGGTCACTTAATAGTTTTAAAGTTATGTAAATATAATTTTAGATTATTTATTGTAGGTCCATTTATAATAATAAATGATAATAGTAAATTAAAGTTCAGATTTAAGATTACTAGGTTAGTTACAGGTGGAGCAGTAATTATAGATGTAAATAATTCCATAACCTGTGAACAAGATTTTCAAAAGTTCGTTGTAAACTTAAAATTAATATTAAGTGGCGGGGTTTTATTTAACATAGTATTAATATTAATAGGAGTATCGTTTTTGTTTTTTAAATTAACTATAGATATAGGAGTTATTTTATTAATACTAAATATAGATTTCATAATTTCATGCATACTACCCAATTGTGATATACATAGGGTCATTAAATTAAATCAAAATCCTGAAGCTAGTGTACTTTTTTTTATTGAAGATTTAGTGACAAATTATAAATTTAATGATTTTTGCAAAAAAAGATAGATAGCTATATTGATGAAATTTTAATAAATAAACAGTATAATTTAGAGTTATTAGGTTGTATATTTCCTATTATTGAAGATAAACTAATACATAATGAGAAGCAATTGGTTCAAGTTAATACGTTTATTAATTGGTTTGTAGATAACTATAAGGAAATAAAATCTTTGAAAAATATAAATATAAATATAAAAATAAAGGTAGATAAGTTGATGTATCGGATTATTTTATATAAACTGTTACCTATAGATAGGATAGGAGGAATAAGAATAACTAGCAATATGAGAAAGCTAAGCAACCATCCTTTAGATAAAATTTATATGGAATTTGAAGGCTATACAAAAAAACGATTAAGTTTAGAAAGTATTAGCAGGACTTAGGTATGAAAGTAAAAAGAACTGGCTTAGCAACATATGTTTTTACAACCCACCAATCTAAATGATGTGGGGGTTAATATATTTATAGTATATTAATATTATTTAAGTATTCTAATAAACTAATTAAGACGTTTATAAATAATATATATAATTACTAATAACATGAATATTACATATAGTGCTGTGAAAACATTAGACATTTTCTTTATCTCTTTCTGTTCTTTTTTATAGGCATCTCGACTAAGTTATATCCTGTAAAACTTCTTTTAATATATCTAGTCATCACAATTGTGGTATGTGCAATCATAGAATCATAGGAAAGACCTTGAAATTCTTTTCCAAGGTCCAAATAAGATTTACATATTTTAAAGAAAACTTAGATACATAAAGAGCAATAATCTGTTCTTCTGTTAAGCTTAAATCAGTACAAATGAGTCCAATCCATTTCTTTTTAAGTAAATCATAAATCTTCTTAATATATATATTAATGCTAACTAGAGATACTGTAATAACTCCAAGAAAAAAACTTTGCCAATCAATATTCATTCATTATATAATGTTATTGAAAATTGTAATTTATATGCACTAATTGTCATTGTGTCAGGGAGGAGATAAATGAACAAATCACGAAACATAATAAAAAAAGCAATGTTAATATTCTGCGTTGCTATCCTGCCTATATCATTCTCAAATCGCGCAATATATGGCACATGGAATGTATTTGCTTATCCTAATAGGGTGACTATTAATGGATACCGGTATGATAATAATAGAGAGATTATGGCTTTAACAGATAATAATAAGCCAAAATATGAGGTGTCAACAATTATTGATAGAATTACATTTAAAGCAATTTACAGTAATGGAATAAAATCCATTGGGTATGGGAAATCTGTTTATTTGTATTTAGGGGGTGATAGATACCTTATTCTTAGGTGCGGTGGTGGAGCTTGATGTAGAGTAATAGATATTTTATAACACAATCGTATAAAAAAACGAACTAATATTAGGGAGGATGTAGCATGGCAAAGTATGAAAAGACTATTAGTGGTCAATTTGAGGAAGTAATTCATCAGTTGGAAAACGATATTGCCAGCAGTGGCATAACTATGAATTTAGTGGATGAAAGCAACCAAACTTATGGAGACACCAATATAGCGGTTAGGGTGTATGATAAATATTTTATGAGGAACGGCAATAGAGCAAGTTTAAGCCTTACTGTAGTAGGTAAAGGGAGTAATATTTTTATTTCTGCAATCGGTGCTGGTGGAGGAAAAGGTATTATTTTTAACTTCAGTCTCGGTGCTGAAGATGACATGGTGGCGGTAGTAGAAAGAAGTGTAGAAGGAATGAATAACTCTTATTGAGTTATTCATTTGCAACTTTCTTAAGCATGAGTTGTAACTGTAACCTATATTGTAACAAGCAACCATTTAATTAATGTGTGGGTTAATATATTAATATTATTTAACTATTCTAATGGACTAATTAAAACGTCTATAAATAATATATATAATTCCTAATAACATGAATATTACATATATTACTGTGAGAACATTAGACATTTTCTTTATCTCTTTCTGCTCTTTTTTATAATCATCTCGACTAAGTATTTTATTCCTATTAGGAAAAAAAGGTATGGCTAATGGTAGAATAAGAAAATTTATTAATAATATTAACACATCAGATCTAATAATTCCTGTAGGGTTAGCAAATAATTTGAACTCAAATAATAAACTAATTGTAGTTAATACACTTATAATTATTGATAGTGTAGTTAAAAATTCTCCGATTTTTTTATTTTTTTTGAAAGAAACGCTAAATCCCTTTAATTCAAGATAATATAGTAATAATGTTAAAAGGCTCAAACCCTCTATACCAAAGAAAATCACATTAATACTAATAACACCACTACCGGAAACTAGTTTATAAAGAGAATATCCCATTAAAGTCAATATTGTTATTATAACGGAAACTCTGATTGCTTTATTCATTGCGTATTGATGTAATTCATCATCGTCTACAGTCAATGTCATAAAAAAACAAGCTATTATAAAAGTGGCAAACACAACATGTGCAGACAAAAATATATTCCCTAAATTATTCATTATTTATCCTCCTCAACAATCTCAAAAACTTCATTAATGCTTTTATTAAAGTAGTTTGCTATAGAAAAAGTCAGTTTTAGAGAGGGATTAAAAGTTCCCCGTTCTATTTCTAAAATAGTACTTCTATTTACGCCTAAATCTATAGCCAAGTCTTCTTGTGTTAAATTTCTTTCAGCTCTAAGAACTTTTATCTTTGTATTAAATAACTTTTTTCTTTTTACCATAATACGCCTCCATATAAATTTATTATAGTATCAATGTTGTATATAGTCAACAAAAAGTTGATTATAATTATTATAATAGTATATATAGTTATCAATTAAAGGTCTTAGCCTATTAAATTTGCGATGAGAACAAGAACTTTAATTGTTGGACTATTAGTTATTTATGAAATTATTAAAAGTAATTTATGATAATTATGGTATGATTAGCTTAAAATTCATAAAAATACATAATAAAATTTCTTATGTATTTTTAAAATCAAAAGGGGGTGTGGTAATGAACTATTTTTATGAAACTTTATTTATAGAAATGATTGTTGGAATTTTTTATATTTATAAGATAGGAACAGTTTTAAAATTATTTCGAAAGGGGAGAAAAAAGATTTATCTAGTATTGATAATTATATTAGTACCGCTAGGCGGTTCACTTTTTTATAATATTACGTTACCTAAAATTAAGGATATAAAGTATGCTTTGAATGAAAAGTTGTTAGTATACGAGGGGACAGTACAAAAAACGTATATGACTGGATGGCCTAACTCATTTATTTTAGATGATAAAGAATATCAATATAATCCTTGGAAATTTAAGCCTATAGAAAAAAGCAGATATAAGCTTTATTATTTACCTACTAGTAAATTTGTTGTGAAATATGAAAAAAAACAATAATTTTAGCGACTAGGTTACTTATATTAATATTTCATTATTTGAGGAGGATTTTATGAGCATAAAAATGATGCACCATGTCTGTATTCAAACAGAAAAATATGAGGAATCATTTCAATTTTACACTAAGGTTTTAGAATTTAAATTAGTTACAGAAACAGAAGATTTCCATAAAAGAGCTTTTAATACATGGTTAAGACTGGGAACATTTATGATTGAATTACAGACGGGTAAAAATGGCGATAAATTAAAGAAGTGGAGTTCATTAGACCAAGGAATAGTTCATATGTGTTTTTTAGTGGATAATGTTCAAGAAGAGTTTGATAGGATAAAAAAACTAGGCTATACCAATTTTAAGATTAAAAATGGAGAAGAAATATATAAAGTTGAGGGCGGATATTTATTTAAAATTAAAGCACCTGAAGGTACTGAAATTGAAATAAGGGATACACAGATATAAAAATCTAAATTGGTATAGGGAGTTTTTATTATTTGAATTTGTAAAATAAATAACTGATGAATTGTATTATTAATCCGCTAATCATGCATAGATTTATCAAAGGAACTCATGGCAGCGAGATAGATTGAAGAATAAATATTGTTAATGACAATATAACTACAGTTGAAAATGTTATGCTTAATTGGTAGTAACATGGTTGTCTTATCAGTAAACTTATTTAGGGGTGGTTTAAAATGACTTTCCTGGAACAAGTGCATTAAGTGTTTTTTTCATGGCGGAATTATTAAATAATAGATTAATTGGATGTTGTTTTTAGTTAAATGATATTATTCAGATGCATCAAGAATGTTTATGATTGGACAAGTAAGTGATGAAGCTAGAAAGATAGTAGAAATAACAAAGGAATAGAAGTAGTGGAACCTTGGGGCTTTTTAGGTGACATAAGCTCAGCGGTGCAAGGATATGCAGAAAGTAATGGATACTCAGTAGTTAGGGATTTTGGAGGGCATGGGGTTGGACTAGATATTCATGAGGATCCATTTGTTTTTCATTTTGGAACTAAAGGAACAGATATGATTTTGGCGCCGGGAATGGTATTTACGATTGAACCAATGATAAATGGTGGAAGCCATGAAATATTTATAGATGAGGATAATGGATGGACAGCATTTACTGCCGATGGATCACTTTCAGCACAATGGGAGCATACAATTCTTGTAACCGAAGACGGAATGGAAATAATATCAAAATAACAATGATTCTTTAAAATAGTATAAAATTTTTTTAATGTTTTGTTGTAAATAAAGATTATCTCAAAAGTCCAATTCATGAATTATGTAAAATATAACTTTCATTTATAATGCAAAAAGCTATGAAATTAAGATATTAATCTTAAATTGTATAGCTTTTATTTAAATTTAAACCAATTGGCATAAAAGCCTTGACTTGTACCTCAAGTCATAAGATTAAGAGAGACTTTAGAACTTTCATTAGCTGAAAAAAACGGGTTTGTGTCAAACGCATTGATTAGAATTTCCCATGGCAATTTCGGTGAGATTTTTGTGTGTTGCTTTGAACCTTTTTTAAACATTACTATAGACAATAATGAAAAGAAAGAAGCATGGTTAAAGCTTTAATTAAATCTTATGATATGCTTAATAGTATTGGAGTACCTGGAAAAACTTTTTATTTATATTTAGAAATATTAAATGAGGATTACTAAAGATATACGCAAATCGATAAGAAAATAGATTTAAAACAAACTTTAAAAAATATATTTTCTTATTTAAAGGAAGGTGGGATACTGATATTTAGTTGGGAGCATCCGATTTATCAATGTTTAGGAAGTAAAGATACTAATATAATTGTGGAAAGGTCATACTTTGATGATGGGGTTCAGCCAGATAAAACATTTAGGGGACAACCAGTTACTTTGAATAGAATTAGATTAAGCACTTTTATTAATGATTTAATATCTTCAGGTTTAAATATTGAAAAACTCATTGAGGGAGATATTTCAGAAAAGTACACAAATTTGGAGGTGGAATATTCGGAAAAATATTATTCTCTTTATATGGCTAAGTACATGCCTACTTCATTTATAATTAAAGCAAAAAAATTAAATTAAGAAATTTGCACATTTTTCATTAACTACGGACTAAACTTATTTTAAGGTGGGGTGAACTGTGCATTAAAAATAATTGAATTTATTTCATTTTGATGTTCTTCACTTGATACGATAACTTCAATACCATTTTTCTTAAATCCGTCTTGATAAAAAGAACTTTGCATAGTATATTTTATGCCAGTTAATAGTACCTTTTGTAAATTCAATTCAATCGCTTTTGTACTGTAGTATCAATAATACTTATCATTGGAATATCTACATGTTGATTTACTTGATGAAATACAGAGTGAGGAGAATTTGCAGCTATGATTACAAAATCTGCTCCTTCATTTTTTAATGAATTTAACAAGCTTTGCAAAAATGAAAGCAAAAAAGGGTTATACATTATGTCAGATTGTAATAATCCTACAACATATACTCTAAATAATAATCAACGAATAAGCATAGCATACCAAATGGCAAAGAATTTATTAGAATGGACTTTAAACAATAATTATATATATTAAGTATACATTCAGATGGGGGCTATTTCTAATTTTTAAAGAATTGTAAACATATTTAATTTATGGCAATTATGGTATAATTAAATATATATTTTATGATAAGCTTATAAAAAATCGTATAGTAATGATTTGAAAATGTAAAGGGGAGGAGTAATTTGAAAACAATTGGGTTAATAGGTGGAATGAGTTGGGAATCATCACTTGAATATTACAGAATTATAAATGAAACTGTCAAATTAAAATTAGGAGGACTTCATTCGGCACAATGCTTAATATATTCAGTAGATTTTGAAGAAATAGAAGTATTACAGCATGAAAATAAATGGGATGAATTAACTAATATTATGGTTAATGCTGCTGAAAAGCTTAAAAATGGTGGTGCCGATTTTATTATAATATGTACTAATACAATGCATAAAATGGCAAGTGATATAGAGAATAAAGTTGGAATAAAAGTTTTACATATAGCCGAAGTAACTGGTGAAAAAATAATTGGAAAGGGAATGAAAAAGGTAGGATTACTTGGAACTAAATTTACTATGGAACAAGATTTTTATAAACAAGTCTTAAAGGAAAAATGTAATATTGATGTAATTATTCCAGATGAAAATGAGAGAGAAATCATTCATGAAATTATTTATAATGAATTATGTAAGGGTATAATAACTGAAGTTTCAAAGGACAAATATATAAATATTATAAATAATTTAGCATTAAAGGGTGCTGAGGGAGTAGTGCTAGGGTGTACAGAAATACCTTTATTGATAAAGCAAGAAGATGTTAATATACCAGTTTTTGATACAACAAGAATACATGCTACTTCTGCGGTTGAATTTGCTTTAGATAAATAGTCTACAAATTGTTATGATGTTAGTATCCAATATTAAACTTTCACGACATAACACTTTTGAAATAATATTTTTAATGATTGTAGTTAATATATAGAATAATATAATTAAGCAAATATTCTATATATTATCACACAAAAATGAGAAGTAAATACTATTGATACTATATTCAGTGATAGAAAGGATGATATTTATGAAGGTGATTGGAATAAATGGTAGTGCCCGTGAAAATGGGAATACTGCAATATTAATTCAAACAGTGTTTAATGAATTGGAAAAGCAAGAGATAGAAACAGAATTGATACAACTATTTGATAAAGAAATTAAAAGTTGTAAGGGCTGTTTTGCTTGTAAAGGGAATAGAGAATGTATTATTAGAGATGATGATTTTAATGAATGTTTTCATAAAATGGTTGAGTCAGATGGAATTATACTCGGTTCACCAGTTTACTCGGCAGATATATCATCTAAGATGAAAGCTTTTGTTGAACGTTCAGGAGTTATTATTTCAACTAATCCTAAACTCCTTAAATATAAAGTTTGTGCCTCTGTTGTGGCACTTCGGCGTGGTGGTGGGATGACTGCTGTAGATACTTTAAATCATTTTTTATTAAACAAAGAGGTTTTACTGGTAGGTTCTACTTATTGGAATATGGTTTATGGGAAAGAAGTTGGTGATGTTTTAAAGGATAAGGAAGGTATGGAAAATATGAAAAATCTAGGTCAAAATATGGCATGGGTAATAAAAAAAATTAATAGTTAATGTTTTTAAAAAAACACTAAATCTTAAATTAAGTTAATGAACTATAGTATTTTAAGTCGAACTACAGATTTTTTATATTAAGTAAAAAATGGGAGTTATTAGTACATGAGTATTAAATTTAAAAAAGTGAGCGACTTTAATCGAGGAATACTTTTCGAATTATTGGCAGATGCGTATTCATTTGATTGTAGATATGAACAAAGTTGTAATTCTGATTGGCAAGTTTTTGACAACTTTTTCTTTGACAATTTACAAATTGCAGATAAATATGGGTTTATCACAACAGTAAACGATGAAGTCATCGGATTTGTTTCATGGGATCCGAGAAATATGCCTGAGTATGCAGAGATTGGGCATAATTGCATTGCTTCAAAACATAAAGGCAACGGTTATGGCAAAATACAGCTTCAAGAAGCGGTCAATAGAATCACCCAAAATGATGTGAGAAAAATCATTGTAACCACGAATGATGACCTAATCCCTGCTCAACGAATGTATGAGAGTGTTGGATTCACAATACATAAAAAAAGGAAGAATCAAAGTATCGCAGATTTTGCTGGTGAACACATAGATTATGTATATTTTTTATAGTAAGTTTATGCATTTACCGATGCAACCTTGACAAGTGGACAGGTCGGTGGGACTTGAGTAACCCTCAACATTGCCACTGGGGCTATTCTATAATAATTGTTATGACATGAATATAATAAGCATAACAGGTAGTTAAGTTGGTTCGATATCTTCATTTACCGCGTCACAATGGTATAGTACTGTGAATTCGTATATAAAGTAAATACTTGGAAGGATGGTGAGATAGTATAAACAAATTTTTTAGATTTATAACTATTGCTTTAATATTGTGTATAGTATTTGTAATGGGATGTTCTAAGGGTATATCACTTACAAATACTATAAAAGCGCTTAAATTTAAAAATATAAAATCTGCAAAAATTGAATTAGCAAGCGCTGGTGGAATGACTGCTAAAACTTATACTTTTGATTTTAATAACTCTGACCATACTAAAATGCTAAAAGACGTTATAAACTATTTAAATTCTGCTAAGATCCAAGGAAATGCATATGATAAAAAAGTTACCAATAAAGGTGGTTTAAAATGTACCCTATAGAGTAGACGATTTAAAAAAACCTACGCTATAGGGTTTTTCTATGTATAATTAAATATAAGAATAGAGGTGGATAA